>CAVUWP010000033.1:0-112248 GCA_963745085.1 uncultured Alphaproteobacteria bacterium | reverse complement strand
TCCCAAGGCCGGCAAGCCGCGTCGCCCCGACTTCGACGCCGGCCCCGACACGGGCGGCATGGCGCCACAGCCGCAATAGCCGGCGCGACATCTCTGACCGTGGAGGCGGCCGGGCGCTGTGCCCGGCCGTTTTCGTCTCCGCTCTTCGGACGCCGCCGGGCGTGAACCAACACTGTACCGGGCGCGTTCTAGCCCAAGCAGTTCCGACGAGTACCGAGCAGCGGAGGCGGGAATGAGCAGCGCCGACAAGACCACCGATCACGACGAGATCCGCAGCTGGGCCGACGAACGCGGCGGCCGGCCGTCACGCGTCAAGGGCACGGGCGGCAAGTCGGACGATGCCGGCATCCTGCGCATCGACTTCGGCGAGCCGGACGAGGGGCTGGAGGAGATCTCGTGGGACGAGTTCTTCCAGGTCTTCGAGGACCGCAAGCTGGCGCTGCTGCTCCAGGACGAGACCTCGGGCGGCAAGGAGAGCCGCTTCAACAAGCTGGTCGACCGGTAAGGGGACGGCCAGACCTTTCCGCGGCGTATCCGATTACGGGAACTTCCCCGCCGTCGCGGTACTGCGGTCTTTCTCTCTGAAGGCGTGCAGCGCAGTGCCGGTGCGATGCTGTCGCAATGCAGTGGCGTGCATCTTTCCTCTACCGAACGGATGTGACACAGTCGACCGTTCCGCCGGAGGGCCGATGGCTGCTCTTTGCCGCGATTGTCTGACCTGGTTCGACAAGCCGCCCGGGCTGCGCTGTGCGAAGTGCAGCGGGGCTCGCGTGCTGGCGCATCCCGAGCTGGGACGGCTGGGGATCGCGCATCTGGACTGCGACGCATTCTACGCGGCGGTGGAGAAGCGCGACGACCCGTCGCTCCGCGACAAGCCGGTGATCGTCGGCGGCGGGCGGCGGGGAGTTGTCGACCTGCTGCTACATTGCGCGCGTCGCCGGCGTGCGCTCGGCAATGCCAATGTTCAAGGCGCTGGAACTGTGCCCGGAGGCCATGGTCGTGCGGCCGCGCATGGAGCTCTACGACGCCGTCGGCCGCGATATCCGGGCGCGCATGCGGGCGCTGACACCCCGCGTGGAACCGTTGTCGCTCGACGAGGCGTTCCTCGACCTCGCCGGCACCGACCGGCTGCTGGGCGGGCCGCCGGCGCTTACCATGGCGCGCCTGGCGCTCGAGATCGAGCGCGAGATCGGCGTCACCGTCTCGGTCGGCCTCAGCCACAACAAGTACCTGGCGAAGATCGCCTCCGAGCTCGACAAGCCGCGCGGCTTTGCGGTGATCGGCCGGGCCGAGACGCTGGGCTTTCTGGCGCCGCGCCCGGTGCGTTCGATCTGGGGGGTTGGGCAGGCGCTCGCCGACCGGCTGGAGGCGGACGGCGTGCACACGAATGCCGACCTGCGCAAGGTCGATGTCGGGGAGCTGGTGGCACGCTATGGGCGCATCGGCCGGCGGCTGCACGATCTGGCGTCGGGCATCGACAACCGCCGCGTCAACCCGGACCAGCCGGTCAAGTCGATCTCGTCCGAGATGACGTTCGACGAGGACATCGGCGATGCCGACCGGCTGATCGGCCATCTGTGGCGGCTGGCCGTCAACGCCTCGGACCGCGCCAAGACCCGGCGCATGGGCGGCCGCACCATCGTGCTGAAGCTGAAGACGGGGGCCTTCCGCACGGTGACGCGGCAGGCGCGGCTGCCCGAGCCGACGAACCTGGCCGAGGTGATCTACCGCATGGCCGAGCCGATGCTGCTGCGCGAGATGGGGCAGGGGCCGTTCCGGCTTATCGGCGTCGGGCTGAGCGCGCTTGCCGATCTGGCGGACGGGCGGCCGACGGCGCGGCTGTTCGCCGACCGGAGCGACGGGCATGCAGAGGCCGAGGCAGCGACGGACCGCATCCGCAACCGCTACGGCAAGGACGCAATCATTCGCGGCCGGGCGCTCCGATAGCGTTCAGCTGGCGGGTGCCCTCAACATCATGCGTGGCAGCACATTGCGGCCACTGCGTATGGTGCAATAGAGTCAACAGGCAACGCATACCAGCTATGTGTGCTGCACTGCACCTTTGATTTTTTGCGCCGCACACCTAAACTGTTCTCCAGCGATATCCTGTATCGCTCGCCCATCCTGGGCGTTTCCTCCCTTGAACTCGGGCCGCGGCAACGCGGCCCGTTTTTTTTGCGGAATGCCTGCCGCCGCGACCGGCAGGCGCTGCCGGGAACCAGCCGCCCCGCGTGCTGTCGACGCCAGTGGTAACCGAGAGCGCGCCCCGCAAGAAGATGCCGTCCGTTCGAAGGGCCAGCGAAGGTTCGTTCCGGTGGAATGGTCGGCGATCACGTGCCCGCGCGCGCGCGATCTCGGAAGAAGTCTGCAAATGGGAGTTGTTAAATGCCAAAATTAAGCGTATCTTAAGTAAACTAAAAATGGAGTCAAACGCCATGTCGCCGTCCTGGAAGGCATGTACCGCATTGTTAGTGCTTCCGCTTTTTCTTGTCCGTCCCGACTATGCCGCGGCCGACGCGGACGACATCCTTGCCGGCGCCTTCGACGCGACGACCGGCGTGCCGTTCGCGAGCACGATGCTCGGGATCGTCCGGGCGGGTGAGTTGGTGCCGACGACGCCATCGGTGCTCGACAGCCGGCTTGCCGCGGTCGAGGCGATGCTCGCCAACATGGAGCCGCGCCTGGCGTTGGTCGAGGCCCGGCTGAGGCAAGTGCAGGTCGAACTCGTGCGTGTAGAAAATCGGGCGCGCCTAAACGAATTGAGGACGGTGAAGGACGAGCTCACCATCATCAACGAGGAACTGCGGACGCAGCCCGCCGATGCCGGCCAGCGCAAGGTGCTCGCGTTCCGGGCGATGACGGCCGCCAATCGGCTGAAGAACAGCATCGACTTCGACGTCTGGCAGTGGAGCAACGTCGCACCCACCGACCAGACGATCCGCACCCGGTTCATGGTCTATCCGTCGTTCGAGGTCTACGCGGCGGCGGTCGCCACCTGGTTCGTCGCCCTCGACCTCTACGCGGGCGACAATCCGCAACGGCTCGTCGCGGAATTCGGTCCGGCCCTGCTGGACCATGCCGCGTTCCTGACGACGCCGAACGACTTTGAGCTGTTCGCCGACGAGCCCGTGACGCTCGACGAACACCTGCGCATGGCGGCGTTCTCGCGGCTCGAGGCGGTTGACCGGTTCGCCGACGCCGCCGGAAACTGCGTCTTCGCCGTCGAGACGGTCGATTCGATGACCGACACCGTGGCCGAGACCGGGCGCGAGACCATCGCCATGAACCCGGCGACCGTCGGTACGCTGTGCACCACGAATCCCGCCCAGGCGGTCGGCCTGGCTGGCGAGCAAGAGCTGCTGGATCGTTATGGCGAGCAGGTGATGGCGGCTCTGGCCGCGGACCTCGACAAGCTCGGGCACCACGGGTCGCTTGGGGCGCCCTTCGTCGGCACCTTCGGCAACTTCATCGATGCGCAGATCTTCTCGATCCCGCTCGACGGCCCGGTGGTCGTCGGCGCTCATGCGCTCGCCGGCGCGCGGCCGGCGGTGCCGAATTGCCGGCTGTCGGTCAGCGGCGGCTGCAACCGGGGCGTGACGCTTTCGCAGGACACGGCATGGGAGCTGCGCAACCTCGACCCGGCGGTGCCCGGCGGTGGCGGCGGCGCGATGACGTTGCGCCAGATCGGCAGCGGGCTATGTCTCGACGTGAACGGCGGCGTCGCCGTCGCCGGCGCGGCGCCGATCCTGTTCGAGTGCAACGGCGCGGCAAGTCAGGTCTGGACGAAGCAGGCGTTCACCAATGCCGACTTCACGCTCGCCTCGGGGAACAATCTGTGTGCGACGATCGAGCCTGCGGTCCTGGGCAACGTCGCCATCCAGCTGTCACGCTCGCTGGTGCTGGAGCCGTGCGACGGCGGGCCGCTCCAGCATTTCAGCCACGCGGACAGCACGCTCGTCCCGCCGCACTGATCTTTGCGGGGTGCCGGGCACGTCGGGCCCGGCTGATGGCGCTATTCGGCGGCGAGCGCCGAAGCGCCCGGCTCCATGGCGCAGAGCTGGGCGATGACGCGCTCGAGACGGCGGGCGATCTCGGCATAGCCGGCGCTCGGCTCGACGCGCCGCTGGTCGAGATAGAGGGCGCGGTCGATCTCGATCTGCACGGCGTTCAGCCCGCGCGACGGCTTGCCGTAGCGCTGGGTGATATAGCCGCCGGCGAAGGGTGCGTTGCGGGCGACGACGAAGCCCGCCGCCTCGAAGGCGATCTGCGTCTCGGCGACGATGTCGCGCGTCGCGGCGGCGCCGAAGCGGTCGCCGAGCACGATCTCGGGCACCCGACCGCGCACCCGCGGGGCCGCCCGCAGCGCATCCGAAGGCATGGAATGGCAGTCGAAGAGGATGGCGGTGCCGAACTCGGTGCGTGCCCGCAGCAGCAGCGACTCCAGCCGGGCATGGTAGGGCGCGTGCACGCTGCGGATGCGGTCGTTCGCCTCGGCCAGCGTGATCTTGCCATTATAGATCGCCGCGCCCTCGGAGACGATGCGCGGCACGACGCCCAGCCCGGCGGCGATTTGCTGGTTGAGGCCGGTGGCGCGCACCCCCTCGATCAGCGCCGGGTCGAGCTCGGAGGGGCCGCGGTTGAGGTCCACCCAGGCGCGCGGCGCCGTCGCCGCCAGCAGCGGCGCGCCCAGCATCGCCGCCGGCGCGAACAGCCGGTCGATCAGCGCGTCCTCCGAGGCGCGCAGCTGCAGCCGGTCGAGCCGGGTGCGCGCCAGCAGCGCATCGGGATAGTCGCTGCCGCTGTGCGGCGAGTTGAAGACGGCCCCCGTCGTCAGGCGCGGCGGCTCGATCAGGCGAAACGGGAGCATCGTCATGAACTGCAATCTAGGCGCAAGCCGCGCCGTTTGCACCTGTTTCGGGCGCGGCACTTAGGGGCTTGCACGGCGCCGGTGGCCCGCCTATAGCCTCGGCAACGACTGAGGGCGCGTAGCTCAGCGGGAGAGCACTACGTTGACATCGTAGGGGTCGCTGGTTCAATCCCAGCCGCGCCCACCAACCTCATCAAGGGGTTATCGGTCATCCGCCGCGTCATAGGGTCGTGAATTGGGCCTGCGATCGAGGCGCCCGGCGGACCGGTCCCACCCCCACCAGGCGCAGACCGCCTCGCCCATGACAAGCCGCCGGTCCTCATCGCCGAGCCAATCGAGGTCCTCGGTGAACATGGTAATGCACTGCCGCCAGGAACACGGCATCTTGGTGATGTCCGTCCCCCAGAACAGGCGATCCGGGCCGAAGGCGTCATAGATCCGGCGCAGATGGCCGTGCATCGAGCGGAATGGATAGCCCTCGCTGGAGTAGCCGGGCGCGCCGGTCGCCTTGATCGCGACGTTCGGCGAACGCGCCAGCTTCAGGAGATCCGGCATGTGCGCCATGGCCGCATCGTCCTTCAGCGTCGTGTTGCCGCCGCGCCCGCCCATATGGTCGATCGTCAGGCGGAGCCCGGGATGGCGTTCGGCGATCCTGCCGATCTCGGCCAGCGAGTCCGTCGCAAGCAGGGCGATCGGAACGCCGGCCCCCTCGGCCTCTGTCCACAGCCAGTCGATCGTGCCGTCGCGAAGCCACGTCCGGGCCGGGTCCTGCAGGAACAGGTAGCGCAGTCCGAGCATGCCCGGCTGGCTCCGCCAGTCTGCGATCCGCTCGCGCGATTGCGGATCGTCGAGCGGCAGCGAGCCCATGATCGCGAACCGGTCCGGATGGTCGGCGACCGCCCGAAAGGCCAGCTCGGTCGAGTTCGGGTCCCAGCTCGGCGGATGGATGACGGCGGCGTCGACGCCGGCCTCGTCCATCAGGCCGATCGCCTCCGCGGTTGCGAACGAGGTCACCTGCCGGTGCGCGGCGTTGCTGGGCAATCCGGCTCCCCAGAGGTGGATCTGGGCGTCGACGATCTGCACTCGATCCTCCTTCATGCGGCCGCTGAACGCAGGCAAACGCCTGCGCGTCGTTCCGGAGCAGGGGCGAACCGGCCCGTCCGGCGCGGCCCCGAGCGACCTGCGGCCGGTTTCGTTTCAGCACGCGATCCAAGCACGTGGCAAGATCGCCGTCCCGGCCCCGGGACATCGGCGAACGAGGTTCATCGGGTCGGCAAGCTCATTCCGAACGCCGGCACCGCGGAGACAGATCAGGCGGACCGGATGCGCGATCAACCTCCGATTGCTTGCCGGGAAGAGATCGGCTCCCCGCGATCTCGTTTCTGGCAGCGACGTCGAACGGCGTCACGGTCGCCGCCGAGCAGCCGCACGGCGTTGGACGGATGCGCGACGGGCCGCACCGGCGCTCGCCGAGCGGTGGCCCGCGTCGTCCGATGGTGCATCGACACTGCATTCTATTCTTGCAATCACAGAAGTGTGTTGAGAAGCTTAGCCAAGGAATAAGGTTAACAGAACGGCACGCGGGGGAACAGGTTGAAGATGAACACGGGGCCACGCGCCTCTGACGTCCCTCGGTTGCGCTGCCGGCGTGCCGCGCTGCCTTCCGGTCTTGTCCCGGCGTCGCTGGCGGTCGCCTTGACCGGATCCGCCGCGCTCGCGCAGACCGCGAGTCAGATCACGCCCGAGACGTTTCGCCCGGAGCCGCCGCGGCTCGAGGGCGCGCTCGTCTTCTCCGGACAGCCGGGGCTGGAGGCGCCGGCCGGGGCGCAGGACCTCTCGGTGACGATCTCTGAGGTGACGATCGAGGGCGCCCTGCCGCAGATGGCCGAGGCGAACCGGGCCGTCGAGCAGCGTCTCGTCGGCCGCCCGGTGCCGCTGTCCGAGATCTTCGCGGCGGCCCGGGATCTCGAGGCGGCCTATGCGCAGAACGGCCTCGTGCTGGCCCGCGTCGTTCTGCCGGAACAGACGCTGCGGGACGGCGGCGCGCTGCGGCTGGTCATTGTCAGCGGCTTCGTCGAACGCGTCGATCTGGCGAACGTGCCCGCCCCGGTGCGGGCGCGGATCGAGCGCGTCACGCAGCGGCTGGTCAGGCGGCCCGGACTGACGCTGGAGGAGATCGAGCGCCAGCTGCTGATTGCCGGCGATGCCGCCGGCGTCGTGCTGATCTCGGCGCTCGCGCCCGGGGCCGAGCCCGGCGGCACGGTCATCACGCTGGAGGCCGAGTACCGGCCCGTCACGGGTTTTGTCGGGACGGACAACACTCTGTCCGACGAGCTCGGCACGTGGTCGATCTCGACGGGACTCGAACTGAACGGCCTCTTCGGGCAGGGCGAGATGCTCTATCTTCGCGCTGCCGCTCACCCGGAATTCGGCGAGACCGGCGGCGTCTTCGACGACGATCCCCGGATGCGCAGCGTCGGCGTCGGCCTGCTCCTGCCACTGGGGACGGACGGGCTGACATTCGGCGTGGAGGCCGTGCAGAGCAACACCACGCCCGAGCTCTCCGGCACCATCGGCACGACGAGCGAGTTCCGCCGGCTGTCCCTCCGGCTCCAGTACCCCTGGATCCGCTCGACCGCCCTCGATCTCAGCTCGGAACTGGTCTTCGACGCGCAGACCGAGACCCAGGACCTGCTCGTCGCGAACGGCTCTGACCTGCCGATCTCGAAGGACGATCTGCGCATCCTGAGGCTGGGGACCGAGGGAGCCTGGCGGCTCGCCTCGGGCGCGGTCGCCCAGCTCGGCGGCACCGTCTCGTTCGGGCTCGATGCGTTCGGCGCCCGGTCGTCGGACGACGCGACGCCCACGCTGCCGCTGTCGCGGCAGGGGGCCGATGCCGGGTTCGTCAAGCTCGATCTGGCGGCCAGCTATTCCCAGCCGCTGGCCGAGCATCTCGTCTATACGGTCTATGGCCGCGGGCAGACCTCGTTCGGCGATCCGCTGGCCAACAGCGAGCAGATCGGCATCGCCTCCTTCCGCGAGCTGTCCACCTTCGATGCGGGCACGCTCGGCGGCGACAGCGGCTGGGTCGTTCGCGCCGATGCGCTCTCGCCCTGGCCGCTCGACACGCCGGTGCTGCCCACCCAGATCACGCCATATGTCTTCGGAGCTGTCGGCGAGCTCTACCTCGCCGAGCCTTCGGTGATCGAGACCAACTCCTTGCGCGCCGCCTCGGTAGGCATCGGGCTGGATTTCTCGGCGGTGCTCGACCCCGACTATTCGGGCTTTTCGCTGACGGTCGAGTACGGACGCGCCTTCCGCAACGACGACGTTCCGGACGACAACCGGTTCACATTCGTCGGAAGCTTTCGCTTCTGATATCATTCCCGTGATGAGGGAAGCCATGCCAAAGCCTCGGACGCCTCTCCGATACGCGATCCTGGCGGGGACGGCGCTGGCGCCGCTGACGGGCCAGCCGGTCTTGGCAGACGATCTGCCAACGGGCCCGACCGTGGTGCACGGCTCCGTCGGCATCACGACGCCCGGCGCCGGGAACATGGCGATCAGGCAGTCGTCGCAGAGCGCCATCGTTGGCTGGCGGGGCTTTTCCATCGGCGGCGGGTCGTCCGTCGACATCCGGCAGCCGTCGACATCGTCGGTCATCCTGAACCGGGTGACCGGAGAGACGCCCTCCACCATCGCCGGACGGCTGACGGCGAACGGGCAGGTCTTCCTCGTCAATCCGAACGGTATCGCCATCACGCGCGGCGGCAGCGTCAAGGCCGGCGCCTTCGTGGCCTCGACCCTCGACATCGCGGACGAGGATTTTCTCGCGGGCCGGCGCACGTTCAGCGGTGACGGGCGCTCGGCCGCGGTCGGCAACGCGGGCGCGATCGACATCGGCCGGGGCGGCTATGCGGCGCTGCTGGGCGGCGCGGTGGAGAATTCCGGCACGGTCAGCGTGCCCCTCGGGCGGATCGGCCTCGGCGCCGGCGAGCTTGTCACGCTCGATCTTTCGGGCGACGGCTTCCTGTCCGTCGCCATGCCGTCGGAAGGTTCGGCGGCGGATGCCCTGATCCAGAGCAGCGGGCGGCTGTCGGCCGATGGCGGGCGCATCGAGATCAGCGCCGCGACCGCGCGCCAGGCCGCACGCTATGCCGTCAACCTGTCGGGCGTGGCCGAGGCGCGCAGCGTCAGCGGCCGCGCGGGCGAGATCGTGCTCGGCGGCGGGCCGGGCGGGAGCGTGGCGGTCTCGGGCCGCCTCGATGCCGGCGCGGCGCCTGCCGACGAGGGCGCGCTCGCCACGTCGCCGCTGCCGTCCCCGCGGCCATGGACCGGGGGCGTCATCGACGTCACCGGCGCCGAGATCCGGCTGACAGGCGCCGAGCTCGACGCGAGCGGCCGCGAGGGCGGCGGCACGATCCGCGTCGGTGGCGACTATCGCGGCGGCGGTGCCCTGCCGCGCGCCCGCACGACCTCGGTGGATGCGGCGACGCGAATCTCCGCGAACGCGCTCGATGCGGGCGATGGCGGCCTTGTCATCGTCTGGTCGGACGAGATGACCGCCTTCGCCGGCGAGATCGCCGCTCGCGGCGGTCCGGGCGGCGGCGACGGCGGTTTCGCCGAGGTGTCGGGCAAGCAGCGGCTCGCCTTTGCGGGGGCGGCCGACCTGCGGGCACCGGGCGGCGCAGCGGGGACGCTGCTGCTCGATCCCTTCGATCTGGTGATCGCGAATGCCCCCGATCAGAACATCGACAGCACCCAATCCTTCCCGGTCGAGTTCACCTCCATCGGAGACCCTTCCGTCCTGGATGCCGCGCTTTTGCAGAGCCAGCTCGACGGAATTGACGTGGTGGTGCAGACCGGACAGGGTGGCAATCCGGATGGCGGCGACATCACCGTTGCCGCCCCTCTGTCATGGACAGGCGGGGGCAGCCTGACGCTGCTCGCGGACAACGACATAATCATCGACGCCGACATAACCGCCACGTCCTTCGACACCGGCGAGGGAATCCTCGATCCCGATCTGACCCTCGTCGCTGGCGGCTCGATCTTCTTGAACGGCGAACTTTCGATCGATGGCAGCATCTCGTTCAGCGGCGATATCGTCGAACCCGGAGAGGACGTGGGTAGCGAAGTCATCCCCGAAGGCGACGTTATCAGCCCGGGCTTTCTTGCGCCGGCGTTCGATCTGCCCGATCCCGGCGACGAGATCGCCTATGGCGCAGCGGGCGGCGGTCCGATCGTCGCGGCTCCGGGCGGGGCGACCGATCCCGTCGCCGCCGCGGAGGCGACGCTCGACGGCCTGGTGCTGCTGTCCAGCGATCTCGAGACCGCCGTTGAGGCGTGCCGGGCCCCGGGGCGCGCAGCTCGAGAGCTACCTCGATTGTCTCGGCAGCTCGCTCGACCAGTATGCCAGGCAGATCGAGCGGATCGCCCTCGATCTGCCGGAGCCGCTGCGCGGCGTCTCGGCGACGATCCAGCAGGCCAGCCGCGAGATAGCCGAAGCCCGCGCCACCGCAGTGCAGCAGTTGGCGACGGCGCGCAGCCCGGCCGAGCGGACGCGGGTCCGCCGCCAGGCCGCCGCAGAAGGCGCGTGCCGCGGTTGCGACGGCAACGTCAGAGATTTGGAAACAGATCGCGCTGATAAGGGCGGACGAGCCGCAGGTCGCGCGGCTGCAGGCAGAGCAAGGCGATGCGATCACGAGCAGCACTCGACATCGTGGGAAGGGATCTGGAGCGGGTCGTCGGCCTCTAGAGCTGCCGACCCGATGGCTCGGCTCGCTGTCTCGTCTCTGCTGTCGGTCCTGGCGGCGGCGCCCGCGATGCGCTGGCAGACGCGCTTCGCGCTGGTGATCGGCAACGGCGACTATGCCGCGCTTCCGAGCTGCCGAACCCGCCGAACGACGCCGTCGACATCGCCGATGCGCTTGCAGGCGCTGGACTTCGAGGTCGATCTCGGCATCGACCTCCCCGCAACGAGATGCTCGGCATGTCGACCGGCATCACCCAGGCCGCGCGGACCTTCGACGTCGTTCTCTTCTACTATGCCGGCCACGGCTTCCAGATCGACGACGAGAACTACCTCGCGCCGGTCGACGCCAGGCTGCAGAACAGCAGGACATCGTCGAGCCAGACGATCAAGCTCTCGCAGATGACCGACAGCCTCGAGGGCGCCGAGGGCACAAGCTGATTTTCCTCGATGCCTGCCGGAACAACCCGGTCGGGCCCCTGCTCGACGCGTGCTGGGGCCGGTGCGCAACGGCCTTGCGCGCGTCGGCGATGCCGAGGGGTTTCTGTTCGCCTTCTCGACGCAGCCCGACAACGTCGCGCAGGACGGCCTGGGCCGGAACAGCCCCTTCACCGAGGCGATCCTCAGCCACATCCACACGGCCGGGCAGGACATCGGCTCGATGATGATCTCGGTCCGCAAGGACGTGCTCGCCTCGACCGGCGGCAGCAGGTCCCGTGGGAGAACTCGTCGCTGACCCGGCAGTTCCACTTCAAGCCTGGCGCGCTGGTCGTGCCGCCCGAGACGATGCTGTGGCAGCTGGCGGCGACGTTCCGAGGACCGTACGCTCGCTGCGCATCTATCTCGACCGGTACCCGCAGGGCGCGCATGCCGAGAGGCCGGCGAGCTTCTCGACGAGGTCCAGGTCGCGGCGCTCGACGCCGGCGACGAGCAGTCCGTGCGCAACCTGCCCTCGCGATGACGAGCGCCCGGCTGTCGCTCGAGGGCCAGCTCTGGGATCTGGCGCGCCGGCTGCGCGCAGCGCCGCTGGTCGACCTCTATCTGGACCAGTACCCGGACGGTCGGCACGCGGCCGAGGCGCAGAGGCTTCTGGACGCTGCTGCGCAGACGGCGGAACGGCCGACAACGTCGCCGGGCCCGCTCTGCCGGCGGCTCGCCACGCATCCGCGCGACGCGACCGCCAACACGCCGGCGTGCCGTTCGCCGAGCTCGCCCAGCATGCCGACCGCGCCATCGAGGCCTGCCGGAAGGCAGCCGAGCTGCAGCCCGAGCTGCCGCACTACACCGCGCTCCTCGCCCGCGCGCATGAGCGCCGCCGGCCGGACGCTCGGAGGCGGTCGAGCTCTACCGCGATGCCGCCGAGCGCGGCGATGTCCGGGCGATGGTCAGCCTCGGCCTGATCAGCGAGACCGGCGACGGCGCGCCGCGCGACCTGCAGCTCGCCTACTCGCTCTACGAACGCGCGGCCGAGGGCGGCAGCCCCGACGGCGCGATCAACCTCGCGGTCGCGCTGGTCCGCGGCGCCGGCATCGAGCGCGACGTCGGCAGGGCCGAGGATCTGCTCCGGACCGCCTCGGCAGGCAGGCTCTGCGATCGCCACCTACAATCTCGGCGTGTTGGCGCAGGAGGGCCTCGTGGCGATGAAGGCGGCTGCGCTTATTTCGCGCGCGCCGCCGACCTCGGCGAGCCGCGCGCCTATGTCGCCGCGGCGATCCTGCTCGACGAGGGCCGGGGTGTCGAGAAGGACGCCGGGGCCGCGGCGGAGATGCTGCTCCGCGGCGCCGCCTCCGACTATGGCGAGGCTATCACGCAGCTGACCGCGAGGCGAGGAACTGGTCGCCGGATACCATCAAGGCCGTGCAGGAGAGGCTTCGGACCGCTGGGCTTCTACGGCGGCGCCATCGACGGGATCAGCGGCCCGATGCTGCGCGAGGCGCTGACCCTCTGGCGAAATGGCGGCATCGTCAAGGCGAGCGATCGCTTGTGACGGTGGCCGCTCGTCTGCCGGCCCGGCGAGGCTTGCCGGCGCAAAGACCGGGTAGATGCCGCCCTCCGCCATGCCACGATGCGCCATGCCACGATGCGGCGGAGGGCATCGCGCTTCGCCGAGGCGAGCGGTCCCCGACGTCGCAGCCGGAACGCTTGCCGACCGGCCCGGCCGCCCTCTCCGGCAGGCATTATCTCATGCGACCATGAGCCCGACGCAGAATGCCACGGCAGCTACTGTGGCCGAGATCCCGGTATAGGTCGCGCAGTCCAGTTGGCGCTCCAGTTCCGCCTTCGGCGGATCGCCTTCGCTCCTCACGGTCACAGTTCGATACCCGAAGAGCACGGCGATTGCTGTCGATGCCAGCGCCCCGCCATTGGCAGCCACGTCAAGAATGAGCAACCAGTTCATTGGCATTCCCCATCCAGCATCCGGAAGCGTGCTGCCCCAGCCGTTTCAGTTGACGCACCGTCGAATGGCGAGGTCGAAAAGCGCAGATGCGCGCCGGCGGTCGCCGCGGACGGTCGCGTCGACCAGCGCGCGACGCCATGCCAGCGCTTCGATCGGATCGCAGATCGCGGCGATCCGCACCAGCGCCGGGCAATGCGCCTCCATCAGCACGCAGTTCTCGTCCTCGCGCCGGGGCGGGAGCGCGGACAGGTCGCGGGCCAGCATCCGGTCTCCGCGCTTTGCCGCCCGCGACACGAGAAGGTGCAGCGCCTGTTCCTCCAGGTTGCCGGCGTCGGTCGTCTCCGTCAAAAGCTCCGTCATCTCCTCGAGTACCAGCACGTGAATTCTCCTAGCCGAAGTATGTGGCGAGCGCGGCCGATGGTGGCCGACACGATGAACATAGCAAAGGGCGTGCCAGCAGCTTTGGCGCTCGGCCGCCGGTCTTTCCTCTACCCGAGGGCGATGGGCCCGGCAGAAGTCGCGTGCTGAAACGGAGCACAAATCCCAGCTACGGGACGGGCATGTCGCAATTTCGCCGGGTGTTGCCGGCGGCGGCGCGACGCGGCGTCCCGCGCCAGCATGAGACCGGGGCCGGGATGGCCCGCCTCCGTCCGGAGGCGCGCCGCTCGCCGGTACCGCGTTGCCAGGGATCCGGCGGCGGGTCCGGGCTCCGATCCGGGATGTCCCGGCTCGTCGCCTCTTGCGTGCGGTCCGCTCGGAACGAGGCGCGGCGCCGGTCGTTGTCCGTGCGGCGCTCGGCCACCGGACGGGCCGAGGCCGAGCGAGGGAAAACCCGATGAAAACCGAGCTGACGATCAACGGCGCGCAGCAGGTGCTGGACGCGGATCCGCGCACGTCGCTGCTGGATGCGCTGCGCCACCATCTCGGCCTGACTGGCACCAAGAAGGGCTGCGATCACGGCCAGTGCGGCGCCTGCACGGTTCTGCTCAACGGCCGGCGGATCAACGCCTGCCTGACGCTCGCCTGCATGCATGACGGCGACGAGATCACGACCATCGAGGGCTTGGGCGAGCCGGGCGCGCTTTCGGCGCTGCAGGCGGCCTTCGTCGCGCATGACGGCTATCAGTGCGGCTATTGCACGCCCGGGCAGATCTGCTCGGCGACCGCGATGCTGCGCGAGATCGAGGACGGCTGGCCCAGCCATGTCTCGGACGATCTGATGGACGCGCCCCAGCCGACCGCCGCCGAGGTCGCCGAGCGGATGAGCGGCAATCTCTGCCGCTGCGCCGCCTATCCCAACATCGTCGATGCCATCCGCAGGTCGCAGCGGGCCGGAAGGACGCGGCATGAAGCCGTTCGACTACGTCCGCGCCGACTCCCGCGCCGATGCGGCCGAGCGGGCCGCGGCAGGGGGCGCGGCCTTCATCGCCGGCGGCACCAACCTGCTCGACCTGATGAAGCTCGAGGTGATGGCGCCGGACCGGCTGGTCGACATCACGCGGCTGGACCTCGACGGCATCGAGGCGACCGAGAAGGCGGCCTGCGGATCGGCGCGCTGGTCACGAACAGCGACCTCGCCGGCGACATGCGCGTGCGGGCGACTACCCGTTGCTGTCCCGGGCGCTGCTGGCGGGGGCGAGCGGCCAGTTGCGCAACAAGGCGACGACCGGCGGCAACCTGCTGCAGCGGACGCGGTGCTACTATTTCTACGACACCGGCGATGCCCTGCAACAAGCGCGAGCCGGGCAGCGGCTGCGCCGCGATCGGCGGCTTCAACCGCATCCACGCCATCCTCGGCGCCAGCGAGCACTGCATCGCCACGCATCCCAGCGACATGGCCGTCGCCATGCTGCGCGCTCGGCGCCGCGGTCGAGATCGAGGGTCCGGCGGTCGGCGGCGGCCGGCGCATCCCGCTCGACGACCTCTACCGGCTGCCGGGCGATACGCCGCGATCGCGAGACGGTGCTGGAGCCGGGCGAGCTGATCACGGCGGTGCATGCTGCCGCCGCCGGTGCCGGCAGCGCCAGATCTACCGCAAGGTGCGCGACCGCGCCTCCTACGCCTTCGCGCTGGTCTCGGTCGCGGCCGCCGTGCGCGTCGAGGACGGCGCGATCGCGCACGCGGCGCTGGCCTTCGGCGGCGTCGCGCCGAGGCCATGGCGCGATGCGCGACGTCGAAGAGGCGCTGACGGGCGAGGCGCCGTCGCCGGCGCTGTTCGAGCGAGCCGCCGACATCCTGCTCGCCGATGCCCGCGGGCAGGGCGCAACGACTTCAAGATCACCGCTCGCCCGCCGCACGCTGGAGGCGGTGCTGGAGCAGGCGACGGCGCAGCGCCAGGAGGGCAAGCCATGACCGTTCACCCGACGGCGCATCTGAAGATGGACGACCGGCCGAGCGCGACCGGCTGGACGAGATGGCGCAGGGCGTCATCGGCCGGCCGCTCGACCGGCCGGACGGGCCGCTCAAGGTCTCCGGCCGCGCCACCTACGCGGCGGAGTGGCAGTTGCCGAGGCATGGCCTATGGCGTGCTGGTGCGCGCCACGGCCACGCGGGGCCGGCTCACCGAGCTGGCCGGGCGCGCCGAGATCGAGGCGATGCCCGGCGTGCTGGCGGTGCTGCGACGGACGAGCGCTTCCTGCGCAACCCGGCGCAGGGCAGGCGCCGACAAGGCGCCGATCCGTGCCGACGGCGCCGTGGCCTATTTCGGCCAGCCGGTCGCGCTGGTCGTCGCCGAGAGCTTCGAGCAGCCCGCCACGCCGCGCAGCGGCTGGGCGTCGTCGTCGATGCCGAAGAGGCGTCGCTGGACCCGGAGGCGCCTGGCACCGAGCGCGAACGGCCCGAGAAGAAGCAGACGGCCATCGGCGATCTCGACCGCGCCATGGCCGAGGCGGCGGTCACCGTCGACGGCCACCTACCGACGACCGCGGCCATAACAGCGCGCCGATGGAGCCGCACGCCGCCATCGCCGCATGGGACGGCGACCGGCTGACGCTCCGGGGCAGCTATCAGATGCTGAACTACAACCGGAACGAGCTGGCGGATTGCCTCGGCGATCGATCCCGGCAAGGTGCGCATCCTGTCGCCCTTCGTCGGCGGCGGCTTCGGCTCCAAGCTCGGCATCGCGCACGAGGCGGTGGCCGCGGCCATCGCGGCGCGCGAGCTGGGCCGCCCGGTCGCCGTCGTGCTGACGCCGGCAGCAGGTCTTCGAGACGGTGATGCGCCGTTCCGAGACGCGCCAGCGCTTCCGGCTGGCCGCCGATGCCGAGGGGCGGCTGACCGGCGATCGGCGCACGAGGCGCTGGTCTCGCAACCTGCCCGGCGAGAGCTTCAGCGAGCCGGTCGACGCAGGCGACGCCCTTCCTCTATGGCGGCGAGAACCGCGTCATCGGGCACGAGATCGCGCGGGTGAACCGGACCTGCGCCGGCTCGGTCCGCGCGCCGGGCGAGGCGGTCGGCATGCACGGCGCTGGAATGCGCGATGGACGAGCTGGCCGAGGCGGCGGGCATCGATCCGGTCGAGCTGCGCCGGCGCAACATCCCCGAGCGCGATCCCGAGAACGGCATGCCCGTTCTCGTCGCACACGCTCGCGCGAGGCGCTGCGATCGCGGCGCGGCCGAGTTCGGCTGGGACCGGCGCAGCCCCGACCCCGGCACGCGTGCGCGAGGGCGAGTGGCTGATCGGCATGGGCATGGCGTGCGGCGTGCGCGTCAACATGCTGATCGCCGGCCGAGGCGCGCGTGACGCTGAGCCGGACGGCGCGCGCCATCGTCGAGACCGACATGACCGACATCGGCACCGGCACCTACGCCATCCTGACCAGATCGCGGCCGAGATGCTGGGCCTGCCGATGCGAGCACGTCGAGACGCGGCTCGGCGACACCGACCTGCCGCACGGCTCCGGCTCCGGCGGCTCCTGGGGCGCGTGCTCGACCGGCACGGCCGTCTTCCTCGCCTGCGAGGAGATCCGCCGCCGGCTTTGCCGAGCGGCTGGGCTGCGACGAGGCCGAGCTGACGCTGAAGGACGGCGCGGCCATCGTCGGCAACCGGCGCGGTGCCGCTGGCCGAGTGCTGGGTGGCGCGCGGCTGGTTGCCGAGGGCGGCGTCGAGCCGGGCGAGGCCGAGGACAAGGTGCGCCAGGCGACCTACGGCGCCCATTTCGCCGAGGTCGGCGGTCAACGCCGTCACCGGCGAGACGCGGGTCCGGCGGATGCTCGGCGTCTTCGCCGCCGGGCGCATCCTCAACGACAAGACCGCGCGCTCGCAGTGCCATCGGCGGCATGGTCTGGGGCATCGGCATGGCGCTGACCGAGGAGCTGGTGCACGATCCGCGCGACGGCCACATCGTCAACCGCGACCTCGCCGAGTACCACGTGCCGGTCAACGCCGACGTGCCGCACATCGACGTCGTCCTGCTCGAGGAGCGCGACCCCTGGGCCAACCCGATCCAGGCCAAGGGCATCGGCGAGCTCGGCATCTGCGGCGCCGGCGCGGCGGTGGTGAACGCCATCTACAACGCCTGCGGCGTGCGCGTGCGCGACCTGCCGGCGACGCTCGACAAGGTGCTGGCAGGCATGGCGGAACGAGGCAGGGGTACGGCCTGACGCCGGCGCGCCCCGCGAGCGCCGTAGTCGAGCGGAAACGAGGCGACGGCGGGAACGCGGCGGACGGGCCGTGGGTTAACACGAAGGCACAGCGCGAGGATTGCCGTCGGCGCGACGGCACCACGCCTCGTCGCGCAGCCTCGATGACAGCAGGGTTCGCACCGTGCAGGTAAAGCAGATCTCCGGAACCGGCGAGCGGCTCTTTGCCGTCGTGCTCGACCCGGGGGAGGACGCGGTCGGGTGCCTCCTGGCATTCGCGCAGGACCATCGGATCACGGCGGCTGCCCTGACCGGGCTCGGCGCCTTTCAGGACGTGACGCTCGGCTTCTTCGACATCGAGCGGAAGGAATACGAGCGCATCCGCATCGACGAGCAGGTCGAGGTGGTCACGCTGGTCGGGAACTTTGCCACCCAGGACGGCGCGGCCAAGATTCACCCGCACGTCGTCGTGGCGAAGCGCAACGGCCAGGCCTTTGGCGGGCACCTGCTCGAGGCGCATGTCCGCCCGACGCTCGAAGTCGTCGTCACCGAGGCGCCGGCCGAGCTGCGCCGCGAGACCGACCCGAAGACGGGGCTGCCGCTCCTCGTCCTCTGATAGAAGGAAGCGCGTCATGGGCGATGCACTCGGTCAGCGCCGTTGGGCGATAGCCGAAGGGTACATCCCGCCGGCCAGCAACGGGCCCGAGCCCGAGATGCTGAGCCACGAGACCGTCTGCCTGCTGAACACCGGCGACCGCGACGCCAACGTCTCGATCACCCTCTATTTCGGCGACCGTGAGCCGGTCGGACCCTACCGGGTGACGGTGCCTGCCCGGCGGACGGCGCATGTCCGCTTCAACGATCTGACCGATCCCGAGCCCGTGCCCCTCGGCACCGAGTATGCCAGCGTCATCGACTCGGACGTCCCGGTTGTGGCGCAGCACACGCGTCTGGACTTCGCGCCAGGCCGAGAACGCGCTGATGACGACGATCGCCTGCCCCTGCGGCTGATCCTGAAACGGCGGCAGAGCCCGCGGCTCTCGTGCGGTGAATCCTCCGGCCCCAGTCGGACCGCGGTGTGTTGATTGAACGAAACCGCTGCGCGGTAGGGGCCCTTCGCGGTCGGCGCTCCTGATTGGAAGCTCTGGGGTTGCTGCACCCACCTTCCGCCGGACGGAGAGCCCGCTCGATCGTCTGCGGCTGGAGGTGACGCCGCCCGCCTGACGCTCTGTCATGACGGGCGGTCTGGAGGTGGCGGACGTCTTCCGCCGCTACGGCCCCGCCTGGCGCGCCGAGCGAGGCGACCATCTCGATCGCATGCAGCGCCGGGTGATGGGTGCCATCGAAGCCTGCCGCACGGCGGCGCTCGGCGGCCACGTCCAGTCGCTGCGCCGACTGCGGCCACACCGCTATCGCCTACAACTCCTGCCGCAACCGGCACTGCCCGAAGTGCCAGGGCCAGGCGCGGGCGGCCTGGGTCGCCGCGCGTCGCGCCGAGCTGCTGCCCGTGCCCTCCTTCCACGTTGTCTTCACCCTGCCGGCTCCGGTCGGCGCGACAGTCCCTGGCGCGATCGCATTCCAGAACAAGGCGACCGTCTACGCCATCCTGTTCCGCGCCGCCGCGGAGACGCTGCGCCTCATCGCCGCCGACCCGCGCCATCTCGGCGCCGCCATCGGCGGCGTCGCGGTGCTGCACGAGCCTGGGGCCAGGCGATGCAGCACCACCCGCACGTCCACTGCATCGTGCCGGGCGGCGGCCTCTCGCCCGACCGGACGCGCTGGGTTGCCTGTCCGCCCGGGTTCTTCCTGTCGGTGAAGGTGCTGGCCAGGTTGTTCCGGCGGCTGTTCCTCGAGCGCCTCGCCGCAGCCTTCGCGAGGGGGGCTGCGCTTCTTCGACCTCCCCGCTCGCGAGCCCGGCGCCTTCGCCGCCCACTGCGCGACGCTGCGCCGGATCGACTGGGTAGTCTACGCCAAGCGCCCCTTCGGCGGCCCCGAACAGGTGCTCGCCTATCTCGGCCGCGACACCCATCGCGTCGCCATCGCCAACAGCCGGCTGATCGGCATGGCCGACGGGAAAGTGAGCTTCCGCTGGAAGGACTATCGCCAGGCGGGGCGCCGCAAGGTCATGACGCTCGAGGCAGGCGAGTTCATGCGCCGGTTCCTGCTGCACGTCCTGCCGCCCGGCTTCCATCGGATCCGCCACTTCGGCTTTCTCGCCAACGGCGATCGCGCGGCACGGCTCGCCCCTTTGCCGCCGGCTGCTCGCCAACGCCGGCTCCGACCAGGACGACCCCGATCCCATCGTCGAAGCCAACGCAGCCGCCCTGCCGTCGCCGTCGGTCGTCCCGGACGTCTGTCCGTCCTGCGGGAGCCTCGCCCTGATCCGCTCGACGCCGGCCTGTGCGTCCCCTCGTTCCGTCCCGGGCAGCGATGAGCGCCGAACCCGCCCACATCTTCCAGCCAAACCTCGCCACCCCTACCGATGCCAGCGGCCGGACATCCGCACGCCACAGCGCTTCGGCGGGCTCGCCATCCGGACCCCGCGTGCCCCGCACAGCGCACCGCGCCGCCGCGCACCGACGAACCCGATCGGCGACGCGACGAAAATCACCGCGACCAAGACCCGCCGAGACGCGCCTGCGCGGCCGCGCAGCCCCAGGCCACCACCAATGCCCGGCGCTACTTCACCCATAGCCCCAGCGTCCCGCGGCTTCGTTCAATCCGGCTTCTATGAGGCGCCGACGCGGAGCGCTGACCCCGCGACCCCAGCGGGTGGCGTCGTAGCGCATGTTGTCTTTCTGCCATGCCGCGTTCTCGTCGCGCTCCAGAGGTCGTCCTTTTTCGTATCGTACGTGCCCCAGAGACCCGTGCTGTACTCGTCGGAAGAAAGGTTCTCGTCCGCGTCCATGTCGCGCGCGCCGCAGCGGTCTTCCCAGGTGCCGTACGACCTCGAATTCGTCCTGCCCCTGCATGCCGGCTTCGTACCCGTCCCGGCTCGGCATGCCGTCGCCGTTTGCGTCCCAAGTGCCGAAGGCTTTGTCGCTCAAAAGCCGGCTACTGGTAGTCCGGGCGCAGGCTCGATAGGCGAAAAAGACGGGCCGCGTACGCGGCCCGTCAAATCGATGCGTTCGCCTCAGGTCAGCGGGCGAACGACCAATGCCAGAGGATTACTGGCTGACTTCGCGACCCGAGCGGGTAGCGTCGTACCGCAGATCGTCCTCCTGGTACGCCGCCGAATCTGGGCTCGTCCCACATGTCGTCCTGATTGGCGTCGTACTGCGTCCACAGCCCCTGATTGTACTCATCCGAAGTGAGCATCTCGTCCTGGTTCTCGTCCCAATCCGAGTAGCGATCATCCCACGTGCTGAGGCTGTCGGCATTCTCGGACTGCTTCGCGCCGGCCTCGTACTCCGCACGGCTCAGCATGCCGTCGTTGTCGGTATCCCAGGCGCCGAAAGAATTGTCGCCCATGCTGGCGTTGAACTCGTCCCGGCTGATCGAGCCGTCGCCATTCGCATCCATGCTGGCCGCATCCATGCTGGCGGCGAAAGCCGTCCCGGCGATCAAAAGCGCGGCGGCGGAACTCATCAAAAGGGTCTTCATTGCATTTTCCTCTTCCACTTTGGGAACGCCAGACAAGCTTATCGGATAAATCCGTTGCCTGCCTCGGCATGATAACCCGTTGCGATGGTGATGGTTCCCGCCGGGTTGGACCTTGACGGACACGGCCCCGAACGGGATCAAACCGTCGAAAGGACGATGATCACAATGGCGACCAATCCGATCGCCGCGACCAGAAATCCTACCGACCTGCTCCGGCTGCCGCCGAGGCGCCGTGTCGGGCGTTCGCTTTCGAAATGCCCCGGCGGAACGTGCGGTTTCCCCGTCTGGACGTCCGCCTGGGCCTTTGCCGTCTGTGCATGTGTGTCGCTCACGAGCGTTCTCCCGCATGGCGGAGAAAATTAGCGACCGCTCACCCGTGGTGGGCGGGTCGCCGAAACGCGCGGCATCCTTCTGCCACGTATGGATAACACTGGCGGGGGCGGGTCCGTTCCCGGCCGGAGCGGCGGGGGCGTGAACCCTAGCGGCGGCGTGGCGTTCCGCTGATCATGAACCCGATGCCGAACCGTGCGCCTACGGCGACAGCCGCCAACAGCCCATGATCACTGCGTGCCCCGAATGCGGCGTGGTGCAGAGCATTGCGCCTTTGCCCTCCCGCGCCGCGGCAGCATGCCGGCGGTGCGAGACGACGCTGGAGCGCACGGCCGGCCGGAGCGCCGGGGCCGCTCTGGCGCTGTCGGTCGCGGCGCTGCTGCTGTTCATTCCGGGCAACGTCCTGCCGGTGATGCGCTCGAACCTGCTGGGATCGTCGATGGACGCCCGCGTCGTCGACAGTGTCTTCGCCTTCGTTCTGGACGGCAGGCCGCTGGTGGCGGCCTTCCTCGCCATTTTCGTGATCGCCGTTCCCTTGCTGCGGGCGGCCCTGCTGATCGGCGCCGCTGGGCGGGCTGCGGCTCGGCTGGCGCCAGCCCCGGCGGAGGCGGCTTCTGGGGCGGCTGTTCCGTTACGCGGAGAGCCTGCGCCACTGGTCGATGCCCGAGGTCTACGTGCTGGCGGGCGCCGTGACGTACAGCCGCGTCGCCGCGCAGCTCGACGTCGAGGTGCTGCCGGGTGGCTGGTGCTTCGTCGCCGCGGCATTCTTCCTGCTGATCGGCGAGACATGCCTCGACCGGCGCCGGATCTGGCTGGCGATCCGGCAGGACGAGCCGGTGCCGGCGGGCGTGCCGACCTTTGGATGCGACAGTTGCGAACTCGTGCTGCCGGTCGAGCGCGCGGGCGGCCGCTGCCCGCGATGCGCCAAGCGGTTGGTCCTGCGAAAGCCGCAGGCGCTCGCGCGCACCGTCGCCCTGACGGTCGCCGCGGCGCTGCTGCTCTACCCCGCCTATTTCCTGCCGATGACCCAGACCGTTCAGCCGAACGGCTATGTCGAGCACACCGTACCAGACGGCGTCTGGCAGCTCTTCGAGCGCGGGTTCTGGTATCTCGGCGTGCTGGTCTTCGTGGTTCAGCATCGGCATACCGCTGGTGAAGCTCCTGGCGTTGATCTGGATGGCGGCCAGCGTGCGCTTCCCGCACCGGACCGGGCTGCGGCTGCGCGCGCGGACGCACAGGGCGATCGACGAGATCAACCGCTGGTCCTTCGTCGATCCATTCATCGTCGCCGTGACCGCGCCGATGATGGCGTATCCCGGCATCGCCTCGGTCCATGCGGGGCCCGGAACGCTGCCTTTCGCATTGGTCGTGGTGCTGACGATGCTCGCATCGCGCGTCTTCGACCCGCGCCTGATGTGGGACGCGGCCGAGCAGAAACGATAGTGGAGGTCGCATGACCGAGGAGAGAGACCGCGAGGCCGAACTGCCGAGGGCGCGCGAGCGTCGCACGAGGTGGCCGGGCTGGGTCTGGCTCGTGCCGGCCGCCGCGCTGGGCTTCGCCGGCTGGCTGGCCGCGGAGGAGTGGCTGTGGGGTCCGGGTGCCGTGACCGTGCAGTTCGTCGACGTCGAGGGGATCAAGCCGGGCGCGCCGGTGCGCTACAAGGGTGTGCAGGTCGGGCGCGTCGACGAGATGCGGCTGACGGACGGCCTCGGCGGCGTCGATCTGGCGCTCGACATGGATGACGTGATGCAGGGCCATCTCGGTGACGGGACGCGGTTCTGGATCGTCAGGCCCGGGATCGCGTCGGGCGAGATCAGCAGCCTGATCTCTGGCGCCTATATCGGCGTCGACCCGGCCGGCGAGGGCGACGTCAAGGAATTCGCCGGGCTGGCCGCCCCGCCGATCGTCGGACCCGCCGAGCCCGGCCGGGTCGTGGTGCTGACCGCCGACGAGGGCGCGGGTCTGTCGGCCGGGGCGCCCCTGCGCTTTCGCGGCGTGCAGGTCGGGCGCGTGCTCGGCGTCCGGCTGGGGAAGCAGGGCGTCGAGATCCCGGTGTTCGTCGAGGCCGAGCAAGCCGGGCTCGTGCACGAGGCGACGGTCTTCTGGCGTGACGGCGGGCTCGGCCTGGACAAGGGCGCCGGCGGGCTGGACGTGAGCCTGCCGTCGCTGTCGGCGATCGCCACGGGCGCTGTGGCGTTCGAGACACCCGACGTGCTGTCAGGAGACGAGGCCGCGCCGGACGCCGCCTTCGCGCTTTATCCGACGCGCGACGATGCCGAGGCGACCGCGCAGGGACCGCGGCTCGCCTACGCGCTGATGTTCGACCAGCCGGTCGGCGGGCTGGCGCGTGGCGCGCCGGTGACGCTGGGCGGCAAGCCGGTCGGCCACGTCGCGACCGTCCGGCTGAACCTCGGCCCGGACGACAGCGCGGTCGCGACGCCGGTCGGCATCGTGCTGGACGCCGGCGCCGTCGGTCTGGACCTCTCGGGCATCGAGACGCGCGCCGCGCTCCGCGAGCGGCTGGACGAGCTGGTCTCCCGGCTGGTGAGCGCCGGGCTGAGGGCACGTGTCGCCGATGGCGGCATCGTCTTCGGCGGGCAGTCGATCGAGCTGGTCATGCAGAAGGATGCGGAACCGGCGCAGCTTAGGCAGGTCGGCGACTTCCCCGTCATACCGACCGTGGGCGGCTGACGCGCGCCGAGCCGCGAGGCATCCGCCAAGCGAGCGTCTTCCGCCCGCGCCCGGCTGATGGTACCGTCGACATGTGCGCCGTGCGGGCGGGCACCGGCCACGGGCGCCGTCACGCCACTCCGCGTGCAGGGCGCGCCAGGGGGATGGTGGCGACGGCTCCGTCGGGCTCCGTCGGGCGGCGTCGCGTCATGGGGACTCGAGGACAAGGATGCGAGACGACACTCTGCCTTCCGTCGCGCCGGGGGCGCCGGTTGCGCTCGACCGGGACCAATTCCTGCGCAATCTGCTGCGCGAGCTTGCCGGGACGCTCGAGAGCGTCGTCGGCCTCGACGAGGCTTCCGGCTACATCAGCATCGTCGGCGGCTCGATCGGCCAGCAGATCGACGCGGAGTATCGCCGGGTCATCGGCGTCGACAAGCTGACGCGCGAGCAGGTCGGCGAGGTGCTCGTCGACCTCAAGCGCCGCATCGAGGGCCAGTTCTTCATCATTGAGGAGACCGAGGACCGCATCGTCCTCGGCAATCGGGCGTGCCCCTTCGGCGACTATGTCGAGGGGCGGCCGTCGCTCTGCATGATGACGTCGAACGTCTTCGGCTCGATCACCGCGCGGAACCTCGGCTATGCGCGCGTCGAGATCGAGGAAGCCATCGCCCTGGGGCACAAGGGCTGCCGCGTCGTCGTGCACCTTCAGCCGAGCGAGAGCCTCGAGCCCCGGGCGCGCGAATATTTCGGCCCGGACAGATGACCGCCGGGTTGGCGCAGGGGATCATCGACGCGCTGCCCGAGCCGGCCTTCCTGCTCACCGAGCACGGCGGCATCCTGGCGGCGAACCGGGCCGCGCGCGGCCTGCTCGGAGCGAAATCGGGCTCGGGTGACCTCGACGCCCTGCTGGCGACGCCGCCGGGCGAGCTCGCGACCTATCTGGGGCGCGCCCGCGCGACGACCTCGCCGGTGCCCGGCGCGCTGGTCTTCCGGACCGACGACGGCGAGGCGCGCCTCCGCGTTCATTGCGGCCGCCTGTCCGGCGTCTCGGCCGAGGTGACGCTGATGCTGCGCTGCACCGACCCACGCGACGACCGGTTCTCGGTGCTGGCCGCACGGGTTCGCCATCTCGACGAGGAGCTGCGCCGGCGCGTTCGCGAGAAGGCGCTGCTCGATGAGGCGCTGACCGAGAATCGGATCCTGCTGCGCGAGCTGCAGCACCGGGTGAAGAACAACATCCAGATGATGATGTCGCTGCTGTCGATGTCGGCGGCGAATACCGCCTCCGCCGAGGTCCGCCTCTTTGTCGCGGCCGCCAAGGAGCGGTTCCGGGCGCTCGCGACGACCCAGGACCTGATCTACGAGGCGCAGTCCGAGACCGAGGTGCCGGCGCGCGAGCTGCTCCGCCGGCTGGCCGAGGCGATCGAGGAGAGCACCGACGGCAAACTTTCGATCGAGGCGGACATTGCCGATGTGTGGCTTCCGCAGGAGAGCGCGCATTGCCTCGCGCTGATCGTCAACGAGTTGATCACCAATTCCATCAAGCACGGCATGCAGGACGGAACCGGCAGGGTCGGGCTGGAGCTTGCGCGCGTCGGACGGCCGGCTGCACCTCGTCGTCCGCGACGCCGGCAGGGGATATCCGGAGCTCGACGCGCTGCCGCGGACATCGGGGCTGATGCTGATCCGCGGTCTGTGCCGGCAGATCGGCGCATCGCTCGAGCTGGCGAACGATGGGGGCGCGAAGAGCGTTGTCAGCTTTGCCGACCCACATCGGGGCGATGCGGCGCGACCTGGCGGCAGACCGGCGCTGGCGAGTTCTGCTTGAGTCCGAGCCGGCCGGCGTGCTCGTGTCGGTCCCATCTTCCATTACGCAGAGACGCCGTGAAACCGCAGCTGTCCAATCCAACGCGGGTGCCGCCCCGGCCGGTATGGCACCCGGGTCCTTCTGCAGGCGCCGGAGGGACGGTCGGCATCGCGCAGGCTGCGCGCCGTCGTCGTCGAAGACGAGTTCGTCATCGCCATCGAGCTCGAGATGCTGCTGGCCGATCTGGGGATCGAGGTGGTCGGGATCGGCGACACGGGCGACAAGGCGCTGGCGATGGCCGCCGAGATGAAGCCCGACTTCCTGACGATGGACATCAAGCTGCCGGGCGAATCGCGACGGCATCAGCACCGCAATCGAGATTTTCGAGCGGCACGGCATCCGGTCGATTTTCGTCTCGGCCTACAATGACGCGGAGCTGTTCCAGCGCGCCGAGGCCGCCGAGCCGCTCGGTTGGGTCCGCAAGCCTGTCTCGCTGGGGGCGCTGCGTGCCTCTGCCGGGCCGGGCAACCGCCGGGCGGCGGCGCACCGCGTCGATTTCCTTTGGCGGCGCTCGGCAGCCGTCGGGCAGGCCGGGCATGCGCAGCAGCGCGTCATCCACATCGTCGGCTGCCATGCCGAGGGCGAGGTCGGCGACGTCATCGTCGGCGGCGTCCCGCCGCCGCCCGGCGCCACGCTCTGGGAGCAGTCGCGCTGGATCGCCCGCGACGGCACGCTTGCGCGACTTCCTGCTGAACGAGCCGCGCGGCGGCGTCTTCCGCCATGTCAACCTGCTGGTGCCGCCGAAGCGGCCCGAGGCGGCGATGGGCTTCATCATCATGGAGCCCGAGGACACGCCGCCGATGTCCGGCTCGAACGCGATCTGCGTCGCGACCGTGCTGCTCGAGACCGGCATCGTGCGCGATGGGCGAGCCCGAGACGCGTGCTGACGCTCGAGGCGCCGGCCGGGCTGGTCGGCGTCCGGGCGCGGTGCCGCGACGGCAAGGTCGAGCGGGTCGACGATCACCAATGTGCCGAGCTTTGCCGACCGCCTCGGGCGCGCCGCTCGAGGTGCCGGGGCTCGGCACGCTGACCGTCGATACCGCCTATGGCGGCGACAGCTTCGTCATCGTCGACGCCGCGGCGCTGGGCTTCGCGCATCGCGCCCGGACGAGGCGCGCGATCTGGCCGAGACCGGCATGCGGATCACCCGCGCGGCCAACGAGCAGCTCGGCTTTCGCCATCCCGAGAACGCCGACTGGGACCATATCTGCTTCTGCCAGATCGCCGCGCCGGTCGAGACGCGTCGACGGCGTGGCGACCGGGCGCAACGCCGTCGTCGTGCGGCCCGGCAAGATCGACCGCTCGCCGACCGGCACCGGCTGCTCGGCCCGCATGGCCGTCCTGCACGCGCGGGGCGGCTGCAGCGTCGGCGACGCCTTCCGCGGCGTCTCGATCATCGGCTCGCGCTTCGACTGCCGGATCGAGGCGGAGACGTCGATCGCCGGGCGCCCGGCCATCGTGCCCAGCATCGCCGGGCGGGCCTGGCTGACCGGCACGCGCCAGCTCTGGCTCGACCCCGACGGACCCGTGGCCGGGCGGCTACCGGCTGTCGGACACCTGGCCGCAGATCGGCTGAGGAACAGGGCGCCATCGGCCGCGTTCAGCGACATGGTCCATGCAATTCCGAAGGTGTCCAGATGCACGACGATCTCGACCTCGCCAACTCCGCCGGCCATACGATGATCGACATCGACGCGGGGCGCGCGGCCGATCGCTCGGCTGATGAGCATGCGGAGTCCGTCGACGTGCAGGAGGCATCAGCCACGTAGGGCTGCCGCCAGGCATGCGTCGCGGAACGCACTTCTCGGCGCGTTCGGCTGTGGTACCATTCTCCTGTCGATTCATTTCAGGAGAGCATTATGGCCGACAGCTACGAGATCAGGGTCTTGCGCCGCAACAAGGACGGCACGCTTACCTTCCGGAACGGCTCCATCAACATCTCCGAGACCTGCTGGTGGGATCCGGAGGTCGTGATCGACGCCGGCAGCTACACGGCCTATGCGACGCGCATGGCGAACAAACCCGGCGGCACGGACGGCGGCAATCGCGAGGGCATCTGGCTGGGCAAGGGCGTCCCCTATAACGGCGGCCAGAGCAAGTCGAACGGCATCTTCATCCACAAGGGGACGGACCCGTCGTGGTCGGACGGCTGCATCGTCATGCCGGGCGCGAAGGTCTACGAGATGTGGAGCTCGATCAATCCCAAGGAGCAGCCGAACATCACGGTCATCGTCTCGGACGAGACGGTGAAGCGCGGCCGGCCGCTCGACCGGGACTGCACCGGGCGCGGCCGCTATTCGTGGGCCTGAGGACGGCGCTGCTCGCGCTGTCGCTGGCGACGCCGGGCCTCGCCTCGGCCGAGGTCGATGCCGGTGATGCGCAGGAGATCGTCGAGACGCTGCTCGGCCTCGACCCGGCGCGCTACGCCACGCCGCTGGCCGCGATGCAGGGCTGGGGCGAGCTTTACGCCGAATATCGCGATGCGGCCGCGGCGGGCGATCCGCAGGCGCTGCGAGTATGGCTGCTGATCGGGCAGGTGGCCTTGGCGAAGGCCGATGCCGCCACCGTCGAGGCGTTCAGCACGGATCTTATGCCGGTCTATACCGCGCAGCCCGACGCCGTGCTGGCCGCGCTGGCCGCGAACGGCTGGCTGGTCCCCTCGGCCTGCTTCTATCTCGGCAACTGGTTCGGCCATGACGGGCGGCACGGCGAGGAACGGCCCGCCTTCCTCGCGGCGGATGCACCGCGCATCGCCGCCGCGCTGCATCCTTCGGCGGCCCGCGCCTGCCTCGGCCAGATCGTGGCGCCGGTCCGGCCGGCCGGCGGCTGAAGGCCGGCACGCGGGCCTAGGCGGTTGCCTCGGCCTTTCCGGCCAGCCGGGCGAGGTCGCGGGCGATGGCATAGGCGCCGCGCACCCGGTCCCGGTCGCTGCTCCAGTCGCGGCGGATGACCAGCTTGTTGTCGCGAACCTTGGCCTGCCCGCCTGGCCCTGCAGATAGCCGACGAGGCCCGCCGGGTCGGCGAAGCGGTTGTTGCGGAACTGGACGGTCGCGCCCTTCGGCCCGGTGTCGAGCCGCGCGATCCCGGCACGGCGGCACATCGATTTCACCCGGACGATGCGGAGCAGCGTCTCGACCTCGTCCGGCAGCTTGCCGAACCGGTCGTGCAGCTCGGCGGCGAAGCCTTCCAGCTCCTCGCTGTGTCGAGCGCTCGAGAGCCGGCGGTAGAGGCCGAGCCGCACGTCGAGGTCGGGTACGTAGTCCTCGGGGATCAGCACGGGGACCCCGAGGTTGATCTGCGGCGACCAGCCATCGCTCGATCTCGACCTCGGCCTCGCCGGTGCGCAGATCGGGCGATCGCCTCCTCCAGCATCTCCTGGTACAGTTCGAAGCCGACCTCGCGGATATGGCCCGACTGCTCCTCGCCCAGCAGGTTGCCGGCGCCGCGGATGTCGAGGTCGTGGCTGGCCAGCTGGAAGCCGGCGCCGAGCGTGTCCAGCGACCCCAGCACGCGCAGCCGCCGCTCGGCCTGCGGGGTCAGCGGCTTGCGCGGCTCGGTGGTCAGGTACGCATAGGCGCGCAGCTTGGCGCGCCCGACCCGGCCGCGCAGCTGGTAGAGCTGGGCCAGGCCGAACATGTCGGCGCGCCGGATGATCAGCGTGTTGGCCGTCGGGATGTCGAGGCCCGACTCGATGATCGTCGTCGAGAGCAGCACGTCATAGCGGCCGTCGTAGAAGGCGTTCATCCGGTCGTCGAGCTCGGTCGCCGCCATCTGGCCGTGCGCGACGACGTAGCTGACCTCGGGCACGTTCTCGCGCAGCCACTCCTCGGCCTCGGGCAGGTCGGCGATGCGCGGCACGACGAAGAATGCCTGGCCGCCGCGATAGCGCTCGCGCAGCAGCGCCTCGCGCACCGTGACCGTGTCGAAGGGCGCCGACATAGGTGCGCACGGCCAGCCGGTCGACCGGCGGCGTGGCGATGACCGAGAGCTCGCGCACGCCCGACATGCGCCAGCTGCAGCGTGCGCGGGATCGGCGTCGCGGTCATGGTCAGCACGTGGACGTCGGCGCGCAGCGCCTTCAGCCGCTCCTTGTGGGCGACGCCGAAATGCTGCTCCTCGTCGATGACCAGCAGGCCGAGCTTGCAGAACCTGACCGACTTGGCCAGCAGCGCATGGGTGCCGACGACGATGGCGACCGAGCCGTCCTCCAGCCCCTTGCGCGTCTCGGCCGCCTCCTTCGTGCCGACGAAGCGCGAGAGCTGGCGGACCCGCAGGCCGGTGCCGGCGAAGCGCTCGCCGAAGGTCTTGGCGTGCTGGCGGGCCAGCAGCGTGGTCGGCGCAATCACGGCGACCTGCACGCCCGACATGGCGGCGATGAAGGCGGCGCGCAACGCCACCTCGGTCTTGCCGAAGCCGACATCGCCGCAGATCAGCCGGTCCATCGGGCGGCCGGAGGCGAGGTCCGCCAGCACGTCGGCGATGGCGCGCAGCTGGTCGTCGGTCTCCTGGTAGGGGAAGCGGGCGCAGAACCGCTCGTAGCCGCCGGTATCGGGCTCGAGCACGTCCGCCTTGCGCAGCGCGCGCTCGGCGGCCACCGCGATCAGCCGCTCGGCCATGTCGCGGATGCGCTGCTTCAGCTTCGCCTTCCGCGCCTGCCAGGCGCCGCCGCCCAAGCGGTCGAGCTCGCCCGTCTCCTGGCCATAGCGGCTGAGCAGCTCGATGTTCTCGACCGGCAGAAAGAGACGGTCGCCGCCGTGGTACTCCAGCGCCAGGCACTCGTGCGGCGCGCCGGCGGCGGTCACCGTCTCCAGGCCCGGTATACCGGCCGATGCCGTGCTCGGAATGGACGACCAGGTCGCCAGGGGTCAGCGACTGGTGCTCGGTCAGGAAGTTCTCGGCCCGGCGCGCCCGGCGCGACTTGCGGATCAGCCGGTCGCCGAGCACGTCCTGCTCGGAGACGACCGTGACGCCCGGCGCCTCGAAGCCGCGCTCGAGACCCCAGACGGCGAGGTTGACGCCCGGCTTCATCTCCTTCCAGCCGGCGACCGGCCGCGCGCCCGCAAGCCCGTGATCGGCCAGCAGAGCGGCGATGCGCTCGCGCGCGCCCTCGGAATACGAGGCGATGACGACGGGGCCGTCCTTGGCGCGGGCGCGGCAGTGCTCGACCAGCGCCTCGAAGACGTTCACGCCCTCCTGCTGGCGCTCGGGCGCGAACGACGGCCGATGCGGGCGCCGGCGTCGACGATGCCGGGACCGAGCGCCGGCCGGTCGGGCGAGAAGCGGCGCGCCTTGCGGCGGGACAGCGCCGCCCGCCAGCCGGCCTCGTCGAGATAGAGCATTTCGGGCGGGCAGGGCCGGTAGGCGCGTCGCCGGCCCCGCCCGCCCCGGCGCGCGCCTGGTGGTGGTCGCGGATCATCTCGAGGCGGGCCGCCGCGGCGTCGTCGGCATGGTAATCGAGCGTGACCTCCGCCTCCGGCAGATAGTCGAAGACGGTCTCCATGCGCTCCTGGAACAGCGGCACCCAGTGCTCCATGCCCTGGTACTTGCGCCCCTCGGAGACGGCGGCGTAGAGCGGGTCGTCCGGCCGGCCGCGCCGAAGATCTCGCGATAGCGGGTGCGGAAACGCTGGATCGACGCCCCGTCGAGCACGACCTCGGAGGCCGGCGCGAGTTCGACCCGGCCGACCTTCTCGATTGTGCGCTGGCTCTCCGGGTCGAAGCGACGGGCGCCTTCCAGCACGTCGCCGAAGAAGTCGAGCCGCACGGGCAACGCCTCGCCCGGCGGGAAGAGGTCGACGATGCCGCCGCGCACGGCGTAGTCGCCCTGCTCGATGACGGTCGAGACCCTGCTGAAACCCATGTCGGCCAGCCAGCGGAGCAGCGCGTCGAGATCGACCTGCCGGCCGACCGTCGCCGTGAAGCTGCGTTTCCGGACGATGTCGCGTGCCGGCACGCGCTGGACCGCGGCGGCGACCGTCGTCAGCACGACCGACGGACGATCCCAGCCCTGCGCCAGCGTCGCCAGCGTCGCCATGCGCGCTGCCGAGATCGCCGGGTTCGGCGAGACCCGGTCATATGGCAGGCAGTCCCAGGCCGGCAGCGGGATCACCGGCAGTCCCGGCGCGAACAGGCCCAGCGCCTCGGTCATGCTGGCGGCGCGCGCATCGTCGCGCGCGACATGGATCAGCGGTCGTCCGATCTCCGCCGCCCGGTCGGCGACGAGCTTTGCGTCCCAGCCCTCCGGCGCGCCGCCAACCGTGACGGCGCCTGGGGCGATCTTTGCCACGTGCGTCATTGCGCGGCAGGTAGCGACAGGCGTCGTCGAGCGCAAGCCGGCGCCCATGTCGCACGCATGTCCCGCGGTCGTGATTAGCCGCGCCGGGCCCGCAGGTGCATGCACCGGCACCCTGTTCGGCGGCGCATGCTCGCTGGGACGACGCCGGAATTTGGATTCACCCGGAATTCGGATTCACCTGGAGTTCAGCTGAACCGCCGGTCCGCGGCGCGGCGCAGGTCCGAAATGCAATGAAGGCCCGCCGCAGCGGGCCCTCCGGGCATCGGTCCGGCCCTGGCGGCCGGCAATCTTGGTCAGGCGGCAGCGCTGCGGCGGGTCCTGCCGATGACGCCGAGGCCACTGAGCGCCGCGACCAGCGACCAGATGGCGGCCGGCAGCGGAACCTGCGGCACGTCCGACAGCTTGACCTGGAACGACGGCTGCGATCCCTTGTTGTCGCCCTGCTGTGCGAAGCTGATGGTGCCGCTGAGCGTCCAGGCGCTCGCAACGTCCACTCCCTGGAGAATGACGTACTCGACGGAATCGGTGGCGGTGAGCGGGCCGAAGCTCATGCCGTTGAACGTGAGGCCGGTGATGCTCGAGTCGCCCTTGCGACCGTCCGTCCGGAGTGCCAGCGCGTTGAAGCCTGTCGGGTCGATCGCAGGCTTGCCGGTCGCGCCGGGGTAGGTCAGGAACGACGAGGTGCCGCCGAAATCGAGCGCCAGATTGCCAGCCCCGTCATAAGCGAGGCTGAATGCCTTCGCACCGCCCCAGGTGGTGTTCTTGTTGACCTGATTGCTGGTCTGCGTGTTGGTGCCGAGCGCCACTTCCCAGTCACCACTGAGCGTGTTGCTGCCCCACCGAAACTCGGCGATCGCGTTGTGCGTGCTCCCGGGAGTGATTGCGCTGAGGAACGCGCTGTCCCCGGAGTAGGTCTGGGTCGAAAGCGGCGCCGCCATGGCGCCCGTCGACAATGCCGCAAAAAGCGCGGCAACCACAAGATTTCTCACTAGTCACACCCTCATCGAACGGCGCACATGCCAAAGTTGATACTCAGGGCCAACACTGGTCTGCCAAGGAGCCGTCAAGCCAATAGAACTCCCGGTCCGCCGAATAGGGCAGGCAGCGCTTCGTGTCAAGATCAATAAAATACTCTCCAAAGTTGTTCGGCTCAGATCCGTCTCAATTGTTCTAGTTATAAACAGGTCCACGCCGCTTTTGCCGCAAATTGCAACAGTTCCGAGTCGAATTGGAACAGGGCTTTTCTGCCACGAGCGCGCCATCTCCGGCCGTTCACAGGTTCCATGCGGCAACCGAAAGCGCCGCTGCGGATCTCGGCCCCGCGGACACGTCCGACACCCCGGATCGCACCCGAATCGACAGGAGGACGATTTCGGCTAATCTCGCCGCATGGACATCGATGCCATCATCGACCGGCTGTGGCTGTTCTGGCCGAAGGTCGAGAACACCGCGACCGCCATGCTGCAGCCCTGGCGGCTCTATCAGATCGGCATCCTGATCGCCTGCTTCGTCATCGCGCATCTGCTCAACCGGTGGCTGTCTCCCCGGCTGCGCGCCCGCATGCAGGAGATGCGTGCGACCAAGGCGCGGCTGCGGCTGATGCTGGTGGTCTTCCACCGCCTGCGGGCGATGATCTTCGTCGTGCTGGCCTGGGGCACCGTCGCGGTTCTGCAGTCGGTCACCTGGCCGAGCCGCAGCCATCTGGTGGCGCTGGGCGCCAGCCTCGCCACTGCCTGGGTCTTCGTCGCGATCACGACGCGGCTGATCCGCAACCGGGCCATCCGCCTGCTGGTCTCGTGGGGCGCCTGGGCCTTCGTGACGCTGCATATCCTCGGCTGGGTGGACGAGGCCGAGATCGCCCTAGACCGCGCCGCCGTGGATTTCGGCGCGGTGCGCCTGTCGCTGCTGCTGGTGCTGAAGGTGGCGGTGACGCTCGGCCTGCTGCTGACGCTCGCCTCTTGGGCCAGCCGGCTGATCGTCGCCCGCATCGAGCGCGACGAGGAGATCTCGCCCTCGATGAAGGTGCTGTCGGACAAGCTGATCCGCATCGCCCTCTTTGCCATTGCCATCGTCGTCGCGCTGCAGTCGGTCGGCTTCGACCTGACCAGCCTGACGGTGCTGTCGGGCGCCATCGGGCTGGGCCTCGGCTTCGGCCTGCAGAAGATCGTCTCGAACCTCGTCTCGGGCGTGATCCTGCTGCTCGACAAGTCGATCAAGCCGGGCGACGTCATCTCGCTGGGAGAGACGTTCGGCTGGATCACCTCGCTCGGCGCGCGCTGCGTCTCGGTGCTGACGCGCGACGGGCGCGAGTACCTGATCCCGAACGAGGACCTGATCACCGGCCAGGTGGTGAACTGGTCGCGCTCGTCGAACCTGGTGCGGCTGGATATCCACTTCGGCGTCAGCTACGAGTCCGACCCGCACGACGTCCGCAGGATCGTGGTCGAGGCGGCCAGGGAGGTCCCGCGCGTCTCCGCCGATTCGCCGCCCGTCTGCCACATCGTCGGCTTCGGCGACAGCTCGATCGACTTCATCACCCGCTTCTGGATACACGATCCGAACAAGGGGCTGACGAATGTGCGGGGCGCCGTCTACCTTGCCATCTGGGATGCGCTGAAGGCCAATCGGATCCAGATACCCTATCCGAAGCGCGACGTGACGATCATCGACTGGCGGCGCGAGGCGGCCGAGCGGGCCGCGGCCGAGTAAGCTAAAGCCGCAGCTCCTCGTCGCCCAGCGGAGCGAAGGCCTCGGCCACGAACGCCGCTGTCGCCTCGGCCAGCGTCGCGGGGCGCCAGCGCGGCTTGCCGTCCTTGTCGATGATCGTCGCGCGCACGCCCTCGTAGAAGTCGTGATGCGTCATGCAAAAGCGCGCCAGCCGGTACTCGAGCCGCATGCAATCCTCGTAAAGCAGGCGCGCGCCCTCGCGGATCTGCTGGAAGGCGATGCGCGTCGAGGTGGGAGACTTCGTCAGGATGGCGGCGCGCTGCCCGGCCGACCAGTCGGAGCCCTCGGCCTCCAGCGCCGCCAGCACCGCCTCGACGCTGTCGCCCGCGAAGCAGCCGTCGATCTGCCTGGCGTGGCGGTCGAGCACGGTGTCGCCATTGGGCGCCCGCGCGAAGGCCGCCAGCACGTCGTCGATGGCGTCGAGCGGCTTCGGACCGCCGGGCTCGATCCGCGACAGCCCGTCGATCACGTCATCGATCGCGTCGGAAGGGACGTGCAGGTCGCAGACGCCGCAGGCGACCGCATCCGCCGTCTTCAGCCGCGCGCCGGTCAGGCCCAGCCACATGCCCGTCTGCCCGGGCAGCCGCGGCAGGAACCAGGTGGCGCCGACATCCGGAAAGAGGCCGATCCCCGTCTCCGGCATGGCGAAGACGGTGCGGTCGCCGGCCACCCGCCGGCTGCCGTGCACCGAGATGCCGACGCCGCCGCCCATCACCACCCCGTCCATCAGCCCGACATATGGTTTCGGATACCGCTTGACCTTGGCGTTCAGCCTGTACTCGTCGGCGAAGAAGCGGAAGTTGCGCCGCCCGCCTTGCTGCCCGGCATCGTAGAGCGCGCGGATGTCGCCGCCGGCTGCAAAGGCCCGGTCGCCGGCGCCGCGGATGGCGACCACGGCGACCGCGCCGTCCTCCGCCCAGGCGTCGAGCTGCGCCTCGAGCGCCAGCGCCATGCCGTGCGTCAGCGCGTTCATCGCCTTCGGCCGGTTCAGCGTGACCAGGCCCAGCCCGCCGCGCCGATCGAACAGGATTTCAGGCTCGGCCATGCTTGCCCCCCGTCGCGGCGCTGCCTAGTGTCGCGCCGGTTTACGAGGACACCCGCCGATGCTGCAACCCGCCCCGTTCCCTGCCAGCCGCCCGCGACGCCTGCGCCAGGCGCCCTGGATCCGCTCGCTGGTGGCCGAGCACGTGCTCGCCCCCGGAGACCTGATCTGGCCGTGCTTCGTCATCGACGGCGACGATCGCGAGGAGGCGATCGCCTCGATGCCGGGCGCGGCGCGGCTGACGATCGACCGGCTGGTGCGGCAGGTCGAAGAGGCGGCCGGTCTCGGCATCCCGGCAATCGCCATCTTCCCCTTCACCGATCCGGCGCGCAAGACATCGGGGGCCGAGGAGGCCTGGAACCCGGAGAACCTCGTCTGCCGCGCCACCAGGGCGGTCAAGGACGCGGTGCCCGAGATCGGCGTCATGCTGGACGTGGCGCTCGACCCCTACAACTCGGACGGCCATGACGGCATCGTCCGCGACACCGAGCGCGGCATCGAGATCGTCAACGACGAGACGCTGCTGGCGCTGGAGAAACAGGCGCTGGCGCAGGCCGAGGCCGGCTGCGACGTGCTCGGGCCGTCCGACATGATGGACGGTCGGATCGGCGTCATCCGGCGGGCGCTGGAGGAGCACGACTTCCCGCACGTCACCATAATGAGCTATGCCGCCAAGTACGCCAGCGCCTTCTACGGGCCGTTCCGCGATGCCGTCGGCTCGGGCGGCGCGTTGCGGGGCGACAAGAAGACCTACCAGATGGACGCGGCCAACACCGACGAGGCGCTGCGCGAGGTGGCGGCGGACCTGGCCGAGGGCGCCGACATGGTGATGGTCAAGCCGGGGATGCCGTATCTCGACATCTGCCGGCGGGTGGCGGACGAGTTCCGCGTCCCCACCTTCGCCTATCAGGTCAGCGGCGAGTACGCGATGCTGCAGGCGGCCGCCAGGGCCGGCTGGCTGGACGGCGAGAAGGTCATGCTGGAGAGCCTGATGGCGTTCAAGCGCGCCGGCTGCGCGGGCGTGCTGACCTATTACGCCATGGACGCGGCGAGGTGGCTCCGAGGTCGCGCCTGATCGATCCAGGTCGCGTCCCGGTCGTCGATGTCTCCGCGACCCGCATGTCAATGACCTGCGCCTGGCGCGACGGCGCGGTGTGGCGGACGCGCCGCATCGGGCGCTGGCCGCCGCGGGCCGGGCCGCGCCCGGGGCGCAGCCGGCGCCGGCTCCTCGTCCGGTTGCGGAGCGGCAGGATCGTACGTCGCCGCTAGATACTGGGTATGCACATAGTACGCTTGCTAACAAAATTTCCCGTTGCGGGTCACTCGCGCAACAAATTGTCAAAAACGGTTTGACTTAAAAGGATTCTCGCGTCTTCACTGTGCGGCGCGCACCGGCCTCGACGCCGGTCGTGTCAGTCACGGGCCGAGAAACGGCCTCCGCTCGAAGGGGAGGGAAACAGCATGATACAGAACGGATTCTGGAAGATGGCCGGCGTCGCCGCGGTGGCGCTGGCCACGGCGTCGCTGTCGACGACCGACGCGATGGCCGAGAAGGTGCGCTGGAAGATGCATTCGGCCTTCGGCACCAACGTGGCCGTGCTCGGCCCGGTCGGACCGCGCATCGCCGACGCGATCCGTGCCATGTCCGGCGGCGATTTCGACATCAAGGTGTTCGAGCCGGGCGCGCTGGCCGGCGGTTACGCCTACTACGATCCGATCAGCCAGGGCGCCTTCGAGGCCGCCTATGGGACGCCCGGCGCGAACCAGGGCAAGAACTCGGCCTATGCCTTCGCCTCGACCTGGCCGTTCGGCCCGGGCGCGCTCGAGTTCAACGCCTGGTTGGTCAATGGCGGCGGCAACGATATGGTCGACGAACTCTACGCCAAGGACAACATCAAGCACTTCTACTGCGGCATGATCCCGCCCGAGACCTCGGGCTGGTTCCGCGAGCCGATCGAGGACCTCGACCAGCTCAAGGGCCTGAAGATGCGCTTCTTCGGCGTCGGCGCCAAGGTGATGCAGAAGCTGGGCGTTGCCACCCAGCAGCTGGCCGGCGGCGACATCTATCCGGCGCTCGAGCTCGGCACGATCGACGCCACCGAGTTCTCGATGCCCTCGATGGACCGCTCGTACGGCTTCTACCAGGTGGCGAAGTACAACTACTTCCCCGGCTGGCACCAGCAGTCGACGACGAACGAGATCCTGGTGAACATGGATGCCTGGAACAAGCTGTCCGACGAGCACAAGGCGATGTTCGAGACGGCCTGCATGATGAACGGCCTCTACGAGCTCGCCGATGGCGAGTCACTCCAGCCGGATGCGATGATCGCCAACGAGAAGGACGGTGTCACGAACGTCAGCTGGACCGACGAGCAGCTCGATGTCTTCCGCAAGACGTGGGAGGAAGTGCTTGCGGAGGAGAAGGCCGCCAACCCGGACGTCAAGCGGCTGATGGACAGCTTCGAGGCCTTCCACGAGAAGTATGTGACCTGGGGCGACAAGGCCTATCTGAAGCTGAGCCGAATGGCCAGCCGCCAGCGGCAGGCCGATGTGCGACGGCCGACCAGACGGACGGCCGTCGCCGCTCTGAACCAGCCTCGTTCGGGGCTGTTCCACGAGACCGTTGACTCGCTCCGGCTCAGTCGCTTGACTGGGTCATTGACCGAGACATCGGGGTCAAAATGAAGCCGGCCAGCAAAGGCCGGCTCGATCGGGAGGACGGTATGCAGGCTCGCTCCATCGACAAATTCATCGGTGCCGGACTGGTCGCGCTCGTCGCGCTGTCGGTGTCGGCACCCGACGCGGCGGCGGAGAAGGTGCGCTGGAAGATGCACAACTCCTACGGCACCAACGTCGCCGTGCTCGGCCCGAACGCGCACCGCATCGCCGACGCCGTGCGCGAGATGTCGGACGGCGACTTCGACATCAAGGTGTTCGAGCCGGGCGCGCTGGCGCCGGGCTTTGCCTATTACGACTCCGTCCAGCAGGGCGCGTTCGAGACGGCCTATGGCTCGCCGGCGTCGAGCCAGGGCAAGAACCCGGCCTATGCCTTCGCCTCGACCTGGCCGTTCGGCCCGGGCGCGCTCGAGTTCAACGCCTGGCTGATCGAGGGCGGCGGCGTCGAGTCTGATCGCCGAGATGTACGCCCGCGACAACATCAAGTACATGTACTGCGGCATGATCCCGCCCGAGACCAGCGGCTGGTTCAAGTTTCCGGTCGAGAATCTCGAGCAGCTCAAGGGCCTGAAGATGCGCTTCTTCGGCGTCGGCGCCAAGGTGATGCAGAAGCTGGGGGTCTCGACGCAGCAGCTTGCCGGCGGCGACATCTATCCGGCGCTGGAGCTCGGCACGATCGACGCGACCGAGTTCTCGATGCCGTCGATGGACCGCTCGTACGGCTTCTATCAGATCGCGAAGTATAACTATTTCCCGGGCTGGCACCAGCAGTCGACGACGCACGAGCTGTTGGTCAACATGGATGCCTGGAACGGTTTGCCCGACAACTTCAAGGCGATGCTGGAGACGGCGTGCAAGATGAACATCGCCTACGTGCTGGCCGAAGGCGAGGCGTTGCAGCCGGCGGCGATGATCGCGAACCAGGCCGATGGCGTCCAGCTGATGGACTGGACGCCCGAGCAGATCGAGGTCTTCCGCGAGGCCTGGAACGAAGTGCTCCAGGAGGAGATCGCCGCCAACGAGGACGTCAAGCGTCTCTGGGACAGCTGGAGCGCTTTCCACGAGACATACAAGACCTGGGGGGACCGCGCGTATCTGCAGTAAGAGTGCTCGCGTCGGGGCTGCGCCTCTCGCCGGTGCGCGTGCGCGCCCCGCGGAGAGCATGTGCTGCCGGGTTGCCGGGCACTGAAGCCACATAGAAGAACAGACTGCTTCAACAGGTAGGGGAGCCATGGGGGCGACTGCTGCGGCTGGCGGACGTTCTGGATCGCATCTCGCGCGGCGTCGGCAAGCTGGCGAGTTGGCTGATCCTGCCGCTGATCACGCTGATCATGTTCGACGTGATCACGCGCAAGATCGATTTCATCAACGCCTGGTCGGCCGAGTTCACGATGACGCACGGCTTCTCGATCTCGTTCATCCTGCAGGATCTCGAATGGCACCTGCACGGCGCGCTGCTGCTCCTGACCTTCGGCTATGGCTATCTGCTGAACGCGCATGTGCAGGGTGGACATCTTCCGCGAGCAGCTCGGGCGCCGCAAGCAGGTCTGGCTGGAGATGCTGGGGCCTGCTGATCTTCGCCATTCCGTTCCTGCTGGTGATGATCTGGTTCGCCTGGACGATGGCCGGCGGCATCCTGGGCGCAGGGCGAGGGCTCGGAAAGCCAAGTCGGCATCGGCATGCGCTATATCATCAAGTCGTTCCTGATCTGGGGCTTCCTGTTCGCCCTGCTGGCGACGGTGGCGACGTTCTTCCGCTGCATCGCCTATCTCTTCGGCGACTTCGAGGACCACGCAATCGCCGACGACGAGCTTCAGTTCTTCACCGATGTGGCAACGCTGCCGAAGGTCGTCCTGGATGACGAGCCAGGCATCCAGGGGACGCGTACGTGATCGATTTCTGGACCTGGTTCATCGAGGACCACCTCTACGAATACATCGGCGCCTACATGTTCCTGACATTGGCGCTGGTGCTGTTCACGGGACTGCCGGTGGCGATCGCGCTGGGCGGCGTGTCGCTGATCTGGGGACTGATCGCCATCTGGCTCGACATCCTCGACATCAACATCTTCTTCGGGGTGATCAACCGCATCTGGGGCGGCGACGGCGCGTCGGGCGCGGTGCAGAACCCGATCCTGGTCGCGATCCCGCTCTTCGTCTTCATGGGCACGATGCTCGAGCGATCGCGCGTCGCGGCGGACCTGCTGCACATCCTGCAGATCATGCTGAAGCGGATCCCCGGGGGCCTTGCGCTGTCGGTCACCGTCATGGGCACGATCATGGCGGCGACGACCGGCATCATCGGCGCCTCGGTCGTGATGATGACGCTGCTGGCGCTGCCGACGATGCTGGACCGGGGTTATTCGCCCCAGCTCGCCACCGGCACGATCGCCGCCTCGGCGACGCTCGGCATCCTGATCCCGCCGTCGATCATGCTGGTGCTGATGGCGAACCTGATGGCGGTCTCGGTCGGCAACCTGTTCATCGGCGCGGTGCTGCCGGGCCTGGTGCTCTCCGGGCTCTACTTTCTCTACATACTGACCCGCGCCTCGCTGAACCCCGGCATCGCGCCGCGGATCGACGAGGACGAGATCGACCTGCAGCCGACGAGCATGCGCAACGTCCTCCTGTTCTTCGGCAGTGGCGATCGGCCTTCTGGTGCTGACTGATCCTGCTGGACGAGGTCCAGATCGCCGGCGGCCAGGTCAACTGGGCGCTGATCGCCTTCCTGGCGATCTTCCTCGCCTCGATGTGGATCGGCAAGCGCGAGGGCGACACGCTGTTCGGCGGCATCCTGAAGGGCTTCGTGCCGCCGATCTTCCTGATCACCATGGTGCTCGGCTCGATCTTCGCCGGCTGGGCGACGCCCACCGAGGCCGCCGGCGTCGGCGCCTTCGGCTCGCTGGTGCTCGCCCTCGTCAACGGCACGCTGAGCTTACGAGGTGCTGCGCGACGTCTGCCACCGCACCGGCCTGACCACGGCGATGATCTTCTTCATCTTCGTCGGCGCCACGGCGTTCTCGACGCTGTTCCGCAACGTCTATGGCGAGGACCTGATCATCGACATGATCGAGTACCTCGAGCTGTCGCCGTGGCACCTGCTGTTCCTGCTGATGTTCGCGATCTTCCTGCTGGGGTTCTTCTTCGACTTTCTCGAGATCACGCTGATCATCCTGCCGGTCTTCGACCCGATCATCCGGTCGATGGCCGGCACGTTCGCGCCGCATCTGGGTCATGGAGGTGCCGCAGAACATGGCGCAGATGCAGGATTTGCAGGAGCAGGTGATCTACTGGTTCGCAATCCTGGTCGCGGTGAATCTGCAGACCAGCTTTCTGACGCCACCCTTCGGCTTTGCGCTGTTCTACATGAAGGGCGTGGCGCCGAGCTCGGTGAAGATGCAGGAGATCTATGGCGGCATCATACCGTTCGTCACGCTGCAGGTGATCGGGCTGCTGATCGTGCTCGAGTTCCCGGAGCTGGCGCTGATGCTGCCGAGAATGATGCTCGCCTGAGGCCGACGCCGGCTGCCTTGGTCAGCTGCCGGGGGCGAGGCAGTCGGAAAGGCCGCCTGCCAGGTCGCGCAGCAGCTGGGGGTAGAGCTCCGGCCCGGGTGGCAGCGCGGCACCGAGCGGGTCGAGCGTCGCCGTCCGCGCCTCTGTGCCGTCGACGACCGTATCGATCAGGTCCGGGGCGAGCTGCGGCTCGATGAAGACGCAGGCCGCTCCCGTCCGGCGAATGGCGGCGCGGACATCGGCGATGCGCGCCGGGCTGGGCGACGAGCCATCCCCGAGGGTGATCGCACCGGCCGCCTCGATGCCGAAGCCGTGCTCGAAATACTGGAAGGCGTCGTGGAAGACGATGAACGGCCGGCCGCGCACAGGCTCCAGCGTCTCGGACAGCTCTGCGGCCAGCGCGTCGAGCTCGGCGATGCCCGCGGCGCCGTTCCGGGCGTAGCTCTCGGCGTTCCCGGGGTCGGCTTTCGCCAAGGCCGCCGCGATCGCCCCCAGCCAGATCTTCGCGTTCCCGGGATCGAGCCAGGCATGCGGGTCGACGCTGCCATGGTCGTGCGCGTCCGGGTCCGCCGCCGCAGGACTGTCGTCATGCCCGAAGGCCGCGCCATCGCGATAGCCGAGCAGAGTGGTGCCCTGGACCTCCAGCAACTCGAGCGACGCCGCCTCGGAGGACAGCGCGTCGACGGCGCGGCCGAGCCACGGCGTCAGCGCATCGCCCATCCGGATAACGACCGCCGCGCTGGCCAGCGCGGCCGCCTCGGACGGGCGCATCGCATAGCCATGCGGCGAGGCGCCGGGCGGCAGGATCAGCGCCGGCTCGCCCACCCCCTGCATGACGCGGGCGACAAGCGAATGCACCGGCGGAATGTCTGCCGCCGACCCGGAGCGGCTCGGCGTGCGCAGGCAGCGCGGCGAGCACGATCGTCAGCGCCATGGCTTTGACTTTCACGGGAGACGCCTTTCGCTGCCGGATGAGGCGGACCCAGGGGAGTCGCCACGCGAACTGTTATATGATAGCGTTTCATCGACGCCTTCGGAAGGTGATGAAGGTCGAGCATGACGCCTGCCTTTGCCGTGCATGACCATGCCGGCTGCATTGCCAGCACGGTCGCCGCCGTCGAGGCGATCTGCGCCGACCGGCGCTTGCGCCTGACCGCGCCGCGCCGGCGGGCGCTCGAGATCCTGCTGGAGGAGCACAGGGCGCTCGGCGCCTACGACGTCCTGGCGCGCATGGCGGCAGAGGGTCTGGGCGCGCACCCGCCCGTCGCCTACCGCGCGCTGGATTTCCTGGTCGAGCATGGATTCGCGCACAGGATCGAACGGCTGAACGCCTTCGTCGCCTGTCCGAACCCGGCGAGGCGGCATCGCCCGGCCTTCATGGTCTGCCGGCGCTGTCGTGCCGTGGCCGAGGCCGACGTCGTCGCGGTCGAGGGCCCGCTCGGCCCCAGCGCCAGCGCGATCGGCTTCCGCATCGAACGGACGGTGGTCGAGGCCGAGGGCATCTGCCCCGCCTGCAGCACCGCCCCCGGCCCGGACGGGTCAGTGCCTTGACGCTGCTCTCCGCCAGGGGGATCGCCGTGGCGCTGGGCGACCGTCAGGTGCTGCACGACATCGATCTGGCGCTGCGACCAGCCGAGATCGTCACCATCGTCGGTCCGAACGGATCGGGCAAGACGACGCTGCTCCGCGTCATGATCGGCGCGGTGCCGCTGGCCGCCGGCCGCATTCAGCGCAGGCCGGGGCTGCGCATCGGCTATGTGCCCCAGCGCCTGGATCTCGACCCGACACTGCCGATCAGCGTCGGCAGGTTTCTCGGCCTGCCGCGGCGGCAGGCGCGTGGCGTGGCCGGGGCGGCGCTGGAGCGCGTCGGCGCCGCCGAGCTGCACGACCGGGCGATGGCGGCGCTCTCGGGCGGGCAGTTCCAGCGCGTCCTGCTGGCGCGCGCGCTGCTGAACGGCCCCGACCTCCTGCTGCTCGACGAGCCGACGCAGGGGCTCGACCAGCCTGCCACCGCGGCGTTCTACGCCCTGATCGCGACGCTGCGGGCCGAGATCGGCTGCGCCGTGCTGATGGTCAGCCACGACCTGCACGTGGTGATGCAGGCCTCGGATCGCGTCATCTGCCTGAACGGCCATATCTGCTGCCAGGGCGAGCCGATGGCCGTGTCGGCTGCGCCCGAATACCGCGCGCTGTTCGGCACGGGGACCGGCGGCGCGTTCGCGCTCTACCGGCACCACCACGACCACGATCACCACGATCACCACGATCAAGAGCATGAGCGGGACCGCGCCGGGGCCGGGTGATGATGCAGGAATTCATGCTCCGCGCGGCGCTCGCCGGCATCGGCGTGGCCGCTGGCGGCGGGGCCGCTCGGCTGCTTCGTCGTCTGGCGCCGCATGGCCTATATCGGCGACGCGACGGCGCATGCCGGCATCCTGGGCGTGGCGCTGTCGCTGGCGCTGGCCATCGACGTGCACCTCGGCGTGCTCGCCGTCGCCGTGGCGATGGCGCTGGCGGTCTCGACGCTCGGCGGGCGCACCTATGCGGCCGACACGCTGCTGGGCGTCGGCGCGCATGCCGCGCTGGCCTTCGGGCTGGTCGCCGTCTCGCTCCTGCCTTCCGTGCGGGTCGACCTGATGGCGTATCTGTTCGGCGACCTGCTGGCGGTCAGCTGGACGGACCTGGTCGTCATCTGGGGCGGGGCGGCGGCCGTGCTGGTCCTGCTGGCCGCGCGCTGGTCGTCGCTGCTGACGGCGACGCTGAACCCGGACCTCGCCCGGGCCGGCGGCATCGACCCGCGCCGCGAGCAGCACGTGCTGACGGTCACGCTGGCCATCGTCGTCGCGGTCGCCATCAAGGTCGTCGGCGCGCTGCTGATTGCCGCCGTTCTGATCATCCCCGCCGCGGCGGCGCGGCCCTTCGCGCGCTCGCCCGAGGCGATGGCCGTGCTGGCGGTCCTGATCGGGGCCGCCTCGGTTCTGGCCGGGCTCGCCGCCTCGTGGCGCTGGGACACGCCGACGGGACCGACCGTCGTGGCGGTCGCCGCGCTGCTGTTCGCGGCATCGAATCTGGCGCGAGCCGGCCTGCCCGGACGCTGACGGGCTTTCTCGGCGGCCATGTTTCGCCATAGGGTCGCGGCAGTGCGGGAGGGAGAAGTCGCATGAAGATCGCATTCGCCGGGCTCGGCGCCATGGGGCGCGGCATGGCCGCGCGGCTGGTCGGCGCGGGGCACGAGCTCTGCGGCTATGATCCGGCGCCGGCGGCGGCCGACTGGCTGGCCGGGCAGGGCGCGCGCGCGGCCGGCAGCGTTGCCGAGGCCTGCGAGGACGCGGAGGCGCTGGTCGTCATGGTGGTGAACGCCAGCCAGCTCGAGGCGGTGCTGTTCGGCGAGCGCGGCGCCGAGGGTGCGCTGCCCGGCGGCGCGCTGGTGCTGTCCGGCGTCACCGTGCCGCCGGAGGCCGCGACGCGGATCGGCGCCCATGCCGAGACGCTGGGCTGGCAGTATCTCGACTGTCCGGTCTCCGGCGGCACCGTCGGCGCCGAGGCTGGCCGGCTTACCATGATGGCGTCCGGCGCCGATGCGGCATGGGCGGCGGCGCAGCCGCTGCTGGAGGCGACGGGCAAGAACGTCTACCGGCTGGGCGACCGGCCTGGCGCCGGCTCGACGATGAAGATGGTCCACCAGCTCGCCGCCGGCGCCAACCTCGCCGTCGCCGCCGAGGTGATGAGCTTTGGCGCGCATCTGGGACTGGAGCCGGCGCAGGTGCTGGAGATCCTCGGCGTCTCGGCCGGCCAGTCCTGGATGCTGGACAATCGCGGCCCCAAGATGCTGGCGCCGCCTGAGGGCGCGAGCTCGGCCGTCGACATCTTCGTCAAGGACCTCGGCATCGTGCTGGACGCGGCACGGGCGCACCGCTTCCCGGTGCCGGTCAGCGCCGCCGCGCTGCAGGTCTTCCTGGGCGCCGCCGGCGCCGGCTTCGGCCGCGCCGACGACAGCCAAGCCGTCCGCTTCTACGAGAGCCTGGGCGGCAAGCCCGTCCGCAGGACCGACTAGCCCTAAGGCGCGAGCCCGAGAGCGTCGGCGAAGAAGGTCTCGCCGCCGAAATTGCCGGATTTCAGCGCCAGCGCCACCGGCTCGTCGCCGAGCGTGGCGCACCAGGGCACGCCGGGGGCGATCTGCGGCCCGACCGCCAGGCGCCGGACGCCGAGCGCCGCCGCGACGGCGCCCGATGTCTCGCCGCCCGCCACGATGAAGCGGCGCACGCCCGCGGCGCGCGCGCGGGTGGCAATTCCGGCCAGCGTCTCTTCGACGAGCGCCGCCGCGCGCGCCGCGCCGAGCGCCGCCTGCGCCTGGCGCACCTGATCGGGAGGCTGGGTCGCGGCGACCAGCACCGGCAGCTCGTCCAGCCGCGCGGCGACCCATTTCCATGCGGCGTCGGCGTCCATCCGCCCATCGGCCAGCTCGAGCGGCTCGAGGCGCAGCGTCGCGCCGTCCGACTGCTCCCAGCGCGCGACCTGGGCGTTCGTCGCGGCCGAGCACGATCCCGACAGCATCAGGCAAGCCCCGCCGATCTCCGGCAGCAGGTCGGCGGGACCGCCGGCCAGCTTGCCGGCCCGGGCGAAATTGTCCGGCAGGCCGAGACCGAGGCCCGAGCCCGCCGTCACCAGGGGCAGGTCGGCCACCGCGTGGCCCAGCGCCTCGAGGTGCCGGTCCGTCAGCGCGTCGACGACGGCATGGCGCACGCCCTTGGCGCGCAGCTGGTTGATGGCGAGCTCGACCCCCTTCACGCCCGCCTCGACGGCGGCGAACGGGATCAGCCCGACCGCCTCGCCGCCGAGCTGCGGCCCCAGCCAGCGCACCAGGTCCGCGTCCGTCATCGGGGTCAGCGGGTGGTCCTTGAGCGGCGACTCGTTCAGCGGCCGGTCGAAGACGAAGAGGTGGCCCTGATAGATCGTCCGCCCGGCCTCGGGGAAGGCAGGGCAATAGACGGTGAAGTCGGCGCCGGTCTCGGTCATCAGCGCCAGTGCCACCGGGCCGATGTTGCCATCGGGAGTGGAATTGAAGGTCGAGCAGTACTTGAAATAGCACTGCTCGGCCCCGGCTTCGGCCAGCCACGTCCAGGCCGCGGCGCTGTCGGCGACGGCCTCGGCCACCGGCGCCGTGCGCGACTTCAGCGCCACGACGATCGCCTCGGCCTCGGGCACCGCGTCTCCGGCCTCGGGGCGGCCGAGCGCCAGGACGGTGCGCATGCCGGCCCGCGCCAGCATGTTGGCGAGGTCCGTCGCCCCGGTGAAATCGTCCGCGACGGCGCCGAGCAGGGGCTTCATGGCGCCGCTTTCCCGCCGCCGACCGGCCCGTCGATCCGCCGCCAGCGCAGCGTGCCTACCCCGATCGGCACGTCCTCGCCGGCGCCGGCGCGGGCGCGCTCGGAGGTGAGGACGAGCGTCTCGCCCTCGAACGCCATCGGCCGGACCTGGGTGGTGCCGGTCATGCCGGGACGCGAGCTGATCTCGACCTCGTGCAGCACCCGGTCGCCCTCCACCCGCCAGCGCCCGCAATAGCCGAGCGTCGCGACACGTGCGGCCCCGCCGTCCGGCACGCTCTCATCCGGCATCAGGTGCGCCGACATGAAGCCGGCCTCGGTGTAGACCAGCCGGCCGATCGGAGCGCTGCCGAGCGGCTCGATCACGTGGCCGTTGGGCAGCGCGAGGGTAAATCGCTCGAGCGCCCAGGTGCCGACAAGACGTGCATCAGACATCGATCCAGCGCCTTTCCTCGTGGCTTTGGTAGACCGCCGCCTCGATCTCGAGGTTGCGCAGATAGGCCGCAGCCTCGGTCTCGGCGGGCCGGTCGTCGCGGAACGCGGCCAGCGCGGCGCGGTTCGTCAGATAGACGCAGTCGCCGCCGAAGTGCCGGTCGCGCCAGTCATATGCGTGCTCGCGCCAGTCGTCGAGCCCGTGCGACGCGCCGCGTGATCCGGGCGGAGCCGTCGAGGCGGATGGTGCCGGTCGAGCCCTCCAGCTCCATCTCGCCGAGCGTCAGGCGCCGGTTGGCCGCCGCATGATCGGCCAGCCGGTTGCCGTCGAAGAGGCCACGCGCGCCGGAGCGAAGGCGCAGCTGCACGATGCCCGCGTCCTCGCCGGCAATGGCGGGGTTGAGGCGGCGCAGATCGGCCGAGACGGCCGTCACCTCGCCCAGCAGATAGCGGAACGTGTCGATCCAGTGGATCGCCGTCTCGTGCACCAGGAATTGCGGCATCTCGCGGAAATAGGGCTGCCGGTCGAGATAGGCGTCCGGCCCCTGACCGTCGCCGGGCCGCAGCCGGAACGTCACCTGATAGGGCTCGCCGACCGCGCCATCGTCCAGCAGCCGGCGGATCTCGCGGTACCAGGGCTGGAAACGGACGTTCTCGTGCACGATGACGCGCGCGCCGTCCGCCCGCGCCAGCCGCACCGCCTCGCGTGCCTCGGCGAGGTCGCGGCAGAAGGGTTTCTGGCAGATGATCCAGCGCGTCGCGCGGCGCCGCCGTCGCGATCGCGTGCAGATGCGTCTCGGCGGTGCCGTGATGTCGAGCAGGTCCGGCCGCGTCGCCTCGATCATCGCGCTGAGATCCGTGAAAGTGGCGGGCACGCCGAACTCGGCCGCCACATCGGCCGCGCCGCGACCCGACCGGGTGCAGAGCCCGACCAGCGCGCAGCCCTCGATCCGCGACCAGGCATCGTAATGGAACCGGCCGAAATAGCCGGCGCCGACGACCGCGACGCGCGTCGGGGCCAGCGGCGCGGCGGCAGGCGTCACGCCTCGAGCCGCTGCATCGCCGCGTCGACGGCGCCGTAGACCTCCGCGGTGCCGGCGCTGCCGCCGAGCTCGCAGGTGACCAGAGCGCCATCGGCGAAGGCGGCGTCGACCGCGCGGCGCAGCAACGCGCCCGTCCGTGCCGCCTCGCCCGCGCCGTGCCGCGCGCCCAGCCATTCCAGCATCATGGCGGCCGACAGGATCATGGCGGTCGGGTTCGCCAGCCCCTTGCCGGCGATGTCGGGCGCCGTGCCGTGGCAGGGCTGGAAGACCGCGTGCTCGTCACCGATGTCGGCGGACGGCGCATAGCCGAGCCCGCCCATCAGCGCGGCGCCGAGGTCCGACAGGATGTCGCCGAACATGTTCTCGGTGACGGCGACGTCGATGGTCCAGGGCTTTTGCACCATGTGCATGGCGAAGGCGTCGACATAGGCGTGCTCGGCGGCGATTTCGGGAAAGGCCGGCGCGCGCTCGAAGAAGATGCCGCGCGCCCAGTGGAAGGCGCGGAAGACGTTCGCCTTGTCGACATGCGTGACCTTGGCGGCCGTCACTTCCCGCCTGCGCGCCGGCGCTCGGCCGCCAGGCGAAAGCAGAAGTCGTAGAGCTTTTCGCAGGTCGGCCGGGTCAGCACCAGCGTCTCGCGCGCCTCGCGATCCTCGATGATCTCGCCCGGCGCCTGCGGCGCGAACAGGCCCTCGGTCGATTCCCGGACGATGACATAGTCGATCTCGTGCGCCCGGGGATCCGCCAGGACCGGGCGGACGCCGGGGATCGGGCGCACCGGGCGGACGCCGGCATAGAGGCCATATTCGAAGCGCAGCTCCAGCTGCGGCGCGATCTCGCGGCCGTCCGGGTACCGCACCTCGGGCAGCCCCATGGCGCAGAGCAGGATGGCGTCGGCGCGGCCGGCGGCGTCGCGCGCCTGCTTCGGCATCGAGAGCCCCGTCTCGCGGTAATGCCCGGCCCCGCCCGCCAGCGTCTCGAAGCGCAGGCCGGGGCCGCCGGCGCGTTCGGCGGCGCGCTCCAGCAGCTCGAGGCAGCGGGGCGTCATCTCGGGGCCGATCCCGTCGCCCGGCAGGACCGCGATGTGAAAGCTGTTCTGCATGGCATTTCCCCAGAGGCGCGTCGCGCCCGGCGCACTAGAGCGTGCCCCGCCGGGGCTGGCAAGCCTCGCGCCGCCCCGTTGCGCGCCCGTTGCCGGCGCGCGACGCTTGCGCCGGGGGCCGAAGCCGGGCCATGCTCCGCGCATGCTGCTCGTCGCCGTCACCTTCGAGATCCTGACCGAGCGCGCCGAGGCGTTCCGCGACCGCGTCGGCCAACAGGCGGCCGACAGCCTGGACGAGCCGGGCTGCCGGCGCTTCGACGTCTGGTGCGACACGGCCGACTGCTCGCGCGTCTTCCTGTTCGAGATCTACGACGACCGGGCGGCCTTCGACGCGCATCTCGAAAGCCGGCATTTCCGCGATTTCGACGCCGAGGTCGCGCCCTGGGTGCGCGACAAGACGGTCGAGCTCTGGAGCCTGGCGCCCGCCTGAGACGTCGCCGTTCTCGCGACAGGCGTCGGTCGCTGCCTACGGGATGCGCCACACCCCGTCCTCGCCCCGGCAGCGTTTGCCATCGACCTTGCGGATCTGCTTGTTGATGCCGCTGCGGAAGACATGCTCGATGGTGACGCAGCGCCCGTCATAGGCGACGATCTCTACCTTGCCGTAGGCGCCGCTCTCTGGATTCTGCCAGATCGAGTCCGCGCCGACCTCGATGTCGCCGGACTGATACAACGTCGCGGCCTCGTCCGTGGCGATGCGATAATCATCGTTGGTGAGCCCGAGGCCCTTGACGATGGTTAGAAAGCCCTGGGCATTTGCGCCGGTCGCGGTGGCCGCCACCCCGAGCAGCGCCAGCGCAGCAAGTGAACGTCGCATGGATCTCTCCGATCAAACCGCATTGAGGGAAGGTAGACACTCCGACCAACCGCCAGTATAGGGCTGACCGCGTCCGGTGACGAGCACGCTCCTGACGACCATGCCCGGGTAATCGGCCGGGGATGGCATGCTTGCAATCGCGACGCTTCCACCTCATGGTCCGCGCGCGAATGAAACCTTAACGGAACCCGAATGGCCAAGGAAGAGACACTCGAATTTCCCGGGACCGTGAGCGAGCTGCTGCCGAATGCGACATTCCGGGTGAAGCTCGAGAACGGCCACGAGATCATCGCCCACACGGCCGGCAAGATGCGCAAGAACCGCATCCGTGTCCTGGCCGGCGACAAGGTGCAGGTCGAGATGACGCCATACGACCTGACCAAGGGCCGGATCATCTACCGCTTCAAATAGCCGGATGGCCGCCGAGGGCCCCGGTGCTGGCGCGGGTGCTGACGTGTCCCCCTCGAGCTCCGTGGGGACCGACGAGAGGTGCCCGGAGACGTCGAGGGGGCTGATCCTCGGATCGGCATCGCCGCGGCGGCGGGCGCTGCTTGCGCAGATCGGCGTCGTGCCGGATGGCGTGGTCGCGGCGGAGATCGACGAGACGCCGAAGCGGGGCGAGCTGCCCCGCGCCTATGCCCGCCGCATGGCCGCCGAGAAGTGCGCCGCCGTGGCCGCGAGCGTCCGGGCTTCCGCTGCGGACGCGCCGGCCGCGACGTCCGTCGCGGGATCGGCCGGGGGATTGATCCTCACCGCCGACACGGTGGTCAGCGCAGGCCGCCGCATCCTCGGCAAGCCGGCGGACGCGGCCGCGGCGGCCGGGTTCCTGCTGCTGCTCTCTGGCCGGCGGCACCGCGTCACGACGGCCGTCTGCCTGCGGTCCCGCGACCGGACCGCTGTTCGCACGGTCGAGACCCGGGTCAGGGTCAAGCGGCTGTCGGACGGCGAGATCTCGGCCTATCTGCGTTCCGGCGAGTGGCGGGGCAAGGCCGGCGGCTATGCCATCCAGGGCCTGTTCGGCGCCTTTGTCCCGGAGATCGTCGGCTCGTACACCAATGTCGTCGGGCTGCCGCTGGCCGAAACGGCGGCGCTGCTGACCGGCATGGGCTATCGCATTCCATACGAGGCGTCCGGCGAATGAGCGGCATCCTGGTGCTGGGGCGCCCCGGTGGCCCGGGCGGTACCGAGCTGGCCGCGCTGATCGAGGACCGGCGCGTCACGGACTGGGTCTGGGGGCCGGTCTCCGCCCCCGCGCCCGAGGCTGTCTTCAAGGCCAGGGTCGAGCGGGCCGTGCCGGGCGCCGGCGCGGTCTTCGTCAGCCTCGGCGGAGCACAAGGGCAGGGGCAGGGCTATCTGCGCGACGCGCGCGGCCTGAAGTCCGGCAGCGTGCTGCTGGTCGAGGCCACCGCCATCCCCGAGCCGGACAAGGCCGTGCCGGTCAGCCCGCGCGTGCTCTACCGGCAACGCTATACCATCCACACGCCGGGGGCGCCGGGGATCAACGTCGCCCGCGGCATCGGCGACCCGGACGAGCGCGCGCGGCTGCAGTCGGCGGTCGAGGCGCACATCGCGGCACTCGGCGACTGGCTGGCGCGCCGGGGCGCCGACCGGCCGGAGGACGCCGCCCGCATCCGCCGCGTGCTGGAGGCGCACGAGACGGGCGGCACGATCCTGCGCTCGGCCGCCGGCGGCCAGCCGGCCGAGCGCATCGGGCGCGACCTGGACCTGGCCGTCGCGGCGCGGCTCGGCGCCGAGGACGCGCTGGCCGATGCGGCGCGGCCGCTCGGGGTCGTCGCCGCGGCGCCGCTGCCGCGCGACCTTGCGCTGCGCGAATTGGGCGACCGGATCGGCCGCGTCGTCGCCGCGCCCGGCGATGTCGACGTGCTGGCGGCGCAGGAGGAGCACCGCCTCTCGCCCTTCGCCGGCCGGATCGAGAAGATGCCGGACCCGTTCGACCAGTTCGGCGTCTGGGACGAGATCGAGCGCCTGCGGGGCGCGCGCACGGACTTGCCGTCCGGCGGCTGGATGGCCGTCGAGGCGACGCGCGCGATGGTGACCGTGGACGTCAACACCGCCGGCGAGTTCTCGCCCGGCGCCGCCATCACCGCGAATGTCGAGGCCGCCCGCGAGCTGCCGCGCCAGCTGCGGCTGCGCGGGCTGGGCGGGCAGATCGCCATCGACTTCGCGCCGCTGAAGAAGACCGAGCGCAAGCGCGTCGAGGACACGCTGAAATCCGCCTTCCGCCGCGACCCGGTCGAGACGACCTTGGCCGGCTGGACGCCGCTCGGTCATTTCGAGCTGCAGCGCAAGCGCGAGCGCCGGCCGTTGACGGAGCTCGCCGCGGCCGACTGATGCCGTCGCCTGCCGTGCACGGCGCCCTGACGCGAGGCGGCTACGCCCGGCCCGTCACCACGACACCACTGGCTCGGGAGCGCGGTGGAAAAGCTTCCAGTCAGCGTACTCGTAGGGGGGCGGCTCCATGTAGCTGCCGGCCGGAATTGTTTCTTGCGGCAGTGTCAGCCTGACGACTATCCAGTGGATGAAGGTCCGGCACAGCTCCTCGGGCCTCAGGCATGCGACCTCGGGGAACCGCCTGTCCTCGCCGCCGAAGAAGGCCTGACGGAGCGTGTCGACGTCATCGCCCCATTCCTGCACCGCAATGACCTTCCACTGGAGCCTTTCCTCATTCACCATGGCGATCTCGGTCGCGAGCGCAGCGCTCGGCGCGCGAAGGTCCATAACGATTACCGGGATGTGCCGTATTGCGCGTCTGATCTCGTCTTCCCAGCCTTCAGACGCGACAAGCCTGTAGCCATCGAGCACTGCGATGAAGGACGGACTGCGCCGCCCGAGCTCGGTCACCGCCTCGTCCGAGAGCATGTTCAGGACCCTGAGCGGGAAGACTCGGTTCTGGAACTCCGCGCAGAGCTCGACCTGCTCCCGACCGCTCGCCGACAGAAAGACCGCGACCGGTGGCGCGAGCTGGCGCCAGCCGACGTTGACGAGGAACGCGCCCAGCACCGCCGGGATCGCCCACCAGTTGATGTCGAGGACGAGAGCGATCACGAGGTATGGCAGACCGACGAAGACGAACAGGAAATTGGCGTTCGCGTAGAGGATTGTGCGTTGCTTGAGAAAGAGATCGCCCGTTATGCGCAGCAACGGGCGTGTCTCGATGAAGTGGTCGCGGAAGAACCGCCTCGCGACGAATCCCCTCACGAGCGTGATCGCCACGCTGTAGGCCGCGACCGCGGCCAGGACGACGGACAGCCCGATCTCGACGACTGTGCCGTCGCCGAAATAGAAAATCAGGCCTAGGGCGACCCACGGGATTGCAGAGCGAAGCATCGGCTCAGGCTCCGGCCAGGAGGGCCCAGAGGGCGACGTGTCGCCGAAGGTCGGTCCACGCTTCGGGCCCGCTGCGCCCGCCAGCTTATTGTCGCACACTTCCGCCAGCGGAACAAAATGTCATGGCGGGATACGGCCGCCGCTACTCGGCGGCGACGGGGGGCGGGCGCTCGCCGGCAGTGTCCGGCGGCGTCGCCGCCGGGCGGGGCGGGAAAATGAGCCAGCCGAGGAATCGCGACAGCCGGCCGACAAGGCCCCGAACGTCCTCGACCACGATGTAGAGGCTGGGGATCAGGAAGAGCACGATGACGGTGGCGAAGACGATGCCATAGCCGAGCGAGATCGCCATCGGGATCATGAACTGCGCCTGCCGCGAGCTCTCGAAGATCATCGGCGCCAGCCCGCCGAAGGTCGTCAGCGTCGTCAGCAGGATCGGCCGGAAGCGCCTGACCCCGGCCCGCCAGATCGCCTCCTGCGCATCCGCCCCCGCCGCGCGCGCCTTGTTGGCGTAGTCGATCATGACGATGCCGGCGTTCACGACGACGCCCGACAGCGCGATGATGCCGAAGACCGAGACGAGCGAGAGCTCGTAGCCCATCAGCAGGTGGCCGAGGATGGCGCCGACAAAGCCGAAGGGGATCGAGATCATGATGACGAGCGGCTGGAGATAGGACCGGAACGGCACCGCCAGCGCGACATAGATCAGCAGCAGCGCCAGCGGGACCGAAAAGCCGAGGAAGCTGTCCATCGTGTCCTGCTGCGTCTCCTGCCGCCCGCCGAGCGACCATGAGAGGCCCGGATAGTCGGCGATCAGCTGCGGCAGGATCTCGCCGGTCGCGGCCGCCATCACCTGGTTGGTCTCTTCGGGCGGCTCGACATTCGCGGTCACGGCCACGATGCGCTGGCCGTCGACGCGGCTGATCGAGGCGTCGGCCCGGCCGCGCTCGATGCTGGCCACCTCGAAGAGCGGCACGAGGCCGCCATCGGGCGTGCGGACGAGGAAGGTCTCGATGTCGGCCTCCGAGCGCCGCTCGGCCTCGGGCAGGCGGACGCGGACCGTCACCTCGTTGCGGCCCTGCTGCTGGCGCAGCGCCTCGGCACCGAAGAAGGCTGCGCGCACCTGGGCGCCGATCTCGTCCGAGGTCAGGCCGAGGCTGCGCGCGCGCTCGGTCAGGCGGAACTCGAGCTGCGCCTTGCCGGGCGTGAAGCCGTCATCCGTGTCGCGCACCGGGGCGAACTCGGCCAGCCTGCGCGCCAGATCGGCCGAAGCCGCGGCCAGCACCTCGGAACTGGGATGCGAGAGATGGATCGAGAGCGAGGTCGCACCCGGCCCGCCCCAGGAAGATTCGAAGCGCAGCGCGCGCGCCGCCGGCAGCGGCCCGACCGCCTCGCGCCAGGCCGAGGTGAAGCCGGTCGTCTCCATCGGCCGGATGCCGGGCGGCGTCAGATAGGCGCGCACGTCGATCCGCGTGTCCTTGACGAGCGCCTGGACACCGATGGCGAGCTGGTCGCCGCCGTTCTCGGCGATCACCTGCCGCGCCGCCGCGATCAGCCGGTCGCGCACCGCCATCGTCGCCTCGGCCGGCGCGCCGATCGGCATGGTCACGACGGCGCGGCTGTCGTCGCGCGGCACCTCGGGGAACAGGCCCCAGCCCATCCGGCCGCTGAGCGGGATGGCCGTGACGACCAGCATCAGCGCGACCATCAGCGCGACGGTGAGGTACCGCCAGCCGATGGCGAGCCGCAGCAGCGGCCCGTAGACCCGCCGGGTGAACCATTCGAGCCCGCCCGAGAAAACCAGCTGAACCCGCTTCAGCGGCCCCGGCCGGCGGGTCGGGTCGGACCGCGCGACGGCCGCGAGGTGCGCCGGCAGGATGAACAGCGCCTCGAACCAGCTCATCAGGAAGGCCAGCGAGACCACGACCGGGATGGCGAACCACAGCTTGCCCATCCAGCCCGGCACCAGCGCCAGCGGGATGAAGGCGATCATGTTCGTCAGGATCGAGAAGCTGAGCGGCACGGCGATGTCGCGCGTCCCCTGGATCGCCGCGTCGATCCGGCTCATGCCGCGCTGCAGGTACTCGAAGATGTTCTCGCCGGCGACGATGGCATCGTCGACGACGATGCCGAGCGCCAGGATGAAGGCGAACATCGACACCATGTTGATCGAGACGCCCGTCAGCGGCAGCACCAGCATGGTGCCGAGGAACGCCGTCGGGATGCCGACCGCGACCCAGAAGGCCAGCCTGAACTCGAGAAACAGCGTCAGGATCACCAGCACCAGGCCCAGACCCATCAGGCCGTTGCCGGTCAGCAGCTGGATGCGATCGCGATAGCTCTCGGAGTCGTCGTCCAGCACCACGGCGTCGATCGCCTCCGGCAGCGGCGCCAGCGCCTCGGGCAGCACCCGGCGGGCCGCCTCGGCGACGCTGATCGGCGTCTCGTCGCCGACCGAATAGACGTCGATCTGCACCGAGGGCCTTCCGTCGAAGGTCGAGACGACGGTCGAGTCCTCGAACCCCTCGCGCAGCTCGGCGACGTCGCCGAGGCGGACGACCGCGCCCCGCGCATCGGCGATGACCGGGATCGAGGCAAAGTCCGGCATCGCGTCGCGCCGGTCGGCCAGGCGCAGCAGCAGGTCGCCGCCCCGCGTCTCGAGCGTGCCGCCCGCCCGGTCGAGCGCCGCCCGGCGGATGGTCTCGGCGATGCCGTCCAGCGTCAGGCCGTAGGCGCGCAGCCTCTCCCGGCTGACCAGCACCTGCAGCTCGAGGTCGCGCACGCCCGAGAGGTCGACCTGGCTGATCTCGGGCTGCTGCAGCAGGAAGGCGCGCACCTGCTCGGCCCCCATGCGCAGTGACCGCTCGTCGACGGCGCCGTAGAGGTGGATCTCCAGCACCTCGTGCCGCCAGGCGTCCAGCGTGACGACCGGGTCCTCGGCGTCCTCGGGCAGCGTGCTCACCGAGTTCGACCGCCCGCTCGATCTCCTGGAGGACGACCTGGCGCGGTCGGTCCATGCCGAGCTCGACCGAGATGCTGGCCAAGCCCTCGGTGGCCTTGGCGGTGATCTCGGCGATGCCCTGGACGGCGCGCAGCTCCTCCTCGACGGCAAGGACGATGGACTTCTCGACCTCTTCCGGTGTCGCGCCGGGCAGGGCGATGGTGATCGAGACGGAGTTCGGGCTCGATGTTCGGCCGCAGCTCCTGCTTGACCTGGAACATCATGGCCAGGCCGCCGACCAGCATGGCCAGCATCAGCAGGTTGGCGGCGACCGAGTTGCGCGCCATCCAGGCGATCGGGCCGCCGTCGCGCAGGCGGACCGTCACTCCGCGCCCTCCGCGGTGCTTTCCGCGGCGCCCTCGCGGACGCGCAGCGCCATGCCCTCGGCATGCGTGGCGAGCGGCGTCGTGACGATGCGCTCGCCGTCCGACAGGCCGCTGCGGACCAGCACGCGGTCGGTGCCGCGCCAGGCGACCTCGACCGGGCGGACCTCCAGCCGGTCCGCGTCATCCAGCACCCAGACGGTGTCGCCGTCATGCAGCCATGCCCGCTCGACCGCGACGGCGCCCTCGACCGGCGCGCCCTCGATGGCGGCCTCGACATAGGCGCCGAGCAGCAGCCTCGGCTTGCCCGCATTGGCGGGCGTCAGCGCCAGCGGGTCTGGCACCTCGACGATCAGCTCGGCCATCCGGCCGGTCTCGCTCAGTGCCGCGCCCAGCCGGGCGATGCTGCCCAGGCGGACGACACCGTCAGGCCAGACCGATGGCTGGCGCAGCGTCACGGCCTGATCGCCGTCGACGTTGATCCACTCGAGCGCCGATGCCGGCACGGCCAGGCGGACGTCGAAGCGGTCGGTCGCGACGATCTGGGCGATCTCGCCGCCCTGCGAAAGCATTGCGCCCGTCTCGACCGATTCGCTGATGACGACCGCGGCGAAGGGCGCCCTGATCTCGGCGCGCGCGAGCTGGTTCTCGGCCTGCGCCAGCGCCGCCTGCGCCGCCGCCAGCTCGGCCTGCAGCTGGGCCATCTGCGGCTCGCGCTGGATCAGCGCGCGCTGCTCGTCGGTCAGGTCGCGCGCGAAGCGCGACAGGTCGCGCCGGCCGACCTCGCCCTGGCCGCGCTCGATCCGGATGCGTGCCTCGATCCCGGCGATGTCGGCCTTGGCCTGCTCGACGGCCAGTTCGAGGTCGCGCCGATCCAAGCGGGCGATCACCTCTCCCTCCTGCAGCAGCCCGCCCGGCACGAGGTGCGGACTGACCCAGACGAGCGTGCCCGAGACCTCGGGCCGGACGGTCAGCGCCTGCGCCGCCATCGTCTCGCCCCAGGCGGCGATCACCGGGCCCTGCCTCGCCGCCACCGCCGGCGCCGTCTCGACCAGCCGCGCCAGGCGCGGCCGATCGGCGCGCTCGGCGACGGGCGAGCCGGCCATGATCCGCTGATAACCGACATAACCCCCGGCGATGACCGCCAGCGCCAGCGCACCCTGCAGGACGGCTCCGACGACCCGATGCCAGAGCGGCGTTTGCGGCTCCGTCTGCGGCCCCGTCTGCGGCCCCGTCTGCGGCCCCGTCTGCGGCTCCCTCTGAGGCTCCGGGGCCCGGACGACGGGCTCGACCGTCCGGCGCGCCGCGGCGCGGCCGAGATCCCGACGTCCGACGTTCTTTTCCTGTGGACCCAAAGCTCTGCGTGCCTTCTCGGACTGGCGGCAGTCCTTTGCCGCGCCGGTCTACATATAACCGAATGGCGGCGGATTTCCGTTGCCGACGATGCACTTCTACCGGATCGTCCGGGGTTGACCGGCGGTGCCGCGCCCGGCAAAGGGCGCCGATGTCCCAGGATGGATCGAACACGGGCGGCAATTGCCCGATCTGCGGCCGCCCGACCGAGCGGCGCTGGCGGCCGTTCTGTTCCAAGCGCTGCGCCGACGTCGATCTCGGACGCTGGCTGAAGGGCAGCTATGCAGTGCCCGCCGAAGAGGCGCCGGATCCCGACGCCGACCCCGGCACGACTCCGACGGCGAGCGCTGACGCCCGTTCACGAACCCGTGATCGCCGGCGCAGGTCCGATCCCCCGGCTGCCGCCGTACCGGCCCTAATCGCGCATGCGGTCGAGCGGCGTCATCGCCGCCGTCGGCGCGGTGCTGCTGCCGGCCTGACCCTCCGCTGGCGGCAGGGGGCGCGCTGCGTTCGCGGGCGCGCCCTTCTTCCTGAAGCTCTCGCCGAACGGTGCGTCGGCACGAAGCGTCGCCGTGGGCGTTCACTTCGCAGAGGCGAGCCGGTCCGGGTCGCCGCAGCGGAGCGCCCTTCATGCCGGAGCAGCCACCGGGCAACCGGCGCCAGCCCGAGCTGCACGCGCGGCTCGAGGCGGCATACGCCGCGATGGGTCCCGCCCATCGGCCGCGCACGCATCTTCTCGGTGACGGCGACCGGCCGCGCTACGTCAACCGGCTGATCGAGGAGGCCTCGCCCTACCTCCTCCAGCATGCCCACAACCCGGTGGACTGGCGCCCCTGGGGGCCGGAGGCGCTGGCCGAGGCGGCGGCACTCGACCGGCCGGTCTTTCTCTCCGTCGGCTATGCCACCTGCCACTGGTGCCATGTCATGGAGGAGGAGAGCTTCGACGACGAGGAGGTCGCCGGCGTGCTGAACGCCGGCTTCGTTCCGGTCAAGATCGACCGCGAGCAGCACCCCGAGCTCGACCATGTCTACATCACCGCGACGCAGCTGCAGCAGAGACATGCCGGCTGGCCGAACTCGCTCTGGCTGATGCCGGACGGGCGTCCGTTCCACACCGGCACCTATTTCCCCAAGCCGCAGTTCCTGCAGGTGCTCGGCGCCATCCGCGAAGCGTGGCGGGATCCCGAGCGCCGCCTCGAGATCGAGGCGGTGGCGGCGCGGCTGTCCGATGGCGTCCGGCGGTTCACCCAGATGCGGACGGAGGGCAAGACGGCACTGGACGAGGACGTCTTCGCCCGGGCCGCCCGGCTGATCCTGGGCCAGCACAACCCGCGCGACGGCGGCTTCTCGACGGGGCAGCAGTTCCCGCAGGAAGGATTTCTGCTGTACCTGCTGGACCACTGGCGGCGCACCGGCGAGCCTGCGGCGCTGGCGGCGGCGACCCGGACGCTCGACGCCATCGCCGCCGGCGGCATCCACGATCAGGTCGGCGGCGGCTTTCATCGCTATGCCGTGGACCCAACCTGGCGCACACCGCATTTCGAGAAGATGCTCTACAACCAGGGATTGTTGGCCCGCGCCTTCGTCGAGGGCTGGGAGATCATCGGCGCCGCCGCCTGGCGCCGCGCCGCCGAGCGCTGCTTCGCCTATGTCGCGCGCGACATGACCGATGCCGACGGCGCCTTCTACGCCGCCGAGGACGCCGATAGCCGCGATGCCGAAGGCAGGCTGGCGGAGGGCGCCTTCTACGCCTGGACGCCGGACGAGGCCACCCGCGCCTCCGGCGACGACGGCGTCGCCTCGACCCTCGGCCTGCACCTGCCGCCGACGATCGAGGCGGGCGCGGTCGCGCATCTGACACCGGGCGCCGACGTCGATTTCGCCGCTCTCGACCCGCAGCTGGAAAAACTGCGGTTGGTCCGCGACCGCCGCGAGCGGCCGCTCCGCGACGACAAGGTCATCGCCGGCTGGAACGGGCTGATGATCCGCGCCCTCGCCGAGGCTGCGGTGGCCTTCGACGAACCGCGCTATGCCGGCATGGCCGCCCGGGCCGGCGAGGCGCTCTGGGCGCGGCTCTGGGACGGCAGTCGGCTGGCGCGGCTTTGGGCCGGCGGCCGGGCGCGGCAGGATGGCGCGCTCGAGGACCACGCCTGGGCCGGCCTCGGCTTCCTCGCGCTGGCCGACGCCACCGGACAGGCGGTCTGGCGCGAGCGCGCCCGGGCGATGGTCGATGCCATCGAGGAGCGCTTCGCGGACGGCAGCGGCCGGCTGAAGATGGCGGCCGCCGACGGCCCGCTGGGCGTGGCCTACGACAGCGCAGACGGCGCGACGCCATCCGGCGAAAGCTCGGCGCTGGAGCTGCTCGCCCGGGCCGCGCGGCGCGGTGCCGGGCCCGAGGTCGAGGCGCGCGCCCGGTCGCTTCGCGACGCCCTCTCGCCGATCATCGCCGAACAGCCGCTGCTCCGCCCCGACGCGCTTGTGGCCGCGCGGATCCTCGATGCGGGCGAGACTGGACGTCGCCGCGTGCTGGGGCAGGGCACCGTGCGCGTGCACCTCGGGTCCGACCGGCTGCTGCTCGGCATCGCCCCTGGGTGGCATGTCAACCCGCCCGATGCCGGCGGCGACCTGGTCGGCATCCGCCTCGACGGCGCCGGGGCGCATTGGCCGGAGGGCCAATCCGCCGATTCGGGTCCGGCCGAGGCGGCGGCCGGCGTCTACCGGGGACGGCTCGAGGTTCCCCTGGCGACCCCGCCGGCCGGGCTGGTCACGCTCCGCCTCCAGGCCTGCTCGGACCGCCTCTGCCTCGCGCCCGAGACGGTGACATTCCGGTTGCCGTGAGCGACCGAGATTGGCAAACATCGCCGCCATGCGTACGCTTGTTCTCGCCGCCCTGCTGATCGCGGCCCCGGCAGTTGCCGAGGAGCCGATGAGCCCGGACGAATTCCGCGACTTCGCCGAAGGCTGGACCCTGTACTTCGAGCGCGACGGACAGCCGTTCGGCTCCGAGAAGTTCGAGATCGACGGCAAGGTGCGCTGGCGCTACAGCGACGGCAGCTGCGTGCGCGGCGCCTGGCGGGCGCACAGGGGCCGGCTCTGCTTCCTCTACGACAGCACGGAAAACGGCACGGAGATCAGCTGCTGGCAGATGGTGCGCGACGACGAGGGGCTGTTCGCGCGGCTCCTCGACGGCGAGAATGCGGGGCTGGAGCTGCGCGTCGCGCGCCGGGACAGGGCGCCGTTGCTCTGCGGGCGATCCGGGCGTCGACACGTGACGCGCGGCTCGCCGCGAGCAGGCGCCCCCCGATCGTTCGGGATCCTGCCCGCCCGCCGCCGCGTCCGCGTCGTGCGTGGTGTCGCCGCCGGGGCGAAGCAGCCATGAGGATCGGCCTTGCCGGCTGCGGCCGCATGGGGCTGCCGATGGCGCGGGCGATGTGCGCGGGCCGGGCTGGACGTCACCGGCTTCGACGTCCGGCCGGCGGCCGAGTTCGGCGATTTCGCCGCGCGCATGGTCGCCGACCCCGCGCCTTTGCGGCGACGCGCCAGGCGATCGTCACCGTCGTCCGCGACATCGCCCAGACCGAGGACCTGCTGTTCCGGCGCCAGGCGATCTGTCGGCACGCCGGGCTTGCGCTGGCTGGTCGTCTCGTCGACGCTCTCGCCCCGCTACGTCGCCGAGCTCGGCACCCGGTTGCCCGATGGCGTCGCGCTGGTCGATGCGCCGATGTCGGGCGCCGAGGTCGCCGCAGGAGGCGCGGCTGTCCTTCATGCTGGGCGGCGCGCCGCGGCGAGCTCGATGCGCTCGCAGCCGGTCTTCCGAGCCATGGGGACGCGGCTCCACCGCATGGGCGCCGCGGCGCCGGGATGACGGCCAAGGTGCTGAACAACTTCGTCTCCGCGCCTGTGCCGTCGCCGGCACGCGCCGGTGCTGGACTGGGCGGACGATTTCGGGCTCGACCGGCAGCGCCTGCTGGCGCTGATGCATGACAGCTCGGGCCAGAGCTGGTTCGGCTCGAACTTCGACCGGATCGAGTTCGCGCGCGACGGCTGCGATCCGGCGAACTCGATCGGCATCCTGAAGAAGGACATCGAGAGCTGTCTCGACGCGGTCGGCCCGGAGGCGCGCCACGGCCTGCCCGAGGCGATCCTCGACGCCATCGCCGGGCTGCGCCCGCTCGACTGACCCAGACCCGCCCGACTGACCAGACCCGCCCGACCGGCTTAAAACAGCGTGCCCTGCTTCTCGTTGCGCCGGGGCTGGCGGCCCCGCGGCTTGGCCCGCGCGCCCGCAGGTGGTTCTGCCGGTGCGTCTGCCGGTGCGTCTGCCGGTGCCCCTCCCGACCTCGCCGCCACATGACCGTCGTGCAGCTCGACGTCCAGCGCCACCCCCGTGCCGATCGCGGCGGCGCGCGCCAGCACCTTTCCGTCGGCATCACGCACGACCGCAAAGCCCCGCGCCAGCGTCTGCCGGTATCCCAGCGTCCGCAGCATGCGGCTTGCCGCCGCGAGCCGGTCGGCGCGGGCGCGCACAGCCCTCTCCGCGCCGGGGCGCAGCCGCGCGAAGGGCGCCTTGAGCCTTTCGCCCGCGCGCTCGAGCCGGTCGCGCAGCCGCAGGGGGGTGAGCTTTCCGACCGTCCGGCCGAGGCGCAGCTCTGCCTGAGCGACCGGCCCGCGCAGCGCCGGCGCGAGCCGCCCGGCGGCCCGCTCCAGCTTGTGCCGACGGTCGGCGAGCAGGTGATCGGGCCGGACGATCCGCGCCGCCGCGACGTCCAGCCGCTGGCGCCGCTCGGCCAGGATGGCATCGGCGCGGGGCAAGGCGCGGCAGAGGTCCGCCAGCCGCTGCCGGCCGCGCTCGAGCCCGCGGTCGAGCGCGCGCAGCCGCCGTGCCTCGAGCCCCGAGACGACTGCGGCGAGCTCTGCCCGGACCGGCACCGCCATCTCGGCCGCGGCGGTCGGCGTCGGTGCCCGCCGGTCGGCGGCATGGTCGATCAGCGTCACGTCCGTCTCGTGCCCGACGGCCGAGATCAGCGGGATCGGGCAGCCGGCCGCCGCCCGCACGACGGCCTCCTCGTTGAAGCCCCAGAGGTCCTCGACCGAGCCGCCGCCGCGCGCGACGATGATCACCTCCGGCTGCGGCGCGACATGCGCCGGCATCCGGCAGAAGCCCCGGATCGCGGCCGCCACCTGCGGCGCGCAGTCCTTGCCCTGCACGGCGACCGGCCAGACCAGCACATGGGCTGGGAACCGCTCCGCCAGCCGGTGCAGGATGTCGCGGATCACGGCGCCCGAGGGCGAGGTGACGACGCCGATGACGCGCGGCAGATAGGGGATCGGCTTCTTGCGGTCCGCCTCGAACAACCCCTCGGCGGCCAGCGCCTGGCGGCGCTTTTCCAGCATCGCCATCAGCGCGCCGACGCCCGCCGGGGCCAGTTCGTCGATGACCATCTGGTATTTCGACTGGCCGGGATAGGTCGTCAGCCGCCCGGTGGCGACGACCTCCATCCCCTCCTCGGGCTCTGCCGCCAGCCCGGCGACCGAGGCCCGCCAGATGATGCCGGCCAGCACGGCACGGTCGTCCTTCAGGTCGAGGTAGATGTGGCCCGATCGCGGCCGCGTCACGCGCCCGACCTCGCCCCGCACCCTGACCTGGCCGAACTCGCCCTCGATGTGGCGCTTGACCGCGCCCGATATCTCCGAGACCGAGTATTCCGGCACGTTGGGGCCGGGTTCGGAGCCGGGTGGGCCGGGTTCGTCGATCAGGCTGGACACGCCCCGCGCCTCCGGTTACCGGGCCCGCGACTGGCCCCGTTGCTGGTCCCGCGACCGGCCCCGAGAACGGCCCCGAGAACAGCCCGGTCGCTGTCATCGAAAATGCGAGAGCGCGCCCGGCACCGCAACCCCCGACGCCGGCGCAGGCAGGAGAAAGCAGGATGGACCTTCAGCTCCAGGACAGGCGGTGCCTGGTCACCGGGGCCAGCGCCGGCATCGGCGAGGGCATCGCCCGGGTCATGGCCGACGAGGGGGTGCGGCTGGCCATCCTGGCGCGGCGGCGCGACCGGCTCGAGGCGCTGGCCGACGAGATCGCCGCCGGCTCGGGCCGGCGGCCGCTGGTCATCGAGGCCGACCTGATGGCAGAGGAGGCGCCGCAGGCGATCCGCCATGCCGTGGACGATGCGATGGGCGGGCTCGACATCCTGGTCAACAATGCCGGCCTCTCCAGCAAGCCCGAGACGCTGGCGCCGGACGATGTCTGGAACGCCGGCTTCGACCTCAAGTTCACCACCGTCCGCCGGCTGACCAATGCCTTCGTGCCGGGGATGCGGCAGCAGCGCTGGGGCCGGATCGTCAACGTCACCGGCATCGTCGAGCCGCTGGCGACCAGTGCCGCGCTGGTCGCCTGCGCCGCCGTCCATGCCTGGGCCAAGGGGCTCAGCCGCGACCTGGCGCGCGACGGCATCACCGTCAACTGCGTGCCGCCCGGCCGCATCGACAGCGAGCAGATCCGCGAGCGGCTGCACCCCGACGCCGAGCAGAAGGCGCGCTATATCGAGGCGCACATACCCATGGGCCGCTTCGGCACGCCGGAGGAACTGGCCAGCCTCGTCGCCTTCCTCGCCTCGCCGCGCGCGAGCTATGTCACCGGCACGGTGATCCCGGTCGATGGCGGCATGGCCCGCTTCGCGATGTGAGGGCCAGCCGATGCACGTCCTGATCCTCGGCGGCGGCGGTCGCGAGCACGCGCTGGCCTGGAAGATCCGGCAGAGCCCGCTGGTCGACCGGCTGACGGTCGCGCCCGGCAATGCCGGCATCGCCGCGCTGGCCGACTGCGTCGCCCTGCCGGTCGGGGACGGCGCCGCGGTGGCCGGATGGGCGCGAGGGAACGACGTCGACCTGGTCGTGATCGGGCCAGAGGGGCCGCTGGCCGCCGGGGTCGCCGACGCGCTTTCGGCCGCCGGCGTCGCCGTCTTCGGTCCCTCGGCCGCCGCCGCCCGGCTCGAAGCCTCCAAGGCCTTCACCAAGGAGGTCTGCGATGCCTGCGGCGCGCCGACGGCGGCCTGGGCGCGCTTCCGCGACCGCGACGCGGCGCTGGCCCATCTGCGCGCGGTGGGCGCGCCCGTCGTGGTCAAGGCCGACGGCCTCGCGGCCGGCAAGGGCGTCGTCGTCGCCGCGACGCTGGCCGAGGCCGAGGAGGCGATAGACGCCATGCTGGGCGGCGCGCTCGGCGCCGCCGGCGCCGAGATCGTCATCGAGGAGCACTTGGCGGGCGAGGAGGCATCCTTCTTCGCGCTCAGCGATGGCCGGACGGTGCTGCCGCTCGCCACCGCCCAGGACCACAAGCGCGCCTTCGACGGCGACCGGGGACCGAACACGGGCGGCATGGGCGCCTGTTCGCCGGCGGCCGTCCTGACGCCCGAGATGCAGGAGCGCGTGCTGGACGAGATCGTCCGCCCGACCGTCGCCGAGATGGCACGGCGCGGCGCGCCCTATCGCGGCGTGCTCTATGCCGGGCTGATGATCGGCCCGGACGGGCCGAAGCTGATCGAGTACAACGTCCGCTTCGGCGACCCGGAATGCCAGGCGCTGATGCTGCGCCTGGCGTCGGACATCGTCCCAGCCCTTGCGGCGACGTCCGCCGGCGGCCTCGACGGCATCCGGCTCGACTGGCGCCCCGAGCCGGCAATCACCGTCGTCCTGGCGACGCGCGGCTATCCCGGCGGCTATGCGAAGGGCGAGCCGATCGGCCGCCTCGACGCCGCTGCCGCGGTCGAAGGGGTGACGATCTTCCACGCCGGCACCCGGGCCGGCGCGGGCGGCATCGAGGCTGCCGGCGGCCGGGTGTTGAACGTTTGCGCCACCGGGCCGACTCTCGCCGAGGCTCGCACGCGCGCCTATGCCGCGATCGACCGGATCGACTGGCCCGGCGGCTTCTGCCGCCGCGACATCGGCTGGCGCGCGCTCGGCTGACGGGGCCGCCCTCTGGGCCGCTCTCGGGGCCGCCCTCTGGACCGCCGTCTGAAACGCCGTCTGAAACGCCGTCTGAAACGCCGTCTTGGGCCATCGGGACCTCGGGGGGCGACCGCCGGGCACGCTGCCGGTCCTGCCCGCCGCTGCGCGCCCCGCCTCCGGACCAAGGGAAGCTCCGGCGATCAGCGGTTTATCACGTGCATGGCGTGACACCGCGCGGCTGCCCACCTAACCTGTCAGCATTGTTGCCTCATCGGCCGCCTGCAGCGGAAGCCCTGCCATGACCACCGAAGCCGTCGCCCGCGACCGCACCCTTGTCGGCGTCGGCTGGATGCTGGTGACCGGCCTGCTCTTCGTCGGCGTCACCGGCATCGTCCGGCACCTCGGCTCGAACATGCCGGCGATCGAGGCCGCCTTCATCCGCTATGCCTTCGGAACGCTGCTGATGCTGGTGGCGGTGCGCCCGCTGCTGCGGCGCCCGCCCGGACGGCGGCAGACGGGCCTCTTCGTGGCGCGCGGCTTCGTGCACGGCTTCGCGGTGATGCTGTGGTTCTACGCCATGGCGCGCATCCCGATCGCCGAGGTGACCGCCATCGGCTATACCGCGCCGATCTACGTCACCATCGGCGCGGCGCTGTTCCTTGGCGAGCCGCTGGCGCTGCGCCGCATCCTGGCGGTCGTCGTCGCCTTCGCCGGCGCGCTCATCATCCTGCGGCCGGGTCTGCACGAGGTCTCGTCCGGCCAGCTGGCGCAGCTCTGCGCCGCACCGCTCTTCGCCACCTCGTTCCTGCTGGCCAAGAGCTTCACGCGGGGCGAGGACCCGGCCGTCATCGTCTTCATGCTGTCGCTGTTCTGCACGCTGACGCTGCTGCCGGGCGCGGTCTGGCAATGGCGCCCGCCGACGCCGGAGGAGGTCGGCTGGCTGGCCCTGACGGCGCTTATCGCGACGGCCGGCCACTATACGCTGACCCGCGCCTTCGAGGCGGCGCCGATCACCGTGACCCAGCCTGTTCAGTTCCTGCAGCTCGTCTGGGCGACGCTGCTCGGCATGACCGTCTTCGGTGAGCCGCTCGACCCTTACGTGCTGGTCGGCGGCGGCATCATCGTCGGCTCGGCCACCTACATCTCGCACCGCGAGGCCATGCTGGCGCGCCGCGCCCGCACCCCGCCCGCCCCGGCCACGAAGTTCTAGGGCGGGTCCCGACCAATTGGCATCCCCTCCTTGCCGACCGCCTGCAACCGCCTGTAAACCACCTGTGTGCCGCCTGGGAATTGTCGGCAGTTTCAGGCGCTTACGGACAGTCCACGCGTGGACGGTCTACTCTTGGTCGTGGAACGTGTTCGGCTTCTGAAAGAACCCCAGCACCAGGCAGCCGTCGGGCGAGTGCGCCGCGTGGCGGCTGCCGGCCGGGCGCCAGACGAAGTCGCCGGCCTTGCACGCCCCCTGGTCGTCGACCAGCGTGCCCTCCAGGACATAGCTCTGCTCGATGCCGACATGCGTGTGGTCTGGCAGCGCGGCGCCCGGGGCGAGCCGGGTCAGCGACGTCGTCATTCCCGTGTCCGGGTCCTGCATCAGGATCTTGATCTCGACGCCCGGAAAGCGCGTCGCCTCCCAGGGCAGCGCGTCGACATCGACATAGCGGGAGGCCATCGCCGCCAGCCCCTCGTGCTTCGCATGCGGCGTTTGCAGTGTCATCCTCGCCTCCTCATGTCAGGGTCGCCAGAAGTCCGGCCATCAGCCGGCCGCGCTCGGGCAGGCTGTCGACCATGATGTGCTCGTTCAACGTGTGCAGCCCCGCCCCGCGTGCACCGAGCGAATCGAGCGTCGGGATGCCCATCGCGCCCGTGAAGTTGCCGTCCGAGCCGCCGCCCGAGCTTGCCTGGCTGAGGTCCAGCCCCAGCGAGCGGCCGATCCCGCGGGCGTGCTCGAACAGCGCCTGCGTCACCGCGTCCTTCTCCCAAACGGGCCGGGTCACGCCGCGCCAGACGCCGAACGTCACCTCGCCCGAGGTGTCGTTCAGCGCCAGCATCCTCTCGACGCCGGCATCGAGGTCGGCCTGCCGCTTGGCCATGCTCAAGGCCTCAGCCGTGCAGCCCGAGGGCACGCAGTTGACATGCGCCTGCGCCGCCTGGACGCAGCCGACCGAGAACGTGCAGTCGTCCGTCGTCATCTCCTCGATCTGGATGATGCGCCGCGCCATCTCCTTCACCGCCGAGCGGCCGAGGCGGGGGTCGACGCCGGCATGGCTGGGCTTGCCGGTCGTGGCCAGGTCGAAGCGGGCGATCGCATAGCGCCCGGTGGTGACCCCACCGTCGCCGCGCGCCGGCTCGGGCACCAGCACGAACTTTTCGCGTGCTGCCGTCGCCTCGATCAGCTCGCGCACGGATGGCGTGCCGATTTCCTCGTCCGGGGTGAACAGCACGCTCACGGGCAGGGGCGTCGCGATGCTCGCCCGCGCCAGCTGCCGGATCGCCTCGAGGGCAAGATAGTTGCCGGACTTCATGTCCTGTATGCCCGGCCCGTAGCACTTGTCTGCCTCGCGACGGAACGGGAGCACGTCGAGCGTGCCGACGGGATGCACCGTGTCCATGTGGCCCAGGATCAGGATGCCGGGCTCGCCCGCGCAGCGGTGCGGCAGGCGCGCCCGCACGCAGCCGCCGAGGCCCTGCCTCCCGGGTATCCGCTCGATCGTCGCGCCGAGCGTGGCGAGGTCGTAGGCGGCAAGATCGATCATCCGGTCGACCGCGGCCGCGTCATGCGTCGGGCTCTCGCACTCGACCCACGGGCGGAGCCCGGCCAGCATCGCGTCCGCGTCGAAGGGCAGGGCGCTCAGGTCGAGCTGCGGCGTGCCGGCATCCATCGTGTCCTCCGGGCTGGCGGTAGGGTGCGTGCTAGCACGCACCCTAAGGTTATGCGGCGGTGCGGCGCTCGACCAGCCGGGCGTAGATCGAGGCGCCGACCGGCAGGATCTCGTCGTCGAGCACGTAGTGGTCCGAGTGCAGCGGCGAGCCGCCGGCGTGCCCAACGGTGCAATAGGCGCCCGGCACGACGCGCAGCATGTCGGCGAAGTCCTCGGAGCCCGTGCGCACCTTTGGCGTGACCGAGACGTTCTCGGGCCCGACCACCTCGCGCGCCACGTCCAGCATGGCGTGGCTGAGCGTCTCGTCGTTGACGAGCACGTCGAAGATCTCGCGGATGTCGAGCTCGATCTCGATGTCGTAGGCCAGCGCCATGCCGGCGGCCAGCGCCCGCATGCGGCCGCGGACCATGTCCGCGAGCTTGCCGTCGAAGAACCGCATCGTGCCGGACACGGTCGCCTCTGCCGGAATGACGTTGTAGGCGGCGCCGGAATGGATCTGCGTCACCGAGAGCACGATCGGGTCGGTGGCCGGCACGTTGCGGCTGACGATGGTCTGCAGCTGCCCGACCAGCGCCGCGGCGATGACGATCGGGTCCTTGGACTGGTGCGGCATCGCGCCGTGCGAGCCGGCGCCGCGGATGCGGAAGTCGAAGAAGTCGGCTCCCGCCATCGCCTCGCCCGGCTTGACGCCGACGGCGAGCGGCGTGGCGTTCGGGTTGTTGTGCATGCCGTAGATCTCGTCGCAGGGAAAGCGCTCGAGCAGCTTGTCGGCCAGCATGGCGCGGGCGCCGCCCAGCCCCTCCTCGGCCGGCTGGAAGATGAAGACGGCGGTGCCGTCGAAATCGCGCGTCTCGGCCAGGTAGCGCGCGGCGCCGAGCAGCATCGCCGTGTGCCCGTCATGGCCGCAGGCATGCATCACGCCCGGCGTCTTCGACGACCATGCCAGGTTCGTCCGCTCGTCGATCGGCAGCGCGTCCATGTCGGCGCGCAGGCCGATGGTGCGTCCCGCGCCTTTGCCTTTGAGAACGCCGACGACGCCCGTCCGGCCGATGCCGGTATGCGTCTCGATCCCCCACTTCGCCAGCAGCTCGGCGACGATGCCGGAGGTCCGCACCTCCTGGAAGCCGAGCTCGGGATGGGCGTGCAGGTCGCGGCGCAGCTCGGTCAGCTCGGGCGCGAACGCGGTGATGCGGTCGATGACGGGCAAGGCGGCCTCCTCAGGCGTTCCGGCGTGACAGATATGGCGAGTTCTCCGGCACGGCGTCCTCCGGCACGTCGACCGTCACCTCGCCGAGCAGCAGGTATGACAGCGTCTTGCCGTGCCGGTCCAGCCCGAGGCTGGCGTTGACGCCGCCCTGCAGCGCGTTCTCGATGACGAAGTTCAGCGCCATGAGCCGGGGCAGCTCGTAGCGCCGGCAGGCGGTGGCGCCGAGATGCGTGAAGACCGCCAGCACCTTTTCCGGCGTCACCTGCTCCAGCAGATGCGGCCAGGCCTGCGGCTTGTAGGCGATGACCGAGACGTTCGAGACGTCGCCCTTGTCGCCCGCGCGGCCATGCGCGACGGCATGCAGCGGCAGGATCATTCGAAGACCTCGATGCGGACGTGGCTCTCGACCCGCTCGCGCGGGATCAGCACGGACGCCGTGTGGATCTGCGAGGTGACCGAGCAGCGATAGCCGCCGCCGGCGGCCGGCCCGGAGCAGTAGAGCATCATCAGCTCGTCGACGACCATCTGCGCCCGCGCCTTGTCGACCGACTGGGTTGCGACGCGCACCGTGTACTCGCCATCCGTCGGCAGCCGCCGCTCGGCGCGGCGTGCCGCCGAGCCGCCGTCATGCGTCGCCATGGTGCCCAGGGTCTCGATCCGCACCGGCTCGTTCATGCCCCGCACGCCGAGCCGCTGGCGCACGATCTCGCCGGCCAGGTCGGCGCGGGCCAGCGCGTTCGGCCCGGAATAGGTCATGAAGGCCTCGCCGAGCCAGCCGCCATCGACCGAGACGGTGGCCTTCAGTGTCGCCGGCGCCGGATGCCCGCGCGCGCCGGTGACGCGGACGCGGTCTGGGCCGGCCTCGGCGAGCTCGACCTCGGTGCAGTCGAGCACGACGTCCGGCACCAGATAGGCGGCGGGGTCATGCATCTCGTAGAGCAGCTGCTCGGTCACGGTGCGCCGGTCGACCAGCCCGCCGGTGCCCTCGGGCTTGGTGATGACGAAGCTGCCATCCGCCTCGACCTCGGCGATCGGAAAGCCGGCATGGGCCAGGTCTGGCACGTCCTTGAAGCCCGGATCGGCGAAATAGCAGCCGGTGACCTGACCGCCGCATTCCAGCAGGTGGCCCGTCACCGTGCCCTGCGCCAGCCGGTCCCAGCCATCGGCCGGCCAGCCGAACTCGTGCACCAGCGGTCCGAGCGCCAGCGCGGAATCGGTCGTCCGCCCGACCAGCACGACGTCGGCGCCGGTGGCGACCGCCTCGGCCACCGGCCGGGCGCCGAGATAGACGTTGGCCGCCAGAACGGCGCGGCCGTTCAGGCCGATGCCCTCCATCGTCTGCATCGCGGCGATCTCGGCGCGGGGGATCAGGTCGGTCAGGTCGTCGCCCAGTACGACGGCGACCTTGACGCCCTCGACGCCCAGCTCGCGCGCGATCTCGAGGACGCGCTTCGCCCCGCCGGCCGGGTTCGCGGCGCCCATGTTCGAGACGACCGTGACGCCCAGCCGCTTGGCTTGCGCCAGGCAAGGCCGGATGTAGTGCTCGAGATAGGGCGAGTATCCCATTGACGGATCCTCGCGCCGGACGTTCTGCGCGACCGCCAGCGTCCGCTCGGCCAGCACCTCGAACATCAGATAGCGCGGTCCCTCGCGGCGCTGCATCGACTCGAGGATCGGCAGCGATGCGTCGAAGCGGTCGCCCATGAAGCCGGCGCCGCAGCCGATGTGCACCGTCTCAGGCATGGGCAGTCACCACCGTTCCCTGGATCTTTCCCTCGACCGGGCCGTCGCCGAAACGCGCCCGGATCGCCGTCTCGGCCCGGTCGGTCGCCTCGTCCAGGCGGGCGGGGTCGCGGGCCACGATCTCGCTCCGCAGCGGCGTGCCCTGGGTGTAGGCGAGCGCCGGCTCGTGCGGGTCGGGCGCGCGGCCGACGCCGGCGACGATCTCGATCGAGACCTCGGCGAACCCGGCAGCCGCAAGATCGGCCCTGACCAGATCGGCGTCATGGTAGCCGTGCGGCGTCCGCGCCAGGAAGCGCGGCGGATCGTCCGGGAACAGCCCGCCGACGGCGCGTGTCACCTCGTCGGCGAAGTGGTTCTCGTCGATCCTGTCCCAGGTGTTGCAAAGGAAGACGCCGCCCGGCCGCAGCACGCGGTGCGCCTCGGCATAGCCCCGGACGCGGTCGGGGAAGAACATCACACCGAACTGGCAGAGGACAACGTCGAAGCTGTCGTCGGCAAACGGCAGCGAGAGCGCGTCGGCCTGGCGCCAGTCCAGCCGCCGGTCGGCCGGCTGCATGGCGCGGGCGCGGTCCAGCATCGGCTGGTTGAGATCGGTCCCGGTGTAGCGCGCATCGCCGCCGAGCAGCGGGGCCGCCGCCCGCGTGACGACGCCGCTGCCGGCGGCGGTCTCGAGCACGGCGGCTGGCGCCAGCGCCGCCACCCGTCGCGCCAGGTCGGCGGCGTGGCTCTCGAAGATCAGCGGGACGAGGTAACGATCGTAGGTTTCCGGTATCGACCCGGCAAATGCCTTGTCGAGCAGGCTCATCGGGTCATCCGCCGGCCCGCATGTCGGCGACGACCTGACGGGCCGCGGCCAGCATGAACGTATGCTCGGAGGCGACGAAGAAGACCGAGACGCCGAGCGCGCGCAGGTCGGGAACCGTTGCCGTCGAGGGCACGAAGGTGACGGCCGCCTTGCCGGCCGCGCCTGCGGCCTTGGCGACGCTTGCCATCACCTCGCGCACGGCCGGGTCGTCGATCGAGGTCTTGCCGAGGCAGACCGCCATGTCGGCCGGCCCGACGAACAGTCCGTCGACCCCGGCGACGGCGGCGATCTCGGCGGCCGCCTCGACGCCCTCCGGCTCCTCGATCTGGACCAGCACCACGGACTCATCGTCCATCGCCAGGACCTCGGCGATCGTGTGCCGGCCGCCGCCCGCCCAGCGCGTCGAGCCGGCGAAGCCGCGCCCGCCATGGCCGAAATGCGCTGCCCGCGCGGCGTTCCGCGCCCGCTCGACGGTGAAGACGTGCGGCACCACCACGCCGACGGCGCCCGAGTTGAGCGCCATCAGGATCTGCGCCGGCGTCCCCTCGGGAACGCGGACCATCGCCGGCAGGCCCAGCGCCCGCGCCATGGCGAGGCTGGCGTCCATGCCGCGCCGGTCGTTCGGCGCGTGCTCGCCGTCGATGCAGATGAAGTCGAGGCCGGACATCGCCAGCACCTCGATGACCTCGTAGGCCGGCGTCTTGACGAAGGTGCCGGTCAGCACCTCGCCGGCCAGGATGCGCGCGCGCAGGCCATCGGATCTCATGCCGTCTTCCTTTCCGCCATCGCCGACAGCTCGGCTCGGTCGAGCCCCAGCCCGTCTCCGGTCGAGAGGACCGATTCCCAGGCCTGCTCGGACAAGGGCACCCCGTTGGCCCGCCGATCGGCGCGGCGCAGGCGCTCCGGGTCGCCCGGCACCAGAACGGGCGCGTCCGGGTCGGCAGGCCGGCAGGTGCGGACATAGTCCAGATAGGCGCGCACCTGATCCGCCCAGGCATGCCCCGCGTCATTTCCGGGGTCGAGGCGGGCGGGATCGATATAGATCGACAGCATGCCGTTGTGGATGCGCTCGCCTGGCCCGCAGGTGCCCGAGCCGGTCAGCGCGCCGGCCAGCAGCTCGCAGGCGAGCGCCAGGCCCGAGCCCTTGTGCGCGCCCATGGCAGTCAGTGCGCCCGGTCCCTTGCGCGGGTCGGGCACGGTGCCCTGCGGCGTCTCGCCATAGAGCACGTCGGGGTTGCCCGTCAGCCGTCCGTCCGGGCCGACCAGCGCGTCCTGCGGCAGCGGCTTGCCGCCGCGCTTGGCGACGAGGCACTTGCCCTCGGCGACCGTCGACGTCGCGAAGTCGAGCAGGAAGTCGCCGCCTTCGCAGGGGACGCCGATCGCCACCGGGTCGGTCGCCATCCGCCGCTCGGCGCCGCCGAAGGGCGCGACCAGCAGCGAGTGCGAGACGTTGACGAAATGAATCGAGACCAGCCCCTCGGCGCACGCCATCTCGGCCCAGGCGCCGATCCGCCCGAGGTGGCCCGACCGGCGCAGCCCGACCAGGGAGAAGCCCTGCGCCCGCGCCTTGTCGATGCCGATGCGCACCGCCTGCGCGCCCATCGTCTGGCCAAAGCCGTGCCGGGCGTCGAGCAGCGCGAAGCCGGGCGCGTCGATCACCGTCTCGACCTGCTGGCCGAAGCGAACGCCGCCCTCTCGCACCCAGAGGCAATAGCGCTGGGTCCGGACGATGCCGTGGCTGTCGTGGCCGGCGAGGTTCGCCTCGACCAGGTTGACCGCGATCGCCCGCGCCTCGTCGGCCGAGCCGCCGGCGGCGGCGAAGATGCGGGCCAGCACCTCGACCGTGCCGTCCGGGTCGAGGTGCAGGTCGCGCCCCACGATGGCTTGTGCCGCCGTCACCTGTCCCCCCATTGTTGTTCTCGGCCCCGTCGGCGGGACGACACCTGCGGGCGACACTAGGCGAAAGCCGAGGCGGCGCGCAATCGCCGCGACACGGGCGGGCCGCAGCATCGCCATCGCGATGGCGCCCGGATCGCACCGCCGTCTGCGATCCCGAGCAAACCGATCGCGGCAGGTCTGCGTATACGGATGGGACTTTGCTGGGAGGAGAGGAACATGGGTTTGCATGCATCGCGCCGGTATCGCGAACGCGGGATCGCGGGTCTGAGCGCGGGGCTGATCGCGGGTCTGTCGGCAGGCTTGCTGCTGGCGGGTTCGGCTGCGGCGCAGTCGGAGGGCAGCCTCGCGGTCTATTTCGACATCGGCAGCGCCGCGCTTCAGTCGGAGCAGGCGCAGGTTCTCGACAAGGCGGCCCGGCTCTATCGCGAGGGGTCGCCCATCGTGATGATCCTCTCAGGCGGGACGGACACGCTCGGTCCTGCCGGCGTCAACCTGTCGCTCTCGATCGATCGCGCACGGACCGTGCTCGACGGTCTCGTGGCGCGCGGCATCCCGGTCGAGAGGCTGCAGATCGCCGGTCGCGGCGAGACCGATCTCGAGGTCGAGACCGGGGACGGCGTCGCGGAGGCCCGCAACCGCAACGTCGAGATCACCTGGCGCTGACGGTGGCCGGCCGCTCCGACGGGCGCTCCGACCGGCGCTCCGACGGGCGCTCCGACGGGGGCGGCGCGTCGCCTTGGCGATCGATCCGGCGGGTCGGCGGGGTCGTCGGGACCCTGGCGCTCGCGCTGGTGCTGTTCGCCGACCCGACCGCTTCGCGCGCTGCCACACTCGCCGAGGCGCAGCGGGCCTTCGACCAGGGCGATGTCGGCCGGGCGCAGGAGATCTGGCGCGGGCTAGCCGCGAGCGGCGAGGCCGAGGCCGCCTTCCGGCTCGGCCTGATGTACGATCTGGGCCTCGGCCTGGCGCCCGACCAGGTCAAGGCGTTCCGCTGGTATCTCGACGCCGCGCATCGCGGCCACACGGCGGCGCAGTTCAACGTCGGCGTCATGCTCGACGCTGGCACGGGCATGCCCAGAAGCCCGACCGCCGCCGCGACGTGGTATGCGCGCGCCGCCGCCAAGGGCTTCGCGCGGGCCGAGTACAACCTCGCCTTGATCTATGCCGAGGGCGACGGCCTGCCGCGCAACATCGCCCTGGCCCGGGCCTGGATGAGCCGCGCCGCCGAGACGCTGCCGGCCGCCGAAAAGCGGCTCGCCGACCTGCGCCAGCGCCAGACGGAGCCGATGGGCGGGCTGATCGCGCCGGCGCCGCTCGCGACGGCGGTGGTGGGCGGGCAGGGCGACGGGAGCCGCACGGCCGAGCTGGTCTGGACATCCGTCGAGGAGCCCGCGGGAACGCGCTACCGCGTCGAGCTCGACGGCCCGTCCGGCGTGACCGGGAGCAGCCGCGGCGAGTATGTCGACGTCTCGTCCGTCGCGATCCCGCTGCCCGCCGCCAAAGCTGCGGCCGAACCCGGTTCTGGAGCCGGTTCTGAACCCGCTGCCGGGCCTCGCGCGTGGCGCGTGCTGGCGGTCGACGAGACCGGGCACCGGTATGCCGCGTCGGACTGGCAGCCGCTGGCCGGCGACGGCGCGTCGCCCCCGCCGGGCGAGCGGATCGCGATCCTCTTTAGGGCGGACGACGGGCTGGCGCGCGCCTTTGCGTCCGAACTTTCCCAGGGCTTCACCGGCAGCGGCTTCGATGTCGAGACCGCGGCCGTCGAGGACGCGCAGTTCGCCGAAAGCGCGGTGCGCTATTTCTTCCGGAACGACGCACCGCTGGCGGAGGGCGTCGCCTCGGCGCTTCCGGGCTTGGACGGCCGTGCGACGCTCGAGCCCGACCCGGCGCGCGCGCCGGGCACGGTCGAGATCCGCCTGCACGGCGGTCCGGCCATCGAGGCCTCGACGGCGGACGGGCCGGAGAGCATGTCGCCGGAACCCGAGGAAGCGGGAGCTACAGTCCCAGCGCGCGACGGTTGAAGACCATCTCCGGCTTCAGCCGTCCGTCGAAGCAGTCGAGCACGTTGCGGATCGTCTGCAGGCCCATGGCGCGCATCCCCTCGGGCGTCGATGCCGCCGAATGCGGCGAGAGCACGACGTTCAGCGCCGAGATGATCGGGTTCGACAGCTCGACCGGCTCGACCTCGAATACGTCCGCCCCATAGCCGGCGAGCTGTCGCGACTGCAGCGCCCGGGCGACCGCCGCCTCGTCGGCGATGCCGCCGCGGGCGCAGTTGACGAGCAGGGCCCCCGGCTTCATCGTCTCGATCGCGGCCGCATCGATAAGGCTGCGCGTCTCGTGGTTCAGCGGCGTGTGCAGGCTGACGACATCGGCGACGGCCAGCCCCTCGTCCAGCGTTCCGGCGACCTCGAGCCCGGGCGCGAAGTCCGAGACGTAGGGGTCGCGCACGACGACCTGCATCCCGAGCGCCTGTCCCAGCGCCGCGACGCGCCGGCCGATCCGGCCATAGCCTACGACCAGCAGTGTCCTGGCCCCCAGGTCGAAGGCGCGCTGCGTCGACTTGACCGACCAGTCGGCGCGCCGCAGCGCGTCGGTCTGGCGCATCAGGTCGCGCGACAGCGTCAGGATCATGCCGAGCGTGTGCTCGGCGACCGAACGATCGTTCGCGCCGGCGGCGATGGCGACCGGCAGACCCCGTTCGCTCATCCAGTCGACATCGACGGAGTCGCAGCCGACGCCGTGCCGGCTGACGATCTCCAGCCCCGGCACCGACGCCAGCAACTCGGCGTCCAGACGGTGCGTCCTGACGGCGATGCCGTTGGCGTCGCGGATCGCCGCCGCGACCTCATCGCGCGGCGCGTGCGGGGCCTCGATCACCGTCACCGAGACGTCCGGCCGATCGGCCAGCAGCGCCATGGCGTCCGGGTGGACCGCGCCGAGTATGGTGACGCCCTTCATCTTCCCCCTTGTGATGGCGCCCGCCGCGCCGAAGGCCGCGCTGGACAGCGCGCGCCCGGCGAGACTAGGCGAGGCAGTCGCGGCCGCGCAATCGCGTGTGCACGCCCGACCGCCTGTTCAACCGCCGGCCGCAGAGGAAATCGGATGCGTGATGCAGGCTGAGGGCGAGCGTGCCGCGAGACGACCGGCGCAGCTTGTCGTCGCGTGCGCCATGCTGGCGGTGATGGCGCTCGAGCTTCTGGACGTCTTCACCGGCTGGCCCTGGGCGCGGACCGGCTCGCACGTCGCCATCCTGTCGCTGGTCGTCGTCGCCGCCCCGCGGCTCGGGCTGCGCGAGGCCTATCTGCTGGCCTTCTCGGGCGCGCTGACCTGGGCACTGTGGCGCTGGCACCCGCGCCCGTTCGAGATCGTCGGGCTGGCGCTCGACCAGGCGGGCTTCCTGATGGCCTTCATCCTGCTGATCTCGCTGGTTCAGGAGGGGGCGCAGACCTCGCCCTCGGTCGCCGCCTGCGGCAACTTTCTGGCGCGCCAGCCGGGCAGCCGGCGCTTTCTGGCGCTCTATCTCGGCAGCAACCTCATGTCGCCGGTCTTCAACCTCGGCGCGGTCAGCCTGGTCACGCCGCTGGTGCGCCGCGCGGCGCAAGAGGCGCCGGACGACCCGCTGACGCCCGTGCGCGAGCGCCGGCAGCTCTCGGCCATCCTGCGCGGCTTTGCCTGGTCGGTGGTCTGGTCGCCGACCGCGGTCGCGCCTCTGGCCGTCATGCAGCTGATGGGCGGCATCGACCGCGCCCGCTGGATCGCGCTCGGGGCCGTGCTGGCCACGGTCATGCTGGCCGTCGGCTGGGTCGAGGATCGCTGGCGCTGGCGGCATTTCACCGCCAGGGCGCGGGGCGTGCCGCCGCCCGTGTCGCCGCCCTTTCCGGGCCGCGCCTTCCTCGGCTTCGCCGGTGTCTGCATCGCCTTCGCCGGGCTGACCGCAACGGTAAAGGTGCTGACCGGGCAGCGCGTGCCGCCCAGCCTGATGGCGGCGGCGCCGCTGCTGCTGGTCGGCTGGATCGCGGTGCAGCAGCTCGGCGGATCGCAGGCCGGGCCGGTCGTGCGCTCCGTCCTGCGTCCCGTCATGGGCCAGCTCGGCCGGATCGCCTATGGCTCGCTGCCGCTGTCGGCGCCGGCGGCGGTGACGCTCGCCTGCTCGGGCTATGTCGGGCGCGCCGCCGCCGAGCTCGTGCCGGCGGCGGCGCTGGCCGAGCTGATCGGCCTGGACGGTCTGCCCGGCTGGCTGTTCCTCACCGGGGTCGCGGGCGGCGTCGCGGTGCTGGCGCAGCTCGCGCTGTCGCCGATCATGATGGCGGTCTTCTTCGGCTCGCTGCTCGGCGCGTTGCCCAGCCTGCCCGCCAGCCCGACGCTGACGGCGCTGGCCATCTCGTGCGGCTGGGCGCTCAGCATGACCTGCGCCCCATTCGCCTCGATCGTCCTGCTGATGACCCGCATGACGGGGCACCCCGGCACGCGCCTGACATGGAACTGGAACGGCGGCTTCACCGGGCTCGCCATGCTGACATTGGCGGCCGCGTTCGCCCTGCTCGCGAGCGGCTACTGACGGGTGACCGCTGACGGGCGGCCGCTGACGGGCGGCCGCTGACGGGGGGCCGCTGACGGGGGGCCGCTGACGGGGGGGGCCGACCCGCAGCGCGGCTCAGCGCTCGGCCGCCGCCGCGCCGCCGGCCAGCATGCGCCCGATCAGCGCCATCTGCGGGATCGGCCCCTCGACAAAGTCGCGCACGGTCCGCAGGTAGCGCTCCGCCCCGTCCGGCGGCGCCGGCGGAGATGTGCCGGGATCCTGCTCCTGCCTTCTCGCCAACTCGTTCGCCAAATCATCGGCCAGCTCGTCGACGGTGGCGATCACTCCGTCCACCATTCGGCACCACTCCGCGGTGCCCAGCATCGGCGCGACCGCCGCATGCGCCGCCCGCACCGCGTCGGGCCAGTGCGTCAGGTGCAGGTAAAGGCTGGGCACGACGCCGATCGCCGCGCTGCCCTGGCGCGCCGCCAGCTCGTCGACCAGCGCCATGATCTCGGGCGGCACGTCGTCGCGGCGCGGCAGCGGCGGCACGAGGTCGTCGGATCGCGGCGCTGACGCCCCGGCCGCGGGCTCGGGCGCCTGTGCGGCGGCCGGCTTGCCCCCGCGCCGCGCCGGCCGGGACGCCGCGCGCAACAGCGTCGTCAGGCCGATCAGGTTCGACCGGTTGCCGCGGTCGTAGAAGGCCAGCACTGCCCGCAGCCGCGCCGCCTCGTCGGGCCGACCCTCCAGCGCCTGCCAGATCGGCGGCCCCGGCGGCACCGCCAGCGCGGGTTCCAGCCGGTCGAGCGCGGCCGCGAGCGCGCCCGAGCGATAGAGCGGCGCGATCGTCCCCCAGGCCCAGGCGAGCATCGCGGGGTCCAGCGCCAGATGCCGGAAGATCAGGTTGACCTGCGGAATGCCCGTCGCGCCGGCGATGTCGGCATAGATCGCGCGGATGCCGGGCGGCGCCTCGGCCTCGCGCACTTCGGCCAGCCGGGCCGGGGCGGCCGGCCCCGGCCCCGGCCCCGGCCCGACGCGGGAACCGTCGGCGGCATCGCCCTCAGTCGACATGCTGGATCGTCACGCCGGCGAGAAGGCTGTCGATGTTGCGGGGCGACGGCTTGCCCGCCTTGCCGTCGGCCTCCATGCCGGCCTCCTTCTCGGCGATCCGGTCGAGCTCGTCGGCGGCCGCGGCCAGCATGTCTTGCGGCACCACCACGATCCCGTCCCGGTCGCCGACGACGACGTCGCCCGCCTCGACCCGCTGGCCGGCGATCCAGACCGGCAGCCCGACCGAGCCCGGGCCGCGCTTGGTCGGTCCGCTGGGGCGGATGCCGGCCGCGAAGACCGGCACGCCGATGCCGGCGAGCCCTTCCACGTCGCGCACCATGCCGTCCGTCACCACCGCGACCGCGCCGCGGTTGCGGGCGAACGAGATGATCAGGTCGCCGACCACCGCGCAGCCGTCATGGCCGTGCGTCGCCACCATCATCACGTCGCCCGGCCGCACGCTCTCCAGCGCCGCCCAGAAGGCCAGGTTGTCGTGCCGGCCGCAGTCGATCGTCAGCGCCGTGCCGACGAATTGCCGGTCCGGCGTCACGGCCTTGATGGCCGGCGCGAGCGCGCCGCCGCGCCCGGCCGCGTCAGAGACGTTGCCGCTCGGCCGGTCGCGGAAGCGGTCGAGCAGCGCCGCGTCCGGACGGCTCCAGCTGCGCTTCACGGTTATGATAGGCGCGTCCACGGCTTTCCTCCCCCGGCGCTCTGTGCTCTGGTCCGACAAAAGCAGAAGCGGGGGCACGAGGGAATGCGGAACGACGCCCAGGTTGTGATGATCGGCGCCGGCGCCATGGGCGGCGTCATCGCCGGGGCGCTGGCGCGGGCCGGCGTGCAGCTCTCGATCATCGACACCGATGCCGAGCACGTCGCCGCAATCCAGCAGGGCGGCCTGCGCGTCGCCAATCTCGGGGATGGCGCGCCGCTCCGCGTCGCCGCGATGACCGCGCCCGAGCGCGCGGGCTGGGCCGACATCGCCGTCATCATGACGCCTGCCTACGAGACGCCGAACGCCGCGCGGACCGCCGCCCGCGTGCTGAAGCCCGACGGCGCCGCCGTCTCGATGCAGAACGGTCTCGGCAATGCCGAGGCGCTGAGCGCCGTGCTGGGCGCCGCCCGCGTCTTCATGGGATCGACTAGGGTCAGCGCCGACCGCCCGGCGCCCGGCTGCCCGCGCGCGACCCGGATCGACCCCTCGGGCGTCGGCGAGCTGGACGGCGAGATGCGTCCGCGCGCGGCCTGGTTCGCCGAGTGCCTGACGACCGGCGGCATGCCGACGGCGGTCTCGGACAACGTCGTCGGCGTGCTCTGGTCGAAGTTCATCCACAACTGCGGCATCAACGCGCTGTCGGCGATCACCGGGCTTCGCATGGGCGAGGTCAGCCGCACGCCCGGCCTCGGCCCGCTGCGCTGGCAGGTCATCGACGAGGCGCTGGCGGTGGCCCGCGCAAAGGGCATCCGCCTGCAGTACCCGGACCCGGTGCCCGAGCTGAAGCGCCACACCTGGCGCAAGTTCACCAAGCCCTCGATGCTGCAGCACGTCGAGGCGGCCCGGCCGGTCGAGATCGACGCGCTGAACGGCTGGCTGGTGCGCGAGGCCGAGGCAGTGGGCGTCGACGTGCCGGTCAACCGGGTCGTCACCGCCCTGGCGCGCGGCCGGGCGCTCGGCGCCATGCGGGCCGTCGCGCCGCCGGACTATGCTGCGCTCGCCGCCGAGGCCGAGGCCGAGATCGCCCGCGGCGAGACGCCGTGGACCCGTGTTCCCGAATGAACGAGGATGCCATGACAATTGACGCCAAAGCCCTCGCCAAGCTTGCCGAGTGGGACACGCCGACGATCTGCAACGCGCTGGAGATGATCGACCAGACCTGGCGGCTTTATGGCTACACGACGCGGGCCTTCACCTGCCTGCGTCCCGAGGCCAAGCCGATCGTCGGCTTTGCCCGCACCGCGACGATCCGCGCCTCGGTCAAGGCGGCCGTGCCGCCCGCCGAGGCGCAGGCGATGCGGCTCAGCTATTACGAATACGTGGCGGCCGGCGCGACGCCCTCGATCGTCGTCATCCAGGACCTCGACACGCGGCCCGGCACCGGCGCCTTCTGGGGCGAGGTGAACACCGCCATTCACCACGGGCTCGGCGCGCTCGGCGTCGTGACCAACGGCTCGATCCGCGACCTCGAGGCCAGCGCGCCGGGGTTCCAGGCGCTGGCCGGCCAGGTCGGCCCGAGCCATGCCTGGGTGCACGTCACGGGCTGGGCCGAGCAGGTCGAGGTGCACGGCATGAGCGTGCGCGACGGCGACATCATCCATGCCGACTGCCACGGCGCGGTCGTCGTTCCCGCCGCGTCGGTGGCCCGGCTGCCGGAGACGATCGATCTGATCGCCCGGCGCGAGGCCGTGATTCTGGATGCCGCCCGCGCCCCCGGCTTCGGCATCGACAAGCTGCGCGCCGCCATGCAGGGCGCGAGCGAGATCCACTGAGCGCGGCGGGACGGCGCGGCATGCGCCCGCCGTCCCGCCAGTGGTCAGGGCAGTGCAGCGATCACCGTGATCTCGACGGTGTACTCGGCCGTCGCCAGGTCGGCGCTGCCGCAGGCGCGGGCCGGGGCGTGGCCCTCGGGCACCCAGTCGTCCCAGACGGCGTTCATCTCGGCGAAGTCGTCCATCGACTTCAGCCAGATGATCGCCTGCAGGATGCGGGTCTTGTCGGTGCCGGCGGCGTCCAGCAGCTGGTCGATCTTGGCCAGTATGTCGCGCGTCTGCTGCTCGACGCTGGCGCCGGGCGTGCCGACCTGGCCGGCGAGGTAGACGGTGCCGTGGTGGACGACCACCTGGCTCATCCGCTTGGCGGTGTTCATGCGCTTGATCTCGGGCACGGGAGTCTCCCCCTTGGTGGCCTCAGTGGCGGAAACGGGCCGGCGACAGCGCCGCGACGGTGGCGTCGGGCAGGGCAGGGGGTAGCCCGAGGATCAGGTCGGCCGCAAGCCGGCTGAGCGCCGGCGAGGTCTGAATGCCATAGCCGCCTTGGCCGCACAGCCAGTGGAAGCCATCCGCGCCCGGCTCGGGCCCGACGACCGGCGTCCGGTCGGGCGCAAAGGTGCGCAGGCCCGCCCAGCTCCGCTCGACGCGCGTCACCTCCATGTCGACCATGCGCTGGAAGCGGTCGATGCCCTCTGCCAGCACCATGTCGTCCGGCCAGGCGTCGTGCGGCTCGACCGGGTCCTCGTCGGCGGGCGAGACCCAGAGCCGCCCGCCATCCGGCTTGGCGTACCAGTCCTCGGCGGCCGAGGCGGCCAGCGGCCAGCGGCGCGGGTCGTGCCCGTCCGGCACCGGCACCACGGCGATCGAGCGGCGCATCGGCTGCAGGCCCGCCGGAGCGACGCCGGCACGCGACGCGATCACGTCGCCCCAGGCGCCGGCGGCGTTGACGACGACCGGCGCCTCGAACGCCCCCGCGGCGGTCTCGACCCGCCAGGTGCCGCCCTGGCGCCGCATCGCCGACACCTCGGCGCGCGGCACCACCTCGCCGCCGTCGGCGCGCAGCGTGCGCAGGAAAGCCTGCAGCAGGGCATCGACGTCGATGTCGCTGGCATCGCGCTCGACCGCCGCGCGGGCGACCAGCTCGCGCCGCAGCAGGGGAAAGAGGCGCGCCGCCTCGTCGGCGCCGATCTCCTCCATGCCGTCGGCGCCCTGCATCGCGTGGTCGAGATGCGCCTCGTGCCCCCCGGCCGCCACGTAGAGCAGGCCGCGCGGGCTGAGGAAGCCGCGCTCGGCCAGATCGCCGCCTGTGCGCAGCACATCCTCCGAGGCCCGGTTCAGCGCCCGCAGCACGGCGTTCCCGTAATTCAGGATGAAGGTCGCCGCCGACCGTCCGGTGGTGTGGTAAGCGGGCCGCTCCTCCATCTCGAGCACCGCGACGCGGGCGTGCGGCGCCAGCCGCGCGGCGGCGCCGACGCCGGCCATGCCGGCGCCGATCACGAGCGCGTCAGCCGTGCGGGTCAAGCCGGCGCACCGAGCGCGCCGGGCGCGTCGAGCGTCAGCACGCCGAGTGCCTGCAGCCCGACGAGAACGGCATCGACTGCGACGGTCGCGAGAACGATCCCCATCACACGGCTGATGACGCTGGCCCCGGTGTCGCCGATGAACCGATGGATGGGGATCGCCGCCAGCAGCAGGCAAAGGGTCAGCAGGAGCACGACGAGAAGCACGCCGGCAGTCGTCGCCTGTTCGGCGATCGAGTTGCGGTGGTTGTCGGTGAGGATCACGATTGCAAGCATCGCGCCGGGCGAGGCGATCGACGGGATGGCCAGCGGAAAGACGGCACCCGAGAGATGGTCGCGCTGGGCCTCGCCTATCTCCTGGACCGGCTTCGACTCGCCGAAGATCATCGTCAGGGCGAACAGCAGGAGGATGATTCCGCCGGCGACCTGGAACGACCCGAGCCGAAGCCCCAGCGCCTCCAGCACGAGCTGGCCGCCGACGAGGAAGGCCAGCAGGACGCCCGTGGCGACGGCAATGGCGCGGAGGGCGAACCTGCGATGCAACGCCGCCGGCACGCTCGAGGTCGCATACAGGAACACCGGCAGCGACCCTATGGGGTCGATGACGACGAAGAGCGTTATGAACTCACGGACGAGCCCCGGCCAGTCCATGCCTCAGTAGTGGATCGCCCGGCCGTAGGCGTCGAGCACCGCTTCGTGCATCATCTCGCTCAGCGTCGGGTGCGGGAAGACCGTGTGGATCAGCTCCTCCTCGGTGGTCTCCAGCGTCCGGCCGACGATATAGCCCTGGATCAGCTCGGTCACCTCGGCGCCGACCATGTGCGCGCCCAGCAGCTCGCCCGTCTTCGCGTCGAACACCGTCTTGATCATGCCCTCGGGCTCGCCGAGCGCGATCGCCTTGCCGTTGCCGATGAAGGGGAAGCGGCCGACCTTGATCTTGTGGCCCGCCTCCTTCGCCTTGGCCTCGGTCAGGCCGACGCTGGCGATCTGCGGTTGGCAGTAGGTGCAGCCGGCGATCGAGTCCGGGGTCCAGCGGGTGGACGTCGTTCTTGCCGGCGATCAGCTCGGCGACGATCACGCCCTCGTGGCTGGCCTTGTGCGCCAGCCAGGGCGCGCCCGGCGACGTCGCCGATGGCCCAGATGCCCTCGACGCCGGTGCGGCAGTATTCGTCCGTCACGACATGCGCCTTCTCGACCTTGACGCCCAGCTCCTCCAGCCCCAGCCCCTCGGTGTTGCCGACGATGCCGACCGCCGAGATCACTGTGTCGAACTCCAGCTTCTCGGTCTTGCCGTCGGCCTCGATATGCGCCGTCACCTTGTCCTTCGCCCGGTCGAGCTTCTTGACCATCGCCTTGGCCATGATCTTCATGCCCTGCTTCTCGAACTGCTTGCGGGCGAAGGCGCCGATCTCGGCGTCCTCGACCGGCAGGATGCGGTCCAGCACCTCGACCACCGTCGTCTCGCAGCCGAGCGTGTTGTAGAAGCTGGCGAACTCGATGCCGATGGCGCCCGAGCCGATCACCAGCAGCTTCTTCGGCATGTGCGGCGGCTGCAGCGCGTGTTTGTAGGTCCAGATCCGGCTGCCGTCGGCCTCCAGCCCCGGCAGCTCGCGCGCCCGCGCGCCGGTGGCGATGATGATGTTCTTGGCCGTCAGCTCCTGCGTCTTGTCGCCCTTGGCTTCCTTGACGGCGACCTTGCCCTTGGCCGGGATCGTCGCCTCGCCCATGATCGTCGTCACCTTGTTCTTCTTCAGCAGGTGACCGACGCCCGAGTTCAGCTGCCCCGCGATCTTGCGCGACCGCTTGACCACGGCGTCGAGGTCGTAGCCGAACTTCTCGGCCGACAGCCCGAAGTCCTTGGCCCGCTCCATCAGGTGATAGACCTCTGCCGAGCGCAGCATCGCCTTGGTCGGGATGCAGCCCCAGTTCAGGCAGATGCCGCCCAGGTGCTCGCGCTCGACGACCGCCACCTTCAGGCCCAGCTGCGCGGCCCGGATGGCGGCCACGTATCCGCCTGGCCCCGCGCCGATGACGACCATATCATAGCTGCTCATGCGCGCTCTCCCTACCGTCATGCGAGTCATAGGAAGGCAGCACCGCGATGGCAAACGCCGAGCGACCGCGGACCGCCAGATTTTCCCGACCCGCCGGTGGTCGTCCGGTGGTCGTCCGGCGACCCTCCGGCGGCGGATGCTCGCGCGGTTGCCGATGCGTTGCGGGCGGGTTCAATCGGGAATATCATGGCCGCCAGTGACATCGGGCATTCGGGGGACCAGCGATGTTCGATTCGTTCGGCGATCTTCTGCTGCAGTTCGCCCGTTCCGCTGACTATCTCGACGACAAGAGCTTCGACGAGATCCGGGCAAGTGCCGAGGATTATGCCAAGGACACGCTGAAGATCACGTCGAGCCGCCTGATGATCGCCGGCCGCGACGAGGAATTTGGCCGTCGCATGCTCTACCGCCAGAAGAACGTCGAAGCCGGCGTCTACAAGAGCCTGCGTGTCTTCGATGACAGCGGCACCTGTTCCGGCCACTGTGCCTATGCCTTCCTCGAGAACGTGCCGATCTGGGTCGTCGGCAAGAACGGCGAGCCGCTGAAGGAGGCGAAGAGCTATTTCGACCTGTGGAGCGGCAGGACCGACCTGCCACCGTACAGGGCGATCTTCGCCGACGGCATCAGGACCTCGATCATCATCCCGATCGAGGACCAGCGCCACGAAGTCATCGGCGTCCTGAACTTCGAGACGACCGAGCTCGTCGACATCACGCAGGCCGCCAAGAGCGAGGTGAAGAAGATAGCAGCCGCGCTCGGTCTCTGCTACCTCGTCTTCAATGCCGGCCGCCTGCAGCGCCACAACACCCACGCCGCGCTGAAGTACCTGCGCTTCATGCAGAACCGGAAATGGCCGAAGCTGACGAAGCCGCGGGTCTTCCTCGCCTCGTCCGCCGCGTGCGATTCCGCTGTCATCGACATCGTGCGCAAGGTCTTTTCCGACAAGACGCTGCAGGACAAGTACGAGCTCGTGCACTGGGAAGAGATGAGCCGGCCGGGCAACATCAACTCGCAGCTGCTCTCGGTGCTCAGCACCTGCCGCTACGGCATCTGCTATTTCTCGGAACGTGATCCCGAGCACGAGGGCCGGTTCTTCGACAACGTCAACGTGGTCTTCGAGGCCGGGATGCTGCACGGGCGCAGCGACGGCAACTCGGCCTATCCGGCGACGTGGATCCCGATCCGCGAGGAGAATTCCGGTCCGGCGCCGTTCGACTTCAGCAGCGAGCGCACGATCCTGGTGCCGCGCAAGAACGGCTCGGTCGACGGGCGCAAGCTCGCAGCATCCCTGCGGGTGATCGTCGAGGCCATCGATTCCGAGATGGCGTTCGAGCCGTTCGGCCATTGAGGGGGCGCGTCACCCCATGTAGCCGTCGGCAGCGCGATAGGCGCGCTCGGCATCGGTGTCGGCCCGTCCGAGCGCGCGGTTGCGGCTGGGAAAGCGGCCGAAGCGGCGGATCACCGCGCGGTGCCTGATCGCGTGCTCGCGGTTCTCGGCACCGCTTTCCGGCAGGCGCAGCAGGACCAGGCGGACGCACCGTGCCTGGTCCGGGATGCTCTCCGAGTGCATCAGCGGCAGATAGAAGAACTGGCGCTCGGGCTCGGGTACCTGGCGGTCCTGGCCGCGCGCGATCGGCGGCCTTGGCGACGGCGCGGGCGCGGCCGTCGCCGGCATGCGCTCCGGCGTTGCCGCGAGACGCGTTCCGCGGCAGCTGGTCCAGCAGGATCAGGAGCGCCAGCGTGCCATGCGGCGTCACCTGCCAGTCGGCGCAACGCCCGGCCTGCGCGTCCCTTATGGCGTCGCCGAACTCGTCCGCGCAGCGCCGGTCGACCGCCGCGTCGACGCGGTACCACCCGGCCGGCCCGACCTCGTCGAGCCAGAAGCGCAGGATCCGTTCGATCTGCGCATTCCGCGGCGGCCGTTGGTGCTCGTGTCCCATCTCAGTCGGTCTCCGCAGGCTCGCGCCGGTCAGCGTCCTCCCTGGCCTGCTCGAACGCCGCTTCGAGCGCGACGTCGGCTGCCAGCGGGCTGGCGACCTGGCTCATCGGCACGACCGGCGTGACCTCGCCGACCACGACCCTGACCGGGCGCCGCCGCATGCGCCACAGTCCGTAGAGCGCGATCGCCGAGAACGCGGCGGACATGAAGAGGAAGAATGCGTCACGCGTGATCGTGTCCATCAGGAAACCGACCAGCACCGGCGCGCCCATGGCGCCGATGCCGTTCAGCATGATCAGCCCGGCGGAGGCGGCCGGCATGTCTTCGTGCTCGAGGTAGTCGTTCACATAGGCGACGGCCAGCGAGTACATCGGGTTGGCGATGCCGCCCATCAGGAAGCCCGCGACGGGGAGCGTCACGGCGCTGGCGCCGGCAACAGGGACGATCAGGCAGCTCAGCGCCCCGATCGCGGTCAGGATCGAGATCAGCCGGCGCCGGTCCATGCGGTCGGACAGCCAGCCGATCGGCGGCTGGCAGAGCAGGCCGCCGAGATAGATCGTGCCGATGAAGAGCGAGATCTGCACGTTGCTGAGCCCGAGGCCCGCCGCATAGACGGCGCTCATGCCGAACTGGCAGGCAAAGATGGCGCCGAGAATGAAGATCGAGATGCAGCCGAGCGGCGAGGTCCGGTAGAGCCGGCCGAGCGTCATCGCGCGCGTGGTCTGGAACACCGGCACCGGCGTCGAGGCCAGCAGGATCGGCGCGAACGAGATCGAGACCAGGACGGACATGACGACGAAGAGGTCGTAGCCGCCCGGATCGGCCACGTTCAGCAGTGCCTGGGCCAGGATGATGCCGAGCATCTGCACGGTGATGTAGGCCGACATCGTCTGGCCGCGCGTCTCGTTCGTGGCGGTGTCGTTCAGCCAGCTCTCGGCGACGACGTAGACGCCGGAAAAGCAGAACCCGATGATCAGGCGCAGCGCGAACCAGGCGGCCGGGTGCACCAGGGTGGCATAGAGGATGAAGGCCGCCGAGATCAGCGAGGCCAGCGCCGCGAACACGCGGACGTGGCCGACGCGGCGGAGCAGCCAGGGCGTCGCCCGCGTGCCGCCGAGAAAGCCGACGAAATAGCCGGCCATGACATAGCCGAGCGTCGTGTCCGAGAACCCCTCCGAGCCGCCGCGGACGCCCAGCAGTGTGCCCTGCAGGCCGTTGCCGATCATCAGCATGAACATGCCGAGCAGCAGCGGCCAGGCCTTCACGATCGCGCCGAGCATGCCATCTCCCATGAGGCCCGCGAGTCAGCGGGCGAGCGTGCCCATGCGCGGGCCGGAGCGCTTGCCTATCAGCGCCACGGCGCGTCGCGCCAGCGCTGTTCGGAGCCTAGCCGCGCGGCAGCAGCAGGGAGCCGTCGCCATAGGAGTAGAAACGATAGCGGTGCTCGATCGCGTGGGCATAGAGCGCGCGCATCCGCGCCAAGCCCATCAGCGCCGAGACCAGCATGAAGAGCGTCGATCGCGGCAGGTGGAAGTTGGTCATCAGCCCGTCGGTCGCACGAAAACGGTGGCCCGGGCGGATGAAGATGTCGGTCTCGCCGCTGAAGGGGCGGACAAGGCCCTGTTCGTCGGCGGCGGATTCCAGCAGGCGCAGCGCCGTGGTGCCGACCGGGATCAGCCGTCCGCCGGCGGCGCGGGCAGCGTTCATCGCCTCGGCCGCCTCGGCGCCGATCTCGCCCCACTCGGCGTGCATGCGGTGATCGGCGATCCGCGCCGCCGTCACCGGCAGGAACGTGCCGGCGCCGACATGCAGCGTGACCCGCGCCGACAATACGCCGCGCTCGGCCAGCCGGGCGACCAGGCCCTCGTCGAAGTGCAGGCTGGCCGTCGGCGCGGCGACGGCGCCGGGGCGCTCGGCGAAGAACGTCTGGTAGTCCGCGAGGTCCTGCGCGTCCGCCGGCCGGCGCCCGGCGATATAGTGGGGCAGGGGCATGACGCCCGTCTCGGCGATCGCGGCGTCGAGCTCGGCGCCGGCGCGGTCGAAGCGCAGGCGCACCTCCGACCCGGTGCGCCCCAGCACCTCGGCCGTCATCGCGCCGAAGTCGATGCGGTCGCCCGGCACCAGCCGGCGGCCGGGCCGGGCCAGCGCCGTCCATGTCCCAGGGCCGTCGCGCCGGATCAGCGTCGCCTCGATCCGGGCGACGCCGCTGCCATCGGCGCTCGGCCGCCGGCGCTCGCCGGTCAGCCGCGCCGGCAGCACCAGCGTGTCGTTGAAGACCAGCATGTCGCCAGGGCGCAGCCAGCCCGGCAGGTCGCGGACCGTCGAGTTGTGCGTCGCGGCGCCCCGCCACCCTCCGGGCGACGCCCTGCGCGACCAGCAGCCGGGCCGCGCTGCGCGGCCGGACGGGGCGCAGCGCGATCAGCTCTTCCGGCAGGTCGAAGTCGAACGCGTCGAGCTCCACCGGCGGCAGAGGGAACAGGGGCGGGGGCAGGCGGCGGCTCAGGCCGCCCTGGCCGCCTTCGAGTGCGCCGCGTCCAGCGCCTGGTCGAGGTCCTCGATCAGATCGTCCGCATCCTCGATGCCGATCGAGAGCCGCACGACGTCGTTGGCGGCGCCGGCCGCGGCGCGCTGCTCGTCGGTCAGCTGGCGGTGCGTCGTCGAGGCCGAGTGGATGACCAGAGACCGCGCGTCGCCGAGGTTTGCGACGTGGCTGAAGATGTTGAGGCTGTCGACGAAGCGGGTGCAGGCCTCGTAGCCACCCTTCAGCTGGATCGTGAACAGCGCGCCGGCGCCGTTCGGGCAGATCTTCTTCGCCCGCCGGAAATAGGGCGAGGATTTCAGCCCGGCATAGGTGACGGCGGCGACATGCTTGTGGCCCTCGAGCCATTCGGCGATCTTCATCGCGTTCTTCACATGCCGCTTCATCCGCAGGCTCAGCGTCTCGACCCCCATCAGCGTGTAGTGCGCCGCCTGCGGGTTCAGCGTCATGCCGAGGTCGCGCAGGCCGACGGCGATGCCGTGGAAGGTGAACGCCATCGGCCCGAACGTCTCGTGGAAGCGCATGCCGTGATAGGCGGGCTCGGGCGCGCTGAGCGACGGGAAGCGGTCCGAGGCCGACCAGTCGAACTTGCCCGAGTTGACCACCGCGCCGCCCGTCACGGTGCCGTTGCCCGTCAGGTACTTGGTCAGCGAGTGCACGACCAGCGTCGCGCCGTGCTCGAACGGCCGGCACAGCCAGGGCGAGGCCGAGGTGTTGTCGACGATCAGCGGCACGCCGTTCTTCCCGGCCACCTCGGCGAGCTTCGGCAGGTCGGCGACATGGCCGCCCGGATTGGCGATCGACTCGCAGAAGATGGCCTTGGTGTTCTTGTCGCAGGCCTTGTTGATGTCGCCCATCTTGTCGATGTCGACGAACTTGGCCTCCCAGCCGAAGCGCCTGATCGTGTGCGTGAACTGGGTGATCGAGCCGCCATAGAGCCGGTTCGAGACGACGACGTTGGCGCCCGGCCCCATCAGCGGGAACAGCGCCATGATCTGCGCGGCGTGGCCGGACGAGCAGCAGACCGCGCCGACGCCGCCCTCCAGCGTCGCGATGCGTTCCTGCAGAACGGCGACCGTCGGGTTGGTCAGCCGCGAGTAGATGAAGCCCACCTCCTGCAGGTTGAAGAGCGCGGCAGCATGGTCGGCGTCGCGGAAGCAGTAGGCGGTGGTCTGGTAGATCGGCGTCTGGCGCGCGCCGGTCGCCGGGTCGGGCCGCGCGCCGGCATGGATCTGCAACGTGTCGAAGCCGTAGGTCTTCTCGGTCATGTCAAGCGTTCTCCTCCCGCCGAGTTGGCCGTTGCGCGTTGCTTAGCCCAGAGCGCGCCGAATTGCAGGAGGAATTATCCGGAGGCGACCTCAGGCCGCCTTCGCCGGACGGGCGACGTGCGTGCGCACCAGCTCGACGAGCTCGGCCGGGGCGAACGGCTTGGTGACAGAGCCGTCGAAGCCGGCCGACGCGAAGCGCTCGCGGTCCTCTGCCATCGCATGCGCCGAGACGGCGATGATCGGCTGGTCCTGCGGTTGGTTCGGCAGCTCGCGCAGCAGCCGGATGGCTTCGAAGCCGTCCATCCTGGGCATCCGGATATCCAACAGAACCAGGTCGTAGGCGCGGCCGCGCGCGGCCTCCAGCGCCTCGATGCCATTGGCGGCGCAGTCGATGGCGAAGCCGGCGCCCACGAGCGCGCTCTGGGCCAGCCGCCGGTTCGTCGGATCATCGTCGACGACGAGGACGAACGGCATGTCGTTGGACGGCACCGGCGCGGCAAGGGCCTGTCGTACCGACGCCTCTTCGCCGGCGGCCGAAGTGGCACCGGCCGTCAGCAGCCGGCACGCGGTCGCGAGCAGACGCGACTGGGGCACGGGCTTCGCCACGGCGGCGTCGAAGCCCAGCTTTGCCGCGGCCGCGTCCGTGTCGACGCCGCCCGAGGAGGAGAGGATGGCAGGCACGCAGGCCGGCGCGTTGCGGAGCCTGCGCAGCATCTCGAGCAGCCCGACGCCGTCGACCTCCGGCATCATGTGGTCGAGGATGTAGAGGTCGAAGGGTCGTCCGGCGGCATTCGCCTCGCTGACCTCGCGGATCGCAACGTGCGCGTTGCCGGCCAGGACGACATGCGTGCCGCAGCTCTCGAGCTGCAGACGGGCGATCCGCCGGTTCAGGTCATTGTCGTCGACGACGAGGACCCGCTTGCCGGCAAGCTTGTCGCCGACCGCACTCAGGATCGGCTCCGCCGGCGGCTCGGTCGAGCCGACGCGGAGGCGCACGGTGAAGGACGAACCGCGGTCTGGCTCGCTCTCGGCAGTGATGTCGCCGCCCATCAGCTGCGCAAGCTCGCGGCAGATGGCGAGGCCGAGACCCGTCCCCTCGAAGTTGCGCGAGGTAGAGCTGTCGGCCTGTGCGAAGCGGTCGAAGATGCCGTCGAGCTTTTCCGCCGCGATGCCGACGCCTGTGTCGATGACCTTGATCTCGATGCCGATCTCGTCGTCCGGCGCATCCAAGGCGCGGTGCATCTCGATGGCCACCGCACCGGACGCGGTGAACTTGACGGCGTTGCCGACGAGGTTCAGCAGGATCTTGCGCAGCGCCGCCTCGTCGCCGAGCACATGGGTGGGCAGCGCCGGCTCGATGAAGGCCGAAAGCTCGAGACGCTTCTCGGCGGCACGCGGGCCGAGCAGCTCGAGCACGCCGTCGACGAGGTGCGCCAGCGACAGCGGTGCGTTCTCGAGCTCGTAACAGCCCGAACTCGATCTTCGAGACGTCGAGGATGCTGTTCAGGATCTGCAGCAAGTGCCGGCCGGAACGCGTTATGATCTCGACCTGTTCGCGCTGGGCCGGCTTCAGATCGCCCTGGAGCAGCAGCGCCGCAAAGCCGAGGACGCCGTTCATCGGCGTCCGCAGCTCGTGGCTCATCACGGCGAGGAAATCACGCTTGGCCTGCTCGGAACGGATAGCTCTGTCGCGTTCGGCCTGCAAGGCGCAGCGATCCGCCAGCACCGCGCGCGCCATGGGCCAGAAGATCAGCGGTATGTTGGCAAGCGCGATAATCGCAAACAAGCCGACCGCTGCGGCGAACAGCAGCCGGACGCGGTCGATCTCGGCGAAGTCACGAGCATAGGTCTCGTTCGAGAGCGCCGCGAGACCCGGTGCGACCAGGGTGCTGTCGACGGTGCGGAAACGCTCGACGAGTGCGTCAATGGACGATGGCGCCACGCCTCCCGCAGAAGCGGCGGCAGCGAGGTCGATCAGCGTGCCAACATGTTCTTCGAGCCGGATGTCCGGCGCGCCGCCTTCCGCGTCGGCTTGCCAGATATTCATCAGGTACCCGGGCATCATGCCGCGTTCGAGCCCGAGCGCGGCGACCTCCGCCATGGAAGCCGGGTCGAGGAGCGCCGCGATCTCGTCACGGTGCGTCTGGCCGCCCTCCCCCGCCTCCACGCCGTCGCGGTCCGATGCCCGGATCGCCCAGAAGATCACGGCGAGATCGCGCACGGCTGCCATCAGATGTTCGCGCGCGTCGGCCTCCGGCTCGCCGGTGGCTCCGCGCTTCAGCTCGAACTCCCGGAAGGCGATCTCGAGCTGGTGCGTCGCGCCGACCAGCTCTCCGAAAACCGCGCTGTAGCGGGCGTTGGTCTCGCGCGTCTGCAGATGCAGGAGGCCGGCGGTCAGGGCGACGACGAGGCCGATCAGCATCGCGATGGTGGCGGCCCAGTAGCGATGCGTCAGAAAGCGACGCGTCAGAATGAACGACATTGGCAATGCCCGACAGCGGCGTGGGCAACCGCTATTGCAGCGCAGGAATAAGCTAGGGTTAATGCGCTCAGAGGCGCGAGGAGATAATCCCAGAGTTGATACCGCCCCAGCTCAGCTCGCCCCAGAGGCGCTGGTATTCAATCTTCGGGCATTGGTTCATGATGACGGTGACGCCCTTGGCCTCGGCCCGCTTCGCCGCGTCCCGGTCGATGACGCCGATCTGCATCCAGATCGTCTCGAGGCCGCGGTCGAGCAGCGCGTCGAGCGCCTCGTCGACGACGGCGCCCGCCTCTTCCGAGCGGCGGAAGATATCGACCATATGGATCGGGTCGTGCCGGCGCGGAATGCCGGCGAGGCTGCCGTGCACCTGCTCGCCGAAGGCCATCTGGCCGGCATATCGAGGGTTCACGGGAAGAACCTTGTAGCCCTTCAACTTGAGGTAGCGCGCGACGTAGAAGCTGGGCCGCACCTCGTTCAGCGATACGCCGACGACGGCGATCGTCTTCGTCCGCTCCAGAACGCGCCGCACCTCGGCGTGCGTGTAGCTCGGCTGGTCCGTCTTGTCTGTCATCTGGCGCTTGCCGATACTGGCGCAGACCCCCAAGCGGGGAAAAAAGGTCCGCCAGGAATTCTCTTTGGGGGAAGAATCCGGCGGACCCTGAGTCGGAACGAGGGACAGTGAGTGTTGAGACGGGGTCGTTCAAATCCCGCCTCCGCTATCATCATATGGGAATAGCCTGACAGTCTGTAACCCTCCGTCGCAATTTCGTGATCAAGAGGGGCGCAAACCACTGATCTCCTTCATAGAATCTTTTTTTTCCGGGAAGCGTCGCGCGGCGAAAAGAGCGACCGCCGCGGCGTTCGAGACGTTCAGCGAGCCGAATGCGCCCGCCGGGGTGATTCGGGCGAGGGTCGTACAGCATGTACGCGTCCGCTCGCGCAGCCCGGCGCCCTCGGCGCCGAGGACCAGCCCGACGGGGTGCCGGCCGTCCTGCGGCAGCGCCTCGACCATGTCCCGATCGGCCTCGCCGTCGAGGCCGATCAGCCAGTAGCCGATCGCCGCCAGTTCGCCCATCGCATCGGCGAGGTTGCGCACGCGGAGATAGGGCTGGCGTTCCAGCGCGCCGCTCGCGGCCTTGGCCAGCGCGCCGGTTTCGGGCGCCGAATGGTGGCGGGGCGCGACGACCGCGCGGGCGCCGAAGACCTCGGCCGATCGCAGGATCGCGCCGACGTTGTGCGGGTCGGTCACGCGGTCGAGCAGCACCGCGACGGGCGCGGGATCGTCGGCCCTCGGCGCGCAGAGCGACCCGAGCGTGCCCCAGTCGAGCGGCAGCACCTCGAGCGCCGCTCCTTGGTGCACGGACTGAGGGTCCAGCGGCGCCGGGAAGCGGCGCGCGTCGGCAAGTTCCGGCTCCGCTCCGGCCGCCGCGATCGCATCGGCCAGCCGGTCGGCCGCGTTTCGCGTGACGATCAGGCGGCGCCTCGTGCGCGCCGGGTTCATCAGCGCGTCGCGCACGGCGTGCAGGCCGAACAGCCAGACGGGCTCCGGCCCCGCCTTGCGCGCCCGGTCGCGCTCGATGGCCCATCTGGGCTTGCTTTGCGGCGGCGCCATGCCCCGTCCTCCCGAGCCTGCCATAGCGGCAGCGCCTGGCCGGCCGCAAGCGCCCGTCGTCCGAGGCGGCCATCCCGCCGGCCATTCCCGTGTTGACAGTCGGGCCGGCGGGGTCTTATCCCCACCGCCTGCCGAGCAAGGCCGGTCACAGCCGTGATGCTCGTGGTCCGATCGGACCCGACGCGCTCGGGGCTCGACGCGCTCGGGGGACGTGCTGCAAGGTGCGGCAGCGGACTGTAACTCCGCCGGGGCAACCCACGCCTGGTTCGATTCCAGGGTCCCCCACCACTTCACGCTATAATATGTTGTTATTGCTGCAGTTTTTTGACCCGCTTATCTGCCTTGTGCCAATAAACTCGCCTAAATCGCGGCGCTCCGGCCCAGCGCCTGCGGTCGCCGGCGCGAGAGTCCCCAGTCAGCCTGAAACAGGTCATGCCGCTCGGCGAAGATCGCCAGCTAGTGCTTCGGCCTGCTGGATGACGCGCTTTACCGCCTCTTCCTGAAGGTCGGGCGGGAACCCGTGCTTCCGCAGGATTCGCTTGACGGCGATGCGCATCGCGCTCCGGACATTCTCCCGGCGCCACCAGTCGATGCCGGAGCTCTCGCGCACCACCTTCACCAGCTCGGCCGCGATGACCAGCAGCTCGTTCGTTGCCCATGACCTCGACCGCGCTCTCGTTCTTGCGCCAGGGCATCGTAGAAGGCCTTCTCCTCGGGGATCAGTCCGTCATCGGGTTGCTCGCGCAGAGATCTTGGCAAGATCGATCAGCTCCTGGATGACCTGGAGGGCGTCGACGCTGCGGTTGTGGTATCGGGCGATCGCATCGCGCAGCCGTTCCGAGAACTCCTGGTGCTTGACCACGTTCGTCCGGGTTCGCGCCTTGATCTCGCCGTTCAGGAGCTTTCTTCAGGCCTCGACGGCCAGGTTCTTCTGCTCGCATGCTGCTGGATCTCGGCCAGGAACTCCTCGGACAGGACGCTGATGTCCGGGCGGTCGATGCCGCAGGCCCCGAGGATGTCGATGACCTCGGTCGAGGCGACGGCCTGGTTGAGGAGCTGCTCGATGGCGAAATCCGGGCGGCATCGCGGCCGGTCGCCGCCGCCGACATCGAGCTTCAGCAGGGCGGCCTGCACGGCGAGGAAGAAGCCGACCTCCTCGTGATGCGTCGGCGCCTCCGGCGTGCCGGCGGCGAGCTTGAACGCCTTGGCCAGGGCCGCCGACGGCATCGTGGAAGCGCTTGCCGAAGTCCTTCCGTCGGTCCTCCTCGTCGTCGTCGTCGCCGTGCTCGCGTCGAGGACATGGCTCGATCGCAGCCGGCGAGGATGCTCGAGCCGGTCGGCCGGCGTCCCGCTCCGAGCGCGGACCGGTAGTCGAAGCCGTGGAACATGCCGCGCAGCCACGTCGAGGGCCGTCAGAAGCGCCGCCACGGCCTCGCGCTCGTCGATGCCGGTCTGGGCCTGGTCGCGACTGCGAGTAGTGCGCGAGAGCCGTTCTTCAGGTCGGCGGCGAGGCCGATGTAGTCGACGACGAGCCCGGCGGCTTGTCGCGGAACACACGGTTCACCCGGGCGATCGCCTGCATCAGGCCGTGCCCCTTCATCGGCTTGTCGACGTAGAGCGTGTGCATGCAGGGCGCGTCGAAGCCCGTCAGCCACATGTCGCAGACGATGACCAGCTTCAGCGGGTCCGTCGGGGTCTTTGGTAGCGGTTGCGCAGGGCCTCGAGCCGGCGCCTTGCTGCGGATGTGCGGCTGAAATGCTGCCGGATCGGTCGCGTTGCCGGTCATGACCACCTTCACCGCGCCCGGTCTCGTCCGCCTCGGAATGCCAATCCGGGCCGCGCGGCGACGATCCGGTTGTAGACCTCGACGCAGATCCGGCGGCTCATGCAGACGATCATCGCCTTGCCGTCGATTGCCTCGAGGCGCTCGTCGAAATGGTCCAGGATGTCGGCGACCACGGCGTCGAGCCGCTTCTCGGCGCCGACCAGCGCCTCGACCCGCGCCCATCGCGCGCAGCGCGGCGGCCTGCGGCGTCCTCGTCCGACGTCCTCCGTGACCTCGTCGAACTCGCTCGTCGAGGACGTCCGTCCATGTCCTCGGCGATCTCGATCCTGGCGACCCGCGCCTCGTAGTAGATCGGCACCGTGGCGCCGTCCTCGACCGCCTGGGCGATGTCGTAGACGTCGATGTAGTCGCCGAAGACCGGTAGGTGTTGGCGCTCGACGAGCTCGACCGGCGTGCCGGTGAAGCCGACGTAGATCGCCTTCGGCAGCGCCGCGCGCAGGTGGTGGGCGAAGCCGTAGCGCATCTCGCCGGTCTCGCGATCCATCTTCGCGTCGAATCCGTACTGCGATCGGTGCGCCTCGTCGACGATGACGATCACGTTGGAGCGGTCGGTCAGCTCCGGGAAATCGTCTTCGCCCGCGCTCCGGCCGGAACTTCTGGATCGTCGTGAAGATCGACGCCGCCGACCTGCGCGGTCAGCAGCTGCCTGCAGATCGTCGATGTTCTCGGCCTGCACCGGGTCCTCGCCGAAGCAGGTCGCGCGCAGCGCGCCGAAGGTCGCGAAGAGCTGGTTGTCGAGGTCGTTCCGGTCCGTCAGCACGACCAGCGTCGGGTTCTCGAGCGCCGGATCGTGCATCAGCCGCCGCCGAGGAAGGCCATCAGCAGCGACTTGCCGGAGCCTTGGGTGTGCCAGATCACGCCGCCCCTGCCGTCGCGCCCGCGCGCCTCGAGGACGCTCGCCACGGCCTTCCGCACCGCATGGAACTGGTGGTAGCCGGCGATCTTCTTGACCGGCCCCTTGCCCTCGTCCTCGAAGACCACGAACCGGCGCAGCATCTCGAGCAGGATCGCCGGCTCGAGCAGGCCGCGGATCAGCGTCTCGAGCGCCAGCGCCGAGCTCTCGTCGACGAGCGTGCTCGCCGTCGACCGTCCGCCACCGCATGAAGCGGTCGAAGTCGGCCGAGATGGTGCCGTAGCGCGCGGTCAGCCCGTCCGAGATCACCGAGAAGAGGTTGGTCCGGAACAGCTCCGGGATGTCGCCGCTTGTAGGTCTCGATCTGGTTGAAGGCGGCCTCGAGGTCCGTTGCCCTCGGTGCCCTTCAGCTCGACGACGACGAGCGGCAGGCCGTTTAAGTACAGCAGGACATCGGGCTGCCGCACGGATTTGCCCGCGATCTCGACCTGGTTGACCGCGAGCCAGTCGTTTTCCCGGTTCTCCCAGTCGACGAGCCGGGCGACGGCGCCGACCGTCTCGCCGCCGATCACCTGGTCGACCTGCACGCCGCGGGTGACCACCTCGTGCAGCCGCCGGTTCTCGGCGATCTCGTCCGGGAAGACCCGGTCGCAGATCTTGGCGAGCACGTCGCGCACGACCAGGCGCAGCAGAGCTCAAATATGGCGCGGGGCCCGCCCGACCGACTGCGGCCGTGGCTGCTCTCCGACCGTGATGTCGCCATCGCCCTCAGGTTGAGCCGGGCGAGCGTCTGGAGGCACGCCGCCAGCGGCAAGATCCCCAAGCCGGTGAAGATCGGCGGGGCGGCCCGCTGGGTCTCGTCCGAGATCGAGGCGGTGGTGATCCGGGCCATGGCCGAGCGCGGGGAGGGCTCCTGATGCGCCGGCGGCCATTGACACGTGAGGAACAGCGCCGGGCAGACGATATACCGTCATTCGATCTGGACCATGACGAGTTCATGGCGCGCATGTGCACCAAAAGCGCGCCGCTCAGCCATCGAAAGCGGGCTATCCTCAGGCTTTGGGACAGCCTTGACCCCGCGACCCAGCGCGCGTTGCGTCCCCGCCTCGTCACGCGGGAGGTCGGACCGTGAACTTCGACGAGATGGAGCCGGGCGGGCCCGGCGGCCCTCAGACCCGGGCGGCGCCGAAGGACCCGCGTCAGCGCCGCCCAGACGCGGCCGGCCCGGGCGGCCGGTCGTTCGAGCTCGGGGACGTCCAGCCGGTCCTCTACCGCCTGCCGGAGTTGCTCGAGGCGTCCGAAGGCGAGATCGTCTTCATCTGCAAGGGCGAGAAGGAAGCCGATAAGTTGGCGGCGCTGGGGCTGGTGGCCACGAGTTTGCCGCAGCGCGCTAAGTGGGAGGAACAGTTCGCCGACCCGCTGCGCCACTCCCGTGTGGTGGTGGTGCTGCTCGACGACGACGAGCTCGGTCAGCGGCAGGCGCAGGCCATCGCTGCGTCCTGCCGCAAGCGCGGAATCCAAGCTGCCGTCGTGCCCCTGGAGGGCGACGTCTCGGACTGGCTCGACGCCGGCGGCACGGCCGATGAGCTGGTAAAGCGCGCCGAGGCCGCGCTCGAGGCGCCGCAGGAACCTGCGCCGGAACCGACCCTGGCCCCACGGTCGTGCTGCTGGACGACTGGTTGGCGGGCTACGTGCCGCCGTCCTACGTCATCGCGGGCCTCCTACAGCGTAACCGGGTCTATGCGTTCACCGCCAACACCGGGCATGGCAAAACCGCGGCGGCGATCCTGATATCGTTCGCCGTCGGCGCCGGGGTCGAGTTCTGCGGGCTCGAAACGACACCCGGCGGCGTGCTCTACCTGGCAGGCGAGAACGCGGACGATGTGAAGGCGCGCTGCATCGCCGCGCGAGAACGATATGGCCTGACGTCCAACATCGGCGTCATCGAGCAGGTCTTCGACATCGACGCGGCGTTCCCGAGGATCTGCGCCGAGGTAGAGAAGCTGCCGCCGCTCGCGCTCGTCGTGGTCGACACCCTGCAAGCCTATTTCAGCGGCGATGACGACAACTCGAACACGCAGATGCTGCGCGCCGCCCGGGCGTTCCGCCGGCTCTCCGAACTGCCCGGCCGGCCGGCCGTCCTGGTGGCCTGCCATCCGGTGAAGAATGCCCATCGCGAGAATCTGATCCCGCGCGGGGGGTCGTCCTTCCTGAACGAGATCGACGGCAACCTGACCATCTGGCGCGACGACGCGCTGGCGACCATCCACACGCAAGGCAAATTCCGCGGCCCCCTCTTCGAGCCGTTGACGGTCGAGTTCGAGACCGTGACCTCCGACGCGCTGAAGGATGCGTCGGGTCGGCTCATCCCGACTGTGGTCGCCAGGTCGGTATCGCCGCTGCGGGCCTCGGATCTGCAGCGCGAAACGGAGCACCGCGAGCAGCGTGCGCTCGCGATCATCAAGGCCAACCCGCTGGTCTCGGTGCGCGGCCTGGCCGAAAGTCTCGGGTGTGCGGCCTCAACGTTGCACGCCATCCTGAAAAAGCTGACGACCAAGAAGTGGGTCAGGCGCCGCGCCAAGAAGCTGATGCTCACCGACGAGGGCGAGGAGGTGCTGGATGGGTGAACAGGCCGTCGAACACCCGATCGAACGCCAAGCCAAATTTCCTCCCACTCTCAGACGATTACGCGGGAGCTCCAGAATCGAACACCTGTGCAGCGTTCGTTCGGCGTGTTTGCCTGCCGAACACCGCCGAACGCTGGAACGATTTCCTTAGCGAAGCCAGATATTTAGGTTGATAGAGATGCCGAACAAAAGGCCGAACATCTCTCCGCCGTTTGCGGTGTTCGTTCGGGGCCGTTCTCTAAGAACGGCCCGAACCCGAACATAGAACGAACGGAAGGACCTTCTGCTGCCGATCTGGCGCATCGCGTCGAGCGGCTACCCGTGCGCACCGCGGCCTCGAGCCTTCCACGCCGAGGGTGTGCTGGGCTGACACCGCCCGCGCGCAGCATACTTGGCGCCCTGTCTATGGCTGCCGAGGCGAGAACCGGCCCGGGTCGCCGGAAGGCGCATTGGGACTGGCGGCCCTATGCCGTCCCGCCCCCTTCACCAAGCGAGCAGGAGACTGACAGTGACGACAGCCACCATCCCGTTGCCCGCCACGCGACAGTGCGGCTGCGCGATGACTACGAGGCGGACCGCAAGGAGCTGGCCGGGTGCAATCGGCTTGACAAGTGCGGGGACTGGATCGACCGTGCGGCGGCGCTGGCGTCCTATGCCAAGGAGGTCAACGACCAGAGGCTCGAGGCCATGGCGCAGCGGATCCGGGCGCGCGCCATCCGGCGGGCGGGCGAGCTGCTGCGGCAGATCGAGCCGGCGACAGGGGGCGCGGGACGCGCGAAACCGGGGTGGGCAACGCGCCCTATGCTTTCCCGCGCCCAGGCTGCCGCCGACTGCCGGCTTCTCGCCGCACCAGGCCAAGCAGGCGCTGCGCGTCGCCGCCGTGCCCGCGGCTGATTTCGAGCGGCAGGTCGAGAGCCCGACGCCGCCGACCGTCACCGAGCTCGCCCGGCAGGGGAAACGGGCGAGGCCGGGGCGCCCGCCTGCCTCGTCAGCGCCCCGGCCCATCGTCGACCTCAAGAGCCGGCGATCCTGAGGAGACCAACCGCGCCAACCCATTCGTCGGCGCGTTCGGCGACGCGCTCCGGTCCCTCGAGGAGCTCGACCTCGAGACCGTCCCGCTGCTGCAGCCCGAGAGCGCGCCAGGGCCCTGAACCTGGTCGGGCAAATCGACGTCATCACGGACAGCATCATCTTGAAGATGAGCGAGGGGAGATCGATGCCGAGGCGCGCGCCGTAATGCTCGTGCTGGCGACGCAGCAGGACCGTCAGACCGATGCCGACCAACGCCTCGTCGCCTTCCGCTGCGCCGTCGACCTAGTAGTGACCGGCGCGATTGACGTCGACGCCGCCTCCCGCAATGGCGTGCTGGTGACGAGCGCCAGCCGGGCTTTGTTGAGGCTGTCGCCGAGATGGCCTTCGGCCTTACGGTCGACCTCGCCCGCGGCGTGCCACGTCGTCACCGAGTACCGGGCGGGCCGCATGCCGGCGGCGCCGTGGGCGTACAGCTCGCCGGCGCGACGCTCGGCGTCATCCCATGGCAGTATCGGCGCCCGCGCCGCCGGGCTCGGCCGCGCCTTCGGCATGACGGTGCTGGTGCACGACCCCCAAAAGACGGTCGCCGAACCGGGCATCCGCCAGACCGGCATGGACGAACTGCTCGCCGCCTCCGACTTCGTCGTCCTCCTCGCCGTCGCCAGCGATGAGACGCGCCACCTGATGAACGCCGCCCGCTTCGCGGGCATGAAGCCCACGGCGTACTTCGTCAACGTCTCGCGCCCTATGCTGGTCGACGAGGAGGCGCTGGCTTCGGCGCTGCGGTTCGGCCAGATCGCCGGCGCGGCGCTCGACGTCGGCTCGGCGGCCGAGATGATGCCGCCCGTCGTCCTCGGCCGGCTGCCGAACGTCGTCGCCACGCCCATATCGGCGGCCTGACGCGCCAGGCGACGCAGGCGCAGGCCATGAAGACGGTCGAGCAGGTCCGCGCCCTGCTGTCCGGCCGCCTGCCGAATAACGCGCTCAATCCCGAGCACGCGACGCGCATCGCTCGCAGCCGCCGCCATGAGGGCGCCGCCGCCGACATCGAGCACGCGCTTCCCAGACCTACCGGCAGCCTGGGGCTCTAGCTAGGAGCCGTCGCACGAGCCGCCTTGGCCGGTCTGGAGGCCCGGGGCCGGCGCCGGCGGGTGGCCGTTATACGACCTCTCCCGCGCAGTGCAGCGTCGGACCGGCGCGAGTGCCGCCCAGGCATTCCACGTCCTATGCTGCGGCGGCTCGGTTATAGACCGCCATGACCACCAGCCTTCCGGCGGCGAAGTGCGGCAAGCTCGCTCGACGACGCACCTCGGCCACCCCGTCATGGCGCACGTGGCGGCGCGAATGTCCGCTTACCTGCCAAGTGCCGACGCTGCTGATGCCGAAGGGAGAGGCAAGTTCGAGCCCATACTGCCCGTTGATGCGCCGCGTTCAAAACTCGGAATTACAAAGTGGAGGGGGCATTCGAAGACGATTGAGTTTGCGTAAAAGGTACGAAACCGTTGCGTTTCTCAAACTCTTAGTTGCTCAATCTTGGCTTGTCTTTTCGGCGGGCCGGAGAAATGCGGGATCACTAGCGGCGTTCAGCCGGAGGCGCAGTGAGCGCGCGCCACTGTAGGAAGCAACCGCGCGGCAGTACCAGCAAATGCGTCGGCCCGTTTTCCATAGCACGCGTCAGTGCATCACGATCTCCGGACCCATGATCGCATTTGGCACGACCGTCGAGATCCAGGGGATGTAGGTCACGAGGATCAGGAACAGGAACAGGATAGCCAGCCAGGGCAGCGCCGCGCGGACCACGTTCCAGACCGGCATGTTGGCGACGCCGGAGGTCACGAACAAGTTGAGCCCGACCGGCGGCGTGATCATGCCGATCTCCATGTTCACGACCATGATGATGCCGAGATGGATGGGGTCGATGCCGAGCTCGATCGCGATCGGGAACACCAGCGGCGCGACGATGATGATCAGGCCCGAGGGCTCCATGAACTGGCCGCCGATGAGCAGGATCACGTTGACCACAACCAGGAACATGATCGGCCCGAAGCCGGCGCCGAGCAGCATGTTGGTGATCTCCTGCGGGATCTGCTGGTCGGTGAGCACGTGTTTGAGGATCAGCGCGTTGGCGATGACGAACATCAGCATCACCGTCAGCTTGCCGGCCTCGAGCAGCACCTTTCGCGTGTCGGGATGGAAGAACGCCGTCACCAGCGCGTAGGGACGGCGCAGCAGCGATACCGGCCGCCCGTCTTCGCCCTCGGTCCGCAGCGGCCCCATGTCGCGATAGACGAAGTTCGCGATGATGAAGGCATAGACCGCAGCGACGGCAGCGGCCTCGGTCGGCGTGAAGATCGCCGGCGTCAGGCCGGGCACGCCGTAGATGCCGACCATGATGACGACGATCAGCAACAGTCCCCAGAACGCCTCGCGGAACGACGTCCGCGATCTCTCCGAACCCGGCGAAGGGCTGCGCCGGCATGCCCTTCCAGCGCGCCGCCAGCCAGATGCCGACCATCAGCATGCCGCCGGCGATGATGCCGGGGATGATGCCGGCCAGGAACATCCGCCCGACCGAGACGTCGGTCGCGGTCGAATAGACCACCATGACGATCGAGGGCGGGATGAGGATGCCGAGCGTGCCGGCGTTGCAGATCACGCCGGCCGCGAAGTCGCGGCTGTAGCCCACCTTCTGCATCGCCGCGATGACGATCGAGCCGATGGCGACGACCGTCGCCGGCGACGAGCCCGAGATCGCCGCGAAGATCATGCAGGCGAAGACCGAGGCGATGGCGAGCCCGCCCCTGAGATGCCCGACGCAGGCGACGGCGAAGCGGATGATCCGCCGCGCGACGCCTCCCGTCGACATGAACGACGAGGCAAGAATGAAATAGGGGATCGCGAGCAGCGTCGAATGCCCCGAGAACGCGTCGAACAGCTTGCCCGCCACCGAGGCGAGCGTGCTCGATGAGTAGATGTAGAGGAAAAGGATCGACGAGAGCCCGAGCGACACCGCGATCGGCACGCCGATGGCGAGAAAGCCGATGACCATGAGGAACAGGACGGCGATATCCATGCTGCGTCGTCCTCAGCTCGAGCGGTCGTGACCGGTGGCGGCGGGGTAGCTGTCCTCCTCCTCCGCCTCGTGGCTGACGATCAGCGAGGTTTCCTCGCCGCGCCAGAGCCGGAAGCCCGCCTCGATGAAGCGGAAGAGCAGCAGAGCGGAGCCGAGCGGCAGGATGAAATAGGGGATGAAGCGCGGCAGCTTCTCGTAATGCTCGCCCGCGTTCATCGTCGGCTCGACGAAGCGCAGCCACTCGAACATCGGGATGTCGCTGGTTTCGTACCATCCCTGGTCGCGCCATTCGCCCGCGCCGAAGAACCAGCCCAGCTCCGGCAGGTTGGCGAACGGCGCCCAGTAGTTCCAGGAGCCGATCAGCATCAGCACCGAGAAGACGAGGCAGCAGGCGAGCGCGACCAGCGCCACGATCCGCCGCGTCGGCGGCGAGCACAGGTTGATCACCGCGTCGACGCCGAGATGCGCCGTGATCTTCACGAGATAGGCGGCGCCGAGCAATGTCAGCCAGGCGAACAGGAAGGTCTGCGTCTCAAGCGCCCAGAGGATGTTCGAGTTGAAGACATAGCGCGCGACGACGTTGAAGAAGGCGATCAGCGTCATCACCCCGAGAAGACCGGCGATGAGCGTCTCCTCGATCTCGTTGACGACACGGCCGAGCTTCGTCTGCGGACGATACCGCCGTGCCATGCCTGCTTCTCCCGCGATGGCCCTGCACACTTTCCAGCGCGACGGCTCTGCGCAGATGCGCGGAGGTGGGGCCGGGCGCGGCCCCACCTCCGGTTCAGTTGGTGGCGCCTGCCGACTGCGCCGCCTGCAGCATGTCCGAGCCGATGTCGCCTTCGAACTTCTCCCAGACCGGCTTCATGGCCTCGACCCACTTATCGCGCTGCTCGGGCGTCAGCTCGCGGATCTCGCTGCCGGTGTCGGCGATGGCCTTGCGCGAGTTCCTCTTCGACCTTGCCCGCGGCGGCGTTGCCCTCCTTGGTCACCTCGGCGAGGATCTTCAGGAACTGCTCGCGCTGGTCGTCCGGCAGGCTGTCCAGGAAGTCGGTCGACGTGACCACCAGGTAATCGATGACACCGTGGTCGGTGTGGGTCACGCCGTCCTGCACCTCGAAGAACTTCTGGCTGTAGATGTTCGACCAGGTGTTCTCCTGGCCGTCGACGACGCCCTGCTGCAGCGCCGAATAGACCTCGGAGAACGCCATCTTCTGCGGGTTGGCGCCGATCGCCTCGAACTGCGCGACCAGAACGTCAGAGGGCTGGATGCGGAACTTCAGCCCCTTGGCGTCGTCCGGCACCAGGAGCGGCTTGTTCGCCGACAGCTGCTTCATGCCGTTGTGCCAGTAGGCCAGGCCCTGCAATCCGCGCCGCTTCATCGAATCGAGCAGCTTCTGTCCCTCGGGCGAAGCCTGGAAGCGATCGACGGCCGCGATGTCCTCGAAGAGGAAGGGCAGGTCGAAGATGCGCAGTTTCTTGGTGAACGTCTCGAACTTGGAGAGCGACGGCGCGGCGAGCTGCACGTCGCCGGCGAGCATCGCCTCGAGCACCTTGTCGTCGTCGTAGAGAGTGGAGTTCGGATAGACCTGCATGCAGACCTTGCCGTTCATCTCCTCGTTCACGCGGTTGGCCAGCTTCTGCGCGGCCAGTCCCTTCGCGCTCTTGTCCGCGCTGGTGACGTGGCTGAACTTGATGACAGACTCGCCAGCGTCGCAGGCATCTTGTGCCTGCGCCGCGCCGGCCAGCAAGATCAGCGCCAGAGCAGTGGCCAGGGTTCGGAACACCATTCGAGCGTCTCCTCCGATTTGATTCTTCGAAGTCATCGGTACGCTGCCGGCAGGCGAGCGGCAAGGACTACATGAAACCTGCGCCCGACATGAACATTCCGTTTTGTCCGCATCTACTCCGTAGACCGAACGGCCGCTTCGAAGGGCCAACCTGTCATCCACTTGGGTCCGTGGAAGCGCGCCTTGCCCAATGAGCTACCAACTTCGTCCGCTGACCTTCCGTCCGCGGCCGCGTCAATGCGGCAAGTCGCGCAGGCGGCCGCTCTCTCGTTAAGCGATCTCAAGCCGAGCGGCGTAGCCGGACGGCAGGGTGGTCGTCGCGTTTCACTCTGCACGATCGTGGTCCGCTTCGATCATCGTTAGCCTCAAGCGGAGGCGCTGGGTCATGGGATCGGTCCGGCCGTCCTGGTTCGCCAATCGCCGCAGTTCCGCGATAGCTCAATCTGTCCGATCCATCCGACGGCTCGCGGCCATGAGTTGATCCACCGCCGCGTCGATCTCGAGCGGGCCGGCGTCGTAACCGCGGCCGGCGAGCAGGTGCACTACAGCGTGAAGAGCCACTTGAGCGGCGAAGGCCGGGTTCTTGGCGGAGAAATCTCGCGCCGCGCGGATCAGCGTTGCCGGAGCGGCTTCAACGTCTGCCGCGCATTCAAGCGCGACGTCGAGATACCCGGCCGTCTTGGCCGCCGCGAACCATTTCCCCTTGCGGCCGTGCAGCGCGATCAAGTCTTCCAGAAGCGCACGGGCGTCGCGGTCGGGATAGCGCTTCATCAGATCGCGCCACATGGCGAGCCAAGTATTTCCGGCCGCTGTCGGCAGGCCGAAGCGGCGATACGCTTCGTCGGCCTTGCCCTGCCGGACGAGGATCGCTTCGCAGAAACGCGCGATGTCGCGTCGGCCCCAAGGCTGTCGGTCCTCCTCCAGCAACGCCGCGGCGCGAGCCAAAGCCGCATCGTCGCGCCCCTGGCGGAGCAGCGCCTCGGCGGCGAACTTCTCGTCGAACCACAGGCGGGTCCTTCTTGCCGCCAGGAGCTCGAGAAGCTCTTCATGGCGGCCTGCCTCGAGCAGGCAGGACAGCGTGAGGGTCGCCGTAGCGATGTGAGCGAACCGCGCGTGATCTGCCCACGCCTCCCGGATCAGATCAAGGTCGCGGTCGGCGTGCAGGTTCATGAGCGCCGGAAACGCCGCAATCTCGCCGAAGCGATCGGAGATCGGGGCGAGGTAATCGACGCCGTCGTCGACGACCGCCTCGCGCAGCCGTTCCAGCCAGTGCTCCCGCGTCTGCTCGTCGGCTGGAGCCTTGATCAATATCGGCGCCAGGTCATCGAGCGTTCGGCGAACCGCGCTGCCGAGGGCGCCCGAAGAGGTATCGATCTGCTCGAACGCAGGCCAGATCCGCTCGGCCAGCGCGACCACGCCTTCTGCCGCGACGACGGAGTCGGCGCGGTTTACCGCCCGGATCTCCGAACTCGCCGACCTCAGCCGTTCGATGGCCTTTGGCGTGCCGCGCCAGCCGAAGGCGCCTGCGCGCATGCCGGGCTTGAACGCCCACTTGTGCAATGGCTTGCGCACCATGCTCCTTTTCTCCTCCAGCCCGACCGGGAACAATTCAGCCGACACTGGCAGAGGGGGGCGCTGTGGATGAAGACCGCGAGCCTTCTTGCGGAGCGGAGTCGACGACCTCCGCCTTATTTCTGGCGCCCGTGGCGAAGACGTCTACCCGGCCGTCGCATCAGTTCTCCGGCTGTCACATTGATCACCGCGTCGGCAAGCCCGTCTTGCGGGCGAGATCGGCCGTTGCCGCACTGAAGAGATGCCGTGGCAGGTTCACAAGGGCGAAGCGCCGGCGTTCCTCCGGCCTGTCCTCGCCATCTGCCTCGATGAAGATCTCCACGACCTCCTCGCTGGCGTGGATCGAGACGGAGATCGGGTCGTCTCCGAAATCGACTTCGTGGCGGCGCCGGTTGGCCCCTCGTAAGATCACATGGCTCATGCTTCGTTCCCCTCGCACCGGTTCCGTTCGGAATGACAAAACGGTTGATCAGGCGACCGCAGCGTCATTCCGGCCGATCGATGTCACAACCGTCCGCGCGTCGGAAGATGGCGCGCCGCGATCATCGCTGCCGGTTGACCCTTCCTGCGCCTTCGCATTGATGGCTCCAGGCAGACAGAGGTGCACGTCCATGGCCGGGGACAAGGACATCCGGGACAAGCTCGCAAAGCTCGAGGCGCTGTTCGCGCGTGGCGCGACTGCGGGCGAGCGGGCGGCGGCCGGGGCGGCGCGCGACCGGTTGCAGGCAAGGCTTGGCCCGGAACTGGACGGCAGCGAGGAGCCAGAGACCGAGATGCAGTATTCCCTGCCGGATGTGTGGTCGGTCCGCATCTTCGTCGCGCTCTGCCGCAAGCACGGCATCCGCCCCTACCGGTATCCCCGGCAACGACGCACGACGGTGATGGTCCGGGTACGGAGATCGAGCTTCGAGCAAACCGTCGGCGAGGAGTTCAGGATGCTGCATCGGGAACTCACCGCCTACTTCACTGAAATGGTCGATCACCTGATTGCGGATGCCATGAAGTCGGACGGAGACGACGAAACTCTTGAGCAACGTCGTTTGCCCGGCTGACAGGGCGACCAACGTTCCTCCCGTTGGCTGGCGCGGAGCATGGTGGCTGGCGTGGCGAACGATGCGATGTAGGGAGGCAGCTTTCGCTCGTCCTGCACGAATGACCAAGAACCATGCACACCCGAGCCCGCGTGGCCGGAGAGCATGTCGGTCAGCCAGCGCTTACGGTCCTCGACCGGCTCGGCGCAAAGGTCCCGGTGATCCGCGGAACCATCCGCGCGAGCGACGAGGGCTGCTGCTCATCGGCTACTTCGAGTGCCGATCTGCCCCGCCGAGGGTCGGGCCGCGGCACGGGTGCTCATCGAAATGACCGTCGCATAGAAGAGCCGAGCCGGTCGACCTCCCCCGGCAGCCCAGAGCTCGTAGAAGCCGTCGCACGGCGACCTTCGCGGGTTCGGGGGGGGCGCCGAGCCGATCTGCACCGGCGAACCGCGCTCTGCGACGCCTCTCCGGCGCGGTGAGGGACCCCACTGGCTCCGGCCTGATGCTGCGCTCGACCTCAGCCGCGCCGCTCGGCCAGCTCGCACCACCTGCCCCTTGCCGGCGCCGGTCAGGTAATCCGCCCATTGCGCCATCAGACGGCGGCGCTTCTCGACCATGGTGGCGCGGTCGTACGCCTTCTGCACGTCGCCCCTGCACCGCATGCCCGAGGGCCCGCTCGGCCAGCGCCGGGTCGACCTCGGTGTGGTCCTGGACAGGGTCTTGAAACCCGCGCGCAGGCCGTGAGGCACCGCATCGCGTCCATCGGCATCCTTGAACGCCGGCGCCTTCATGCGCTTCGACAGTGTCATGTCCGACAGCGGCTGCCCGGCGCGGCTGCCGGGGAAGATCAGGCCCTCGCCGCCGGTCAGCTCGCGGGCGCGCTCGAGCACCGCCAGCGCCTCCTCGGTCAACGGCACGTGTGCGGCTGCCCGTCTTCGTGCGTTCGGCCGGGATGCGCCATAAGGAGCCGTCATCTCGGCCCAGCTCGCGAGCCGACCTCCCCGCTGCGCGCCGTTGTCAGCGTGACGAACCTCAAGGCGAGCGCGCAGAGCTCTCCACGGCCTTGCGATGCGTCAACCAGCGCGGCGTAGAAGTCGGGCAGATCCGCGATCGGGACCATAGGGTGTGCCTTCTTGGCGCGCGACCCGAAATCCCGGGGCAGCGCCGCCCGCGCCGCCTCGAGCGGGTTCGCCTCGATGTAGCCGCGGCCGACGGCAAACCGGAAAACCCGCGACAGCGCCTGAGCGATCTTATCGGACGTCCCCGGCGCCCGGAAATGGATGTCGAGCAGCAGGCGGGACAACACATCCCGGTCGATTTGGTCGATGCGCCGGTCGGCGAGCCGCCGCCCGACGTTGACCTTCAGCCGGCCGTACCAGCGCTCGGCATCCCGGACCTCGCGCCGGTACC
>CAVUWP010000032.1:0-4001 GCA_963745085.1 uncultured Alphaproteobacteria bacterium | reverse complement strand
GCCATCATCACCGCCGACCAGCGGCTCGCCGAGTACGCGCGGCATCAAGGGCTGCATCTTCGGCAAGTCCGGCATGGCAAGACCAGTCTGCTCTGGACCCTGAAGGCGAGCACGACGCTGTTCTGCGACCTGGAGGCGGGCGATCTCGCCATCGAGGGCTGGCCGGGCGACACCATCCGGCCGCGCACCTGGACCGAATGCCGCGACTTCGCCGTCTTCATCGGCGGCCCGAACCCGGCGCTGCGCGACGACCAGCCCTACAGCGAGGCCCACTACGCGGCCGTCTGCCGACGCTTCGGCGACCCGGCAGTGCTCGATCGCTACGAGACGATCTTCATCGACTCCATCACCGTCGCCGGCCGGCTCTGCTTCCAGTGGTGCAAGGGCCAGCCCGAGGCGCATGTCGGAGAAGACCGGCAAGCCCGACATCCGCGGCGCCTACGGGCTGCACGGCCGCGAGATGATCGCCTGGCTCACCCACCTGCAGCACACCCGCGCCAAGAACGTCTGGTTCGTCGGCATCCTCGACGAGAAGCTCGACGACTTCAACCGCAAGGTCTTCCAGCCGCAGATCGATGGCTCGAAGACCGGCCTCGAGCTCCCCGGCATCGTCGACGAGGTCATCACGCTCGCCACCGTCCAGGACGAGACCGGCAAGCCCTGCCGGGCCTTCGTCTGCCAGACCCTCAACCCCTGGAGCTACCCCGCAAAGGACCGCTCGGGCCGGCTCGACATGATCGAGGAGCCGCATCTCGGACGCCTGATGGAGAAGATCCGCGGGCCCGTGAAGCCGGCGACCGAGAGGCTGGAGTTTGGCCGCCCCGCCTCTCCGGTCGACCGGCACCCCTCCAATCCCAGCACCGACTGAAAGGAGCACCCCGACCATGTCCGGTCTCTGGAACGACTTCAACGACGCCCAGCCAGAACTCCAACCTCATCCCCAAGGGCACGCTCGCCAAGGTGCGGCTCACCATCCGCCCGGCGGCTATGACGACCCGGCGCAGGGCTGGACCGGCGGCTACGCCACCCGCGGCACGACCGGCGCGTCTATCTCAACGGCGAGTTCACCGTGCTCGAGGGCCCGTACGCCCGGCGCAAGGTCTTCACGCTGATCGGGCTCTACAGCCCCAAGGGCCCGGACTGGGGCAACATGGGCCGCAGCCTCGTGCGCGGCATGCTCAACTCGGCGCGCGGCATCTCCGACAAGGACAACTCGCCCCAGGCGCAGGCCGCCCGGCGCATCGCCGGCTTCGCCGATCTCGACGGGATCGAGTTCGTCGCCAAGATCGACGATCGGCACCGACACCAACGGCGACGAGAAGAACGAGATCCGCGGCGCGGTGACGCCCGACCACCAGGAGTACGCGGGCCTGATGGGCGTCGTGCCGGCGCCGATGCCGTTCCGCAGCAGCCGCAGGCCCGGCGCCGCCCCGGCAGCCGCGGCCAGCCGCCGCCGGTCGGCGTCCGTCCGTCCTGGGCGCAGTGAGGGGCGGCCATGCTGCTTCGCCCCCGCCAGAAGCTTTTCGTCGAGCGCAGCGTTCGCGCGCTCGACGAGCACGGCGACACGCTCGGCGTGGCGCCGACCGGCGCCGGCAAGACCATCATGCTTTCGGCCGTCGTCGGGCGCATGCTCGGCGGCAACGACGCCAAGGCCTGCGTGCTCGCCCACCGCGACGAGCTGACCGCGCAGAACCGCGCCAAGTTCGCCCGGGTCAATCCGGGCGATCACGCACCTCGGTCGTCGACGCCCGGGAGAAGTCCTGGGCGGGCCAGGTCACCTTCGCCATGGTGCCGACGCTGGCGCGGCCCGACAACCTCGACGCCATGCCGGCGCTCGACCTGCTGGTGATCGACGAGGCGCACCACGCGGCCGCCGACAGCTACCGGCGGATCATCGACCGCGCGCTGCAGCCGCAATCCGATGTGCCGCGTCTACGGCGTCACGGCCACGCCGAACCGCGGCGACCGCAAGGGCCTGCGCCCGGTCTTCTCCAACGTCGCCGACCAGATCCGGATCGGCGAGCTGATCGCCTCCGGCCACCTCGTCCCGCCGCGCACCTTCGTCATCGACGTCGGCGTCCAGGAGCAGCTCGCGCAAGGTGCGCCGCAAGCCGGCGACGACTTCGACATGGGCGAGGTCGACGCGATCATGAACCAGGCGCCGATCACCGAGGCGGTGATCCGGCACTGGCAGGAGAAGGCGGGCGACCGGCAGACGGTCGTGTTCTGCTCGACCGTCGATCACGCCCGCAACGTCGCCGTGGCGTTCAGCGCCGCCGGCGTCGCCGGCGCTGAGTCCACGGCGACATGTCGCGCCGACGAGCGCAAGGCGGCGCTCGACGCCTACGCCGCCGGCGAGGTCCGGGTCATCGTCAACGTCGCGGTGCTGACCGAGGGCTGGGACCACCCGCCGACCTCCTGCGTCGTCCTGCTGCGGCCGAGCTCCTACAAGTCGACCATGATCCAGATGGTCGGCCGCGGGCCTGCGCACCGTCGATCCGGAGGAGCATCCCGGGCGTCGTCAAGACCGACTGCATCGTGCTCGACTTCGGCACGCTCGAGCCTGATGCACGGCTCGCTCGAGCAGGACGTCGACCTGGACGGCCGCGAGCGCGACGGCGACGCGCCGACCAAGGACTGCCCGGACTGCAGGCGCCAGGTCCCGCTCGCCGCGACGCGAGTGCCCGCTCTGCGGTCATCCTTCGTGGGAGCCGCGAGGAGGACGACGAAGCCAGGCGCCGCTCTCCGACTTCGTGATGACGGAGATCGACCTCCTGAGCGGTCGAGCTTCCGCTGGTGCGACCTCTTCGGCGACGACGCGCGCTGATGGCGGCGGGCTTCAACGCCTGGGGCGGCGTCTTCTTCCTCGACGGCCGCTGGCATGCCGTCGGCGGCGGAAGGGCCAGCCGTGCCGTCTGCTCGGCGTGGGCGAGCGCATGGTCTGCCTCGCCGCGGCCGACGACTGGCTGAACGAGCACGAGACCGACGAGAGCGCCCACAAGAGCCGCAGCTGGCTGAGCCAGCCGGCGACCGACGAAGCAGCTGCCTACCTGCCGCCCGAGTGCCGGCAGGATTTCGGGCTGACCCGCTATCAGGCCTCGGCGCTGCTGACCTTCCGCTTCAACCGCACGGCCATCCGCAACCTCGTCATCGAGCGGCGGCCGGCGACGAGCGGCAGGCGGCATGAGCCATGGGCATGCACGTCCGGACCCCGCCGCCGAGCGCCTCGCGCCTCTGGCACCCGCGCTGGCGTGCTCTGCGCCGTCTGCACGCGGCCGGCCGCATGGCTTTGGCTGCTTCGACCCGGTCCCCGGAACGGCCGCGCCCTCGGCTGGTTCTGCTCGATCACCTGCCAGGCGGCTGGACGCGCCGGGCGCAGCCAGGAGGACTGCCGGTGTTCGGCCTCACCGAACGAGGAACGGGCCGCGATCGCGCCGACGATGAAGAGGTGCCGCGTTCATGGAGGAGATCGGCTGGGAGAACGCGCCTCGCCGATCTCGACGAGACCGCAGGTGCGGCGCTCGTCGAGGAGACCATCGAGGGCTTCCAGGAGGCCATGGCCGACGCATCGCCGCGGGCCGAGCGCACGGAGGTCCCCTTCTGATGCTCGACTTCAATCCGCGGCCCGCCATGACGGAGCGCGTCAACGCGCTCGTCGACGCGGCGCTCGAGGCCGAGCGCGCCGCGACGCCGCCGCGGGACTACCTTGGCGGCTCGCGCCTCGGCCACGACTGCGAGCGCGCGCTGCAGTTCGAGTTCACCGGCACGCCGCGCGACGAGGGCGCGGCTTCGGCGGCCGGACGCTGCGGATCTTCGCCATCGGCCACGCGCTGGAGGACCTCGCGATCCGCTGGCTGCGCGCCGCCGGGCTCGATCTCTACACCCGCAAGGGCAACCGCCCCGATGGCGACCAGTTCGGCTTCTCCGTCGCCGGCGGGCGCATCCGTGGCCATGTCGACGGCATCATCGCCGGCGCTCCCGCCGCGCTCGGGCTCCGCACC
>CAVUWP010000031.1:0-153381 GCA_963745085.1 uncultured Alphaproteobacteria bacterium | reverse complement strand
TTCGGCATGCGCGGCGCCTATGACGAGATCGTCGCCACCGCCGTCAAACGGCAGCATGAGCCGCAGCGGGTCATCGGCGACCTCCTGGTTGCCGAGATCAACGAAAAGCAGGCGCGCTCGATCAAGTACCAGATGACGATCGCCAAGCTGCCGCTCGCCAAGGACATCGACGACTTCGACTTCGATGCCGCCGCAGTGAACGAGACACTGGTGCGCGACCTCGCAGATGGCGGCTTTCTCGATCAGCAGCGCAACGTCGTCTGATCGGCGGCACCGGCACGGGCAAGACGCATGCCGCGATCGCCATCGCGCGCGCCTGCATCCGCCGCGGCGCCCGCGGCCGCTTCTTCAACGTCGTCGACCTCGTCAACAAGCTCGAAGCCGAGACCCGCGCCGGCCGCCAGGGCCGCATCGCCGATCACCTCACCCGCCTCGACTTCGTCGTCCTCGACGAGCTCGGCTACCTGCCCTTCGCCCAATCCGGCGGCCAGCTGCTCTTCCACCTGATCAGCCGGCTCTACGAGCGCACCTCGGTGATCGTCACGACCAACCTCGCCTTCGGTGAATGGCCGAGCGTCTTCGGCGACGCCAAGATGACCACCGCGCTCCTCGACCGGCTCACCCACCATTGCGACATCGTCGAGACCGGCAACGAGAGCTGGCGCTTCAAGAACCGCGCCTGATCCCTGCCGCTCCGACCGGGGCCGGGCCTGATCCGGCTCCGCAACCCCGACCAGCTCCGCCGGATCAGGCCCGGCCCCTCACACCCGCAGGGCGTCCCTTTTGGAAGCCGATAGGGGGTCCCGTTTCAGTGCCGGTTGACAGGCAGCTCGCCGGGTGTTCAACGCCACGCATCAGAGGTGCCGGATTCATTGGCTCCGGAACGCACTGGCCCATGCTCCAGCCAAGCAGCGCACGGCTGTTGCGGCGATGTTGAAGACAATCTTCGCACAGGAGACGAAGGCCGAAGCCGAGGCTCAATGGGACACCGTGGCCGACGCGCTGCGCGAGAAGAACGAGAAGCTCGGCCCGCTCATGGACGCCTCCCGCGACGATGTCCTGGCCTACATGAACTTCCCTCGCGAGCATTGGGCGCAGATCGCCTCGACGAACCCACTCGAACGGGTCAACCGCGAGGTCAAGCGCCGGTCAGACGTCATCGGCATCTTCCCCAACGACGAGGCCATCATCCGGCTTGTCGGTGCGCTGATGCTGGAGACCAACGCCGAATGGGCCGTGGCGCGGCGCTACATGAGCCTTGAAACGCTCGCCCGCGTCACCGACAATCCGACACTCAGGCTGCCCGCCGTGGCGTCCTGATCAGGCTCGGACCTTTCCGTAGGCCGGCGCTTCTACACCACGCCCCGGGACATGATCCATCACGCTCGCCGGAAACGCCAACACCACGGAATCTGCTGGCTCTTGGGAGAGAGAATACGGATCCAGGCGAGCACGCTTCAGATTTCCGGGCTCGACGGCCGCACAACCGGGATCCAGAATGACAATGTAGCCGCGCCGCTTTGCATCCCCGATGCATCCCACGGAAAAGATGCGGGATCGTCTCTCGACTGCGACATGTCGGGCGAGTCAAGATGTAGAGGGAGTTCGGTAATGAATATGCTGGATGTAGTGCGTAACTCGGGGCAGGAATGGTGCCCAGGGGCGGATTCGAACCACCGACACGCGGATTTTCAGTCCGCTGCTCTACCAACTGAGCTACCTGGGCTTCCGTGGCGGCGAGATACGGCAAAGGGCGGCGGCGTGTCCAGCCGGATTTTCCATGCCTGCACCCGAGCCCTCGGAAGCGAGCACCGCTGCATGTCATGGGCGAGACCCTGATCGATCAGTCGGCGCTGCCGGGCTCGGCCGTCCTGCGGTGCGCCTCGGCCAGCGAAGACTGCGGCGTCACGCCGGCCATCCTGGCCTGCATCTTGTTCTTGGCGCCCGGAACGATGCCGCTGTCTCCCTTCATCATCGAGGCATAGCCCTTGCGCGCCACCTCGGCGGGGTCCGCCTTGCTGTCGCTCGCGCCGAGCGCCGTGTCGCCCAGACCCGCCCGGTCGAAGAACGCGGTGTCGGTGATCCCCGGCATCAGGCACGTAACGGTGACGCCGCTTTCCTTCAGCTCGTTGCCGAGCGCGTAGGAGAAGTTGTCGAGGAACGCCTTCGACGCATTGTAGACCGCGTGAAAGCTGCCCGGCATGTAGCCGGCGATCGACCCAGTGACGAGGATCCGCCCGGCGCCGCGATACCGCATGCGCTGCCCGGCCTGGTGCAGCAGCGCCAGCGTGCCGATGACATTGACCTCGACCACCCGTCGCGCCTTGTTCCAGTCCTGGTCGAGGAACGCGTCGCGCAGCCCGATCCCGGCGTTGGCGAGCAGCAGGTCGATGTCGCGGCCGCCGATCTTGGCCATCAGCTTCTGGACGCCGGCTTCGGTGCCGAGATCCGCTTCGACCGGAGTGACAGTTGCGCCGCCCTGCGACAACTCGGCCGCCGCGGCCTCGATTGCCGGCTCGTCGGCGCAGACGACGACGTCGTAGCCATCGTCGGCGCAGCATCGGGCGAGTTCCAGCCCGATGCCGGTGGATGCGCCCGTGACAACAGCCAGACCCTTGCTCATGCCGCGGCCCTCTCCGTCTTCAGGACGACCTTCGTCCACTCGTTCTGGCTGTCCCGAAAGTTCCGGTAGCCGGTCGGCGCCTCCTCGAGCGGCAGGCGGTGGCTTATCAGAAATGTCGTGTCGAGCTTGCCTTCCTCGATCTTCGCCAGCAGGTCCTTGGTGTAGCGCTGGACGTGCGTCTGGCCCGTGCGGACCTGCAGCCCCTTCTCCATCAGCGCGCCCGTCGGGAACTTGTCGGCCATCCCGCCATAGACGCCCGGAATCGAGACGCGGCCGCCCTTGCGGACAGCCATGATTGCCTCGCGCAGCGCATGCGCCCGGTCGGCGCCCATGCCGACCGTCTGCTTCACCGCGTCCAGCACGTTGTCGGGCGCGAAGCCGTGGCTCTCCATGCCGACGGCGTCGATCACCGCGTCGGGGCCTATGCCGCCCGACATCTCCATCAGCGCCTCGAGCACGCTCGTCTGGGTATAGTCGATGACCTCGGCACCCAGCCGACGGGCCAGCTCGAGCCGACGGGGATAGTGGTCGATGGCGATCACTCGCGCCGCGCCCATCACCTTGGCGCTCTGCACCGCGAACAGACCGACCGGCCCGCAGCCCCAGACCGCAACCGTGTCGCCCTCCCCGACCTCGGCATTTTCCGCCGCCATCCAGCCGGTCGGCAGGATGTCCGAAAGGAACAGCACCTTGTCGTCCTCCAGCCCGTCCGGGATGACGATCGGCCCAACATCCGAGAACGGCACGCGGACGTATTCGGCCTGGCCGCCCGGATAGCCGCCGGTCAGGTGCGAATAGCCGAAGAGCGCGCTCAATGAATGGCCGTAGAGCGCCTCGGTCACGTCCTGGTTCTCGACCGGATTCGAATTGTCGCAGGCCGAGAACTCGGTCTTCCGGCAGTGAAAGCAGGCGCCGCAGGAGATGGTGAAGGGCACGACGACCCGCTGGCCCTTCTGCAGCGTGCTCTTGGGGCCGGTCTCGACGACGCGGCCCATGAACTCGTGGCCGAGGATGTCGCCCGGCCAGGTGCCGGGGATCACCCCGTCGTAGAGGTGCAGGTCCGAGCCGCAGATCGCCGTCGACGTCACCTCGACGATGGCGTCGCGCGGATTTACGATCTCCGGATCGGGCACGGTGTCGACGCGCACGTCTTTGGTGCCGTGATAGGTCAGGGCGCGCATTGCATACTCCTCAGGCAGCGTTCTTGCGATTGCTGTTGGTGGCGATCTCGCCGGTCTCGAGCAGCATCTTCAGCCGCTTGAGGTCGTGCCGGACCTGGACGTGCGGCTCGCGCTGGAAGAGCTTGGCGACCAGCTGACCGATCGAGCCGCCCGGCGGCACGTAATCGATCTCGGCCGCCACTTCCGTGCCGCGGCCACCGGGCGCCTCGGCGAAGGTGACGCGGCCGCGCATCTCGACGTCCGAGCCCTCGACCGAGCGCCAGGCGAACATCTCGTCCTGGCGCGCCTCGATGGTCTCGGTCTCGATGGTGACCGACCGATCGCCCGGCGCCGCCACCGTCCAGCGCATGCGCGTGTCGCCGAGTTTCTCGACCCGCTCGATGTTCTCCATGAAGGAGAGGTTCTGCGGGTCGCGCCAGAAGGCGTAGATCTCGGCGCGCGGCCTGGCGATGGTCACCGTGCGCCCGACGATCGCATGGCGATCTGGCTGGCGCCGTGCCGCCCGCGCGGGCGCGCTGTCGCGGGGCCTCGGCGCGTACGGGTCGCGCTCTGCAAGGTAGTAGGCGGCCGCCGCGCCGGCCAGGACGCCGAGCCCGAGCATCACCCAGGGCGGCGGCAGCGCGCCGCCGAGTTGCCGGAGGCGACGTCCGCCGCCTCTGGGATCATAGGGTCGCCCGTGCGCCATATGGCCGCGGCGGCCGGCCGTCGTAGAAATCGCGCTCTGCCATGAGCCGTCTCCCTTCTGGCTTACCAAATCTGCGCCTTCTGCGCGCCGGAGTTCGGCCGTGCCTTGCCGAGGCTGGGCACCTCGCCCTCGGGCTCGACCTTGTCGCGCGCCGAGAACTGTCCGCGTCCGTCGAGCGACTGTCCCGACGTCCACGGACCCTCCGGCGTCGGCTCGTCGAGGGACGTGTTCAGGAAGTAGTAGCTGTGCTCGGTGTTCTCCTGCTCGGTCGGGGTCGCGTCCGGGATCGGCAGCTGGCTGGAGAGGCCGCCGAGATCCTCGAGCACCGCCAGCCACTGCTGCTGATGCATGGTGTCGCGGGCGATCAGGAAGGACAGCATGTCCCGCATGCCGCTGTCGTCGGTCATGTTGTAGAGCCGGCTGGCCAGCACGCGCCCGCCCGCCTCGGCGGTGACGTTCGCCATCATGTCGGCGGCGATGTTGCCCGTTGCATAGACATGGCTCATGTCGAAAGGCACGCCGTTCGAGTTGACGGGCATGGCCGACAGACCCGAGGACAGCAGGTGCCGCGGGTTGGCGCCGCCCATGATGGCGTGCGCCAGCGGGTCCTTCGCCGCCTCTTCCTGAACGGTGACCGGCGCGCCCTCGAGGTTCAGGGCGACGGCGTGACCCAGGAACTCGATGTGGCTCAGCTCCTCGGTGGCCGTCATCATCAGCATGTCGCGGTATTTCTTGTCGCCGCGGGCGCCCATCGCCTGGAAGAAGTACTGCATGGCGACGCGGATCTCGCCCTCGATGCCGCCGATCGCCTGCTGCAGGAATTTGGCGAACTGTGGGTCGGGCTTGTCGACGCGGACGGTGTATTGAAGCTTTCCGGAGTGGTAGAACATGAAGGATTGTCTCCAAACGCGCACGTTGTGGGTCGCGCGCACCGCCGGCAGTGCGCGCGACTTGCTCGTCTTGCCTGGAGTCAGGCCGCCTGTTGCGCGGCGCTTTCCATGTAGGCCTGGTGCCGGCGCTCGTCCTCGAGGCCGCGCTGGAAGACCGGGCGGTGCTCGGCGGGAACGGCGCTGTTTTCCGACGCCTGCTTGTAGGCCTGGATCGTGTCGTTCTCGTTCGAGCCCATCGCCTTAAGCAGGGCGCTGTCGCCGCCCATCAGGTTGGCGAGCTTGATCTTCCCGGTGGTCAGGACCTGCTTCATGTCACCTTCGGCCGGGATCTCGGCGCCGCAGGCCGCCGCCATCGCGTGCAGCTCGCGCATGTGGCGCTCGTGGTCGGCGCGGAACTCGGTGACCTTGGTCTTGTGGGCGGGGCTGTCGAGCCGCTCGATCGTCGCCGTGTACGCGGCGATGGCGTCGTGTTCGAGGGTGATCATGTTCTCGACGAGCGTCTTGAAGTCGCTGCCGGTGCCGATGGTGGTGACCATTCTGGTCCTCCCTACACAATGTGGAGACGGTCATTTCTACTTACGCGAGCAAGAACGACCACCGGCCCGGTCCGTTCCTGCTGCGACGGCCTGCCACGCGGATTTCGCAGCGCCCTTTCGGGGCGCTTTCCGGGCGCGGCGGACGCGCCTTGCCCGGGTTGTTGGCCTTCAGCCGGCCGCCGGTCGGGCCCCGGCGGCACCTTGCTGCGGCCAGCCGATCGCGCTATCCGGAGCGCGGCGTCGGGGCGTAGCGCAGTCTGGTAGCGCATCTGCTTTGGGAGCAGAGGGCCGCAGGTTCGAATCCTGCCGCCCCGACCAGCGCGGCGTCGGCGCTGCGTGCCGCGGACGTCGAAGATGAGGGGAGAGCCATGAGGACGCGCGCCGCGGTGGCACTCGAGGCCGGCAAGCCGCTCGAGGTGACGGAGGTCAACCTCGAGGGGCCGAAGGCCGGCGAGGTGATGGTCGAGATCAAGGCGACCGGCATCTGTCACACGGACGAGTTCACGCTGTCTGGCGCCGACCCGGAGGGCGCCTTTCCGGCGATCCTCGGCCACGAGGGCGCGGGCGTCGTGGTCGAGGTCGGCGCCGGGCGTGACCAGCGTGAAGACAGGGCGACCACGTCATCCCGCTCTACACGCCCGAGTGCCGGCAGTGCCCGTCCTGCCTCAGCCGCAAGACCAATCTCTGCACGGCGATCCGGTCGACGCAGGGGCAGGGCGTGATGCCGGACGGCACCAGCCGCTTCACGTCGCTCGATGGCGAGCCGATCCTGCACTACATGGGCTGCTCGACCTTCTCGAACCACACCGTGCTGCCCGAGATCGCGGTGGCGAAGGTCCGCGAGGACGCGCCCTTCGACAAGATCTGCTACATCGGCTGCGGCGTCACCACCGGCGTCGGCGCGGTGCTGAACACCGCCAAGGTGACGCCGGGCGCCACCGCGGTCGTCTTTGGCCTCGGCGGCATCGGGCTGAACGTCATCCAGGGGCTGCGGCTGGCCGGCGCCGACATGATCATCGGCGTCGACCTGAACGCGGACAAGAAGCCCTGGGGCGAGAAGTTCGGCATGACCCACTTCGTCAACGCCGCCGAGGCGGGCGACGACCTGGTCCCGCATCTCGTCGAGATGACCAGGCGCGGCGCCGACCAGATCGGCGGGGCCGACTACACCTTCGACTGCACGGGCAACGTGCGTGTCATGCGCGCGGCACTGGAATGCGCGCACCGCGGCTGGGGCGAGTCGATCGTCATCGGCGTGGCGCCGGCCGGCGCCGAGATCGCCACGCGGCCCTTCCAGCTGGTCACCGGGCGGGTCTGGAAGGGCACGGCCTTCGGCGGCGCCAGGGGCCGGACCGACGTGCCGAAGATCGTCGACTGGTACATGCAGGGCAAGATCGAGATCGACCCGATGATCACCCACACCCTGCCGCTCGACCGCATCAACGAGGGCTTCGACCTGATGCATGAAGGCAAGTCGATCCGCGCCGTCGTCGTCTACTCGACTCCGACGCGCGGACAGGCCGCGACCCGGGGCGGGGATCGTCAGGCGGCCGCAGCCTTCCCCTTGCCAAGACGTTGACGCAGCCGGCGGCGCGGCGCAGGGGACGGCCGGCTGGCCGTCAGACGCCGTAGTATTCGCGGTACCAGTCGACGAAGGCGCGCACGCCCTGCCGGACGGGCGTTGACGGCCGATAGCCGACGGCGGCGGCAAGCTCCGAGACGTCGGCGAAGGTGTCGGGCACGTCGCCGGGCTGCAGCGGCAGGTACTCCCTGATCGCCTCGCGGCCCACCGCCTCCTCGATCGCGGCGATGTAGTCGCCGAGCTTCACCGGCGTGTTGTTGCCGATGTTGAAGATGCGGAACGGCGCGTTCGAGGTGGCCGGATCCGGCGCGTCGCCTCGACCAGCCGGGGTCCGGCTGCGGCCGGCCGGTCCGAGGCGCGGATCACGCCCTCGGCGATGTCGGCGACATAGGTGAAATCGCGCGTGTGATTGCCGCGGTTGAAGACCTTGATCGGCTCGCCCGCAAGGATGGCCCTGGTGAACAGGAACAGCGCCATGTCGGGCCGGCCCCAGGGCCCGTAGACGGTGAAGAAGCGCAGGCCCGTGGTCGGCAGGCCGGAAGAGGTGGCTGTAGGCATGCGCCATCAGCTCGTTGGCGCGCTTGGTCGCGGCATAGAGCTGCAGCGGGTGGTCGACGCCATGATGCTCGGAGAACGGCATCAGCGTGTTGGCGCCATAGACCGACGAGGTCGAGGCATAGGTCAGGTGCGGCGTCGCGGCGTGACGGCAGGCCTCGAGGATGTTGAGGAAGCCGACGACGTTGGCGCTCACGTACTCGTGCGGCGGCTCGAGGCTGTGGCGCACGCCGGCCTGCGCGGCCAGGTGGATCACCCGGTCGAAACGGTGCTCGGCGAAAGGTGCGATCGACCGCCTCGGCATCGGCCAGGTCGGCGCGGACGAAGTCGAAGGCGCCCTGCGCCGTGGCGGCGCCGTCGGCCAGCAGCTCGAGACGGCGCTCCTTCAGCGCCGGGTCGTAATAGGCGTTGACCGAGTCGAAGCCGACGACCCTGTCGCCGCGCGCGATCAGCGCCTGCGCGACGTGGAAGCCGATGAAGCCCGCGGCACCCGTGACGAGGATGTCCAAGACCCAGCTCCCCCGCAGCGCTTGCGCTTCCGCTCGGCCGCACGAATGGCCGGGCAGGTGTTGGCGAAGTCTTACCGGAGCGCCCGGGCGAGCCGGCGATCGCCAGATCGCCACAACCGTCGCGCGGCCCATCAAAAGGCACGGCGTTCCCAACCTTCCACAGGCCTCGCGTTGGCTTCGAGCAGTGCTCAGTGCCGTGGTGGCGCTGGCGATCCACGATTCCGGGCGCGACGCAGGCATATTCCGGAACGGCGATCTCGCTGCGGTTTGACGTGCCGGAACCTTTTCCCTTATAGACGGCGACCAGCAGGCGGGAGCACTGGCATGAAGCTCTTTTCGGAGCGCAGCGCAGCATTTTCGGCTCGCCCGCGGCGAAAGAGACCCGAGCAGCGGCTGCAGGAGCTGGCGGCCGAGCGCGTGGCGATCGAGGCCATCGCGCCGTGCATCGATGGCGGGCGCTTCCCGGCCAAGGGCGTCGCGGGGCGGCTGTTCACGGTCGAGGCGGACATCTTCTGCGACGGGCACGACAAGATCGACGCGGCGCTGCAGACGCGTCGGGTCGGCGAGGAGACGTGGCGCGAGGCGCCGATGCGTTCGTCATCAACGACCGCTGGCGCGGCACGGCCACCTTCGACGAGATCGGCGCGCACGAGTTCCGGATCGTCGCCTGGCGCGATCTCTTCGCCTCGTGGCAGGAGCGAGGTCGCCAAGAAGCATGCCGCCGGCGTGCCCATCTCGCTCGAGCTGATCGAGGGGCAGGCTGATCGTCGAGAAGACGCGCCGACGGGCGACGACGCCGCCGACGAGGACTGGCCGCGCATTGGAGGAGCTGCACGACAGGCTGGACGAGGCCAGCGAAGGCGAGGCGTTCTCGATCCTGATGACCGGCGAGACGACGACGCTGATGCGTCGCGTCGGCATCCGCACGAACCTGACGACCGACCGCTGGCTGCCGGTCTGGATCGACCGCGAGACGGCGCTGGTCTCGCGCCTGGTACGAGCTGATGCCGCGCTCGATGTCGTTCGACATGAACCGCCACGGCACCTTCGACGACGTGATCGCAGCGCCTGCCCTACGTCCGCGACCTCGGCTTCGACGTGCTCTATTTCCCGCCGATCCACCCGATCGGCAGGACCAACCGCAAGGGGCGCAACAATTCGCTGACGCCGGCGGCCGGACGATCCCGGCTCGCCCTACGCGATCGGCTCGGCGGAAGGCGGCCACGACGCGCTGCATCCCGAACTCGGCGACTTCGACGCCTTCAAGCGGCTGGTCGACGCCGCGCACGAGCACGGGCTCGAGATCGCGCATCGACTTCGCCATCCAGTGCTCGCCCGACCACCCGTGGATCAAGGAGCATCCGGAGTGGTTCGACTGGCGCCCGGACGGCACGATCAAGTTCGCCGAGAACCCGCCGAAGAAGTACGAGGACATCGTCAACGTCCACTTCTATCGCGACGCGATGCCCGTCGCTCTGGTACGCGCTGCGCGACGTCGTGCTGTTCTGGGTCGGACACGGGCGTGAAGATCTTCCGCGTCGACAACCCGCACACCAAGCCGCTGCCGTTCTGGGAGTGGATGATCGGCGAGGTCCAGGCCCAGCACCCGGACATGATCTTCCTGGCCGAGGCGTTCACCCGGCCGAAGATGATGAAGCGGCTGGCCAAGGTCGGCTTCACCCAGTCCTACAGCTACTTCACCTGGCGCAACACCAAGGCCGAGCTGACCGAGTACCTGACCGAGCTGACGACGGGCGACATGCCCGACGTCATGCGGCCGAACTTCTTCGTCAACACGCCCGACATCAACCCGGTGCCGCTGCAGACCAGCGGCCGGCCGGGCTATCGCACGCGGGCGATCCTGGCGGCTTCGCTCAGCACGAGCTGGGGCATCTACAACGGCTTCGAGATCTGCGAGGGCGCGCCGGTGCCGGGCAAGGAGGAATATCTCGACAGCGAGAAGTACCAGATCCGCGTCTGGGACTTCGACCGGCCGGGCCACATCAAGGACGACATCCGCCTGATCAACCGGCTGCGCGCCGAGCACCCGGCGCTGCGGCAGATGGAGGGCCTGCGTTCTACAACTGCTGGAACGATCACGTCCTCTATCTACGGCAAGTTCACGCCGGACCTGGCCGACTTCGTGCTGTTCGCGGTCAACCTCGACCCGCACAACGCGCAGGGCGGCCCGATCGAGGTGCCGCTCTGGGAGTTCGATCTGCCGGACGACGCGACGATCGACGCGCATGACGAGGTGACCGGCGCGGACTTCTCGCTGGCAGGGCAAGATGCAGCACGTCTGGCTGACGCCGCATGACCGGCCCTATGCGATCTGGACCCTGAAGAACCCGCGCGGACGATCCAGGGTTGCGCCTGCATGACGCCTCCTGACGCCGCTGCCGCCGACCGCCGTCCTGCCATCGGACCCGTCGCGCTCGACACGACGACTGGTACAAGGACGCGATCATCTACCAGCTGCACGTCAAGGCCTTCCAGGATTCCAACAATGACGGGATCGGCGACTTCCCGGGCCTGATCCAGCGGCTCGACTACGTCGCCGAGCTGGGCGTCAACACGATCTGGCTGCTGCCGTTCTATCCCTCGCCGCTGCGCGACGACGGCTACGACATCGCCGACTATCACGGCGATCAACCCCAGCTACGGGACGATGGAGGACTTCCAGCGCTTCGTCGACGAGGCGCACCGGCGCGGCATCCGGGTCATCACCGAACTGGTCATCAACCACACCTCGGACCAGCATCCCTGGTTCCAGCGCGCCCGCAAGGCGCCGCCGGGCAGCCCCGAGCGCGACTTCTACGTCTGGTCCGACACGGACAAGAAGTACCCCGAGACCCGGATCATCTTCATCGACACCGAGAAGTCGAACTGGACCTGGGACGCGGAAGCCGAGGCGTATTACTGGCACCGCTTCTATTCGCCACCAGCCCGACCTCAACTTCGACAATCCGGAGGTGCTGGAGGAAGTGCTGAAGGTGATGCACTTCTGGCTCGACATGGGCGTGGACGGGCTGCGGCTCGACGCCATCCCCTATCTGGTCGAGCGCGACGGCACGAACAACGAGAACCTGCCCGAGACGCACGACGTCCTGAAGAAGATCCGCGCCGAGCTCGACGCGCACTATCCCGGACCGGATGCTGCTGGCCGAGGCCAACCAGTGGCCCGAGGACACGCGGCCCTATTTCGGCGACGGCGACGAATGCCACATGGGGTTCCACTTCCCGCTGATGCCGCGCATGTACATGGCGCTGGCGCAGGAGGACCGGCACCCGGTCACCGACATCCTGCGCCAGACGCCCGAGATCCCGGAAAGCTGCCAGTGGGCGATCTTCCTGCGCAACCATGACGAGCTGACGCTGGAAATGGTGACCGACGAGGAGCGCGACTACATGTGGTCGCTCTACGCCTCCGACCGCCGGGCGCGCATCAATCTCGGCATCCGCCGGCGGCTGGCGCCGCTGCTCGACAACGACCGGCGCAAGATCGAGCTGATGAACGGCCTGCTGTTCTCGATGCCGGGCACGCCGGTCATCTACTACGGCGACGAGATCGGCATGGGCGACAACTACTATCTCGGCGACCGCGACGGCGTGCGCACGCCGATGCAGTGGTCGGCCGACCGCAATGGCGGCTTCTCCCGCGCCAACCCGCAGCAGCTCTATCTGCCGACGATCCAGGACCCGGTCTACGGCTTCGAGGCCGTCAACGTCGAGGCGCAGAGCGCGACCGCCGGCTCGCTGCTGAACTGGATGAAGCGGATGATCGCGCATCCGCAAGCGCCACGACGCGCGTTCGGCCGCGGCGAGCTCGACTTCATCTATCCGCGCAACCGCAAGATCCTCGCCTATATGCGCGAGCCTACGAGCGACGAGGTGCTGCTGTGCGTCTTCAACGTCAGCCGCAGCGCCCAGGCGGTCGAGCTCGACCTGTCCGAGTTCGCGGCCGCGTGCCGGTCGAGCTGGAGGGCGGCAGCCGCCTTTCCGCCGATCGGCGACCTGCCCTACATGCTGACGCTGCCGCCCTACGGCTTCTTCTGGTTCCAGCTCGCCGACCGCCGAGACGCTGCCGGATTGGCACACGCCCGCACCGGAGATCCTGCCCGAGTTCGTCACCCTGACCTGCCGCGGCACGACTCTCGGACGCGGTGCTGACGGGCGAGAACCGGGCACGGCTGGCGCGCGAGGTGCTGCCGAGCTTCCTGCCGCTGCAGCGCTGGTTCGGCGCCAAGGGCGAGCGGATCGCGCAGCGCCGGCATCGTGCCCGGTCCGGTGCTCGGCAAGGACTTCAGCCTGTCGCTCGCCGAGGTCGAGACCGCCGAAGCGGCGCGCAGCTCTACTTCCTGCCGCTGCGTGCGCTGTGGGGCGAGGAGCACATCCGCTTCGGCGCCCCGACGCTCGGGCAGACGCTGGCCAAGGTGCGCCGCACCAACCGCCTCGGCGCGCTGATCGACGCGGCGCGCGATCCGGACTTCGCCGAGGCCGATCGTCGCCGCCATGCGGGCCGGAACCGAGATCGAGAGGCCGCCGGGCTGACCTTCCGCGCCGACGGCACGGCGGGCTCGAGGAGCTCGACGGCGTCGACGAGGCGCGGCGCGCTCGGCGTCGAGCAGTCGAACGTCTCGATCGCCTTCGGCGACAAGGGCCTGCTGAAGATCTACCGCCGCCTCCGCCCCGGCCGCCAGCCCGACATCGAGGTCGGCCGCTTCCTGACCGAGGTGACCGATTCCCGAACACGCCCGCCTTCCTCGGCGAGGCCACCCTCGCCGCGCGAGGGCGAGGAGCCGGCGACCATCGCCGCCTGCTTCGCCTTCGTGCCGAACCAGGGCGACGGCTGGAAGGCGATGGTCGACGCGCTCGGCCGCGAGCTCGAGGACCGCGCGCTTGCCGGCCGGACGACGCCGCGTCGGCGCCGGTCGACGAGGCGATGCACACCGCGATGGCGAGCGCAGCCGCCCGAGGACGAGCGACGTTCCCCTACCCGCTCGACCTGACCCGCATCCTCGGCCAGCGCACGGGAGAGCTGCACGGGGCCTTCGCGACGCCGACCGACGACCCTGCCTTCGCGATCGAGCCGGTCACGGCCGCGGACATCGCCGACTGGGCCGCCGACACGCGCGCCCAGGCCGAGGACGCGTTCCGCCGGATGGCCGGCGCGACGCGCGAGCGAGGACGTCAGGCGCTGCTCGAGCGCCGCGACGAGGCGCTCGCGCTGATCGACCGGCTGGGCGGGGTGGAGCCGCAGGGCGCGAAGTCGCGCATCCACGGCGACTATCACCTCGGCCAGGTGCTGGTCGGCCAGGGCGACTTCTACGTCATCGACTTCGAGGGCGAGCCGCGCCGCACGATGGACGAGCGCCGCGCCAAGGGCTCGCCGCTGCGCGACGTCGCCGGCATGCTGCGCAGCTTCGACTATGCCGCCTTCGCCGCCATCGACCGGCTGCGCGCGCTCGGCCGGCAGACGCCCGAGGCCGAGGAGCTGGCCTGGGCGTGGCGCGACCGCGCCGTGCGCCGCTTCCGCGAGGGCTATGCCGCCGCGACCGACGGCCTGCGAGACGATCCCGTCCAACGCCGACGACGTGCTCCGCCTGCTGATGCTGCAGAAGGCGTTCTACGAGATCGGCTACGAGGCGGCGAACCGTCCGGCCTGGCTGTCGATCCCGGTGCGCGGCGTCCTAGCCCTGCTCGACCAGGAGAGCTGACCCATGCCTGTCCGGACACTGACCGCCGCCGAACGGGCGGCCCCATCATGCCGCCCGAGATCGCCGCCGAGATCGCCGACGGGCGGCTGCGCGACCCGTTCCGCTGGCTCGGCCTGCATCGAGACCGACGGCGGGCTGCGCATCATCGCCTTCGACCCGGGCGCCGCCGACGCGGTGCTGACCGACGGCGCCGGCGCGCACGTCGCGACCGCTCGACAAGGTCCACTCTGGCGGGCGTCTTCGCCGCGCGCGTCGAGGACGGGACGAGCCCTTCGACTATCGCCTCGTCTTCTCGGCGACGGGCAGGGACTGGACGGTGCGACGATCCCTATCGCCTTCGGCCCGGTGCTCGGCGAGCTCGACGACTACCTGCTGGCCGAGGGCCGGCACGCCGAGCTCTGGAAGCGCCTCGGCGCGCACCCGATGCAGCACGAGGGCGTCGAGGGCGTCGCCTTCGCCGTCTGGGCGCCGAACGCGCGCCGCGTCAGCGTCGTCGGCGAGTTCAACTTCTGGGACGGGCGCCGCCACCCGATGCGCCTGCGCTACGGCTCCGGCGTCTGGGAGATCTTCCTGCCCGGTGTCGGCCCGGGCGCGCTCTACAAGTACGAGATCGTCGGGCGCGCAGGGCGACCCGCATGCCGCTGAAGGCCGATCCCGTCGGTTTCCGGCAGGAGCCGCCGCCCGGCACCGCTTCCATCGTCCACCGGCTGCGGCCGAGCCGGCGGCACGCGACTGGAACGCGGCCCGCGCCGCCCGTCGAGGCGCGCGAGGCGCCGATCTCGATCTACGAGGTCCATCTCGGCTCGTGGCGGCGCGGCGACGGCGACCGGATGCTGAGCTATGACGAGCTCGCCGAGACAGCTGGTCGCCTACGCCGTCGACATGGGCTTCACCCATCTCGAGTTCCTGCCGGTCTCCGAGCATCCGTTCACCGGGTCCTGGGGCTATCAGCCGATCGGGCTGTTCGCGCCGACCGCGCGCTTCGGCGACCCGGACGGCTTCCGCCGGCTGGTCGCGCGCCTGCCACGATGCGGGGCTGCGGCGTCATCATCGACTGGGTGCCGGCGCACTTTCCCGACGGACCCGCACGGCCTGGCGCGCTTCGACGGAACGCGGCTCTACGAGCACGAGGACCCGCGGCTGGGCTTCCACCAGGACTGGAACACGCTGATCTACAATTTCGGCCGGCGCGAGGTGGCGAACTTCCTGCAGGTCGAACGCGGTGTTCTGGCTCGAGCAATACGGCGTCGACGCGCTGCGCGTCGATGCCGTCGCCTCGATGCTCTACCTCGACTATTCGCGCGCAGCAGGGCGAATGGATCCCGAACCGCCATCGGCGGGCGCGAGAACCTCGAGGCCATCGACTTCCTGCGCACGACCAATCGCCAGGTCGCCGAGCGCACGCCCGGCCGGCTGACCATCGCCGAGGAATCGACCGCCTTGCCGGGCGTCTCGCGGCCCGTCGACGAGGGCGGCCTCGGCTTCGACTTCAAGTGGAACATGGGCTGGATGCACGACACGCTCGACTACATGCAGAAGGACCCGGTCTGGCGGAAGCTACCACCACAACCAGATGACGTTCGGCATCGTCTATGCCTTCTCCGAGAACTTCGTGCTGCCGCTCAGCCATGACGAGGTGGTGCACGGCAAGGGCTCGCTGATCGGCAAGATGCCGGGCGACCGCTGGCAGAAATTCGCCAACCTGCGCGCCTATTTCGGCTTCATGTGGACGCATCCCGGCAAGAAGCTGCTGTTCATGGGCGGCGAGTTCGGCCAGGAGCGCGAGTGGAACCATGACCGCAGCGCTCGACTGGCACCTGCTGGACCAGCCGGAACATGCCGGGCTGCAGCGCCTGGTGCGCGACCTGAACCACCTCTACCGGGACGAGCCGGCGCTGCACCAGCTCGACTGCGACCCGGCCGGCTTCGCCTGGATCGAGGGCGGCGACACCGAGCAACAGCGTCCTGTCGTGCGAGCGGCGCGACGCGCACGGCAACGCTGCCGTGATCGTCTCGAACTTCACGCCGGTCGTGCGCCACGACTATCGCATCGGCATGCCGCTGCGGCGGCCTGTGGCGCGAGCGGCTGAACACCGACGCCAGCGACTATGGCGGCAGCGGCATCGGCAATGCGGCGGGTCGTCGAGGCCAGCAGCATGCCGCTGCACGGCCGCCAGTTCTCGGCCCGTCTCACGCTGCCGCCGCTCGCCACGTCGTGCTGACGCCCGAGAGCGGGTAGACGAAGACCTGACCTCAGAAAAAGGGAACCGGAGCCTCGTGCCATTTGTTTGGCGACTGCCTTCCTCCGGTCCTTCCCCCTGCAACGCACCGATACCGACTGGGTGAGCCTCGATGAATCTGCGCGTGGACACGGGCCTGCCGCACCCGCTCGGGGCGACCTGGGACGGCTCCGGCGTGAACTTCGCGCTGTTCTCGGCCAATGCCGAGAAGGTCGAGCTCTGCCTGTTCGATCCGAACGGCCGGCGCCAGATCGGCGCGCATCGCCCTGCCCGAGTACAGCGCACGAGGTCTGGCACGGCTATCTTGCCGGACGTGCGGCCCGGCCAGCTCTACGGCTATCGCGTCAGCGGCCCGTACGCGCCCGAGGAGGGGCATCGCTTCAACCCGCAACAAGCTGCTGATCGACCCCTATGCCAAGGCGCTGGTCGGCGACCTGAACTGGCACGACGCCTGCTATGGCTACCGCGTCGGCTCGCCGCGCGAGGATTTCAGCTTCGACCGCCGCGACAGCGCCTTCGTCATGCCGAAATGCCTGGTCGTCGACACGGCGCATACCTGGGGCGACGACATCCGGCCGCGCGCGCCCTGGGCCGAGACGATCATCTACGAGGCGCATGTCAAGGGCATGACGGCACGGCACCCGGACCTGCCGCAGCAGCTCCGCGGCACCTTCGCCGGCCTCGCCGATCCGCGGGTCATCGATCATCTGGTCAAGCTCGGCGTGACCGCGATCGAGCTGCTGCCCGTCCAGGCCTTCTACGACGACCGCTACCTGGTCGAGAAGGGTCTGCGCGAACTACTGGGGCTACAACACGCTTCTGCTTCCACGCCCCGGCCGCCGCGCTACATCTCGCCCGGACACGGCGTCGACGAGTTCAGGCTCATGGTGCAAGCGCCTGCACGAGGCCGGCATCGAGGTCATCCTCGACGTCGTCTACAACCACACCGCCGAGGGCAACCAGCTCGGCCCGACGCTCACCTTTCGCGGCATCGACAACGCCAGCTACTACTTCCTGGCCGAGGATCCGCGCTTCTATTTCGACACGACCGGCTGCGGCAACACGATGAACCTGCGCCATCCGCGCGTGCTGCAGATGGTCATCGGATTCGCTGCGCTACTGGGTCGAGGAGTGCCATGTCGACGGCTTCCGCTTCGACCTGGCGACGCAGCTCGGCCGCGAATACGACAACTTCGACCCGAGCGCGATCTTCTTCGACTCGATCGCGCAGGACCCCGTGCTGAACAGCGTCAAGCTGATCGCCGAACCCTGGGACATCGGCCCGGACGGCTACCAGCTCGGCAACTTCCCGCCCGGCTGGGCGGAGTGGAACGGCGCCTATCGCGACACAGTGCGCAGCTACTGGAAGGGCGACGATCGCACGCTGCCCGGCCTGGCGGCGGGGCTGCTGGGCTCGGCCGACCTGTTCGAGCATCGCGGCCGGCGGCCCTGGGCCAGCATCAACTTCGCCACGGCCCATGACGGCTTCACGCTGGCCGATCTGTGGGCCTACAACGGCAAGCACAACGAGGCGAACCTCGAGGACAATCGCGACGGCCACGACGACAACCGCAGCTGGAACTGCGGCGTCGAAGGGCCGACCGACGATCCGGGCATCCTGGACACGCGCGCCCGCCTGCGCCGCGCCATGATGGCGACGCTGCTCTTCAGCCATGGCATCGCCGATGATCCTGATGGGCGACGAATGGCTCCGGACGCAGGGCGGCAACAACAACGCCTACTGCCAGGACAACGAGCTGAACTGGCTGGACTGGGAGAACGGCGACAGTGCCTTCTTCGAGTTCGTCGCCGGTCTGATCGCGCTGCGCCGCACGCGCCCGCTGCTGCGCGTCCAGAAGTTCCGGCACGGACGGCCGATCGGCGAGGCCAGGATCCCGGACGTCGCCTGGCTGCGGGCCGACGGCGAGCCGATGGAGTCGGAGGACTGGCACGGCACCGGCGGACGGGTGGCCCTGATGCTCAGCGGCATCGGCCAACGCTCGCTCGCCCTGTTGTTCAATCCATTGCCCGACGATGTCGAGTTCATGATGCCGGCGCATGCCGAGGGCACTAAGCTGGCGGGTGCTGGTCGAGACCGGCACGGGCTGCGCTCGAGCCCGAGCTGGACGCACCTCGATCCCGGCGCGCCGATGACGCTCGGCGGTCGCGCCGTCTGTCTGCTCGAGACCCTGGAGCCGCTGAAATGAGCACATTTCCGACGCAGCTGGGGCGCCGATCCGGTCTGCCGAGGGGCGCTGGCAGTTCCAGCTCTGGGCGCCCGGCCAGCAGGGCATGGGCCTGATCCTCGACGGGACCGAGCATGCCATGGAGAAGGACGCCGACGGCTGGTTCCGTGCCGAGCTCGACGCCGCCGCCGGCACGCACTACGCCTTCGCGCCGCCGGACGGCCCGCATGTCCCCGACCCCGCCGCGCGCGCGCAGGCCGGCGACGTGCACGGACCCTCGCTGCTGGTCGATCCCGAGGCCTATCACTGGCGGACCGATTGGCGCGGCCGGCCGTGGAACGAGACGGTGCTCTACGAGCTGCATGTCGGCACATTCTCGCGCGCCGGCACTTTCGACGGCGTCCGCGACCATCTCGACCACTTGGCAGAGCTCGGCGTCACGGCGATCGAGCTGTGTCCCGTCGCGCAGTTCTCCGGCAATCGCGGCTGGGGCTATGACGGCGTCCTGCTCTATGCGCCGCACGTCGCCTATGGCGGGCCCGAAGGACTGAAGCGGCTGGTCGACGACGGCGCACGAGCGCGGGCTGATGGTCTTCCTCGACGTCGTCTACAACCACTTCGGGCCGGACGGGAACTATCTGCACGTCTACGCGCCCGAGTTCTTCCATCCCGAGCGGCATGACCCCGTGGGGCGCATGCGATCGCCTTCGACGTCGCGCCGGTGCGCCGCTTCTTCATCGAGAACGCGCTCTACTGGCTCGAGGAGTACCGCATCGACGGGCTGCGCCTCGATGCCATCGACCAGATCGACGACCAGTCCGAGGAGCCGATCCTGCAGGAGATGGCGCCGCGCCGTGCGCGAGCACGGCTTCGACCGCCCCGTCCACCTGACGACCGAGGACGACCGCAACATCACCTGGCTGCACGAGCGCGACGCCGGACGGGCAGCCCCAGCTCTATGACGGCGAGTGGAACGACGACTTCCACCACGTCGGCCATGTGCTCGCGACCGGCGAGAGCGAGGGCTATTACTTCGACTATGCGCGCGACCCGCGCGGCGAGCATCGCCACGCGCTCTGCGCGACGGCTATCGTCTACCAGGGCGGCGTGTCGGCCTTTCGCGACGGTGCGCCGCGCGGCGAGCCATCCGCGCACCTGCCGCCGACCGCCTTCGTCAACTTTCTGCAGAACCACGACCAGACCGGCAACCGCGCCTTCGGCGAGCGGCTGACGACGCTGGCCGAGCCGGAGGCCGTCCGGGTGCTGACCGCCCTGCTGCTGCTCTCGCCGCAGATCCCGCTGCTGTTCATGGGCGAGGAGTGGGGCGAGACCCGGCCCTTCCAGTTCTTCTGCGACTTCCATGGCGAGCTGGCGGACGCCGTCCGCGTAGGGCCGCCGGCGCGAGTTCTCCGAAATGGCCGAATTCGCCGACCCGAGCTGCGCGAGCATATCCCCGACCCGAACGACCCCGAGACGTTCGACCGCTCGAAGCTCGACTGGGCGGCATCGCAGAGGAACGCCGGCAAGCGCCGGCAGCGGCTGGTCCGCCGGCTCTGCGAGATCCGCGAGACCGAGATCATGCCGCGGCTGGCCGGGATCGCCGGCAACTGCGCCGAGGTCGAGCTGCACGGCGGCCGCGGGATCATCGCCAGCTGGCGCCTCGGCGACGGCAGCCAGCTGCGCATCCTCGCCAACCTCGGCGGCGAGCCGTTCGACTACGCCGATCCCCGGCCGCGAGATCTTCCACATCAGCGATGTCGCCGAGGACGACTGGGCGATCCGCGTCGACGATCGAGGACGCATGAGCGCGCTCGCCCGGCTCTGCGCCTCGCACGGCATCGAGCCACGCCTATCCGGTATCGACCAGCGCGAGCACCTGCGTCCCGGAGACGACGCTCGCGGCCCTGGCCGCGGATCTTCGGCCTGGCGGACGAGGCCGCGGCGCCCGCCGAGGCATCGCCGAGGCGCGCGCCGAGCGCGACCGCGCTGCATTGCTTCGTGCCCGAGGTCCTGCGCGACGCACGCGTCTGGGGCCTGACCTGCCAGGTGCCATCGCTCCGCTCGGGCGCGCAATCTCGGCCTCGGCGACTTCGCGGACCTGGCGGCGCTGCCGAGATCGCCGCCGCCGAGGGCGCGGACTTCCTGGGCGTCAATCCGCTGCATGCGCATGTTCTGGGCCGATCCCGGGCCGGATCAGCCCGTTCTCGCCGTCGAACCGGCGCTTGCTCAACCCGCTCTATCTCGCGCCGGAATGGATCGAGGGCTTCGACGGCCTGACGCCGGACGAGGCCGACGAGGCCACGGCGCCTGCGCGGCTACGTCCCTCGTCGACGGGCCGCGCGGCGGGCGCGCTCAAGCACCGGGTGCTGCGCCGATTGTTCGCCGCAGCGTCCGGCGACCGCCGATCGCCGGACTTCGACGCGTTCCTGGGCGAAGGCGGCGCGACGCTCGCGGCGCATGCGCTGTTCGAGACGATCTCCGGCACATGGTCGCGCGAAGGGCATGGCGTCGGCTGGCTGGGCTGGCCCGCGCCCTATCGCGACCGCCACTCGGACGAGGTCCGCCGGCTGGCCGAGCAGAACGTCGGACGAGGTCCGCTACCACCTCTGGCTGCAGTGGCAGGCCGACCGCCAGCTCGCCCGCGTGCAGGCGGCGGCGCTGGACGCCGGCATGCGCGTCGGCCTCTATCTCGACATCGCCGTCGGCGCGGCGCCGGACGGCTCGTCGACCTGGGCCGACCCGCACCGCACGGTGCCCGAGCTGAAGATCGGCGCGCCGCCGGACGATTTCAGCCTGCTCGGCCAGGACTGGGGCCTCGCGCCGACCTCGCCCGTCGTCATGGCCGAGCGCGAGCGGCGCGCCGCTGCGCCGAGATCATGGCGACCGTCATGCGCCATGCCGGCGCGGTGCGGATCGACCACGCCATGAGCCTCGCCCGCCTGTGGCTGATCCCGCACGGCACTCCGGCGATCGACGGCGCCTATGTGCGCTATCCGCTGTCGGTGCTGCTCGCGCGGCTGGCCGAGGAGTCGCAGGCGGCGCGCTGCATCGTCATCGGCGAGGACCTGGGCGTCGTGCCCCCTGGCTTCCAGGCGCTGATGGAGGAGCGCGCGCTGCACGCCTACAAGGTCTGGTTCTTCGAGCGCGACGCGACCGGCCTGCCCGAGACCCGGCGCTGGCCGCTGCCGGCGCTCGCCTGCCTCGGCACCCACGACATGGCGACGGTCGCCGGCTGGGCGGCGGCGCGCGACATCGACCTCCGCGAGCGCCTCGGCGTCCTCGACGCCGCGGCCGCGGCGAGCGGCGCGCGCGAGGACGCGGGCCGAGGACCGCGCGCGCATCGCCGGCCGGCTCGGCGTCGGCACGCGACGACGGCGTCGCTCTCGCTCGCCATGCACGCGCACATGGCGGCGAGCCCCTGCCGGCTGGCCGCGCTGCAGATCGAGGACGCGCTGGGGCTCGAGCAGCAGGTCAACGTGCCCGGCACGATCGACGAGTACCCGAACTGGCGCAACCGGCTCCCGGTCGCCGTCGAGGAGCTGGCCGAGCACGCCGGCTTCCGGGCGCATGCGCGGCGATGCGCGAGGCGCGGCCGCGATGACCGACGATGCCAGATGCCGACCGCCACCTACCGCGTCCAGTTCCGCGAGGGCATGGACTTCGCCCGGGCCGCCGGCATCGTGCCCTATCTCGCCGAGCTCGGCGCCAGCCATCTCTACGCCTCGCCGATCTTCCAGGCGACGCACGGCTCGACGCACGGCTACGACGTCACCGACCATCGGCGGTTCGACGACGATCTGGGCGGGATGGACGGTTTCCTGGAGCTGTCCGCGGCGCTGAAGCGGGCCGGCTCGGGCCTGATCCTCGACATCGTGCCGAACCACATGGCGGCCTCGGTGCAGAACCCGTGGTGGGCCGACGTTCTGCGCCACGGCCGGGACAGCCGCTATGCCGGGCATTTCGACATCGACTGGGACGCGCCCAACCTGGTGCTGCCGGTGCTGGGCAAGCCCTATGGCGACGTGGTCGAGGCGGGCGAGCTGACGCTCGGCCGCGACGGCGACGGCTATGTGCTGCGCTATTACGAGCACGCCTTCCCGTTGTCGCCCGCCACCGCGTCGGTCATCGCCGAGGCGGCTGGCACCGACCTCGCCGCACCGCCGGACGAGGCGACGCTGCAACGGCTCGGCGCGGACCGCGAGCTGATCCACCGCATCCACGAGGCGCAGCCCTATCGCCTCGCCTACTGGCGGCTGGCGCGCGACGGGCTGACCAACCGGCGCTTCTTCGAGATCTCCGACCTTGTCGGCGTGCGGGTCGAGGAGCCCCGCGTCTTCGACGACGTGCACCGCTTCCTCTTCGAGATGATCGACGCCGGGCATGTCCACGGTGTGCGCGTCGATCACGTCGACGGGCTGGCCGACCCGACGGGCTATCTCGACCGGCTGGCGCGCGAGGTGCCGCGCCCGGTGCCGATCTGGGTCGAGAAGATCCTGGCGCGGGGCGAGACGCTGCCCGACTGGCCCGTCGCCGGCACCACCGGCTACGAGTTCACCGACCTGGTCGCGTCCGTCGTCACCGATCCGCGCGGCGTGCCGACGCTGTCGGAGGGCTATGACGCCTTTACCGGCACCGAGCACGATTATGACGCCATGCGCGTCGAGGCCAAGCGCGAGATCCTGCGGCAGAACCTGGCGGCCGAGCTCGACCTGCTGACCGGGCTGGCCGAGGCGGCGCTGGCCGACGATCCGTCGGCCCGCGACTGGGGCCGCGACAGCCTGCGCCGGGCGCTGATCGGCATCCTGGTCGCGCTGCCCGTCTATCGCACCTATCTGGCCGGGGGGCCGGCCTCGCCGGCCGACCGCGCCATCCTCGGGCGCCTGCGCGAGGATGCGGCGACGCATGCCGAGCTCGACGAGCCGGGCGCCATCGACTCGGTGCTCGACCACCTGACGGAGGCCGGCAACGACATCGACCGCCGGCTGCGCACGCGGCTGCAGCAGACCAGCGGCGCGCTGATGGCCAAGGCGGTCGAGGACACGCTGTTCTACCGCTATAACCGGCTGATCTCGGCCAACGAGGTCGGCGGCGAGCCCGACCACGCGGCGCAGCCGCCGAGCGCGTTCCACGACTTTATGGGCAGGCACGGCGGCACCGCGCTGAACGCCACCGCGACGCACGACACCAAGCGCGGCGAGGACGCACGGATGCGCATCGCCGCGCTCGCCGAGCTGCCCGACGCCTGGGTCGGCGCGGTCGCCGCGTTCGACCGCGAGCTGGCCGGGGAGGGCGAGGCCGCCGCCGATGCCGAGGCGCGCTGGCTGTTCTACCAGGCGCTGCTCGGGGGCTGGCAGCAGCCGGCCGACGAGACGCTGCGCGACCGGGCGAAGACCTACATGCAGAAGGCGGTGCGCGAGGCCAAGCGCCAGACGAGCTGGGTGGCGGCGGACGACGAGTACGAAGCCGGGCTGATGAGCTTTGTCGACGCCGCCTTCGCCTCTCCGCGCTTTCTCGGGATCTTCGACGACCTGACGGCGCCCTTCGTCGAGACCGGCCGGCGCAAGTCGCTGGCGCAGCTCGCCCTGAAACTGATGGCGCCCGGCATACCCGACATCTACCAGGGGACGGAGAGCTTCGATCTCAGCTTCGTCGACCCGGACAACCGCCGGCCCGTCGACTTTGCCGGCCTGCGCGAGCCGCCAGACCGGGACGAGGCGCCGCACGGCAGCCGGCTGAAGGCGCCGCTGATGCGGTTCGGCCTGGCGCTGCGGCGCGAGCATGCCCGAGCTTTTCCGGGCCGAGACCTACCACCCGGTGGAGATCGCGGAAGAGGAACGCCTGCTGGCCTTCCGGCGCGAGGGCGAGGCCGCGACGCTGTTCGTGGTCGCCGACCTCTCGGGCCGGCGCCGCGAGGCCGAGCTGCCCGGGGCCGTCCCGGCGGGACGCCCCCGCTCGAGCTTTCCGGAAGGGGTCGAAGGGCACGACGGAATCTCGGCGGCCCTCGCCGATTGCTCGGTCTGCATCGGGCTCTACGACCGCGGCTGATCGGCGGCGTCGTCACGCGACCCTTGGTTTAGCGCAGATTCCGAGCCGGCAGCATCGGCACCCGCGCGACCGTCCACGCGTGGACATCCCGTAAACCTCTGAAACACCTCGGCTTTTTTGAGGGCGGCACATAGGCGCCACAGGCGCCCGGCAAGGCGGCGGTTCCGGCCGGTCGGGACGCGCTGCAGTCGGCAGAGTCACGCGACCCGCTCCGCGCCGCGGCGCGACTGCAGGTGGTCGGCCAGCTGGCGGGCGCGGACCTCGGCACGATGCTCGCCGAAGACGATCTCCTGCGCCGCGCGGCCGATGGCGCGGCGCCGCGTCTCGGGCATGTCCAGCGCGGCGAGCACGTCCTCGCCGGTGTCGGCGATGACGACGGCGCCGTCCGGGAACAGAACGTCGAGCCCTGCCCAGCGGTCCGAGATGATCGGCACGGCGCAGGACGCCGCCTCGAACAGGCGGACCGAGGGCGACCAGCCGGCCTCGACCATCGCCGCCCGCGTGACGTTCAGGGTGAAGTCCTGGCTGTTGTAGAAGCGCTGGTGCCCGGCCGGCGGGCAGTGCTCGATGCGCTGCACGTTCGCCGGCCATGCGATCGCGTCCGGATATTGCGGACCGGCGACGACGAACCGCTCCGCCGGGCGCCGCCCGGCCGGCTCCAGCAGCAGCCGGTCCAGCACCGGCTGGCGGTCGTCGCTGTAGGTGCCGAGATAGCCGAGCCGCCAGCGCCGCGGCGTCTCCGGCTCGTGGCCGTAGCGCGCCGCATCGACCGTGCAGTAGAGCGCCGCGGCGCGCCTGGCGCCGTGCTCGCGCTCGAGCCGATCCAGGGTCGGCCCGCCGGTGAAGGAGAAGTAGGTGTCGAAGAGCGGGATCTGCCGGCGCGCCAGGTATTCCTCGTCGCCCCGTGCAAGCTTTGCCAGCGTCACGGGCGTGTCTATGTCGTAGAAGGCGACCGGCCCGCGCGCCGTCTCCAGCGCCCAGTCGATCACCGCGACACCCTCCGGCACGTAGGAGCCGATCAGCACCGCATCCGCCTCGCGCACGGCGCCGGCCAGTCGGCTGCGGAGGTCCGCCACGTCCCGGTAGAGCTCGAGCCGGGCGAAGTCCGGCTCCGGCATGTCGCGGTGCGCCGCGTACCACGGCACGTCGCGCTCGAGAAAGGTCACGCGCCCGCCTTCCGCTGCCAGCGCCCGCAGGAGCGCCCGCCATGTCGTCGCGTGCCCGTTCCCCCAGGACGAGCTGAGCGTCAGGCCGATGACGACGAGGTTCACGCGACCGCCCGGCCGGGCAGCGCCGGCAGGAGCAGCCGCTCGAGCTGCTCGGCGCGCCGGTCATAGGTGTGCTCGGCCAGCACGCGGGCGAGCGCCCGGCGGCCGATCTCGCCCGCGCGCTCGCGCGTCAGGCCGGCGAGGTGCTCGGCCACGTCGGCGCCGTCGCGGGCGACGAGGATCTCATCGCCGGGCCTCAGGAACTGCTCGATCCCCTCCCAGGCGTCGGTGATCAGGCAGGCGCCGGCGCCGGCCGCCTCGAAGACGCGCGTCGCCGGCGAGAAGCCGACCGAGGCCATGCTGTCGCGGGCGACGTTCAGCACCGCCAGCGGCGTCGCGTTGAAGGCGTTGTGGTCGCGGGTCGGCACGTGGCCGAGCCCGACGACATTCTCCGGCATCGCCTTGTCCTGCCAGCCATTGCCGCCCAGCAGGAAGCGCGCCGCCGGCAGCCGGCGCGCCGCCTGAAGGAAGAAGGCGTCGACGCGCGCCTCGCGGTCCGGCAGCCGGTTCGCCAGGAAGCCGAGCGTCGCCTCGAAGCGCGGTTCCGGCGGCACGGGATGGTGCGTCTGCGGATCGAGGGCGTTGTAGATCGCGTGGCACGCGCGCGCGCCGAGCTCGACATAGCGCCCGGTCACCGGCGGCCCGCCGCCATAGGTCAGCACGAAGTCGAGCTCGGGCAGCAGGCGGCGCAGCGGGTTCGCCGGCGTCGGGCGCGATCTCGGCCTGCGTCGCCGGCGCATCGACGTCGAGGAACACGCGCAGCGCCCCCGGCGCCGCCGCGGCGATGCACGCCCTGCAGCAGCTCGGTGTCGAGCACGCCGACGCCGCTGGTCTTGACGACCACGTCGAAGCGGCGCGCCTGCGCCAGCACGTCGGCCAGCCCGGCGGCGTCCGGCTCGAACACCACCACCTCGCACCAGTCGGGCGGCTCGATGTCGGCGTTCTCCTGCCGCTGATAGGCGCGCGGCTCGAAGAAGGTGACCGAATGCCCGCGCCCGTGCAGCGCCCGGATCAGCCCGCGGTAATAGGTGGCGGCGCCGTTCCAGTACGAGGACAGAAGGCTGGACCCGTAGAAGCCGAGTTTCATGCCGGCTGCCCTTCCATGCCGGCCACCGGAGCGTCGAGCTGCGCCAGCAGGGCGAAGAGCTCGTCGACCCGGTGCGCACAGCTGTGCCGCTCGCGGATCCGCTCCAGCCCGCTGGCGGCGACCTCGCGCCGTGCTGCCGGATCGTTCTTCAAGAGCCGCATGTGCGCCTCCGCCTCGGCCCCGCTGCGGGCGACCAGGAAGTCGGCGCCCGGCCGGAACAGCCCCTCGCGATCCTCCCAGGGCGCGCTGATCAGCGGGATGCCGCAGGCCAGCGCCTCGAAGACGCGGATCGTCGGCACGCCCGGCAGCGCCGTGACATAGAACCGGCGCGGCACGTGCACGGTCATCCGGTGGCGCGCAAAGACGCCGGGCACGTCGGCATTGGCCAGCCAGCCGCCATGACGCGCCCCGGCCCGGGCCAGCCGCCGGAGCGCGGCGTGGCGGATAGCGCACGCCATGCACACGGAGCGTCGCGCCCGCCGCCTTCGCCGGCCCGATCAGGAACGTCTCGCAGCTCGGCGCTGCGCTCGTCGTCGCCCCAGTTGCCGATCCAGACGATGTCGCCGTCCGGGGCGATATCGGGGTCGCGGCCGGAAGATGCGCGTGTCGGCGGCCTCGTGCCAGGTCCAGACGCGCCGGCCCCAGCCCATGCGCAGATAGACCTCGCGCAGCGCCTCGCCGAAGGCGAGCACGCCGTCATAGGCCGAGAGGTCGTAGGCGCGCCATCTCGTCCGGCGCCGAGACCGCCCGGTGGTGGGTGTCGTGGAAGAGCAGCGCGAAGCGCCCGCCCCGGGCGCGCCTCTGGCCGATGGCGCGAACGATCTCGGGCGCGGTCCATTCGTGGACGACGACCAGGTCGGCGCCGTCGAGCGCCCGGTCGCAGGTCGCGGGTGCCGGCATAGCTGCGCGAGACCAGCGTCGGGAACTGCCGCGCGAAGGCCGCCTCGGCTCCGGGCGCCTGCGCGCGCAGGTTGGTGCGGCTCCAGCCATCCGCCGGCTCCCAGGCGACCGCCTGATGTCCGCGGCGCGATCAGCTCGGCCAGCACGCCGCGCAGGAAATGCGCATTGCCGTGGTTCCAGTCCGAGACCAGCGAGTGCGTGAACCAGGCGATCCGCATCAGGCGGCCGCTCCGCGCCGCCGCCGCCGCCGAGACGTAGGCTCGAATGCATGCCGCGCGCCGTGCCGGCGATGCCGTAGCGCGCCGCCCGCCCGCGAGCCGAAGCCGCCATGCGACGCGCGCAGGTCCGCATCGTCGATCAGCCGGTTGACGGCGGCGGCGAGACCGGCCGGGTCGCGCGGTTCGAAGAACAGCGCCGCGCCGTTCCAGAGCTCGCGGAAGGTCGGGATGTCCGACAGCACCAGCGCCGCGCCGGCATCGCGCCGCCTCGAGAACGCCGAGGCCGAACGGCTCGTGCAGCGAGGGCGAGACGATAGATCGGCGCGGCGGCATACTCTCGCGCCATGTCGCGGCGGCCGAGATGGCCGAGGCACCGCACATGCCGCAGCATCAGCGCCGACGCGCCGTCGGGGCCGACGCACTCGCCGGCCAGCCGGACCGGCCAGCGGATCGCCGGCGCCGCGGCCGTCGAGCAGGGCGAAGTTCTTCGATGCGTCCCAGACCCGGCCCGAGCGCGAGCACGCATCGGCCTTGGCTGCCGCGCGGCGCGGCCGGGGCGATGCCGTTCAGCACCGCAAGCGGCGCGCCCTCGAGGCGGTAGACCTGTTGCAGCATGGCGGCGAAGGCACGGCTGGGCGCGACGGCGAGCACTGCGGCGCGCAGGCCCGCGCCGACCGCTTCGCGATGCCAGGCCCATTCGGCGGGCGCCGGCGCGCCATGCGTGCCGCGCCACCAGGTCTCGACGCAGGAATGGGCGACGGTGACGACCGGCATCGCGTAGCGCCGCGGCGGCATAGGCCGGCTGGTTCACCTGCACGAGGTCGGCGCCCCATGCCTCGGCGGCGGTCAGCGAGGGCGCGGCATGCCGGCACGCAGCGCGGCGGCGTCCCCGGCGACCCAGTCGAGCGGCGCATCGACCCGCTCCAGCGACAGCCCCGGGACGGCCGCGGCCTCGGCGCGCTGGTCGCGCGTCGGCCGGGGGCCGATCACGCCCAGCCGGACGGTCACGCCCGACCGCGCCAGCTCGCCCGCCAGCGTCAGGCAATAGCGCCAGACGCCGCCAACGGCATCGGTGGTCATGAAGAGCCGCAGGCTCATCGGGCGGCGCCGGATTCCAGCGCCTCGAGCGGCAGCGGCCGCGCCTCCTGAATGTCGCTGAAACGGTCGAAGAGGCCGAGATAGTGGTCGATGCGCCCGCTCCCAGGCGCGATCGTCAGGCTCGCCCCACAGCTTGCGGTAGTCGGGCGAGCTGGGATAGGGATAGAGCGGCACCGGGTCGTTCGCCCAGACGCCGGCCGCCTGCATGGCGCCGCGCCAGCGCGCGATCTCGGCCGGATCGTCGCCGGCGACCTCGATCAGGTTCGCCTGCACGAAGGGCACGTGCCGCCTGGCGAGCAGCAGGCGCTGGTCAGCTCGTCGGTCGACATGCCGGCACTTCTTGTCGAGCGCGTCCCGCCCCGTCTCGGTCAGGCTTTCCACCCCGGCCTCGATCGAGACGCAGCCGGCGGCGCCCGAGCAGGCGGATCATCTCGGGCTTCCACAGGTCGATGCGCGTCTGGATGCCGAACCGCACCGGGCGCGCGCGCAAGAAGCTCGAGCAGCTCCCTCCAGGGCAGGAAGATCTCGTCGACGAAGTAGAGGTACTCGGCGCCCTGCCCGATCAGCCCGTCGATCTCCTCGGCCAGCAGCGGCCAGGTCGCGGCGGCGATACTTGTCGCGAAAGTCGATCTTGGCGCAGAAGCTGCAGTTGTAGGGGCAGCCGCGCGACGCCTCGACCTCGGCGCCCGGGCCTCCGGCGCGCCGTCGAAGCGGTGGTGATGATGGCGGTGCCGGGCGATCCAGCCGTCCGGCCAGCGCAGCGCCGGCAGGTCGGAGAAGGCGGCCGCCGCGCGGCGCGCCGGTGACGACGGTTCTCGGCACCGTCATCGAAGGCGAGGCCGGCGATCTCGCCGGTGGCGCGCCCCTCGGCCAGCTCGACGCACCGCCTCCTCGCATTCGCCGCGGACGACGAGGTCGCAGCCGAGCTTGGCCAGCGTCGCGCGCGGCGTCGCCGAGCCGTGCGGCCCGACGGCGACGGTGCGCCCGCCGCTGCCGCCGAGAGCGTCGAGGAACGACGCGCGGCACGCGCAGCTCGGGCTGCGCGCAGCGCCAGAAGAGATAGGTCGGCGCCGTCGTGACGACCGTCATGTCGGGCGCGTAGGCCGCCACCGCGCCGGCAATCCCGGCGATGTCGAGCCCGTCCAGCGCGCCGTCGAACAGCTGCGCCTGTGCCCGGCGCCGCTCCAGCAGCGCCCCGGCATAGCCGAGCTCGAGCGGCAGGTGCTCGTCGCGGCAGCCGAAATAGATGCTGCCGTCGAAGCTCCAGGGCGGATTGACCAGCGCGACCCTCACGCAACCGCCCTTTCGCGCGGTGCCGGCCGATCGCCTCGTTCCAGCCAGTCGCGCGAGATCGCGCAGCCCGTCGCGCCAGCCGAGCCGCGCATGCCAGCCGGTCGCCTCGGCCAGCGCGCGGGTGTCCGAGACGAACCAGGGCTGGTCGCCGACGCGCGTCTCGGCATGGCTCTGCAGGACGGGACGGCCGAGCAACGCCTCGATCTCTGCCAGCAGGTCGCGCAGGCTGACGGCGTTCGCCGGGCCGCCGCCGAGGTTGAACGCCCGCCCCTTCAGCGCGTCGATCCGCTCGAGCAGCGCGACGATAGGCGCGCACGGCGTCGCCGACGTGCAGGATGTCGCGCACCTGCCGGCCGTCGCCGAAGATCGTGATCGGCTCGCCCTGCCAGCGCCCGGATCAGGAAATGCGCGACCCAGCCCTGATCCTCGGTGCCGAACTGGCGCGGGCCGTAGATGCAGCTCATGCGCAGCACGGCCGGCGGGCACGCCGAAGGTCGCGCGCATAGTCGAGCACGTACTGGTCCGCGACGCCCTTGGAGCAGCCATAGGGCGTGCAGAGGTGCAGCGGCTGCGCCTCGCCGACGCCGTGCCCGCAGCGCGCGGATCGCGCGGCGCCCAGCCGGCCGTCGACCAGCTCCACCGTCGTCTCGGCGAGGTCGCCATAGACCTTGTTGGTGCTGGCGAAGATGACGGGCGGCGGCACCGGCTGGCTGGCGCGCGCGCCTCGAGCACGTTGAGCGTGCCGCGCGCATTCACCTCGAAATCCGCCACCGGGTCGGTGACCGAGGTCGTCACGGCGACCTGCGCGGCGAGGTGGAAGACCGGCCGACGCCCCGGCGACCGCCGCCCGCACCGCCGCGGCGTCGCGGATGTCGGCGATGGTGCAGCGCACGCGATCGGGATGCCGGCGGCAGAGCCAGGCGAGGTTCTCGATCGACGCCCGGCGCGGGCCAGCGTGTCGAGCACGTGCGACCTTGTGCCCGTCGCGCGCCAGCGCGTCGGCCAGGTTCGAGCCGACGAAGCCGGCGCCGCCGGTGACGAGGACGGGCCGTCGCGCGTCAGCAGCGTCATGCCACGAGCCCCCGCGCCCGCAGCTCGGCCGCCGCGGCGTCGACCCGGTCGTCCGGCCGCTGGCCGGCGACCCATGTCGGCGAGCTCGCCGAGCGAGTCGTCGAAGCTGCGCGCCGGCTCGAAGCCCAGCAGCTCGCGCGCCCGCGGCGATGTCGGCGAAGCAGTGCCGGATGTCGCCGCGCCGCGCCTCGCCGGTGATCGAGCGGCCGGATGTCCGGCGCGGTCCATCGCAGCCGGCCAGCCGCTCGGCGATCTCGGCGACCGAGACCGAGCGGCCGCTGCCGACGTTGATCACCTGGCCATTCGCCTCGGGCCGCTCCATGCGCCAGGCGGAAGGCGCGCGCGACGTCCTCGACATGCACGAAGTCGCGCCGCTGCTCGCCATCCTCGAAGACCATCGGCCGCTGCCCGTTCGCCAGCCGCGAGGCGAAGATCGCCAGCACGCCGGTATAGGGGTTCGACAGCGCCTGTCCCGGCCCGTAGACGTTGAAGAGCCGCAGCGCGCAGCACTCCATGCCGGTAGGCGCCGGCGACCATCAGCGCACATCCGCTCCTGCACGAACTTGCCGAGCGCATAGACCGAGGCCAGCGACGGCGCCTTGCTCTCCGGCGTCGGCACGGGCAGGAGCGGCCGCCCGTCGCGCGTCCGCCGGATCCCATGCCGGCGCCGATCGCTCGGCCGCGTCGCTCCGGCACGTCGATCCGCTCGCCATTGTCGTTGATGTAGAGGCCCTCGCCGTAGACGCTCATCGACGAGGCGACGACGACGCGGCGCACCGGCTGCTCGATCAGCTGCTGGAACAGCACCGCCGTGCCGAGATCGTTGACCGAGGTGTAGCGGTCGATCTCGTACATGCTCTGGCCGACGCCGACCTCGGCGGCGAGGTGGAACACGCCGTCGACGCCGCGAAGCGCCGCGCGCACCGCCTCGGCATCCCGGATGTCGCCGCGGCGAAACTCGGCGCCGGAGCCAGCTCGGCCGGCGCCTTCGCATCCGGCCCGTGGACCTGCTCGACGAGGCTGTCGAGGATCCGGACCCTGGCGCCGTGTGCTTCGAGTTCCTCTGCGAGATGGCGGCCGATGAAACCGGCGCCGCCGGTGATCAGGTAGGTAGGCGCGGCCATTGATGCTCCTGTTCGGTCTTTCTGACGATTTCTGAACCGGCTTGGCGGGTCTCCGGTCCGCGGTCTCGCGCGAACAAATCAGCCGCTCAACGCCCTCTCTCGCGATCGGTTCCTGTAGATGCTGCCGGTGCGACAGCATGCGTTAACCGAAGATGAAGGCCTTCGGCGGCAATCTTCGGTGACTGGGAAAGGCGACGGGCCAGCGCTATATGACGGGGTCTTGCAGGGCGCCGGGGCCGCCGCTGCGGCAACGGGAGCCACCAGATGAGCGAGACGCTGCAGATGGGCGAGGCTGAAGTGCGGCCCGCGCCGGGCGAGAACAGGCGCGAGCGCCCGCCGCGCCTGGCCGGCGAGTTCCGGCTCGGACCGCGAGAGGCGGCATCCGCTGGTCGAGCGGCTGGCGGACACGGGCGCCACGAGCGGCCAGCGCGCCGGCCTGCTGAAGGACAGGGCCTTCCCACTGATCGAGCCGGGCTCCGCCACGTTCGTCTGGCTGGGGCAGGCGGACAGCGTCGTGCTCCGGCACTTCATGTCGCTGCCGCGCGGGCCTTTCCGTTCGAGCTTATCGGCGAGCAGCTCTGGTATCTGCGCCTCGCCGTGCCGGACAATGCGCGCTTCGAGTACAAGATCGACATCGGCCGGAACGGCGGCGGCGAGTGGATCAACGATCCGCTGAACCCGGAGCTGGCGACCGACCCGTTCGGCGCGAACTCTGTCTGCATGACGTTGGGCTACGAGGTGCCGGACTGGGCGCGCCCGGACCCGGGCACGCCGGCAGGGCACGATCGAGCGGATCGGCGTCGCCAGCGCCGCCTTCGGCGAGGAGCGGCAGGTCGGCATCTACCTGCCGGCCGGCCACGATCCTGCGCGCGCCTATCCGCTGGTCGTCGTCGCATGACGGCTTCGACTATGTCGACCATGCCGGCTGCAGCCCGTCTCGACAACCTGATCCACGCCGGCGACCTGCCGCCGCTGATCGCCGCGCTGACCCAGTCGCCCGAGCGGACGTCCGAATATGTCGACGATCCGCGCCATGCCGCCTTCCTCGCGGACGAGCTGGTGCCGGCGGTCGAGGCGCGCCACGCGCTGGCGCCCGAGCCGGGCGCGCCGGGTGCTGATGGGCGCGAGCCTCGGCGCCGTCGCCTCGCTGTCGGCGGCCGACCGGCATCCGCGCGCCTTCGGCGGGCTGGTGCTGAAATCCGGCTCGTTCGTCGTCGACCGCCGCAAGCTCGCGACCCGGGGCGACGTCTTCCGCCGCGTCAACGCGTTCGTCGAGACGCTGAGCGAGGAAGAGCGGCTGGCGCGGCGCGCCTATGTGACCTGCGGCCGCTACGAGGGGCTGGCCAGCGAGAACCGCCAGATCGCGGCCTTCCTGCGCCAGACCGGCGTGCGCACCCGCTATGTCGAGCCGAAGGACGCGCACCACTGGCAGAACTGGCGCGACCAGACCCGCGCCGGCCTGATGTGGTGCCTCGGCCCCGGCGAGGGTCGGAGGCGCGCTGAAGCACAGCGAGACATAGTTCCTTCATTTTGTGCATGCCGGAAACGACTTTAGTGTTTTTCAGAAGCCTTCTCCTTCGAGTTTGCGCGGTCAGACCTATTCCGTGTACGGCGCTGTTATTGAAACGGCCAAGGTCCGCGTCGATGCGTTACGATTCGAATCCATGACCAGTAGTAACCTGAAACGATGCGTAGAGGAGTGGGAAGGATGTGTGCGGTAGATGTCTCGAAGCTTGGCTACGGCAGGGCAACCAATTCAGGCAGCTTGTCGTCTCGTATGCGAAGGATGTGCTGCTACATTGTAGTGCTGATCTCTGGCTGGCCACTCACTTGAGGCAGGGCTATGCCCAGTTCGAGGCCTTCGCTGCAAGAGTTCTGCAGAGACCGCCCTACGACGATGGTTCTGATCCAGAAGCTGTCTTGGTTCTCTATGCTGGTTCACATAGTTTACATAGATATGAGCTTTGACGGCGTGCACTTGCTCACCCCCACTTGAGGTACTCAGCATTCAGCTTATCCCGACCAGTAGAGTCGGTCGAGGTACTGCCGCACGAAATCGCAGTCGACGAGCTCGACATAGGCGTCGATCAGCCGCTTGCGTCACCGGGCCGTAGATGCCGGCGGCGGGCGCCATGCCGTTGATGCTGGCCACCGGGCAGATGCAGAGGCTGGTCGAGGTGATGAACGCCTCGTCGGCGTTGTAGGCGTCATAGAGGTCCAGATCCGCCTCGCGACACGGGATGCCCGAGCTTGGCCGCCAGCTCGATCACCGTCGCCCGGCTGACGCCCGGCAGCACGAATTTCGCGCGCGGCGTCAGCAGTTCGCCGTCCTGCACCAGGAAGATGTTCGACCCCAGCCCCTCGCAGAGGTTGCCGTTCATGTCGAGCAGCACCGCCCAGGCGACCGGGTTCTGCGCCCGCACCTCGAGATCGCCCATCACCAGGTTCAGGTAGTTGTGGCTCTTCGCGCGCGGCGTCTGCGCCTCGGGCGGCGTGCGGCGGACCGAGGGCGTCACCACCTGGATGCCGTCGCGGTAGAGATGCGCGCGGTCGCCTCAGCGGCAGCGGCGTGCACTCGACGATCACCGTCGGGCCGTAATGGTCCCAGCTGGTCGCCCTCGGCCTTTTGCACGCCGCGCGTGATGCGCTGGCCCACCCAGTAGTCGTCGTCCGGCGACAGCAGGTGCAGGTTGCGCGCCACCACCTCGCGGCTGATCTCGACCATCTTGCTCGGGCGGCATGGTCGCGTCGAGCCGCAGCGACCGGAGCGAGCGGTAGAGCCGCTCGACATGCTCGTCGAGCTTGAAGATGCGGTGCCGGAAGGTCCGCGTCATGTCGAAGGCGCCGTCGCCGAAGATGAAGCTGCGCTCGCGATAGGGCACCAGCGCCTTGCTCTCCGGGATGAACTCGCCGTTCATCCAGACGACCCGCTCGTTCGCCCGCACGTCCATCGCCGCCTCCTCTGTCCCGCTCGCGCCTATCGGACACCGGCGCGCGGTGACGTCAAGGGGGCGCCACCATCCGGCGACTGTCGCCGGCCGCTGCGCCGCGGCATTGTCCTTGATCTAGTCAGAGTCGGGGTGCGCCGCGCAGGGCTCAGGCGCGGGGTATCCGGGACCCGGCCTCCGGGAACCGAACAGGGAGATCACACCATGAAGCGAACGCTTTCGCGGCATCGGCGGCGTCGGCCGCCGCCCTCGGGCTCGGCGCGGGCGCCGCGCTGGCGCAGGACTGCCCGATCAAGATCGGCGGCCTGGCGCCGCTCTCGGCGCCCGGCACGGTCGTCGGCGGCGAGGCGATGCGCGACGCCATGCTGATCGCGCAGGACGACATCAACGCCGCCGGCGGCGTGCTCGGCTGCGACGTCGAGGTGGTGATCGGCGACACCGAGGGCCTGCCCGAGAAGGGCGCGGCGGTGATGGAGAAGTTCATCACCCAGGACGACGTCGTCGCCGTCGGCGGCGGCTATCACAGCTCGGTCGGCGTCGCCTCCAAGGACGTCGCCGATGCGCGCGAGCATCCCGGTCGTCTTCGCCGAGACCTGGAACGACACGATCACCGGCGACAAGCAGAAGTACATTTTCCGCATCGCGCCGCTCAGCTCGTGGGCCTCGAGCACGCTCTGGCAGTTCGCGCTCGCTCGCGCCCGACGTCAAGAAGGTGGCGATCCTGACCGAGAACACCGACTACGGCATCCCGGCCGCGCAGGAGACCGAGCAGGGCCTGAATCGAAGGGCATCGACAGCGAGACCTTCTCGGTCGACATCGGCACGCAGGACTTCGCCGGCATCATCCAGCGCATCAAGGCCGAGGACCCGGACTTCATCATCACGCTGGTGACGGGCGAGGCCGCCTACAACTTCACCCAGCAGGCGGCGGATGCCGGCATCGGCCCGCAGGACCTGCCCTTCATTACCGGCCAGGACGCGCTGGAGAGCGAGGCCTACTGGCGCAACGTGCCGGACGGCAAGATGGCCTTCGTCCAGCGCGTCGGCCTGCCCGAGAGCCAGTACAACGACGCAGGCCAAGGCCTTCGCCGAGCAAGTACAAGGAGCAAGACCGGCAAGACCGACGTCGAGAGCTATGCGATGGAGGCCTACGACTCGATCGGCATCCTCGCCCAGGCGATCGACGAGGCCGGCTCGACCGACGGCGACGCCATCGTCGAGGCGCTGGAGAACATCCAGTACGAGGGCGCGCTGGGCAAGATCTACTTCCCCTACGGCACCAAGAAGGACCCCAGCGCCGACGGCAAGGGCGACGAGTGGTGGCACCAGTGGCCGGACGTGGCGCTGACCATGATCCAGTACCAGGAGGAGGGCCAGACCTCGACCGACGCCGCGATCGTCTAGCCCGACACCTACAAGACCGCCGACCCGGTCTGGGTGAACGAGTGACGCGGCGGCTGACCGGCCGGGGCCGTCCGCCGCCCGACGGCCGGCGGTCATCCTGACGGGCAGCGGCGACAGGCCGGGGGAGACGGCGTTGGAGCATGCGCGGCATCTTCTGGGGCGTCGTCCTCTGGATGATCGTCTGGGGCGCGATCGGCGCCCTGCTGATCCGCCGGCGCTATCTGCACCGCAACCTCGACACCACGGACACGCGCTTGGTCGGCGCGATGACGGGCGCCGCGCTGGGGCCGGTCGGGCCTGGTGCCGCTCTGGGCCGCGACGCCGCGGCTGACCGACCTTCCTGATCGTCGCGCCGGCCATCCTGGCGGTGGTGCTGTTCGCCGCCGCCTTCGCCTTCGCCTACCCGCACAACCTCTGCGTCACCAACGGCGCCTTCGTCGCCTCGCCAGATCGTCAACGGGCTGGTCATCGGCATCATCTACGGCTTCATGGCGCTGGGGCTGACGCTGATCTTCTCGATCCTCGGCGTCGTCAGCTTCGCGCATGGCGAGTTCTACATGATCGGCGGCATGCTGGTCTATTGGATCGCCTATCGTCTGGCTGCCCTGGATGCCGCCGCTCGTCGGCGGTGCTGGTCGCCTGCGCGCATCGCCTTCGTGCTCGGCGCGGTCTTCGAGCGGGCGATGCTGACGCCGATGTACCACGGCAAGCTCGACCGGCCGGTCGAGTACGGCATCCTGGCGACCTTCGGCCTGGCCTTCACGCTGCAGTACTTCGTGCAGGCGATGGCCGGCGCCAGCCCGGTCAAGGTGCAGCGCTATGTCGACTTTCCGCGCTGGCGCTTCCCCGAGGACGCCGACCCGCACTGGGTCCGCATGAGCGGCGGCTCGATCGACCTCTTCGACACGGTGACGATCTCGAACCCGCGCTTCACGGCGGCGGTGACCTGCATCCTCGTGCTGCTGGCGCTGATGTACCTGCTGCACCGTACCTGGACCGGCAAGGCGCTGCGCGCCGTCAGCCAGGACCGCGAGGCCGCCGCCATCATCGGCATCAACCCCGACCGGATGAACATGCTGGCCTTCGCGCTCGGCGGCATGATCGCGGCGCTGGCCGGCGCGCTGCTGGTGCAGGCGTTCTCCTGGCTGCCGCAGGTCGGCAACATCCCGGCCATGCGCTCCTTCGTCATCGTCGTGCTCGGCGGCCTCGGCTCGCTGCCCGGCGCCTTCATCGGCGGCATCCTGGTCGGTCTGGTCGAGGCCGCGGGCACCGGCTGCATCCCCGACGCCCAGCGGGCGGCCAGCTACATCCCGGCCTATGGCATGATCGTGCTGACGCTGACGCTGCTGCTGCGCCCGACCGGCCTCTTCGGGCGGAAATACGCCGCCGGCACGCACGGGAAGGTCTGATGCGCCGGCAGGTCCCGAACGCGCTCGGCCTGCTCCTGCTGGCCTTCTTCGTCGCCTTCCCGTTCGTCTATACGGGGCACGACTACGCCTATGTCATGCACATCCTGATCACGGCCTTCTTCTACGCCATCCTGGCGTCGAGCTGGTCGATGCTGGCGGGCTATGCCGGGCAGTTCTCGTTCGGACACATCGGCTTCATGGGCATCGGCGCCTACACGGCGGCGCTGTTCAGCCACTACCTCTGGCTCTCGCCGCGAGCCGACGGGGCTCTGCGACGAGTTCCGGATCTGGCGGCACTGGCTGGTCGTCGTCAACCCGATCGGCGTGACCTCGACGACGCTGACGCAGGACTGCCTGCAACAGGCGCTGGCGGCGGCGGGCGGCGCGCTGCAGGTGACGCCCATGCCGATCTGGCTGGGCGTGATCCTGTCGGCACGCTGACGGGCGGGCTCTTCGGCTTCCTCGTCGGCGTGCTGGTGCTGCGCCTGCGCGCCGCCTATCTGGCGCTCTTCACGCTCGGCTTCGCCGAGATCGTGCGCGCCACCATCTCGGCCGAGATCTGGCTGACGCGCGGCCAGGCGGGCATCGAGATGCCGCCGCTGTTCCCGGACGGCATCACGCTCTTCGGCAGGCATTTCGGCGAGACCGCGAAGCTGCCGCCCTATTACGTCATGCTGGGGCTGCTGCTGCTGTGCCTCGGCATCCTCGCCTGGCTGGCGCGATCGCGCTTCGGCCTGTTCGTCCGGGCGCTGCGCGAGGACCAGGACGCCGCCGCGGCGCTGGGCGTCGACACCACGCGCTACAAGGTGCTGGTCTTCGTCGTCACCACCATGATGGCGGCCGCGGCCGGCGCCGTGCAGGGCTATTACGTCGGCATCATCACGCCCAACAACCTGTTCCTGCTGCAGATGAGCCTGGTCGTCGCCATGGCGGTGATCGGCGGCGTCGAGAACTTCGTCGCCGCGGCGCTCGGCGCCATCCTGATCCAGTTCGCGCTGGAAATGCTGCGCAACAGCTTCACGGTCGGCCGGCGTCACGGTCGACATGACGGTGTGGCGGCTGGTCGTCTTCGGCATCCTGCTGATGCTGGTGCTGCGCTTCTGCCGCAACGGGCTGATCGCGCCGGCCATCACCTATTTCACCCGCGGCCACGTCGCCGCCGAGACGGTCGCGAAGCGCCGCGCCGCGAGCGAGACGGTCACCGAGCCCGAGCTGAAAGACGCCGTGGAGCCCGTCCGATGAGGAGCTGGGCGCGATGACGCACCTGGTCGCGACGAAGGTCCGCAAGCGCTTTGGCGGCAACGAGGTGCTGAAGGGCGTCAGCTTCGAGGTCGAGGGGCCCGAGCTGATCGGCCTGATCGGCCCGAACGGCGCCGGCAAGACGACGCTGACCAACATCCTCGACGGCGCCGTCACGCCGAGAGCGGCACCGTCTACCTGAACGGCGGGCGCATCGACCAGCTCCAGCCCTACCAGGTGGCGCGCGCCGGGCTGGGGCGCACCTTCCAGGTGACGCGGTCGTTCCGGCGCATGACGGTGCTCGAGAACCTCTACGTCCCGGCGCTGGCGATGCGGCGGCGCAAAGGCCGAGGCTGCACGACCGGGCGATGGAGGTGCTGGAGTTCCTGACCATGGCCCACCTGCGCAACGAGTACGCGCAGGCGCTGACGCGGCGGGCAGCAGAAGCTGCTCGAGCTCGGCCGGCTGCTGATGCTGGACCCGCAGGTCATCATCCTCGACGAGCCCTTCGCCGGCGTCCACCCGCGGCTGATGGAGATCATCTACGCCTACATCCGCCGGGTGAACGGCGAGGGCAAGGCGATCATCCTGATCTCGCACCAGATGGATTCGATCTTCTCGCTCTGCCAGCGGCTGCTGGTGCTGAACTTCGGCGAGCTGATCGCCGACGGCCTGCCCGACGTCGTCAAGCGCGACCCGGCCGTCATCGAGGCGTATCTCGGCACCGACGAGGAGGACGCGGCGTGAGCGCCGCCGCCCCGTCATCCGCGCAAGCCGGCGGTGACGCGGTGCTGGAGCTGCGCGACCTCTACGTCGGCTATTACCGCGACCTGAACATCCTGCAGGGACTGAACATCCGGGCGCGGCGGCACCGCATCACCGCGGTGCTGGGCGCGAACGGCGTCGGCAAGTCGACGGCGCTGAAGGCCGCCTTCGGCTTCCTGCGGCCCAATTCGAGGCGACATCCTGCTGGAGGGCGAAGTCGATCCTCGACGTGCCGACGCACCAGCGGATCCTGAAGGGGCTGGCCTACATCCCGCAGAACCCCGGCATCTTCAAGGACATGTCGGTCGAGGAGAACCTCGAGCTGGGCGGCTGGACCTTCCGGCGCGACCGCGCCCAGGTGCGCGCGCAAGATCGAGGCGAACTACGAGCGCTTTCCGGCGCTCCGCGACAAGCGCCGGCAGGTGACCGGCGAGCTGTCCGGCGGCCAGCAGCGCATGGTCGAGATCGGCCGGACCCTGATGTCCGAGCCGCGGATGCTGCTGGTCGACGAGCCGACGGCGGGCCTCTCGAAGATGCTGGCGGCCGAGGTCTACCAGATGCTGACCGACCTCGCCCGGCGCGACCGGCTGACGATCCTGCTGGTCGACCAGGAGATCCGCCAGGCGCTGAAGATCGCCGACGACGTCTATGTGCTGGAGCTCGGCCGCAACAAGTTCGAGGGCCCGGCCGGAGACTTCCACGACCTGGAGAAGGCTTTCTGGGTGTCCTGAAAACAGGCATATCAAGCAGCGGCGCGCGAGGCGCGCCAAGACATGCCCCCACCGCGCGCATCCGCGCGCGCCGGGACCCGCTGGCCCTCGCTCCGGCCTCGGGTCGTGCGGTCGGCGTCGCATTGGTGCCGGGGAAGGCCGGACGGGGCGTCCGGCCGGGCGCGAGCATAGGCCGAGTTGGCAGGCGGGCCTGTCGAAGCTGTTGAGTTGCCGCCCGCGCGGCTCTACCTATCGGCCATGTCGATCTGGCGCTATGCAAACCCGGCCGAGTTCATGCGCGTCACGGCGCCGGCGCTCGGGCCGCTCTGTGCGGCGGCGGCCGTGCTGCTGGCGGCCGGCCTGGGCTGGGCGCTGTTCGCGACGCCGCCCGACTACCAGCAGGGGTCGACCGTCAAGATCATCTTCCTGCACGTGCCGGCGGCGATGCTGGCCATCAACACCTATTTCGTCATGGCGGTGGCGAGCGGCGTCGGCCTCGTCCGCCGGCACCATGTCTCGTTCCTGGTCGCCAAGGCGGCCGCCCCGATCGGCGCCGCCTTCACCGCCGTCGCGCTGATCACCGGCGCCGTCTGGGGTCAGCCGATGTGGGGCACCTGGTGGGTCTGGGACGCGCGGCTGACCGCGGTGCTGATCATGTTCTTCTTCTATCTCGGCTACATGGCGCTGTGGACGGCGATCGACGAGCCGGAAAAGGCCGCCGACCTCTCGGCGGTGCTCTGCCTGGTCGGCGTCGTGTTCGCGTTCCTCTCGCGCTATGCGGTGCGGTTCTTCTCGACGCTGCACCAGGACTCGTCGCTGTCGATCGAGGCGGGGCAGCGCATCGACGACGCCTTCCGGATGCCGCTCTATCTGTGCATCGTCGCCTTCTACGTGCTGTTCCTCGCGCTGCTGCTGTTGCGGACGCGGACCGAGATCCGCCTGCGCCGGGCCCGGGCGCTGCGCTTCGCCGCGGTGGCGGCATGAGGGGCGCGGCATGAGCCTGTTCGCCGACAAGTACGCCGTCTATGTCGTCGCGGCCTACGCGGCGGCGGCGGTGATCATCGGCGCGCTGATCTGGTCGAGCGTCGCCGCTAGCCGCCGCGCCCGGCGCGAGCTCCGCGGCCTGGAGCGCGGGCAAGCGCGAGGGCTCGACCGCGGGCGCCGGCGATGAGCCCCCGCGCCGACGACCAGCGGGAGGCGCGCCCGGCCGGCTTCCGTCTCTGGATGCTGGTGCCGGCGCTGGTGGCGGCGCTGGTGCTGGCCGTCTTCATGCTGGGCTTGCAGCGCGACGACGTCGAGTCGCTGCCCTCTGCACTGGTCGGCAAGGCGGTGCCCGACTTCGCGCTTGCCGGCCTCGGCGACGATGCCCCGGGATTGTCGACCGCGGACCTGAAGGCGCCCGGCGTCAAGCTCGTCAACATCTGGGCGAGCTGGTGCGCCCCCTGCCGCGCCGAGCACCCGCAGCTGATGGCGCTGGCCGAGAGCGGCGTGCCGCTCTACGGCATCAACTACAAGGACGAACCCGGCGCTGCCACCGGCTTCCTCGCCGAGATGGGCAATCCGTTCCGGCTGATCGGCGCCGACGACACCGGCCGGACCGGGATCGAGTTCGGCGTCTATGGCGTGCCCGAGACCTTCGTCGTCGACGGCGACGGCACGATCGTCTACCGCCACGTCGGACCGATCATGGCACGCGACATCGAGAAGTACATCCTCCCCGCCGTCAAGCGGGCCGAAGGCGGCTGAACGTCGCCGGACCGGCCTCAGCGCCCGCCGCCGACGTCGACCAGCGCGCCGCTGACATAGGATGCGGCGTCCGAGGCCAGCCAGACGATCGTCTCGGCCACCTCGTCGGCCGAGCCGGGGCGGCCGAGCGGCACGCCGCCGACCAGCCGCGCCACCCGGTCGGGCGCGCCCGCCGAGGCGTGGATGTCTGTCTCGATCAGCCCGGGGCGCACGGCGTTGACGCGAACGCCGCCCGGCCCGAGCTCCTTGGCCAGGCCCAGCGTCAGCGTGTCCATCGCGCCCTTCGACGCCGCATAGTCGACGAACTCGAAGGGCGAGCCGATGCGCGCGGCGGCCGACGAGACGATGACGACCGCGCCGCCAGGGCCACCCCGGTCGGTCGGCATCCGCCGCGCCGCCTCGCGCGCCGTCAGGAAGGCGCCGAGCACGTTGACGTCGAAGACGCGGCGCACGCGGTCTGTCGTCATCTCGGCGATCGTCGAGACCTGGCCGACGATGCCGGCGTTGATGACGACCGCGGTCACCGGCCCGAGCCCCTCGGCCGCGTCGTACATGGCGGCGACGTCCTCCTCGCGCGAGACGTCGCCGCCGACGGCCAGGGCGCGGCCGCCCGCGGCGGCGATCCCGGCGACGACGGCCTCCGCCGCCGCCCGGTCGCGCGCATAGTTCACGGCGACCGGCCGGCCGGCCGCGCCGGCCAGCCGGCAGACGGCGGCTCCGATGCCCCGGCTGCCGCCGGTCACCAGCATCACGGACATGAGCTTTCCCCCTTCGGGCCTCCCAGCGCACCGGATGCCGCGCCGCCGGCGTGTCGCGACGCGACCGGCGACTGGCCTGCACGCCAGCCGCAACTATGCTATGCCGGCGCGCGTTGCGAGCGGCAACAGGAGGCGAGGAGGCAAGAATGTCCGTGGATGTGAAATACACGACCAGCGCGACGGCCACCGGCGGACGCAACGGCGCCGCCAAGACCGATGACGGCACGATGAACGTCAAGCTGACGACGCCGAAGGCGCTGGGCGGGCCCGGCGGCGAGGGAACGAACCCCGAGCAGCTCTTCGCGCTCGGCTATTCGGGCTGCTTCCTCGGCGCGATGAAGGCGGTCGCCGGCAAGGTCGGCACCGAGGTGCCGGACGACGCCAGCGTCACCGCGACGGTCGGCATCGGCCCGCGCTCGGGCGGCGGGTTCGGCATCACGGCCGAGCTCGAGGTGCACCTGCCGGGGGTGGAGCGCGAGAAGGCCGAGGAGCTCGCGCGAAAGGCGCATGAGGAGATCTGCCCATACAGCCACGCGACCCGCGGCAACGTCGATGTGACGGTCCGCGTCGTCTAGCCGTGGCGGCGCTGGAAGGCTGCGCGTTCGGCGCTTGATGCCCGTCTGCGAGGCCGACCCCTGGCCGCTGCAGTTCTTCGACGGCATCCCCTGCCCGGAGGCCGCGCGGGTGCCGGCCGATGACAGCGATGGCTGGGCCTGGTACCCGCGCCAGAAATCGGTCCAGGACAAGCTGCCGTCGCCAAGAGAGCAGCCACAGGCCGTCCCGTCGAGCCGCGCCTTCCACATCCCGCGCCAGCGGTCGCCGACGAGGGCCGGGTCGGGTGGCCTCATGGCGATCGGCAAAGCCGTGCCGCCCCGGCCGAGCATGTCGGTCAGCGCGCACCCCAGCCGCGTGCCGTCCGCAATCGGGATCCACGCGTTCTCGATCTCGCGGACCCGGCGGAGAAAGTCGCGGACAATCCTGATCCCGTCGCTGGTCGGCGGACTGCTTGCGGGCGGGCGCCGGGGCGGGCGCCGGGGCGGGCGCGAGGGGGCAGGCGGCATTGCTCTGCCACCGCCGGTCCCGGCGCGCAAGGCGATCCGGACGGCCAGCCGCCCGCCGCCGCCGGACATGCGTGTCGACCTCACCCGAGCTCTGCCCTAAGGTCAGTGACCGGTGCCGAGTCCGGCGCCGCGCGATCCATCGGATAGACGATGCCAGACCTTCTGCTCGGCTTGATCGGCGACAACATCGCCCGCTCGAAGGCGCCGCTGCTGCATCATCTCGCCGGCCGTCTCTGCGGGCTGGACGTGCGCTACGAGCGGCTGGTGCCGCACGAGATGGGCGCGGACTTCGACGCGGTGTTCCTCCATGCCGCGACCGGCGGCTTTCGCGGCATCAACGTGACCTATCCCTATAAGGAGCGCGCCGCCGGCCGCGTGACGGTCGAGGACCCGCTGGTGCGCGCCATCGGCGCCGTGAACACGGTCGTCTTCCCCGGAGACGGTCGGGGCAGGCCGAGCGGGTACAACACCGACTATTCGGGCTTTGTCGCCGCCTATCGCGGGATCCGCGGCGAGGCGCCGCCGGGCCCCGTCTGCTTGATCGGCGCCGGCGGCGTCGGCAAGGCGGTGGCGTTCGCGCTTATCGCGCTCGGCGCCGACGAGGTGCGGATCGCCGAGCGCGACATCGGCCGCGCCGAGGGGCTGGCGCGGGCGCTGGCGGCGGCGCGGCCGGGGCTGCTCGTCAGCGTGACCGGGGACGCGGCCGAGGCGGCGGGCGGGGCGGCCGGGCTGATCAACTGCACGCCGGTCGGCATGGTCGGCCATGACGGCACGCCGCTGCCGCGCGCGGCAATGCCGGGGGCGGAATGGGCGTTCGACGCGGTCTACACCCCCGTCGACACGCAGTTCCTGACCGATGCGGCCGCCGAGGGGCTGGCGATCATCTCGGGCTACGAGCTCTTCTTTCACCAGGGCGTCGACGCCTGGGCGCTGTTCTCTGGCCGGCCCGTCGATCCGGCCGCGCTGCGCGCCGCGCTGGCGGCAGAGAAGGCCGGCGCCTGATGCGTACCTGCATCGCCACGGTCTCGATGGGCGGGCTGCTGCGCGACAAGCTGCAGGCGATCGCCGCGGCCGGGTTCGATGGCGTGGAGCTCTTCGAGACCGACGTCCTCGCCTCGGAGCGGGCGCCCGAGGAGATCGCCGCCATGGCCCGCGACCTCGGGCTTCAGATCGCCGCCCTGCAACCGCTCCGCGACTTCGAGGGGCTGGCCGGCCCGCTCCGCCACCGCGCCCTGGAGCGTGCCCGCCGCCGCGTCGAGCTGGCGGTCCGGCTCGGCACGCCGAACCTGCTGGTCTGCTCCAGCGTCCACCCCGCGGCCGAGGGCGGGATCGACCGCGCCGCCGGGGACTTTCGCGCGCTCGGCGAGATCGCCGCGCCGGCCGGCATCACCATAGGCTTCGAGGCGCTGGCCTGGGGCCGGCACATCCGCGACTGGCGCGACGCCTGGGAGGTTGTGCGCCGCGCCGACCACGTGGCCGTCGGCCTGGTGCTCGACGCCTTCCACATCCTCGCGCCCGGCTATCCCACGGAACCGATCGGCGCCGTGCCGGCCGACCGCATCGCCTTTGTCCAGGTCTCGGACGCGCCCCGCATCGGCATGGACGTGATGCTGCTCTCGCGCCACCACCGCTGCTTTCCCGGCCAGGGCGAGATGGACCTCGACGCCTTCATGGCGGCGCTGGGCGCCACCGGCTATGATGGCTGGCTGAGCCACGAGGTCTTCTCGGACCGCTTCCGCATGGGGTCGCCGCGGCAGGTCGCCGCGGATGGCGAGCGCTCGCTGATCGCACTGCTCGGCCGGGCGCGCGACGGGACGCCCCTGCCGCCCCGCGCGCACGCCGAGGGCGTCGGCTGGATCGAGTTCGCCGTCGGCGAGGCCGAAGCGGCAGAGCTCGACCGGCTGTTCCGGGCGATGGGCTTCGCGCATGCCGGGCGGCACCGCTCGAAATCCGTCGACCGGTATGCGCAGGGCGAGATCAACCTCGTCATCAACACCGATCCCGACGGGCTCGCGCATTCGCACTACCTGGCGCACGGGCCGTCGGTCGCCGCACTCGGCCTCTGGGTCGGCGACGCGGCGCGCGCGATGGAGCGGGCCGAGGCGCTGCTGGCGACGCCGCATCGCCAGCCCGTCGCCACGGGCGAGCTGAGCATCCCGGCGATCCGCGGCGTTGGCGGCTCGCTGGTCCACTTCCTCGACCGCGGGACCGAGCTGGCGAGCGTCTGGGAGGTCGAGTTCGACCCGGCGCCGGCCCGCGCAACGCCGCAGACGGGGCTGACCCGGATCGACCACATCGCCCAGACGATCCCGTTCGAGGAGCTGCCGTCCTGGCGCCTGTTCTACGCCGCCGTGCTGGGCTTCGACCGGACCCCGCAGGTCGATGTCGCCGATCCGGCCGGGCTGGTCGAGAGCCAGGTGCTGTTCTCGCCGGGCCGCGCCGTGCAGGTGGTGCTGAACGCGTCGCAGGGCCGGCAGACCCAGTCGAGCCGCTTCATCGACGAGTTCTTCGGCGCCGGCGTGCAGCACGTCGCCTTCGCCACCGGCGACATCTTCGCGGCCGTCGACGCCATGCGGGCGGCGGGGCTCGAGCTGCTGCCGATCCCGGCCAACTACCACGACGACCTCGAGGCGCGCTTCGGCCTCGATGCAGCGCTGTCCGGCCGGCTGCGCGGCCATGGCATGATGTACGACGAGGACGAGGACGGCCGCTATCTCCAAGTCTATACCCGTGTGGTCGCCGAGCGGTTTTTCTTCGAGATCGTGCAGCGCGACGGCTATACCGGCTTTGGCGCGCCGAATGCGCCGATCCGGCTCGCGGCGCAGGCGCGGCTGTCGCGCCACCCGGCGGTGCCGAGGCGGTGATGGTGGTGAGGGCCGAGGAGGTGCGGCTCAGGGAGGTGACGTCATGAACATCCCGAACAGGCGGCCGGCGGCCGGCGGCATCTTCGCGCGCGACCGGGGCTGGCAGCCGCAGGCGCTGACGCCGCGCTATCGCTCGTCGACCACCCGCTCGCCGGGGCGGGCCCTGGTCTCGATGCCGCAGACGCTGTCCGAGACGACCGGCCCCGTCTTCGGCCACGGGATGATCGGGCCGCTCGACAACGACCTGACCGTGAACTACGCGGCCGCCGGCGAGAGCGCCATCGGCCCGCGCATCATCGTCTACGGCCGGCGTGCTGGACGAGACGCGGCCGCGGCGTGCCCGGCGCGCTGATCGAGGTCTGGCAGGCCAATGCCGGCGGCCGCTACCGCCACAAGGAGGGCTATATCGCGCCGCTCGACCCGAATTTCGGCGGCTGCGGGCGGACGATCACGGCGAGGACGGCTCTTACGAGTTCCGCACGATCAAGCCCGGGCCTACCCCTGGCCGAACGGCGGCAACGACTGGCGGCCGGCGCATATCCACTTCTCGCTCTTCGGCCAGCGGCTTCGCCCAGCGGCTGATCACCCAGATGTATTTCGAGGGCGATCCGATGATCCCGCTCTGCCCGATCGTCGGCACCGTCCCGCCAGAGGCCGTCGATCGCCTGACGGCGCGGCTCGACATGGGCGAGACGGTCCCGATGGACGCCCGCGCCTACCGCTTCGACATCGTGCTGCGCGGGCGGCGCTCGACCCTGTTCGAGAACCGGCTGGAGGGGAACTGACATGCAGCACTCGAACGCCTCAAGGAAAGCCCGTCGCCAGACCGCGGGGCCGTATGTCCATATCGGCTGCGTGCCGAACTTCTGCGGCATCGGCGGCGTCTATCCCGGACGACCTCGGCGCCGCGATGGTCGGCGACAGGTGCGCGCGGGCGAGCGCATCACGGTCGGCGGCACGGTGATCGACGGCACCGGCACGCCGCTCCGCGACGCGCTGGTCGAGATCTGGCAGGCCGACGCCGACGGCCTCTATCGCCGACGACCCGCGCGGCCCGGCCGACCCGAACTTCACCGGCTGGGGCCGGCGGGCCGGCGACTATAGGACCGGCGAGTGCGTCTTCGAGACGGTGAAGCCCGGCCGCGTGCCGTTCCCCGACGGCCGGCTGCAGGCGCCGCACATCACTGTTCTGGATCGTCGCGCGCGGCATCAATATCGGGCTGCACACGCGAATGTACTTTCCGGACGAGGCGGAGGCGAACGCCGAGGACCCGATCCTGACCCGGCTCGAGCACCAGAACCGCGTGCCGACGCTGATCGCCAGACCCGACGGGCGAGAACGCCTATCGCTTCGACATCCGCCTGCAGGGCGAGGACGAGACGGTCTTCTTCGACATCTGAGCGGCGGCGCCGGCCGGGGCGGCACGGCTCTGCGACGGCTGCGGGAGACGGCCCCATGCAGTTCTTCGCCAGGCTGAGGCGCAGGCGCCGCGAGCTGCGGACCATCCGACGACAGCGACGCGAGCGCGATGCCTTCGTCGTCTCGTTCCCCAAATCGGGCCGCACCTGGCACCGCGTGATGCTGGGGGCATACCTCGCGCTGCGGCACGGGCTCGACCTGCGCGACGCGATCGAGCCGGCCGAGCTGGCCGCCGGGCTCGGCCTGCCGCGCGTCGGCTACGAGCACAACGGGGCGAACTTCCTGGGCGATGTCGGACCCGACGACCCGTCGGTCGCCGATCCCCGGCTGTGGCGCGGCCGGCGCGTGCTGTTCCTGCTGCGCGGTCCGGAAGACCTGCTGGTCTCGGCCTATCACCACGCCCGGTTCCGTGCCCGCGTCTTCGACGGCACGATCTCCAAGTTCGTCCGCGATCCGAAGACCGGCGCCGAGAAGGTCGCCGCCAGCTGGGCCCGCTGGTCGGCGCGGACGGGCGAGGCCGAGGAGGCGCTCGTCCAGACCTACGAGCGCCTGCACAAGGACGCCGAGGCGGCGCTTGCCGAGACAGTGCGGTTCTTCGGGCTGGGAGAGCCCGACGCCGAAGCGCTGCGCGAGGCCGTCGCCTTCTCGCGCTTCGACAACCTGCGGACCAAGGAGCGCAGCGGCTTTTTCGACTCGGACAGGCTGGCCTCGGGCGCGGTCGGCGACGATCGGGCGCTGAAGACCCGAGAGGGCCGCGTCGGCGGCTGGCGCAGCCATCTGACAGCCGACGACCACGCCTTCATCTGGGCCGTCTTCGAGCGCCGCGGCTCGGCCTTCGCCGACATCTATCGCCCGTCCGCTGGCGAGGCCGCCCGCCGATCGCCGGCCGCCGGCTTGCCTGTCGGCGGACCGCAGAACGGCCCGGGCGTCGCACCTTCCGGCCGTTGACGCCCGGTCCCCTCAGCCGGGACGTCGCCACATGCACCGAGACGGTGTCGGCCAGTCGATCGCGACGCCACCGCGTCGCGTTATCGGGTATGAACCCATGGCCGCCGAGCGCGCATTCGCGCGCGCACGGGTCGGCCGGACCGCCCGTGTGAGGATGCATGTCGAGGATCGGCAGCCTGTTCGTCGTCGGAGCGATGCGCGCCGGCTATGCGGCGCGCGGGCTCGTCTACCTCATCGTCGGACTGCTGGCGCTGGGCGCCGCGGCCAGCGGCGGCTCGGCCGAGGGCTTCCTCGGCTCGTTGCAGGCGCTGAAGGAGCAGCCCTGGAACATGCCGGTGCTGCTCGTGCTGTCCGCCGGGCTGTTGCTCTACGCGGTCTGGCGCGGCCTCGATCTCGGTGCTGGACCTTGCCGGACACGGCCGCGGTTTCGGCTGGGTCGAGCGCTTCGGGCTGTTCTTCGTCGCGCTCCTGCACGTCGCATTCGCCTGGTACGCCCTGAAGCTGGCCTTCGGCGGCGCTGGATTCGCCACGCACAGCCGGGGCGTGCTGACCGACATCGTCGCCGGACTGATCGGGCACCCGACGGGACGGTGGTTCGTCGTGCTGATCGGGATCGGCACGGTCTCGTTCGGCTTCTACTCGATCTGGAAGGGTGGCAGCAGCCGCTACCGCCGCCACATGCGGCGCACGGTGATACTGCCGCGACTGGTTCCGGTCCTCGCCTTCGGCCTGATCGCCCGCGGCATCGTGCTGGCGGTGATGGGCGGCTTCATCGCCCGGGCGGGCTGGACGCTCGACCCCGCGGCGGCCGGGGCTTCGGCCACGCGCTCGAGGAGATCCACAGCGCCTGGCACGGGCGCGCGATGCTGGGGGTCTCCGGCACCGGGCTGGTCGCGTTCTCGCTCTACCAGTTCATCGAGGCATCGCACCGGCGTCGATTCCGCGTGGCCACCACGCCCGGTCGGCCGACGGCCATGTCAGCGCGCGTTGATGCGCAGCGCCGCGGCGGCGGCGAAGGGCGCGAGCGCGGCCGGAGCAGGCTGATCGCCGCCGACCAGCGCCAGCGTCGGCACAGGGTCGAGCGCCAGCAGCGCCGCTCGACGGCGCGGGCGCCGAAGATCAGCGTCGGCATGTAGAGCGGCAGCACCAGGATCGAGAGCAGCAGCCCGCCGCGCCGCACGCCGACGGTGATCGCCGCGCCGACCGCGCCGATCAGGCTGAGCGCCGGCGTGCCCAGCCGCCATCGCCAGCGACCAGCGCCGGCAGGCCGCGGCGCGGCAGCTGCAGCATCACGCCCAGCACCGGCGCGACCAGCGTCATCGGCAGCCCGGTGGTCAGCCAGTGCGCCGCGGCCTTGACCAGCACCACCTGCTCGAGCGGCATCGGCGCCAGCATCAGCTGGTCGAGCGAGCCGTCCTCGCAGTCGGCCTGGAACAGCCGGTCGAGGCTGACAGCAGCGCGGCCAGCAGCGCCGCGATCCACAGCAACGCCGCCGGCGATGCGCGCCAGCACCGCCGGCCTCGCGGCCCGACGCCGAGCGGCACGAGGACGACCGTCAGCACGAAGAAGGCGAGCCCGATGCCGCCGCCGCCGCCGAGCCGCAGCGCCAGCGCGCACGTCGCGGCGCAGCAGCGCGGAAAGCGGCGCTCACCACTCGCCCTCGAGGAAGGCGTCGCGCGCCGGCGGCCGGATCGCCGCGCCGGCGGCGCCGGCATCTCCAGCACCGGCACCGCGCCGAGCCCGAGGTCGATATGCGTGGCGATCAGCGCCATGCCGCCGGCGGCGGCGTGCGCGCGCGACCAGATCGGCGACCAGCGCCGCCGAGGCCGCGTCGAGCGAGACGGTCGGCTCGTCGAGCAGCCAGAGCGGCCGGTCGACGACCAGCAGCCGCGCCAGCCCCAGCCGGCGCCGCTGCCCGGCCGAGCACTGGCCGGCGGGCCGGTCGGCGATCGGCGCCGAGGCCGAAGCGGTCGAGCGCCGCCGCGGCGCCGCCCGCGCCCGGCGCCGAGGATGCCGGCCCAGAAGCCGCAGGTTCTCGGCGACCGTCAGCGCCGGCTTGACCGCGTCGAGATGGCCGGCAAGCGCGACGCCGCTCCTGCAGGCCGGCGCGGTCGCTGCGCCAGCGAGCGCCCGCCGAGCCGCACGTCGCCGCCGCGACCGGCGGCAGCAGCCCGGCGACGATGCGCAGCAGGCTGGACTTGCCGGCGCCGTTCGGCCCGCGCACGAGCGCCGCCGTCCCGGCGGCCAGCCGGAAGTCGAGCCCGGCGAACACCGCCGCTTCCGCCGCGCCGGCACGCCAGGTCGTTCGAGGACAAGCTCCATGGGCGGCCTTGGTAAGGCGCGGCCGTCGCGCAGGGAAGGCATCCGTAGGGACGCGGCATCACGGCCGCAGGTCTGCGTTCGCCCCGAAATCCCGCCAAACAGCTCGGGTGAATCCTGCCCCCGCGAGTCCGATGACGGCCCGGCAGGCCCGGACGGACGCGGCGGGCGGTCGCAGCGAGGACAAGGGAACCCAGCCATGCCGATCACCGTCGGAACCGACACCGCGAAGACGCGCCGCGAGCTCGAGGCCGGCGGCGACCAGGTCGCCTACTACTCGATCGAGGCGGCCGAGAAGGCCGGGCTCGGGAGCTTCGGTCGCCTGCCGGCGGTGCTGAAGGTCGTGCTGGAGAACATGCTGCGCTTCGAGGACGGCAAGACCGTCACCCAGGACGACATCCGCGCCTTCTCCGAGTGGGCCGAGAAGGGCGGCAGGAACCCGCGCGAGATCGCCTACCGGCCGGCCCGCGTGCTGATGCAGGACTTCACCGGCGTGCCCGCCGTCGTCGACCTCGCCGCGATGCGCGACGCGATGGTGGCGCTGGGCGGCGACCCGGAGAAGATCAACCCGCTGAACCCGTGTCGACCTGGTGATCGACCACTCGGTGATGGTCGACGAGTTCGGCAATCCGCGCGCGTTCCAGCTGAACGTCGAGCGCGAATACGAGCGCAACGGCGAGCGCTATCAGTTCCTGAAATGGGGCCAGGACGCGTTCGACAATTTCCGCGTCGTGCCGCCGGGCACCGGCATCTGCCACCAGGTGAACCTGGAATATCTCGGCCAGGCGGTCTGGAGCGACAAGGACCAGAACGGCGTCGAGGTCGCCTATCCCGGACACGCTGGTCGGCACCGACAGCCACACGACCATGGTCAACGGCCTGGCGGTGCTCGGCTGGGGCGTCGGCGGCATCGAGGCCGAGGCGGCGATGCTGGGCCAGCCGATCTCGATGCTGATCCCCGAGGTGGTCGGCTTCAAGCTGACCGGCGCGCTGAAGGAGGGCGTGACGGCCACCGACCTGGTGCTGACGGTCACCCAGATGCTGCGCAAGCACGGCGTCGTCGGCAAGTTCGTCGAGTTCTACGGCGCCGGGGCTCGACCACCTGCCGCTGGCCGACCGCGCGACGATCGGCAACATGGCGCCGGAATACGGCGCGACCTGCGGCTTCTTCCCGATCGACCAGGAGACGCTGCGCTACCTGGAGACGACCGGCCGCGACGAGGACGCGGATCGCGCTGGTCGAGGCCTATGCCAAGGCGCAGGGCATGTGGCGCGGGCCGGACTACGACCCGGTCTACAGCTCGACGCTGGAGCTCGACCTGGGCGACGTCGAGCCCTCGCTCGCCGGCCCGAAGCGGCCGCAGGACAAGGTGGCGCTGTCCGACGCGGCCAAGGCGTTCGGCGACGTCGTGCTGCAGCACCGCGCCCCCTCGTCGCGCGAGGAGCGCAAGGAGGACTGGGCGCACGAGGGCGGCCGGCCGGCGCCGGACATATCCCGGGCAACGGCGGTCCGCACAAGAGCGCGCCGGTCGAGGGCGCCGACTACGAGATCCGCGACGGCTCGGTGGTGATCGCGGCGATCACCTCCTGCACCAACACCTCGAACCCCTATGTCATGATCGGCGCCGGGCTGGTGGCGCGCAAGGCGCGCGAGAAGGGGCTGACCAGCAAGCCCTGGGTCAAGACCTCGCTGGCGCCGGGCAGCCAGGTGGTCACCGAGTACCTCGACAAGCGCCGGGCTGACAGAGGACCTGGACGCGCTCGGCTTCAACCTCGTCGGCTATGGCTGCACGACCTGCATCGGCAATTCCGGGCCGCTGCCCGAGCCGATCTCGAAGGCGATCCACGACGCCGACCTGGTCGCCTGCTCGGTGCTGTCGGGCAACCGCAACTTCGAGGGCCGGGTGAACCCGGACGTGCGGGCGAACTATCTGGCCTCGCCGCCGCTGGTGCGTCGTCTATGCCATCGCCGGCGACATGAACATCGACGTGACGACGCGAGCCGCTCGGCACAGGACAAGGACGGCAACGACGTCTACCTGAAGGACATCTGGCCGACCGCGCACGAGATCGCCGAGCTGGTCGAGCGCGACCGTGACGCGCGAGGCGTTCCAGGCGAAATACGCCGACGTCTTCGCCGGCGACGAGCGCTGGCAGGAGATCCAGGTCAAGGGCGGGCTGACCTATGAGTGGCCGTCGACCTCGACCTACGTGCAGAACCCGCCCTATTTCGAGGGCATGGAGCCGGAGCCGGGCGAGATCACCGACGTGCAGGATGCGCGCATCCTGGCGCTCCTGGGCGACTCGGTGACGACCGACCACATCTCGCCGGCCGGATCGTTCAAGAGCCGAACCGGCCGGCCGCTACCTCGAGGAGCGCCAGGTGCCGCGAGCGCGACTTCAACTCGCTACGGCTCGCGCCGCGGCAACCACGAGGTGATGATGCGCGGCACCTTCGCCAACATCCGCATCAGAACGAGATGCTGGACGGACGTCGAGGGCGGCTATACCAAGGGTCCCGACGGCGAGCAGATGTCGATCTACGAGGCGGCCATGGCCTGGAAGCAGAAGGGCGTGCCGCTGGTCGTCGTCGCCGGCAAGGAGTACGGCACCGGCTCGAGCCGCGACTGGGCGGCCAAGGGCACGGCGCTGCTCGGCGTCAGCGCGGTGATCGCCGAGAGCTTCGAGCGCATCCACCGCTCGAACCTCGTCGGCATGGGCGTGATCCCGCTCGAGTTCACCGGCGGCGACGACCGCGCCAGCCTGGGCTGACCGGCGACGAGACGATCTACCATCGTCGGGCTGGAAGGCACCGCCAAGCCGCGCCAGACGGTCAAGGCGACGATCACCTATGCCGACGGCAAGACGCGCGAGATCGAGCTGCTCTGCCGGATCGATACCGAGGTAGAGATCGCCTATGTCGAGAACGGCGGCGTGCTGCACTACGTGCTGCGGAGCCTCGCCAAGGCGGCCTGACGGAACGCCCTCGGCAGCGCCCCAGGCTCCCTGGCCCGCGCGCGACGCACGCGCGCGTCCAAGGGTGCTCCGTGGCCGCACCGATGCTCAGTGGCGCGGCGAGGCGGATGCGTGTATCGTCGCGATGCGGTGCCGGGACGGGGAGCGCCGCCGCGCGCCGTACCTTGCCGATTTGGTCGCGCCCCGCCAGAAACAATGGGGGTCCAGACATGACGAGATTTCGCCCGCACGAATTGTGCGGGGTCGGCGCCGTGGGCGCAGCTCTGCTGCTTGCGACGGGAACGCCGGCCGTCGCCGACGAAGATTACGCGCGGCAGAAGGTCAAGGAGATGTCCGACTACATGGCCGGACAGCAGGCGATTTCGCTCGATTTCGATGCCGGCCTCGAGGTCGTGACGGCCGACGGCGAGAAGCTGACGCTGGCGAGTTCCGGCGATGTCGTCGTCAATCGGCCCGACAAGCTGCTGATCCGGCGCAAGGGCGGCTTCGCCGATGTCGAGATGATCTTCGACGGCAAGGAGCTGACCGTCTTCGGCAAGACCGCCAACGCCTATGCCCAGATCGACGCGCCTGGAACGACCGATGCCCTCTTCGAGACGCTGCGCGAGAAATTCAATGTCCCGGCGCCCGGCGCCGATCTGCTGACGACCGACATCGACGACGCGCTCATGGCCGGCGTGACGGAGGTCAAGGACCTCGGCAGCGGCGTCGTCGGCGGCGTCGAATGCGATCACTTCGCCGCCAGGGGCGAGTATGCGGATTGGCAGATCTGGGTCGCGCAGGGCGAGCAGCCCTATCCCTGCATGTACGTCATCACGTCGCGGGACGTCGAGGGCGGACCGCAATATGCATGGCGGATCAGCAACTTCCAGGCAGGCGGCGACGCGGAGACGGCAACCTTCGCCTTCGACGACGCGACCGGCGCCACGAAGGTCGAGCTCGACGCGCTCAAGGGCCTCGGCGACCTGCCCGACCACTTCAAACCCGGAGCAAAGAAATGAGCATTTCTCTTCGCGTTATCCTGGGCCTGACCGCCGGCCTGATCGGTCTCTGCGGCGTGCAACTCGGCGACGTCCGCACGGGCGGCGGCGGGATCGCCATCGTCCACGAGGCCGAGGCGATCATCGGCCGGCCGCTGACGCCGGTCAGCATCGCAGGCGTCGGCCGGCGCACCGTGCGCCGCTGCGCCGCCGGCGTCTACCGCTGCTGAGGGGCTCATGCGCGACCGCTCGGCGGCCCGACTTCACGCCGTCGGGCGCGAGGTCGGCTGGCTCTCCGAAGAAAGCCTTGCACTTTAACAGGGCTGGTCCGAGGATCGCGCCAGCGACGCTCGAAAGGGCGCGGGACAAGACCGGCCGCACGGGCCGGCGTCGGGGGATGTCAGCACACAGGGAGATTTCATGTCAAAGATCATCACACCGGGCCGCATATCGGTCGGCGGCGTCACGCGGCGCGGCCTCATGCAGGGTGCGGCGGCCGGCGCGCTGCTGCTCGGCGCGGGAGTTCGACCGGCGCGCGCCCAGGGCGAGCCCAAGCGCGGCGGCACGCTGCGCGTCGGCAAGGGGCATGGCCAGACCTCGGACAGTCTGGACCCGGCGACCTGGGAGAGCGGCTTCATCATCGCGATGGGCTTCGCCATCTACAACCGCCTGACAGAGGTCGACGCCGGCGGATCGCTGGTTCCCGAACTGGCCGAGAGCTGGGAGGCGTCGCAAGGCGCCGATGTTTGGACCTTCAAGCTGCGCCCGGCGAAGTTCCACGACGGCTCGCAGGTCGTGGCCAAGGACGTCGTCGCCTCGTTCAACCACCACCGCGGCGAGGACTCGAAATCGGCCGCGAAGCCGTTGGTCGATCCGATTTCGGACATCCAGCCCAAGGGCGACGACACCGTCGTCTTCACGCTCGCGGCCGGCAACGCCGACTTTCCGTTCATCGTCTCGGACTACCACCTGGTGATCGGTCAGGCGGGCGACGACGGCAAGGTGAACTGGGCGGCGGCCAACGGCTCGGGCAGCTATGTCATGGACAATTTCGAGCCGGGCGTGCGCACCGACCTCAGCCGCTGGGACGGCAACTGGCGGACCGATCGCGGCTGGTTCGACAACATCGAGATGCTGGCGATCATCGACCCGGTCGCACGACAGAACGCGCTGATGACAGGCGCTGTCGACGCCATCGACCGCGTCGACGTCAAGACGGTCGAGCTGCTCAAGCGCAACCCGAACCTCGAGATCCTCTCGGTGAACGGGAACCAGCATTTCACCTTCCCGATGCGCTGCAACGAGCCGCCCTTCGACGACGTCAATGTTCGCAACGCCGTAAAATCCGCCGTCAAGCGGCAGGAGCTGGTCGACAAGATCCTCGCCGGATATGGCGGCCTGGGTAACGACAACCCGATCACGCCGGCGATGCCGTTCTTCAACCCGAATGTCCCGCAACGGGAATACGACCCCGAGAAGGCGAACTGGTACCTGAAGCAATCCGGGCTCGATAGCATCGAGCTGACGCTCTACTCGGCCGACGCGGCCTTTGCCGGCGCCGTCGACGCGGCCCAGCTGATCGCCGCCTCGGCGGCGCCGGCCGGCATCGCCATCAAGATCGAGCGCGCCTCGAACGACGGCTACTGGTCGAACATCTGGAACCTGAAGCCGTGGTGCGCCTGTACTGGAGCGGCCGCCCGGTGCCGGATCAGATGTTTTCGACGGCTTACGAATGCGGCGCGCCCTGGAACGAAAGCGCCTGGTGCAACGAGCGCTTCGGCGAGTTGCTGGTCGCCGCCCGCGCCGAGCTGGACGAGGAGAAGCGTCGCTCGATGTACTGGGAGATGCAGGAAATCGTGCACGAGGACGGCGGCGCGCTGTTGCCGATGTTCGCGTCCTGGGTAATGGCGCTCTCGACCAAGATCGGCCATGGCGACATCGCCGCGAACTGGGACATGGACGGCGAGCGCTGGGCCGAGCGCTGGTGGTTCGTCGAGTGATCAGCGCGGTGGGCCGATCGCCCGCCGCGCAGCCCGGAAGAGCGGGGCGGGCCATCCGCCTTGCCCCGCCGCTCGCCCCGCCCGTGATCGGCCCGTGATCGGCCGTGATCGACCGCCATGCCGGGGATCGAGCGCGTGCGGGGCGTCTACACCGGCCGCAATGCCGGGACGAAGTGCAACGGCTTTGCCTGGGCGGTCGCGACCGATCGGGGCCGCGCGGCCGATGTCCACGCCCAGACCGTCGCGGCGCTGGCCGAGATCGACCGGGTGCTCGGCGAGCTCGGCACCGACAGGACCCGGCTGCTGAGCTGCACCGTCTACCTGCCGCAGATCGAGCTGAAGGCCGAGATGGACCGGGCGTGGTGCGACTGGATCGGCGAGGACCCGGCGCACTGGCCGCAGCGCGCCTGCGTCGAGGCCGGGCTGGCCGGCGATACGCTGGTCGAGATCGCGGTCGTCGCCGCCTGCCCCTGAGCCGTTTCGCCGGGCGGATCCTGCCCCTGATCCTGCCGCTCATCCTGCCGCTCGTCCTGCCCTGCTCCTGCGGCGCCGTGTCGCAGCAGCTCCGTGGCGGCGATGCGGTCCGGGCCTCCCCCCGCGGCTTGACAGGAAGTTACGGAATATCTAACTCCGCGCTAGCCGAGCGTTGGCACTCGGCAGCGGAGAGTGCTAACAACCAGCTTGGTGACGCCCGGACGCCGGGCGATCCCGCTGCACAAAGATCATCACTGGAACGCAAAGAAGGGAGCGCATTCCATGGAGTTCACCCCGCTGCACGACCGTGTGCTTGTCCGCCGCATCGAAGGCGAAGACAAGACCAAGGGCGGCCTGATCATCCCCGACAGCGCCAAGGAAAAGCCCCAGGAGGGCGAGGTCGTCGCCGTCGGCGAGGGCGCGCGCAAGGAATCCGGCGAGCTGATCCCGATGTCGGTCAAGGCCGGCGACCGCATCCTGTTCGGCAAGTGGTCCGGGACCGAGGTCAAGCTCGATGGCGAGGAGCTCCTCATCATGAAGGAGAGCGACATCCTCGGTGTCCTGAGCGACAAGCGCGCCGCCAAGGCCGCCTGAGCGACGCTCCCGCCCCACGGAATTCAAGAATTCAGGAGACCGCACATGGCTGCCAAGGAAGTACGTTTCCATTCCGACGCCCGCGACCGGATGCTGAAGGGCGTCAACACGCTGGCCAACGCCGTCAAGGTGACGCTGGGCCCCAAGGGCCGCAACGTCGTGCTCGACAAGTCGTTCGGCGCGCCGCGCATCACCAAGGACGGCGTCACCGTCGCCAAGGAGATCGAGCTTTCCGACAAGTTCGAGAACATGGGCGCCCAGATGGTCCGCGAGGTCGCCTCGCGCACCAATGACACCGCCGGCGACGGCACGACGACGGCGACCATCCTGGCCCAGTCGATCGTCACCGAGGGCATGAAGGCGGTTGCCGCCGGCATGAACCCGATGGACCTGAAGCGCGGCATCGACAAGGCCGTCCAGAAGGTCGTCGAGGACATCAAGGCCGCCTCGCGCCCGGTCCGCGACTCGGACGAGGTCGCGATGGTCGGCTCGATCTCGTCCAATGGCGAGAAGGAGATCGGCCGGCAGATCGCCGAGGCGATGCAGAAGGTCGGCAACGAGGGTGTCATCACCGTCGAGGAGAACAAGGGCCTCGAGACCGAGACCGAGGTCGTCGAGGGCATGCAGTTCGACCGCGGCTATCTCTCGCCCTACTTCATCACCAATGCCGACAAGATGGTCGCCGAGCTGGAAGACGCGCTGATCCTGCTGCACGAGAAGAAGCTCTCGTCGCTGCAGCCGATGGTGCCGCTGCTCGAGTCGGTCATCCAGTCGGGCAAGCCGCTGCTGATCGTCGCCGAGGACGTCGAGGGCGAGGCCCTGGCCACGCTCGTCGTCAACAAGCTGCGTGGCGGCCTGAAGATCGCCGCCGTCAAGGCGCCGGGCTTCGGTGATCGCCGCAAGGCCATGCTGCAGGACCTCGCGATCCTGACCGGCGGCCAGGTGATCTCGGAAGATCTGGGCATGAAGCTCGAGAATGTCGGCATCGACATGCTCGGCCGCGCCAAGAAGGTCCGCATCACCAAGGACGACACCACGGTCATCGACGGCGCCGGCGACAAGCCCGAGATCGAGGCCCGCGTCGCGCAGATCCGCCAGCAGGTCGAGGAGACCACCTCGGACTACGACAAGGAGAAGCTGCAGGAGCGGCTGGCCAAGCTGGCCGGCGGCGTCGCGGTGATCCGCGTCGGCGGCTCGACCGAGATCGAGGTGAAGGAGCGCAAGGACCGCGTCGACGACGCGCTGAACGCCACCCGCGCCGCGGTGCAGGAGGGTGTGGTCCCTGGCGGCGGCGCCGCGCTGCTGCACGCCGCTAAGAAGCTGGCCGACCTGAAGGGCGACAACCCGGACCAGAATGCCGGCATCGCCATCATCCGCCGCGCCCTGCAGCAGCCGCTGCGGCAGATCGCCGAGAACGCCGGCGTCGACGGCGCCGTGGTCGCCGGCAAGGTGATGGACAGCGACGATCCGCACTTCGGCTTCGACGCTCAGGACGAGCGCTATGGCGACCTGATGGAGTGGGGCATCATCGACCCGGCCAAGGTCGTCCGCACCGCGCTCGAGGACGCCGCGTCGGTGGCCGGCCTGCTGATCACCACCGAGGCCATGGTCGCCGAGAAGCCGGAGAAGAAGTCCGGCGCCGGCGCCGGTGCCGACATGGGCGGCATGGGCGGCATGGGCGGCATGGACTTCTGATCCACGCGTCGACAAAATCACGAGGGACGGGGCCGCGCCACTGGCGCGGCCCTTTTTTCTGCGCATCTCTGGCAATCGCAGTGCCGGCGGCCGAAGGTCGGCCGTGGCCACTCGATCAGCAGACGAGTCGCCGCCGCGAAGCCTCGCCAAGCCGGCGTTCATCTCGTCGATCGACGGGCCGCCGTTCTGCGCCACCCGCATCAGCTGTCCGAGCATGCCGTCCAGGCGTTGCAGCCCGTCGCGCAGCCCGACGGCATAGTCGCTGCCGACGTCGTCGCGCTGTACCGAAAGATGCCTCTCGAGCATCTCGCCATAGAGCGAGATGGCGCGCACGGGCGGCGCAAGCTCCTCGGCGACGATGCGCAGCAGCTCGGCCTTCAGCAGCAGCGCCTTCTCGACGTCCGCCGCGTGCGCCATGCGCTCGGTGATGTCCATCAGGACGCCGCGGATCGTCGGCGACTCGCAGCCTTCGCGTCCGCTGGCGATGACCTGATGTACCCAGACGGTCTGGCCCGCGGCGTCGATCACCCTGTAGGCCAGCTGCTCGTCGCGCCGCGCCGCCCAGCGTTCGAAGAAGGCGCGGACAGCCGCATGGTCTTCGGGATGCAGGCGGCCTGTCCAGAAACCCGTGCGACACCACTCCTCCCGGGGAAAGCCGAGAAGCTGCTCCGCGCTGCCGCTGACGTGGACAAAGTCCAGAGTGGTCGGGTCGAGCCGATACAGAACGATCTTCGGACTGGCCGAGAAGGCCGCGTCATGCCTTTCCAGTCCGCGGAACCCGAAACCGCTTGAACCCATGCCCGCACTCCGTTGCACCCCGCCTCAACGAGCGCAAAAAGCCACCCGAATTTGACGGAACAATGTCCGGAAACAGGATAATTGCACGCACGGGGCGAGTAGAGATGCCGGCGGCCTCGTGCCTTGCGCGAGCAGGAGCCACTGGCGCAGGCGCAGCAAACACGCTAACGCTACGCCCGCCCAGCCCGAGCGCGGAGGACGCCATGCCGCACGACACGAAGCCGCTTTCCAACGCGCAGATGCGCGACATCGAGGCGCTTCTGCACCCGTACACCAACGCCCAGGCGCATCGACGCGTCGGCGCGCACCTGATCGAGCGCGGCGAGGGCGTCTATGTCTATGACGAGCAGGGCAACCGCTTCATCGAGGGCATGGCCGGGCTGTGGTGCGCGGGGCTCGGCTTCGGCGACGCCGAGCTGATCGACGCCGCCAAGGCGCAGCTCGACAGGCTGCCCTACTATCACCTGTTCGGCGGGCGCACGCACGAGCCGGCGATCGAGCTGGCCGAGAAGATCAAGGACCTCTACCCGGTGCCGATGGCCCGCGTCTTCTACGGCTCGAGCGGCTCCGAGGCGAACGACACCCAGGTCAAGCTGACCTGGTACATGAACAACGCCCTCGGCCGGACCAAGAAGAAGAAGATCATCGCCCGCAAGAAGGGCTATCACGGCGTGACCCTGGTGGCGGCGTCGATGACCGGGCTGCCGCTGAACCACAACTCGTTCGACCTGCCGTTCGACTTCGTCAAGCACACGACGACGCCGCATTACTGGCGCGAAGCGCGGGACGGCGAGAGCGAAGAGCAGTTCGTCGGGCGGCTGGCGCAGGACCTGGACGAGCTGATCCAGGCCGAGGGGCCGGACACCGTCGCCGCCTTCATCGCCGAGCCGGTGATGGGCGCCGGCGGCGTGATCGTGCCGCCGGAGGGCTATTTCCCGGCCATCGGCCGCGTGTTGAAGAAGCACGACGTGCTGATGATCGCCGACGAGGTGATCTGCGGCTTCGGCCGGACCGGCAACTGGTTCGGCGCCGAGACCTTCGACATTCCCGCCACCTCGGTCTCGCTGGCCAAGCAGCTGACGGCTGCGTATGCGCCGCTGTCGGCGGTGGCGATCAATGCCGAGATGGCAGACGCGATCGAGGCCGAGACGGCGCGCCAGCCGGTTCTGGGCCATGGCTTCACATATGGCGGGCACCCGCTCGGCTGCGCCGTCGGCTGCGCCGCGCTCGACATCTACCAGCGGCGCGACGTGCTCGGCCACGTGCGCAAGGTGGCGCCGCATTTCCAGAAGCGGCTGGCGCAGTTCGCCGACCACCCTCTGGTCGGCGAGACGCGGGGCGTCGGCCTGATGGGCGCGATCGAGGTCTCGCCGAAGCACGGCGACCCCGGGCCGTTCCCGGCGCCCGGCAAGGTCGGCGCGCAGCTGATGACCGAGCTGCTGGGCCACGGCGTCATCCTGCGCTCGATCGGTGACACGCTGGCCATCTGCCCGCCGATGATCATCACCGAGGACGAGATCGACGCGCTCTTCGAGCCGATGGAGCGGGCGCTCGACGCGACCCATGCCTGGGCAAAGGCGGAGGGGCATATCGCCGCCTGACGCGCCCGGGCGGCGAAAGGGACGGGCGCTTCCGGTGAGAGGCTGGCTGCTCTGGCTGCGCCGGGCCGTCTTCGGCAGGCTCTGGGTAAGGTCGGCGATATACGGGGTGGTCGCGCTGTTGCTGGCGCTGCTCGCGCCGCCCTTGACCAACTACTTCCCCGCCTCGCTGACGGCCTGGGTAAAGCCCGATTCGATCGAGAAGGTGCTGGAGATCGTCGCTTCCAGCATGCTGGTCGTCACCACCTTCTCGCTCGGCACCATGGTGGCCGCGTACACGACCGCGGCCAATCTGGCGACGCCTCGGGCTTCCAAGGTGCTGATCGACGACCCGATCTCGCAGCGGGTGCTGTCGACCTTCATCGCCGCCTTCGTCTTCGCCATCGTCGCGCTGATCGGGCTGGCGCTCGGCTACTACGACGAGCAGGGGCAGACGCTGCTGCTGTTCGGCACCGCCCTCGTGATCGCCGCCATCATCGTCACGCTGTTCGGCTGGGTCGACTACCTGCAGAACCTGGTGCGCCTGGGCGCGGTGCTGAACAAGGTCGAGGCCGCCGTCGAGCGCGCGCTGATGGCGAGGCGCAGCGAACCTTATCTGGGCGCCCGCCGTCGTGGCGATGCGCGCCCGGTCGGGCATGCCGTCCGGGTGGGCAAGGCTGGCTATGTCGCCGAGATCGATCTCGCCTCGCTGGAGGGCATCGCCGCCGACCGGCAGGGCGCGATTCGCCTCGCGGTCCTGCCGGGCAAGCAGGTCGGCCCCTGGACCGACCTCGCCCACGCTTCCTTCGAACCCGACGCCGAGGAGGCGAAGGCGCTGAGGCGCGCGTTCTCCATCGCCGCCGAACGGTCGATCGACCAGGACCCCCGCTACGGCGTGATCATCCTGGCCGAGATCGCCTCGCGCGCGCTGTCGCCCGGCATCAACGATCCGGGCACGGCGATCGGCGTCATCAGCCGTCTCGAGCGGCTGCTGGCCGCCTGGGCCGAGCCGCTCGAGGACGCGCCGGAAGTCGAGTTCCCGCACATCGAAGCGCCGCCGATCACGGCCGAGGATCTCTGCCAGGATGCCTTCGGCCCGCTCGCCCGCGATGGCGCGTCGATGTTCGAGGTCGGCGTCAGGCTGCAGAAGACGCTGGCCGTGCTCGCGGGCTTCGGCGATCTGGCGAAGGCGGCGGCGCACCAGTCCGAGCGCGCCCTGAAGACGGCCGAAGCCGAGCTGACGCTGGAAAGCGACCGCGCCAACCTCGCCACCCTCGCCGGGCGCGTGCACGCCGCGGCGGTGGCATCGGGCGGCTCGCCCTCTTGAACGCGCCGCCCACCGCAGGCACGGTTGCCGCCCGCGGGATTGCGGCGGCCCAATGAACCCTCTGCGCGGCATCGGCCTGAAGGTGCTTTCGGTCGCCATCTTCATGGCGATGTCGATCTGCATCAAGCTCGTCACGATCCACGTGCCGCCGGGCGAGGTCGTCTTCTTCCGGTCGTTCTTCGCCCTCCCGGTGATCCTCGGCTGGCTCTGGTACGCGCACCACCTGCATGACGGGCTGAAGACCAGGCACCCGCTCGGGCATCTCTGGCGCGGCATGCTCGGCGTCTCGGCGATGGGGTGCAGCTTCACGGCGCTCGGCCTGCTGCCGCTGCCCGAGGTGACGGCGATCGGCTATGCCTCGCCCGTGCTCGTCACGATCTTCGCCGCCATCTTCCTGCATGAGGTCGTGCGCGCCTACCGCGTCGGCGCCGTCATGCTCGGGCTGGTCGGCGTGATCGTCGTGCTGGCGCCGAGCTTCAGCCTGCTGGACTCGGCGACGCCGCTGCAGACCGTGGGCGCCATGGCGGCGCTGATGGCCGCGGTCTTCGGCGCGCTGGCGCAGATCACCGTGCGCAACCTGCTGGCCACCGAGACGACGATGGGCATCGTCTTCTACTTCTCGCTCTCGGCCTCGCTGCTGTCGCTGCTGACAGTGCCGTTCGGCTGGGTCTGGCCGACGTCGCAGGAGGCGGCGCTGCTGGTCACGGCCGGCGTTCTCGGCGGCTTCGGCCAGATCGCGCTGACCGAGAGCTATCGCCATGCCGAGACCGCCGTCATCGCGCCGTTCGAGTACACCTCGATGCTGCTGGCACTGGCCGCCGGCTATTTCATCTTTGCCGAGGTGCCGACGCACGCGACGCTGATCGGCGCGGCGCTCGTCGTGTCGGCGGGGCTGGTCATCATCTGGCGCGAGCGCCAGCTCGGCATCGAGCGCGGCAAGGCGCGCCAGTCGATGACGCCCCAGGGATGAGGCCCCGATGAGAAAGGGCCGAGGAGGACCGCATGCTCGTCTTCAAGCTGCTCACGCCCGACGAGGTGGCCACGTACAATGCCGAGCAGCAGGTGCCGCTGTCGCCGGCGGACGAGCAGGACGGCTATGTCCATCTCTCGACCGCGGCGCAGGTGGCCGAGACGGCTGACCGGCATTTTGCCGACCGCGACGCCCTCTGGCTGCTGGCGGTGGAGACCGACCGGCTGGGCGACGGCCTGCGCTGGGAGGAGGCGCGCGACGGCGACAGCTTTCCGCACTTCTACGGCCGGCTCTCGGCGCGGCACGTCGTCTGGAGCCGGCCGCTGCAGCGCGGCACGGACGGGCGCTTCCGCTTCCCCGAGGAGATCGGACCGTGAGCCAGCGGGGGAGCCTGCTCGAGCAAGCCGGGCTGGCGCTGCTGCACCGGCTGGAGCCGGAGAGGGCGCATGGGGCGGCTCTCGCGGCGCTGCGGGCGGGGCTGGCGGGCGGCGGGGGGCCGGTGACCTCGCCGCGCCTCGCGACGCGGCTCGCCGGGCTGGACCTGCCGAACCCGGTCGGCACGGCAGCCGGCTTCGACAAAGCGGCGGTAGCCGTCGACGCGACGCTGCAGGCCGGCTTCGGCTTTGCCGAGATCGGCGCCGTCACGCCGCGGGCCCAGCCCGGCAACCCGCGCCCGCGGCTCTTCCGGCTGGACGAGGACCGCGCGGCGATCAACCGCTTCGGCTTCAACAGCCGCGGCATGGAGGCGGTGCACGCCAATCTGCTGCGGCCAGCGGCGGCCGGGCACGGTCGGCGTGAACCTCGGCGCCAACCGCGACAGCGAGGACAAGGCGGCGGACTATGTCGCGGTGCTGCAGCGGTTCCGGGGCGAGGTGGCCTTCGCCACCGTCAACGTCTCGTCGCCGAACACGGAGCGGCTGCGCGAGCTGCAGGGCCGCGCCGCGCTCGACGCCCTGCTGGCGCGCGTGCTCGAGGCGCGCGACGAGGCGCACGAGGCGGGGCGCGAGCGGGGCGTGCCGCGGATCCTCGTCTTTCTGAAGATCGCGCCGGACCTCGACGAGCCGGCCCTGCGCGACGTCGCCGAGGTCTGCATGGAGCGCGGCGTCGACGGCATCATCGCCACCAACACCACGACGGAGCGAGAGGGCCTGCGATCGGCGCTGGCGCGCGAGGCCGGCGGCCTCTCCGGCGCGCCGCTCTTCCGCCGGTCGACCGAGGTGCTGGCGACGCTCTACCGAGTGACGGGCGGCGCGCTGCCGCTGGTCGGCGTCGGCGGAATCGCCTCGCCCGAGGACGCGATGGCCAAGATCGGGGCCGGCGCATCGGCCGTGCAACTCTACACGGCGATGATCTTCCGTGGCGTCAGCCTGGGCGCGCGGATCGCCCACGGGCTGGACCGGCTGCTGGCGACCGCGGGCGTGGACCACGTCGCCGAGGCGGTCGGCGCGGACGTGCGCGTGCCGAGCCAGGTCTGACGCCTTGCTGACGTTTGCCGCCGCCGTCTTCTTCCTGATCGTCACGCCCGGCCCGGGCGTGCTGACCACGGCGGGCGTCGGCTCGGGCTTTGGCTGGCGTGCCGGCCTCAGCTTTCTCGGCGGCCTTTTCCTCGGGACGAACGGCGTCGCGCTGATCGTCGTCTCGGGCCTCTGGGCGATCGTCATGGCCGAGCCCACCGTTCGCACGGTGCTGGCGATCGCCTCGCTGGCCTATTTCGGCTGGCTGGCGGCCAAGATCGCGCTGGCCGGCGGCGGCCGCATTGCTTTCATCGAGGCCGAGCGGGCGCCCGGCTTCGTCAATGGCTTGGCCCTGCAGTTCATCAATCCCAAGGCCTATGCGGTGAACACGTTCCTCTTCACCGACTTTGCGTTCTATCCGGCGAACCTCGGCCTCGAGGTGGCGCTGAAGCTGCTGATCATCAACGCGATCTGGGTGCCGATCCACCTGGCTTGGCTGGGCGCCGGTGTCGGCTTGCGCCGCCTCGACTTGGCCCCGCGCGCCCAGCGGGCCATCAACATCGGCATGGCGCTGTCGCTGATCACGGTCGTGCTGCTCGCAGCCTTCGCCTGACGCCGCGCCGGGTGCTTGCAACCCAGACGGGTTCTGCCAGAATGGGCGTGCCGGGAGGGAACGATGCGAAGACTTCGTGCTGCTTGTCGCGGCCGCCGCCGCGTCGCTGCTCGCTGCCTGCGAGAGCGGCCAGGTTCAGGGCACTGGCAGCCCGCTCGATGCCGGGCGCAGCGCCTTCCTCGCCGACCGGAACGACCCCTGCTTCCCCGAGCGCCAGGCGCTGGAGGCGCCGGGCGTCGAGATCGAGGGCGCCTTCGACCGGGTCCTGAACGCCGGCTATGTCGTCGGCGGCATGCTCGACTCGATCCGCCAGACGGGCCGCGTCGGCGGCACGATTGGCTCGGGCGGCGTGACGGTCGCCGGCGGCTATATCGAGGCGCTGCGCGCCGAGAACGGCACGGTGCTGGCCCTGCTGCGCAATGCCACACGCGACGTCGAGGCCGAGAACCGGCGGATCGACGCCCTGCTTGCCGCCTTCGACGAACTGGCCGCCTGCCGCCGGGCGGGCGCCGAGGCGATCCGCGCCGACTATCAGGCCGGCCGCTTCGACCGGGCAACGGCCGAGTCGGCGATGGGCGCGCTGCGCCGCGCCTATGCCGAGGACGTCGCCCGGTTCCGCCAGATCGCCGCGCAGGTGTCGGCCAACACCGAGAACTATGCGCAGGTCTACAACGAGATCGCCGCCGACAACGCGGCCGACGTGCTGGTCGTCGGACCGTACCGGCCGGGCCAGTCCTCGGTTCGCGTCGTGCCCGCCGGCGCGGCGCCGGCCGCCCAGCCCGCCGCCCAGCCGACCGCCGCGCCGCCGCGCGTGACGCCGGAGGGCTCGCTCGCCGTCGAGGCGCCGGCGCCGCAGGCCAAGCCCGAGGTGCAGCGCCTGCAGACAGAGCTGCTGACCAACGTCCGCAAGCGCGACGCGGTGATCCAGCGGGTCGACACGGCGGCAGGCGAGCAGCAAGATCTGGACCTCGCGCTCGGCACGCGGGTGGGGCCGGACGGCGTGGCGACGCTGCCGGCCTGACGCCGCTTCCACCTGATCCGCCCCGCTGCTACAACCTTTGGGCGAAAAGTCGCGGCTGATGCGCACAGCCCGACGCAAAGGCGAGCAGGGGCCAGATGAGCATTTCCGAGAGCGAGCGGATCGTCTACTTCGGCGACAGCCTGACCGAGAACGGCAAGATCTACGAGATCACCAGCCAGATCCTGGCGGTGCCGTTCCCGCTGGACGACGCTGGCTATGACGGCGTGTTCTCGAACGGCAGGGTGTACAGCCAGATCCTGCCCGTTCTGCTCGGCATTCCGGTGGTCGCGAACTATGCGGTCGGCGGCGCCGAGGCGATCGGGTCGAAGCCGGTGAGCGAGCTCGGCGGCGGTGCGCTCGAGCCGCTGCTGCTGCCGGACGCGCCAGAGACGCTCATCGAGTACGACATCAACCTTGGGGCGCAGGTCGCTCGCTTCCTGGTCGACGAGGCGGCGGACCCGTTCGAGGGCCGGACGACGGCCTCGCTGTTCATCGGGCTGAACGATTTTGCCGGGCTCATGCCGCCGGGCGGCGGCGATCCGGTGCAGCAGGGCGTCGAGCTGCTGGGCGGCGTGCTGGCGGCGACCTTCGGCGCCGCCGCGACGCTGGCGCTGGCCGGCGGCGTGGACGAGGTGGTCTTCTACAGCTTCCCCGACGCGGCCTTCTTCCCCTTCGCCCAGTCCCTGGATCCGGCACTGCTGCCGCTGGCCGAGCAGCTCGTCGCAGGCCACGAGGCCGGGCTCCGGCTGGGCGCGGCGGTGTTCGAACTGGCCGGAATCGAGACCGAAATCGTCGACCTGGGCGAGATCGGCGACGAGATCTCGGCCGACCCGAGGACCTTCGGGTTCCTCGACTTCGGCCCGGTCCTGCTCGGCATTGCCAGCAATCCTCAGGTGGCGCCGGACGGCAGCTTGTTCTTTCCCGAGAATCCCGCGGTCGCCGGGCTCGACCCGGACCAGGTCGTCTTCTACGACTTCCTGCACCCGACAACGGCGCTGCACGGCGTCTGGGCGGCATATTCGGCCGCGGTGCTGGAAGACCGCACGCAGTTCCTCGGTGACGGCAACAACGTGTCGCTGGGGTCGAGCGGAAACGATTTCGTCCTGGCCAGGGCAGGCGACGATACGCTGATCCTGGGCGGCGGCGACGACACCGCCTTCGCGGGGCTTGGCGACGACCGCGCCTGGGGCCAGCACGGCAGCGACATTCTGGCGGGCGGCAGCGGCAACGACACTTTGAACGGCGGCGACGACCCGGACGTGCTGGCGGGCAACGAGGGCGACGACATGCTGTTCGGCGGCGATGGCGCCGACGCGCTGATCGACGGCCTCGGCTCAGACAGGGTCTTCGGCGGCGACGGAGACGATGCGTTCTTCTATGCCGAGGCGTCGCTGATCGGCGGCACGACCGGCGCCGATGCAGACTGGTTCTTCGGCGAAGGCGGCATCGACACGCTGTTCCTCGCCGTCTCCGACGCGAACCGGGCGACCGCCCAGGCCGAGATCGACGCGGGCGGCGGCCCGCTCGGCGAGTACCAGTTCGCGGCGCTCGAGCTCTCGCTCTCGGGAATCGAGACGGTGACGCTCCTCGACCGGCCCGAGTTCGGCGACGCTCCCGTCCCGGCCGAGCTGCAGGCGGCGCTGGACGAGGCCGGCCTCTGGGGTCTCGTCTGACGAGATAGCGGGGCTATGCCGACCGGCGCTCCAGCCGGAACCAGTCCTGCGCCGCGGCCAGATCCTGCGGGCGGCCGAGCAGATAGCCCTGCCCGCGGTGGATGCCGAGCACGCGCAGCGCCAGAAGCTCGGCCTCGGTCTCGATGCCCTCGGCGACGATGACGGCGCCGGTCTCTGCGGCGAAATGCACCATCGCCGCTGCCAGCGCGCGGCGCGGCGGGTCGGTGTCGACGTTGCGGGTCAGCGTCATGTCCAGCTTGAGGATGTCGGGCCGCAGACGAACGATGTGCTGCATCCCCGAATGGCCCGCGCCCGCATCGTCGATGGCGAGTTTGACGCCCTTGAAGCGCAGCGGCTCGATCGCCGCCCCCAGCGCATCATAGCAGCCGACCGCGGCGTGCTCGGTCAGTTCGAGCACGATGCGCTCGAAGGGATAGCTTTGGAACAGCGCCTCCAGCCTGCCGCTCAGCACCGTCTCGGGCGACGCATTGACCGAGACATAGGTATGCGCAGGCAGCACGCGGAGCGCTTCGAGCGCCTTGCCGATCGCGCCGAGCTCGAGGTCGAGCTGGCGCCCGATCTGCGCCGCCTCGGCGAACCAGATGTCGGGCGTGCGATAGGGCGTCGTTGCAAACCGGCAGAGCGCCTCGAAGCCGCTCGGCACCGTGCTCGCGAGGTCGAAGATCGGCTGATAGGCCATGCTGATGCCGTCATCCGCGATGACCTGAGCCAGGCGCGCGGCGATCTCCCGCTTCTGCATCCTTTCCGAGAGCGCGTCATTGATCTCGCGCGCGGCGAGGTCGCCGAAAACCCGCATGACGTGCAGGTCACGCTCGTTCAGCGTGTGATTTGGCTTGGTGCTGAGGCAGCAGAACATACCGTACGGCGTGCCGTCCGGGCGCCGGATCGGGATCGAGACGTGCGAACCGATCGGCACGGCCCGGGTGATGGGCATCGCCATGGCGAGCGCCTCGTCGGCCGTGTCCGGGATCAGCTCGGGCAGGCGTCCATCGAGGATGTGCTGGCAATAGACGTCCTGGAGCGAGACGGAGGCGCCGGCATGCGCAAGCGCCTCGAAGCCGGGAGCGTCGACGGCACGGAACACCGATTGCCCGTCGACGAACTCCGAGAGGTAGGCGATCTCCATGCCCAGATGGGTGCGCACGGTCGCCAGCGCGCGCTCGACGATCGAGCCCTCCGCTTCCTGCAGAAGAGCCCCGTCCGCGAGCAGCGCGCCGACCGCGTTCAAGGAAGCCTCCACAGCTGAACCAAGAAAGCCTCCACACTCGAACTCGGCCACTGTCTCGCCGCGCGCCGTGAATAGGGCGTGAACATTTTCGCCGGACGCCGTCGGCGCCGGACGGTGTGGCCGGAATGCCGATCCGGCGGCATCGCCTGATCGAGGCGCGCTTGACGGGCGCAGCGGCCACTGCCTATAAGCCGCGCTTTCGCGAGGTCCGGCCGGTATGGGCTGCCGAGACATCGCCGAACGACTCGAAGGAGATCGAAATGCCCAAGATGAAGACCAAGTCGGGCGCCAAGAAGCGCTTCAAGGTGACCGCGAACGGCCGCATCAAGGTGCAGCAGGCCGGCAAGCGGCACGGCATGATCAAGCGCTCGAACAAGTTCATCCGCAACGCCCGCGGCACGACCGTGCTCTCCGCCCCTGACGAGAAGATCGTGCGTCAGTTCCTGCCGTACGCCTGAAGGAGAACACGCCATGTCACGAGTGAAAGGCGGACCCGCCTCGCGCAACCGCCACAAGAAGGTCGTCGCCGCCGCCAAGGGGCACTACGGCCAGCGCAGCCGCGCCTTCAAGACCGCGAAACAGTCGGTCGACCGGGCGCTGGAGTACCAGACGCGCGACCGCAAGCGGCGCAAGCGCACGTTCCGCGCCCTGTGGATCCAGCGGATCAACGCCGCGGTGCGCGCGCATGACGGCGAACTGACCTATTCGCGCTTCATCGACGGGCTCTCCAAGTCGGGGGTCGAGGTCGATCGCAAGGTGCTGGCGGACCTCGCCGTGCACGAGCCGGAGGCCTTCGGCGCCATCGTCGACAAGGCCCGCGCCGCGCTGGCCTGAGGCCGGCGACGCCGGCCACTGAACCAGAAGGGCGGCCAGACGGGCGGCCAGTCGGGGGGGGGCCAGGCCGCGGGCCGGTGCTTGCCCCGCGCCGCCGGCGCAGCTATATCGGCCGCCGTGTGGCGACGTATACTGGTCGCCCTATGCCGGCATTGGTTTTCGGGCAGCCGCGCCGCATCGGCGCCGCCCCGCAGGAGGACGAGATGAAGATCAGGAACTCGCTGCGCTCGCTGAAGAGCCGGCACCGCGACTGCCGCGTCGTGCGGCGCAAGGGCCGGATCTACGTCATCAACAAGACGCAGCGGCGCTTCAAGGCCCGGCAGGGCTGACGGGAAGCTCGGGGGCCCCGCGCGCCGAGCGGCCGGCATCTGCCGGACAGCGGTCGGGTCGCCGGCCGCGCGCTGACCGCCGCAATTGGACGGAGGGTTCGACGTGACCGATTCCCCTGACGCCCGCAACGGGGTTCGCCCCGGCGAGCCGGGTTCAGAGCGCAACGGCGAGCCGGGTTCCGAGATCGTCGAGGTGCTGCGCCGGAACTGGGTGCTGATGCTGGTGCTCGGCATCCTGCTGATCGTCGGCGGGACGGCCGCCATCGTGCTGCCGGTCGCCGCGTCGCTTGCGGTCACCATCGCCGTCGGCGCGGCCATGCTGATCGGCGGTGTCTTCAAGGCGCTGCACGCCGTCCGCTGCGAGGGCTGGCGCGGCCGGGGCTGGTCGATCGCCAGCGGCCTGCTCTACATCGTCGGCGGCCTGCTGCTGCTGTTCGAGCCGCTCGTCGGGATGATCTCGCTGACCGTTCTGATGATCGCGCTGATCGGCGCCGACGGCGTTCTGCGCATCATGATGGCTTTGCGCATGCGGCCCGACCGGGGCTGGGGCTGGCTGCTGGTCGGCGGCATCGTCGGGCTGGCGCTCGCCATCTGCATGATGGCGCTGATGCCGTCGATCAGCCTGACGGCGCTCGGACTGCTGGCCGGCCTGGCACTGCTGTTCGAGGGCTGGGGCTTCGTCTACCTGGCGCTCGCGGCGCGGCGCGGCGACGTCGTGGCCGGGAGAGCGGCCGCTCTCTGACACGCCTCCGGCACGCCGCGGGGTTCCCGTCGGTCCGCCGAGCGGCTACATGAACCGGGTCCACGTCCCGGGAAACGCCATGTCCTTTTTCAAGAAGATGCGCGAGCGCCTGTTCAAGTCCTCGTCCAGGCTGGACGAGGGCCTCGCGGCGATCGTCGACGAGGGCGAGGCGGTCGAGGAGAAGGTGGCGCCCGCCCCCGTCGAGGTCGTGGCGCCCGAGCCCGGAATCGAGTTGGCCCGACCGACCGAGGTCGAGCCCGCGCCCGCACCCGCCACTCGCCCCGTGAAATCCCCGCCTCCGCGAGAGGGAGGGGAGGCGCCGCGCCCCGGTCTGCTCGCCCGCGCGGTCGACGCGCTTTCGGGGACGCAGACCGTCAGGAAGCGCGTGCTCGACGACGCGATGCTGGAGGAGTTGGAGGAGCTGCTGATCACGGCCGATCTGGGCGTCGACACGGCGCTGAAGGTCTCGGCACGGCTGGCCGAGGGGCGCTTTGGCCGGGCGGTCGCGGCCGACGAGATCAAGCGGGCGCTCGCCACCGAGCTCGCCCGGATCCTCGAGCCCGTCGCCCGTCCCCTGCCCCTCTATGCCAGGCGGCCGCAGGTCGTGCTTGTCGTCGGCGTCAACGGCTCGGGCAAGACGACGACGATCGGCAAGCTGGCGAGCCAGCTGCGCGGCGCCGGCAAGACGGTGGTGATCGCCGCCTGCGACACGTTCCGCGCCGCCGCCGTCGAGCAGCTGCAGATCTGGGGCCAGCGCGCCGGCGTGCCGGTGCTGACGGCGGCGCAGGGCTCGGACCCGGCCAGCCTGGCCTTCGACGCGATGGGGCGGGCCGAGCGCGACCGCGCCGACATCCTGCTGATCGACACGGCCGGCCGCCTGCAGAACCGCGCCGACCTGATGGAGGAGCTGGCCAAGATCGTCCGCGTCATCCGCAAGAAGGACCCGGAGGCGCCGCACAACACCGTGCTGGTGCTGGACGCGACGACGGGGCAGAACGCGCTCAGCCAGGTCGAGATCTTCCGCAGGATCGCCGATGTCAGCGGGCTGGTCATGACCAAGCTCGACGGCACGGCCAAGGGCGGCGTGCTGGTGGCGCTGGCCGACCGCTTCGGCCTGCCGATCCACGCCATCGGCGTCGGCGAGGCGATCGACGACCTCGCGCCCTTCGATCCGGACGAGTTCGCGGCGGCGCTGACGGGCGCCGCGGCCTGAGCCCCCCTGTCGCACCGGTCGCGCCGGTCGCGCCGGTCACATCTGCAGCTTGCGCAGGACCCACAGCACGGCCAGCGTGATCGCCGCGGCGAAGCCGCCGAGCATCACCTCGCCGAGCCCGGCGGCAACGCCGACGGCGCCGACCATCCACATGCTGGCGCCGGTCGTCAGCCCCTTGACCGAGCCGCGCGAGGTGATGATCGACCCGGCCGCGAGAAAGGCGACCCCGGCCGTTACGGCGTCGACGAGCCGGAGGGGGTCGGCACGGACATGCTCGGTCTGCAGAGCATCGGTCGCCACCATCTCGAGGCCGAGGAGCGTGAAGAGGCAGGCGGCGACGGCGATCATCATGTGCGTGCGCAGCCCTGCCGGTTTCTCGTGCGTCTCACGCTCGAGGCCGACCAATCCGCCGAACACCACCGCCACGAGCAGTCGGGCCAGCGCCGTCTCCCACGGGGTGCTCGGGAAGGGATTGTAGAAGTCGGCAAGAAAGTTCTCGAGCATACCGACAGCAATACGCGATGGCGTGGCGCCTGTGAACGACCGAAGACGCGCGGGCGGCCGGCCGCGCCCCCGGCCCGCCGCCCGCCGCCCGGCGCCCGGCGCCCGGAACGACCGGGCTTGAACCGGGGCACCCCGGCGGCATATCTGGCGTTCATGCCAGAGACCCTCGCCGCGCGCCCCATCAACCCGCTTCTCAAGCTCCTGCTCGAGATCGGCCCGCTTGCCGTATTCTTCCTGACGTTCCGCTGGGGCGCCGAGCTGCTCGACAACCCCGACGTTTTCGGCTGGGCCCAGCTCGTCGCCGGACCGAAGGTGCTGCAAGGCGATAGCGGGCCGGTATTGCTGGCCACCGCCTGCTTCATGGTCGCGATCGCGGTCTCGCTCGGCGCGTCGTGGTGGCTGACGCGGGCGCTGCCGAGGATGGCGGTCGTCACCGCGGTCGTCGTCGCCGTCTTCGGCGGGCTGACGCTGTGGCTGCAGGACGAGACGTTCATCAAGATGAAGCCGACGATCGTCAACGCGATCTTCGCCGCGATCCTGGGTGTCGGCCTGCTGCAGGGGCGCAGCTATCTGCGCTATCTGATCGGCGAGGCGATCCCGCTGACCGAGCGGGGCTGGATGATCTTTACCCGGCGCTGGGTTCTCTACTTCGTCTTCTGCGCGGTGCTGAACGAGATCGTCTGGCGCACGCAGACGACCGAGTTCTGGGTAAGCTTCAAGACGTTCTTCTACCTGCCGCTGACCTTCGTCTTCCTCGCGGTGCACTGGCCGTTCCTGCAGCGCCATTCGGTCGAGGCGCCGGGCGAGTGACCGCGAGCAGCCGGGCAGGCGTCCCGGCGGGCGGCGGATCAGAGCGCCACGACCTCGGCGCGTCGAACGGCGGGCAGCGCGCTGCACAACTCGGCGACCGTCCGGCCGAGCACCGGGTGGCGCCACATGGGCGCCACGTCGGCCAGCGGCACGAGGACGAAGGCCCTCTCGTGCAGGCGCGGATGCGGCAGGACCAGCCCGGCCGGCGTCGCGGCCGCCGCCGCCTCGGGCGACAGCGCCATCCAGCACGACACCGTCGCGCGGTCCGGCAGGATCGCATCGCCCATGCCAAGCAGGTCGAGGTCGCAGACCCTCGGCCCCCATCGCACGGGCCGCGTGCGGCCGAGCCGGGCCTCGGCCTCGTGCAGCAGCGCCAGAAGCGCAACGGGCGAAAGCTCACTCTCCAGAGAGGCCGCGCCATTGACGAAGTCGGCACCGCTGCCTGGCGGCCAGGCGGGTGTCCGGTACAAGGGACTGACGCGGCCGAGCGAGATGCCGGGCGCCTCCGACAGGATCGCGAGCGCTCGCGTCAGGGTTGATGCCGGGTCGCGTCCGGCCGAGGCAAGGTTGGCGCCCAGCGCAATCAGCGTCTCCGTCATATTTATGCAACATCAGCCATGGACATCCCGTCGGCAGCATCCTACGTCTCTAATTCGGATTCGTGCACTGCCCGGAATTTCAGGGGTTTGTCCGGTGGGGCGCACGAGCGTGCAACCGGAGAACGGGATCAGCCGAGATGTTTTATCGCGACGAACGATTGGCTTTATTCATAGACGGATCGAACCTCTACGCTGCCACCAAGGCGCTGGGATTTCGACATCGACTACAAGTTGCTGCGCTCGGAATTCATGCGCCGCGGCAAGATGGTCCGCGCCTTCTACTACACCGCGCTGATCGAGAACGAGGAGTATTCGCCGATCCGGCCGCTGGTCGACTGGCTGGACTATAACGGCTTCACATTGGTTACGAAGCCCGCGAAGGAGTTCACTGACTCGACCGGACGGCGCAAGATCAAGGGCAACATGGACATCGAGCTGGCGGTCGACGCCATGGAGATGGCCGGGCATGTCGAGCACATCGTCCTGTTTTCGGGCGATGGCGACTTCCGGAGCCTGGTCGGCGCCCTGCAACGCAAGGGCGTGCGCGTCTCGGTGGTATCGACGATCCGCTCGCAGCCGCCGATGATCGCCGACGATCTGCGCCGGCAGGCCGACAACTTCATCGAGCTTGACGAGTTGAAGGACGTGATCGGGCGGCCGCCGCGCCCCACGCCGCAGCCCGCCCCGGTCGAGCTAGAGGAAGAGGACGCCGAGTAGCCGGCCCCGCCCGGCGCGCGCCGTCCGCCGCCCGTGCCCTGCCCGGGCCCGACCGTCGAGGCGCCGGCGGACTGCCCGCTCTGCCCCCGGCTCGTTGCGTATCGCGCGGCGCTGCGGCGCGAGGCACCGGACTGGCATAACAACCCGGTCGAGAGCTTCGGGCCCGCGACGGCGCGCCTGCTGATCGTCGGTCTCGCCCCCGGTGCCAAGGGCGCGAACCGGACGGGACGCCCGTTCACCGGCGACTATGCCGGCGACCTGCTCTATGCCACGCTGCGAAAGTTCGGCTTTGCCCGCGGGACCTATGCCGCGCAGCCCGATGACGGGCTGGTGCTGGTCGACTGCATGATCACCAATGCCGTGCGATGCGTGCCGCCGCAGAACAAGCCGGTCGGGCAGGAAATCTCCACCTGCCGGCAGTTCCTCGAGCGTCGTATCCGCGCGCTGCCCCGCCTGGCCTCGATCGTGACGCTCGGCCGGATTGCGCACGAACTCGGTGGTCCGGGCGCTGGGCGAGCGGCCGAGCCGGCACCCCTTCGGCCACGGCCGAACCAGCACGGTGGGACCGTACACGGTCAACGCCAGCTATCACTGCTCGCGCTACAACACGAACACGGGCGTGCTGACGCCGGCCATGTTCGAGCAGGTCTTCGCCGCGGTCCGCGCCGGGTCGGAGGGGTGAGCCGGGCGGCCTTTCCCCGGAACTCGAAGGCGCCTTTCGACGCTTGCGACGGTACGCGCCGCGCGCAGAACCGCGGTCCGGACATGCCACCAGCCCGCCCGCGGCCCCGATCGGAACGAGTAAGGAAGACAGGGTGATCCAGGTCGTCCGCAATGCCGAGTTCGTGCCGACCGGCCGCGTCGGCCCGATCCAGCGGATCCGCAGGAAGCGCGACCTGAAGACGATCCGCTTCCTTGACGGCGTCGCCGCGCTGGAGATCCACTTTTCCGTCGTCAAGCGCCTGAAGATCAAGGGAGACATGCGGCCGCGCAGCCATCATGTCGAGCAGCTGGTCCACTCGATGCGCGAGAAGGGCTATGTCCCCTTCGACCCGATCGTCTGCCGGATCACCAGGAAGGGCAAGCTGCACGTCATCGACGGTGGCCACCGGCTGACGGCCGCGCGCATCGTCGACCGCGAGTTCTGGCCGAACCTGTTCTCGCGCAAGATCAGGACGGTGTACTTCCTGGTGTTCCAGTCGCCCGAGCGCTGGCCGAAGGTAAAACGGATCGCCGCGGACGGCTCATCGGCCGGAGATGGCGGAAAGACGTAACCCGCGCGCCCGCCAGGCGCCCGCTCAGCCGCGGCCGAGCATGCCCTTGATCCGCTCCCAGACCTTCGGCCCGGTGATCGAGGCGATCACCATCGGCGCGGCAAAGGACGGCGGCATCCCGCAGAGCGTCAGGAAGGCGAACAGGCCGCCGATCAGGGCGGTGTTGACGACCGCCGGCGACCGCTCGGGCCCGACCACCCAGCCGACATATTCCTCGACCCGGTCGCCGAGCGAGAGGACTTGGCGCGCCACCGGCTCGGCCTCGGCAGGCGTCGGCTGGTCCGGCAGCGCGGCCGCGCCGTCCGAGACGGCGTCCAGATCCGGCAGCAGCCCCTCCAGATGCGAAATCTCTTCGCGCACCTCCTCCAGCCGGTCCGGGTCGTTCGGCAGCGATGCGCGCCGCTCCTCGATCAACCGGGCGATCCGCTCGTGCTCGACCGCGGCGGAGAGCGCGACCTCGCGCGGCCGCGAGGCGATCACCCGGCCGACGGTCACCGCGCGCATCGCTGCCGGCGCGGAGGCCCGCGGCCCGGCGCGCTGGTCACCGATCATCTCCTCCTCCAGGCGCCTGATCTCCGCGTTGACGGCCGCGGGTCCCTCTTCCCAGAGCGCCTCCGGCACCCGGAGGCGCGCGAGTTCGATCTCGGCCTGCGCCGGCTCTCCGATGAGACGAGACTGATACCAGTCCAGCCACACGTCCCAGTCCTCTCGGTAGCGGATCAGCGTCTGCGACATGCCGATCCAACGCTGCCCGATCCAGACAGGGGCCGCTCCCCGCCAGAGGCCCATGGACTCGAAGCGATGGGGGCGGCGGTCGCGCTCTATCGCAGCCCCATCCTCGACCAGCGCCTCGCGCATCTCCTCGGCAGCGGCCGCACCCGCCACATCCTTAGCCGCCGCGATCGCGGCGCGGGCGGCCTTCTCGACGGCCCCGTGCAGCGTCTGGTCCGTGCCGTGCACCGCCTCCGCCGCATAGACGGCCGCGGAGACAGCGGAAACGCCGGCGTATTTGGCGATCTTGTTTGAAGCGCGTGACCCGCCGGAGCTGACCCGCGCGGCGAGTTGCCGTTGCTCGCGGTCGAGGCGCGCATATCGACCGGCCACCCAGGCCAGCGACAGGCAGCGGAGCGTCGGCAGCACCACCGTGGCGCGGGTCTCGTCGCCCTCGCCCTGCATGACCCCGTAGAGCAGCGGAAAGGCACGCAGCGCCGAGCGCGCGGCGAGCAGCACGGCGACGTCGGGGGTGCGCTCGGCCAGCCAGTCGCCGAGCGCGATATCGCGGCCGATCAGCAGCCGCTCCACGGGTCTCAGAACGCGTCCTTGCGCCGGCGGATCTCGGCGAAGACGCTGGCGTCGTCGCCGCCGGCGAGCCCGACGGCCCCCTTCACGCCCGGCTCGGTGGCGCGCAGGAAGGGGTTGGTCGCCTTCTCCTCGGCCATCGTCGCCGGCACGATCGGGTCGCCGTCGCGGTCGGCCTGCTTGATCCGCTCGATCCGCTCCTTCAGCGCGGCGTTCTCGGGCTCGATCGACAGGGCGAAGCGGCCGTTCGCCTGCCCGTAATTGTGCCCGGAATAGACCCGCATGTCCGGCGGCATCGCCAGGAACTTGGACAGGCTCTCCCACATCATCGCGTGCGTGCCCTCGAAGACGCGGCCGCAGCCCAGCGCCATAAGGCTGTCGGCGCTGAATGCCGCCTTGTCGTTGTCGAGCACGAAGGCGATGTGCCCGACGGTGTGGCCCGAGACGTCGATCACGCGCGCCGTCGTCTCGCCCAGCGCGACGGTCTCGCCCTCGGACAGCTCGTGGTCCAGCCTGGGCAGGCGCGACCGGTCCTTGACGTGGCCGACGACCTCGGCGCCATAGCGCTCGCGCAGGTCGTCGACACCCTCGGTGTGGTCGCCATGGTGATGGGTGATCCAGATCTGGTCCAGCCCCCAGTCGCGCGCCTCCAGCGCCGCGACGATCGGATCGACCGCCGGCGCGTCGACCAGCGCCGTCTGGCCGGTGGCGCGGTCGCGCACCAGATAGGCGTAGTTGTCCGAGCGGCAGGGAACGGTGACGATCTCGACGGGCATGGGCAATCCTCCGGTGATCGGTTAAGGTGACGATCACCCATCGGAAAGGCGGTTGCAATGCACCTCGACGTGGTGGAGCTCCGGCGCTTCTACACCTCGACCCATCTCGGGCGGATGGCGCGCGAGACGATGCGCGAGCGGCTGCGCGCGCTGTGGCCGGATGTCCGCGGCATGACGGTGGTCGGCTTCGGCTATGCGCCGCCGCTGATGCGCCCGTTCCTGGACGAGGCGGCGCGCACGCTCTGCCTGATGCCGGCGCAGCAGGGCGTCTGCGCCTGGCCGGGCGAGGGGCCGAACCTCACGGCGCTGGTCGAGGAAAAGCTGTGGCCGCTGCCGGGCGGCTCGGCCGACCGGCTGGTGGTCGCGCACGGGCTCGAGGTCTGCGAGCGCCCCTCGGCGCTGCTGGACGAGATCTGGCGGGTGCTGGCGCCCGGCGGGCGCGCCGTCTTCATCGTGCCGAACCGCGCCGGCATGTGGGCGCGGCGCGACGCGACGCCCTTCGGCTATGGCCGGCCCTATTCCGTCAGCCAGCTGGACGAGACGTTGGGCGCGCACAAGTTCACGGCGACCGAGCACGATGCGGCGCTGTACTCCATGCCCAGCCACCGCCGCTTCTGGCTGCGCCTCGCGCCCGCCATGGAGCGCATCGGCCGCCGGCTGGACGCCCGCCGCTTTGCCGGCGTCGCCATGGTCGAGGTCGAGAAGCTGGTCTACATCACGCCGCAACCCGGCTCGCGCATCGCCGCCCGCGCGCCGATCCGCGTGCTGGCCGGGCTCGGCGCGCCGGCGCCGAAGCCGGCGGGGCGCTCGGCCCGGCCCTGAGCCGCAACCGGCCCGCATCCGGCGCCCGCTCGGGGTTGCGGCGCGGCCCCGTTCGGCTCAGATGATCGCCGCGAGACCGGAGGACTCCAGCGATGTGGCCCGACACCCGATTGACCGAACTGCTCGGCATCGAGCACCCCATCATCCAGGCACCGATGGCGGCCGCGGCGACGCCCGAGATGGCCGCGGCGGCGGCGAATGCTGGCTGCCTCGGATCGCTCGGCTGCGCCTTCATGACGCCGGACGCCTATCGCGGCGCGCTCGACGAGGTGCGGGCCGCGACCAACCGGCCGATCAACGTCAATTTCTTCTGTCACCGGCCGCCATTTTTCGACGACCAGAAGGCGGCGACGGCGCAGGCCCGGCTGAAGCCCTTCTTCCTCGAGCTCGGCCTCGGCGAGGTGCCGGATGTGGCGCCCCTCCACTCCCCCTTCGGCGAGGAGATGTTCGAGGCGGTGATGGCCACCCGCCCGGGCGTCGTCAGCTTCCATTTCGGCCTGCCCGAGCAGCGCTTCGTCGACGCGCTGAAGGCCGACGGCGCGATCGTCCTCTGCTCGGCGACGACGCCGGCCGAGGCCCGTGACCTCGAGGCGCGCGGCGTCGACGTGGTCATCGCCCAGGGCTGGGAGGCCGGCGGGCACCAGGGCCACTACCTTTCCGAACGTCCCGCCGGCATGGGCACCATGGCGCTGGTGCCGCAGGTCGTCGATGCGGTCAGCGTGCCGGTCGTCGCCGCGGGCGGCATCGCCGACGGGCGAGGCATCGCCGCTGCGCTGGCGCTCGGTGCGGCAGGCGTGCAGATCGGCACCGCCTTCCTGAGCGCGACCGAGACCGGCATCGCGCCGCCGCATGTCGAGGCACTGCTCGCCGCCACCGGGGCCGACACGGCGATGACCCGCGCATTTTCCGGCCGGCCGGCGCGCGGCATCGTCAACCGCTATATGCGCGAACTCGGGCCGCATGAAGACGCCCTGCCCGACTTCCCGCTGATGAACACGCTGACGGCGCCGCTGCGCAAGGCCAGCGCCGCCGCCGGCAGTCCGGACTTCCTCGCGCTCTGGTCAGGCCAGGCCGTCGGACTGAACCGCCGGGGCGCGGTCGCGGAGCTGGTCGAGCGGCTGGTCGCGGAGACACGCGACGCCCTCGGCCGCATCGGCGTAGGGCGCTGACCATCCGCGGTCACGCTTCGAACGAGGTACGATCCTCCATCTGCGGCCGCCCGCGGCGGCCGCATCGTCGCCGCCCCGCCGTCGTGGCGGGGCGCCCGTTGTCAGGACTGCCGCTCCCACTCGTCGACCTGGCGACGGGCTTCGTCCTTCTCGATGCCATAGCGCTCCTGGATCTTGCCGACGAGCTGGTCGCGCTGGCCCTCGACGACGTCCAGGTCGTCATTCGTCAGCTTGCCCCACTGCTCCTGAGCCGCGCCGCGAAGCTGCTTCCAGTTGCCCTTGATGCGATCCGCGTCCATATTGGTACTTCCCTTTATGTCTAGCAGCGGCGCCAGGATGGCGCCTGTTCTATCACTTGTTCTTGTACTGACAGGAATGCCGCTGGCAAATACTCGCGGCGGCGATCGCACAACGTGGATGTCGGCCGGAAGGTTCCTGCGCCCCGGGTACGATCCATCTGAAGCGCGCCGGTCGACCTGCGGGTTTGCCCGGCAGGTTCGGCCGGCAGGTTCGGCGCCACGGGTTCGGCGCTGGCAAAGCCCGGGCCGAGCGTGTAGATGGGCCGCGGACATCTTGCCTCGGGGTCGCAATGACCAGCCACGCCACCATCCGCCCGCGCGCGGGCGTGCTCGAGATCGCACCCTATGTCGGCGGGTCGAGCCGCATTCCGGGCGCGAACGTCGCGGTCAAGCTCAGCGCCAACGAAAACCCGCGCGGGGCCAGTCCGAAGGCCGTCGACGCCTACCGCGCCGCGGCCGGCGAGCTGCACCTGTACCCGGAGGGCCACGAGCCGCTGGCCCGCGCCATCGCCGACGTGCACGGCATCGAGCCCGGCCGCATCGTTCTCGGCAACGGCTCGGACGAGCTGATCGCGCTGCTGTGTCGGGCATATGCCGGCGAAGGCGACGAGGTGCTGTACTCGGCGCATGGCTTCCTGATGTACCGGCTGTCGGCGCTGGCGGCCGGCGCGACGCCGGTCGCCGCGCCCGAACGCGACCTGACGACGGATGTCGATGCGCTGATCGGTGCCATGACCGATCGCACGCGGCTGGTCTTCCTGGCCAACCCGAACAATCCGACGGGCACTATGATCGGCGCGGCCGAGCTTGTCCGGCTGGCAGACGCCCTGCCGCCCCGCGCGCTGCTGGTGCTCGACGCCGCCTATGCCGAGTACCTGCGCGCCTCGGCCGACGATGGCGGGCTGGGCCTGGTGCGCGGGCGCGACAATGTCGTCATGACCCGGACGTTCTCCAAGATCTATGGCCTGGCGGCGCTGCGGCTCGGCTGGGCCTATGCGCCGGACCACGTCGTCGACGTGCTGCACCGCGTGCGCGGGCCGTTCAACGTGACGCGCCCGGCGCTGCTCGCCGGCGAGGCGGCGGTGCAGGACCAGGCGTGGGTCGACCGCTGCCGCGTGCTGAACGAGGTCTGGCGCGACTGGCTGGCCCGCGAGATCGCGGCCGCCGGGCTGCCGGTCGTGCCCAGCAAGGCGAACTTCCTGCTGGTCGGTGCCGGCGAGCGGACGGCCGCGCTGGACGCGCATCTGCGCGGGCGGGGTCTGATCGGCCGGCGCGTCGACGGCTATGGCCTGCCGGGGTATCTGCGCATCACCGTTGGCGACGAGCACGCCTGCCGCGCCGTCGCCGAAGCCGCGGCCGCCTTTCCGGCGGGCGCGTGACCGGCGCATGACCGAGCCCGTCTTCCGCCGTCTGGCGCTGATCGGCCTGGGGCTGATCGGCTCGTCCGTCGCCTGGGCGGCGCGGCGCGCCGGCGCGGCCGGCGAGATCGTCGGCCATGCGCGATCGGCCGGAACCCGCGCCCGCGCCGCCGAGCTCGGCTTCTGCGACCGGATCGCCGAGACGGCAGCCGAGGCCGTGGCGGGCGCCGACCTCGTCATCCTCTGCGTGCCCGTCGGCGCCTGCGCCGCGGTGGCGGCCGAGATCGCGCCGCATCTGGCAGAGGGCGCCGTCGTCTCGGACGCCGGCTCGGTCAAGCGGGCGGTGATCGACGCCATGTGTCCGCATCTGCCGAGCCATGTCCACTTCATCCCGGCGCACCCGCTGGCCGGAACCGAGCACTCCGGGCCGGACTCGGGCTTTGCCGAGCTCTTCGACGACCGCTGGTGCATCCTGACGCCGCTGGCCGGCACCGACCCGCAGGCGCTGGCGCGGCTGACGGCATTCTGGCAGGCGCTGGGCGCCCGGACCGAGAGCATGGACGCCGAGCACCACGACCTGGTGCTGGCGGTCACCTCCCACGTGCCGCACGCCATCGCCTACACCATGTGCGGCGTCGCCGACGACATGGCGCGGGTGACGAACCAGGAGGTCGTGCAGTTCTCGGCCGCCGGCTTCCGCGACTTCACCCGCATCGCCGCGTCCGACCCGGTGATGTGGCGCGACGTCTTCCTCGCCAACCGCGACGCGACGATCGAGATCCTCGGCCGCTTCGTCGAGGAGCTGATGGCGCTGCAAAGGGCGATCCGGGTGGGCGACGGCGAGCACCTGCACGCCTACTTCACCCGGACGCGCGCCATCCGGCGCTCGATCATCGACGCCGGCCAGGACGTCGAGACCGCCGACTTCGGCCGTCCGCACGGTTCCAAGCCGGCAGCAGGCGCGTAAGCCAGGCGCAGTCCGCCCCCAGGGGCCCGCTCCAATCCGAGGCCGCGGCCACAGCGGTCGGGCCAGAGCTTTCGGCGATCGCCCGCGAGGCTGCGGATCTCGGGCCAAGGTGCTCCGGGGCGCCGACCCGGTTGTCCGCGGATCGCCACGGCGCTAATGCTGCCCGGGGCCTTCGGGAAAAGCGATGTCATTGATCCATGCGACGGCGCGGCAGGTGGTCGGCTGGCTCGAAGCGGGCGAGGTTGGCCACAGCGAGTTGCTGGACGCGCTCGAGGCGCGGATCGCCGAGGTCGACGGGCAGGTCAACGCACTGCCGACGCTCTGCTTCGACCGCGCGCGACGCCGCGCCGCCACGTTCGCGGCCAGACCCGCCGGCGAGCGCGGCATCCTCGGCGGCCTGCCGGTGGCGATCAAGGACCTGTCGGCGGTGGCCGGCGTGCGCACCACATGGGGCTCGCCGATCCATGCCGACCACGTGCCCGAGCGCTCGGACCACGTCGTCGAGCGCATCGAGGACCGGGGCGGCGTCGTCTATGCCAAGTCGAACACGCCAGAGTTCGGCGCCGGCGCCAGCACATTCAACGAGGTTTTCGGCCGGACGCACAATCCCTGGAACCTCGGCCGGTCGGTCGCCGGCTCGTCCGGCGGCGCGGCGGCGGCGCTGGTCTCGGGCACCGCCTGGCTGGCACAGGGCTCGGACATGGGCGGCAGCCTGCGGAACCCGGCCAGCTTCTGCGGCTGCGTCGGGCTGCGCCCATCGCCCGGCCGCGTGCCGAAGGGACCGTCGGCCGACGCCTTCGGCGTGCTCGGCCTGCAGGGGCCGATGGCGCGCAATATCGGCGACACCGGGCTTTTCCTCGATGCACTGGCCGGGGCGGATCGGCGCGAGCCGTTCGCCCAGCCCGACCCGGACATGCCGTTCCGCGCCTGCGCCGAGAGCCCGCGGGTTCCTCGGCGCGTCGCCTACAGCGCCGATTTCGGCATCACGCCCGTCGACCCGCAGGTCAGGCGCATCACCGAGGCGGCGGCCCGCCGCTTCGAGACGTTGGGCGCCCGGGTGGAAGAGGCCTGCCCTGACTTCTCGGGCGCGGTCGAGGCGTTCCAGACCTTGCGCGGGATAGCCTACGCCACCGCCCATGCCGCGCGCTACCGCGACCGGCGCGATCAGATGAAGCAGGACATCGTCTGGAACGTAGAGCGCGGCCTCGCCGTCACCGGGCATGAGCTGGCGCGCGCGAACGCCATCCGCAACCGCATGACCGACAGCCTGGCCGCGTTCTTCGAGACCTACGACCTGCTGCTGGCGCCGGCCACGATCGTTCCGCCCTTTGCCGTCGAGGAGCGCACCGTCGCGCGCTGCGGCGGCGTCGAGTTCCAGACCTATATCGACTGGATGGCGATCGTCTTCCCGGCGACGCTGACCGGCGCGCCGGCGCTGTCGCTGCCCTGCGGCTTCACCGATGACGGGCTGCCGGTCGGGCTGCAGATGATCGGCAGCTTGCGCGGCGAGGGACCGCTCCTCTCGCATGCGGCGGCGCTCGAGGCGGATCTGGCGCTCGACCTCGGCCCGATCGACCCGCGCCCCGGCCCGGGCGGGCCGTCGGGCGGGCCACCGGGCGGACGCCGGGCGGACGGCCGGGCGGACCACTGGGCGGGCGGCCGACATGACGGCCGGGTGACGGTGGCCACCGATACCCGCGCGGCGATGCTGGCGGCACTGGCCTGGCAGATCGAGCTCGGCGCCGACGAGGCGATCGGCGACGTGCCGCGCGACCGCTTCGCCGAGAGCCGGCCAGAGCGGAAGCCATCCAGCCCGCCAGTCGGCCCGCCCGTCGGCCCGCCCGTCGGCCCGTCCGCCACCGGGGCCGATGCGCCGCCGGCCCCGCCCGCCCGGGCGGGCGCGGCGCCGCTGCGCGCGCCCGCCTCCATCAGGGGAGAGGGAGGCGCAGACGCCACGTCGATCGCGGCCGGCCCTGACGACGGGCGCGCGCTGGCCGATGCGGCCACCAGCCTGGAAGAGCTCGCCCAGGCGATGCGCGGCTGGGCGGGCTCGCCGCTCAGCGAATCGGCGCGCAACCTCGTCTTCTGCGACGGGCTGCCCGGCGCTCGTCTGATGGTGATCGGCGAGGCCCCCGGCGCCGACGAGGACCGGGTCGGCCGGCCGTTCGTCGGCCGCGCCGGCCAGCTGCTCGACCGGATGCTGGCCGCCATCGGCCTGGCGCGCACCGCACCGGCGCCCGAGGACGCCGTCTACATCACCAACATCCTGCCCTGGCGGCCGCCCGGCAACCGCACCCCCTCGGAAGCCGAGGCGCGCCAGTTCCTGCCCTTTGTCGAGCGCCACATCGCGCTGGCGGCGCCGGACGTCGTCTTCGCGCTCGGCAACACGCCCACCAAGGCGCTGCTCGCGACCTCGACCGGCATCAAGCGGATGCGCGGCCGCTGGCTGCGGCACGGGCCGAGCGGGCTGCCGGTCATGCCCAGCTTTCACCCCGCCTATCTGCTGCGCACGCCAGAGGACAAGCGGCTTGCCTGGCTCGACCTGCTGGCCGTGCGCCGGGCGCTCGACGGCGAGCCGGTGCTGGAGGCCGGGCCGTGACGCGCATCCTGGCCTTTTCCGACATGCACCTGTCGCGCCGCTGCGCGCGCGACGTCGCGGCCAAGGCGGAGTTCGCCGACCTGGTCATCGGCGCCGGCGATTTCTGCAACCAGCGTCGCGGGCTGGCGGACGCGATGGCAATGCTCGCCCCGGCCCTTTCCAAGGCGGTGCTGGTGCCAGGCAATGCCGAGAGCGCCGACGAGCTGCGCGCCGCGGCCGACGCCGTCGCCGCCACTGCCACCGTGCTGCACGGCCAGTCGGTCGAGCTGGCCGGGCTGACGATCTTCGGCCTCGGCTATGCCGTGCCGCGTACGCCCTTCGGCAGCTGGTCATGCGACCTGGCCGAGGACGAGGCGACGGCCCTGCTCGACCGCATGGAGCGCGCCGACCTGCTGATCGTACACGCGCCGCCAAGGGGCGTCGCCGACCGCACCTCCGCCGGCGCCTCGGTCGGCTCGACGGCGATCCGCGCCGCCATCGAGCGGGTGCAGCCGCGGCTGGCGGTCTGCGGCCACATCCACGACAGCTGGGGACAGGCGGGCGCGATCGGCGCCACGCATGTCCACAATCTGGGTCCGAACATCGCCTGGTTCGATCTCTAACGCATCAGCTGCGGAGCCTTTGCCGCCGAACTGCGCTCGCCCGCTAGTTTAATCGCTCGGCAACCAGAGCCGACGGCGCCGCGAGCTCGCCTCGGGCTGCGGGTCGAGAGCGAAGCGAACGCGCCGCAACGCGCGACCATTGCGGCAGACGATGATATACGACTCTTCTTGGCCCCAACGCCGCCTGACCTGTTCGAGTGCGGTGATGTCGTCGTCCGTCGGCCCCTGTATCGTTCGCTCGTCGGGATTGTTCATATCGAGCGGATGAGTGTGGTTGACCCAGCGGAACGCGACGATGGCCTGGGGCGCCGTCGCCGGGTCGGGATGAAGATATTGGCCGTGGCAAAGCCGGGCTTGCGCCGGCGGCGGCAGCGCATCATCCATGTCTGGCAGGAGGCCGCCCATGACCGATTTGACCGCACCCGCACAGAGTTGTCGCATCGACGAAAGCCGCGCCTTCATTCCCGTCCGCATCGCCGTGCTGACCGTTTCGGACACGCGCACGCCGGCCGACGACCGCTCGGGCGACACGTTGGCCGCGCGCCTTGCCGAGGCGGGCCACGTGCTCGCCGACCGCGCGATCGTTCCCGATGACAGGGCGGCGATCGCCGAGCGGCTGCGCGGCTGGATCGCGGACTCCGGCGTCGACGTCGTCATCTCGACCGGCGGCACCGGGCTGACGGGCCGCGACGTCACCGTCGAGGCGCACCGCGACGTCTACGACAAGGAGATCGACGCCTTCGGCGTGGTGTTCACCCAGGTCTCGATGGCCAAGATCGGCACGTCGGCGGTGCAGAGCCGCGCCTGCGCCGGCGTCGCCGGCGGCACCTATCTCTTCGCGCTGCCCGGCTCGCCCGGCGCCTGCAAGGATGGCTGGGACGAAATCCTTCGCCCGCAGCTGGATTATCGCCATCGACCGTGCAATTTTGTCGAAATTATGCCCCGCCTTGATGAACATATTAGACGTAAATGATCTGTTATGAGGTCATCGAACCTTAACTTGATTTCTGATATGCTGCCTGGGTTGTTGTGCTTTGGGTGGTTAGCATGTTGGATCGGCAACTAAAGACGGAATCAGCACCAGCCGTCCTCAACTATGAGTACTTGACCGGCTTGGAAAAATACCTCGGCCAGGCGCATTCCCGCGAGCTGCTTGCCGACGGCATGATCGATCTCATGGGCCGGCTCGACCGGCTGGCGGAAGTGGCGGGGCGCCGGAACGATCGCGAGATCGCAGCGCTGTCGCACGAGATCGTCGGTGCGGCCGGGCATCTCGGGCTCGGCCTGATGTCGCATTTCGCGGCGCAGGTCTCGCTGGCCGCGCGCGGCGGCGATCCGACCGAGTGGATCGAGGCCCTGCTGGAGACGCGGGCCGCCTCGATCGGCAGGCTGCGCGAGTACTGCGCCGTGCGCCTCAGCGATACGGGCACGTGATTCGGGCATGTGACTGGAGGAGCTGACCCGGCCGCGTGACTGGGGGCCGCGTGACTGGGGGCCGCGTGACTGGGGGCCGCGTGACTGGGGGCCGCGTGACTGGGGCACGTGAGTCGGGCTTGCGTCCCGCCGCCGCCCGACTAGGCTCGCGCGGCCGGCCGGCTGCTGAAGGCCGGCGAACTGAGGCAGGCAGTATGTGTCCAGGTGACGGGGCAGAGGTCTCATCGGCCGATGCGTCCGCCGGCAACCCGGCGGCGGTCGTTCCCGTCCGCCTGGTGGCCGCGGACGGCCTGAACGACGCGGCGCTCGACGGGGCCGCGATGGCATGGGCCCGCGCCAACGGCTTCAAGGGCAGGCTCGGCCAGGCGCTGCCGCTGCCCGGGCCGGACGGGCGGCTGGCGCGCGTCCTGATCGGCTGGGGAGACGCGGCGGCGCGGGCGCGCGAGCGGCTGCACCTCGGCGACTTCGCCCGCTCGGCGCCGCCGGGATCGTACCGGCTGGAGACGCCGCTCGACGCCGACGCGGCCGAAGAGGCGGCGCTCGGCTGGCGGCTCGGGCGCTATCGCTTCGAGCGCTACAAGCCGGCCGGCGAGGCCAGGGCGGCCGAGCTGAGCGTCGACGGCGTCGATGCGAGGCGCGTCGCCTGCATCGCCGAGGGCGTCTTCCTCGCGCGCGACCTGATCAACACGCCGGCCAGCGACATGGGCCCGGCGGCGCTCGAGGCCGCCTGCCGCGACCTCGCCCGCCGGCATGGCGCAACCGTCTCGGTCAAAACGGGCGACGATCTCCTCGCCGACAACTTGCCGATGATCCACGCCGTCGGCCGGGCCGGCGCCGAGGCGCCCCGGCTGATCGACATGGCCTGGGGCGATCCGGACCACCCGCGCGTGACGCTGGTCGGCAAGGGCGTCTGCTTCGACACCGGCGGGCTCGACATCAAGCCGGCGGCCGGCATGGCGCTGATGAAAAAGGACATGGGCGGCGCCGCCACCGTCCTCGGTCTGGCGCAGATGGTCATGGGTCTGCGCCTCCCTTTGCGTCTGCGCGTGCTGGTGCCGGCGGTCGAGAACTCGATCTCGGCTGCCTCGATGCGGCCCGGCGACGTCCTGCGCTCGCGGCTCGGCCGCACCGTCGAGATCAACAACACGGATGCCGAGGGGCGTCTGATCCTGGCGGACGCCCTGGCGCTCGGCGCCGAGGAGGCGCCGGCGCTGATGCTCGACATGGCCACCCTGACCGGCGCGGCGCGCGTCGCGCTGGGGCCGGACCTGGTGCCGTTCTTCACCGATGACGAGGCGCTGGCGACCGAGCTGTCCGAAGCCGGGCGCCGCGCCGCCGACCCGGTCTGGCGCCTGCCGCTCTGGCCCGGCTACGAGCGCGAGATCGAGCCCGAGATCGCCGACCTCGACAACGCCCCCGCCGGCGGCATGGCCGGCGCGATCACCGCGGCACTGTTCCTGAGGCGCTTTGCCGGCGACGTGCCGTGGGTCCATTTCGACATCTATGGCTGGGTACGCAAGGCGCGGCCCGGCCGGCCCAAGGGCGGCGAGTGCCAGGCGGCGCGCGCGGTCCTGCGCGTGCTCGAGGCGCGCTTCGGCACGGGTCCGTCGGGCGGCCCGTGAGCGCAGACCGGCGCCTGACCCCGGCTCGTCCCGACCTCGCCGCCCGGCACCTCGCGGGCGCCGTCGAGGCGGCACGCTTCGCCGACCCGACGACGTGCCGCGTCACGGCCGGCTCGGTGCCGATGCGGCCCTCGCCGGACCACGCCGCCGCCTTCGACACCGAGCTCCTGCACGGCGAGGAGATCGCGATCTACGAGATCGCCGGTCCCTGGGCCTGGGGACAGTCCGCGCTCGACGGCTATGTCGGCTATGTCCCGGCCCACGAGGTCGCGTGCATCGGCACATGCGACGGGGCACCGGTCCCGTCGCACCGCGTCGCGACGCTCTGGGCCAACCTCTATGCCCGCCCGGCGCTGAAGTCGCCGCCCTTTGCGGCGATGCCCTTCGCCGCCCGGCTGGCGGTGACCGACGAGCGGAACGGCTTCGGTCGCATCGCGCCCGAGTGCTGGGTCTCGCTCCGCCACCTCGCGCCGCTGGCGGCGCCGGACCGCGATTGGGTCGCGGTCGCCGAGCTATTCACCGGCACGCCCTATCTCTGGGGCGGGCGCACGCCGGCGGGGCTCGACTGCTCGGCGCTGGTGCAGCTCGCGCGGCAGGCCGCCGGCCATGCCTGCCCGCGCGACTCCGACATGCAGGCCGCGCTCGGCCGGACGGTCGACACGGGCGAAACCGGCGGGGCGGGCGAGGATCTCCGCCGCGGCGATCTCGTCTTCTGGCGCGGCCATGTCGCCATCATGCTGGACGACGCCCGCATCCTGCACGCCAACGGCCACCACATGGCGACCGTGATCGAGCCGCTGTCCGGTGCCGTCTCGCGGATCGAGGCGGCGGGCGGCGGCCCGGTCACGCGCCATGCCCGTCTCGACGATTCAGCGCCGGAGGTGTAGATCGGCCTTTCGCGATCGGCGGGAGGATGCCCATGCAGCGATTGTCGCCCCTTTCGATGCCGGCCTGGAGCCGGGGCGCCGCGCTGGCGGCGGCGGTGGCGCTGGCCGGCTGCACGACGAGCGCCGGGCAGACGGTCGCGCCCCAGCCGGCGCCGCGCCCCGCCGCCGAGGCCGCCCGGAACTATGCGAGCTTTGCCGAATGGCGCGGCGCCTTTCGCGCCCGGGCGCTCGCCGCCGGCATCTCGCCCGCGACCTTCGACCGCGCCTTTGCGGGCGTCGAGCCGAATGCGCGCGTGCTGGAGCTCGACGCCTACCAGCCCGAGTTCACCCGGCCGATCTGGGAGTACCTCGACAGCGCCGTGTCCGACACGCGTGTGGCCACGGGCCGGCAGAAGGCCGAAGGAAACCGGGCGCTGCTGTCCGGCATCGAGGCGCGCTATGGCGTCGACTACCCCGTCGCGCTGGCCATCTGGGGCATCGAATCGAACTATGGCGGCCAATTTCGGCGATATCCCGGTCGTCGAGAGCATGGCGACGCTGGCCTATGAGGGCCGCCGTCAGGATTTTGCCGAAGAACAGCTTCTCGCCGCGCTGCGCATCCTGCAGGCCGGCGACATTGCGCCCGAGCGCATGGTCGGCTCGTGGGCCGGCGCCATGGGGCACACCCAGTTCATCCCGACCAGCTTTCTCTCCTATGCGGTGGATTTCGACGGCGACGGGCACAGGAACGTCTGGGCGCCGGACGCGGCCGACGCGCTCGCCTCGACCGCCAACTACCTCGGCAGCTTCGGCTGGGCGCGCGGCCAGCCGGCGGTCGTCGAGGTGCGCCTGCCGCCGGGCTTCGACTATACGCTGGCCGACGACGACACGCGCCTCTCCGCCGCCGAATGGCAGGCCCGCGGCATCCGCGCCGCCGGTGGCACGCTGCCGCCGGGCGAGGGCATCGCCGATCCTGCTGCCGGCGGGCGCGCGTGGCCCGGCCTTCGCCGCCTATCCGAACTTCCGCGTCATCAAGCGGTACAACAACGCCACCTCCTACGCGCTGGCGGTATCGCACCTGGCCGATCGCATCGGCGGCGGCCAGGCCTTTGCCGCCGCCTGGCCGCGCGGCGACCGCATGCTCAGCCGCAGCGAGACCGAGGAGCTGCAGCGCCGGCTGACGGCGCTCGGCTACGACACGCAGGGAGCGGACGGCATCGTCGGCCCGAACAGCCGCGCCGCCGTCCGCCGCTTCCAGTCGGCGCAGGGCATGACGCCCGACGGCTATGTCTCGGCGGCACTGCTCGATGCCGTGCGCGCCGCCGGCAGCTGACCGGTTCCGCGCCGCGCGCGTTTCGCCTAGGATGGGCTCAACCAAGGGGAGAGCCGATGAAATCCTGGCAGGACTGCGCCGCCCGGCTGATCGGGGTCGCCGCCGGGCGCGAGCATGCCGACACGGTCGTTCGCGGCGGCACCTGGGTGAACGTGCACTCGCGCGAGCTGATCCCCGGCACGGACCTCGCCATCGCCGATGGCCGCTTCGCCTTTTGCGGCCCCGACGCGACCGCCGCGATCGGCCCGGCGACGCAGGTCATCGAGGCGGGCGGCCGATTCCTGGTGCCCGGCCTCTGCGACGGCCACATGCACGTCGAATCGGGCATGCTGACCGTGACCGAGTTCGTCCGCGCCACAGCCCCGCACGGCACGACCAGCATGTTCGTCGACCCGCACGAGATCGCCAACGTCCTCGGCCTGCCCGGCGTCCGGCTGATGCACGACGAGGCGCTGGTCCAGCCGGTCAACGTCTTCGTGCAGATGCCGTCCTGCGCGCCCTCTGCGCCCGGCCTGGAGACGACGGGCCACGAGATCGGCCCCGAGGACGTTGCCGAGGCGATGCGCTGGCCCGGCATCGTCGGGCTCGGCGAGATGATGAATTTTCCGGGCGTCGCCGCGGCCGACCCGAAGATGCTGGGCGAGATGGCGGCGACCCGCGACGCGGCCAAGACGATCGGCGGCCACTATGCCTCGCCCGACCTCGGCGCCCCGTTCCACGCCTATGTCGCGGGCGGCCCGGCCGACGACCACGAGGGCACGCGCGAGGTGGACGCCATCGCCCGCGTCCGCCAGGGCATGCGCGCCATGCTGCGCCTCGGCTCGGCCTGGTACGACGTCGCGGCGCAGATCACCGCGGTGACCGAAAAGGGGCTCGACCCGCGCAACTTCATCCTCTGCACCGACGACTGCCATTCCGGCACGCTGGTCGACGAGGGCCACATGGACCGCGTCGTGCGCCACGCCATTGCGCAGGGCCTGGACCCGCTGGTCGCGATCCAGATGGCGACGATCAACACGGCGACGCATTTCGGGCTGGAGCGCGAGATCGGCTCGATCGCGCCGGGCCGTCGGGCCGATCTGGTCATCACCTCGGATCTCGCCGGCCTGCCGATCGAGACCGTCATCGCCCGCGGGGTGGTGATCGCCGAGGACGGGCAGATGCGCGTGCCGGCGCCCGCCTTCGCCTATCCGGAGGCTGCGCGGAACACCGTCAACCTGCGCCGTCCACTCGAGCCCGCCGACTTCGACATTCCCGCCCCGCCCGGCGCCGCCCCAAGCGCTGGCCGCGTTCGCGCCCGCGTCATCGGCGTCGTCGAGAACCAGGCGCCGACGCGGGCGCTGGATGCCGAGCTGCCTGTCGAGGGCGGATCGGTCAGCATCGACCGAGACCGGGACATCTGCCGCGTCGCACTGGTCGAGCGGCATCGCGCCACCGGCCAGGTGACGAACGGCTTCGTCTCGGGCTTCGGCTACGACGTGCCCTGCGCCATGGCGTCCACCGTCGCGCACGATTCGCACCACATGATCGTCGTCGGCACCGCACTGGCCGACATGGCCCGCGCCGCCAACCGGCTGGCCGAGGTCGGCGGCGGTGTCACGCTGTGGCGCGAGGGCGAGGAGCTGGCGCTGGTCGAGCTGCCGATCGCCGGGCTGATGGCCGACGAGCCCGCCCGCGCGCGTCGCCGAAAAGGCCGGCCGCCTGATGGCCGCGATGCGCGCCTGCGGTTGCCGGCTCAACAACGCCTACATGCAGCACTCGCTGCTGGCGCTGGTGGTGATCCCCGAGCTTCGCATCTCGGATCTCGGCCTCATCGACGTCCGCCGGTTCGAAAGAACCGCGCTCTTCGTCTGAACGACACCCGAAACCACCTGCGGTGGAGCGCGTTTACTCGCTACCAGGCGCACGCCTCGCCGCGCCATCGGATCGCCCCGTGCGCGGAGGGCAGCTGCCTTGGATTTGCGGAGTTTCCGAAGGGAGAAACGACATGAAACGCACCATTCTCGCCGCTTTGCTCGTCGGCGCTGCCACCAGCTTTGCCGCAGCGGCGGACACCGCGGCGACGGATATCGAGTCCGGCAAGGCCACCATCGTCTATGACGGCAGCCTGGCGGACGAGTTCAAGATCAAGCGCGAGATCGTCGATCGGGCGCAGGAGGCATTCGGCGAATCCGCAGCCTACGAGACGCCCCAGGACCTGCCGGACTCGTCAACTCCGAGCTTGTGCCGGGCAATACGCTTCCGGATGGCGTCGAGACGGGCGACGTTCCCGCCGAGCTCGGTGACCTGCCGACCCTGGCCGACAACTCTCACTGGATCGCCGCGGGGAACCACCTCGTCGAGGTGGACGGTGACGACACCATCGTCATGGTCGTCTACAACGCGCTGCCGTGACGCTCAGCACGACCGAGTGAGCCAAGGCGGCCCCGTCTCCGGCGGGGCCGTTTGCTTGCGGCGCGTCGCAATCTCTCCCGGCGTGGTCGCAAGCCCTCGGCCCGGCGCCGTCCAACTCGGACAGTGTCGGCGCGGGAACGGTCTGGGGGCAAGGCGATGAAAACCCATGCGCGCGCGGTGGTCGTCGGTGGCGGCGCGGTCGGCTGCGCGATCGCCTATCACCTGGCCAAGGCCGGCTGGGAGACGGTGCTGCTCGAGCGCGACGAGCTGACCGCCGGCAGCACCTGGCACGCCGCCGGCCTGTTGCCGCTCTTCAACATGAGCTACGCGACCAGCCACATCCACGACTACTCGGTCAAGTTCTACAAGACGCTGGAGGAGGAGACGGGGCTGAACCCCGGCTTTTCCGTCGTCGGCAACCTGCGCATGGCGCAGACCGACGATCGGCTCGAGGAATACATGCTCTACGCATCCACCGCCGAGACGGTGGGCGTCCCGTTCGAGTGGCTGACGCCGAAGGAGGTCGGCGAACGCTGGCCGCTGGTGCGCGCTGGGGACCTGAAGGGCGCGATCTTCCACCCGACGGACGGCTACATCAACCCGGCCGACGTCACCCAGGCAATGGCCCGCGGCGCCCGCCAGCGCGGCGTCGAGATCGTCCGCCGCGCCCAGGTCGACGGCCTCGCGCGCGTCAACGGCGAGTGGCAAGTCACCGGCCGGATCATGGCCGATCGCGGCGGCAACCTCGTGCCGACGGACGAGAGCTTCGCCATCACCTGCGAGCATGTCGTCACCGCCACCGGCAACCATGCCCAGCGCACCGGAACGATGATCGGCTGCACGATCCCGGCGATCCCGGTCGAGCACCAGTACATCGTCACCGAGCCCGACCCGGCGCTGGTGGAATGGCGCCGCTCGAACCCCGAGCATCCGGTGCTGCGCGACGCCGACGCCCGCTGGTACGTCCGCGAGGAGCGCGGCGGCTGGATCCTCGGGCCCTACGAGGACGGCGCCCCGGCCCGCTTCGTGCACGGCGTGCCGCCGGGCTTTCGCGCGGACCTTTTCGAACTCGACCTCGAGCGGATCGAGACCGAGTACATGTCGATGCTGCACCGCATCCCGTCGAGCGAACAGGTCGGCCTGAAGGACGACTTCAATGGCCCCATCTGCTACACGCCGGACGGCAACCCGCTGGTCGGGCCGGCGCCGGGCGTCGACAATCTGTGGTTGGCCGAGGGATTTTCCTTCGGCATCACCGCCGCCGGCGGCACCGGGCATTACCTCGCTCAGATGATGACCGAGGGCGAGGCCGAGATCGACATGTGGTCGCTCGACCCGCGCCGCTTCGGCGCCTGGATGAACACCGAATACGCCGCCCGAAAGAACGAGGAGGCCTATTCGCACGTCTTCATCCTGCACCACCCGGACGAGGAGCGCGCGGCGTGCCGGCCGCTCCGCACCGCGCCCTGCCATGACCGCTTGCGTGCGCGCGGTGCCCAGTTCGGCCAGGTGAACGGCTGGGAGCGGCCGAACTATTATGCGCCGGAGGGCTTCGACGACCACGGCGCGCGCTCGTTCCGCCGCGGCGGCTGGTGGCCCTATGCCCTCGACGAGGCGCGCGCCGTGCGCGAAAGCGTCGGCCTCTTCGACGCCACCGCCTTCACCAAGCACCGCGTGCGCGGCCCCGGCGCCACCGCCTTTCTCGACTGGCTGACCTGCAACCGCCTGCCGCGCGTCGGCCGCATCAATCTGACCTACGCGCTGACCGATGCCGGCACGGTGCGCACCGAGGCGACCATCGTCCGCCTGGGCGAGGACGACTACTACGTCATCACCGCCGGCGCGGCGCAGGCCTATGACCACGACTACCTGGTCAAGGAGGCCGAGAAGAAGCGCGCCGAGCTAGGCTGGATCGAGGTCTGGGACGTCTCGACGCAATGGGGCGTCTTTGCCATCGCCGGGCCGCGCACGCGCGACGCCCTGCGCCCTCTGGTGGTGGACGCCGACCCGGCGACGGCGCTTTCGAACAAGCGCTTTCCCTGGCTCTCGGCGCGCGAGATCGACCTCGGCATGTGCCGCACGCTGGCCATCCGCGTGGCCTACACGGGCGAGCTGGGATGGGAGCTGCACCATCCGATCGAGATGCAGAACTACCTCTTCGACCGGCTGGCCGCGGCCAGCGAGACGGCCGAAGTCCCCGGCGGCCTGCGGCTCTGCGGCGCGCGCGCACAGAACTGGCTGCGCCAGGAAAAGTCCTATCGCGCCTTCGGTTCGGACCTCGGCCGGGACGCGACGCCGCAGGAAAGCGGGCTGGACCGCTTCGTCGACCTGTCGAAAGATTTCCGCGGCAAGCAGGCGATGCAGGAAACCGGCATCCGCGCCGCCTGCGTCACGGTGCTGATCGACGGCCCGCGTGACGCGGACCCCTGGGGCAGGGAGGCGCTGGTCCTCGACGGCCGGAAGGTCGGCCGCCTGACCTCGGGCGGCTACTCCGTCCACTTCGGCAAGCAGATCGGCATCGGCTACGTCCGTCCGGACCTGGCCAGGACCGGCCAGAAGCTGGAGGTGCGCATGCTGCGCGAGCTCTGGCCCGCCGAGATCGTCGAGGACAGCCCCTACGACCCGCAGAACGCCGCCATCCGGATCGACGGCTGAGCGCCTCGCGGCCATTGCGGGACCAACCTCCGCTTGCATGGCCGCCGCGTCGCAGATTAGCGTGACGGGGCAGGATCAGGGCCGTTTCGCCCGGCTTCTGTGACTCCGAACGAAGACAGACATCTCTGCGCGCGGGGCCCGCCGGGTCGTCGCGACCCGGAGAGGGAGGAACCCGATGAGATCCTGGCGTGCCATGGCCCTTGCGGCCTGTGGTGCGGCGATGGCGCTGACATCCGCGCTCGCCGCCGACTATCCGAACCAGAAGGAGGGCGACTACACCATCGCGGACTTCGAGTTCCACACCGGCGAGGTCATGCCCGAGCTGAAGATCCACTACACGACCGTCGGCAACCCGGACGGCGAGCCCGTGCTCGTCCTGCACGGCACCACCGGTACCGGGCAGGGCATGCTGTCGGACGGGTTCGCCGGCGCGCTGTTCGGACCTGACCAGCCGCTGGACGCCAGCCGCTACTTCATCATCCTGCCCGAACTCGATCGGCACCGGCGGCAGCTCGAAACCGTCGGACGGCATGCGCGCCGAGTTCCCGCGCTACAACTACGACGACATGGTCGAGGCGCAGTACCGGCTGGTGAAGGACGGCCTCGGCATCGACCATCTGCGGCTGATCATCGGCAACTCGATGGGCGGCATGCACGTCTGGACCTGGGGCATCGAGCACCCGGACTTCATGGACGCGCTGATCCCGATGGCGTCGTTGCCCGGGCCGATGTCCGGCCGGAACTGGATGATGCGCCGCATGCTGATCGACGCGGTGCGCACCGATCCGGCGTGGCAGAACGGCGACTACACCGAGCAGCCGCCCAACCTCAGGGTCGCCGCCGTCTGGTTCTCGACGGCGACGACAGGCGGCAATGAGGGCCTGCAGGCTAAGGGGCGTACGCGCGAGCAGGCCGACGCCTATCTCGACGAGAAGCTGAAGACCCAGAAGGTCGGCGACGCCAACGACGTCATGTACCAGTGGGATTCCTCGCGCGACTTCGACCCGTCGGCCGATCTCGACAAGATCACGGCGCACGTGCTGGTCATCAACTCGGCCGACGACGAACGCAACCCGCCTGAGCTCGGCGTGCTCGAGGCCGAGATGCCGCGCATCGCCAACGGGCAGGTCTACATCATCCCGGGCAGCCCCGAGACCAGGGGGCACAGCACCACCGGAAGCCAGGCGAAGCTCTATGCCGAGCAGGTCGCCGACTTCCTCGCCGCGGTGCCCGAGAGCACAAACTGAACCACCGATCGGCGCGGCGAAGGCCGCCGCGCCGGCGCCGGAACATTCGTCCCGCGGGCGAGCCGGGCGTCAGAGCGGCTTGATCGCCACCTTGCGGAACTTGATGGTCCCTGCCCCGTGCTGAAGCGCGATGGGGCCTTCCTCGTAGAGCCCGCTGCGGATCTTGGCCGTCTGCTCGCCGTTCAGGACGACGGTGATGTCGCGGCCGTCCGCCGTGATCTCGTAGGTGTTCCACTTGCCGCCGGCCTTGGGCATCGGATCGACCTCGGCATGGCGCACGATGCCGCCGGTGCCATAGGTCGGGTCCTCTCGCTGGTCGAAAATGTTGATCTCGTAGCACAGCTTGTCACTGATCTTCGGCGGCTCGGCGCAGCGGATGAAGATGCCGCTGTTGGCGTCGTCGCTGGCCCAGAACTCGACATAGAGCTCGAAGTCCTTGTAGCTCTCGGTACTCAGCAGATAGGCGGGGCCTTCCGAGGTGCGGTCGTCGGCAACGATGGCGCCGTCCTCCGCGTGCCAGTTGGTGTCCCCGACCATCTCCCAGTCGCCCATCTCCTCGCCGTCGAGCAGCACGGTCCAGCCGTCGCCGCTCTGCGCATCGGCCGGCATGGCGACGCCGATCGCGGCGAGCCCGAACAGCGCGGCGGCCAGATGAGTCGTCAGTACCTTCATCTCAGTTCCTCCCCTTCTGCAGGACGTTACCTGCTGATCGGCGCCTTGCGGCGCCGGTGCTGGCGCATGCCATGGTCGTCATGCTACCTGATCGGCCGCGCCCGGTCGCCTGCCGATTGCGTGATCCGCAGCGCCGGCAAGCCGGTCGGTTGTCCGATGAGCGCGTCCGGTGCGTCCCCGGTGCGTCCGACGGCACCGGCTTCACCTTCGCGCTCGGCCTCTGGCGCTTCGAGGGCCGAACGCTCGGCTGTGGCCCTGCGGCAGCAATGAAGGGCGGCGCCGCGGCGCCGCCCGATCCGCGGAAGGGTCAGCCCTCGGCGACCTCCTGCTCCTGATCCTGCTTGTCGCGCTGGATCTCCTCGCCGGTCTGCTGGTCGACCACCTTCATCGAGAGGCGCGTCTTGCCGCGATCGTCGAAGCCCATCAGCTTGACCTTCACCTCCTGGCCCTCCTTGACGAGGTCCTTGGGGTTGGCGCCGCGCTCGAAGGTCATCTGGCTGACGTGCACGAGGCCGTCGCGCTTGCCGAAATAATTCACGAAAGCGCCGAAATCCATGATCTTGACCACCTTGCCGGTGTAGATCCTGCCGACCTCGGGCTCGGCGACGATGGCGTGGATCAGGTCATAGGCCTTCTGGATCGCCTTGCCGTCGGCCGAGGCGATCTTGATGACACCGTCATCGTTGATGTCGACCTTGGCGCCGGACTCCTCGACGATGCCGCGGATCACCTTGCCGCCGCTGCCGATCACCTCGCGGATCTTGTCCGGGTTGATCTGCATGGTCTCGATGCGCGGCGCATGCACGCTGAACTCCTGCCGACCGGCGGTCAGGGCCTTGGACATCTCGCCCAGGATGTGCATCCGGCCATCACGCGCCTGCGCCAGAGCGACCTGCATGATCTCGGGAGTGATGCCGGCGACCTTGATGTCCATCTGCAGCGAGGTGACGCCGTTCTGCGTGCCGGCGACCTTGAAGTCCATGTCGCCGAGATGGTCCTCGTCGCCGAGGATGTCGGTCAGCACGGCGTATTTCCCGTCCTCCTCGAGGATCAGGCCCATCGCGACGCCGGCGACCGGCGCCTTCAGCGGCACCGCCGCATCCATCATGCTGAGCGATGCGCCGCAGACCGTCGCCATCGAGGACGAGCCGTTCGACTCGGTGATCTCCGAGACGAGCCGGATCGTGTAGGGAAACTCCGTCGCCGGAGGCAGCACCGCCTGCAGCGCCCGCCAGGCCAGCTTGCCGTGGCCGACCTCGCGCCGGCCCGGCCCGGCCATTCGGCCCGCCTCGCCGACCGAATAGGGCGGGAAATTGTAGTGCAGCAGGAAGCGCTCGCGCCATTCACCTTCCAGCGCGTCGATGATCTGCTCGTCGTCGCCGGTGCCGAGCGTCGTCACGATCAGCCCCTGCGTCTCGCCGCGGGTGAACAGCGCCGAGCCGTGCGTGCGGGGCAGCAGGCCCACCTCGCACTCGATCGGCCGGACCGTCGTCAGGTCGCGCCCGTCGATGCGCGTGCCGGTCGCGATGACGTCGCCGCGGAGCACCGAGGACTCCAATTTCTTCAGCACGCTTCCCAGCGCCCCGTCGTTCGCCAGCTCGTCCTCGGACAGCCCGGCCTTGATCGTCTCACGGGCCGCCGAGATCGCCGCCTGGCGCTCCTGCTTGTCGCGGATGGCGAAGGCGGCGCGCATCGGCTGCTCGCCCAGCTCCTTCACCCGCGCCAGCAACGCCGAGTTGTCGGCCGGTTGGAAGTCGAACGGCTCCTTCGCCGCCTCCTCTGCCAGGCCGATGATCGCGTCGATGACCGGCTGCATCTGCTCGTGGCCGAACTGGACGGCGCCCAGCATCTCGTCCTCGCTCAGCTCATAGGCCTCGGACTCCACCATCATCACGGCGTTCTTCGTGCCGGCGACGATCAGGTTCAGCTTCTGGTCCGGGTTGTTGGACAGCCGGGCCATGTCGTCGACCTTGGGGTTCAGGACGTATGCGCCTTTCGTGAACCCGACGCGCGCCGCGGCGATCGGCCCCATGAACGGCGCGCCGGACAGCGTCAGAGCGGCCGAGGCGGCGATCATGCCGACGATGTCGGGATCGTTCTCCATGTCGTGCGACAGCACGGTCACGATGACCTGCGTCTCGTTCTTGAAGCCGGGCACGAACAGCGGGCGCACGGGGCGGTCGATCAGGCGGGAGGTCAGCACCTCCTTCTCGGTCGGCCGCGCCTCGCGCTTGAAAAAGCCGCCGGGGATCTTGCCCGCGGCATAGTACTTTTCCTGGTAGTGGACCGTGAGCGGGAAGAAATCGAGGCCTTCCTTCGGCTTCTTCTCGTAGACGACGGTAGCCAGAACCGTGGTCTCGCCATAGGTGGCGACGACGGCGGCGTCGGCCTGACGGGCCATCTTGCCCGTCTCGAGGGTCAGCGTCTCGCCACCCCACTGCAGTTCCCTGCGAACGATATTGAACATTCTTCTTCCTCTTCCGGCGACGACCGCCCGGTGGCGGACACCGCGTGACGCGCCCATGCGGCGCGGACCCCGGGATTGCGTCTGTCTGGCGGCCGCCTGGGGTCGGGGGCGGTCACACTCGGACGGCTATGCCCGCGTTCTCGCCGCGCCCGCGATTGCGTGGGGCGGCGCGGGCGGCAGGCCGGCCCGCAACGAAAGGCGCGCCCGCAAAAGGCGCGCCATGGTCACCGACAGGTCACCGGCGGATGCCCAGACGCTGGATCAGCGTGCGATAGCGGGGCTCGTCGCGGACCTTGACATAGTCGAGCAGCTTGCGGCGCTGGCTGACCATCTTCAGCAGACCCCGGCGCGAGTGATTGTCCTTCTTGTGGTCCTTGAAGTGCTCGGTCAGGTTGACGATGCGCTCGGTCAGGATCGCCACCTGCACCTCCGGGCTGCCGGTGTCGCCCTCTTTCGTGGCGTATTCCTTGATCAACTCTTCCTTGCGCGCGGGCGTGATCGACATCGGATATCCTCTCATGGTCCTCGGGTGGATCCGCTCGCCGCCGGCACGGGCCGGGATGTCGTCCAGCACGGTCGGAGGAGGCGGTCGCCGCCCTGTCGGCGGCAATCCGCGCCATATGGGGATCTTTGGCGCGAAAATCCAGCGAAAAGCGCCGGTGAGGCTCCGGTCATTGCGGCAGCGCTTCCGACCGCCACCTGCCTGAACACGGGCCTGAACACGGGCCTCAACATGTGCCTGGACCACCGCGCCGCCGTCCAAGCTCGGCGCCGTCGGCTGGATGGTGCCCTGACCTTGCTCCGCAAGCGTGACATGTCCGGTCCGGAGAGCGCGAAGGCATCCGATTCCTGAGTTGCTGCTGTAGGTTACGGAGTGGCGGGGATGGGCCGGGAGCGGGTGCTGGAGAACCGGCCTGCCTGGGGCGTCAGCCAAACTCTGGGTTGACCCGCATGAGCTCCGGGCGTGCCGTCCACAGCAGGGCCGTGGCAATGCTGCGGCCCGGCCATGCGGCGGCGATCGCCGAGCGGTACGCCCCCAGCTGGGCGAGATACCCGGCGGGCACCGCCTCCGGGGCGGCCGGCGGCATCCGATCGGTCTTGATGTCGACGATCAGCACCTCGGTGGTGCCGACGGCCAGCCTATCGATGCGGCCGGTCATCCGCGTGCCGCCCGGTCCGGCGATGACGACGCCGACCTCGGCCAGCGTGCCGGGCTTGAACAGCGCCGCCGCCTCCGGCATGGCGAGCACCCGCGCCGCCTCGTCCCAGGCGAGCTGTCGCTGCGCCGCGGCGAGGTCACCGAATCCGTCCGCCAGCAGCCGCTCGGCCAGCCCGGCGCGCAGCGCGGCCGGCCGGTCGGCGAGCCGCTCGAGCAGCAGGTGCACCGCCCGGCCGAAGCGGAGCGCGGCCTCGCGGCCGACCCCGGCGCCGCCATGCGGCTCGACCGGGACGAGGCCCGACGGGCTGAGCCGCGCCGGCCGCGCCTCGCGCGGCGCGCGGCCGAGCCAGGCGGGCAGCGGCGGCGCACCGGCTCCGGGGACCGGCGCCCCGCCTGCCGGCGCCCCTCCTGCCGGTGCCGCCCCGGGCGGTTCCGGCGGCGTGCCCGTCTCGAAGCGCCGCATCTCGCCGTCGCCGGTGGGGCTCGGCAGCCTCTCGACCACCCGGCAGCGCTCCATGCCGTCGGCGAGCATGCCGTACCAGCTGTCCGACGACCCCCGCTTCTGCTTCTGGTTCGCGCCGCACAGGATCAGCCAATCCTCGGCCCGCGTCAGGGCGACGTAGAGCAGCCGCTTGCGCTCGGCCGCATCGCGCGCCGCGGCGGCGTCGCGGCCGGCCCTGGCGACACGGTCGTCCTGCGTCTTCTTGCCCGGCCAGAGCGTCAGATCCGGCTGGTTGCCGGTCGCCGCGGCAGGGATCAGCACGTTCCCCTGCCGCCCGCCCGAAACGGTGTCGGGCAGGATGACGATCGGCGCCTCCAGCCCCTTCGCGCCGTGCACCGTCATCACCCGGACGAGGTCACCGCCGCTCTCCATCTCGCGGCGGACCTCGACGTCGCCCGCCTCGATCCAGGCGACGAAGCCGGCGAGCGACGGCGCCTCGCCGGTCTCGTAGACCAGCGCCTGCGCCAGCAGCTCGTCGATGGCGTCCTCCGCCTCCAGCCCCAGCCTGGCGAGCAGCCGGCGGCGCCCGTCATGGCGGATCAGCGCGTGCTCGAGGAACTCGTAGGGCCGCAGGAAGTCCGCCCGCGACGCCATGTCCGACAGGAAGGACGCCGCGGCCCCGTGGCGGGATCGGTGCAGCGCCTGCCACAGCGTGCCCGGCCGGCCGTGCGCGAGGTCGAAGAGCTCGTCCTCGCCAAGCCCGCAGAGCGGCGAGCGCAGCAAGGCGGCCAGCGACAGGTCGTCAGAGGGCAGGCAGGCCACCTTGGCCAGGGCCAGCAGGTCCTGCACGGCGATCTCGGTGGCGAGCTTCAGCCGGTCGGCACCGGCGACGGGGATGTCGAGCGATTTCAGGCGGCGCACGATTCCCGGTGCCAGCGGGTTGCGCTTGGCGACCAGCACGAGGATGTCGGCCGGCCGGATGCGGCGGGCCGGCCGGTCGCCGCGCGCCGCCAGCCAGCCCTCGCGCAGCAGCGCCGCGATGTGTTCGGCGACCGTCACGGCGAGACGCTCGCGCGCATCGCTGGCGGGAACGAAGTCCACCGGCCTCCACCATTCGGGCTGGTCGCCTGCTTCCTCGGGCTCGATCAGCGGCCAGAGGTCGACCCGCCCGAACGCGCCCTGCCGGTGCGCGACGTGCCGCACGGGCTCGCCCGTCGCCGTCAACGCGGCGCCCGCATTTCCCTCGAACACGGCGTCGACGAACCGGAGGATCGCCGGCGCCGAGCGGTACGAGGTCCTCAGCGCCGGCCGGCCGAGAGGCGTGCCGAGCGCCGCAAAGCGCTTGTCGAACTGCCCGAGCATCCGGCCGAATTCCCGTGGCTCGGCGCCCTGGAACGAGAAGATCGACTGCTTCTCGTCGCCGACGACGAAGATCGAGCGCGGCCCGGCGCGCGTGCCGCCGGCAGATCCGTGGCCGGACAGGAACTCTTCGGCGATGGCGGAGACCACCTGCCATTGCAGTGGCCCCGTGTCCTGCGCCTCGTCGACGAGGACGTGGTCGATGCCGAGGTCGAGCTTGTAGAGCACCCAGGCGCGCATTGCCGCGTCGGTCAGCAGCGCCGCGGCGCGGTGGACGAGGTCGTCGAAGTCCAGCAGCGCGCTGCGCCGCCTTGGCCGCGCCGTGCCGCTCGAGCAGCGCGTCCGCGAAGACGTGCAGGTCGCGCGTGCGCGCGGCGACCGCGCCGTGCAGATCCGCTCGCCGCGTCTCGAGCGCCCAGTCGGTCAGCCGTCGAAGCTCGTCCTCGGCGCCGGGGCGGGCGCGCTTGACCTCGGCGCCGGGAAAGCCGCGCTGGCTTCGGGCCTCCATCTTCGCCGTCAGCACTTTGGCGATCAGCCGCTCGACCGAGCCGACCGGATCGGCGCTCCGCTCCTCGGCGTCGATCGGCAGGACCTCGCCGACCGGCCTTTCGTAGGCTGCCGCCGCTGCCAAGCAGCACCGTTCGGAGCGCCGCGAGCGTCGGCCAGTCGAGCAGGGTCAAGCGCCGCCGCCGCGATCTCGGCATCTGTCGTGCCGGCGTCCTGGCCGAAATGCGCGGCGATCCGGCCTCGGCGTCGCCGCGCGAACGACGTCGCGGCGGGCCAGCACGGCCGTCGCCAGCGCGTCGATGCCGCTCTCGTCGAGCAGCTGCGCCGCGCAGTCGAACGCGTCGCCGGCCGGCCGCGGCCATCGCCTCGCGCACGGCCGCCAGCAGAACGGCGGCGCGGCGCTCGTCCGCCACCTCGTAGCGCGGCGAGACGCCCGGCCTCGAGCGGAAAGCGCCGCAGCAGCGCCTCGCAGAAGGCGTGGATCGTCTGGATCTTCAGCCCGCCCGGCGTCTCGAGCGCGCGGGCGAACAGCCGGCGCGCGCGGGCCAGCGTCTCGGGATCCGGTGATCGGCGCCGCGCTCGCCGGCGAGGTCGGCAAGATCGCGGGCCAGCCGGTCGTCCGCGCGCCATCGCCCAGGCGCCGAGCAGTGCGGAAGAGCCGCGTCTGCATCTCGGCGGCCGCCGCCTTGGTGTAGGTCAGGCACAGGATCTTGTGCGGCTCGGCGCCGCCCAGCAGCAGGCGCGCGACGCGCTGCGTCAGCACATGCGTCTTGCCCGACCCGGCATTGGCGCCACCCAGCTCGAGCCGGCCGGATCGGTCGCGGCGATCTGATCGGGCGAGGGCCGCAGCCGGGTCACTCGTCCTCCCCCCACCACTCGGCCCGACGCGCCAGATGGTCATAGTCGCCGCGCGTGCGGACGCTCTCGACCCGGCCGAGCGAGACGTAGGGCGCGCCCGCGTCATAGGCGGACAGCAGTTCGACGAGGCCGTCGATGTGCGCGGCGATCTGCTCCGGCGCGGTCTCGACCATGGTCAGCCGGCCGCCGTCGCCCGAGCCGGTCAGGCCGATATAGGCGCCGCAGGCGGTCTGCATCGCGGGCAGACCGTCGAAGCCGCCCTGCGCCAGCATCGCCGCCTGCAGGTGGATCTGCTGGGCGAAGCCGCGTCTCGATCTGCTTCGGCGGTCGGGGGCTGGCCGGTCTTGTAGTCGTAGATCGCCGCCCGGCCGTCCTGCTGCCGCGTCGATCCGGTCGGCCCGCGCGGTGATCTCGAACGGGCCGCCGGCCAGGTCGAGCCGCATCGCGGCCGTGCATCTCGCAGGCGATGCGCGCCGGCCGGTCGCGCGCCGCGCCGCCTCGTTCTCGACGAACCAGTCGGCGAAGCGGCCGATGCGGGCGCGCCAGGCGCGGCGCAGATCGGGCCAGGGCACCTCCTCGGCCAGCACCTCGTCGGCCGCCTGCATCAGGACCGCGCGGGCCGCGTCGTGCCCGGGCCAGGGCGGGGTCCGCGCCGTGAACCGCTCCATCATCCGGTGGACCATGCTGCCGCGCTCGCGCGCGTCGGCCGGCCGGCCGAGCGGCTCGAGCGGCTTCAGCCGCAGCACGTGCTTGGCATAGATGCGCATAGGCGTCGCGGATCAGCTTCTCGATCTCGGTGACCGACAGCCGGCGCGGCCGGGCATGCGGCGGCGGCGTCGGCGCCGGGCGCGCGGCGGCAGGAACGGCGGCCTCGGGCCGGCCGAGCCGCTCGCGCCAGCGTCCAGATACCGCCCGCCGCGCGTCGCGCATCGCCTGCATGGCGTCGCGCCGCGCCGATGCCCTCGACCAGCGTCTCGAGCCGGATCAGCCAGCGCGAGGCGACCGTCGGCACGCCGTCGACCTTGCGCGCGCGGGTCAGCAGCACGCGCGGCTGGCAGGCGCCCTGCAGGAAGTCGTGCGCGGCAAGCCCGACGGTGCGCTCGGGCAGCGGCAGGCCGATCGCCGTCGTGCATCGGCCGGCTGAGCCAGGGCCCGGGGTCGGCCGCCGCCGGCCAGACGCCGTCGTTCAGCCCGGCCAGGATCATCAGGTCGGCGCCCTGGACGCGCGCCTCGCGCGGGCCCCAGATGGCGACGCGCGGATGCGGCCGCTCGGGCGACGGGGCGGACCTGCCGGCCGCGCATCAGGCCGAGGAGCAGCGCCGGGAAGTCGCCGACCGGGCCGTCGCCGAAGGCGTCGGCGTGCCGCTCGAGCTCGGCCGATGAAGGCGTCGAGCTCCTGCCCGGCGGCGCCGGCCCAGATCTCCGGGCCTGCTGCCGGCATCGGTCAGCCGCTCGGCGGCGGCGCGGAGCGCCGCGGACGATGGCGCCGAGCGGCGCCGCGCCGGCCAGCGCGCTCGGCCAGGGGCGCGAGCGCCGCCTCGACGGCCGCGCGCCAGGCCGCGCCTCCGGGCGGCGGCGTCGGCCAGGCGGGCAGACGGCCGCGCCGCGCGCGCGGCACGCGACGCCGCGCAGGACGCGGCGCTCGTAGTCGCGCGCGCTGGCGGAGGTGCGCGCCGCGCGCCATGCCCGGGCCGGACGAGCGGGTGCTGCAGCAGCGCCGCCAGCTGCACCGGCGTCCGCCCGCCCGGCCGCGACGCCGGTGACCAGCCGCAGCAGAACCGCCGGCGGCGCCAGCGCCAGCGGCTGGCCGAGCGTGTCGTCCGGCACGATGCCGAACCGGTCGAGCGCGGCGGTCGACCCGCCGGGCCAGGCGCCGCGTCCGGCGAGACGAGCCCGACCGTGGCGCCCGGCGTCTCCAGCGCCTCGCGGATCGCGACCGCGATCGCCTCGGCCTCGTGCCGGGGCGAGTTCGGCCTCGACCAGCGTCAGCCCGGCGGTCGCCTCGTCGACCGTCTCCGGCCAGCTCGCGGCGCGCCTGGCGCGCCAGTGGTCCGTCACCGGCGCCGGCCGCAGCGCCTGGGCGAGCAGCGCCCGCCGCGGGCTGGGTCCGGGCGCGTCCGGCTGCCAGGCGGCCGCGACCTCGCGCCGGCGCGATCGCCCAGCCGGTCGAGCAGCGGCCGGAAGATGCCGGCCGGATGCTCCGGGCCCGGCGGCGTCCCAGATCGCCGGCTCGATACCCGGATCGAAGCCAGGCAGAACGACCGCGCCCTGCGGCAGCGTGGCGACGGCCGCCATCAGCTCGCGCGGTCGATCCGACCGAGCCCGTCGAGCCCGGCGGCGATCACGGGGTGGCGCGGCGGATCGGCCCGCCAGTGCTCGACCAGCGTCGCGACCGCCGTCGCGCTGCCGCTGCCGCGGGTCCGGCGCGCCGCCCTCGTCCTCGGCAGCGATCGCGCGGCCAGTGGCGGCGCACGATGTCGACGAAGCGCAGCGTCCGCTGCCAGTGCGCCGCCGCCGCCGTCAGCGCCGAGCTCCGGTCGCTGGCCTGCCGAGCAGCCCGTCGAGGCAATCCGCCGCCAGCCCCTCGTCGCAGAACCGGTCGATCAGCAGCGCCAGCTCCTCGGCCAGGTCGGGTGCGGCCCGCGCCGGCGCCACCGGCCTCGCCGGCCGCGCGCTCGGCCGCGAGGAAGCGCTCGACCAGCCGGGTCAGCCGCAGATGCCGGCGCAGCGGCGGGATCGCCGGCGGCAGATCGGTGGCCAGCGGGTCGGCAAAAAGCTCGGACATCAGCTCCAGCCGGGGCAGCAGCGCCGGGCCCCGGCGCCAGCTCGGCCAGCGCGTCCTCGATCGCCCGCGAGCGCCCGGCGCGTATTGACCAGCACCGGTGCGTGCGGCCGACCGTCTCCGGTGCCGTGAAGCGGGCGTGGAAGCCGGCCGCGAAATGGCGCGCGAAGGGCAGGCCCGGCGGCAGCGCGAAGACCCGCGGGGCGGGGCCGTCCAGGCTCATCCGCCCGCGATCATCTGCTTGCCGCCGCCAGCGCACGCTCCGCCTCGGCCAGCCCCTCGGGCGTGCCGACATCGACCCAGTCGCCCGGATAGCTGACGGCGGCGAGCCGGCCCGCGCCGATCAGGCGGTCCCAGATGAGGTTGAGCGAGAACGGCCCGCCGGCGGCGCGCCCGTCCAGCGCCCGCGGCGCCAGGATCTGCGCGCCGCTGAAGACGAAGCGGCGCCGCAGGCGCCGCGCCGCGCCGCCGCGGAACCCCGCCCTCCGGTCGAGGAAGAAGTCGCCGGCGCGGGTATAGGCGCGGGCGCGGGCGGCCGGGACCAGCAGCAGCAGGGCGTCCATGCGCGTCAGGCTCCCAGGCGCCCGCCAGCGCCCCGAGCGGGTTGCGCGCCGGCGAAGACGGCGTCGCTGTTCAGCGCGAAGAAGGCGCCGGGGCCGAGCAGCGGCAGCGCCTGCACCACGCCGCCGCCGGTGTCGAGGATCTCCGGCGTTTCCTCGGAGAACGCGATCTCCGGCACGCGTCCGCCCGGCCAGGTGCGCGCGGATCTGGTCGCCGAGATAGTGCAGGTTGACCACGGCCCGCCGGACGCCCGCCGCGGCGGCCGCGTCGAGCGCGTGGTCGATCAGCGCCCGCCCGGCAACCGGCAGCAGCGGCTTTGGCCGCGCACGCGTCAGCGCGCCCATGCGCGTGCCGAAGCCGGCGGCCAGCACCATCGCCGCAGTCCAAGCTCATGCCGGGACAGTCGCGCCGGCGCGCGCCAGCACCGCCGGCTCCGGCGCCGGCGCGTGGCGCGCGATCCAGGCGCCGAGCCGGGCGAGCGAGGGATGGTCGAGGTCGCGCTGCAGGTGCCGCCAGACGCGCGGGATCAGGCCGAGATAGCGCGGCTTGCCGTCTCGCCGGGCCAGGCGGGCGAAGATGCCGATGATCTTCAGGTTCCGCTGGGCGCCGAGGATCGCATAGGCTGGCGCGGAAGGCGTCGGCGTCGAGTTCGGGTCGGGCGGCGAGATACCGGCGACCATCGCCGCGCGCAGCTCGGCCGTCGTGTCGCGCCGGGCGTCCTCGAGCAGCGAGACGAGGTCGTAGGCGGCGTGCCCGGCCAGCGCGTCCTGATAGTCGAGCAGGCCGACCCGCGCGTCGCCGGCGCGGTCGGGCAGCCAGAGCAGATTCTCGGCATGATAGTCGCGCAGCACCAGCACGTCGCGCGCCGCGGCGACGGGAGCCACCGCCTCGGCGACCAGCCCCGCATAGTCCGCCGCCATGCCGGGCGAGACCGGTCGCGACCGCCGGCAGCCACCAGCCGGTGAAGAGCGCCGCCTCGCGGTCGAGCACTGCGCCGTCATAGGGCGGCAGCTCCATCGCGGCCGGGCCGGTGCCGATCCGCCCGGGCGGCGGCGCCGCCGCCAGCCCCGCCAGCAGGTCGACGGCGGCGGCGTAGAGCGCCGGCTCGGCCGCCGGCTGCCGGGAGACATGGCGGACGAACAGCTCGTCGCCCAGATCCTCGAGCAGCAGCAGGCCGGTGTCGGGCTCGGCGGCGAGCGACTCGGGGGCGGACAGGCCGCGGCCGCGCAGCCATTCGGTCACGGCCAGGAAGGGCCGGATGTCCTCGCCGCGCTCCGGCGGCGCGTCCATCAGGACAGCGGTGGCGCCGGCATCGGCCAGCCGCAGATAGCGCCGGTTCGAGGCGTCGCCGGCCAGCGGCCGGATGGTGGCGTCGCCCCATCCGGCGGCGGTCAGGAAAGCGGCGATGGCGGCGTCGCGTGCCGTCATCCGGCCGCTCCGAAGACCCCGAGGGCGCGCAGAGCGCGCTGCCAGCCGGGGCCGCGCGCCTCGATCGTGATCTGCCGGCCGTCGCCGGGTCCGAACCCGAGTACGATGTCGAGCCGGCGCTTCGGCATCGCGGGCCAGCGCTCGGCCCACTCGACCATCAGGATGGCGTCCGCCGGCGCGTCGGCCAGCCCGATCTCGGCGAGGTCCGCCGGCACCGATGCGGTAGAGGTCGGCGTGCCAGATCTCGCCACCGTCGGCCTCGTATATGTTGACGAGCGTGTAGCTCGGCGACGGCACCTCGGCCAGCGGGTCGCCGAGCCGCGCCCGGATGACGGCGCGGGCGAGATGCGACTTGCCGGCCCCGAGCGGCCCGCTCAGCGCGACGACGTCGCCAGGCGCCAGCGCCGGGGCCAGCGCCCGCCCGACGGCGTCGGTCTCGTCCGGCGTGGCCGCGCACAGTCGGTGCGCGGTCGGCTGGGGCGGATCTGCGGGCAGGGCGCGGCAGGCGGGCATCGGGCGGTCGGAATGGGCTGCTTGGGCGTCCGAGCCTATCCGCAATCGGCGGCGCTTGCCAGCGTCGGCAGCGGCGTCGGGCCCGGAACCGGGCGGCTCAGCCGGTTTTCGTCTTCAGCTCGTGCACATTGTCCCGACGGCCCGTCGCCGCCGGCGCGTCGCCGTCCGGCAGCGCACCGACGTGCCGCTGCTTGGGACCACGCCCGGAAAAGCGGCAGACGACGCGGCTCCAGGCGCGGGCGGCGTCCTCCTCGATCTCCATCCGCCCGTCCTCTCTCTGGACCAGCCGCTGGACCAGCTGCATGATCTCGGTCCTGGTGCCGTCGCTGCCGCCGCTGGCGGCCTCGCCGACGAGCTCGCCGGGCCCGCATTCCGCATGCAGCGAAAAGCGTTCGGTCTCGCCTTCTGCGCCGACCCGTACCTGGAAGCCGGGCTGCGCCCGCGCGACCGCGTCGATGGCCAGGTGGAAGGCGATCTGCCGAAGCCTGCCGGATGAGCACCCGACGGCCTGCGGCGCCGCGGCGTCGTCCACGACCAGCACGACGCCTGCCTCCTCGGCACGGGGACCGACGACCGCCCGGACGAACCGGAGCACCTCGCCGACGTCGCAGCTCTGTACCCGGTCGTCGCGCGGGTCGAGCGGCCGGGCGATGATGCCGCCCGCCTCGTCGAGCGACGCGCGCATCGCGGCGACGCTGTCGGCGACACCGTGCGCCAGGCCGCGGGTCTCGTCCGGCAGGGTGCCGCCGATCTCGCGGAGCTTGTTCGCCAGCTCCTTCAGCGCCGCGGCGGGCGCCGGGTCCAGCAGCCTGACGAGCGCGTTGCGCGCCGTCTCGGCCATGGCCAGCGATGCACTGCGCTCGATCAGCGCCTCGGAGATGCGCTCGGATTCGCTGATGTCCGAGAAAACGGCCATTGTCGAGCCGTCCGGCAGCGCCGCGAAGCGCGCCGTCAGGGCCTGGCCCGAGCCCATGCGCAGCCGGGCCGTCCATGCCCGGCGGTTGTCGTCGCCGGTGATGAAGCCGTGCAGCCTCTGCCAGACCTCGGTCTCGCCGGCGATGTCCTCGCAGAGCGCGATCAGCTGGCGGGCGTGCATCGCCGCATAGACCGTGTCGCTGTTGGTTCCCCAGATGGCGTGGAAGGCCTCGTTGACGAACTGCAGCAGGCCGTTCGGCCCGAAGACCGCGATGCCCTCGGTCAGCCCGTCCAGCGTGGCGCGGCGCAGATCGATCGAGTGCCGATAGCGCTGCTCGAGCCGCATCCGCTCGGTCACGTCGTCAAAGTTGAAGGCCAGCGAGCCGTGCGGGTGCGGGCGGGCCAGAACGCGGATGTTCGAGCCGTCGGCGAGGTGCCAGAGCTCCTCGTAGTCGGCGGCCTCGGTGTTCTCGAACAGGCTCAGCAGGCGGGTGCGCCACTGGTGGAAGTCTTCCAGCTCGGGCAGGCGGCGGATCGCGCGCAGCTCGTCCAGTATGTCGCGCAACGAGGGCCGGCGCGCGAGCCAGGCCGGCTCGACCTGCCACATCTGGACCAGCGCCGGGTTGAAGAGAGCCAGCGTCTGGTTGCGGTCGAAGATCGCCAGCCCGACGGTCAGATGCGCGAAGGTCTCGGTCATCGTCTGGACGAAGCGGGTCAGTGTCCGCTCGGCGACGGCGGCGGTTCCTGCGTCGGTTGCGAAGCCGATGCGCGACCCGTCCTGCCGCACGATCTCGATGACGTGCAGCGAAACGGTCTCGGTGACGTCGTTGACGACGATCTCGATCCGCGACTTCTGCGGCTGCCCGGCCAGCGCCGGCTGACGGTTCAGGCGCGTGCGCGCGACGATCAGGTCGACCGTCTGCTCCGGCGTCACGGCGCCGTTGCGGGCGCGGATCTGGCCTGCGGACCAGTTCACCTGGCCCTCGGCCGTCCGGTGCCAGGCGATGATCGGCGCCTCGGCGACCAGGCCGTGCAGCGTCTCCTGCTCCCAGCTGTGGTTGCGCAGGGCGGTTTCCGCCGCGACGACGCGCGTCTCTGCTTCGCGCAGCTTGCTGTCGGCGAAGCGCGAGTCGCGCAGGACCAGCCGGACCAGGGCGCCGGCGGGCTCGCCGACCAGCTCGAACGCGGTGCCGTCCGGGGTGCGCACGAACATGTTGATGGGCTCGCCGGAGATCTCCAGCCGGCTGACGGCCTCGCGCGCCCGCACCCCGTCGGCGCCGAGCAGCGTGTCGAGGAGGCGGCCGAGCGGCTGACCCACGCAGTTGCCGAGCAGCGCGCGGGCGTCGGCGGAAGCCTGCTGCACGACACCGTCCGAGGTCAAAAGGACCGCACCGTCCGTCAGCGCATCCGGTTCGCCGCCACGGATCGGCGCAAAGAGCAGGCGCCAGAGGGAAGACGCGAGCAGAAGTAGTCCGATGCAGCCGATGACAAGCATGACCGGACCGCCGGCGGAGAGGAACCCGTCCACACTCAAGGCCGCCATGCCGTGCTGATTGGCGTCACTTCTTCTGCCCCTCCTCTCCTTCTGGTTGTTCGGCAACACGGTAAAGATGTCAATATTCTTGTCGTGCAGCGTGCGTTCCGATGACCGCAATCACCCGTCGAAACGACGATTCGGCCCGAGGGCGCGCCGCGTCTCGCCGGGGGCGGCGACGAGGGCGGCGATGGGCCAGACCATCTCGAAGATGGCGCCCGGCGGATGACGATGCTCCGGCGGAGTTTCGGCACTCCGCCGCCGCCGCATATCGCTGCCATTGGCGAACGCGATTCGCGCTCCCGTCCGCTCGAGCAGGGTCCGGGCGATGAAGACGCCGAGCCCCATGCCTTCGTAGTGCCCGTCCGCCGTCCGGCGGTCGCCGCGGGGGCGGCTGGAGACATAGGGCTCGCCGAGGCGCGGCAGGATGTCGGGGCTGAAGCCCGGCCCGTCGTCGCCGACGGCGATGCGCAGGGATTCGCCCGTCATGTCCGCGTCGATCCAGACCGTCGAGACGGCGAAATCGACGGCGTTCTGGATGGCGTTGCGCAGCCCGTGGATCAGCTCCGGTGACCGCGCGACCGTCGGCTGCGTCGCATCGGCCCAATCGGCGGGGACACCGTCTATTCGGACGATCAGCGCCTTGCCGCGGCTGGCGTGCGGGCCGGCGGCCTCGGCGATGACGGCCGAGACCGGCGCAAGCTTGACGTGCACGTCATCGCGCCCGCCCTGGCTGAGATCCGCCATGATGGCGCCGCAACGCTCGGCCTCGCGGCGGATCAGCGTGACGTCCTCGGCGATCTCGGCATTGCCGGCCAGCTCGCGGGCGAGTTCCCCCGCCACCAGCTTGATGGTGGCCAGCGGCGTGCCGAGCTCGTGCGCCGCAGCCGCCGCCATGCCGCCGATCGCCGCCAGCCGCTGCTCGCGCGCCAGCGCCAGCTGGGTCGCCGCCAGCGCCTCGGACATCGCGTGGCTCTCGACAGAGACGCGGCGCGCATAGAGCCCGAGGAAGATGAGGCCGATGGCCAGCGCCGCCGCGATGCCGTGGCGGTAGACGTAAGGAACCTCCAGCACCCTGCCCCCTGCGGTCACGAGCGGCACGTGCACGAAGGACATCAGCGCGATGGCGAGCAGCGCCGGCACGCCGAGCCAGAGCGCCGAGCGCAACCGCAAGGCGGTGGCCGCGACGGTCACCGGCGCCAGGATCAGCATCGCGAAGGGGTTGTTCAGGCCGCCGGTCAGCATCAGCATGCTGACGAGCTGGGCGAGATCGAAGAACAGCGAGGCCAGCGTGCCGCGCTCGCCCAGCCGCGCCTCGGCGGGGTGCATCATCTGGGCTATGACGTTGAAGCACACTGATGCCGAGATGCAGAGCGCGCAGAGCGCGAGCGGCAGGTCGAAGCCGAACCACTCCACGGCGATGAGAACCGCCGCGGTCTGCCCGGCGACGGCGATCCAGCGCAGCACCACCAGCGTGCGCAGACGCACCCAGTCGCCGCGTGCGCGCATGTCCAGGAGCGAAGGCTGTTCCATCTCGACCATGGCGGCAGTATCCGGCCGGGTCGCCTTGCAGCAAAGAGCAATTCGCCGGGCCGGCGTCGCAATTCCGGGTGCCGAGCATTTTTCTGTCGAAGGTGCGGAGGAAGAATCCATGAGAGCCATCGTCCTTGCCGTGGCCGGCGCGCTGGTCGTGACCATCGTCGCCGTCGGGCTGTGGATGAGTTTCGCCGAGCGCCCGGTCGAGCTGTCGCCGGCCATGGTGAACGTCGCCGGCGCGGATATCGGCGGGCCGTTCGAGCTGACGACGCAGGCCGGCGAGCGGATCACCTCGGACGAGCTGATCGACGGGCCGACGCTGATCTATTTCGGCTATACGTTCTGCCCTGACGTCTGCCCGATCGACACGCAGATCATGGCGCAGGCCGTCGATATCCTGGCCGAGGAGGGCATCGAGGTCACGCCGGTCTTCATCACCGTCGATCCCGAGCGCGACACGCCCGGTGCGCTGGCCGACTATGCCGCTGCGGTGCATCCGAAGATGGTCGCCCTGACCGGAACGCCAGACCAGATCAGGGCGGCGGCCGACGCCTACAAGGTGTTCTACCAGAAGGTGGATACGCCGGACTCGGCCGCCGGCTATCTGATGAACCACACGAGCTATTTCTACCTGATGATGCCGGAGCAGGGGCTCGTCGCCCTTTTCCGGCGCGACGTGACGCCGAAGAGCCTCGCCTCGGACATCGCGCGCGTTCTGGCGGCGAGCTAGTGCCAGCGCTTCCGCCGCGCTGCCTGCCGAGGGTCAACCAGGGGTTGGCCGGCGCTGATTCCGCGACAGGCTGAGGGACTATGGCCCAGATTATTAATTCAGCCGGGGCGCGAAACTAGGTTGGACGCTCCGCCGCGTGCGGCGCACAAAGCAAATAGGGGACACCGCCATGGCAACTTTTGCCGTGACAGATGACAGCTTCGACACCGACGTCCTGAAGGCACATGGGCCCGTGGTGGTCGATTTCTGGGCCGAATGGTGCGGGCCCTGCAAACAGATCGGCCCGGCTCTGGAAGAGATCTCTCAGGAGATGGACGGCCGCGTCAGGGTGGCCAAGGTGAACATTGACGAAAGCCCGAACGCCCCGTCGCGCTATGGCGTCCGCGGCATCCCGACCCTCCTGCTGTTCAAGGACGGCGAGATCATCGACAAGAAAGTCGGCGCCGATTCGAAGCGCGGGATCGAGAGCTGGATCGAAAGCGCGCTCTGATTCACCTTGATTCTGCCGAAGGGCGTGCTGCGGCGCGCCCTTTTTGCGTCAGCGGTTCAGATTCAGGCTGCGGCTCATATCCTATCAGCCGTTGGTCGCGAGCACGTGGCCGGCGAGATAGAGCGAGCCGCATATCATGACGCGGAAGGGCGCGTCGGCTGTCGCGATCCCGGCCAGCGCGTCGCCGACCGAGGCGGCGGGCAGCGCATCGATGCCGCCCCGCTGCGCAATGCCGGCCAGCGCCTCGGCCGGGTAGCTGGCCTCGGCGCCCGGTATCACGACCGTCCGCACCGTCGCCGCCCGCGGCCCGAGGGGCCGCAGGAAATCGGCCGCCGCCTTGCTCTCGAGCATGCCGACGATCAAGTGCACCGGCAGCGCTGTGCGTGCGCGCCATTCGTCCAGCACCGCGGCGATCGCCTCGCCGGCGGCGGCGTTGTGGCCGCCATCGAGCCACAGCTCGCAGCCGGAAGGCAGCGCCTCGGCCAGCGGACCCCGCGTCAGGCGCTGCATCCGGGCCGGCCAGACCGCGCTGCTCAGCGCCGCCTGCGCGGCCCGCTGGCCGAGACCGAGGGTGCGCAGCGCGGCGATGGCAATGCCGCCATTGCCGACCTGGTGCGGCCCCATCAGCCGCGGCGGGTCCAGGTCCAGCAGGCACTGCTCGTCCTGGTAGACGAGCCGGCCGTGCTCGGTCCGCACCAGCCAGTCCTGTCCGTGCACCTTGAGCGGCGCGCCGATGGCGGCCGCACGCGCCTCGATGACCTCCAGCGCCGCCTCCGGCTGCGCGGCCGACGATGCAGGTGACCCCGGCCTTGAGGATGCCGGCCTTCTCGCCGGCGATCTCGGCGAGCGTCTCGCCGAGATACTGCTGGTGGTCGACCGAGACCGGCGTGATGACCGTGAGCCGCGGCCGCTCGACGACATTCGTGGCGTCGAGCCTGCCGCCGAGCCCGACCTCGAGCAGCGTATAGTCCGCAGGCGTGCGCGCGAACGCCAGCAGCGCCGCGACGGTGGTGATCTCGAAGAAGGTGATCGGCACGCCGCCGTTCGCTGCCTCGCACTCGGCCAGCAGCGCCGCCAGCGCCGGCTCGCGGATGGTCTCGCCGGCCAGCCGGATGCGCTCGTGAAAGCGGACCAGATGCGGCGACGTGTAGGCGTGCGACTCGAGCCCTGCCGAGGACAGCCCGGCCCTGATCATCGCCAGAACCGACCCCTTGCCGTTCGTGCCCGCGATGTGCACGACCGGCGGCAGGGCGCGTTCCGGATCGCCGACGGCCGCCAGCAGGCGCCGGACGCGGTCGAGCGACAGGTCGATGATCTTGGGATGCAGCGTCAGGAGGCGGTCGAGCAAGGCATCGCTCGGTTGCGGGCTCGGTTGCGGGCTCGGCCGGGCAGGGTTCACGCCACCGACCCGGTCGAGCCCGTCGCGGCCTCTTCTGCCGGCGGCTGCACCGCCGGTGTCGATGGCGGCGGCGATGGCGGCGGCAGGTCGCCATGCACCATCGGCGGCAGCCTCATCAGCAGGCGCAGCAGGCGGCCGAGCTCCTCGCGCAACTGCTTGCGCTGGATCACGCGGTCGATCATGCCGTGCTCGAGCAGGTATTCCGAGCGCTGGAAACCCTCGGGCAGCGTCTCGCGGATGGTCTGCTCGATCACCCGCGGCCCGGCAAAGCAGATCAGCGCGCCCGGCTCGGCCAGGTGCACGTCGCCCAGCATGGCATACGAGGCCGTGACCCCGCCCGTCGTCGGGTTGGTCAGCACGACGACGAAGGGCAGGCCCGCCTCGCGCAGCATCTGAACCGCCACGGTGGTGCGCGGCATCTGCATCAGGCTGAGGATGCCCTCCTGCATGCGCGCGCCGCCCGCCGCGGCGAAGACGACCAGCGGCGCCTCGCGGGCGATCGCCGTCTCGGCCGCCTTCAGCAGCGCATTGCCGACGGCGATGCCCATCGAGCCGCCCATGAAGGCGAAGTCCTGCCCGGCGGTCACCACCGGCAGGCCGAAGATGCGTCCCTCGGCCACCAGCATGGCTTCGTGCTCGCCGGTCTTGCGGCGCGCATCGCGCAGGCGATCGGCATAGCGCTTGCCATCGCGGAAATGCAGCGGGTCGGCGACCGGCTCGGGCACCTCGATCTGGACGAAGATGCCGCCGTCGAACAGGCGCCGGAAGCGCTCGCGCGGGCTGATCGCCATGTGGTACCCGCAGGCGGTGCAGACGTTCAGATTGTCCGTCAGCTCGCGGTAAAAGATCATCTGCCCGCACTCGTCGCATTTCGACCAGAGGTTCTCGGGCATGTCGCGCCGGGTGAAGATCGACTTGATCTTCGACGGCACGTAATCGGTGATCCAGTTCATGGCTGTCCGGCTATCCGCGTCCGAGCGAGGGATATATGCCGTGCGGCCCCGCTGCAACAGCGCCAGGGCACGCGAGATTCAGCGGTAGGGCGCGCGCCAGCCCGCCCGGAGCGCCTCGGCCTCGGTGCAGAAGCAGCGTTCGCCGCGCGCGGCGCTGACGCGGGTCCGGTCATAGTACTGCGACCAGGGCGCATGGTAGATGCGCCCGAGACCCGAGATATTGCCCTTGACCGGGCAACCGGCAGGACAATCCGGAGCACCGGCTCGCCACCTCTCTGCCCGGAAATCCTGCGGAAGCTGGAAGGCGCCGGCATGCATGCCGCGGCCCGCCTTCCGTGCCGCGAGGCCTTCGTCGAGATAGTCGTCGCTGAACCTGGTGAAGGGAACGGCCATTCCGTCCAGCACCATGCGCCGGTTGAGCTCTCCCTCGACGGTGCTGCAAACCGCGATCAGCCTCTCGTAGACGTCGTGGTCGTCGCCCTTGCAGGTCACGGACCGGCCGGCCACCAGCCGCCCAAGGGCGCTGGCGGCCTCGGTGCCGCAGGGCCATTCAGCCCCGTCGACGTCCCTGCAAGTCTGCGCGGTCTCGGGCGCGTCTATGCCATGCAGGCGCACGCGCTGGCCGCCGATCTCGATCGTGTCGCCGTCGATCAGCCGCGCCGGACCGGACAGCGAGGCAGCCGCAGCCAGCCCGGCACCAGATCCGGCACCAGATCCGGCACCGGGTCCGGCGGCGAGCCAGAGACAGGCCACGAGGATTGCACCAGGCGGGCGACGCATCGAGGGTGCCTGCAGTCGATTTCAACTGCATTAACCATGTTTAGTCTCGCAGGGTACTGCAACCCGCCGGTGCTTGCCGGCGCGGTTGCATCAGGACGCCCTTTCGATCTCCGCTCCGAATTCCGCCAGCGCATCTGCCAGCCGGTCCGGCCGCTCGAGCGGGACAAGATGGCCGCAGTCGGGCCAGTCCAGCCGGCGCACGTCCGGCATGCCGGCGGTGACCCGATCGAGCACCTCGGTATCGAGAAAGACGCGGTCGCAGTGGCCGGTGATGTTGAGGACCGGCAGCGCCAGCGTCTGCCACGGAAACGCCCAGTCGGCCTTCACCGAGTTGCGCATCAGGTTCATGTGGCCGTGCTCGGGCGGCAACGGCGCGATCTGGCCCTTCAGCGCATTCGCCCGCGCACCCGCCAGGAACTCCGGGTTCACCAGCATCGGGAAGGTCGCGTCCATGTACATCGGGATGCCCGTGGTGCGGGCAAAGACCGGCAGCGCGTCGTTGACCCAGGCGATGCGAGGCCCGATCTCGCGGATCGTGTTCAGGAAGACGAGGCCCGCCCCGTCTACCCCTGCCCGGATCGCCTGCGCGGCGAAGAGCCCGCCGATCGACAGCCCGACCAGCACGGGTCGCGCCGGCCCGAGCTCGCCGACGATCCGCACGATGTCCTCGACGATCAGGTCCGGCGTCAGATCGGTGCCGGGCGAGAACGGGCTCTCGGCCTGGCCGCGGAAGTTGTAGCTGAGCGTGCCGAACCCCTTATCGCGCAGCGCCGGCGCGATCGTCGCCTCCCAATGGTCGGTCGTGCCCGTCAGGGCGTTGACGAAGACGAAGGTCGGCGCCCCATCGCGCCCGGGCGACTTGTGCAGGTAGAAGAGCTCGTCGCCGTCGCCGATCGTCAACACCGCCATGCAGCCCTCCACCCCGTGCCCGGGATCCGCCGTCCGGAAAGATGCGCCGGTCAGCGGCGGGCGGCGTGCGCCCCCTCGGCCAGCGTGCGGACGAACTCCAGCACGGCGGCCGGCGATTTGCCATCACCGATCTGATTGACGATGGCCGAGCCGACGACGACGCCGTCGGCGACCCGCGCGATCTGGGCGGCGGTCTCCGGCGTCCTGACGCCGAAGCCGACGCAGACCGGCAGGTCCGTCGCCCGCTTGATGCGCGCGACTTCGGGGCCGACATCGCCGGCCACGGCCGCCGCGGCGCCGGTGATGCCGGTGATCGAGACGTAGTAGACAAAGCCGCTGGTGTTCTTCAGCACCGCCGGCAGGCGGCGGTCGTCGGTCGTCGGCGTCGCCAGGCGGATGAAGTGCAGCCCGGCGGCGGCGGCCGGCAGGCAGAGCTCGTCGTCCTCCTCGGGCGGCAGGTCGACGACGATCAGCCCGTCGACCCCTGCCTCCTTGGCGGCGCCGACGAACCGCTCGACGCCCATCGAGTAGATCGGGTTGTAGTACCCCATCAGGATGATCGGCGTCCGGTCGTCATCGGCGCGCAGCGCGCGCACCATCTCCAGCGTGTCGGCCAGCGTCTGGCCTGCCGCCAGCGCCCGCTGGCCGGCCGTCTGGATCGCCGGCCCGTCCGCCATCGGGTCGGTGAACGGCATACCGAGCTCGATCAGATCGACGCCCGCGCCTGCCAGACCGCGCACGATCTCGAGCGACCGGCCACGGTCGGGATCGCCGGCCATGACGAAGGCGATGAAGGCGGCACGGTTCTCGGCGCGCAGCGCCGCGAACCGCTCGTCGATGCGGGACATGCTCCTCTCCCCCAGGACCCGTCCCTCCCGGCCGGGAGGAGATGCCGGCGGACCGCCGGCGCCTAGTCGTCCTTGCGATAGAACTTCTTCTCGCGCGGCTTGCCGTCCCAGCCCGTCTTGCGCGGCCGGTCGCCGTCCCGCGCCGGACCGCGCTCGCCGCCACGGTCGCCGCCACGATCGCGGTCGCCGCCGCGGCCATAGGGCTTGCCGCCACCCTCGCGATCGCCGCCAGAGGGCTTGCCGCGCGGACGATCGCCGCCGCCCTTGGGCGCGCTGTCCTCGCGGTGCTCCCACTTGTTCAGCAGCGCGGCATTGAACCGGTCGCGCCCGATGGCGCCCTCGTTGCACCAGACGGTGTGCACCGTCTCGTCGTCGGGGACGTCCTCGACGCACATGCGCATGGAGCCCGACTTCAGGACCACCAGATCGCCGATCTGAAACTTTGCCATCGCCTCACTCACTCTCCGGGCCCGCGCGCGCCCTCTTTCCTCTCGGCCTCGCGCGCCTCGCGCCGCGCCAGGTCGGCCGGGCTGGTCCCCTCGGCCTTCGCCATGGCGACCCGGACCTTCGGCACCGCGACGAAGCTGATAAGCGGCACCGTGATCGCCGTCGAGACCATCAGCTGCAGCCACATCGGCCAGTCGACCTGCAGCCACCGGAAGACATAGGTCATGAACAGCACCGCCGGGTACACCGCCAGCCAGACGGCAAGGAGCTGAACCAGCTTCTCCCAGATCGTCATGGTGCGATCCCAACCCCAACCCCAATCCCGGCCCTGCTCAGATCGCCGTGCCCAGCGCCTCGGCGACGGTGAAGATGTCCTTGTCGCCCCGGCCGCACATGTTCATGACGACCAGCGTCTCGGCCGGCAGCGTCGGCGCGAGCCGCGTCACATGCGCCAGCGCGTGGCTCGGCTCGAGTGCCGGGATGATGCCCTCGGTGCGGCAGCTCAGCTTGAACGCCTCCAGCGCCTCGGCATCGGTCACGCTGACGTACTCGACCCGGCCCGCTCTCGTGCAGCCAGGAATGCTCCGGCCCGATGCCGGGATAGTCGAGCCCGGCCGAGATCGAGTGGCCCTCCAGGATCTGCCCGTCCGCGTCCTGCAGCAGATAGGTGCGGTTGCCGTGCAGCACGCCGGGCCGGCCGCCGGTCAGAGACGCGCAGTGCTCCATGCGGTCGTCGACGCCGTGCCCACCGGCCTCGACGCCGATGATGCGGACCTGCCGGTCGTCGAGGAACGGGTGGAACAGCCCCATGGCGTTCGAGCCGCCGCCGATGCAGGCGACCAGCACGTCCGGCAGCCGCCCCTCGGCCTCCTGCATCTGCTCGCGCGTCTCGCGGCCGATGATCGACTGGAAGTCACGCACCATCGCCGGATAGGGATGCGGGCCGGCCACCGTGCCGATGCAGTAGAACGTGTCGCGGACGTTGGTGACCCAGTCGCGCAGGGCCTCGTTCATCGCGTCCTTCAGGGTGCCGCGCCCGGCCGTCACCGGCACGACCTCCGCCCCGAGCAGCCGCATGCGGAAGACGTTCGGGCGTTGGCGCTCGACATCCGTCTTGCCCATGAAGACGACGCATTTCAGCCCGAACTTGGCGCAGACGGTGGCGGTGGCGACGCCGTGCTGGCCGGCGCCGGTCTCGGCGATGATGCGCCGCTTGCCCATGCGGCGGGCCAGCAGGATCTGGCCGAGCACGTTGTTGATCTTGTGCGCGCCGGTGTGGTTCAGCTCGTCGCGCTTCAGGTAGATCTTCGCCCCGCCAAGCTCCTCGGTCAGCCGCGGCGCGAAGTAGAGCGGGCTCGGCCGGCCGACATAATGCTTCCACAGGTCGTCCATCTCGGCCCAGAAGGCCGGATCGTCCTTGGCGCGGGCGTACTCGGCCTCGAGCTCGAGGATCAGCGGCATCAGCGTCTCGGAGACGAAGCGCCCGCCGAACTGGCCGAACCGGCCGCGCTCGTCCGGGCCGGTGCGATAGGAGTTGAGCATCTCGGTCGGCATGTGGCGAATCCCGGGGAGCGGCGGCGCGCCTTTCATAGGCGAGCGCCCGCCGGCTGGGAAGCGCGGATTGCCGGGCCTATGCCGGCACGACAAAGCGCTGCGGCTCGGGCATGTGCGCCGGCAGAGCGCGTCGCAGGACGCGGGCGACATCGACGACGTACTCGGCCGCCGGCATCGGCCAGCGGTTCGGCGAGGCGAGGTAGGCGGCGATTCCGGGATCGGCCGTGACGCTCGCCTGCAGCCGGGCAAGGCCCGGGGTGCCGGCCAGCAGGTCGGGCACCCGCTCGAGATAGCCGGTCAGCGCCTCGGCCAGCACGATGTCGGCGAAGCTGAGCCGCGTGCCCGCCATGTGGACGCCGCCGTTCGCCGCCAGCCGCGCCTCGAAGCACGGGCCGAACTTGGCGAAGGCGCGGCGCAGATTGGCGGCGGCGACCTCGTCCGTCGGCTGGAAGGCCGCCTGCATCCCGGTCTCGGCGAAATCCGCGGCGGCGCCGGCGAACATGTCGCACCAGAGCGCGTCGTCGTCCGTATCGCCATAGAAGCCGCCCCTGCGCGCCAGATAGCGGACCATCGCCGAGGACTGGCTGAGGCAGCGCCCGTCAATCTCGAGCAACGGGATCTGGTCGAAGGGCAGCTTTCCCGACGCCCGCAGCGACGCCAGCTCCTCGGGCGTGGACAGCGGCACGTTCCGGAAGGCGATCCGGTTCACCGCCAGCATCCACCGCGTCGTCTCGGCACGGCCGCGGCCCTTGAAATAGTGCAGCCTGACGTCGTTCATCCGTACCTCCGGGACCAGACGGCGGCGACGTCCGCGCGCGTCGCCAGACGGGGCGCGACGCTCACGCGCCGGCGGCGGCGATGAAGGCAGCGACCCGCGCCTGGTCCTTGACCCCCGGCGCGCTCTCGACGCCCGACGAGACGTCGACCTGGCCGGCGCCGGTCAGCCGCACCGCCTCGGCGACGTTTCCGGGGGTCAGCCCGCCGGCCAGCATCCAGGGGCGCGCCCAGCGCCGCCCGGCGACCAGCCGCCAGTCGAAGGCGGCGGCGTTGCCGCCCGGCCGGCCCGCCCCCGCCGGCGCGGGCGCATCGACCAGGATCTGGTCCGCGACGGCCTCGTAGGCGGCGATCCGATCGAGGTCGCCGGCGACGCCGATGCCGACCGCCTTCATCACGGGCAGGCCGGTGCGCGCCCTTATCTCGGCCGTGCGCTCCGGCGTCTCCCGTCCGTGCAGCTGCAGCATGCCGACCGGCAGCGCGGCGACCCGGTCGACCAGCGCGTCGTCCGGATCGACCAGCAGCGCCACGGTCGTCACGCCAGGCGGCGCGGCGGCGACAAGCGCCCGCGCCGCTTCCGGCGAGACGTTGCGGGGCGAGCCGGGAAAGAAGACAAGGCCGACATACGCGGCGCCAAGCCCGGCCGCCTGTCGTACAGCGTCGGGCGTGGCAAGGCCGCAGATCTTGACGCGCACCGGGACCGTCAGCGCCTGATCAGCGCCAACTCGTCGTCGCTCTCGCCTACCTTCTTCGCCAGGCGATCGTTCTCCTCGCGCACGAGCGCCAGCTCGCGCCGCTTCTGCCCCAGCTGCGAACGGTACTTGCGCTCGCGGGTGAACTCGACCAGCTCGCCGACCAGAAAGCCCAGCAGGAAGGCGGCGACGATGATCAGCGCCACCGGCACGCCCGTCAGGACGCCGAGCTCGAGGCCGAGCGCCTCCGGCAGCAAGCGCAGGTCGACCCGCTCCATGTTGGCGGCGACGATCACCATCAGGGCGAGGCCGACGACGACGGCGATGACCAGCTTCAGCGTACGCATTGTCCTGCTCTCTGTTTCGGGCGCCTCAACGCGCGTTCATGCGCTCGCGCAGTTCCTTGCCGGTCTTGAAGAACGGCACCGCCTTGGCGGGCACGGGAACGGTCGCGCCGGTGCGCGGGTTCCGGCCCATCCGGCCGTCGCGCTGCTTGACCGAGAATGCGCCGAAGCCGCGCAACTCGACGCGGTCGCCACGCGACAGCGCGGACGTGATCTCCTCGAAAACCGTCGAGACGATCCGCTCGACGTCGCGCTGATAGAGATGGGGATTGTCCTCGGCAATCTTCTGGATCAGCTCCGACTTGATCATCCGGACTCCCCCCGAACAGCGCAACGCCAGTTGATTCTTGTAGGCGCTGGCGGCCCTTACGCTCTCACGTGCCCCCGGCGCCGTCAACGATGCCGGGCGGGCATCAGCGAATCAGCGCGTAGAGCCGTGGTCCGGCGGCGACCAGTCGATCGAGCCGCGCCAGAGTGGCCGCGCCCTCGCTGACCAGCGAGAAAGGCCAGGGAATATCGGATCCCTCCCAGCGCCGCTCGACGACCGCGACGTCGGGACCGATGCCGTGCGTCTCGCTCAGCCAGGCGCGTGCGGTCTCCTCGTCGCCGAGCGAATCGACCAGCCCGAGCTCGACCGCCTGCCGCCCGGTAAAGGCGCGGCCGTCGGTCACGCGCTCGAGCGCCGCGCCGTCAAGGCCGCGCCGCTCGGCCACCAGGCCGCGGAACCACTGGAAGATGTCGGCGATCAGGTCCTCCTGCGCCTGCAGCGCCTCGGGGCTGGGGCTGCTGGTCAGCGACGGCTCCGCCTTCAGCGGGCCGCTCTTGACCCGCGTCACCTCGACGCCGAGCTTGTCGAGCAGCCCGGCGACGTTCGGCGCCTGCATCACCACGCCGATCGACCCGGTCAGCGTGTTGCCGCGCGCGACGATACGCTCGCCGGCCAGCGCCGCGATATAGCCCCCCGAGGCGGCATACTCTTCCATCACGGCGACGACCGGCTTCTTCTCGGCGATCTTGCGGAGCGCCAGGTAGACCGCTTCCGACGCGGCGACGGTGCCGCCCGAGCTGTTCACGTGGACGATCAGCGCGCGCGCCCTGCCGTCGTTGGCGATGGCCGTCAGCGCACGTTCGCGGTCGGCGTCATCGACGATCAGCCCGTCGATGTCGATCCGGGCGATGTGCTCGCCGACCGCGCTGATGCGCGGCAGGAAGCCGATCGCCGCGGCGACGATGGCAACGATCGCCACGATCCGCCAGAAGGCGAGACGGCGCCGCACGCGGCGCCGCTCGATGATCATGTCGGCCGTCGCGGCCAAGGGCTACTCCCCGCCGCGCTGCTTCAGCGCCGCACCGAGGATGTCGCCGAGCGACGCGCCGGAGTCGGACGAGCCGTACTGCTCGACCGCCTCCTTCTCCTCGGCGATCTGCAGCGCCTTGATCGAGAGGCCGAGCCGGCGCTGCGCCTTGTCGACATTGGTGATCTTGGCATCGAGCCGGTCGCCGACCTGGAAGCGGTCCGGCCGCTGGTCCTGCCGGTCGCGGCTGAGGTCCGAGCGCCGGATGAAGGACTTCATCCCCTCGTACTCGACCTCGATGCCGCCGTCCTCGATCTTGCTGACCTGGACGGTGACGACGCTGCCGCGCTTGACGCCCTGGGCCGCCGTCGCGAACTTGTCGCCCTGCAGCTGCTTGATGCCGAGCGAGATCCGCTCCTTCTCCGTGTCGACGTCCAGCACGACCGCCCGGACCAGATCTCCCTTACGGAAGTCCTGGATCGCCTCGTCGCCCTGGCGATCCCAGTCGAGGTCCGACAGGTGCACCATGCCGTCGATGTCGCCGTCCAGGCCGATGAACAGGCCGAACTCGGTGATGTTCTTGACCTCGCCCTCGACCTCGGTGCCTGCCGGAAAGCCGGCCGCGAAATTGTCCCAGGGGTTGCCCTGGGTCTGCTTCAGGCCCAGCGACACGCGGCGCTTGTTCGAGTCGACGTCCAGCACCATCACCTCGACCTCTTGGCTGGTCGAGACGATCTTGCCCGGATGGACGTTCTTCTTGGTCCAGCTCATCTCCGAGACGTGCACCAGGCCCTCGACGCCGGGCTCGAGCTCGACGAAGGCGCCATAGTCGGTGATGTTCGTGACCCGGCCGGTGAACTTGGCGCCGATCGGGTACTTGACCGCCACCCAATCCCACGGATCGGCCTGCAGCTGCTTCATGCCGAGGCTGATGCGCTGGGTCTCCTTGTTGACCTTGACGACCTGCACCTTCAGCGTCTCGCCGATCGAGACGATCTCGGACGGATGGTTGACGCGCCGCCACGCCATATCGGTGACGTGCAGCAGTCCGTCGACGCCGCCGAGGTCGACGAAGGCGCCATAGTCGGTGACGTTCTTCACGACGCCGTCGACGACGTCGCCCTCCTTCAGCTTGGAGACGATCTCGGCGCGCTGCTCGGCGCGGCTCTCCTCCAGGATGGCGCGGCGCGAGACGACGATGTTGCCGCGGCGGCGGTCCATCTTCAGGATCTGGAACGGCTGCGGCACGCCCATCAGCGGGCCGACGTCGCGCACCGGGCGGACGTCGATCTGGCTGCCCGGCAGGAACGCCACGGCGCCGCCGAGGTCGACGGTGAAGCCGCCCTTGACGCGGCCGAAGATCGCGCCCTCGACGCGGTCGTTCGTCTCGTATGCCTTCTCCAGGCGATCCCACGCCTCTTCGCGGCGCGCCTTGTCGCGGCTGATCATCGCCTCGCCGCGGGCGTTCTCGACCCGCTCGAGGAAGACCTCGACCTCGTCGCCGACCTTGATCTCGGGCGCCTGGCCGGGGCTGGCGAACTCCTTCAGGTCGACGCGGCCCTCGACCTTGAAGCCGACGTCGATGATGGCCTGCCCGTTCTCCACCGCGATGACGGTGCCCTTGACGACCGAGCCTTCGTCGGGGGTGTCGTGCTCGAAGCTCTCCTGCAGCAGGGCTTCGAAATCTTCCATGGTTGCCGTCGCTGGCATTGCTTCTCCTAAGGTTCGTCGTTTTTTCCGGCCAGCCGGTTGTCTCCGGCGGTCTTGCGCATCGGGATCTGGCGGAGACGCGAAAATAGCCACTGTTCAGGCGCGTTGCCCGCGAACCCGATCCAGTGCCTGCTCGATTATCTCCGCCGCCTTGGCGACGGCCGCGTCTATAGCCAATTCCGTCGTGTCCAGCAAGTGCGCATCGTCCGCCTGGCGCAGCGGCGCCGCACCGCGCGCGGCATCCCGCGCGTCGCGGCTCCTGATGTCGGCGGCGACGCGCTCGAGCGTCGTCTTCTCGCCCCGCTCGAGCAGCTCGGCATGGCGCCGTCCGGCCCGCGCCGCGTCCGAGGCGGTGACGATAGATCTTCACGTCCGCATCCGGGCAGATCACCGTGCCGATGTCGCGGCCGTCCAGCACCGCGCCGCCCTCGCGCGCCGCAAAGCGCCGCTGGAAGTCGAGCAGCGCGGCGCGCACCCCGGGCATGCCGGCGACCCGGCTCGCCGCGCGCGCCGCCGCCGCGCCGCGCAGATCCGGCCGGGCCAGATCGGCCGCGGAAAGCTCGCGCGCCACCAGCTCGGCCATGCCCTCGTCCAGAACGCCGCGCCCCTGGTCGAGCGCCCGCTTGCCGACGGCGCGGTAGAGCAGCCCCGTGTCGAGATGCTCGAACCCGAACCGCTCTGCCACGGCCCTGGACAGCGTCCCCTTGCCGGCCGCCGCCGGGCCGTCGATGGCGACGACGAACTTCACGGGCGGTTGTCCCGCGTGACGGTGGCGCCGAGGTCGCCCATCAGGTCGATGAACCGTGGAAAGCTGGTCGCGATCGGCGCGGCGTCGTCGACCGTGACGGGCCGTGCCGAGACCAGACCGAGGCAGAGAAAGCTCATCGCGATGCGGTGGTCGAGATGCGTCGCCACGGTGCCGCCGCCGGGAACCTCGCCGCCGCAGCCGTGCACGGTCATGCCGTCCTCGTGCTCGTCGACCTCGACGCCGTTGGCGCGGAGCCCCGCGCACGGTCGCGGCGATGCGGTCGGATTCCTTCACCCGCAGCTCGCCGATGCCGCGCATGACCGTCTTCCCCTCGGCGAAGGCTGCGAGGCAGGCCAGCACCGGGTACTCGTCGATCATGCTCGGCGCGCGTTCCGGTGGCACCTCGATGCCGCGCAGCTCGGAGTGGCGCACGCGCAGGTCGGCGACCGGCTCGCCGCCCTCATCGCGCGGGTTCTCGTGGGCGATGTCGGCCCCCATCTCGACCAGCGTCCGGTAGAAGCCCGGCCGGGTCGGGTTCAGGCAGATGTTCGGCAGGACGACCTCGGAGCCCGGCACGATCAGGGCGGCGGCGACGGGGAAGGCCGCCGAGGAAGGGTCGCGCGGCACGGCGATGCTCTGCGGCACCAGCTCGGGCTGGCCCGTCAGCCGGATCGCCCGGCCCTCCGGCAGCGCCTCAATTCTCAATTGCGCGCCGAACCCGCGCAGCATGCGCTCGGTGTGGTCTCGCGTCGCTTCGCGCCTCGATGACGACCGTCTCTCCGGGCGCGTTCAGCCCGGCCAGCAGCACCGCCGACTTGACCTGCGCCGAGGCGACGGGCAGCCGGTACTCTACCGGCACCGGGTCGCGCGCGCCGCAAAGCGTCAGGGGCAGCAGGTCGCCGGCGCCGCCCCATGCTCGCCGCCCCGAACAGCCGCAGCGGCTCGAGCACGCGCCCCATCGGCCGCCGGCGCAGCGACGCGTCACCGGTGAAGGTTGCCGTGACCGGCGTCGTCGCCATGCTGCCCATGATCAGGCGCACAGCCGTCCCGGCATTGCCGCAGTCGATGATGTCCGCCGGCTCGGCAAAGCCGCCGACACCGACACCGTGGATCGTCCATCCGCCATCGTCGCCGCGCGTAACCTCGGCGCCGAAGGCGCGCATCGCGCCCGCCGTGGCCAGCACGTCCTCGCCCTCGAGCAGCCCCGTCACGCGGCTCTCGCCGACCGTCAGCGCGGCAAGGATCAGCGCCCGGTGGCTAACCGACTTGTCTCCCGGAATGTCGGCGGTGCCGCGCAGAGCCCCGGCGCGCCGGGCCGTCAGCGGCATCGCGCTGGCTTTCGACATGGGCTCCCTCTCGGCTGCGCGCGGTGTCTAGCGCAGCCGGCGCGGATGCGTCCAGCCTCAGATGGCGGCCGCGTCGGTCCGGCGAAACGTCAGATAGTGCGGCCGTCGCCCCTCGCGCAGCGCCTTGGCCTCGTAGCGCGTGCCCGGCCAGTCGGCCCAGGGCGCGCGCCGTTCGCCGGGACGCCCGGCCGCCGGGGCAAAGCGCCGGTCGCCGGCCATCTGCTCCAGCGTGTGGCGAACATAGTCCTCGATGTCGGTCGCGATGCGCAGCTCGGCGCCCGGCGCCATGACGCGCGCCAGCTGGTCGAGCTGGGCCGGGTTGACGAAGCGCCGCTTGTGGTGGCGTGCCTTGGGCCAGGGATCGGGATAGAGCAGGAACGCGCGGGCGATCGAGCCTTCCGGCAGCACGTCCATGACGTCGCGCGCGTCGTGGTCGGTGACGGCCACGTTGCGCACGCCCGACCTCTCGATCGCGGCGAGCAGCTTGGCGACTCCGTTGATAAACGGGTCGGCGCCGATGATCTGCACTGCCGGGTTGGCAATCGCCTGCGCCAGCATGTGCTCGCCACCGCCGAAGCCGATCTCCAGCCAGACCGCCTTGCCCGGATAGAGCCGGGCGAGGTCCAGCGGCGCGCGCGCCGGGTTCTCGTCGCGGCCGATGCCCGGCGGGCACAGCTCGGCCAGCCGGTGCTCGACCAGCGCCGCCTGCCCGGCCCGCAGCCGCTTGCCGTGCCGCCGCCCGTAGAAGTTGCGCCACGACGGCGGCTTCCGGCCGGGTTCACACTGGCTCATGGTGCGCCTTCAGCATGCCCGCCGTCGCGATCTCCAGCCCGCCGCGGGTCTTGCGTACGCGCCGCGCCGCCTGCCGCCAGCTCGCCTTCGGCAAGAACGATTGACGCTCCGCCGATCGGCGTCCCTGCCGTCGCGCACGCGGCGCGCCGGGACTCCACCCACAGCGCAAGGATATCAATGGCCTATTGGGTTTGCACGCGTGCAAGCCGGCGGCCCCGTGGCATGGCGCCGATCAGATCGCCGCCTTCAGCGCGCCGGCCAGGTCCAGCTTCTCCCACGAGAAGCCGCCATCAGCCTCGGGCTCGCGGCCGAAATGGCCGTAGGCGGCGGTGCGCCGATAGATCGGCCTGTTCAGCCCCAGATGCGTGCGGATGCCGCGCGGGGTCAGGCTCATCGCCTCGCGGACGGCCCGCTCGATGCGGCCGAGATCTTCCTTCTCGGTGCCATAGGCGTCGACATAGATCGACAGCGGCTCGGACACGCCGATCGCATAGGCCAGCTGGATGCAGCACTTGTCGGCCAGCCCGGCCGCGACGACGTTCTTGGCGACGTAGCGCGCCGCATAGGCGGCCGAGCGGTCGACCTTGGTCGGGTCCTTGCCCGAGAAGGCGCCGCCGCCGTGCGGCGCCGCGCCGCCATAGGTGTCGACGATGATCTTGCGGCCGGTCAGCCCGGCATCGCCGTCCGGCCCGCCGATGACGAAGCGGCCGGTCGGATTGACGTGCCAGACGGTCTTGGTCGTCGATCCAGCCCTCGGGCAGCGCCTTCAGCACATAGGGCTCGACGATGTCGGCGCACATCGCCGGATTCCAGCCCCTCGGCGTGCTGGGTCGAGACGACGATGGTGTGGGCGCGGACCGGCTTGCCGTCGCGATATTCGACCGTGACCTGGCTCTTGGCGTCGGGTCCGAACTCGGGCGCGTCCCCGGCGTGGCGCGCCTCGGACAACAGCCGAGGATGCGGTGCGCATAGAGGATCGGCGCCGGCATCAGCTCGGGCGTCTCGTTCGTCGCGAAGCCGAACATGATGCCCTGGTCGCCGGCGCCCTCGTCCTTGTTGTCGGCCGCGTCGACGCCCTGCGCGATGTCCGAGGATTGCTCGTGGACATAGCAGTCGATGCCGCAGGTCTTGAAGTGAAAGCCCTTCTGCATGTAGCCGATCCGGCGGATCGTCTCGCGCGCCGTCTCGATGATCTCCTCCTCCGAGACCGCGTTCTCCGGGCTGATCTTGACCTCGCCCATCAGCACGACCTTGTTCGTCGTCGCAGCCGTCTCGACGGCGACGCGCGCCTCGGGCTCGCGGGCCAGGATCATGTCGATCATCGCGTCCGAGATCTGGTCGCAGACCTTGTCGGGATGGCCCTCGGAGACGGACTCGGAGGTGAAGAGATAGTCACTGCGGGACATCGGCGCTCCTGCGGTCTGAGACGGCCCCCGCGTCGGTCGGCGGACGCTTTCGCACACGCAGGCTTTGTCGGTCAATACGGGCGCCCGGCTCGCGCCCCCGCGCGCCGGGCGCCCGCCCCCACCCCAATCAGGCGCCGTCGCCGGCGATGGTGTTGACCAATTCGACGATCCGCCGCCGTGTCGCGGAATCGGCGATCTTCATGAACCCGGCCGTCAGCGCCAGCCCTTCCGGCGAGGCGAGGAAGGCTCTGATCTCGGCATGCCCGGGCATGCTCGCTCCCGTGACTGCCGGCGTCGTTCGCGGGGGCGATCCCCTCGAAGAAATATTCGACCGAGACCGACAGGATCGTCGAGATCTTGTACAGACGCCCGGCGCTGATCCGGTTCTGGCCCTTTTCGTATTTCTGGATCTGCTGGAACGTCAGACCCAGCTCGGCCCCGAGCTGTTCCTGGCTGATGCCAAGTGCGATGCGCCGCTGCCGCAACCGGCGTCCGACATGCGCGTCAACCTCGTCCGCTGATCGCAATTCACCCGCTCCCGGACGCGCCAGACCGCCGGCTGAACGGCCAGACGCGCCACCCAAAAAACTCTACGCGATGACGTCGCCACCGGACGCCGCGCCGGCTACCCTTGCCGAGCGCACAGCCAATGACTCCATGGAGACCCTTTCGTGTCAATGATTTACCATCCTTCTTCGTCCCATGACTGCCAAAAAGGACCAGAATTACAACCAATGCAAGTGCCGGGAGGTCACCCATTCGACTGTAGAGTGTGCGCAAGCAGCGGCGCAGGTAACTTGGCATCTATTTTCCCGTAGCTGTCGAGCGCCAGCGATTCGACTTCACGGCCGTGCGAATCGACGATGGCGGAGATGCCGGTATTGGCCGCGCGGACAATCGGGAGGCCCTGTTCGATGGCGCGGATGCGCGCCTGGGCATAGTGCTGCTGCGGCCCGGCGAAGGTGCCGAACCAGGCATCGTTGGTCAGCTGCACCATCCAGTCGGGTCGCTGCCCCTCGGCGACGACCTCCTGCGGGAAGATCGCCTCGTAGCAGATCAGCGCCGAGAAGGGCGGCACGCCGTCGGGCGACAGCGTCCGCGGCCCCGGACCGGCCGCAAAGCCGGGGCCGGCGGTGAACTGCGGCAGGCCGAGATGCCGGGCGACCGGACCAGAAGCGGCATGTACTCGCCGAACGGCACCAGATGGTGCTTGTCATAGCGCGGCCCGAGCGCGCCCGTCGGGCAGCACCGTCGCCAGCGCGTTGGTCCAGCGCTCGCCCTCCGGCGTACGCTCGACATGCAGCGCGCCGAGAATGACGGTCGCCCCCGCCGCCGCCTCCGCGATCCGGGCGACTTCGTCCGGCCGGGCCTCGGGCACGAAATGCACGGCCGTCTCCGGCCAGACGATGATGTCGGGCGGTGCCGAGCGCCGGGTCCGGCGGCGCGGCCGTTGCCGCGAGCGTGCGCCGGTAGAACTCCTCGCGATAGCCGGGCAAAAATTTCAGGTGCTGCGGCGCGTTCGGCTGGACCACGCGCACGACCGGCGCGTCCGGGCGATAGTCTGTGGTCGCGGGCAGCCGCGCCGCAGCCCGCCGCCCAGACGCGCACCGCAGGCGGCAAGCGCCAGCCCCGCAAGGGCCCAGCGCCGCTGCAGCGCCGCCGCCAGCGGCAGGCCGCACAGCGCGAGCGTCAGCAGAGTCATGCCGAACGGGCCGAGCCAGGCCGCCGCCTGCATCGGCGGCAGGTCGACCCAGACATAGCCGGGCAGCCCCCAGGGAAAGCCCGTGAAGCAATGTGCCCGCGCGTACTCCGCCGCGGTCCAGAGCGCCGAGAGCAGGAGCGTGCCGCGCATCATGCCGCCCGGCCACAGCCAGCGCGCCGCCGCGAAGCCCGCGGCCCAGTAGAGCGCCAGCCACGCCGGCAGCACGATCACGCCAAGCGGCATGAGCAGAGCGAACTGCTCCGGATCGACGAGAAAGGCATTGCCGATCCACTGCAGCGTCGTCATCAGATAGCCGCAGCCGGCCGCCCAGCCGATCCAAGCGGCCGAGCGCACCGTCGGCGCGGTCGCGACGAGCCAGACGATGGCGGGCACCGCGAGGAACAGCGCCCACGGCAAGCCGATCGGCGGGTTGCCCGCCGTCATCAGCGCGCCCGCGATCGCCGCGGCGGCCAGCCGCGCCCACGGGCTGCGCAGCACCAGCCCGCCGGGCGTCGCCGCGCCGACCTCCGTCATCCGCTGGCCATGTCGGCGGGACTATTCGGCCGCCTGGTCGGCCGCCCGGTCGGCTGCCTGGTCGGCCGCCTTGTCGACGGCCACGGCCGGTCCCCCGGGCGGGACCGTGGCCGGCACCGTGGCCGCGCCGCCAATGGCCAGGCGCAGCCGCTTGATCCGCCGAGCATCGGCATCGACGACCTCGAACTCATGCCCCATCGGATGCGTGATCACCTCGCCGCGGGCCGGCACGCGGTTCGCCAGCATGAAGACCAGCCCGCCCAGCGTCTCGACCTCTTCCTCCCAGTCATCGGGCAGCAGGCGCACGCCCTCGACCTCCTCGAACTCGCGGATGTCGGCGCGAGCGTTCACCAGATAGACGCCCTCGGCCTCCCTGGTCCACGGCTCGACGGCGTCGATGTCGTGCTCGTCCTCGATATCCCCGACGATCTGCTCGACCAGGTCCTCGATGGTGACGAGGCCGTCGACGCCGCCGAACTCGTCGATCACCAGAGCCATGTGGACGCGGTCGCCCTGCATCTTCTGCAGCAGCGCCGCAATCCGCATCGAGGGCGGCACGAAGATGGCGGTGCGGATGTGGTCGGCCAGCCGGAACGCCTGCGCCTCGGCCTGGCCGAAGCCATAGCGCAGCGCCAGGTCCTTGAGGTGGACGAACCCGATCGGATCGTCCAGCGTCTCGCGATAGACCGGCAGGCGCGAGAACGAGCCGCGCTCGAAGGCGGCGATCACGTCGGCCAGCACCGCGTCCTCGGGCACCGCCTCGATGTCGGCGCGCGGCGTCATGACGTCCTCGACCCGCAGCTCGCGCAGGCGGAGGATGTTGGCCACCATCGCCAGCTCGGCCGGCGTGCTCTGCCGGAAGGCCGGCCCCAGGGCGGCCCGGCCGCGCACCGGCCGCTCCTGCCCGTCGCCGTTCGACCAGCCGAGCAGCCGGCCGAGCAGCGACGGCTGTGTTTCGGATGAGGGCGGGCGATCCGCGGAGTCGCGCTCGGCGCTGGCCTCCGCGGCGGGCGTGGCAGTGTTATCGCCGTCCATGCCTATGACTGATGCAGCGCGGAATGTCCGCACCTCCTCATGTGTAAGGGTCGGGGATCCCGGCCCTGGCGAGGGCCCGGCGCTCGAGTCCCTCCATCAGCTCTGCATCCTCCGGCCTTTCGTGATCGTAGCCGAGCAGGTGCAGGCATCCGTGGAGAATCAGGTGAAGCGCATGGTTTTTCAAGGGGAGACCGCCGGTTTCGGCCTCGCGCTCGACCGTCTGCAGGGCAATCGCCACGTCGCCGAGCGGTATCCGGTGCACCGCCTGTCCGTCGGCTTGCCCGGCCGCCTGCCCGCCCGCCTGGCCGTCGGGCGGCGGGCGTGGCGCGGCGCCGGGAGTGGCCGCCGCCAGCGGGTATGCCGGCCAGGAGAGCACGTTGGTCGGCTCTGGCCGGTCCCGGAACCCGGCATTCAGGGCGGCGATCCTCTCGTCGCCGCAGGCCAGCAGGGCGACCGCGAAGCCGTCCCGGGCCAGCCCCGCCGCGTCGAGCGCGAGCTCGGCTGCATGCGTCGCGATCCGGCGCAGGTCGGGCACCGCGATCTCCCATCCGGGCTCGTCGATGACGATGTCGACCAGCGGGTCCTCCGTCTCGGTCACCCGGCACGCTCATCGGCCCACTCACCTGAACCGCTCACCCGCCGCCGCGCCCATACGCCTCGACGATGCGCGCCACCAGCGGATGGCGCACCACGTCCGAGGCCGAGAAGGTGACGAAGCCGATGCCCTCGACATCGCGCAGGAACTCCAGCGCCTGGACCAGGCCGGAGCGCTGGCCGCGCGGCAGGTCGATCTGCGTCGGATCGCCGGTGATCGCCATCCGGCTGCCCTCGCCCATGCGGGTCAGGAACATCTTCATCTGCATCTCGGTGCAGTTCTGCGCCTCGTCGAGCACGACGAAGGCGTGCGCCAGCGTCCGGCCGCGCATGAAGGCGAGCGGCGCGACCTCGATCTTGCCCTCCTCCATCAGCTTGGCCGCCTGGCGCCCCGGCATCATGTCGTGCAGCGCGTCGTAGAGCGGGCGCAGATAGGGATCGATCTTCTCCTTCATGTCGCCCGGCAGGAAGCCGAGGCGCTCGCCGGCCTCGACGGCGGGGCGGCTGAGGACGATCCGGTCGACCTGGCCGTCGAGGAACATGGCGACGGCGGCGGCGACGGCCAGATAGGTCTTGCCGGTGCCGGCCGGACCGATGCCGAAGACCATCTCGCGGTTGAACAGCTCCTGCACATAGATCCGCTGCTGTGGCGTTCGCGGCTCGATCAGCCGCCGGCGGGTGCGGATCTCGACGCGGCCGCCGGGAAACATGTCGAGCTGGCCGGCCCCGTCGGGCTCGGCGCGCTCGGCCCGGGCGACCTCCTCGACGGCGCCGCCCATGCGGACCAGCCGGTCGATGTCGGCGGCCTGCACGGGGCGCCCATCCTCGAGCCGCTCGTAGAGCTCGGTCAGCGCGGCGCCGGCCTGCTCGCGCGCATCTGCGGAGCCGTGCAGGACAAGACGGTTGCCGCGGCGCGCGATGGCCACACCGAAAGCCTGCTCGATCTGCGCGAGGTTCCGGTCGTACTGGCCGCAGAGGTCGATCAGGAGACGGTTGTCGGGAAACTCGACAAGGGTCTCGCCCAGCGCCTCAGGCAAGACCTTGTCCCCAAGGGCGGCAAGCTGCACGAAAAGCCGTCTCCGCTTGAGATCGCACGGGCCCACCGTGGCGCAGGGCCACCTCGGCCGCAAGAGAAAACGCCGTCATCACGCCGACATAGTGCGCGAGACCCGGGGCTGGTTCCCCCTTCGATGGTCGAAGCCGCCGGGGCGCAGGCCTGCCGGAGAGGCGGCGCGCCGGCGCGAGACGACCACGCGCGGCTGTGCTAGGGTGAGTCCGTGGAGGCTGAGCGGAGCCGATCCTTGGCGACGGTCGACATCGCGATCCGCAGGTCTGTTGCGGAAGACGGGACGGTGCTGGCGGCGTTGCATGCCGAGGCGTGGCGCTATGCGTATCGCGGCATCATACCCGGCCTGGTGCTCGAGCGGATGGTGGCGCGGCGCGGCGCCGGCTGGTGGCGGCGCATGCACGGCGTCGGCGGCGCGACCGCAATCCTGGAATTCGGCAAGACGGCGGCGGGATATGCGACATACGGGCGCAGCCGCTTCGCTCGGCTGGGCGCGGAGGGCGAAATTCACGAGCTTTATCTCAAGCCCGAATACCACGGCGCCGGGCTGGGCCGGCAGCTGTTCCGGGCGGCGCGCGACGAGCTCCGGGCGGGGGGCCTGCGCGGGCTCGTCGTCCGATCGCTGGCCGAGAACGAGTCAGCCTGCCGGTTCTATCGCGGCATGGGCGGACGCGAATTCGCCCGCTCGTCCGAAAAGCTCGGCGGCGCAAGACTGGCGATCGTGGCGTTTCACTGGCGCTGAGATGCGGGGACACGATCGATGAGCGAGCAGAAGGTGCTCGAGCCCAAGACGAAGACGCGGCCGAAGGTCGAGCGACCGCGGCTGCACAAGGTGATCCTGCTGAACGACGACTTTACCCCGCGCGAGTTCGTCGTCCTGGTGCTGAAGCAGGTGTTCGGCATGCGACCAGAGAGGGCCTATGGCGTGATGCTGACCGCGCACCAGAAGGGGTGCTGCGTCGTCGCCGTCTACACGCGCGACGTCGCCGAGACCAAGGCGACCGAGGCAACCGATGCCGGACGGCAGAACGGATACCCGCTGATGTTCACGACCGAGCCGGAAGAGTAGCGCGGAGGTCCACCCCGCTTGATATATCGTGGTGCCGAATCGGCCCCGCAGGCGCGTCAGTTCCAGCCGCGCATCATGTCGTTCCAGATCTTCTCGCCGATCAGGCAGTCGTATTTCGGCTGAGCAGGCGCGAACTGCACCGGGACGACGGGCGCCGCCGTCCGGTCGACGAGCTCCATGACCAGCTTCCGGCGCACCGCCATGGCGAACTCGCTCCAGTCCGTCATCGGCGCCACGGACAGCCTACGTGATTGATTTACCGGCATTTTTCTTGTATCCACAAAACGTTCGGGAGCGTTCTCCCTACGCCACGACACGCCCCTGTTTTCCGCAATCCGACCCTCTGCGACGACTCATTGCACACGTAGCGCACACGCCAGATGGCCACCATAACCAAGCTCCCCTCCGGCGCTTACCGCGTCCAGATAAGGCGCAAGGGTCGATACTCGGGCGAGACATTCCTGCGGCGCGACGATGCCCATCGCTGGGCGCGTCAGGCCGAGACCCGCGTCGATCAGGGGCTCGCACCGACCAGATCGTCCGTCGCGCGCCTCTCGACCTTCGGGGATCTCATCGACCTTCATATATCCGACATGCATGCGGTGGGGAAACCTCCTCGCCGCAGCAAAGCCGCGACGCTGGAAGCATTGAAGCGTGATCTTGGCAAATGCAGGATCAATCACATCGACCGTCAGAGACTGATAGACTACGGGCGAGACAGGGCTATGGCAGGCGCAGGTCCGGTGACCCTCGGCATCGACATCGGGACCATCCGCCTGATCCTGGCACATGCCGCCGCGGTCCATGGGCTGGATGTTTCCCCCGAGCCCGTCGATCTCGCCCGCCTCGCGCTTAAACGGCTTGGGCTGGTCGGAAAAGGCCTCGAGCGCGACCGGAGACCGACTCGCGAGGAACTCGAACGGCTGGCGAACTACCTCGACGGCAATCCCCGCCTCACGATCCCCATGACCCGCGTCGTTCAGTTTGCCGTGGCGACCGCGATGCGCCTGGACGAGATCTGCCGGGTCGAATGGCGCGATCTGGACCCGGCGAGGCGGATGCTCCTCATCCGGGATCGCAAGGATCCCCGGAACAAATCCGGCAATGACCAGCGTATTCCGCTTTTCTGCGCAAGCGGATTTGACGCCTGGGGACTCATCTCTGCACAAGCGGCGTTCCTTCGAAGTACAGAGGGGCGGATATTCCCTTACAACTCGAGATCTGTTGGAACGGCGTTTCGCCGGGCGTGCCGCGGGCTCGGGATCGAGGACCTTCGTTTCCATGATCTGCGCCATGAAGGAACGAGCCGCTTGTTCGAGGCAGGCTTTACGATCGAGCAGGTGGCTCTGGTCACTGGTCACAAGGACTGGAAGATGCTGCGGCGCTACACGCACCTCAAGCCGGAGGCTCTGCATGCCCTCGCCAACGGCAGATCGCCCTCTCCAGTCGAGCGCTACGCCGCGGAGTGACGCCAGAGTGAGAGGCAGGTGGCTGTCGCCGTGACGGGTTTGAAGGTCGAGAGAGAGGCTCTCAGGCCGCCCGTCGCGGAGATGAGCGATGACGGAAGTCGAGATGCTGGCTGGCCGGCGCGATGTCGGCGGCGGCTACAAGGTGGACGTATCCCGCGGCAGCCACATGGGCCGCGTGTCCTCGGAATGGTTTTCGCGGCCCGACGACGAGAAGTACCTGTCGCTGTCGGATCTCTACGCCTCGGTGAAGGGCCGCGCCGAGCGCAGCCGGACGCGAACGGTCGAGAGCGCCGCAATCCGCGTCGAGGCGCATCGCGACGATCCGGAGCGGCTGGCGCTGGCGCTGCCGGACGCCGAGGCACCGGTCGCGCCGACCCACTGGAGCTTCGGCCAGCTCGCCAGCCTGGTCGGCGCGCCGGCCGCCTACCTGCGCCAGCTCCCGGCGCCGCTCGCCGGCATCAACCTGCAATACGGGCTGACCGCGCACCGCGCAGAGCAGGTCAAGACGCTGGAGACTGAGGACGGGCGCGCAGAGCTTCGCGCCGTCACCGGCCCGGACTATGGCCGCATCTACGACCACGAGCTCGTCGCCGCCGTGCAGCGGATCGCCGGCAACGGCACCGGCGACACGCGCTGGAAGGTGCCGGGCGTCCTCGATTGGTCGAGCGGCGTCTACAACCCGCGCGTCGACGTCACCAAGGACACCACGACGCTCTATGCTTCGGACCGCGACGTCTTCCTGTTCCTGGTCGACGACCTGAACCCGATCGAGGCCGGCACGCTGCCGGACGGCGCGCCCGACCTCTACTTCCGCGGCTTCTACTGCTGGAACTCCGAGGTCGGCGCGAAGACGCTCGGCATCGTGAACCGCCCCGGGTTTACCGGAGGGGCAAACTCTCCGAGGATGACCCATCATGGACCAGAAGATCAGCAGGAAGCCGTATTCTCCCGAGTTTCGTGAACGCGCCGTACGGCTGTTCCTGGAACATCGCCCTGAATACGCCAGTGAAGTCGCCGCGCTGCGGGCGCTTGCCGAGAAGCTCGGGTGCTCGCCCGACAGCCTGCGCGTCTGGGCACGTCAGGCGCAGCGCGACGCGGGCGACCGGCCTGGTCAGACCAGCGCCGAGAAGGCGCGGATCCGGGAGCTCGAGCGCGAGAACCGCGAACTGCGGCAGGCGAACGAGATCCTGAAGAAGGGTGAGCCATTGGCGCGCCATTGGTCCGAGCGACAATGGCGAACGCATATTTTGCGCAGGCGGAGCTCGACCGCCCGTTTCGCAAATGACGGACTTCATTGAAGAACACCGTGGGGTGTTCGGGGTCGAGCCGATCTGCCGCGTGCTGCCGATCGCTCCGTCGACGTATCACCAGCGCGTCCTCGAGGCCCGCGAGCCCGACCGCGCCTCGGCCCGCTCGAGGTCCGACGCGGCCCTGCGCATCGAGATCGTGCGGGTCTGGGAGGAGAACCGCGAGCTCTACGGCGCCCGGAAAATCTGGCATGCGCTGCGCCGGGAGGGTTTCGACGTGGCGCGGTGCACGGTGGAGCGGCTGATGAAGGGCATGGGAATCAAGGGGGTCGTCCGGGGGCGCCGGATCATCACCACCAACCCCGACGCGGCGCGACCCTGCCCGGAAGACAAGGTCAACCGCCAGTTCAAGGCCGTGCGCCCGAACCAGCTCTGGGTCTCCGACTTCACCTACGTGCCCACCTGGTCCGGCACGGTCTATGTGGCGTTCGTCATCGACGTGTTCGCCCGACGTATCGTCGGCTGGCGCGTCTCCACCTCGATGTCTACTCAGTTCGTCCTCGACGCCCTCGACCAGGCGATCTGGCAAAGAAAGGCGCAGGAAAACAAGAACTTGATCCACCACTCGGACCGCGGGTCGCAATACCTGTCGATCACCTACACCGAGCGGCTCGTCGAGGCCGGTATCGATCCGTCGGTCGGGACCGTCGGCGACAGCTATGATAATGCGCTCGCCGAATGCATCATCGGCCTGTTCAAGACCGAGGTCATCAGCCCCCTCCGCCCCTGGCGAACCATGCGTGATGTCGAGTGGGAGACGCTGCGCTGGATCGACTGGTACAACAACCGCCGTCTGCTCGCGCCCATCGGTTACATCCCGCCTTGCCGAGGCCGAGCAGGCCTACTTCGCCAGCCGCAACAATCTCGACCGCGCCGCTTGACCGTTGAACAAATCACCCTCCGGTAAACCCGGGGCGGTTCACTTGTGATCGTCGGCGATCACCAGCTTCACGCCGCGCAGGCCACGATCGGCGAGGGAGCGCAGGAACTCGGTCCAGAACGTCTCGGCTTCTGAAGGGCCCGTTGCGACGCCCAGCACCTCGCGCTTGCCATCCTCATTCACCGCGACAGCGATTATCACGGCCCGGCTGACGATCCGACCGCCCTCGCGGACCTTGAGGTAGGTCGCATCGAGCCAGAGGTAGGGCCAGGCTCCCTCCAGGGGCCGGGAGAGGAAGGCGTTCACGCGCTCGTCGATCTCGACGCAGAGCCGGCTGACCTGGCTTTTGGACATGCCGCCCGCGCCCATGGCCTTGACTAGGTCGTCCACGGACCGGGTCGAGATGCCGTGGACGCAGGCTTCTTGAATGACGGCCACGAGCGCCTTCTCGGCCGTCCGCCGCGGTTCGAGGAAGCTCGGGAAGTAGCTGCCCTTACGCAGTTTCGGGATCTCGAGTGCGATCCGTCCGGCGCGGGTGTCCCAATCGCGGTCGCGGTATCCGTTCCGCTGGGCCTCGCGCAGAGGCGAACGCGCGCCCTTCGCGGCGCCCGTGCGCGCCTCGACCTCCAGCTCCATGATCCGCTCGGCCGCAAACGCCAGCATCTCGCGCACGAGGTCGCTATCGGCCTGCTTCTCAACCAGCTCGATCAGCGCCATTCTCCCATCGGTCATCGTCATCTCCGTTCTCGGCTCCAGGTGTCGCAACCCGGACCTTTTCCGAAGATCGACGGTGGCCGCCAGCGTCACCGCCGGCCGCGTGCTGCGCTACGCCGGGGGCTCCGCGCGCGGCCTCCTACACCACCACCAGGGACACAGCCCAAGGGCCTGCGGGCGGCAGCTCGCCGGGTGTTCAACGCCACGCATCAGAGGTGCCGGATTCATTGGCTCCGGAACGCACTGGCCCATGCTCCAGCCAAGCAGCGCACGGCTGTTGCGGCGATGTTGAAGACAATCTTCGCACAGGAGACGAAGGCCGAAGCCGAGGCTCAATGGGACACCGTGGCCGACGCGCTGCGCGAGAAGAACGAGAAGCTCGGCGCGCTCATGGACGCCTCCCGCGACGATGTCCTGGCCTACATGGACTTCCCTCGCGAGCATTGGGCGCAGATCGCCTCGACGAGCCCACTCGAACGGGTCAACCGCGAGGTCAAGCGCCGGTCAGACGTCATCGGCATCTTCCCCAACGACGAGGCCATCATCCGGCTTGTCGGTGCGCTGATGCTGGAGACCAACGCCGAATGGGCCGTGGCGCGGCGCTACATGAGCCTTGAAACGCTCGCCCGCGTCACCGACAATCCGACACTCAGGCTGCCCGCCGTGGCGTCCTGATCAGGCTCGGACCTTTCCGTAGGCCGGCGCTTCTACACCACGCCCCGGGACATGATCCCTCGTCCTCGGCCGAGATGACGATGCTGCCGGGTGTCCGTCGTCAAAGAATTCGAGACGGTTGAGCTGAAGGCGCATCGGAGGGTTCTGGCTCATCGGATCGATGTCATGCCGCTCGGGCGTGATGGCTCAAGCGGCGGCTTTGGATAGTCAGCTTCTTGATTTTCTCCCTTTCTGCGAGGATGGCCTGGCCGCGGCCGAAGTAGACGTCGGCCGGCGTCAGGTTGCGCAGGCTCTCGTGGTGGCGGTCGTGATTGTAGTTGTCGACGAAGGCGCCGACGGCGAGCTCGAGCTGGCCTGGGAGGAAGTAGTTCTCGAGCAGCATGCGGTTCTTCAGCGTCTGGTGCCAGCGCTCGATCTTGCCCTGGGTCTGGGGGTGGTTCGGCGCGCCGCGGACATGGACGATGCCCTGGCCGTCGAGCCACCGCGCGAGGTCGCCCGCGACGTAGGACGATCCGTTGTCGCTGAGCAGCCGGGGCCGATGCACGACCCGCGCAGTGTCGCATCCCGAGGCCGCCAGGGCGAGCTCCAGCGTGTCGGTGACGTCGCCGACGCGCATGCTGGTGCAGAGCTTCCAGGCGACAATGTAGCGGGAGAAGTCGTCGAGGATCGTCGAGAGGTAGAACCAGCCCCAGCCTGTGACCTTGAGGTAGGTGAAGTCGGTCTGCCAGAGCTGGTTCGGCGCCGTGGTCTGCTCGGTGAAAGCATCGTTCGCCAATGTCACTTGGACCATTGGCGTTCCATTGGCTCACCCTTGACCACGACGAAGGCCGGGCTGGTGATCAGGTCATGCGCCTTGAGCAGGCGATAGACCGAAGCCTCTGAGACGAAATATCTCTCCTGGTCGGTGAAGCGGACGGCCAGCTCCCGGGCCGAGAGCTCCGGCGCCTCGAGCGCGAGCGCCAGGATCCGCTCCCGTACCGGCTCGGGGATGCGGTTCCACACCCGGCCAGGCTTGGGCGACCGGTCCTCGAGACCTTCGGGCCCATGCTCCCGGTAGCGTCGTACCAGCGATAGAAGGTCGCCGGCGGTATGCCGAGCCGGAGCAGCGTCTGCCGCGCCGGCAGGCGCGACCGCTCGACGAGCCGGATGATCTCGAGCTTCTCGGCGGCGGGGTATCTCATTCGCGGTCGCCCCCAGCCCCCGTCATGCATTTTTTTGAGCAGCCGGTTCTCCAGCGTGAGGTCGGCCACGGCCTCTTTGAGGGCGGCCGCCTCGGCGCGCAGCTCCTTCACCTCGGGGCTGGTCGCCTGCCGCGCGGTGTCGCCGGCCAGGCGTCGCTTGCCTGCCTCGAGGAACTCCTTCGACCAGCTGTAGTACAGGCTCTGCGCAATGCCCTCGCGCCGGCAAAGCTCGGCGATGCTGTCCTCGCCGCGCAGACCGGACAGCACGATCCGGATCTTCTCCTCGGCCGAATGCTGCTTCCGGGTCGCCCGCCGGATCTCCTTCACCGCCTTCTCGGCGGCAGCTCTCTGCGTCACGGGTTTCTGGCTCATCTCCACTCCTTCGCGGTTACGATGAGACAGAAACCCTCCGTTGCTCAATCACCTCATACCGTCCCATGGGCGCTGACGGCGGACAGTCGTCGCCGTTAGGCCTCGCCGGGTCGCGATGTTCGCATCGATCCACGGCAGAGACAGCCGTAGAGGGTCGCGCTGCCGTGCCATTCCTGCGCGCCAGCCGGTAGCTGACACCCCAGGCCCACGGACAGGATAACTGCGGCGGAGGCCGGAGCTTTCAACGAATTCCTCCCGGCAGAGCGGTCGAGCGGTTACGAAGACGAAACGCCACGTCGCGAGCCCCGCCCGACCCTGAAGCTCTACTCGCGCGCTACAGCCCACCACTGGCCGCGGCGACGTACGCCGCCGCGAACGAGCATGATTTCGGCGAGATGCCTACTGGCCCATCGCCTCCTGGTATTGGTTGAAGGCTTCCAGCCGGCAGGATTCCTTCATGCCCGCCTTCCCGCCTTCGGTCTCGCAGTTGTTCATGGCATCGTTCAATGCCTGCTTGGCGGATTTTTGGGCATCGGCGTCGTTGAAGTCATTGAAATCATAGTGGATGACGCCCTCGGAGCCCTCATTCGACGCCTGAATGGACTGCTGCATCGCCGTGGCGCCCAGGAAGCAGTTCATCCTGGCGTCATCCATCTCCTTCTCCTGCTCGCACGCGTCCATGGCGACCTGTACGGCGTTCTCGCTCGCGCTCTGCGCCCAGGTGACGCCCGTGCAGAACAGCCCAGCACAGAACACCATTGCTGCACCGGATTTCGTCGATGAGTACATCATTTACCCCTTCGTTGTCGGTCGACCGGCAGCGGATAGATCGGTGCCGGTTCGGCTCTGCCATCAGACGTGCAAGGCGCGCCATTGTGAACGATGCATGATCGGGATCGTCAATTCTAACCATTTCATGCCATGGCAATGCGACCCATGTCCACCGCTGTGCAGCGTTTCCGGTAGGCGCGCGGGCTTATTCCGAAAAGCTGCCGAAAGGCGCGCGAGAAGTGCTGCGGGATCGTAAAGCCGGTCTCGGAGCCGACATCGATGATCTTCAGACCCAGGTCGCGCAACAGGCTGCAGGCGGCGTCGAAGTGCGCCTAGCAAACCACCTCGGAGTAGGTCACCCCGTTGCGCGCCAGCTCCATCCGCAAGATGGGCCCTATCGCGAGTCGGAGCGTCGCAGCGAAGCCCCCCACTCTACGCATCGCGTCGCAAGCGGACCCCCGGGACGTCGACCTTATTTTAGGGCGCTGGCGCGTGATTTCTCAAGTACATTTCAGATTGCCAAATCCAGGGCAACGGCTGTCGCTGCGCGCCATGCGTCAGTCTCGGGACGTTCTCCGGCCGGCGGGATTGGCGGCCGGAGCCGAGACATAGGCGCGCCGCCGCGGCAATAGACGCTCTCGTGATTGGGCTCCTAACGTCAAGCCGACGGCGGAATGGCCCGCCTCGGTCTATGTACAAATGCCTTCAGCTTTAGGGAAATCCGAGGAGCCGAGCGCGGCCTCGTTGACGAGGATCTTTCCCGTGCCGCCCCAGGCCCCAGGCGATCTCGGCCGACGAGAAGTTCTTATACGATTTCCGGCTGATCAGTTCGGGACGACGCGCTGCGGCCACCAATGGAAACCTGCCTGGCCCTTGACGCGGGCTCGGTCGGCATTGAGAGCGACGCACTGGGCCGCGACGGCGGCGTCGAGGTCGGCGAGGGTCTCGAAGTAGTTGTTGACGATGGGCTCGTCGACGTGGACCCAGAGGGTCTCGGCGGGCTGCAGCTCCGGCGTGTGGGCGGGAGATAGACGAGCCGGATGCCCTCCGGCACGGAGGCCGGGGCCGGTATGCCAACCGGCGCCGTCGAGCACCAGGATGATGACGCGGTCGCGCCCCGCGCCGGCCTCTCGGGCGAAGAGCGCAAGGGTGGCCTCGAAGAGCTCCTTGTCGACGCCGGTGGAAAGATACCAGAAGCTCTCGCCGGTGGCCGGCGAGACGAAGGCGGTCACGTAGAGCCATTCGAAGCGATGATGGCACGGGGCTGTTGGCCGTTCGCCGCGCGGCGCCCAGACCCGGCGGATGATCGGCTTCAGCCCGATGCGGTGCTCGTCGGTGGCGAAGGTCTCGATTACCGCGCCGGGATGGCGCTCGGCCTCCTCGGCGACGGCTTCGGCGAGGTTTTTTTAAACGCCGCCTGATCTTCGGGGCTCGCCGCCCGCGCATGGCGGGGCCGCGGACGCTGGATCGTCCAGCCGATCGCCCGCAGCGCCTCCCAGCCACGCTGCTCGGCCACCCTGGCGCGCCCGAGCGCCGCCGCGATCACCGCCGCCACCTTCCTCGCGGTCCAGAGCCCGCCGTCATCGGGCGGGGTCTTCACCCGCTCCTGCAGCATCGCCAGGATCTCCGGCGTCAGGATCCTCGGCCGCGCGCCGTTGCCCCGGCGCCGGTCGCCGAGCGAGGACGGCCCGAAACGGTTGTAGCGCACCAAAAGCTCCTCGACCCAGCGCCGCACATAGCCGGTCAGCCGCGCCGTTTCGGCGACCGTCTGCCCCTGCGCCAGCAGCCAGATCACCTGGAAGTGCCGCGCCAGCGTCGCGTCTTTGCTGCCGCGGTAGCCCGCCTGCAGTTCCGCCACGCCCAGATGATCCGCAATCTGTACCATTCCTGCCCCCATTCTTGTTGGCCAGGACTGTAAGCGTTCAGCGCTGTCAACCAGCATTGAAACGGGACCCCCTATCGGCGTTGAAAAGGGACCCCTCTGTCGGTGAGGGCCTGACGCGCCGGAGCTATGCGACGGCGCAGGCGCGTCAGGCTCGTCTCGGATGTGATTTGCTGAAGTCAGACGCGGTTCTTGAAGCGCCAGCTCTCATTGCCGGTCTCGACGATGTCGCAGTGATGCGTGAGGCGATCGAGCAAGGCCGTGGTCATCTTGGCATCGCTGAAGTCGGCGGGCCATCCACCGAATGCGAGGTTGGTCGTGACGATGACTGAGGTCTGTTCGTAGAGCCGGCTGATCAGGTGATACCAGCGCCCCGTGACCCGGACTCTCGCGGGGGATTCCCAATCGAGCGCCGTCGTGATTCACCATGGAGAACAGGGGAGGTTCTTCATGGCGGCTGCGATTGGGCTGAGCATCGACTACACGGCGGATGACCTGCGGCGGTTGGCGAAGGCGAGCCGGGACGCGAAGCAGACGCGGCGCCTGCTGGCGCTGGCAGCGATCTACGACGGTGGAAGCCGGACGGACGCCGCGCGGATCGGCGGGGTCGGGCTGCAGGTCGTGCGCGACTGGGTGCTGCGGTTCAACGCCTCGGGACCGACGGGGCTGGTCGACCGCAAGGCGCCCGGCAAGGCGGCGCTGCTGACGGGCGAGCATCGCTCGGCGCTGGCGCAGGCGGTGGAGGCCGGCCCCGTGCCCTGGCGCGACGGGGTTGTGCGCTGGCGGCTGGTCGATCTGGCGGGCTGGCTGCGGGACGAGTTCGGGATCACGGCGAGCCGGCAGACGCTCGGGCGCGAGCTCCGGCGGATGGGCTACCGCAACCTCTCGGCGCGCCCGCAGGCGTACGGTCAGGACCCGGAGGCGATAGAGGCGTTTAAAAAAGCTTCCCGGCCGCTGTCGCGGAGATCCGCGACCGCGACGCCCACGGCAGGCGCATCGAGGTCTGGTTCCAGGACGAGGCGAGGGTCGGACAGAAGAACCTGATCACCCGCCGCTGGGCGCGCCGCGGCACGCGACCCCGGGCGCCGCACGACCAGCGAACGAAGTGGGCCTACATTTTCGGCGCGATCTGTCCGAGGCTCGGCAAGGGCGCGGCCCTCGTCATGCCCTTCGCCGACACCGAAGCGATGCAGGCGCACCTCGCCGAGATCAGCGACGCCGTGGCGCCCGACGCCCACGCCGTGCTCGTCCTCGACCAGGCGGGCTGGCACGTCTCCGGCCGGCTCGCCGTTCCTGACAACATCACGCTCCTACCATTGCCGCCGAGATCGCCCGAGCTGAACCCGGTCGAGAACCTCTGGCAGTTCATGCGCCAGAACTGGCTCTCAAACCGGATCTTCGACTCCTACGACGACATCGTCGCCCACTGCTGCGAGGCGTGGAACAAGCTCACCGACCAGCCTTGGCGCATCATGTCCCTCGGCATCCGGGAATGGGCACACGGGTTCTGATCAGTGAGCGCTGGTATGAAAGAGCAGCTGGCCGCCGGACTGGGCGAAGGGCAGATAGCCGAGCTCGTCGAGCACGACGAGATCGAGCCGTGCGAGATGGTCTGCGATGCGGCCTTGCCGGCCGGCACGCGCCTCGGTCTCGACAGGTGCATGCCCGCGCCTGCTCCTGTTCAACGGCAACTTGGCAAGCACCGGGGCCAATGCATCTCCGGCGGCGCCGGTGTAGACTGCGAGCAATGCCAGGTGCGACAGACAGGAGCCGTTGAAGGCGCTCGATCGGCCAGAATCCATGCCGGTGAGCGTTCCGGCTCCCCCGAAGCCCCTGGGCTTCTGGAGATCGTACCGGGCGGCGCGGCGCAACGTCCTCGAGGTGATCCCCGAGCCCGCCTATCGCGAGCCCATCGTCTCCGGTGGCCGCGGGGCAAGATGGATCATGGTCATGGACCCGCCCTGGCTCGAGCACGTCCTCAGAACACGCGAGGGGAACTATCCAAGATCTGCCGCCGCCATGCGCATTCTGAAGCCGCGCGAGGGCGACAGTCTTCTGACCGCCGACCCGGCGACCAGGCGCTGGCAGCGCCGTGCCATGGCGCCAGTCTTCCAGATCCAGAACCTCCGGGGCCTCGCTCCTGCGATGACGGGTGCGGCCGAAGCGGCCGCCGCGCGGATCGGGGCGGCGTCGAGCGCCGGAACGGTCGACATCTATCCCAGATGTCGCGGCCACCTGCGACGTGATCTGCGACGCGGCCCTGTCGAGCCGCGAAGCCATCCGCCGGGAAGAGATCACGGCGAGCGTCACCGGCTTCATCAACAACGTTGCCCGCATCTCGCTGCTGGATGCGCTCGGGGCGCCGCGCTGGATCCCCCGGCCGGGCCGCATTCGTGCGGCGCGCGGGCCCGCGCTGGATCTCCTCGTCGACCGCGTCATCGGCATGCGCCTGGAGCATGGTCCTTCCGATCCGCCGGACATGCTCGACGCCCTGATCGCGGCGCGCGACCCCGAAACAGGGCGGGCGATGGACGCGGTCGAGCTCAGGAACAACCTCCTCGCCTTCATCCTGGCCGGCCACGAGACGACCGCGCTGGCGCTCACATGGTCGCTATACCTGCTGGCCTTCGACCGACATGTTCAGGCACGGGCGAGGACGGTCGCGCAGGACGTCTTGGGAGACCGGCCTGCCGATGCCGGCGATCTCGAGAGCCTCGGCTACATTCGCCAGATCATCGAGGAGACGCTCAGGCTGTACCCGCCGGCGGCGCTGCTCAGGCGCGGCGTGGCGGAAGAGGATCGTATCGGCGATCATGTCGTCCGCCCCGGAGCGCTCGTGATGCTGCCCATCTACGCGCTCCATCGCCATGCGCTTCTCTGGGATCGGCCGAACGCGTTCGATCCCGACCGCTTCGCCCCCGAGGCGGCGCGCGGGCGTCACCGCTTCAGCTATCTGCCATTCGGCGCAGGCTCGCGGGCCTGCATCGGCGCCAGCTTCGCAATGTTGGAGGCGCAGATCATACTTGCGACTCTGCTGGCGCGGTTCTCGTTCGAATTACCTACCGCATTTCGGCCGCGACCGCGGATGTGGCTGACGCTTCGTCCGGCCGGTGGGATGCCGCTGCTGGTCGAGCGGGCGTAACGACGAACTGACCAGGCGCCGGCCGGGCGATGTACGATCAGGTGCGCGGCAGTGTTGGGCAGCCGGGCCGCTCGCGCAGGCGCAAGCTGCGTTCGGTGGATTCCGGAGAGCTGTTTCCACGACAGGGCGGTGAGCAGGACGCATCACGGAGACCGAGGCTCATCCGGTACAAGAACATTATGCGAGCGCCGACATCATCGCCCGCCTGTTGTCAGCTTCGCGCGCGGTGCACGGCGAGAACGCATCCATCACTGTTGAGGCTCTTTCCGCGCTGGACCACTTCGAAGTTGCGTACGGCCGCCCTGAGCATGTCCAGGCTTCTCCAATCTGGCCGGATCGGATTGCACGGTCTGAACCGCCTTCTCGGCGGCAGCTCTCCGCGCCCCCGCTCGCCCGTCCTTCTCGCGCCGCGCTCCCCGCCGCAACGCTTCCGACGACAGATCATCCCTGATCTTGAGTGCGTTTCCCATGCCCACTCGCGCATCTGGTGGACAACGGAATCACACAAGCGCTCGCCAGGGAAGCCCGCTCCCGAGTCAGATCGCGCGCTCGGCGGTATCAGAGGCTTCGGTCTATCGCCTGCTCAAGGCGCATGACTGATCACCAGCCCGGCCTTCGTCGTGGTCAAGGGTGAGCCAATGGAACGCCAATGGTCCAAGTGACATTGGCGAACGATGCTTTCACCGAGCAGACCACGGCGCCGAACCAGCTCTGGCAGACCGACTTCACCTACCTCAAGGTCACAGGCTGGGGCTGGTTCTACCTCTCGACGAT
>CAVUWP010000030.1:0-26523 GCA_963745085.1 uncultured Alphaproteobacteria bacterium | reverse complement strand
CTGCTGCCCGAGCTCTCGCGCCGCTTCCGGGCGGGCGATGCCGGCCGGCACGCGCGAGGCGCTGAACCGCGCCGCCGAGTTCACGCTGGTGCTGACGCTGCCGGCCGCCATCGAGCTGATGGTCATCCCCGAGCTGATCTGCCGCGTGCTGTACCAGCGCGGCGCCTTCGACGCGCTGGACACGCAAGCGACCGCGCTGGCGCTGGCGGTGTATGCCGCCGGCCCTCAGAGCTTCGTCATGCAGAAGGTGCTGCAGCCGGCCTTCTTCGCGCGCGAGGACACTGTGACGCCGCTGCGTTATGCGGCGATCTCGATGGTCGTCAATGTCGGAGTGGCGGTCGGGCTGGCGCCACTGCTGGGCTTTGTCGCGGCGGCGCTGGGCACGACGGCGGCCGGCTGGGTCAATGCGGGCCTGCTCTGGCGCGGCGTCCGCCGGCTGGACGGCGCGATCGACGCCGATGCGCGGCTGCGCCGCCGGCTGCCGCGCGTCGCCGCCGCCGCGGCGCTGACGGGCGGGCTGGCGCTTGTCCTGGCCGAGGCCGCCGAGGCATTGCGGCCGGACCTGTCCGTCCTGGCGCTGGCGGTCATCGTGCCGACGGCGCTTGCCGCCTATGCCCTGCTTTCGCTTGCCTCGGGTGCGTTCGCGGTCGACGACATACGGGCGGCCATGCGCCGCAAGAAGGCGTATCTTCGCGCAAGAGCGGGGCGACCGTGCGATCACCCGGTCTCTGTTCATCTATCCGCGCGATCTCGATCTGCGCCGACAGCTCGCCGCCGGGCCGGGCGGGATGCGGAGCGGCACGATCTATCTCGTGCGCAACACCACGCTCGAGCCGGATTTCGCGCCTGTCGAGCCCTCGATCCTGAGCATCGCCGAGCGCTCGATCTGGACGCTGATCGAGGCCGCCGGGATCGCCGACCTGACGGCGATCGAGGACCAGGCGCGCCGCGACGGGAAACGGTCGTCGACCCGGCCCCGCTCCAGGCCGCCAACTGAAGCCCGGCCCCTATCAGGCTGCGGACTGGGCGACCCGCGCCTCCAGCGCCGCCAGCACCGCGCCGGCGCCGCGCGTCCCATGCCGCCGTCCGGCTGACGCAGAGCATGGCCTGGCTCTGCAGGATCAGCCCGTCGCTCGAGCGGGCGCAGGTGGTTCGCGCGCAGCGTCGCGCCCGACGTGGTGATGTCGATGATCGCCTCGGCGGTCAGGTTCTTCGGCCCGGCCTCGGTCGCGCCCTGGCTGTCGACCAGCCGGTAGTCGGCGACGCCGTGGCGCCGCAGGAACCCGCGCGCGAGGTTGTGGTACTTGGTGGCGATGCGCAGCCGGTGGCCGTGCCGGCGGCGGAACTCGTGCGCCGCCTCGTCGAGGTCGTGCATGGTCTCGACGTCGACCCAGGCGGCCGGCACGGCGACGACCAGGTCGGCATGGCCGAAGCCCATCGGGGCGGCCAGCGCGCACCTCGGCCTCGCCGGCCGGGCAGGCGCTCGCGGATCAGGTCCTCGCCGGTGACGCCGAGATGCAGCGGCCCGTCGGCCGAGCGCGCGCGGGATCTCGCCGGCCGCCAGCATGACGACGCTCGAGGCCCTCCAGCCCTCGCGCCGAGGCGGCGTATTCGCGGCTCGTCGCCGTCGCGCGCGATCTCGACGCCGCGCGCCGCGAACCAGCCGACGGCTGTCGTCGCGCAGCCGCCCCTTGGACGGCAGGCCGAGCAGGACCCGGCTCACCGCCGCGCTCCTGTCGCTGCCGCGCTGCCAGCGCCGCCTCCGGGCCGGATCATGCCGCCGACGGCCGGCACCGGCGCGCGCCGCGCCGAGGCGGACGGTCATCGCGTCATAGCGCCCGCCGCCGGCCAGCGGCGGCAGGTCGGGGCGCCGCCAGGGGCGCGCAGCTCGAAGACGAAGCCGTCGTAGTATTCGAGGTTGCGCCCGAAGGCCGGCGTCGAAGGCCAGCCGGCGCCGTCGTCGATCCCCTGCGCCTCCAGCGCCGCCAGCCGCGCCTCGAAGCGGTCGATCGCGGGCGCGATGGCCGACGCCGGCGGCGCGGGCGATGCGGCCGCAGCCGGCCCGCCGCCTCCGGCGCCGGACCCGCGACGGCCAGCACCGTCGGCGATCAGGCGCGCATCGGCGGCCGGCATCGGCGGCTCGTCCGGCTCGGCGGCCAGCCGGCGGCGCGCGCGCCACGACCTCGGCAGGCTCGCGCGCTGCCGACCGGCTCGCCCGCCGCCAGCATCAGCGCCGTCGACCGCCGCCGCGCGGGCCTCGGCCCGCCACCGCCTCGACCAGCGCCCGGCGCTCGGCCGCGGGGCGGGGCGGCCGGCAGGCGCCGCGCGACCAGCGCCTGGAAGCGGGCAGGGCGCCAGAAGTGGCGCCGCAGCGCGGCGCGCCGGCGCCGCCGGCATCTCGCAGCGCGTCGAGCAGCGCGAAGGCGATCGACGAGGTCGCCGATCGTCGCCGCCGGCGCGACGCCGAGCGCCGCCAGCCCGCGCCAGAGCAGCGCGAAGACGGCGGCGTCGGCGGCCACCGGGTCGGCGTCGCCGAAGCGCTCGATCCCGGCCTGAAGGTATTCGATCGGCCGGCCGAGCCCCGGCTCCTGCGTGCGGAAGACCGGCCCGCGATAGCGGTAGGCCGCCTGCCGCTCCCAGCCATGCGCGCCGTGCGCCAGCGCGACGGGGACGGTGAAGTCGGGGCGGAGCGCCAGCTCGTTGCCGCGCCCGGCATCCGGGAACGAGGAACGCCCGGGCGCGGAGGTCCTCGCCATAGAGGTCGAGCAGCGTCTCGCCGAGATACAGGTAGGGCACGGCGACCGGCGCATGCCCCGCCTCGGCGAAGACGCGCGCCGAGCGTCGCCAGCGCGCCCTCGAGCGCCGCCAGCGCCGCGCCCTGTCGCGGGCCGCCCCAGCATCAGCCGGCCCCGGGCGAGCATGCGCGCGCACCTGCTCGACCAGCTCGGCGCGCGGCACGGTGATCTGCGCGGGCTGGGCCTTCCACTCGTCATGCGTCTCGATCTCGGCGGCCAGCCGGGCGCCGAGCGCGAGGTCCTTCAGCGTCACCTGCCCGGCGGCGCGCTCGTCGCCGCCCTCGATCACCGCGACGGGCGCGGCGCGCCGGTCGGCATATTTCAGCTGGCGCGCCATGTTGCCGCCGCCGAGGAAGACCTCGGCGCGGATGCCGGCGCGGCGGAGCTCGGCGCACATGGTCTGGTAGGCGGCCATCTCGGCGCGGTCCATGGCGAGGATGACGACGGGGCCGGCCGCTGTCCTCGGCTCCCGCCCGGCCGATGGCGCGTCAGCGCCGCCAGCAGTCGGTCGACGCCGATCGAGATGCCGGTCGCCGGCACCGCCTCGCCGGTGAAGCGCTTGACGAGATCGTCGTAGCGCCCGCCGCCGGCGACCGAGCCGAACTGGCGCGCGGTTGCCCGCCTCGTCGGTGATCTCGAAGGTCAGCTCGGCCTCGTAGACCGGGCCGGTGTAGTAGCCGAGGCCGCGCACCACCGAGGGGTCGATGACCATCCGGTCGGCATAGCCCTGCGCCTCGACCAGCCCGGCGATGGTCTCGAGCTCGGCCACGCCCTCGGCGCCGGTGGCCGAGCCGCCGACCAGCTCGGCCAGCCGGGCGCAGGTCCCGGCCGCCGTCTCGCGCCGCGCCGCGACGAAGCCCATCACCAGGTCGGCCTGCGCGTCCGTGAGCCCGGCGCCCCTGGTGAAGTCGCCGGACTCGTCCTTGCGGCCCGGGCCGAGCAGCGCGCGCACGCCTTCCTCGCCCAGCCGGTCGAGCTTGTCGACGGCGCGCAGCACCGTGCCGCGCGCGGCGACGCCGGCCTCGGCGTCGTCGGCCGACCAGAGGCCGATCGCCTCCATCACGCCGTTCAGCACCTTGCGGTTGTTGATGCGCACCAGGTAGTCGCCCCGCGCGATGCCGACCGCCTCCAGCGCGTCGGCCAGCATCATGCAGATCTCGGCGTCGGCCGCGACGGTCGGCGTGCCCACCGTGTCGGCGTCGCACTGGTAGAACTGGCGGAACCGGCCCGGCCCCGGCTTCTCGTTCCGCCAGACCGGGCCGACCTGGTAGCGGCGATAGGGCGAGGGCAGGCTCGCGCCGGTGCTGGGCGAAGACGCGGGCCAGCGGCGCCGTCAGGTCGTAGCGCAGCGCCAGCCAGGTCTCGTCCCCGCCCGCATCGGCGTCCTGCCAGGCGAAGACGCCCTCGTTCGGCCGGTCGACGTCGGGCAGGAACTTGCCCAGCGCCTCGACGGTCTCGACGGCGGGCGATCTCCAGCGGGTCGAAGCCATAGGCGCGGTAGACGCCGCAGATCGCGTCCAGCATGCGCTGGCGCGCCACCACCTCGGCGCCGAAATAGTCGCGGAAGCCGCGCGGGGCCTCGGCCCTCGGTCGCGGCGCCTTCTTCGCCTTCTTCATGCGCGCATCCATGTCGCGGCGGCTGGTAGCCGAGCCTGCCCCGGGCAGCGGGGCAAGACCGCTGGGCGGCGGCCGGGGGCGGTGCTAGGCTCGCGTGCCGATGGGGAGGGGACCATGCTCGAGCTCTACTATGCGCCGAACACCATCTCGCTCGCCTCGATCATCGCGCTGAACGATGCCGAGGCCAAGCACCGGCTGCGCCGGGTCGACTTTGCGCAGGAAGAGCAGAAGGGCGCCGACTACACGTGCGCTCAACCCGAAGGCGCGCGTGCCGACGCTGGTCACGCCGCAGGGGCCGCTGACCGAGACGCCGGCGATCCTCGCCTACATCGCCCAGACGCATCCCGCGGCGCGGCTCGCGCCGACCGGACCCGTTCGCCTTTGCCAAGATGCAGGAGTTCAACTGCTATCTCTGCGCCACGCTGCATGTCGCGCATGCGCACCGGATGCGCGGCCACCGCTGGTCCGACGACCCCGCCGCCTGGGAGGCCATGCGGCGCTTCGTGCCGCAATCGGTCGGCGCCTGCTGGGACTATGTCGAGAGCCATGCGTTCGCCGGCCCGTTCGTGATGGGCGAGCACTACAGCGTCGCAGACCCGTACCTCTTCACCGTAGCGCGCTGGATGGAGGGCGACGGCATCGATCCGGCCGGCTTCCCGAAGATCGCCGCGCATCGCGCCATGATGGCGGAGCGCGCGAGCGTCCGCGAGGCAGGCGCCGTGCTCGCGGCATAGCGCGGCCGTCAACGCCAAGATGGAACCCGGGGCTGCCGGAGTCGGTTCGCCTGCTGCCGGAGCAGAATGCCGGGGGGACCAGATGGCCACAGAAGCTGAATCGCGGTCGACAGGCGTCGCGCCCGAGCGAAATCCCGAAGGCCGGGCTGGCGGGACATCCTGCTGCGGGTCAAGTACGAGATCTCGGACGACCACGTCTCGATCGCCGCGGCGGGTGTCGCGTTCTATGGCCTCTTGGCGATCTTTCCGGCGATCGCGGCGCTGATCGGCGATCGCGGGCCTGGTGCTTCGATCCAGCCCAGATCGAGAGCCAGATGGCGCAGGCGGCGGCGGTGCTGCCGGAGAGTGCCGCGCAGATCCTGCAGGATCAGGCACAGAAGGTCGCCCAGAATTCCGGCGGCGCGACGCTTGCCGCCATCGGTCGGTCTCCGCTCGCGCTCTACAGTGCCTCGAGCGGCATGCGGACGCTGATGGAGAGCATGAACATCGCCTATGACGAGGACGAGGAGCGCGGCTTCCTCAGGCTGTACGCCACGTCGTTGATGCTGACCGTGATCCTCATCATCGGCGCCGTGGTGGCGCTGGCCACGACCATGATCCTGCCGGCCGTTCTCGACACGCTCGGCCTGGGCCGCGTGTTCAACGCGCTGCTGACCTATGGCCGCTGGCCGGTGCTGGCGCTGCTCATGATCGCCGGTCTGGCGATCATCTACCGCTACGGGCCGTCGCGCGAGGACGCCCGCTGGCAGTGGATCACGCCGGGCGCGGTCGTCGCGACGATCCTGTGGGTCGTCGCGTCGATCCTGTTCTCGATCTATGTCCGGAACTTCGGCAGCTACAACGAGACCTATGGTTCGCTCGGCGGCGTCATCATCCTGCTGATGTGGTTCTGGCTGTCGGCGTTCATCGTGTTGCTCGGTGCCGAGCTCAATGCCGAGATGGAGCACCAGACCGAGCGCGACACGACGACGGGTGCGCACCGGCCCATGGGCGAGCGCGGCGCGCGAATGGCGGACACGGCCGGCCGGAAGCCCTGAGAGCGGGGTGCGGCCTCAGCCGAGCGCCGCCTTCACGCGCGCGCCGGCGGCGCCGAAATCCATCCGGCCGGCATGCGCCGCCTTCAGCGCGCCCATCACCTTGCCCATGTCGCGGATCGACGAGGCCTTCGTGTCGCGGATCGCCCTGTGCACGGCGGCGTCGATTTCGTCCTCGCTCATCGGCTTGGGCAGGAACTCGCGGATGACCGCCTGCTCGTCGCGCTCGCGCTCGGCCATGTCCATGCGGCCGGCTTCCTCGTAGGCGCGCGCCAACTCCTCGCGCTGGCGGATCATCTTGGCCAGCAGCGCGCGGATCTCGGCATCGTCGAGCTGTGCGCCGTCGCCATGCGCGCGCTTGGCGATGTCCTGATCCTTCAGCGCGGCCGCCATCAGCCGCAGCGTGCTGAGCCGCATCTGGTCCCTGGCCCGCATGGCATCCTTGATGGATTCGGCGATGCGTTCGCGCATGCGCGTTTCGTCCTCGACGGCGCCCCCCCGTGGCGGCACGCGACACTAGCATGCCCGCTCCGGCCGGGGCAACTGGTGGCGACGGCGCTTCAAGACGCTGGAACGAAAGCACAAATTGCGGAAAGCGCAGGCGCTTGACCGGGATCCCGCGCGTCCCTAGGGTCGCGCCGGTTGCCCGCCCGAGTCTTCGGGGGCCGGGGCGGCCGGTGGCCTCCCGGAGCATTTCGATGGACAGCCAGCAAGCCGACATCTTCTCGCGCGCCGGCGGCGCCACGGCCCGCCTCGTGCTGGCCGACGGCACCGTGATCCGCGGCCGCGGCTTTGGCGCGACGGGCGTCACGGTGGGCGAGCTCTGCTTCAACACCGCGATGACGGGCTATCAGGAGATCATGACCGATCCCTCCTATGCCCAGCAGATCGTCACCTTCACCTTCCCGCACATCGGCAACGTCGGCACCAACCCGCACGACGACGAGACCGCCGAGCCGGTCGCGCGCGGCATGGTCGTCAGATGGGACGTCACCGAGCCGGCGAACTGGCGCTCGGCGCAGCACCTCTCGGCCTGGCTCGGCCGGCGCGGGCGGATCGGCATCTCGGGCGTCGACACGCGCCGGCTGACCCGGCGCATCCGCGACCTCGGCATGCCGCACGCCGCGCTGGCGCATGCCGCCGACGGGCGCATCGACGAGGACGAGCTGGTCGAGCAGGGCCCGCGGCTTCCCCGGCATCGACGGCGCCGATCTGGCCCGCGAGGTCACCTGCGCCCAATCCTATCGCTGGGACGAGATGCGCTGGGCCTGGCCGGACGGCTATGCACGCCAGAGCACGCCGCGCCACAAGGTCGTCGCCGTCGACTATGGCGCCAAGCGCACCATCCTGCGGTCGCTGGCCAGCGCCGGCTGTGACGTGCACGTGCTGCCCGCCACCGCCACGGCCGAGGAGGTGCTGGCGCACGACCCGGCCGGGGTCTTCCTGACCAACGGACCCGGCGACCCGGCGGCGACGGGCGCATACGCGGTGCCGATGATCCGGGGCGTGCTGCAGGCGCAGAAGCCGGTCTTCGGGATCTGCCTCGGCCACCAGCTTCTGGGGCTGGCCGTCGGCGGCAGGACCAGGAAGATGGCGACCGGGCACCACGGCGCCAACCACCCGGTCAAGGACCTCGAGACCGGCAGGGTCGAGATCACCTCGATGAATCACGGCTTCAGCGTCGATGCCGGGTCCCTGCCGGCGGACGTCGTCCAGACGCACGTCTCGCTCTTCGACGGCAGCAATTGCGGCATCCGGATGCGCGACCGCCCGGTCTTCTCGGTGCAGTACCACCCGGAGGCGAGCCCCGGCCCGCAGGACAGCTATTATCTCTTCGAGCGCTTCGTCGCCGCCATGGATCGCGCCTGAGGGACTGGTCTCTGCGAGGTGCGGTCGCGGACCGGCTTCGCCATCGGCGGCGTCGCCGCGATCGGCCACCTCGAGGCGCGCGTCCGGATCGACCCGGATCTCGTGCGATTCGGCACCGGTCGGGCGGTGGACACGGTTTTCGCCGCCGCCCCCGGCGATCTCGCCAGCGCAGCGGGCGCCGCGCCCATCATGCTTGCCGATCGGTAGCAAAGTACGGTTATTTTTCCCCTACTTAACAATGCCTTAACTGTGATGGCAGCAGATGGCGGCATTGTTCCTTGCCCGGGGAAGCGTAAGTGTCCGCCCGTCAGACTGTCGAGGACGCCCCATGAGCGCCGTGCGGGGCGGACCGGTCCTGCGCGGCGATCGCGCCGAGGCGCACGGCGCGCCGCAGCTCGGGCGCATCCTGCGCGCGCGCGGCGCGTTGGCCGATGACGACCTCGACCTGGCACTGGCCGAGCAGGGGGCGCTCGGCGCGCGGCTGGGCGAGGTGCTGACGGCCAGGGGCCTCGCCGCGCCGGACGACGTCGCCGCGGCGCTGGCCGAGCAGTGGGGCCTCGGCGCCACCGATCTCGAGCGCGAGCCGCCGGACCCGCGCGCCGGAGACGCCGGCTCGCTCGAGCTCTGTCTTCGGCACTCGATGGTGCCATGGCGGCGCCTCGGCAAGATCGACGTCTATGCCACATCCGAGCCCGGCGGCGCCTCGGCCGCGCTGGCCGAGTTGGCCCCCGACCACGGCATCGCCTTCGTCACGGTCGCACCGCGCCAGGCGGTCGAGCAGGCGCTGCTCGACCGGTTCGGCCCGGCGCTGGCCGAGCGGGCGGCGGCGCGCACGCCGCCGGCGCTCAGCGTGCGGACGCTCGGGCCGGCGCGCATCGTGGCGCTGATCGCCCTGGTCGCCATCGCCCTGATGCTGGCCCTGGTTCCCAGCGTCGCGCTGGCCGGGCTGGGGATGGCCCTCCTTCTGCTGAACGGCACGACGACGCTGACGCGCATCGCGGCGCTGGCGGCGTCGCGCCGGCAGGGCACGCATTCCGCCCCGCCCGGGGCGGTGGCGCTGGCCGACAGGCGGCCGCTGCCGCGCATCACGCTGCTGGTGCCGCTCTATGACGAGCCGGCCATGATCGGTCCGCTGACTGCCGCGCTGGAGCGGATCGACTATCCGCGCCCGCTGATGGATGTGAAGCTGCTGCTCGAGGAGGACGACGCCCTGACGCGCGCCGCGCTCGAGGCGGCCGACCTGCCGCCCTGGATCGACGCGCTCGTGCTGCCGGCGGGCGGCCCGCGCACCAAGCCGCGCGCGCTGAACCTGGCGCTGGATTTCTGCAATGGCGAGATCGTCGGCATTCTGGACGCCGAGGACCGGCCGGACCCCGGGCAGCTGCGCGCCGTCGCCGAGCACATGCGCGGCGCACCGCCCGAGGTGGCCTGCGTCCAGTGCCAGCTCGCCTGGTTCAATGCGCGCGAGAGCTGGATCTCGCGCTGCTTCCAGATCGAGTACGCGATCTGGTTCGACGTCCTGCTGCACGGCTGGCAGCGGCTGGGGCTGCCGATCCCGCTCGGCGGCACCTCGGTCTATTTCCGGCGGAGCGCCGCTGCGCGACCTGGACGGCTGGGACGCGCACAATGTCACCGAGGACGCCGATCTCGGCATGCGGCTGGCCCGTCAGGGCCTGCGCACCGAGATGATCGGCTCGACCACAGAGGAAGAGGCGAACTGCCGCATGATGCCCTGGATCCGCCAGCGCTCGCGCTGGCTGAAGGGCTATCTGCTGACCTGGCTCAACCACATGCGGGCGCCGGGCCGGCTGTGGCGCGATCTCGGGCCGGTCGGCTTTCTCGGCCTGAACGTGCTGCTGCTCGGCGGCGCGGTCAGCTATCTGGTCATGCCGATCTTCTGGGTGGCGCTCGCCTGTTCGCTGCTGACCGGGCGGCCGATCTATGGCGAGCTGATGCCGGAGTGGGCGATGACGGCGCTCGTCGTCTCGCTCGGCGCGGGTCAGGTGGTGATGCTCGGCTGCGCCGCGCTGGCGCTCCGCCGCCGGCGATCGCTCGGGCTGATCGCCTGGGTGCCGACGCTCCTCCTCTACTGGACCATGGGCGCCGTCGCGGCCTGGAAGGCGGTGGTCGAGCTTGGCCTGGCGCCATACTACTGGGACAAGACCGAGCACGGCGTGACGCGCGTTTCCCCCGATGACGACGCATGCGCCGGGGAGGAAGCGTGCCCGGGCAGCGTGGCGGACGTCATCCCACTGGCCGCGACCTGATCGCTGCCACGGTCCCGGCGACCCCGGCCGCCACCCTCCGACGCGTCACCCCCGCGGACGCACCGCTCTCGGACGCGCCACCCTCAGACGGCGACCTGGCCGATGCGCAGCTTGGCGCAGCCGGTATCGCCCGCCGTCTCGATCAGCGCGGCGACGGCGGCGATCGGCGCCGAGCCGAAGTCGAGGTGGATCTTCCAGACGCCGCCGACCTCCTCGGGCCCGTCGAGCGCGTGCACGCAGCCGGCGAGCTCGGGCTGAAGCTGGCTCTGCCGCGGCTGGAACCATTCGAGGAACCACAGCCGGACCGGCGCCCAGTTCGGCCGCCCGCTGCGCACCTCGAAGCTGATCTCGGCATCCTCCCAGCGGAAGGGGCCGATCAACCCGGTGAAGCCGGAGCGCGTGCGCACCTCGATCGGCAGGAAGGCGGTCACGCGGCGCGCCTCGACGCGCTGGATCAGCGTCCGGCCGTCCAGCGTCACCGAGAGGTCGCCGCGGCTGGGCAGGCCAAGCCGGCCCTGGCGTTTGACGCGACCCGCGGGGTCGCGGCGCACCGGCTCGGGCTCGATCTCGGCGCCGGCCTCGATGGCGCGCGCCTGCGCGGCGAGCAGCGCGGCGATCGCGCTCTCGCGGACCGGGGCGAGGACCTCTTCCAGCATGTCGGCCGCCGGCATCAGCGCGCCCCGTTCCGTTCGCCGGCACGGATGGGCACGCCGAGCCCGTCGAGGGCGAGCGCGAGATCCGCCGGCAGGTAGGCGTCCGGCGACTCGTCGAAGCCCGCCCCGTCCTGCTGCCCGTCCTGCTGCCCGTCCAGCTGCCCATCTTGCGGCGCATCGGGCGGCGCGTCCGGGTGCGCGAGGTAGCGCCAGCCCTGGAACGGCCGGCGCGGGCGCAGGGCGACCGGGATCAGGGCGGGCACGAAGACAATGGCGCAGCGGCGCACGCCGTCCTCGGCCACGACCTCGTCGAAGGCCTCGATCCGCTGGCGGACGGCGACGTAGCCCTGGATCACCCAGTAGAGCGAGCCGCCGCCCAGGACCTCGGCGGCGCGGCGCGGCCACATCCGCGTGACGTGGCGCGGCCGCGGATCGAGCCCCGCCGCCCGGCGCTCGGCGACGCGGCGGGCCTGCCAGGTCGCGAGGTCCCGCACCGAGGTCGCGCCGACGCAGAGCTTGACGAGGTGCAGAGCGCTCATCGCAGCCCCAGCACGTCCGCCATCGTGTACTCGCCGGGCTTGCGGCCCTGGCCCCACAGCACCGCCCTGACCGCGCCCCGCGCGAAGAGCATGCGGTCGGTCGCCACATGGCGGAGCACGATGCGCTCGCCGGCGCCGGCGAAGATCACGTCGTGCTCGCCGACGACATCGCCGCCGCGCAGCGCCGCGAAGCCGATGGCGCCGGACGCTCTGGCGGCCGCCTGGCCGTCGCGGCCGCGCTCGGCCACGTCCGCCAGCGCGACACCGCGTCCCTCGGCCGCCGCCTCGCCCAGCATCAGCGCGGTGCCGGACGGCGCGTCGACCTTCATGCGGTGATGCGTCTCGACGATCTCTATGTCGAACTCCTCGTCCAGCGCCGCGGCGACCTGCCGGGTCAGCCCCAGCAGCAGGTTGATGCCGAGCGACATGTTGCCGGCGCGCACGATAACGGCGTGGCGGCCGGCGGCGGACAGCCGGGCCAGGTCGTCGCCCTCGAGCCCGGTCGTGCCGATGACGTGCACCAGCCGGGCCTGCGCCGCGAGATCGGCGTGCTGGACGGTGGCCGCGGGCGTCGTGAAGTCGAGGACGGCATGGGCACGCGCGAAGACGGGCAGGGGGTCGTCGGTGACGACGAGACCGCGCGGCGCGCCGCCGGTGGCCTCGCCGAAATCGCGGCCGATCCAGTCGTGCCCGGGCCGTTCGGTGACGCCGGCCAGCCGGACGTCCTGACGCTCGTCGAGCGCCCGGACCAGCATCCGGCCCATGCGGCCGGAGCAGCCGGTGACGGCAACGGCGATCTCGGGCCCCGGCGCGGACATGTTGCCTCCCATGGCTTCTCAGGTGGGTCTAGCAGGGGCGAACGCAAGCCGCCAAGCCCGGCTTGACCATGGATCGACCCCGGCTTGACCCCGGCTTGACCCCGGCTTGACATTGACCGGCCGGACGGGCGTTCTGCGGCCATGCAGGATGCAGCAGTGAAACGCGCCTTCACCTTCCCGGGGCAGGGGGCGCAGGCGGTCGGCATGGGCACGGAGCTGGCCGAGGCCTATCCGCCGGCCCGCCGCGTCTTCGAGGCGGTCGACGAGGCGCTGGGCGAGAGGCTGAGCCGGCTGATCCGCGAGGGGCCGCAGGACGAGCTGACGCTGACGGCGAACGCCCAGCCGGCGCTGATGGCGACCTCGCTGGCCACAATGGCGGCGCTGGAGGCGGAAGGCGTCGGGATCGGCCATGCAGCCTATGTGGCGGGCCACTCGCTCGGGGAATACTCGGCTCTCTGCGCCGCCGGCGCGCTGACGCTTGCCGACACGGCGCGGCTGCTGCGCATTCGTGGCCGGGCGATGCAGGAGGCGACGCCGGTCGGCACGGGCGCGATGGCCGCGCTGCTGGGGCTGGACTTTGCAGCGGCGCGGGCGGTGGCAGAAGAGGCGGCGCAGGGACAGGTCTGCGAGGCGGCGAACGACAACGACCCGGGCCAGGTCGTCGTCTCGGGCGATCGCGCGGCGGTCGAGCGGGCCGTCGAGATCGCCAAGGGACGGGGCGCCAGGCGGGCGCTGATGCTGCCCGTCTCGGCGCCCTTCCACTGCGCGCTGATGGCGCCAGCCGCCGAACGGATGCGTGAAGCGCTGGCCGAGGTGGAGCTGGCGCCGCCGACCGTGCCCTTGGTAGCGAATGTCCTGGCCGAGGCGGTGACCGACCCGGACGAGATCCGCCGGCTGCTGGTCGAGCAGGTGACTGGCACGGTGCGCTGGCGCGAGAGCGTCCTGTGGGTGGCCTTGCAGGGCGTGACCGAGCTGGTCGAGATCGGCGCCGGCAAGGCGCTGAGCGGCATGGCGAAGCGGATCGACCGCGGCCTGACGACCGTCCCCGTGAACGGGCCAGAGGACGTGAAGCGGCTGGCCGAGGCGGCCGCTGGCTGAGGCGTCGCTGAGTTCCGGGTCCGCCCTGGCGGGCCCGGATTGATCGGGGATCGGAGGCCAAAAGACAATTCGGTCGCGCCTCTGCCCGACGCGATATCCCGAGTTAATTCTTCTGGATGGATTCCAGATAGTAGACGAGCGACAAGATCCGGCCGCGCACGATATCGTCGCCGAAGCCCTCGCCAAGGATATTCCTGAGCAGCTGGCTCTTCTCGGTATAGTAATTGCCCCAGATCGGCATCTGGGACGTGCCGTGAGCGGGCGATACGACGCGGCCGTCGATGAGCTGGTAGATCTGCTGCGAAGGGAACGTGCCGTTGTTTCTCTTCGAGATCTGGGTGAGATCCGCCGGCTTGACGGTCAGGATGGCGGCGATCGGGCCGTCTCCGGTGCCGGCCCTGCCGTGGCAGTTCGCGCAAAGCTGTTCGTACTCTGCCTTTCCGGCCGCGACCGGGTCCTGGGCGGCCGCCGCTGGCGTAGTCAGGAAAGCCGCTGCGGCCGCCATCGCGACGATCGAACGATGAAACATACTGTACCTCCCGAATGGGTGGACCGGCCTTCGCTGCCCCGGCAACTCTGGCGGGACCGTGCTGCCGCCCAGTATCGGGATCGGATCCGTCCCGCCTTGATTGAAGTCAATTCGTGCCAGCCCAATTGGCGCCCGCCATCGAACACGCGCGAACGGGACGGTCGTCGCCCTTCCGGCGCGAAGCGCGTGACGGACAGGAGGTGAGCCGCTAAGCCCGGTCGCGACAGAAGGAGGAGCGGCCCATGTTCGACCTGACAGGCAAATCGGCGCTGGTTACCGGCGCCTCCGGCGGCATCGGCGCGGCGGTGGCGCGGGTGCTGCACGGCGCCGGGGCGACGGTCGCGCTGCACGGCACGCGGGCCGAGCGGCTGGAGGCGCTGGCCGGCGAGCTGGGCGAGCGAGCGCATGTGCTGCCTGCCGATCTCGGCGACCGCGCGGCGGTCGAGGCGCTGGCGAAGCAGGCGTCCGAGGCGATGGGCGGACTCGACATCCTGGTCAACAATGCCGGGCTGACGCGCGACAACCTCTTCATGCGCATGTCGGCCGAGGAGTGGGACCGGGTGCTGGGCGTCAACCTGACGGCGGCCTTCCTGCTGTCGAAGGCGGTGCTGCGCGGCATGATGAAGGCGCGCTGGGGGCGGATCGTCAACGTCACCTCGGTCGTCGGGCATACCGGCAATGCGGGGCAGGGCAACTATGCCGCCGCCAAGGCCGGGCTGGCCGCCATGGCGAAATCGCTGGCCGCCGAGGTCGCGAGCCGGAACGTCACGGTGAACTGCGTGGCCCCGGGCTTTATCGAGACGGCGATGACGGACAAGCTGACCGACGAGCAGAAGGGGCGGATCATGGGCCAGATCCCGGCGGGCCGCATGGGCACGCCCGAGGATTGCGCGGCCGCAGTGTTGTACCTGGCGAGCCCGGAGGCGGGCTACGTCACCGGCCAGACGCTGCACGTCAACGGCGGCATGGCGATGATCTGACGCTGCCCCCGGACCGGCTGGGAAACCGCTCCGCCAGATGATGGCCATGCCCTGCGCCGTCGATCCCCGGCACCGGCAGCGCCGGCCGGGTCCGAGTCGGTGGGCGCGCTGGCCGGGCGCATCGCGGCCGCGCAGGCGCCTGATCATGCAATCGTTCTGGCCCGGCCGGGCGGCCCCGGCAAGCTTCGGGAGAAGAGCCAAACTAGAATTTGCGTACCGGGCGAGTTGTTGCTATTCGACGCGCCGGGCTATCTGGCACGGGCTTGACGCTCGCGGGGCCGCACCGGCAGGGTCAGAGCAGCGAAGCGGAACAAAGCGGCCGAGCGGCCGGTTCTAACGAGGTACGGGATGAGCGAAGGCGACATCGCAGAGCGCGTCAGGAAAATCGTGGTCGAGCATCTCGGCGTCGAGGAGGAGAAGGTCGTCGACAGTGCCTCGTTCATCGACGATCTCGGCGCCGACAGCCTGGACACGGTGGAGCTGGTGATGGCGTTCGAGGAGGAGTTCGGCATCGAGATCCCCGACGATGCGGCAGAGTCGATCCAGACCTTCGGCGATGCGGTGAAATTCATCTCGGAGAAGGCCTGAGCGCCGGCGCGCGTGCTCGAGGGCGGCCCCGGCGGCGTCGCCGGTAGGGCTCGCGCCGGGGTGTGCGACCGGGGTGGGTCGTTCCGACAGCCCGACAGCCTGATCGGGCCGAGTAGGTCGGCCGGAACCGCGTTCCGGCCAGCAACGCATTCGGGAGTATGCCCATGCGCCGTGTCGTGATCACCGGTCTCGGGATGGTCTCGCCGCTGGCTTGTGGCGTCGAGGAGAGCTGGCGCCGCCTGGTCGCCGGCGAGTCGGGCGCGGGGCCGATCACGCATTTCGACGCCAGCCACCTGCCCTGCCGGATCGCCTGCGAGATCCCGCTCGGCGACGGTTCGGACGGAACATACAATCCTGACGACTGGGTCGCGCCCAAGGACCAGCGCAAGATCGACCGCTTCATCACCTATGCCCTGACGGCGGCCGACCAGGCCGTGACGGACAGCGGCTGGCGCCCGGAGGAGCCGGAGGACCAGCACCGCACCGGGGTGATGATCGGCTCGGGCATCGGCGGCATCGAGACGATCGCCGACACCGCCATCACGCTGAAGGAGAAGGGCCCGCGCCGCGTCAGCCCGTTCTTCATCCCGGCGGCGCTGATCAATCTCGCCTCGGGCCATGTCTCGATCCGCTATGGCTTCAAGGGGCCGAACCATTCGGTCGTCACCGCCTGCTCGACGGGCGCGCACGCGATCGGCGACGCGGCGCGGCTGATCGCGCTCGGCGATGCCGACGTCATGCTGGCGGGCGGGGCGGAAGTCGCCGGTCAGCGAGCTGTCGGTCGCCGGCTTCGCGGCCTGCAAGGCGCTGTCGACGGGCTACAACGACACGCCGCAGAAGGCGTCGCGGCCCTATGACCGCGGCCGCGACGGCTTCGTCATGGGCGAGGGCGCCGGCGTGCTGGTTCTCGAGGAACTGGAGCACGCGCGGCGCCGGGGCGCCAAGATCTACGCCGAGTGGCTCGGCTACGGCATGTCGGGCGACGCCTACCACATCACCGCGCCGCATCCGGGCGGCGACGGCGCCTATCGCTCGATGCAGGCGGCGCTGCGCAGCGCCAGGCTCGAGCCGGGGGACATCGACTACATCAACGCGCACGGCACCTCGACGCCGATGGGCGACGAGCTGGAGCTGCGCGCCGTCGAGCGGCTGCTCGGCTCGAACGCGGCCTCTCGCGTGACGATGAGCTCGACCAAGTCGTCGACCGGGCATCTGCTGGGCGCCGCCGGGGCCATCGAGGCGATCTTCTCGATCCTCGCCATGCGCGACAGCGTGGCCCCGCCGACCCTGAACCTGGAAGAGCCGTCGGTCGAGACCGCCATCGATCTGGCGCCGCTGAAGAAGCGCGAGCGCGAGATCGGCGCTGTGCTGTCGAACAGCTTCGGCTTCGGCGGCACGAACGCCAGCGTCGTCTTCGGGCTGCCACCCGCGAGCTGACCCGAGGGCCCGGATGCGCAGCATCGCCGCCAACCTGCTTTCGGTGATGATCGTTCTCGGCCTGGTCCTGCTGGCCGGGTTTGAGCTGTCGCGCCAGCAGGTCGCGGCACCCGGCCCGGCCACCGAGCCGGTCCGGCTGAGCGTCGAGCGCGGCGCGCGCATGGGTACGGTCGCCAAGCGGCTGGCCGAGGCGGGCGCGATCGAGAACGCGACGCTGTTCCGTCTGGCGGCGAGCTATTCCGGCAGTTCCGACCGGCTGAAGTTCGGCGAGTACGAGATCGCCCCCGGCGCCTCGATGGAAGAGATCCTGGCGCTGCTGACGACGGGCGGCAATGTCGACTACCAGATCACCGCGCCCGAAGGCTGGACGGTGGCCGAGGTGGTCCGCCTGCTCGACGAGGCCGACTTCCTGACCGGCGAGATCGACGAGATGCCGGCCGAGGGCTCGCTTCTGCCGGAGACCTACAGCGTCAGCCGCGGCGACAGCCGCGCAGACGTGATTCGGCGGATGCAGATCGCCATGCAGGACGTACTGGACGAGGCATGGGCGAAGCGCGATCGCGGCCTGCCGCTCGACAGCAAGGAGGACCTGCTGACGCTGGCCTCGATCGTCGAGAAGGAAACGCGCCCGCACGAGCACGGCCGTGTCGCCTCGGTCTTCGTCAACCGGTTGAAGCGGGGCATGAAGCTGCAGAGCGACCCGACGGTGATCTACGGCATCACCGGCGGCAAGGAACCGCTGGGACGTGGGATCAGGCAATCCGAGCTCGTCGCCAAGACGCCCTACAACACCTATGTCATCGAGGGGCTACCGGCGACGCCGATCGCCAATCCTGGGCGCGAATCGATCATGGCAACGGCGAATCCGGAGAACACGCGTTTCCTGTATTTCGTGGCCGACGGCTCCGGCGGGCACGCCTTTGCGGCGACGCTGGACGAGCACAACCGCAACGTGGCCGAATGGCGGCGCATCGAGCGGCAGCGTCAGGCAGAGCAGGGTCAGCAGGGCGAGAGCGCGCAACAGGGGCCTTCGGCGCAGCCGGCGCGGCAGTAGCGTACGCTGCGCCCGGTGGAGAATGCCGTGTCGACGGGGCCGGTGATCATGCCGGGGCGCGGCGAGCCATCCGCTCCGAACTGATTCTCGATGCTTGGCGACCGGCGGTCTCGGGTGATGGTGCTGAAAAGTGTTGCAGCCGAGGACGCGAGGGCAAGAGCCGATCGCGGCCGTGGCGCCGGTGCCGGAGGCGGGAACACAGGACGAACCTCCTAGAAGCGGTTAGCGAAAACCGGTCTTCGTAAACACGAGATTAATCCAAGCCCCTATTGTTAAAGGGAAATTTCCGAAAAACCAATTGACTTGGCGGACGCTCGTCGGTACTTCTTCCAGCACGCTACGAGAAGTGGCGGTGAACCGGACGGCGCGGCAGCGCCGCACCGGCAGTACGGGCCGGCCAAACAGGCTGGCCCTTTTTGCATCCGGACCGGCGATGCCGCGGGCGTGGCCCGCCCGCGCACGTACGATCCCACACGAAAGGCGCTTACCGTGAGAACAACGATCGATGAACAGATCGGTCGGCGGGGTGGCGCGTACACGAACGAGGAACTTGAGAACACCCTCAACCGTGCGCGCAAGCTGCTTGCCGACACTCTCGCACTGCTTGAGCTAGAAAACGAGCGGTTCTTCAAGACTGAACTGGACACAGACGAGAAGGCGCACCTCGATACGGTCGTGGACCTGGTCAAACGGACCCAGAAAGCCATGCAGACCGTCATCGACATCGAGGTAAAGTACGGTCTCGCACCGGGCCATTCTCGTTCGCAACTGGACATGGAGGCAGCACGTGTCGAGATCCTTGATCAACTCGGCCGCCTCTCTTGCGCAGCTGCCTGAGGAAGAAAGGCGCGCGTTCCTCGACAGCTTGTCGGAGAACGCGCTCGCAGCAATGCCATTTCTTTGGCAGCTCTGGGCCAACCCGCAGCACCAGAAGGCGCCGGCGGGAGCGTGGGCGACCTGGGTGATCCTGGGCGGGCGAGGCGCGGGTAAAACCCGCGCCGGCGCCGAATGGGTTCGCTCGCGCTCTGAAGGGAGCACGCCGCTGTCTCGCGGCGTCTCCCGCCGCATCGCGCTGGTCGGTGAAACCATCGACCAGGCGCGGGGCGTCATGGTGGAGGGCGACAGTGGCATCCTGGCGTCCTCGCCGCCGGACAGGCGGCCGAAGCTGATCGCCAGCCAGAACAAGCTGGTCTGGCCGAACGGGGCCGAGGCATCGATCGCCTCGGCCACCAACTACGAGGCACTGCGCGGGCCGCAGTTCGACGCCGCCTGGTCGGACGAGCTGGCCAAGTGGCGCTATGCCCGCGAAGCCTGGGATATGCTGCAATTCACGCTGCGGCTCGGCAACGATCCGCGCCAGCTGGTGACGACGACGCCGCGCGACAACCCGGTGCTGGTCGAGATCCTGGGGCAGAAGGGCACTGTGGTCAGCCACGCCTCGACGGCGGCGAACCGGGCCAACCTGGCGCCGGGCTTTCTCGAGCGGCTGGAGGCGCGCTACGGCGGCACCGCCGCTCGGCCGGCAGGAGCTCGAGGGCGAGCTGATCCGCGAGCGCGAGGGCGCGCTGTGGACACGCGCGCTGATCGATGCCGGCCGCGCACCGGCGCCGGCGGATCTGACCCGGGTGGTCGTGGCCGTCGATCCGCCGGTCTCGACCGGGTCCGGGGCGGACGAATGCGGGATCGTCGTCGCCGGCGTTCGCGCCCAGGGGCGGCCCCGCGACTGGCATGGCTGGGTGCTGGCCGACCTGACCTGCCAAGGGCAGAGCCCGCAGGGCTGGGCCGAGATCGCGGCGACGGCCTACGAGGAATTCAAGGCCGACCGGCTGGTGGCCGAGGTCAACCAGGGCGGCGCGCTGGTCGAGGCGGTGATGCGCACGACGGCACCGCAGATCGCCTACAAACCGGTGCACGCCAGGATCGGCAAGCGGCTTCGCGCCGAGCCGGTGGCGGCTCTCTACGAGCAGGGCCGCGTGCATCACGCCGAGGCGTTTCCGGCGCTCGAGGACCAGATGTGCAGCTTCGTCGCGCGGCAGGGCGGGTCCAGCCCGGACCGGCTGGACGCGCTGGTCTGGGCATTGACGGATCTGATCGTTTCGGCACCCGAGGGCACGACACCGAGGGTGCGCCTGCTCTGAGCGGACGGGCGGCAGACCGCCCAGCGACGTCCGACCAGGCGCCCTGGCGCCCGCTGTCGCATGTGCGGCGGCAGGGTGCCGCGGATCGTCGCCGCCATGCATGTTGCGCAGAATCTGGAGACCGAGATGGCATTCCGACTGTTCCGCCGGTCCGACCGGCCGGAGGAAGCGAAGGCGTCCGCCGCGGCGCCGCTGATGGCGCTGCATTCCACCGGACGCGCCGTCTGGTCGCCGCGCGATCAGGTGAGCCTGGCGCGCAATGGCTACGAGCGGAACGTCATCGGCTTTCGCGCGGTGCGCATGGTGGCGGAGGCCGCGGCGGCGATACCGCTGACGGTGATCGAGTTCGGGCAGCGCATGCAGGAGCATCCTGTCCTGCGCCTGCTGGCGCGGCCGAACGCCGGCCAGGATGGGCGCAGCTTTCTGGAGACGGTTTACGGGCAACTGCAGCTCGCCGGAAATGCCTATGTCGAGGGCTCTGCCCACGACACGATGATGTTGCCCCGCGAGCTTCACGCGCTGCGGCCGGACCGCATGCGTGTCGTGCCGGGGCCGGACGGCTGGCCAATGGCCTATGACTATGTCGTCGGGGGCGCGAAGCATCGCTGGTCCATGGAAGGCGAGGAAAAGCCGATCCTGCATCTGCGTGCCTTTCATCCGCTGGACGACCATTACGGCATGAGCCCGCTGGAGCCGGCTGCGGCTGCCGTCGATATCCACAATGCGGCGGCGCGGTGGGCGAAGGCGCTGCTCGACAACGCGGCGCGGCCGTCGGGCGCGATCGTCTTCGCCGGCAAGGACGGCGCGACGCTGCCCGAGGAGCAGTACCAGCGGCTGCTGCGCGAGATCGAGGAGAACCACGCCGGGCGCGCGCAATGCCGGGCGGCCGATGCTGCTGGACGGCGGGCTCGACTGGAAGCCGATGGGCTACAGCCCGGCCGACATGGAGTTCCTCGAGACACGCAACGGCGGCGGCGCGCGAGATCGCGCTGGCATTCGGCGTGCCGCCGCATGTTGCTCGGCCTGCCGGGCGACAACACCTATTCCAACTATCAGGAGGCCAACCGCGCCTTCTTTCGCCAGACCGTCCTGCCGCTGGTCCGCAAGACCGCCGCAGCACTCGCGGCGTGGCTGGCGCCTGCGGGCGGCCTGGCGATCGAGCCCGATCTCGACGCGGTGCCGGCGCTGGCCGCCGAGCGCGACGCGCTGTGGAAGCGGGTCACCGAGGCCGACTTCCTGGACGAGGCCGAAAAGCGCGCACTGCTGGGCCTGGCGCCACGCGCATAGGCCGAACCGGGCAGGGCGAAGCCCCTCCCCGATCTCTCCCGTGCAGGGGGAGATCTGTCGCCGCCGGCGACACTGTCAGCGAGGAACTGATGACAATATCAGGCGCAGCCCTTCGGGCTCGAGACCAAGTACACCGCGCTGTCGGCGCTTTCCGAGGCCGGGGAGGCCGGGCGGATCAAGGGTTATGCCTCGCGCTTCGACGAACCCGACCAGTCGGGCGACGTCGTGGCGCCGCGGCGCCTTCGGCGCCGCGTTGAAGCGCCTGGAGCGGCGAGGGGCGGTCCGTCAAGTTCCTCTGGCAGCACGATCCGGCCCGGCCGATCGGCATCTGGCGGCAGGTGCTGGAGAACCCGAGCGGGCTCTGGGTTTCGGGCGAGGTGCTGACGGACCTGGCGCTCGGCCGCGAGGCGGACATCCTGATGCAGGGCGGGGGCGATCGACGGCCTGTCGATCGGCTATCGCGTGCTGCGCGCGCAGCCGAACCCGGAGACCGGCGGAAGGACGCTGCTGGAGATCGATCTCTGGGAGGTGTCGCTGGTCACCTTCCCGATGTTGCCGACGGCGCGGGCGCAGCTCGAGCGCCCGCATCGCGGCGCATGACGACATCGCCTCGGCACTGGCCGCGGCGCTGGCCGGGTAGCCGTGAGCGCCCAATTCTTCTAATCGAGGCAAGGATATAACGAGATGAGCGATACGGATCCGACCATCGCGGCCGATGCGAAGACGGCAGCGACTCAATTCCTGGCGGGCTTTCGGACGTTCCGGGACGACACGACCAGGCGCCTAGCCGAGATGGGCACGCGAATCGACACGATCGACCGCAAGAGCGCCGATTTCCGGCGTCCCGCGCTGTCGACGGCGGCAGAGCTGAAGGCGCCTCACGTGAAAGCCATGGCGGCCTATTTGCGGCGCGGCGACGACGAGGCTCTGCGGTCGCTTCACGTCGAGACCAAGGCGTTGAACACGGCGGTGGAGGCCGAGGGCGGCTTCCTCGTCGATCCGCGGACCTCGGACATGATCGAGACCATCCTGCGCTCGGGCGGCTCGATCCGCTCGCTGGCGCGTGTCGTCCAGGTCGATGCCGGCGCCTACGACGTGCTGGTCGACCACACCGATATCGGGGCCGGGTGGGTCGACGAGCTGGCGTCCGCGGGCGAGACCGAGGCACCGCTGGTCGACCGGATCTCGATCACGTTGCATGAGCTGAGCGCGGCACCGACGGCCTCGCAGCGCATCCTGGATGACGCGGCGTTCGATGTCGAGGCGTGGCTGGGCGAGCGGATCGCCGACCGGTTCCTGCGCGCAGAGGCGGCCGCCTTCGTCTCCGGCAATGGCATCGGCAAGCCGAAGGGCTTCCTGACCAAGCCGGCGATCGAGAACGGCTCGTGGGCCTGGGGCAGCATCGGCTACGTCGCGACCGGCAGCGGGGGCGACTTCGATCCAAACGATCCGGCCGACGCGTTGATCGAGGCGGTCTACGCGCTGCCGGCAGAGTACCGTGCCGGCGCCGCCTTCGTGATGAACTCGAAGACCGCGGGCGAGGTCCGGAAGATGAAGGACGCGCAGGGCCGGTTCATCTGGGCCGAGGGCCTGAACGTGGCCCAGCCGGCGCTGCTCTGCGGCTATCCGGTGCTGGTCGCCGAGGACATGCCGGATATCGATGCGGACGCGCACGCGATCGCCTTCGGCAACTTCGAGAAGGGCTATACGATCGCCGAGCGGCCGGACCTGCGCGTTCTGCGCGACCCGTACTCGGCGAAGCCCAACGTGATGTTCTATGCCACCAAGCGGGTCGGCGGCGATGTCACCGACTATGCCGCGATCAAGACGGTGAAGTTCGGCACCTCGTGAGGCGCCGCGCGCTCAGCGGACGCGCGCGACGACGATTTCGATGACGAAGAAGGCCGGCGTGTGGTGCGCGCCGGCCGCATTTCTCGGGAGGTCGAGAATGCGAACGCACTGGGTTGGGGGTGCCGGGATTGCGGGCGCTGCGACGGACGCGGCGTGCGCGGCTGCGATGCCGGACGCGAGGACGGGGGCCGGCGGCGTAGCCGGCAGGGCGCGGCCCGCCGCGATGTGGCGGCGCGCCGACGAGCCATTCGCCGTGTGCGATCCGGCCTGTCCGCCTGCGGCGGCCTCGGAATGGCGACGGTTCGGAGCGACGATTGACCCGAACGACACCATCCCCGGGCCGTTCGGCTTGCCATTGCAGCGGCTCGGCAATGCCCAGAACGCCTTCGCGCGGGTCGAGGGGCCGCCGCTGTCGAGCGTGGCGCCTGGAGCGCGGGCGATCTTTACGGCTGTCGTCGCGGCGCCGACCGCCCTGTCGAGCGCGCTGGTTCTGTCCAGCGCGTCCGGCCAGGCGGAGCTGCACATCGACTGGACCGCGTCGCCGCCGAGCTTCGTGCCGTGCGACCGGCGGGCCGGGCTGGCGGTTGACGCGGGAACCGTCGAGAGGCTGGGGCTGGAGATCTGGCGCCTTGCCCTGGCGGCGCGCAATGACATGCCGGAAGCGTTGGCGGTCAGGCCGTCGCTGCATGTCGCGAGCGGCATCGGCAATGCCGGCATCGCGGTCGGGCTCTATGCCGGACTGCTGCGGACCGGTTTGGCCGACAGGATGCCGCAGCACTCCGCCCCGGCGACGCACGCCCGAAGCAGCTGAGTCCCGGCGGCTGCGGCGAGGACGCTAGTCAGAGGAATGCGGCCGCAAGATCGCCGGCGAAGCGAGGCAACTCGGTCGCCTCGTCCGGCGGCAGCCTTGCCGGACGTCGATGGCTCGCCGGACCACCATCCGGCTGGGCCGGTTCTTACGCGAGGAAAACCGATGCTGCTGAAGGAAGTGGCGCCGCCGGCGCCCAACGCGATTCCCCTGCCCGAGTTCGCCGCGCATCTGCGCCTCGGCTTCGGCTTCACGGACGACGGCTCGGAGGACGCGCTGCTGAACCTCTACCTGCGCCGACACCTTAAAGGCAGGCGACCTGTTCAATACCACTTATGCGCTTGAGGCTGCGGACAAAGGATCCTACAATTACCGTGGCGACTGGAATATGCTTGATCAGCTGGTGATCAGCCAGCCTTTGCTGAATGCCCGCAAAGGCTTAAGCTATCAGCCCGGTGCTACCTACATTTATTCTCCTGACTGGTTACAGCAAACCGGCGATTATGCAGGCTATCCTAACCGTACGTATGTAGGGCCACGATACCTGGGCGGCTATAGCGACCACTTCCCGGTATATATGCCTTTGCAGTATCAATAACAGCGCTAACCTAATTCAAAACCCACTTAGTCGCTTGGGGTCCACCCGAGTGACTTTTACAAATTTTCACTTGTTACCCTTTTAGTCACTCGGCTGTAGCCGAGCGACTGAGAATGTTAGGGTAGAAGTTTTTAAAGCAAAGCCTTAGCCTGTTCACCACAATTGTATTCGGCTTCTAGCTGCTGAATACGCTGCAGGCGATTTTCCGGGTTGGGATGTGTACTGAGGAATTCCGGTATGCGTCCCAGCCCTTTTTCTTTTTCCTGGATTTTCGTGAAAAAGCTTGCAATAGCACCACAGGCATAGGGGCTATTGGCCAGGTAGGCTACTGAACGGGCATCGGCCTCGCGCTCGAACTCGCGGCTAAACTGTAGCTGTGCCAGGTTATTGGCTAGCTGGTTTAACAGCTCGCCCATTGCAGCTCCGCCATCATCCGAAGAAAAAATAAGCGACATCAGGACATTAAGGCCATACATTTGCAGTAATTGTCTGCTGGAATGCCTTAGGTCGGCATGGGCAATTTCATGACCGATTACCCCCGCAACCTCATCTTCCGAGCTTAAAAAGTCAGAGCAGGCCGGTGTATACATAAATGTAGCCACCCGGCGTGGCAAGGAGGCGTTGACGGTTTCCTTATCATCGATAATAACCACTTCCCAGGCAAATTCATCTGCATAGGCGACATTTCCTGTAGCCAGAATATTCTGTACGATGCCTTCTATAAATCCATAAGCTTCCGGCGCCTGCTCGCGGGGCAGGACAGGAAACTGTTGTGGTTCGCTTAAAATTTGCTGGTGCAGCTGTTTTCCCAGCACAACATCTTCTTCCGGGCTAATGGGGTTCAGATTGTTGTTCCGGTCGCAGGCCGTAAAGAAAGGAACAGCAGTATCAGGCAGAAAAGGTGGCGAGAAATCATAGCCATGAATACGTGGATTTATCCGGGAGGTTCAAAAAAAATCCCTGCCGCTGAGGGCAAGGATTCAAGTAGAGAATGAGGTGATGCATTAAGGAAGCATAGCCTGAAATTCCTGGTAGGAAGTATTGGCAGCGTTTCCTGCATCGCAATTAACCTCATCGGCAGTGGCCTGAATATTCTCGATGCGGTTTTCAGGGTTCGGGTGGGTGCTCAGGAATTCAGGAATAGCAGCACCATCTCCGGATTGCTCCAGCTTTATGAAAAGCCTGCAGCGCCCGTGCAGCTGTACTTTCCATCGGCCAGGTAAGCTACGGAATATTCATCGGCTTCCGTCTCGGCTTCGCGCCCAAACTTCAGGCTTCCCAGGCTTACCATACCTGGGAAATAGCACCCTGGTTAGTTCCGAGCACAGCATCGAGCAGTAGTTGAACACCCAGCTGACGTTGCAGCTGCTTGCTGGTGTGGCGCTGATCGGCGTGGGCAATTTCGTGGCCCAGTACTCCAGCCAGCTGATCTTCGGTATCCAGATATTTAATCAGGCCGGTATATACATAAATATAACCACCGGGTGTGGCAAAGGCATTTAACGTTTCATCGTCCTGAATGATCTTCACCTCATTATAGGCGAACTGATCTTTATAAACAATATCGTTCGACTGCAGCACTTCGGCCAGAATGGTATTGCGCAGGTAATTGTAGGCTTCCGGATATTCATCTTCCGGCAATACGGGATACTCGTTCGGGTTAGCGGCAATTTCTTCACTTACCTGCTGGCCCAAAGCAATATCATCCTCTACGGAGAAAACCAGAAAATCGCCATTCTCATCACAACTGCTTAGTCCGTAGGTAAGCAGCGCCAGGCTAAATACAAATGCGGAGATCTTTTTTTGCATAAATTTTATCTTAATCAATT
>CAVUWP010000029.1:0-38520 GCA_963745085.1 uncultured Alphaproteobacteria bacterium | reverse complement strand
AGGCGCCCGTCGGCGTCATTGCGGAAGATGCGCGAGCCCTGCGACCCGGGGCGTCGGCCATTGAGCGAGTCGCGGCTCCCCCGGTGTACGGTTGCTTGAGACATTCGATTTGGTGAGAGCGGCCCCAGGTTAGGAGGGGCCATGACGAACGAATGGAGAGCCACGGCGGGCGCGTCGGAGCGCGCCCATTACGCTGGCGGAGACGCGCCCGCCGCGCCGCGCAAGCGGCGCATGTCGGCGCAGAGGAAGCAGGAAGCCGTGCTGAGACTGCTGCGCGGTGAAGATCTCGAGCTGGTGTCGCGGGAACTCGGCGTGACCGCCGCCGATCTGAGCAGCTGGCGGGACGGCTTTCTGGCAGGGGGCGCGGCGTCGCTGAAGAGCCGGCCCGAGGACGACAGGGACCGTCAGCTCCGCGCCATGAGAGAGAAGATCGGCGACCTGACCATGGCGAACGAGCTTCTGGAGGCGAAGATCGACCGGATGGAGGCCGGCGTCCCCGGCGCCCCTTTTGTGCGGCGGAGGTCGAGGAGATGAGCCGGACGGTCTCGCCCTCCGCGAAGCGCGCCTACGGGCTGGGCCGGGTTTGCCGGACGTGGGGCCTGAGCCGGGCCACGATCTGGCGCCACCGTCGGGCCGTTAACCTGCCGAAGGCACCCCGCCGCCGGCCCGGCCCGGCCCGCAAGGCCCCATGCCCGACGACGCGCTGGCGTCCGAGATCCGGGCGCTGCTGGCGACGAGCCCCTTTCACGGCGAAGGCTATCGCAAGGTCTGGGCCCGGCTGCGTGTCTCCGGCACTCGGACCAGCCCGCGTCGCGTCCTCCGGGTGATGCGCGAGAACGCGCTCCTGGCCCATCAGCGCCCTGGCGCCGCGCGTGGCCCGCGGGCGCATGACGGCACGATCACGACGGAGAAGGTCGACGAGATGTGGGGCACCGATCTGACGACGGTCATGACCGGAGAGGGGGCAGCCGCCGTCTTCGTCGCGGTCGATCACTGCTCGGCCGAGTGCGTCGGGATCCACGCCAGCCACCGGGCCACCCGCTTCGAGGCCCTCGAGCCGATCCGCCAGGCCGTGCGGAACAGCTTCGGCGCGATCGGCCAGGGCGTCGCCGCGGGGCTGAGCATCCGCCATGACCATGGCTCCCAGTACATGAGCGGCGACTTCCAGAAGGAGCTCCGCTTCCTCGGCGCGACGAACTCGCCCGCCTTCGTCCGCGCACCCGAAGGCAACGGCTGCGCCGAGCGCTTCATCAGGACGCTCAAGGAGAACCTGCTCTGGGTCCGGTGGTTCGAGACCATCGAAGACCTGCGCCAAGCCCTCCTCGGCTTCCAGCGCACTTACAACGAGAATTGGATCATCCAGCGCCACGGATACCGCACACCAGCGCAGGTCAGACGCGAGCAGACCACCATCATGCAGACAGCCGCTTAACCCCAGATCGCTGTCTCAAAACTGTGGACCGGTACACGGCTGACTTCGCGCTCCGCGCGCGCGAGGCGCGTCCAAGCTGCGGCGTTCGCCTCCCAGCAGGCGGCAACGTCGTCGCTTGTTGCTAACCCGGGCGGGGTCCGAATTGACATTCATCTGCAGCCGCCCGCCTATGGTGATGCAGCCGACCGATTCAGGGCCGATGTCGCTCAGCCATGCTGTGATATCCGCTATGATGCCCGCCTCCCAGGCGCTGGCCGAGGGCGCCGCGTCCTGCCGGATGCCGATTTCGCCCGTGCCAAGATGATCGAGGTCGACCTGAAATCCGCCAACATACCCGATGGAGTGGATGCCCCCGCCCGGCGGCATCGCGATGTACCACGGTGGTTGTGCTGACGATCACCTGAAGGAGGAGGTATCCATGGCGCAAGCTACCATCATCGGCATCGATCTCGCCAAGTCTACGTTCCAGTTGCACGGCGCGGCCGCGGACGGCGCAATCGTGTTCCGCAAAAAGCTTCCGCGGGACATGGTTCTGTCGTTTCTCGCCGCGCAGCCGTCGGCGCTCGTCGCCATGGAGGCCTGCGCGAGCGCTCATCACTGGGGCCGGGAGATCGCGGCGCTCGGCCATGAGGTGAAGCTCGTGCCGCCGATCTACGTAAAGCCCTTCGTGAAACGACAGAAGAACGACGCCGCCGACGCAGAGGCCATCGCCGAAGCCGCGTCGCGCCCGACCATGCGCTTCGTGGAGGTCAAGACGGCAGACCAACAGGGCCAGGGAATGCTGTTCCGGACGCGGGACCTTCTGGTGCGTCAGCGAACCCAGTCGATCAACGCGCTCAGGGGGCATCTCGCCGAGCATGGCGTCGTCGCGCCCCAAGGTCCCGCGCGCATTGATCGGCTGGCGCAGGCCGTCGGCGACGAGACGGTCCTGCTGCCGGAGACGGTGCGCGATCTCGCCCAGCTCCTGCTCGACCAGATCGCCGCGCTCGGCGCGAAGATCGGCGCCCTCGAGAAGGACATCAGGCGAAGGGCGCCGAAGGACGCGCAGATCGCGCGACTGATGACAATCCCCGGTGTCGGCGCAATCTGCGCGACCGCGGTGCAGGCGTTCTGCCCGTCCATGACCACGTTCCGCAGCGGGCGCGACTTCGCCGCCTGGGTCGGCCTGACGCCGAGACAGAACTCGACCGGCGGCAAGACCCGGCTCGGCAGCACCTCGAAGATGGGGCAGCGCGACATCCGGCGCCTGCTGATCATCGGCGCCTCGGCGGTCGTCACGTGGGCGGCTCGGAAGGGACCGCCGAAGGGCTCGTGGCTCGCCCGCATGATGGCGCGCAAGCCCCGCATGGTCGTCGTCGTCGCGCTCGCCAACAAGATGGCGCGGACCGTCTGGGCGCTGACGGTTCGCGAAGAGACCTACAGAGATCCCGTCGCCGCCTGACCCGGCGGGGGGCGGGTGCGCCGGCGATGTGAGCAGGTCGAAGGAGGGGTAAGGGACATCGGTCGATGAGACGGGGTCGCAGGAACCTGTACCGCGCCGCGCGCCGCAGAGCACGCAAACCCGATAGGGACGCGACCCGCACATCTCCATACAGGCCCGCGGGCAAATTGACGGCCGCATCACGAGGCCGGACACACGACCGCACCTGACCGCACGTCCTCAACCGCCAAAAACCGCTTGCATCGAAGGGGGCATCCACACACTGCGCGGTGTTTGCCGGCGCCTGGCTGCAGCGCACCGAGCTCGAGCGCGCGGTCTTGCGGCGGGCCGACTTCACCGGCGCGGAGATGCGCCAGGCCGATCTGGAGAAGGCCGATGCGGTAGGAGCGCGGTTCGCGGAGGCGACCTGCGCGACGCGGACCCCGAGAACGTGATGATCGAGGGAGCGGATTTCACCGGCGCGGATCTGAGGCACGCCTTGTTGCGCCGGACGACCGGGCCGGATCCCGTGTTCCGCGGCAAGCTAATGGAGCGCGCTGATCTCGAGCGCGCGGTGCTCGCCGGCGCCGATCTCGCGACTGCGCAGGGGCTGAGGTCGGACGAGCTGGCGCTCGCCAGCGGCGATGCGGCGGCGCGGCTGCTGCGTGGCATGACGGTCAAGGCCTGTGGCGCGGAGGGCAGGGATGAGTGACGCTGACGAACCAGAGGCGCTGCTGGTCATCGGCGCCCCGGCGGTGCCGCGCGGCCGGATCGTCGAGGACACGGTCGTGCCCGCCCGCGCGCCCTGGAGCGCGCGGCTGGCGCGCGGGCAGATGCTGCGGTTCATCGATCTGGAGGGCTGGCAGGCGATCGACTTTCTGTGCTTCGGCACCGCGCCCTTCGAGGGGCAGGTCGAGCGCTATCACATGCCGAACACGATCAAGATCCCGAAGAACATCCTGATCGGCAAGGGGACGGTGCTCTACTCGCAGTTCGCGCGGCCGATGCTGACGGTGATGGAGGACAGCGTCGGCGGCCACGACACGATTTTCGGCTGCTGCTCGTTCACCTGCGACGACGTGCGCTATGGCCGGCACAATGCCGAATGCTGCCAGCGCAACTTCGAGCGCGAGCTGGCCCGGCATGGGCTCGGCCCCGAGCATGTGGTGGCGAACGTCAACTGGTTCATGGACGTGCCCGTCGGACGCTACGGCCATGCGGAGATCGTCGAGGGCCGCTCGCGGCCGGGCGACTTCGTCGACTTGCGCGCCGAGATGGACGTGCTGGCGGTGATATCTAACTGCCCGCAGGAGCTGAACCCGGCCGCGGGCGGCGGTCCGACGCCGGTCCGCGCGATCGTCTGGGAGCCGGATTGAGGCGGGGCGGCGCGGCGGCCGTCAGTCTCAGCCGCTTGTCGCGACCATCAGCGGCTGGTTGTTGTATCGGCCCGGGTTCCGCTTGGGCTGGCCGCCGCGCCAGCCTCTATCATGGCATCAATCTGCGCCTGCGAGTAGCCGCATGCGGCTAGGATCTCCCGCGTGTGCTGCCCATGGAGCGGCGCCGCGCGGTCGATGCTCGGGGGCGTCCGAGAGAATTTGACCGGGAAGCCGATGGTCTTCGCCTCGCCGTGGCGAGGATGCCGGACCGTCCGAACCATGCCCCGCGCGAGCGTCTGCTGATCTTCCAGTATCTCTCGAACTGAGAGGATCGGCCCCGCGGGCAGCCGGCGCTCAATCGAGATGCGTTCCGATCCTCTGACGGCGACGTGCATCGGCTGCGGAAGGGGGGGGCGCGCGTGCGACGATTCTTAGTCCGCCATTTGCCCACCCGGCCGAGCGTCGCATCGATTTGGGCGGGGGCGCCCCGAGCGGGCTGCACGGCGCGCGCTGCCGCGCGCCCGACCTATCCTTTCGAATCGCCTCAGCGATACTGTGCCTATCTCTCGGCCTAATTTCACTTCTGAAGCACGTGAAAACTGAAGCAATAGGCGCTGTGCTTCAGTTTTGCTTCAGCAATCCTGGTAGGTTCCGCGTAGGTTCCGGCACGCCCGCGCTTCAGCTTCTGCAAAACTTCCAGCTCATTCAACGCGGTAATTGGGACTTTCCCGCACAATATGGACGTCGTGCACGTGGCCCTCACTCGCTGCCGCTCTCGTGATCCGGACGAATGCGCTCTCGCCGCAGCGGGCCGAATGCGAGGCACATCCGCAATCGTGGACCGCGGCACACCGGAGGCAAGGCGTAGATGGATAACGCCTCGGATAGCGAAATGGATAACAAAACCGACAGTCTGCAGAGCCGCCACCTATCGTAGGCGCTTGGTATGAGGGCATATTTCGCGTTCATTGGCGACAAAACATGGCGGAGGGAACGGACTGCCGTCGAACCTTCTCTGGCTGCTAACTTATTGATAGCGCGGCATTCTATCAGCCTTATATCATGGCCGAGCCGCCGCATCTCGCGCGCCCAGTAGTGTGCGCCGCCACACGCCTCCATCGCCACCAGGCACGCAGGCTGCTCCGCCGTGAAGCGATGGCACTGAAGGCGTGTCAGCTTCTTGCGGAACAGAACCATTCCGTCCGCGGCCGCGCCGTGCAGCTGGAACACGTTCTTTGCCAGGTCGACGCCGATGATGCTAACTTTCTTCACGGATGCTCTCTCGTTCCTCTTGTGACTTCAGCATCACAAGCTTGGCGCATTGCGACGCCGTTGGGGAGAGAGCGGCATCCACCCCATCTCTGGCCGTAAGCCATTGATATTGTTGAATGGCGCTCAACTGACGTCGTGACCGATGCGCCGCATCTCGCGCGCCCAATAGTGTGCGCCTCCGCAGGCCTCCATCGCGACCAGGCAGCCGCGGCTGCTTCGCCATATACCGGTGGAACTGCAGTCGCGCCAGCTTCTTGCGGAACAGCACCGTCCCGTCCGCGGCCGCGCCGTGCAGCTGGAACACGTTCTTTGCCAGGTCGACGCCGATGATGCTAGCTTTCTTCACGGATGCCCTCTCGTTCCTCTTGTGACTTCAGCATCACAAGCTTGGCCCATTGCGACGCCGTTGGGGAGAGAGCGGCATCCACCCCATCTCCAGGATCCTCACGCGCTCGGACCCGTGCCTCTGCGCAGCGGGCATCATCTCCTGCGGTCCGCGTCAAGAGGCTGTATCCGTAACGGCCCTGCTCCGAGACCGTGTCTAGCGAGCCCGGCCATAGATACGAGGACAATCAAAATCTGGACGCTAGACGCGTCAACGCAAGGGCTGTTTACCATCCCATCCGCCTTTGCCAAATAAATGCAGATCGGTTGTCCCGCGATGATAGCTGACCTCGGCGAAACCTCTGGAGTTCCACTCTGGTTCGGCGACGACACAACCCAATAACCGCTCGGAGTGATTTTCTTTCGTTTGTTCCCACTTCTGGTAGCGCCAGACACACCAACTGCCCTCCGGCTTCCAAAGCATACTCAATGGATAACCATCGACCCCTTCGTACGTCGACGTCGAAACGACGGCAGTATGCTCGGCGAGCATCTTCATCTCGTAGAGCCGATCGTCGAGCATCTTCATCAGTGCTGCTCGTGACCCGGGCCCAAAAATTCCATCGATTGCGCCGGTATAGTAGCCCCAGTCGCGCAAACGCCGCTGCATCTCCTTCTTGGTTTCGCGCGAGGCGCCAAGCTCGAAGCCTTCCGGAATTGGTCTTGTCGTCGGGCAGTAGCGCAAGAGCTTTCCAAGAGCCGTTTGCTCGGGCAATTTCCTGCAAAGAGGGCTCATCTTCGCCCGGCGGTGATGGCTTTGTTCCCCGCTCTGAGAAAGCCTCAAGAAACACTGTGTTTTCGGTCAGGACAGCGGCCTTGTAGGGAGTTATGCCATCGCTATCGGCTCGGTTTGCGTAGTCATATCTCGCAGCGAGGAGGCCCGCTATCACCCGCATCGCATCGAGATCCCGCTTCGAACCCGTCTCAAGAGCCGCCGCGAGCACGGCAGCGCTCCGGCCATCGTTGTTTGGATTGAAGAAGATCCGCTCGAGCTCAGTCCCTTGCATATTCGGCAGATGGTGAACAAGCGCTACACCTCCCGCTCCCTCAGAGGCAGCCATTTGTGCCAGTGCGACATGGAGTGCATTGTTGTCGTTCGTGTCAGTTGCAGTGGGACTTCGCGCCTTTGGAAAGCAGCCAGAATACTTTTTGAGCGGCCGATGGCGCGCGTAAGGCAGCATGAAGTAAGGGAACTCCACTATTTGACACGGTCGACGCATCAAAACTCTTGTTTATAGAGTTGCGGAATACGTCTTCCGCCCAGATATCACAATCTCGAACGGATCTTTTGTTAAATCTGATTCTCTTTTTCCGCCCAAGAATATTGCAATTTCCTCATGTCCCATTGCCTTAGCGACCCCGGCCGCCTTGTTTAACTCGTCTTTACTGCTCCTGCTTTTCCGTTTGATGAGTTTAACATTTTTGATATCACCTGTCATCGCCGCAAGGGATAACAGCGAGACACCGCGCACTCTTGCCGAAGCCTCCGCGCCGCCGCCGATCAGCAGGCGCAAGACCGTAGCGCTTCTGGAGAATTGCGACTGACAATGGGAGAGGCGCCCTGCGGCGACGCAGCGTTGGGATCTGCTCCAGCCTCAAGAAGACGCCGCTGATGGCCTCTTTGCTTCCGGCAATCGCGGCGATTGTCATCGCCGTCTGACCGGCCTCGTCTTTCGCATTCGGGTCAGCGCCGGCAGCGAGAAGCTTCTGAACACCCTCTGGATCACCACTCGCTGAAGCAATGAGAAGAGCTCTGTTGAAGTCTGAAATACCAAACAGCGCTTGCATATCCGGGGAACCTAGCGCCCGAGCGAGATCGACAGCTGTAACACCATCAACCTCGAAATTAGGATCGGCGCCATGCTCCAATAGCTTGCGAGCGATCGACAACTTATCGCTCATGATTGCCGCGAATAGGGGCGTACCACCTTCCGCAAATCGACGGTTAGGATCGGCGCCTGCCTCAAGTAGAATCACGAGGGCGTCTTCTTGTCCGGCATCCACAAGAATACCGAGAGCCGTGACAGCAGTGTCGACATCCACGCCTCGGAGTATCGAGTCGCGTGCATCGCCAGCCTCGATGCTTTGGATTATATTTTGAACATCCTCCTCTGAACCCATACCGAATGCATCAGCAGGCAGGGCGAAGAGAGCAACGATGATACTTAGAGCCACTTTGGATTTCAGCATAACGTTTGGCTTTCAATGGGCAATTAAAAGGTGCCACAAGTTCCGAAAGGACTCGATGGCCGACATTTCGTGCCTCCTGCGATGCCTCGCTGGGCGCCACGTATTATATCAGTAACGCTTGGCGTATTTGCCCAGCGTTCTCGTTCACGGCGCATCATTTCGCGCTCCTCTGCGCTCGCTCGCTCTAGATCCAGGCGTTCGCGGCGCCTCTCTGCCTCCGCTTGCCGTTGAGCTGCCGATTGGTCCCGCACGCGCTGCCTGATAACCTGGGAACGGCGATTTGCATCCGCCTGGGCTTCAGCGCGAGCACGCCTGCCGCGGCAGCACGCTCTGCTGCACGACGCTGCGCAGTTGCCCGAGCTAGCGCGGTGTCAGACGCATCGCCCCTTGCTGCCATACTCGCAACGGCCTCCTCCCGCGCAGCCAGGTACGCGATGAGAATATCGTCGTCTCTGCGCTGCGGCGAGCGGCCCACCGCCACAATGATCCGCTGATTGATGACCCGGAGGCGCTGTGCGTCGCGACGTGCGGCATCAAGTTGGTCGAATTCTCTGAGGGCTCGGTCGAGATCCAAGCGCGCCGCAGCGTGCAGATCAATGACGGCGGTGATCGCGCCGGTTGTCAACACGGTCCAGAGCGGAGAGCTATCGTAGAGCGCCCCAGCACCCGAAGCAGCGACAACGCCGCCGATCTGCAAATTTGCAAGCGCCCCGGTCGCTGGCGTGGGCCACAGCATTCCGAGAGCAACACTCAACGTTTCCGAAATCGCCCGCGCCCCTGGGATGATAGGAAGCGCGCGGAAGGGTGCCGATGACCCTAGAGCGCGAGGGCCGTGAACAGCGTAGCCCTCGATCACATTTCCGAAGATGCCGATCATTGAATGCGCCCCAGCGAACACCGGAAGACGGTCGAGCGCTCTTTGTGTATTCACAAATGCCGTTTCGTTGTCAAGCCGAGATGGCGCAGTGTTTGTCAGACGAATCCGGCGATCGGCCTCGCGCTTCGCAATAGCATAATTCCGGGCACGCTCTGCGCACTCATTGTAGGCGGCGCTCTGCTTCTTTATAAGTAACGATATTTCCCGACTAAGTCGAAGTCCCTATTCTTCCAATTTAAACCACTCTCGGGGTATCGGAATGCTCCAGACCTGCAGCATCCGCTCCGACAACGCTGTGCGCTGATTGCTAAGTGGCGCCAACATTGAGCTATGATCAACTTCCGGGTCTCGGCCTCTTGGCCGATTGCCGATCGAGATTACGGCGCCGTGTGTCCACAGAGGAGAAGACACGGTCAGCGCAACAATGATCGTCGATCTCTTCAAGTTATCCATTCGCCGCACCCTTTCATTTCTGGAATTGAACGTGGTTTGCGGTGGAGAGCCGATACGAAACGCACCCAGATGCTAAGGTCTAGGCATCCTAACGCATCCTCACTTGAGCACGATGACACAAATCACGCGCTATAAGGCAAAAGATGGCGTAGCATCGATTGGCAGCATCACGCTCACATGGGCGTGGCCACCGAGCGTTTTGCCATCAGTTACGGTCCAGAGCATACTTCCGATGCGGAGAACTAAGGCTTCGTGCGTGATCTCTCATAATCAACACTGGGCGAAGTGCGCACTATTGGTGGCGCTGATCGGGGTAATTGGCTTCGGATCAACTGCATTGCCCCGGATGCGTGTTGCCGAGCCAATTGCGCCGCAGACCCCTAGGCTCACTGTGAGATGCGGCGCATCTACCAATTGGTAGTCTTTTAGGCACCGGGGAGCTTTGAGAGGATGCGGACAAGGTCGGCTTGGCGATGAACGTCGAGTTTGCCCATGATTGTCTTCACTTGCTGCCGCACTGTGCCAAGGCGTGTCCCTCGATTGCGTGCCACCTCCCCCGGGGTTTGCCCGGCTGCAAGTGCCTGGGCGATTAGGGTTTCTGATGGCGACAAACCGAACGCTCGGGAAAGTACCGCTGCGGCGGGGACTGCTTTTCTGACTGGATCATGTAGCAGCACGAGAAACAACGTTCTCGTGGGACCGAAGACCTGATGCTTGCGCGGCAACGCCCGAGCGATTGCAAAGACCGGAAGGTTCCCGGTCGGACTAGGAATGGACACGATCGTCTCTCTAGACGAAACGTGATCATTTGCTGCAGCGGCGATCCCACGAGAAAACTCGCCGCGCGCTGCCGAGTGCGAAATATGAACTTCTCCAGAGACGATGGTAATTCCTTTGCGTCGCGCGAACAGCGAGCATGCGAGCGCATTCTGAAGTACGACCTTTCCATCGGAGTCGATAATAATTGCAGCGCAATGGGCCGTCTCTAAGGCATCAACAAGCGTTGCTTCGGATGTTAGATCCGCGGACATACGGCTTGAGATCGTCGCCGCCAACCGCATCTGTTCGTGGACACCGGCAAGCTTATCCAAGTGTGATCGCTGCACGTGACCGTCCTGCTTCCGCCATAGCAAAACCAATGCGTCGGATCTCTGAGGTGTGTCGAGCAGCCTGATGATCATCCGATAGCAAATCTCAAACTGGGCATTATGGCGATAGAACTCGCTCCGCTCCATCCCTTTTTCATCTATATAATCGTAATCACACATTACCCGCCACCGCGGATGTTTTACGGCGAAACGCACCGGCTCGCTCAGCGGTGCGATCGCCAACAGCTCTTGGTCAATTTCTGGTATCCCGCTGGTGCGACTCCAGAATTGGTTTCCGGCAGAATGGTCAACGGATGCGAGCTGTGAGGAAAACGCGCCGAAGTACTTCTGGAGAACCAGCTGGGCATCCGCCCAGCGCTGAGGAAAAAGTGCCGCTTCGTTAAGTGCTTCTGAGAGCCTCTTCAGATTGTCCATGGCGTACCAATCGCAGGGAGACAGCAGGCTCGCTGCCAATTTGATGGGAACCGGGACAGTCTACGCTATGAGGCGCCTAATTGGTACAGGAACAAGCCGTCGTCGACAGAGAGGTTTCTATCGTCTTTAATGCCAAGTCCGCTTCGCTCGAGCGCATCCGCTTCGTCGCGGCCGTCGCCAGAAGCTTCCTATGGACTCGGCCTAAACCATATCTGAGCTTCATCGAAACGCCGGCCGCAACGCGATCAGGATGCCGGTGATGATGACGTGCAATGCGGTCTGCTCGCGTCGGTCGCCCACCCGTGACGTTCGGGCGACGGGGCCTACGATGACCGCGAGCCACGAACGCCTGAGCTGACGGGCACCCGGATCCGAAAAGCGCGGGAATTGCGGGATACGCCCCACTGTTCAACGGATCGAGCGCGGCCGTGGGGATGGCGGGGCCCGCTCGGAGCCCACCAGGCCGGCCGTCAAGGGGCCGGTGGCGCGGTACGCCGTCGCTGCAACTCGCCGGGTCGATGGAGGGGCGCGCCGGGGCTGGAGGGTGATCTGCCGGGAACATTTCGCTCCGGCACGCCCAGGCCGCGTTGGTACGTGCGCTGAGCCGATGCATCTCACCGGGAAACAGGCTTCGCATCGGCGCGGATGATGCTCGCGTGCACGGTGAAGCGATCGCCGCCGAATGGGCCCTCAGCGATGCAGCGCACGACCACGCTTCCGAACAGGCGGACACTTGGCAAGGACCCGCACGTCGTCGCCCTCCAGGGCAATGCGTTCCACGACCACCCAGCTAGTGGATCGAATCCAACACTTGGTGCCCACGTCGGACGGCGGCGATGATGCGGTCGGGATCGGCGGTCCAAACGAAGGGCTTCGGGTCGGTGTTGTGGTCGGCGATGAAGCGGTTGATGGCGGCCTGCAGGTCGACCACGGAGCGGAAGACGCCGCGCTTCAGCCGGCGTCTGGTGAGCCGGGCGAAGAAACCTTCGACTGCGTTGAGCCACGAGCAGGAGGTGGGGACGAAGTGGAAGGTGAAGCGCGGATGCCGGTCGAGCCAGCGCCAGACCTTCGGATGCTTGTGGGCGGCGTAGTTGTCGAGGATGACGTGGACGACCTTGCCGGCCGGGACCTCGGCCTCGACGGCATTGAGGAAGCGGATGAACTCCTGGTGGCGGTGACGGGCCATGTTGCGCCCGATCACGCTGCCGTCGAGGACGTTCAGCGCGGCGAACAGCGTGGTGGTGCCGTGGCGCTTGTAGTCATGGGTCATGGTGCCGGCGCGGCCTTTCTTGAGCGGCAGGCCTGGCTGGGTGCGGTCGAGCGCCTGGATCTGGCTCTTTTCGTCGAGCGACAGCACGATGGCATGCGCTGGCGGCTCGACGTAGAGGCCGACGACGTCCCGCAGCCTGTCGACGAACTGCGGGTCGTTGGAGAGCTTGAACCGGCGCATGCGGTGCGGCGCCAGCCCGTGCGCCCGCCAGATGCGCTGCACCGAGCTGACGCTGATGCCGGCGGCCCTGGCCATCATGGCGCCCGTCCAGTGGGTGGCCTCGCGCGGCGGCAGCTCCTTCAGCGTCAGCGCCACCACACGCTCGACCACTGTCCGGTCGAGCGGCGGGATCCCGGCAGGGCGCGTCTTGTCGCGCAGCAGCCCGTCGACGCCCTCCCCGGCGAAGCGCTCCTGCCAGCGCCAGACGCAGGTCTTCGACTTGGCTGTCGTCCGCATGATGCCGTTGGTGCCGACGCCGTCCGCCGTCAGCAGGACGATCCGCGCCCGCCAGACATGCTTCTGCGGGCTGTTGCGGTCCCCCACGACCGCTTCCAGGCGACGGCGATCCTCGGGCGAAACCTTGATCGTGATGCCGGTGCGCATGCCGCAGACTTGCATGGCGCAAACCTCATGGGAATCCCTTCCGGGACTCCTCTGTCAGGTTCTATCCACTAGCGAAAACAGCCGCTCGCGTCCAAAACATCCTTGGCGCTCCATGACAGATGCGTCGTCCGACAGCATCGCCTGCCCGCACATGAACTTCCTGACAGTCCCCGTTTCGCCCAGCGGCGGGGTGATCTTGGTCTTGTGGCCCACCCCCGCCTCGTCCGCGAACCACAGCTCTATCTCGGTGCCGCACGGGAGCGCGTCCCGGATCTCTGCCAGGCGGGCAGGTAAGTCTAATGGCGGCGATCCACTCCTCGTTCTGCGCATGATCGCGTGGCCGCGCCGACAGCTTCGAATAGCCGAGCGCCTTGAGCTCCCGGCTGAGCGTCGCCTCACTGACCGAGATGCCGAACCCAGGCGGCGAGATCGATCAGTCGCCACCGCACCACGCCGTCTATCGCCGGGATTGGCCCGCGCTCGACGATCCGCACGAGCTCGGCTCGCTGGGCGGCGTTGAGCTTCGAGGCATCGCTCGCGGGTCGCTGCCTTCGTCCGCCTGATCGCGATAATGCATTACCCATTTGGGTCATGCGCCGTCCGGTTACCGTCGATAGCTTTTCACGAGGCGCTCCTGCGCGCGGGGTCATCTACGAGCTACCCGGACCCGTGCCGGTGATAACTGCGCCTTGTGCTTGGGAGGCTGCAACGATGCCAATGACTGCAGGGTGGAAACCGCTCAGCTTTGCCTTGCCGGCGGGGCCGGCCACGGCCGGCCTGCTTCTCGCCGGGCTTACCGGTCCGGCGGCCGGAGACATCATCGCCTCGGGAAGCTTTGCTCCGCCCGATCTGGAGACCGCGGCGACCACCTCGAACGTGCAGGTCGGCGGCGCCGGCGGGACGTCGGACGACGGCACACTCGAGATCAACGGCGGCAGCACGCTGAGGACCGTCAACCCGTCGCCCTTTGGCAATCTCGGCGTCACCGCCGGCAGCACAGGCGGCGCAACCGTGACCGGCGCCGGCAGCGAGTGGCGGCTCGAGGGGCGTGATCCGAACGGCTCCGCCGCTTATCTGACGATCGGTCGGAGCGGCACGGGTTCTCTCGACATCACCAATGGCGGGCGCGTCATCGTCACCGATCTCGACGGCATGTCGAACCGCCCGGAGAACCACGACGAGGCCGGCTTCCAGATCGGCCGCAACGCCGGCAGCGCCGGCACGGTCACCATCTCCGGGGCCGGTTCCGAGCTGCTTGTCGACAGCGCCTTTGGGGACGCCTTCATCGGCCGCCGAAGCGACGGCACGATGAACATCGTCAACGGCGGCCAGCTGACCTTCTCAGGCATCAACACGGACCTGAACGTCGCCAGCGACCTCGACGAGGTCACGACTGCCCGCGGCGTGCTCAACGTCAACACGGGCGGCAAGGTCGTCGGGCCCGTCTTTCTCAACGTCGGCGGCCAGCCCGGCTCGGTGGGAACCCTGAACCTGGACGGCCCGGACTCGATGATCTCGCTCTCCGGCAGCTGTGTCGATCCATGTCCGGAGAGCTTCGCCCGGCTCGGCGGCGGCGCGTTCCTCTCCGTGGGGGCCGACAGGGGCGTGGGCTTCGTCAACGTCACGGATGGCGCGCTGCTGAGCATCGACTCGACCTCGGCGCCAGGGGCCGATTTTCCGGGCTTCAATCTCGGCGGCGACCGGGTGCTCGGGCCGATGGGCAACGGGACGATGACCGTTGATGGAGCCGGGTCCACCGTGTTCGTGCAGGGCGACAGCCCGTTCTTCAGCGTCGGCCGCCTCGAGGAAGGCACCGGAACGCTCAACATCCTGAACGGCGGCCAGATCATCATGTCCGACACGATAGGGGACAACGGAGCCCTCGGCTTCGTCGGCGACAGGCCTGGCGCAACTGGTAAGATCCTGGTCGACGGCGCAGACTCGCTGCTCGATGCCGGGTCGCTGCTGGGGATTGGCGTCGATCCAGCCCTTGCGGACGCCGGGAAAGGCACCGTCACGCTGCGCAATGGCGGCACGCTCAAGGCCGATGAGGTCGCCGTTGGCCGCGGCGGGATCCTCGATGGCAGCGGCACGGTCATGGGATCGAGCACGACCAACACGACCTATGTCAGGGAAGACGGGATAATCTCGCCGGGAGAGTCCCAGGGCGTGCTGTTCTTTGACGGCAACCTGGTCCTCGAGGGAGGGACGTTCCTCATGGAGGCGTTCGGACCGAGCGACTTCGATCAGATAGGTATCGCCGGCGACCTAATCATACGGGGCGGCATTATCGAGCTCCTTCTCGGCTTCACGCCGGATCCGTTCGACCCGCTCGAGATCGTGCTGTCCCAGAACGTCATCATCGACAATGGCGGCGTGGATTTCCTCCAGGTACGCGCCCTTCCAGGCTTCAACGTGCCGGTCGGGACCCCGGTGCTGATCGGCCTCGGCCCGGACACCTTCGAGGCGGCCGTGACGTCTGCTTCTGCCGTTCCGCTCCCGGCATCGCTCTGGATGCTGGTCGCGGCCCTCGGCGGGCTCGGCCTGTGCCGTCGCGGGCGGCATCGCGGCATCGCGTGAGGGGGCGCCCGGGCGGCCGGCCGATCCCCGGTGCCGCCCTCGGCCGCGGTCTCGGCGGTCCAGAGCGCTGCGTTCAGCTTGGCCGAGAACGGCATCCGCCGCGGGCGCCGGCTAGCGCTCTTTGCAACTGACTTCAAGGCGGCGAGGGCTCAAGATGACCGCACCCCAATAGCGCGTGAGCTGAGGGGGACCCGGACCCGAGAAGCGCGGGACCACGGGAAACGCCGCACTGTGGGGCGAATCGAGCGCGGCGGTCGGGATCGCGGCGACCGCTCGGAGCCCACCAGGGCGGCCGCCACAGGGCCGGTCGAGCGGCAGGATGGCTCGCGGTCTGCCGTGTCCGACGGGAGGCGTGCCGGCGCTGGAGTGGCGGAGTTGGCGTCACTCGCTCCGGTACGCCCGAGCCGCGATGCCACACGCGCTGAGCCGGCGCGTCTCACCGGGAAGCATGCTTCCGACGACGGACGTGTCGCGCCACTCGGCTCTGCGCCTGGTGGCCTCACAAGCGCAAACGAGAGACCGCTCGATCCACGCCTTGTCCGGCAACCTGCCGGAGAAAGCGCGCCGCAGATCGCGATAGCTGATCTCGATCGCGTTGCCGCAGGCTTCACATTCGGCAGCACAATGGAAGCGGTGAGCCAGAACGCGCACGTCGCCACTCATGATGCACACACTGCTCACCACATACCCGGGGCAATCGTCGCAAGTGCCGTGCCAGCTCAGTCCCAGCGCCGCGCGATCCAAGCGCGCAGGAGCGCGCGAGCATCCTCGCGGAGCGCGCGCCCGATCTGCATGAGCGCCTCGAGCAGCGGCCGCGCGACGATGCCGAGGATGGCGCCGCACATGGATGCACCCTCCTGGCCGAGGCCGAGCAGCTCGGCGATGCCAGGCGCCACGAAGCCGATGACGAAGAGCGCGGCACCGAAGGAGAGGGCGAGTTCGCGCGCCGTGCCGTCGAAGCCGAGCAGCCAGCGAAGCACGGTCGTGCTGGTGGCGAGAAAGACGCCGAGCAGCCCGCGCGTGCCGAGCCAATGCAGCGCGAGCTGCAGGAGATCCGAACGCTGATCCATGATGATGCCTTTCAAGCGGCTGGCTGGGACCAGCGGACTCTTCCGATCAGACGAGCTGGAACGTCGGAGTGTGGTCCTCGCCGACCACCGGGATGCTGATCCGCATCCGCTTCTCAGTGATCGAGACGGTGATCGTCTCCTCGTGCTCGGCGAGCAAGCTGATGTGGCCGTCGCGGCGGTACTGGAAGGCCGTGCGCACCGTGTCGACGCCGGTCCCGAGCGCGTCGAAGATCGCGTCGGGGTTGAGATGCGCGATGACGTCGATCATCAGCGGCCCGCGGTAGACCTCGCAGCGCATGTAGCCGGACCTGTTCGAGCCGGTGAACTGCCGGAAGAAGCAGTCCAGTTCGAGGTGCGTCCGCTCCTCGTCCGGATTGTCCGCGAGGCTCTTGCCGATGTTGACGAGGTTCAGCGCGGCAAATGCCGTCGAGGCGTTGTTGCCGGCCATCACGAGATAGCCGTAGGCGGATGCGGGGTCCGCGCCGGCCGGCAGGAACCAGTCGTCGGCGCCCGAGAGGCCGAAGCTCCCGATGCTCGGCGCGGCGAACTCGATCCGGTGGAGGACCGAGGTGGTGCCCGACTGCATGATTATGCTCACCAGCGCGAAGTAGCCCCCGGCGAGGAAGTCGACGAGGATCCGGAAGGGGCTCAGGTCGATCGGTGGCGGGGTCGTCATTCGTCGTCCTCGTCTTCAGGGGTTGGTGGCGGATGCGGCGCGCCGCGCGCGCCGCTGAAGGCGAAGACGGGGAAGTTGAACTTCACGTAGTCGTGGATCACGTTCGTGAAGATCACGCCGCGGACGTTGCGCCGCTCCTTGCGGCTGCCGGTGTAGAAGGTGACGCTCCGGATGCCCTCGGGCTGGGTCTCGCCGACCGTGATGCGGCTGTACTCGCGATGCGTCTCGGAGCCCTTGAAGACCCGGTACGTGTCGACCCAATCGACGGAGAAACCGGCCGGCTCGTCGGACGCGCGCGGGCGCAATGCCTGGTCGAAGACGGTCGGCTGGCCCCAGCGGGCGCCGGCATGCAGGATCGGGATCGACCAGCGGCTCGACAGGCGTGCGATCGACGGTCTGCGACTCGACCGCCACGACGAAGCGGCGGCGGATGGCGTGCGAGCCTCATACCTCCTCCTCCTCGTCCGGCGACGGATGCAGGTCGAAGGACAGATCGAAGTACGTGGTCCGCGTCCGCGTCAGGCCGCTCGGGCTCGATTTCGGCGGGTACTCAGTGTAGTGGAAGACCATCCGGCGCAGGCGGTCGATCTCGACCCAGACGCTCGGGTCGATGGGCGACTGCACCCGGACCCTCTGCGATGCCACGAGCAGGTCAGCGGCGACGATCCGCATGTACTCGGCCGGGCTGCCGGACGGCGTGGTGTTGGTGATGCTCTGCTCGTCAGGGCGCTGCTTCGCCGCCTCGTTCGACCATGAGAATGCCGACGGGCGGCCCCAGCGCGCGCCGCTGCCCGGATCGGTCTCGGTGAGCGGGACGATGCGGGCGCGCAGCTGTGGCGTCGCGGTGACCGGCGTGTAGAGCCGCGCGAGGTCGGACCACCTCACCGCGTCCAGGGTCCCGGCAACGGCGCCGTCGGCGAGTACGCCCCTGGCGAGAACGCCTCGGTCGGGTAGCTCGGCCACGCGCCCTCGACGCCGCTGTCGACCACCTCGGCGTCCGGCAGCGGCGACGGGATGGTCAGCAGGACGTAGGTATGGATCGTCCGCTCCTCGTAGCCGTAGCCCCGCGGATCGTCGACATAGCCGATCCCGCCGCCGACATATTTCTGCGTGCTCGATCCGACCGGGAGCAGAAGTTGGCGGGTGACGGTCGCCTCCATCGTCTGCGTCGGGTCGTCGCTGGAGGGTACCTCCACGACGTCGTAGGCCCGCCAGACCGGCGAGAGATTCCAGAGCTTGATGCGGGACGGGCTCGAGGACCGCTTGACCGTGTTGAAGCCGCCGCTCTCCGCGTTCTCGGCTTCCGCGTCGGTCTGGTCGAAGCCGTACTCCGAAGCCTTGCCCCAGCGGGCGCCGCAGTCGGGCGCGGCGACTTCCGGCCGGCGCGGTTCCCGCGCCCGCTCATGCGACTCGATGAGGACGATCACAGCGTCAGCGTGCGGGGGACGGCCAGGGGCGAGACCGCGATGTCGTACTCGGTCTCGAACGGACCGCCGACGAGCGGGACGAGTTCGAGCACGACCTCGGTGTAGGCGGCGTTCAGCGCCTCGATCGCGGCAGGGATATCCTCGAAGCGGCCGTTCAGCACGGCCCCCTGCGTGCTCTCGCCGTTCAGCACCGAGAGCGACTCGATCACGTCCGCGGCGCGGAGGTCCATCAGGCTGAGCCCGTCGTCACCGATCGCGACGCCGCTCATGTCGGGGTAAGTGACTTCGCCGGCGATTGCCTCGAAGGTCTGGCCGGTTCGCTGCTGGTAGCCGTCGTCGACGTAGCCGTCCTCGACGTAAGCGGGCGTGCCGGTGGTCGCGGTCTCGGTCGCCCCGTTCCCGATCGTGCAGCCAATCGTCACGTCGCAAAACCGCGAGCCATCGCCGCTGGCGCGCAGAGTGTAGGCGATCACCTTGCCCGACGCGGAGCCGCCCGGGAGCCGGCTGTCGGTGATAGTCGCGTTCATCCGGCAGGAGAGGCCGGTTCCGCTGGCAAATGGGATGGTGCACTCCACCTCGACGGCGCGGGCGCGGGCCAGGAGGCGCGAGCGCGCCAGCGCGATCAGGTAGTCGAGCGACTGCCGGCCGCGGTCGGTGTTGAGGTAGGAGGGCCGACGCAGATCGCCGAGCGGAACCGAGCCGTCGATCGTCTCGCTGACCCTGCGAGAGCCAAGCGAGAGGATGATCTCCTCGTCCTCGCCCGCGTCGGTGAAGACGCGCTGCACGTCGCCCGTCAGCTCGAAGGAGACGCGCTCGAACCGCTGGCGCGAGACGGCGTAGTCGAGCGCGAAGGTGGGACGGAACTCCCAGACGTAGAAGCGCGCCGTGACGGGCGGTGTCAGGAACGCCTCCGAGGCGCGCCGGGCGCCGGTCAGGGCGCCACCGCCGATCGGATCGATGCGGAGCCCGGCAGGGAGGACGCGAGCCGTCGGCGCCGTGATGCGGGCATCCTTGTAGCGCGCGTCCTTCCAGACGCCATCGGCCCGGGTGAGCGTGACCTCGCCTACGCGCCAGCCGCCGCGCAGGTCCGTACCCTCCTGCGGCCAATCCGCCTCGAGCCCCTGGCCGGTGTAGGACGAGGCGACCCCGGCCGGCGAGCCCGCCGCGGCGAAGGCGGCGAGAAGCTCGTTCGTGATGTCGAGCGAGCCTGCGGCCTGCTGGTCCCAGGAGATCTCGGCGTCGACCGTCACGCGCCGGACCGGCGGCGCCCCGTAACGGACGCTGAGCGACGAGTAGTCGTGGTCCGAGATCGCGAGCGTTCCGTCCTCGCCCGAGATGATGTCCGAGACCGTCACGGCATGCGTGACGCGGTCGATGTGCCAAAGCTGCGTGCGCGCCTCGAGGACGGTGTCGGGATCCTCCATGCGCTCGTCGAGGATCCAGACCGGATCCCAATATGGCCAGACGCGCAGCGTGTCGGCGAGCGCCCGCTTCGTCGTGTCGAAGCCGGTCGGGCGCGCGACGAAGTTCAGCCGGACGATCTCGGCGTGCAGATCCTCGGGCACGGCGACCAGCCGGCCGAAGAACAGCGCGGTCCCGTCCTCGGAGAGCCACATCCAGAGATCGGCGCCTTCCGCGAGGAACTGCCGGCGCGGGTTGCGTATGTCGATCGCGAGCGTCGCGAAATCGCCCTCGGTGTGCTCGAGCGCGAAGGCGAAGACCTCCTCGTCCTCGACCTGGTGCTCGACCCCGAAGGTGGTCTCGGCGGGCCCAGCCCAGGCAAAGTGGAAGGTCATGCTTCCTCCAGAGTCAGCGTCCACGCCACAGCTGCGCCCCACTCGTCCTGGTCGATCTCGTAGGAGAGCACGCGCATGGTGAGCCGCGGGCGGTAGAAGACGAAACCACTATCCGTCCGGCTGGCGACGACGGACCGCGCGGGCGTGCCGCCAACGGCGTGCACGAGCTCGGCCACGCAATCGACGGTGACCTGCTGGCCGGGCCAGATCCCGTCGAGCGCTGGCGGCGCCTGGTCGGCGCAGCGGATTGTGCTCGCGTACTTGCGGAAGGCCGAGGTCGAGACGTCGACGAGCTGGCCGTTGACGGTCCGCATAAGCTGTGCGGAGGCGGCAATCGGCTCGAGCGTCTGCGTGACGCCGCGGATCGAGGCGGCCGGCAGGCCGATGCCGGCGATGACGAGATCAGCCATGCTCAGTGCTTTCAGGCTGCGAGATCGTGGAAGCCGGCGGGCTTCTCGTAGGTGAAGTCCGCCGCGTTGCCGATCAGCCTGAGCTTGTCGCCCTGGTCGTAGAGGCCCATGCCGGGATAGAAGGCGCCGGCATCGAGCGTCGCGATAGCCAGGCCGCTGAACACGCCGTTCTTGCCGAACTCCACCGTGTCAGCGGCCGGATCGTACTTCACCATGAGGATGTCGCCCGTCGTCCACGACGAGCCTGCGCCTTGCAGCGCGTTCGACCTGTAGATGTTCCCGTCCGAACGATAGGCGACGCAGTTCGTCCGCGCGCCCATGTTGATCGACTGGTAGAAGGCGCGCTGGCTCGCCTCGACTATGCCGATCTGGTTCGGGTTGCCGCCGCCGGAGGCGCGAGCGACGACCTCGATCTCCCAATACCTCTTCAGGCTGGTGCCGAGCGGCTTGTTGCTCAGGAAGAAGCCCGGATCGGCATTGCCGCCGCTGATGTTCTCGCCTGTCGTGGCGCGGTTCGTGATCTGCCATCCAGCTGCGATCCGGCTCATATCGATGTACCAGTCGCCCGCGACGCCGCTGCTGGCCGCTTGCGTCAGATCGAACGAGCGCATCTCCTCCGACGTCCAGTCGATGTTGTCCGTGCCCGCATGGACGGTCGTCCAGGTCAGGCCCCAATCGTTCGAGCAGTCGAAGGTGAAGTCCTTGGGCGCCGAGGTCCGGTTGGTGTCGGCGCGGACGCCGGCCTCGACGGGCGCGATGTTCGAGGGGAACATGTAGCCGAGCCACATGCCCGCGGCGGACATGCCGACAACGGCGGCCGTGGCGTCGGGCACGCCGTCAAAGGCATTGCCGACGTTCCAATTCGCATCCGTAGAGGTCCGGCCCGCTTCCTTACCGCCAGTCGTCGGGCACTCGCTCGCACCTCCGGCCGACAGCCTGAACTCGACCGCCGTGATTTCGAGGTTGAGGTTGCCGTTGTTCGCGGTGATCCGGCAGCGCCAGAACGGCGAGTGCCCTTCCGGGATCACGTTGCGGTTCGCCGCGTTCAGAACCTTCGTCTCGTCGTCGGTCCAGCTCAGCCCGATCCAGTGAGCCCACGCGGTCCAGGTCGTCCCGTCGTTCGAGTATTGAAGCTGGATGACGCGCGGACCGTAATCCCCCTCAGCCACCTGAAAGGACAACTCGACCACTTCAACCGCGGAGGGAAACTGGTACTGCACCCATTCCGCGTACGAGCCTGACCCATTCAGAGAGACCGAACTGTCGTCAAAGGCGCTCGCGGCGGTGCCCGAACTCGATGTCGCGGTGCCGCCTGAGCACTGATCCGCCCCACCGACGGAGCCGCGCATCTCGATCTCTCTGATCTGCAGCGAGAGGTTGTTCGGGTTGTTCGGCATCCGCAGGCGCCAATAGGTCGCCGAGACGGGAGTGAGCGGCCCGGCGCCGCCGCCGGCCGCACGGCGACGCGATGCACCGACCAGGCCCGGGTGGAAACTCATGCGGTGATGTCTCCGAAGAGGGTCGCCTCGGTAGCCGAGACGAACTTCACCCCGCAGACCGCGTACTGGCCGGCGCTCTTCAGCGCGGCGCCGCGCGAGGTCAGCGTCATGCCGGCGCCAGCCGCGAAGGTGATCTGACCCGCGCCACCTTGGCTGAAGGTGATTTCGTCTCCCGCGCCGTTGACGTTTGCGTCGATCGTGATGCTGACGGCGCTGCCGTTGGTGGTCCGCTTCCACTTGGCGCGATCGGCCGCGACCTGCGTGTAGGTCGTCCCGGCGATCTCTTCGATCGCGGCGCCGTCGACCTCGTCTGCGGTGTGCGTGTGGGTCGACGGCGTGAAGGTCGTCGGCTTGCCCGAGATCTCGGACCAGTCGTGCCCGTGCGCGGACGGCGTGAAGCTCGCCGGCGCGTTCGCCAGATCCGACCAGTCGACCGTGGCGTTGACGAAGGCGCTGCCCTCGTAGCGGAGGAACTGGCCGCTTTCGGGCGAACTGATGGTGACGTCGGAGAGGTTGCCGAGCGTGACCGAGCCGATGCCCGCGATCGTCACGGTCACCGTGCCGTCGCCATCGTCCGCAACGGAGACGCCCGCCCCGGCGAAGTTGACGTCGGTGGGCGTCGCGACGACCTGGGCGCCTTCCTCCGAGATCGCGCTCGCGCCCGCGATAGTGATGGTGACGGTCGCGTCGCCGTCGTCGGCCACAGCGACGCCGGCCCCGGCGAAGTTCAGGTCGGTCGGGCTGGCGTGGACCACGGTGCCCGCGGCCGAGACGCTCGGCTCGCCGATCGGCAGCAGGTACCGGTAGAGGGGATTGGCCTCGCCGTCCTCGGCCAGCGCGTCGAAGCTGGTGGCGTCCGAGGTGTGATCCTCGAGAACGAGGTAGAGCCCGAGCTCGGCGACCGCCACGAGGTCCAACTCGCTGTAGACGGTGCTGACCGTCCAGTCGCCGCGGTAGCGGATCATCGCCGTCGGCAGCGTGAAGGGGCCGAGCGGCGTCCCGTCCTCAAGGTAGACCGTCATCTGAGAGCCGGTCACCGTCACGTTGGCGATGCCGTTCGCCGCCTCCAGCGCCGCCGCCTCGACGGCCTGCAGCCGTCCCTCGATCTCCCAGTTGTTCTCGTCGATCTCGACGGGCAGCAGATTGCTGCCCTTGCCCGCGCCCCAGCGCGCGAGATCCTGCGTCCGGTAGAGCATCAGCCTCCCTCGAACCACGCCGGCCGCCGTCCGGCCTTTTTCGTTTCCTCGGTGGTCGCGAACCGGATCAGCCGCTCGGCGGTCTCGCGCGGCGCCGTCAGCCCGCGGAACACCTCGTTGCCGATCGACAGGTTCAGCGTCGCGTAGCTGCCGCCGCCTGAGCCGCCACTCTGCGCCGGCCCCGGCAGTACGAGCCCGCCTCCGGCAAAACCAGGGACCAGCGTCCGCGGCATCGTCATTTGGTTCAGACGCTCGAAGACGCTGGCGCCGTAGTGCTGGACCGCACGCGCCTTCACGACGAACTCGCCATTGCTGAGGCGCGCGAGGATGCTGTCGCTGCTGGCACTCCCCGGTCCGCGGACACGGCCGCCAGCGGCGAAGCCAGGCGCCCCGGATCCCGAGCCGCCGCCGCCCCCCCGAGAAGATGCCGTCCATGATCTCCTTGATCTGCTCGAGCTTATCGGCAGCCCAATCGAGGACGCCCTCGATCTTGTCGGCGATCCAGTTGAACGCCGAGCCGAACCACCCTTGGATGGCCTCCGTCGCCGACTGCGCCGCGCCACGCACGACATCGAGCGCGCCGGTGATGGTCGCGACGATGGCATCCCAATGCTGCACGACGATGGCGACGAGCACGCCGAACGCTGTGCCGAGCGCCACCGGCCAGCTGAGCATCGCACCGGCGAGCGCGAGGATGCCGCGCATCGCGAGCATGACGATGTTCCAGCCGCCGGCGAGCGAAAGGAGCATGCCGGTGAAGCGGGCGACGAGGCCCATAACCCCGGCGAAGCCGATGCCAAGCGCGCCGAGCCCCTGCACTATCAGGCCGATGCCGGTCAGGACCGGCCCGATCACGGCGACCACGCCGGCAAGCACGACGATCGTGGTCCTTGTGCTTTCCGGCAGGGCCTGAAAGGCGAGCGCCAGATCCTTGATCACCGCGGCCAGCTGCGTGAGGTAGGGCACGATGATGGCGCCCACCTGCTCCATGGCGTCGCCAAGCGCGTTCATTGCCACGGTCCACTGGCCGGTCGGCGTCTTCGCCATCGCCTCGGCGATGCCGCCGAACTGGATCTCCAGCTCCTTCAGGATGATGCCCTGGGCGCCCGCCACGTCGCCCATCTCGACCATCTGCTTGATGTTGGCGCGCTGCGCGTCGCTGAACTGGATGCCGGCGCGGCTGAGCGCGGTGATGCCCTGGCGCGGATCGTTCAGCGCCTTGCCGACCTGCAGCGCCGCGCTCTGCAGGTCCGTCCCGAGCGCCGTCGCGACGTTCGAGATCGCCGTCGTCGCCTGCTCGAACCGCTGCCCGCGAATGTTCGTGAAGGTCAGCAGCACCGCCTGCATCGACAGCACGGCCTCGTCACCGAAGGTCGTGATGCCCTGCAGCTCGCTCGCCATCGCCTGCAGCCCCGCGGAGGTCTGCTTCGAGACCCCGCCGGTCGATGCGAGCGCAGCCTCGACCTTCTGGATGGCGTCGACCTGCTCGTTCCAGGCGGTGACCGACTGCTTGGCGGCCAGGACGAGCGGCGCAGTCAGCCCCAGCGAGACGCCGGCCCCGAAGTTCCGGATCTTCGAGCCGACCTTGTCGAAGTCCTCGCCGAGCTCGCGGACGCGCTTGCGCGCCCGGTCCATGTTGCGGGCGAACTCGGCACCGGGGCCGCGCAACTTCTCGGCCGCGGCCTGGATGTCCCGAAAGGCCTTCTCGCCCCACTCGCCGAGGACCGCCAGCTGCTTGCGGATCTCCTCCGAGCCGGTGAGCGCGATGCGCTGCGAGATGGTCCTGGTTGCCATCAGCCGTCCGTCCTAAGGTGCTTGGCGTAGAGCCCGGCCAGCCGCGCCGCCTCGCGCCGGACGATGGCGAGAATGCCGAACCGCTTGCGCAGCCGGACGGTGGAGATGCCGACGAACATCGGCACCGAGCGGACCACGCGGTTCTTGCCGCCGCCGGCCACACCTTTTCTGGCGGCCGCGAGCGTAATCTTGCCCACCCCCTTCTCCGCCCGGCCGCGGCTGATCCCGAGCTTGGCGACGAGGAGCGGCGGCTTGCCCGCGCGGCGGACGAACTGCAGCGGCCCGGGGTAGCGCCGGGGCGTCATGCGGAAGCGGCCGATCTTGTCGGGTGCGTTCGAGAGCGGCAGCCAGAGCAAGGGCTGCCCATGGATGGTCGCGCCTTCCTCGTGCACCCAGGCATAGGGGATGCGGTGGTAGACGTGCGCCGCGGCATTCACCGAGACCTCGTGCCCACGCGGGTAGCGATCGACCCTGAGCGCGTTCTGCCATTTGCGGCTGAAGCCCGCGGCGGCGATGTCAGCTCGTGCTGCCACCTTGATACGCTCGCCGGCCTCGCCGACCGCCGCCGTTGCCGCGCGCGCAATCGGCTCCTCTGCGGCCATGAAGGCACGCAGGAACGCCCGCGGCTCGCGGTCGACCCTGACCTTCAGCCGTCCCTTCATTCGGAGAGGTCCCTGATCGCCTTCCGCAGATCCCGCGGCTTCATGTGCATGGCGGCGTGCTGGATGGAGAGCGCCGCTGCCGCATCGGCCCTGGCGCGCTGGCCGGCCAGCGCGAGAAAGCCTGCGAGCTGTCGGGGCGTGTAGGTCCAGACGACGTGCGGCGGATGCCCCGAGGCGATCAGCCGCTCAATCGCTTCCGCGATGTCGTGGCCGGGGCCAAGACGGCGCTGCCGGGTCGAGCACGGCCCCGAGCGCCAGCAGCTTCTCGACGAAAGGGCCGACCCCCTTGGGGAGCGTCACCCGCAGGATCGCAGAGAGCAGATCGGCCTGCTCGTCGATGCCGAGCCGGCCGGCGGCTGCCTCGGCGGCGGGGCCGCCCGGGCTGCCCGTGCCGGCGGCGATGATCGCGGCGACAAGCTCGCCGCCGACGGCCATCAGCTCCTCCATGCCGACATCCCGGCCGGCGAAGAGCTTGCGGAGGTCCGGGAACCGCGCGAGCAGCATCGCCACGCCCGCAGCCGAGACGCCGGAGACCTCGATCTCCTGGCCGCGCACGGTCACCCGCTCGGTGGCCGGCGCGATGTCGACGAGGCTGACCATCAGGTGGGCTCCTTGATTGTCGCTGTCCCGAACGAGCCCGCGCTCGTCAGCACCTCGCCCGCCAGCTCGAGCGTGCCCCACTCGTCGCCGATCAGGCTGATCGCCGATGACGGGATGAACGAGACGAGCGGCAGCGTGATCGCCACCTGCGGGCCGACGCTGTTGGCGCCGACGAAGCGGATCTGCCCCCGGATCTCGTCCTCGGCCAGGAGGTCGAACTCCATGTCACCCGAGCCGTTGTCGGCGGGCGTGTCGCCCATCAGCTGCAGGGAGGTTCTCGACCGACCACTCCTCCATGACGATCCGGAGCTGGGCCGATTTCTCGAGCACGACCGAGCGGTCCTTCGAGCGGACGCCCGCCTGCGAGCTGTAGTGGTCGAGCTTCTCGAGCGAGGGCGTGAACTCGAACTCCGGCACGTTGCCGAGCTCGCGCTCGGCGCCGCCATCCGGGGTCCAGTACACCTTCCCCTTACCGATGTAGTAGTTGTTGATGTTCGGCGCGGCGGGCATCAGTCCTCCAACTCCATGGGTCTCAGCACGTATCGGATGGCGAAGGAGAGGCTCATCTCCCCTTCGAGGCTCCGCCCGGCGGCCAGCGCCGTCGCGCAGCCGGCATAGCGGACGAAGCCGTTCGAGCCGGCGAGGCCGAGCAGCGGCGCGTCGGTCAGCACGCGGCGGATGATGCGCCGGCGGAACGCGTTCAGCTCGGCGCCGATCTCGGCGGCCGGCCTGCCGGCGAGCACGAAGAGCTCGGGCGTCATGACGACGAGCTGCGGCGAGGCCGCCGGCCGGCCGGCGCGCTCCTCATCCTCTGCGGCCTCGTCGGCGTCGAGAACGACGATCGCCGGCCGCGCCGTCTCGGAGAGCGCGACCCGGTTCCGGCCCGCCAGCACGACGCCCGGCACCTCCGCCGCGATCGCGACGAGGCGCGCAAGGATCTCCTCACGCAGATCAAGCATCGGCGTCCTCGACCAGATACATCAGGATCTCGCCCGAGGCTTCGCCGTCCGGGCCCGGTCGCGGGCTATGCGCGTGGATCGTCCAAGTCCGTCCGCCGAAGGCGAGCGTGCCGCGGTCGAGCTCGGCGGGCGCAATCCCGGCCTCGTCGAGTTCGCGCCTACGGACGAACGCGCCAGGTCGGAGCGCGCCGAGATCGAACTCCTCCGATGCATCGGTGCTCATCGTTCGCTCGATGACCCTGATGGCGATCGGAGCGGGGTCTGGGCGGTTCGGCGTAAGGGTCGCTGGGGTCCCGAACACGGCGTAGACAGGGCCGTAGAGGAGTTCCCAAAGTTGCGTTTCGAGAATGGATATTGCCTGCGTCATTTACGGGCTCATGAGTGAGGATCTTGCACCGGTGCCGAGGGCAGACCTACTGTCGCCGGTGCCACTTCGGTGCACGCGGAACGATGGGTCACGGGGTCGCCACAGACTTCTCTGAACAGGTCGGGAGGGAATAAGATGAATGAAGTTGCATCTAAACGGAAGATCTTGCGCGGAGTATCTCGTAGATCAGTGCTCAAAGCCGGCGCAGCGACAGGAGTTGCAATTTTAGCTGCGCCATCTGTAATCCGACCATCTTTTGCGCAAGAGAGGGTCATCAACTGGCTCGCGTACTCAGGGCACTCAGCTGACGAAGTGATCGGTCCGTTCTTGAAAGAGACTGGGATCGAGATCCGCGCGAAAGAGTACGCGGACGGTGAGAAGATGCTTGCCCTTATACATGGATCTCCTCCCGGCACCTATGATGTCGTGACATCGGACGCACCGTATGTCGCGCTGCTGGTCAAAGCCGGCCTTCTCGCGGAGCTGGACCCGTCGAACTACGACATGGATGCCTACTATCCGGAGTTCCAAAAGTGGCCGCAGCACTGGTTCGACGGCAAGCTGATGGCTCTAATGACCAGCTGGGGCTACAACGGCCTGGCCTATAACACCGAGAAGCTGAGCCCGGAGGAGGTGTCCTCCTACGACGTGATGTGGAGTGACAAGGTCAAGGGCAAGCTCGGAATGCGTGACTGGTACCTACCGGTCATGGGGTGTGTCAGTGCCTCGATGGGCTTCAAGGATCCGTACGACATTTCGGACGAACAGTTCGCCGCTCTAAAGGAGCGCCTGTTTTCGTTGAAGCCGAATGTCGCGGGATTCTGGGACTTTTCGGGCGTCTTCGACTTGCTTGCAAACGGTGGGGCGTACGTGATCCCAGGGTGTGGCGACTGGATCACCGGGCTCCTGCAGCGTGCAGGCCACCCCATCGCCAGCGCCGTACCCAAAGAGGGGGCGATCATGTGGACTGAGTCACTCTCCATGGTGCGAGACACCGAACGCGCCGACCTCGTCCGCGAGTTCATGCGCTACATGACCGGGGTGGAGGGTCAGACGCGGCTGATGACCAAATCCTCCTACATGGCTGGCACTCCTAGCGAGGCGGCGGCGCAGCACCTGATTGACACGGATCCGCGCGAGGCCGAGATGCTTCACCTCACGGAAGGCGACCAGAACCTCATTTCTCTTCTGAGGGCCGGGCGGATCATTCCGCGGCGGTTGCCATCCAATCAGTCCATGGAGGATTGGCAGGAAGTCTATACGCAGTTCCAGAACCTATAGGTCCTCCGGCGAGCGGCCGTGGCTTCGAAACATCGAAATGGACATGGCGGGCCCGTCAGTCGACGGGCCTCGCGGCTTTCTAGCATAGGGTTCGCCACATTTTTCGGAGGGCCGCTCGCTGTATGGCAGGGCGCTTTCTTCCTTGCCCCCGTCGTCTTCATGGTCGTTATGACCTTCTGGTCAGTGGCGAACTACCAGCTAACGCCTGACCTGTCGCTAAAGAACTGGCAGAACATCTTCGGTGCCTACTATTTCTGGGACGCCTTTGCACGCTCCGCGATCGGAGCAGCGCTCGCCGCTCTCGTCGCAAGCGTCGCAGCATTTCCTTGTGCATACTTCCTGGGTCTCCATGTCCAGCCGCGTTTGCGTCTGTTGGGCGCCTGTCTGATCATGGCGCCATTCTTCACCAGCTTTCTTGTCCGCTCCTACACGTGGAGGACTATGCTCGGAGACGAGGGCGTCGTGAACGACACGCTCGGCCTGATCGGGTTGGGCCCACTCCAAATGACGAACAACCTTTTTGGCTCGGTCATTGGCTACCTGACTTTGGTGATGCCGCTCGTGCTGCTCCTGCAGCTCTTCAGCATATCGGCCGTCGACCGGCGCCTCATCGAGGCTGGGCGCAACCTTGGCTGCGGGCCGGTCGCAGTGATCTTCCGTGTCATTATTCCGGCGGCCCGGAACGGGATCGTTCTCGCCGCCGCCTTCGCTTTCGTACTAAGTTTCGGCGATCTGATCAGCCCGCAGGTGCTTGGCGGTTCGAACCCACCTACCCTCAGTATACTAATCGTCAACCAAGTGCGTGGCGGTCTGCAGTGGCCGCGCGCATCCGTAATCGCCGTGACGATGGTCATAACGCTCCTTGCCGTCGTATCGGCTGCGATGGCCCTTGCTTATGGCGTAAAGCGCCCTGACGAGCGCGACGCATGAGGATATTTGCTTGGGCTTACGTCTGCCTCGTCTTCGCATTCGTTTTCGCGCCGATCCTCGTGAGCTTCGTCTTTTCTTTTAGCGAAAACAGGTTTCCGACATTGCCGCTGCAGGGTGTGAGCCTCGAATGGTATAAGCGGGTGTGGGACGAGCCTGCCTTTGCGCAGGCGCTCGGTCGCAGCCTGATCGTGGCCGCCGCCACCTCTTTGCTCTCGACATTCATCGGCTTTGGTGCCGCCTACGCCGACTACCGGTACCGTTTCTTCGGACAGAAGTTCTATGTCGCAATGGGCATCATGCCGCCGATGGTTCCGGTGCTGATCCTCGGCGTGGCGATGCTGATGTTTTTGTCGCAAGTCGGGCTCTCGGGCCAGCTCTATTCAGTTATGATTGCCCATGTGGTCCTCTGCACGCCATTCGCGATGGCAATCAATCGGCTGAAGCTGGCGCAAATGGAGCCGAACCTCGAGGCGGCGAGCTGGAACCTCGGTGCGAACGAATGGCGTACCATGAGGTGGGTAATTGTTCCCTTCTGCATCCCGTCCTTGCTGGCCTCAGCGTTCATCACCGCGGCGATCTCGCTCGACGAGTTTGCTATCGCCTGGTTCGTATCCGGATTGGAGGAGACGCTGCCTGTTCGAGTTCTCAATCTGGTGGCCCGGCAGTCCAGCCCTAGTGTCAACGCCATCGGCAGCCTGACCTTCACAATGTCGCTCACCCTGGTGATCCTGGCACAGCTTCTGCTTTTTGGTGGTAGGCGCTCGAAATCAGGCCGAGGCAGCGCCGATGCCAGATGATCGGGAGTCCGCAAACGAAGCGCCGCTGCTGGCCTTCCGCGATATCGAGAAGCGGTTCGGCGACACTGTCGCAGTGAGGAACCTGAACCTCGAGATCACCGCGGGCGATTTCGTCGCCATTATGGGCCCGAGCGGGTGCGGCAAGACGACGACGCTAAGGATGCTTGCGGGCCTGGAGAAACCGACGGGCGGGCGCATTCTTTGGCGCGGACGACCAATCGATGACGTGCCGCCGTGGCGGCGGCGGATGCCGTTGGTCTGGCAGAATTATGCGCTATTCCCCTTTCTCGACGTCCTCGGCAACGTTGCATTCGGTCTGCGAAGCGAAGGTCTTGGCAAAGCCGAGCGTCGAAAGCGCGCGATGGAGTGGCTGGAGCGCCTCGGAATCGGTGAGCTCGCCGGCAGGTCGGTCGATACGCTTTCGGGGGGCCAAGCCCAGCGTGTGGCGCTTGCAAGAGCGCTGGTACTTGAACCGGAGGTCCTGCTGCTCGACGAGCCGCTTTCCGCGCTTGATGCGCACATGGTGGTACGGATGCAATCCGAACTGTCGACGTTGCAGCGGCAGCTCGGGATCACATTCTTCTATGTCACCCACAATCAATCTGAGGCCTTCGCCATGGCTGACCGCGTCGTCATCATGAATGACGGCGAGATTCAGCAGGTCGGATCACCAGTTGACATCTTCCGCGCGCCCGCCAACCGGTTCGTCGCGGCCTTCGTCGGCACCAACAACATCCTGCCCGGCACAGTCACCTCAGCCGCAGACGGCAGCTGCACCGTCAGGACGGTGCTCGGCACATTTGATTCCGCCGGCCCGAGCGCCATCGCGGTGACCGAGGGGGACAAGGTGGATCTCGTCGTGAGTGCGGACTTGGTCATGGTGCTGACCGATCCGGCCACCGCTCGCCCCAACTTGTTCTGCGCCCGGCTCGTCGGCGAGAGCTTCATCGGGACCAGTGTGCTCCTGACATTGGACGCGGGCGATCGGGAGGTGAAGGTACAGCTTCCGCAGCGCGCCTTTCAGAACATGCGGGCGGAAATCGGCGACGAGTTAAGGTTGTGTTTCGACCCCTCGGACGCTCTCCTGATCAGCGCTTAGCCAATCTCGGAGGGGATCATGGATCAGACAGTCAGGATCGAGCGGCTCAAGTGGACGGAATATGTCGAGCGGATGAAGGAGCAGCCCGTCATCTTCCTGCCCGTCGGCGCGCTTGAACAGCACGGCCCACATCTTCCCATGAATTGCGACGAGGTCATCCCCCGCGACATCTCGGAGGAGGTCGCTCGCAGGATCGGCGGTCTCGTCGCGCCTTCGCTCTCCTATGGCTACAAGTCCCAACCGCGGACGGGCGGCGGCAATCACTTCCCCGGTACCACCAGCCTTTGCGCTGAGGCGATGATCCTCTCAGTTCGCGATGTGATCGAGGAGTTTGCGCGTCACGGCGCCCGGCGCCTTGTTCTGATGGACGGCCATTCCGAAAACACGATGTTCATCACCGAGGGCATCGACCTAGCGCTGCGTGAGCTCAGGCGCGATGGTATCCAGGACATGAAAATCCTACGCATAGGCTACTACGAGTTCACCAGTGCTGAGACCGAGAAAATCGTCTGGCCCGAGGGCTTCCCGAGCTGGCCGCTCGAACACGCCGGCATGATGGAAACTTCGGTCATGCTCTACAGGCATCCGGACTTGGTGGACATGAGCCGGCTCGCGACGGATGTGCCGGCCAAATTTCCGCCGTACGACGTTTTCCCCGCCTCTTGGGATAACTGGCCGACGCTGCCACGCTCGGGCGCTCTGAATTCCGCCAAATCGGCCACCGCCGAAAAGGGCAAGCTGATGTTCGAGGAATATGTCCACGGCATCAGTGATGCCGTGGCTCACGAATTTGGCTTGGCCGCATCACCGCTCGATAGAACATGATCGGGTAGCTCCGATGCGCGTCAGTTCTCGCGGCGTGCTCGCGTGCTCGCGTACTCGCTCGTCAGTTGCTCGAGTGGATCCGCACCGCCAGCCGCGGCCGCTTGTTGACCGGCAGGATCGAGGCCTCGGTCTTCACCTCGATGGCGCTGCCGTCCGGCCGCGAGATCTGCCGGGCATAGATCGGCAGCCCGACCGTGTTGACGGTCTCGATGAGGTTGGCCGGCGCGCCGTGCGTGACGAAGGTGTCGAGCGTGCCGAGCGGGAAGGCGATGCCCTCGCCGGCCGGGATCAGCGTCTCGGTGGCGCCCGTCGAGAGCGTGACGGTGGCGTTGTACTCCTCGAAGACGATGCCGGCGAAGGGGAAGCGCCGGCGCGTGTCCTCGCGGAGCGGCTGGGCGCCGGTGGAGGAGAAGTACTTGTAGGCCTCCTCGACCTTGGCATGCCCGATCAGCTTGTCGAAGAACTCAGGGCTGACGAGGGCGAGCACGCCCGACATGGTCTCGCCCTTCAGCTCCGTCTCGACGTGCCGGAGGACATCGCGGACCTTGGCCTGCACCTGCGTCCCCGCCGTGCCGAGCACGAAGTCGACGGAGAGCTGGGCGAGGCCGAACTCGCTGAAGTAGTCGTAGAGCGTCGTGCCGGCGCCGTCCTTCACGATGCCGCGGAGCGCGTTCACCTCCATGTACTCGCGGGTCTGCGCGTGCTTGACGCGCATGCGCGTGAGCTTGCGCTCCATCACGGTCGCGAGCGGGTCGGCGGCGTCGGCGACGCCGAAGCCGCGCACGCCCTGGATGTCCTGCGGCGTGATCACGTCGTCATGCGGGATCCAGGGCACGGTGAAGGAGCGCATCGAGCGCGTGTCGCGGTTGGCGACGGTGGCGGGCCCGCCGAGCGGCACGGTCGGCAGCAGGTTGAGCACGCCCTCGGCCTGCTCGATGATCACCGAGCGCTGGGTCACGCCCTCGAAGCGGAAGAGGCCCATGCTCCCGAGCCGGGTGTAGACGTTCGGCAGGATGTTGATCGCCTCGGTCATCTCGGCGAGCGAATAGCCGCCCGCGTCGAACGGGTTCATCACGACCATCGGGTCGGTCTCCTATGGAATGAGGGGAAGCGGGCCGGAGCCCGGGAATGGCGGCCGCCCGAATCGGGCGGCGCGGGATCAGGCGGTGTCGCGCGGGACGATGCCGGCGGCGACGAGCTGGGCGTGCTTGGCGGTGATCTCGGCCGCCTGGTCGACGGAGGCGTCGAAGACGAGCGCCGCCTTCGAGACGATCGCCGGGCCGCGGGCGATGACGAGGCCGGTGGCATCCGCGTCTGTCGCGTCCACCGCCTCGATCAGCACGGCGACGGCGGTCTCGGCGCCCTCGTCGCCGACCACCTCGGCGGCGGGCGAGAGCCGGTACTTGCCGGAGGCGGTGATCTGGCCGAGCACGGCGCCGAGCGCGTAGTCCGTGCCGGACTTCAGCGTCACGGTCTCGCGGGTGTAGTTGCCGTTGAGCTCGAACTTCAGGAGATCGCCGAGCGTCGGCGACTGGGTGAGGACGGGCATGCGTCAGCTCCTCAGCTGCGGGTCGCGGCGGCGCGCTCGCGGGCGCGCTTCACGATCGGGCTTGCCGCAGGGGCGGCAGCGGTCGGCTGCGGCGCGGCCGAGACGACGGCGCTCGCCTCGGCGCGGGTGGCGAGCGCATCGAGCACCGAGCGGCGCAGCGCCTCGGGTGCGACGCCGCGCTTCATGGCGTCGGCGGCGTCGACGGTGATGCCGAGCCGGGCCGCCTGCGCGGCGACGGCGGCGATCTCGGCGTACTCGGCGCGGAGCCGCTCGGCGTCGGCGCTCGCGGCGGGTGCAGCCGGAGCGGCGGTGCGCCGGAGCAACGGCCGGCGCTGCCGCTGGCGCGGGCTGCGCCGGCGGCGTTTCGGGCGGCGTTGCGGGCGCGGCGCCCGCGGGCGGATCGGTGACGGCGGGCTGCTCGGCGGTCGCGGTCGGTGGTCTGCTCGGTCATGCTGGTTCCCTGCATCGGTCGGGTGGTGAAGTGCCGGGCGGATGCGCCCGGGCGGCGGATCGAGGCTGGCGGCGAGGTCGGCCAGCGCCTGGTCGAGCGTGCCGAGCCGGTCGGCGAAGCCGGCAGCGATGCCGGCCTTGCCGCGCCAGATCGCGGCCTCGGTGGCGCGGACCGCCTCCGGCGTCAGGCGCCGGTTGCGGGCGACGAGCGCGCAGAGCTCGGCCGTGGAGCGCATCGACATCGGCCTGGATCGTGGCGAGCGCCCGGTCCGAGAGCGGCTCGTGCGGGTTGCCGTCGGTCTTGCGCGCGCCGGCATGGACGAGCGTCCACTTGCGGCCGGCCATCGCGTCGGCGCCGCTCTCGTCGACATGCGCGGCGACGATGCCGATCGAGCCGATCTCGGCGGTGCGCGTGACGTAGAGCCGGTCGGCCGCGCTCGCGATCGCATAGGCCGCCGAGAGCGCCGCCTCGCCGGCGACGGCCCAGAGCGGCTTGCCCGAGCTCTCGCGCAGCGCGCCGATGCGGTCGACGAGATCGAAGAGCCCGCCGACCTCGCCGCCAGGCGAGTCCAGCTCGAGCAGCACCGCCCGGGCGGACGGATCGGCGAAGGCCGCCTCCAGCGTTCGGCCGAGCGTGCCATAGTCGGTGGCGCCGAGAAGGCCGGTCAGCCAGTCGCCGCGGGTGAGCAGCGGCCCGAGCACCGGCACGACGGCGATGCCGTCCGCCGTGACCGAGTAGCCGGGGCTCGTCGCCGGTCTTCGTCCATTGCAGGGAACGGCGTCCGCGCCTCCGGCGCCAGGGCGAGCAGCCCATCAAGGGCGCGCGGCGCGAGCGCCATCGGCCGGCCAGCGAGCCGGGCGAGCAGTGCAGAGTGCATGCGGTTCCTCAGTCGGCTTTTGGGTCGGTGCCGTCGCCGGCGGCCGCCGGATCGTCGCTGCCCGAGGCGTCGCCAGCCGGCGGCGCGACCGGCGCGGCATTGCCGAAGGCCAGGCCCAGCCGATCCTCGCGCGCACGGTCGGCGGCGATCTCCGCATCGACCTGCTCGGCGTCGTAGCCGCGCTCGGCGAGCGCCTGGGTCCGGCTCTTCAGCCCGGCCTCGATCTGCTCGATCTCGGCGCGCGCATCCTTCAGCGGATCGACCCAGTCCCATTTCGGCGGCAGCCAGGCGCAGGCGGCGTAGGCGCGCCGCTGCCGATCGTAGCCCGGCAGGTCGAGCGCGCCGGAGAAGACGGCGACGTCGAGCCAGCGCTGCCAGACCCGCCGGCAGAGCTGCCAGACCATGACGGCATGCTGGTAGGCCTCGATCCGGCGCCGGAACTCGAGCAGCGCCAGCCGCGAGTTCGAGTAGTTCGCCTTCAGCATGTCGTTCGAGAGGTAGGCGTACGGGATGCCGAGCGCCGCCGAGACCTGCAGCAGCGTCCGGTACTGGAAGGGCTCGTAGGTGCCGCCGGAGTTGGCCGGCGCCGATGTCTGGATCTCCTCGCCGGGCTCCAGCATGACGACCTGGCCGGGCTCGAGGTCGAGCGTCCGGTCGCCCGTCTCGCTCTCGCCCTCGGCGGCATCGAACGGCTCCGATGGCGCCGGCGTCGTGATGAAGAGCGCGTGCATCGCCGCGACCTTCTTCCGGTCGAGCTCGGCATCGTCGTACTGGTCGAGCAGGAAGAGCTTCACGATCCCCGGCGCGAAGCGCGAGACGCCGCGGAGCTGGCCGGCATCGACCGGGTCGATGACGTGGATGATCTCCGACGCCGGCACGCGCACTGTCTCGTAGGCCGCCCCGGGATCGGTCACGTCGCCCGGATGGCGGCGCAGGAAGTGGTAGGCGACCCTGCGGCCGATCGCGTCGAACTCGATGCCCTGCCGGACCGGGTTGCCGCCCCATGGCTCGGTCTTCGTCAGCGGCAGCATCTCGGACGGGATCATCTGCAGCTGCAGCGGCACCGCCAGCCCGTCCTCCGGCCGGCGCGGCCGGAAGCGCAGGAAGACCTCGCCCGCCAGGAACACCTCGCGCGCGACCCGGCGCTGCAGGCCGTAGAAGTCGGTGAAGCCCTCGGCATCGGCCTCGTCCGTCCAGTCGAGCCAGAGCCGCTGGACCTCGGCCTTCAGGCCGGCGTCCTGCGATCAGCGAGGACGGCTTGATGCCGGCGCCGACGACATTGCCGGCCCAGCTCTCGATCGCGTTCGCGGCATAGCCGTTGTTCCGCGCCAGCCAGCGGGCCCGCGCGGTGATGTCGGCGCCGGCCGCGGCGACGAGCGTGTTGAGATGCGCACGGCTCGGCGTGAAGTGCCGGAGCCGGCGCCCGGACTGGCCGGCCTCGAAGCCGCCGACCAGCGCGCCGACGCGGCGGCGCCATCGCGTGATCGTGCCGAGCATCAGAGCCCCTTCGACGCGGTCGTGCGCACGATGCGCCGCCGGCCGCCGGTCCTGGCCGCATCGATCCGGCGCTCGAGATCTGCAATCGCCGCCGCCATCTCGGCGTCGGTCGCATAGGTGACGCGCCGGCCCTCGAACTCGACCGTGCGGACGCCGCGCCAGCGCGCGTCGAGCAGCGCGTCGCGCTTCGCCGTCATCTCGGCCTCGGTCATCGGCTCACCTCAGATAGGACGGCGTGATCACCCGCCGGCCGCGGACGCGGCGGCGGCGGACGAAGCCGGCCGTTGCCTCCGGCGCGGACTCCGGCGCAGCGTCGGACGTCGGCTCTGCTCCGCATCATCGGCGCCGAGCTGCTGCTCGAGATCGCGCCACGTCGCCTCGGACCAGCGATCGGCGCCGACGATCCATGCGGCCGCCCGGGCATAGACCCGGGCATCGAGCGCCTCGTTCCGCTCGCGGAGCTTCTGCCATTCGAGCTTGGCGAAGCCGCGCTTGTTGCGCACGGTCACCAGCTGCTCGGCGACGAACTGCTTCAGCCACTCGGCATCCGCCCAGCGCGGCAGGTGCACCGTGCCCGGCGGGAACGCTGCGCCGTCCTCGGCCGGCCGCTCGAGCCGGAGGAACCGATAGGTCTCGGCCTTGAAGGTCGAGACCGCCACCGTCCAGAGCCGGGCGCCGCGGCGGAGCCGCTTGCCGCCCTCGGTCACATCGACATAGGTCGGCCCCGCCACCGGGCTCGCCCGGTTGAAGCCGTCGACGCCCTTGACCGGCGCGACCTGCGCGAAGCCGGCGCGCCGCGCCCAGGCGTAGACGGCCGAGCTCTCGTAGCCGGTGTCGATGGCGAGCCGCGCCAGCCGCATGGCGGCGCCGCGGGCGTGCGGCCAGGATCGGCCGAGCAGCCGGTCGAGCGCGGCCCAGGCCTCCGGCTCGCCGGGGCCATGGCCGATGACGACATGCTCGACGAGCCAGCTCTCCAGCCCGCGGCCCCAGGCCCAGATGTCGACCTCGATCCGGTCCTTCTGCACGTCGGCGCCGGCCGTCAGGAACAGGCCGCCCGCGGGAACGGTGCCGGCCGGCCACTCCTCGCGCCGGTCGGCCAGCCGCTGCCAGTCCGGCGCCTCGCCGCTCTCGACCCAGGTCTCGCCGAGCACGGTGTTGCGGAAGACCCGCTCCGCCTCGTCCGATCCCGATGCCGCCTCCTTGTCGCGCGCGATGTCGGCCCAGCTCTTCCAGCCGGGCGGCGAATAGAGCGCCGAGAGGTGAAAGCCGATCGTGCGCGGGTCGTTCGCCATTGCCGTCGCGCGCCATTCGCCGGCCGCGAGCATCGCCCCCTTGTGGTGCTCGGGGATCGCTTTCTCGCAGTGCTCGCACCAGTACG
>CAVUWP010000028.1:0-111740 GCA_963745085.1 uncultured Alphaproteobacteria bacterium | reverse complement strand
GGTCATTCCGCGTGATTCCGATCGCTATCCCTGAACTCCCTGCCCTCAAAGAAAGGGGATCAAATTTCCGCCGGCTTGAGAATCCCCCAAGTCATCTCCAAGGGCCGGCCGTATCAGTCATGCCGCCGTCGCCGGTGGCGGCAAAGACCTCGTTGGCGCCGCAGCGCGGGTTTCTTCGGACGGCGCTTGGCCAATTTCAGGTACGATCTGCGTCCCGAACAGGACCCGGGAACGGCGCCCGCCGGCGATGCTGTCGCGTCACCGCAACCCAGCGGCCGTCCGCACCGGCTGAGCGTCGCGCGCAGACGAGCCGAGAGATGGCGACGCCGCCTCCATCCTTCGCTTGACCTCGATGACGTCGCCGGGTTCGATCTCGCTCTCGAAAGTAGCGGATCTCGGGCCCGCATCGGCGCTCCGTATGATCGTCACCTCGGGAACTCCCGCGCCTCCGGAGGCGCTCGGCAGGGCCAGGCCTGCCGCGCTCAGCTTCTCGCTTGCGCCGAGAAGCCGGGCCCGCTCGCGTCCTTCGACGATCCTCGCCTCCTGCAGCTCGGCAAGCCTATCGAGGCGCCCGTCCTCGCCCTGTCGCTCCAGCTCGCGCGCCACCTCCTTCAGCCGGCGCTCGAGCTGCATGAGGTTCACCTCCGTCTGCAGCCGCCGGGTCGAGGAGATAAGCGCGGCGCTGCGGATGTCGTGCAGGCGCGCCTGCGTGTAGATCCCCTTCTCGCTCGCTTTCAGAGCGGTGGCCAGCGCCTCGGCGTCCTCCTCCTCGCCCTTGCTCTCGGCCGTGAGCTGACGTTGCAGGACCGCGATCTGTCCGTTGATCTGCGTGACCTGCTGCTCGAGGAACCTGCTCTCGTGAGCATTGTTCGATGCCCGCGTCTCGGCTATCTCGGTCTCGACACGCAGCAGATCGTCCAGCGTGTCGCCCGGCCCCGGCGGCGGCGGCCAAGCGTCGCGCCCGAACGCGACGTCTTCCCCGAGTTGGTTGCGCAGCCGCCAGACGCGGGCGCTCGCAGCCGCAGCAGCATGCCACGCCGCTCCGTACTCGGCGCGCAACGCGATCGGGTCGTATCCTGGCGCGAGAGGCGCAGCAGGAGCAAGGCCGCCTGCCGCGGCGATGACTTGGCGCACCGTCATGCCCGGACGGAAAGGCATCTGGCCCGGCTGCGCGACGTCGCCGCTGACGAAGACCGGCCTGTACTCGACGACCGAGGCAGAGACCTGGTCCCGATCGACCGTGCGCATCGTCTCGCTTCCGTCCGGGAGATAGATCCGCAACAATCGGCTGGCGATCGCGGTCTGGATCCGGTCCCGCGTCTCGGAGAGGGTCGAGCCGGCGGCGTCGACGACCCCGACGACGGGCAGGCTCAAGCTGCCGTCGATCTGAACCGGCGCGCGCGTCGTCATGTCGGGAAGACCGGCCACCGAGATCTCGACGACGTCGCCAGGCCCGAGGCGATACTCTTCCGCCGCCGCGCCGCGGGCGAGTACCCCGGTCGCCAGCGCTGCCGCAGCCAGAGCCAGCGCCGCCTGCCGCAGAGCGGCGCGGACGCCGTGGGCCGCGTCACGTGGCATAGCTCGCCTCCTGCCGGACATGCCCTTCTTCGAGCCGTCGGCGCCACCACGAGACGGTGCGCGCCACGCCGTCGCTGAACTCGATCTGCGGCTTCCAGCCCGTCGCCTCGCGGAAGCGGCGGCAGTCAGCGAGCAGCTCTCTCACCTCCGATTTCCGCGGACGCAGGCGACTGACCTCCTGCATGACGGGCTTGTCGCAATCCGTCAGCGTCCGGACGAGCTCGACCACCTCGCGCACCGTGACCGCTGAACCCGAGCCAGCATTGTAGGGAACGCCGAAGGCCACCGCCTGGGAAGCGCCCGCCGCGATGAAGGCTGCTGCGGTGTCCTTGACATAGGTGAAGTCGCGGATCGGCGTCAGATCTCCGACCCGGATCGCCTTCACCTCCGGATCGAGCGCTTGACGCAGGACCGTCGGGATCACCGCGCGCTCGCTCTGCCGGGGCCCGAAGGTATTGAAAGGCCTCAGGGTGACGACGGGAAGGTCGTGCGAGCGCGCGAAGGCTTCCGCGAGCATGTCGGCTCCGATCTTCGAGGCCGAGTAGGGTGATTGGCCCTGAAGCGGATGCGTCTCGGCGATCGGGACCGTGATCGCGGTGCCGTAGACCTCGCTGGTCGAGGTGTGCACGACGCGCCGGACGTCATGCTCGCGCGCCGCCTCGAGGACGTTCAGGTGCCGCCGATGTTCGTGTCAACGTAAGACTGCGCAGCGGCGTAGGAGTGCGGGATGGCGATCAGAGCGGCGAGGTGGAAGACCGTGTCCTGCCTTGCGACGAGGCGCCTCATCAGCGCGCAGTCGCGTACGTCGCCCCGAACGACGTTGATCTGCGCCCTGGTTGTCCGTGGCAGCGAATCGATCCATCCGCACGAGTCGAAGGAGTTGTAGAGGCAAAGCGCGGTGACGCTCGCCTCGAGGTCGACGAGCGCCTCGACGAGATGCGATCCGATAAAGCCGTCCGCTCCGGTCACCAGACACGTTGCGTCCGGCATATGCCTGCGCGCCTTCGATGCGAGGAGAAGGTCATCGAGAGATCCCCCGTCATTCCGCCGCCATCGGAGCGTCCGCAGAGCGACCCGTGTCCAGAAGCCGCCCGATGAGGAAGTCGCGGACCGGCGCGACACCGACGACCGCGAGCGCGCCGCGCGTGATCCAGACGACGTCCGACCAGAGCGTGCGGCCGGGATAGTAGGAGAGATCGAGCGCCGCCTTCGCCGGAAACAGCGTGTCGCGATAGAACTGAACCGGGTCGGCGTCCGCCGGATAGAAGGCGCACTCGTTCCGAAACGCCACTTGGCTGGGACCGAAGATCCCCGGCCGCTCGTCGAGCAGGGGCCGCACGTCTTCATCGAAGCAATCCGCGAAGGCGAGGCTTTCGGGCCTCGGCCCGACGATCGCCATGTCGCCGCGCACGATGTTCACGAGCTGCGGCAGTTCGTCGAGCTTGCGTGCGGGCGAGCAATCGGCCGACGCGAGTCATCCGCACGTCGTTCTTCAGCGTCAGCGGGCAGCCGTCGTCACGACGGTTGTCGAACTTGCGGAACTTGTACATGCGGAAGCGCCGTCCGTCGCGCCCGATCCGGGTCTGGACGAAGAAGACTCGGAAACCCGCGAACTCGATGACCACCGCGATCGCGAGAACGACGAGCAGCGGGCCGAGAATCACCAGGCCAGCGGAAGCAAGCGACGAGGTCGAGCGCGCGCCCGAGAAACAGGCCGGCACCGATTTTGAAGGACACGAGACATTCGTCGACTCCTCAGCTCAGCTCGAGCGCGCCTTCGAGCGCGTCTTCGAGTGCATCAACAACACGGACCGACGTCCGCCTTCTCCATTTTCGGGTGGAGCGGGAGGGTCAGCTCCCGGCGAGAAACTCCTCGGTCAGCGGCAGGCGCAGCTCCGGGTCTCGCGCGCGCGATAGTAGGAGAGGCGTGTGGACCGGCGGATAGTGGATGGTCGTCTGGACCCCCGCGGCGGCCATCGCGGCGGCGATGCCGTCGCGGTCGGCGCCTTTCGGCAGCACCACCGGCATGATGTGGTGTGCGGACACGCCGCTCCGTGGCCGCGGAATCGTCGAGTCCCTCGCGGCGCATCGCGAGATGCTCGAGCCGCTCCCGTGTAGAGCGCGACCAGCACGGCCCGGCTGCGCGATTCAACTGTCGTCCAGCCGCGAGAGCTGCACGAGGCCGATGCGCAGCGCGGATCTCGTCCATCCGGTAATTGTAGCCGAGCATGTCCACGTCGTAGTGCGAGGAGCGGGCGACGAGGCGCTGCAATGCGCTGCGCGTCATGCCGTGGCCGCGCATCTGGCGTGCGCGCTCGAGCACCTCCGGGCGACGCATCAGGACCATGCCGCCCTCAGCCGTCGTCATGTTCTTGTTGCCGTAGAAGCTGAAGGCGGCGCCGTCGCCGTAGGACCCGACGCCCGGCACCCCGACCGCATGCGCGGCGTCCTCGATCAGGAGCAGGCCGTGCGCTGGCGGCGAAGGTCGCGCCACGGCTCGGCATCGGCCATGTGCCCGGCATAGTGCATCAGCATGACCGCACGGGTGCGCGGGCGTGATCCTTCTCGGCCGCCTCCTCGACCGACATCAGCGGCGCGTCCAGCGCCTCGATATCGACCAGGACCGGCTCGGCCCCGCGTAGAGGATGGCGTTGACGGTCGCGACGAAGGTCAGCGACGGCGCCAGAACCTCGTCGCCCGGCCCGATGCCGAGGGCCTTCGAGCGCGAGGTGGAGAGCCGCGGTGCAGGAATTGACGGCGACCGCGTCCTCGGCGCCGTGGCGTTCGGCGAAGGCCCGCTCGAACGCGCGGACGCGCTCGCCCAAGGTGATCCAGCCGAATCTGAGCGCCGCGATCGACAGCGGCGCGCTCCTCGGCGCCCAGCACGGGCTCCGCAACGAGCAACATCTGATGGTCCTTTCAAAGAAGCGTACGGCGCGGCCGGCAGGCAGCCTCTCGGTCAGGCGACGAATTCCAGCCGCTCGTGCGCCGGAGCCCGATCGTCCCAAGTCGAGCGTCTGCGCAGCCTGGAAGTCCTCGACCCGCCCGATGTCGAGCCACAACCCGTCATGCCGGTAGGTGTGGATGTGCTCGCCGCGAGAGAGCAGGCAATAGGCGAGGTCGTCGAAGCCGAACGGGACGCCTGCGGGGATGTGCTCGAACACCTCCGGCTCCATGCAGTAGATCCCCATGCTCATCATGGTTGGTGAAGCGCGGCTTCTCCTTGAAGTTCGTGACGCGCCCGTCCGCGGCCTCGATCACGCCGAAGTCCATCAGCGTCTCGCGCAGGGCGCCGTCGCGACCGTGACGACCGCGCCGCTGCCGCGCGTGGCAGGCCGCGAAGCGCGCCGATGCTGAGATCGGTCAGCACGTCGCCGTTGATCACCATGAAGGTGGAGTCGAGCTCGTCGCGCAGCATGCTGAGCGGCGCCGATCGTGCCCAGCGGCTCGACCTCGTCGGTGTAGGTGATGCGCATGTCCCACTGCCGACCGTCGCCGCAGAAGCTCTTGATCAGATGCCGCAGATAGCCGGTGGTGATGTAGACGTCGCGAACGTCGTTCCGCCGCAGCCACTTGACCAGAAGCTCAAGGACCGGCTGCGAGTGCACCGGCATCAGTGGCTTTGGCAGAACCATCGTATAGGGACGAAGTCTCGTTCCCTTTCCCGCCGCACTGGATCACCACTTTCATCAGAATCCCCTTTTTCACTCCGAACCTTACGCCGTTTTCCCGGCTTTCTTGTAAGTCTGTCTCTGCAGTGCACGCCACGCCAGCTTTGTGACGAGTTGGTGACAGCGTAGCGGCAATGGGAACGATCGGAGGATCGAAAAGGTATGATGACCCGACGCTTAAAGGTAGTACCTCTTTATGGAGCATTTTCGCAGCCGCTGGGAAATGCGACTGAACAAGGACCTAAAGCGCGCGGCCCGATCCTGTCAGGTCGGAAGCGCTTTCCCCACTCGGATGATTGTCAAGGCAGCGGCCGCACGGACCTGCTTATCGTCCCGAGGCGAAACCGCGAGGTCGTGGAGGCGCCGCGAGCCAGCCGCCGACCGGAGCGATCGCCATCGGTCGGCCGGCACCGATGCCTGCGACTGCCGGCGCGGGATCCTGCGTCAGAGACGCTGCCAGACCCGGTTCACCAATTCCGCGATCGTCTGCTCGAGAGGGCGATCCGAATTCACCGCCAGGACCGGGACCGACGAGAAAATCTTGCTGCGGTCTCGATGTCTCGCCGGCGCAGGACGCTGTCCGGATCGGGTCCTTCGCGCTTGCCCCTCGACGCGTCCCGAACGAGTGTCGTTTCGAGCGGCGCGGTCAACCGGATTATGAAATCCGGGTTCGGCAGATTGCGGTACAGATTGCGCTCGTGGCGCATCAGGAGTCGCTTCAGACGTGAACCGCAGGCCTCGATGACCGCCTCGCTGAATTGGCTGCTGTCGGTCGCTCCCGCCTCGCTGGACGGATAGCGATCGGCAAGCAGGATCGCCCCCGCAGTGGCCGCTCGCCGGCTCCGCCGCAGGAGCAAGGCCCGGCGGTCATGCGCGAGCAACAGCATCCGCACCACGTAGGCCCAGGAATAGTGTGCCGCGCCCGGCGTTCCGGCCTCTGGTACTCGCCCGAACGCTCCCCCGGAAGGGCGCGCCGAAAAGCGGAAGGACGAGCGCACGGGCGCGGAAAGCACGTCGCGGGCGGCTTGCCGACATGGATCCTGCGCAGATCGAGCTCTTGCCGAGCCGGTCCGCGAGCGCCGCACCGAGGGTCGATTTGCCGGAGGCTTTCGGACCGACCAGCGCGATGATCGCGCCGCCGGCGACCAGGTGGCCGCACCGGCCGCCGGCAGCGAGCCGGCCCGGGACCAGCAGAAGGATGCGGCGCTCCGTGAGACGAGCCGGCGTACAATGCTCAGCGCCGCCAGCCGCGCAGGCGCCAGGCGAGGCCGACGCCGAAACGCACCCGCCGGCTCAGCATCGCCGGATCGGCGACCGCCGCATCAACGCCTCGAATTCGTCGCCGGACCGCCCGGGTACGGTCTCGGCCCAGAGCGCCCGGGCCGCGGCCTCGTCGGCCCCGTCGCGGAGCCATGCCAGCTCGGCCGGTACCGCGCGTAGTGCCGGTTGGCCATCACGCCTCGACCGGCTCGTGTGCTTGAGTGCTATGCGGAGAAGGAAGACCACGAGCTCGGCCTCGGGCGCGGGGACGCGACGCCCGCTCGCGCCGGGAACCGGCCGAGCAGAAGCGCTCTCGAACGGCAGCCGGTAGGACTTCACCAGGCTGTCGCCGCTGACGATCTGGAAATAGGCGTGGACGTGGGCCAGGCGCAGCGTCGCCGGGTCGAGGGCGAAGGCGTGCAGCACGCCCGGATGGCCGGCGGCGCCCTGGGCCAGACGGAAGTCGGCATCCGACAGCGCGGCGAAGAACGCCGCGGCGTCCCTCCGGCGGACCAGCACGTCGAAATCCTCGTCGCCCGCCAGCGTCTCGTCGAGCCGCACGTTGCTCTTCCAGTGGCAGTACTCGACCGCGCCGGGCGTCGAGCGCCGCGATCAGCGCCCGCGAAGGGCGCGCCGCCCCCGGACGCTCGTTATCCGTCTGCGCGGCGTCAGCCCCGCAGCCCGATACGCTCTGCATCGTTCGCGATCTCCGCTGTCACCGGACGGACCTCCCGCTTCAACGAACGAAAGCCGGCGCTCGCCGAACCGGCATGCCGCAGGCAGGCGAGACCGGGGCGCAATGCCGAGACGACGCCACGACGAAGAGTCGCCATCGCGATGTTCCAGCCGGTCATGCTCATCGAGGTCGGCCGCGGCCACGCCGGCCGAGCCGAAGGGGATCGCCAGAGCAGCGCGCCGCCGATGACCGAGCCACCCGCCGCCGCGCCCATCAGCACCGCTCCCTGCCGCTCATGTCCCGTCATCGTCAGCAGGTGCTGCTGCGGCCCGGCGGCCGCGGCCGCGAGCTGCCCGAGCGATCAGGATCATCAGCATCGGCTCAGCGGCCCCGAATCCCGGCCCGAACCAGGCCAACAGGATCTGCGCGCCCGATGATCAGTGGCAGCGCCACGCCAGCGTCCCGGCGAGCGACAGGAGGCCGAGCGCGTGACGAAGCTCCTGCAGCCCGGCGCGGTATCGTTGCGGGCGTGCAGGGTGGAGACGGTGGGCGCGAAGAGGCTGGCGATCGCCATACGCGGCATTGCCGCGAGCAGCGCCAGGCTGAAGGCGACGGCGTAGCACGCCCGCCTCGACGTGTCGCCCCGCAGGCCGAGCACCAGCACGCCGGTCCGCGACATGAGCGTGTCTGCGAGCATGATGAGGGTCAGCGGGACGGCCGGGCGGAGCCAGTCGCGGCGGGCGGAGAGGCGGACGGAGCTGAGCGAGCTCGACCGGCCGCCGCGCCGCCAGAAACCGGTGGATGAAGCCGAGGGCGACGATCGCGGCCGCGACCATCGCGGCCACCGCGGTCGCGGCGTCCGGCGGCGCCAGGCCAGCGAGCACGGCGGCCGCGAGGAAGGCCAGCGCAAGAGAATCGGCGCAGGATCCGTTCCGGAACCATGGAGGCGATCACGCCGCCGAACGCGCGCACGGCGGCCGCGCCGATCAGTCGGAGCGCCATGAGAGGCACGATCGCAGCCCCGATCAGCAGGGCACGGGCGAGCTCGCTCCCGTCGCCGTGGACCACATCGCCACACCGGCGGCCATCGCCGCCGACCGTGACGCCGGCGCCGGCGCCGGCGCGAAGTGCGAAGCGCATGACGCCGCTCGCCCGGGGCCAGTCCTCGCCCACCCGGTAGGTTGGCAGGAGCCGAAGGAGCGAGACATGGAAGCCGAGCGTCGAGATGTATCCGAGGACGGTTGTCGCCCAGGCGATCACATAGGCATAGGTGCCGAAGCTGTCTCCGCCGATGAGCCGAACGGTTCCCAGCTGGGCGCCGAAGCCGATGGCCGATCCCGCCACGAGAATGGCGAAAGCCTGCGAGCTCGTCGCGAACAGCCGGACGCCGGCTATGTCCAGCTCACGGAACCTCGCCGCCGCACCGGCGGCGGATTTGGACGGCATCCTGATCACCGCCGGGCCTTGGCGTCGCGCCGGGTCGTCCGGTGCGCCTGCACGGCCTCGACCATAGCGGAAACAGCCGCCTCCAGGCTTGCCTGGTCCTGGCCGGAGACTCGGAGCACCGAGCGGCCGCGATCCTCGAGAAGGACCTCGATCAGGTCGAACACCTCGCCGAGGCGAAACGTGTCGGCAGCGGCGCGTTCGAGCAGCCGTTCCGCCCGCCCCAGCTGGCGGCGTCTCCGCCGGAGCCGGTCATCGGCGATCCCCCGCGGGACGTCCACGCGAACCGCGATCTCCGGCAGCGGCGCCAGATCGAGCGCGGCGACGAGCGCACGGTCTCCGGTCCGGCCGGAATCCAGCGCGAGCCCGGCGATGGCGCAGAGATAGCCCTGATCCTGCAGCAGCAGCTCGTGCTCTGGCCCGACCTGCGCGAGGCCCGCCAGGTAACGGCGTCGGCGCAAGGCGCGCAGCCCGGGCGCGAGCGGCATGAGCCGCATCAGGGCATCCGCGACCGGATCCGTGCGCGTCGCCCCGGGCATACCCGGAAGAACATCCAGCAACTTTGCCGTCCTCGAGAGCACGGCGAAGCTTCCGCGAGATCGCGGAGCGGGTGCCGCGCCGCTCTTGCTCGATGGTTCGCCCGGGCGCGCGCTGATCGAGAGGTGGACCGGGATGCCGCGCCGTTCGAACTCCGCGGCGGCCGCACAGGCGAGCGTCGTCTTCCCCGCCCCCGGCGGCCCGATCAGCTCGACGACGAGACCGTGTCCGCTCCGGCCGGCCGCGGCGAGAGCGGCCGCGTCCCGCCGCGTGCCGTCGCCGCCCTCCTCGACGAGGACGGTCGGCGGACGAACTTTCGTCATGATACCGTCGCGAACCGGCTCTATCGGAAAGGGTCGGGTCTGCATGCGTTCTCCCAATCAAACTTTCGAGCACTCATGGCCCGCGAGGGGCCGAACTTGGAGCCGCATGCGCGGCAACATGCTGAGGTTAGCGCCTCGATCGCGCGGCGGTGAATGGGCGCATATGGGATCAGCCATTCGGATGAGGCGAGGCTTCCGCTAGCCCACAAGAGCTACTCCCTCACCCGCAAGGCCGCTTTCGCTGTCGAGCCGGATGCGGAAAAGTCTTGCCGACAGCGGACCCGAAGCTTCTCGGGCGGGGTGTTGGTGCTCGCAGGCGGTGTTGCTCGAGATGAACGAACGGGCGGAACCACCGATGATGCGCGCGCCGGCGCCGTTCGCCGGCGCGGCCGCCGGCGTCCGGGGCCGGTGGTTCTCCGTATGACGTCGCCAGCAACCACACGATCGCACGCGACCGCCGCCGCGCTGCGGATCCGAGATCTGAAATCTTGAGGAGAGCAGAATGAGCCAGCCCTTGCCAGACGCGAACGCAGCTGGGACCGCTCCTGCATCGACTGCCAGGGGCAGCCGTCCAGCGGGCGCTTGGGCCCGACTGTGGCGACCGGGCCGGCTGGCGCGGCGGGTCACAACGGCATCTCTTCTGGTGATCGCCGCCGCCGGCGCGTCGGTCTGGCTCTCGGGAGCACCGGCAGGCGTCGCCAGCGGACCGGACCGGCCGCTCCACTACACGGTCAATCACCGCGAGACATTGCCCGCCGCGGCCGCTATCGGCTTCAATCTCGCGGACGTCTCGTCCGTCGCGGCGCTCGACGGGCTGCCCGAAGGCGTCAAGGGCATCCTCTGGATGCGCAACGGCTACGACCATGAATGCGCCTGGAAGCGCGACGACGACGAGGTCGCGGCGATGGCCCGCGAGGCGCGCGACCATCCCAAGTTCAGCGGCATCTACTTCATCGCCGACACGCCTCACCCCTCCAAGTGCCCGGATGCGGCCGAGAAGATCGCCGAGCGCACGGCGCTCATCCGGCAGAACGATCCGGACGGGCGCACGTTCATCGCTGTGAACGGCGGCTACTACTATCCGCAGGAGTTCGCCCAGCTCGCCGATTCCGCCGATCTGATCGGCGTGGTCGTCTATCCCTGCAACGTGAAAAAGCCGCGATGCGATCTCGACAAGATCCGCGAGCGCGTCGGACGCGCCCTGGACGCGGGCATCCCCGCGGAACGGCTCGTCCCCGTCTTCCAGGCGTTCGGGCAGGCGTGCACGACAAACGAGAGCAAGTGGTATCGATTGCCGACGGTCGACGAGTTGCAGAAGATCCTCGCCGCTTGGGACGAACTGCTCCCGCCCGAGACGCGTCCTTTCGACATGACCTATTCCTGGGGCATGCAAGAGCGTCACGCCTGCCCCAGCCTCGAGACTGCGGATGGCGGGGACTATCCCGATCTTCAGCGCGTCTACGCCAGGTATTTCAGGGAAATCGACTCCTAGCGCGACGGCACTGGCGCCGAGCCGCTCCGGCAGAAGCGCCGTCCGATCAGTTCGTATGCAGCGGAACTCGTTCATGACAGCACATATTCTCTTCGTCGCCGGCGCCGACGCCGATCTTCGCCTGCCCTTTGTCCGCGCCATCCGCGACCTCGGTTTCCGCGTCAGCGTCGCCGCGAGCGGCGGCGCGGCGGCCTTCGAGCGGGCGGGCATCGACTTCGTGCCTTTTCCCTTCGACCGGTTCGTTTCTCCGCTGAGCGACTGGCGGGCGATCGGCCGCCTCGGCGAGATCCTCGATCGGCTCGAGCCCGATCTCGCGCAGGGCCTGGACACGAAGCCGTCCCTGATGCTTCCGCTCGCGGCCTCACGCCGCGGCGTCTTGTCGATCAGGACGATCTGCGGCCTGGGCTGGGTCTATTCCTCGCGGACGCCGCTCGCGATGGCGGCGCGGCTGTTCTACCGGGCGCTGCACGGGCTCGCCGCCCGATGCGCCGACGCCACCGTCTTTCAGAACGAGAGCGACCGCGCTTTTTTCGAGCGGCACGGCATTGCCGGCTCCCGGCCGGTCGTCATCCCGGCGGGCGGCGGCGGCATCGACCCCACGGGCTTCGAGCAAGCGCTGGCGCATGCGCCCGACCCGAAGGCGCTTCGCGCCGAGTTCGGCCTCGGCGACGCCGAGGTCGTGATCACGGTGGCGCGGATCACACGCGAGAAGGGGATCGGCACGCTTCTTCAGGCGGCGGATCTTGTGCGACGACGCCGGCCCGGCGTCCGGTTCCTCCTAGTCGGCCCGAGGCAGAGCGAAGGCCCGATGGCGATCACCGAGAAGGAGCTTGCCGCCCATTCGCCGACTGTCGTCGCGACGGGGCCGCGCGACGACATTCCGGCGCTGCTGAAAATGGCCGATCTTTTCGCCTTCCCGACGCAATTCTCGGAGGGCGTCCCTCGGGTTCTGCTCGAGGCTGCGCTCGCCGGGTTGCCGATCGTCTCGACGAGCATGCCAGGCTGCCGGGCCGTGATCCAGGACGGCTGGACCGGCCGGCTCGTGCCGCCGCGCGCCCCCGATCGCCTGGCGGAGCGAATCCTGGAAGCCCTCGCCCACCGGACCGAGAGCGCGGCGATGGCGGCGCGCCTGCCGGCGCTGGTACGCGGCAACTTTACCGTCGCGGCCGGCGCCGCACGTCACGCGACTCTCTATCGCGCTCTTCTGGCGAACCGGGCGGCGCCGGGCGGCACCCCAGCGCGGCGCGGGCTGGAACCGGCCGGCGCGGTCTCCCGATGACGGACCGGTCTGTCCCGCCGGGCAAACGGGGCGTGCCGTTCCGGTGCGCCCGTCCTGGCGCACCTTGCCGGACGATGCCTGCATGATCGGGAACATCCTCGCGCTCGGCCTCGTCGTGACTGCCGCGACGCAGCTGCGCGCCGGCGGCAGTCCCGTGGGACCGGGCGAGCTCCTCTTGCTCGCATGGCTGGGCTTGGCGTTCCTGCAGCAGGTCCTGCGCCCGGCCGCGCCGGTCAATCCGGCTTTCCAGCGGGTGACGATGTTCTGGCTGGTGATGGTGCTCTTCCAGTGCGTTGGCATGCTCGTCGGATTGGCGCTGGAGCCGTTTCACGACTATGTCGGGATTCTTCGCGACGCTGCCGCCTACGCCCTGGTGCTCGCCCTCAGCTTGATGATGGCGCTCGAGCTCGCTGACCCCGTGCGGCGGAGTCAGGTCGTCTGGGGCATGCTGATCATTGGCAGCGCGTCGGTGCTGCTGCAGATCGGCAATGGTTTCGGGGCCATACCGGTCCCCGGAATGCAGCCCTGGTACTACGAGCGTTTCAAGGGGTGGGCCGAGAACCCGAACCAACTCGGCTTCTTCGCGCTCGTCATCACCATTCTCGGCGTTCATCTGGCGGATGTCGCACGCGACGCTCGGGAAAGCGCGCTCGCGCTCGCATTCACCGTGCCGCCTTTCCTCGCGGGTCTGATGAGCCGCAGCGACAGTTTCGTCATCGGGCTGATGCTGTCAGGGTCGTTGTTCATCACGCTGAAGTGCGTCGCGTGGGTTCAAGACACCAATATGGCCCCCACCCTCAGAGGCGCGGCGGTGGTCCTCGGGCTTCTGTCGCTTCCGGTCACGGCCGTCGCCGTGATACCGTTCGCGGCCGCCGCGATCGAACAGATCGAGCAAAGCTCCGAGAAGATCTACAACGACAACGATCAGGGCGAGACCCGGCTTCATCTCTGGGCCGAGTCGCTGGAGAAGGGGGCGGATTCCGGCCTCATTGGATTCGGCCCGGGCCCGCATCTGACCAGCAAGTCCTACAAGCGGCCGCCGCCAAACAAGTTCGAGGCGCATAACACGCTGTTCGATCTTTTCACGCAGGGCGGATTCCTTGCGGTCGCAGCATTCGTCTGGATCTCGGCCTCGGCCATGCTCGGCGTTGGCAGGGCCGGGCTGCCGGCGCTGGCAGGGCTTGTCGCCGGCCTTCTCGTCTTCAGCATGTTCCATTTCGTCCTGCGCCATCCGATCTTCTGGTTCGCGATCGTGCTCTGTCTGCTCGAGGCGGCGCGCGCCTCAGGAAGGCTAAACCGGCCCGCGCCTTGCTAATAGCGTGAGGACCGGAAGGCCGGGGGCGGAAGGTCGGGGGCGGAACGACGGGACGGAGGAGAGGAGCCGCCGGTCCTCCGATGCAGCTCGCTTCCGCATCCTCTCTCCCCCTTCGGGGGTAGGCCGATAACCCGGGATGGAACTTCATGCGCAGCCGCCGCCGTGCGAACTTCTCTTATAAATTGTCGGCGGAGCAGACGCACGGCGATACGGCCAGACGCTGCGCGCGCTCGATTTCGAGTGGATTTACCGCCGAGCACGGATCGGCGGCAGGGTGGAGCAAAGTGGATGTCGAGTGCTGCCGTGGTTCAGTTTGAACAGGTCCTTACGGTCACTCCACCTTCCTGCCGGGTGTCCGAGCCGGGTCGAAGCGGCCGATCGTTCGATCAGCGCCCCCGCGACCCAGCGCAGCCGTTCGGTTTGGGAGCGGCCGCGCTATGATCCACCGCAATTCGGATGACCTGCATTTCCAGCAGATACTGACGCTTCTGCGGCGGCGCTGGCTTCTCGTCACGACGATCGGTGTGCTTGGCGGCGGACTGGCCGCAGCCGCGGGTTTCATCCTCCCGCCCAAATACACGGCGAAGGCGCAGCTCCTCTACCAGGCCGAGATGCAGGATGGCGTCGAGGTGGTTGACGATGCGGCGGTGGAGACGCTCGTCGAGATGATGATCTCCCCGACCATCTGCGCCGCCTGGCCGCCAGTCTGGCAGAGAACCCGGGTCCGACGGTCGGGCGCCCGGAGACCGACGAGGCTCCGGGCGGTGCCGCGATCGCAAGCGAAGGCGCTTCCGTCGCACGGCCCCGTGCTCGACCAGAGCGAGCTGGAAGGGGGCCTCAATGCCTACAAGCAACGCCAGTCACGATTGATCGCGGTCACGTTCAACACCACCGATCCCGAGACCGCCGCGCTCGTCGCCAATCGCGCCGTCACGCTCTATCTCTCGCTCGAAGCACAGCATCAGAGAGAACGACGCGCCCGCGCCGCGCAACTGGTCACGGACCGTATCCCGGATGCGCGCGAGAAGCTCGAAAGCGCCGAAAGCGCGCTGAGGGCGCACAGGGCCAGGTATGGGCTGAGCGACGCACCGGGCGCCGATCTGACAGATCGGCAGATCGCCGAGCTCACTCGTCAGCTGATGATCGCGCGCTCGGACCTCGCAGAGCGCGATGCGCATCTCGAGCGCCTCCGGCTGGGGGCGGCTGACGGGCGCGGCGGGGCGGCAGAGGACGCTGACCCTCCTTCGAGGCGCAGCCGAGCGGCCGGGGATATACAGGTCGCGGCGATCACGAACGCCGACGTCCTCGACGCCAGCGGAAGCAACGAGGCGCAGAGCGACCCTCCTGACCGGCTGACGCCCTCTGCCACGGCCTCGGAGCGCATGGCGCTCGACCGCGATGCGGCTGCGGCGCGGCTGGGCGACATCGAGGCGCGGCTCTCCATCCTTCAGCAGGCGAGCACCAAGATGACGCAATCCTGGACGGTCCTGCGCGAGCTGGAGCGCGAGGCGAGCGCAGCCGGGCAGTCGTACGAGAACCTGCTGAAACGGCAAGCCGATCTGCTTGGCGACAGCGGCGTCCGCCCCGCAGCCCGCCTCGTCACCACGGCCGCCGTTCCCGATCAGCCGAGTTCGCCAATCCGCTGCTGTTCGTCGCGCCGGCGACCGTCGCCTCGCTCATCCTCGGCGGCATGATAGCCCTCATGCTCGAGCGGCTCGACCAACGGCTGCGCGGCGAGCGTGATGTCGAGGTCTCCTTGGGCGCGCCCTGCATCGGCCTGGTCCCGAGGATCGCTCATGCTGCGAAGGGCTCCGAACTGCAACGTCTCGTGCTTGACGCGCCTTTCGATCCCTACACCGAGGCGATCCGCTCGATCTTCGCCGCACTGATCCGGCCTCCGACGGTGCGAGATCGGGCGCAGAGCCTCCTGATGACCTCCAGCTGCCGCGGCGACGGCACGACATCGCTGGTCGTCAGCCTGGCGACGTACATCGCAGGGCTGGGACGTCGTGTTCTCGTGATCGACCTCGATCTTCGCCGTCCGCGGCTGCTGCACCTCCTCGGCGAGGCCGACACGCCGGGTTGCGGGCTCCGCACGGCAAAGCATCACGGCATCGACTACTTCTCGCTACCGCAAAAGCTTGGGGATCCGCTCGAGATGCTGACGAACGGTGACTTCCCGGCGCTGCTGGCTCGGCTGCAGCATACCTATGATCACATCCTGATCGACAGCGCGCCGGCGGTCGGCGCCACCGAGACGCGGCTTCTGGCCTCCATGGTGGATGGCGTGGTCCTGACGGTGCGGTGGGGCGTGACAGACGCGCACACCGGCCTGGCGGCGGTGCAGCAATTGCGCGACGCGGGCCGGGATTCGGCCACCCCGATTTCCGTGGTCGTGAGCCGGGTCAAGATGCGCGCCCACGAGCGGCATCGCTACAGCCAGCCCGTCGCGGCGTCGACCGCGCCGGCGACGGCTGTCGCATGAGCGCGGGCACAGAGATGGGTGTCGGCTGCATCATGACACATCGAGCGCCAGGAGAGTTGCCTCGTCTCGCCGGAGCTCGCCTCGGAAGCCAGTCCGACGGGCGGCGTCGTCCTCGCATGCGAGTCTCTATCGATGCCGGCAATCGTCGAGCGGCGCGCCGTCTTCTTCGTCTTTCGGCAACGTCATCCCGGACCAATTAGGTCCTAGTCACCAGGAGAAGCTTCCCGATGATAAACTTTGGAATCCTGAAGCAGATTTTCGGCACGAATGCGGATGAGGATTTGATCGGAACGGGCAGATCGGAGGCGATCTGGGGGTTCGGGGGCCGGGACCGCATCTACGCCAAGGCGGGGAACGACCAGCTCTACGGCGGCGACGGCAATGACCTGCTGGACGGCGGCGAGGGACGCGACATCATGTACGGGGGGGCCGGCGACGAACTCGTACCGCGTCGATAACCCCGGCGACGTGGTCAGCGAGGAGACGACGCAGGGCCAGGACGACGGCGGCACCGATGACGTGCGCAGCACGATCAGCTTCGCGCTCGGGAACTATCTCGAGAAGCTGCAGCTCAACGGAACCGCGGCCATCGACGGCGCCGGCAATGATCTGAAGAACAATATGAAGGGCAACGACAGCGCCAACGTGCTGTTCGGGGGCGGAGACTCCGACACGATCTATGGCTATGACGGCGACGACACGCTGATCGGCGGGCTCGGCAAGGACTATCTCTTTGGCGGCGCCGGCGCGGACACCTTCGTCCTGAAGCCCGAGCCGGGTGCCTGGGACAGGATCTATGATCTGACTGCCGAGGACAGGATCGGGATCTACGCCAGCGAATTCGGCCTCTCCGAAGGTGCCGGGCTGATCGGCGGGGTACTCGATGCGAACTATTTCGTCGCTGGAAGCGCCGCGACCGCGGCCGGGCACGGTCAGTTCGTGTACAATGCGGCGAAGTCCGAGTTGCTCTGGGATGCGGACGGTGCCGGTGGCGCCGGCGCCCTGAGGATCGCGCTCGTCGACACCACATCGTCGCTGACCGCCAGCCAGATCGTCGCGCAGGCCGAGACGGCGACCGCCTCCGTCGCCGCGTTCAGCTCGGCGCCGCAGGCCGAGAACGATGGCCCGAGCTACTTCACGCTGACGCTTTCGCAGCCTCTGAACGAGGACGCCATCCTCACCTGCAGCACGCTGAGCGGGTCGGCGTCGGCCGGACAGGATTTCACCCCGCTGTCGTCGATCGATGTGCTGATCCGTGCCGGATCGACGACGGCTTACGTCGCGGTGGAGCTGCTGGACGATCAGCAGGCGGAGGGCGTGGAGACCTTCTCGCTCAGGCTCGAACTCGGCGCGGATCGCGGCCACCGGCGCGCCGCTGGCGATCGGCGTGTCCCAGGCGACGGGATCGATCGCCGATGAGGGGCCGAGCGTGGTGGCCGAGTATTATACCACGGCGCTCGGCATGACCGATCCGTCGGCGCTGGCCTACGACCCGGTCTCGGACACGCTGTTCATGTCGGATTCCGAAGTCGACGAAGATCCGTTCTTCCAGCCGACGAACTTTTTCGCGCTGAGCTTGGACGGAAGCCTGAAGTCGAGCACGGCGCTGCCCTTCACGGACGAGCCGACCGGACTGGCGATCGACGCGGCGTCGGGCCATCTCTTCATCACCGACGACGACCAGTACAAGGTGTTCTGCGTCTCGACCGATGATCCCACGACCATCCTCTGGGAATTCGAAACCATCCCGCTCGGCGGCAACGATCCCGAGGATATCGCCTTCGACCCTAACAGCGGCCATCTCTTCGTCTGCAACGGGCTGGACCGCACGATCATCGAGGTCGACCAGCACGGGACGCAACTCTTCGATTCCTTCGTCCTGCCGAGCGACATCATCGACCCGGAGGCTCTGGCGTTCGACTCTCAGGAAAACGTCTTTTATGTCGGCGGCGGATTCAGCGACAAGATCTGGAAGCTGGACCGCGATGGCACGACGCTCGATATCATCACGGTGCTCGAGGGCGCCCGATCCTCCATCGACAACCACCGGACCAACGTCAAGGACATCGAGCTCGCCCCGGCAAGCGATGGCTCGGGAGAGATGCATCTCTATGTGGCCGACTACGGTTGGAGCCACGAGGCGGACGGGCGGCTGCTCGAAATCGATCCCGGGGACGTCGGGACCGATTTGATTGTGTGACGGCACTGATACCAGCGCTCACTGATCAGAACCCGTGTGCCCATTCCCGGATGCCGAGGGACATGATGCGCCAAGGCTGGTCGGTGAGCTTGTTCCACGCCTCGCAGCAGTGGGCGACGATGTCGTCGTAGGAGTTGAAGATCCGGTTTGAGAGCCAGTTCTGGCGCATGAACTGCCAGAGGTTCTCGACCGGGTTCAGCTCGGGCGATCTCGGCGGCAATGGTAGGAGCGTGATGTTGTCAGGAACGGCGAGCCGGCCGGAGACGTGCCAGCCCGCCTGGTCGAGGACGAGCACGGCGTGGGCGTCGGGCGCCACGGCGTCGCTGATCTCGGCGAGGTGCGCCTGCATCGCTTCGGTGTCGGCGAAGGGCATGACGAGGGCCGCGCCCTTGCCGAGCCTCGGACAGATCGCGCCGAAAATGTAGGCCCACTTCGTTCGCTGGTCGTGCGGCGCCCGGGGTCGCGTGCCGCGGCGCGCCCAGCGGCGGGTGATCAGGTTCTTCTGTCCGACCCTCGCCTCGTCCTGGAACCAGACCTCGATGCGCCTGCCGTGGGCGTCGCGGTCGCGGATCTCCGCGACAGCGGCCGGGAAGCTTTTTTAAACGCCTCTATCGCCTCCGGGTCCTGACCGTACGCCTGCGGGCGCGCCGAGAGGTTGCGGTAGCCCATCCGCCGGAGCTCGCGCCCGAGCGTCTGCCGGCTCGCCGTGATCCCGAACTCGTCCCGCAGCCAGCCCGCCAGATCGACCAGCCGCCAGCGCACAACCCCGTCGCGCCAGGGCACGGGGCCGGCCTCCACCGCCTGCGCCAGCGCCGAGCGATGCTCGCCCGTCAGCAGCGCCGCCTTGCCGGGCGCCTTGCGGTCGACCAGCCCCGTCGGTCCCGAGGCGTTGAACCGCAGCACCCAGTCGCGCACGACCTGCAGCCCGACCCCGCCGATCCGCGCGGCGTCCGTCCGGCTTCCACCGTCGTAGATCGCTGCCAGCGCCAGCAGGCGCCGCGTCTGCTTCGCGTCCCGGCTCGCCTTCGCCAACCGCCGCAGGTCATCCGCCGTGTAGTCGATGCTCAGCCCAATCGCAGCCGCCATGAAGAACCTCCCCTGTTCTCCATGGTGAATCACGACGGCGCTCGATTGGGAATCCCCCGCGAGAGTCCGGGTCACGGGGCGCTGGTATGACACGTTCGAGACGCCCGGCGACGTCCCCACCGGGATCGCCGGGCGGCTGAAGCTCTGTCCAGCCGGCGCCTGGAGATCGACCGCGGCTCTTCTCCGGCTCCCTGGTGCGTGTCTCGGGCGCCGGCGGGTCTCCGATGGCTGCCCTGTGCGGCCGGGCGCCGCGCGGGGAACGGCTCAAGGCCTGGGTGCCGCACCGCCGCTGGAAGACCATGACGTTCCTCGCAGCGCTGCGCACGGACCGCGTCGATGCGCCCTGGCACCTCGAGGAGCCGATCAACGACGACAACTTCCGGACTATGTCGAGAAAGTGCTCGTGCCGGCGCTGCGCCCCGATGATGTCGTGGTCATGGACGATCTCGGCTCGCATAAAGGCAAAGTGATGCCGGTGCGCATGCCGCAGAGTTGCATGCCGCAGCCGCAGCCGCAGCCGCAGCCGCAGCCGCAGCCGCAGCCGCCGCCGCCGCCGCCGCCGCCGCCGCCGCCGGGGGAATCCCCTTCCCGGATGATTCTGTCAGGTGCAATCCACTAGCTCTTATTGTCGCACCAGAGCGCATCGCGACACTTCGCATCCAACGCCTCCGCCACCCTCGGCCGCGTTGTTGGCTGCTTCTGTCCGGCCTGCCCGCCCGCAACGGCAAGCCACCCCTTGATCGCCTCGCTAAGCGCTTGATGCGACCGCATTCCCGGCGGTGATCCTCTTCGCGGCCGGGCGCTTTCCCGTGTCATCGGCAGCAATCGGCGGTCCTGGTCGTCGGCAGCCTTGCGCAGCACGACACCGCGTTCCGACGCGCAGCAGTCGGCCAAATTCGCGCATTGACATTCCGTCAACCACCTTTGCATAGACCGCCCCCGTACAACCGGAGAGAGAAAAGGACTGGACAGTGGCGACGATTATTCTCGACAAGGACTATGGTTACACGTCCTACAGGGTCACGGACTTGCCTGCGGGCACGATCATCGACGCGGAAAATGCGACCTGGATTTCAGGACAACGATGCCGGTGACGGTCGCAGCAATGCCTATCCTGTCCGCATCGAAGACTTGCCCGGCGTTATAGTTGACGGCGGCACCATCCTGGGCGACATCGACCAGAACGGCGACTGGCGCACCGTCTACAGCGAGGGCAACTCGGCCGGCGTCAGGACCGAGAACACACCGAACGTCGTCATCCGCGACTGGCGCATCTCGGACACCTGGGATGCCGTTCGCGTGTCGTGGAACAGCCCCGACTTTCTCATAGAGGACGTATGGGTGACGAACGCTCGCGACGATGCGGTCGAGAACGACCGGCTGCAAAGCGGAACCATCCGCGACAGCCTGTTCGACGGAGCGTTCGCCGGGCTGAGCATCGATCCGTCGTCCTCCAGCCCGGTCGACGGCCATGACGAGACGGTTCTACTCGACGGTGTCCTTCTGCGGCTTCAGCGCTCATCCTACGAGGGCGAGTTCACGCACGCATCGCCCATCAAGACCGACTCGGCCACGGACGGTGCCGTCACGCCCAGCCTGCGCTTCGTGAACTGCGTCTTTGCCATCGAGGATGTGGAGCACCACAGCTATCGCAGCATGTTCGACGCCTGGGCGCATACGGTCGAGTCCAAGGGCAACGTGTTTCTGAACCTGAGCGATACGCCGCTTCCGGACGACTACCCGGTGCCGCCGGCAGGCTGGACGGTCCTGCAGGGCCAGGCGGCGCGCGACTACTGGGAGCAGGCCCGCGACGAGTGGATCGCCAGGCATGGCGAGGATGGCGGACAGCCCGGCACGACCGACGAGGAAACGCCGGCGTCAACCGGTGACGGCGGGCCTGCCGCGGCCGGTGACGACGACGTTGCCGTGCCCGACGACCAGCCGCCGGCCACGGACGGCGACCAGCCCCCTGCCGCGGACGAAGAAGAGCAGCCGACCACGGACGGCGACCAGCCCCCGGCCGCGGACGAGGAAGAGCAGCCGGCCACGGACGGCGACCAGCCCCCGGCCGCGGACGAGGAAGAGCAGCCGGCCACGGACGGCGACCAGCCCCCTGCCGCGGACGAGGAAGAGCAGCCGGCCACGGAAGAGCCCCCTGCCGCGCCCGACGACGAGCAGCCGGCCACGGAATACGACCCGTCCGAGGAAGGTGACGACACGCCTGCGGGGGCGGGAGGCGAGCGGCCCGGCGGGAGCGATGACGTCGCGACCTTCGACGGCGTGCGTTTCGAAGGCGACGACGGGGACGATCTCATCATCGGCAACGCGCTCGACAATTTCATCGATGGCGACAATGGCGACGACACGTTAATGGGCGGTGCGGGCAACGACACCATCCGAGGCGATGACGGCGTCGACGCGCTCTGGGGCGGCGACGGGGCGGACGTTTTCTTCTTCAAGCGGGAAAGCGACTTGCGCGAAAGCCGCGGCATCGACACCATCCACGACTTCACCGAAGGCGACAAGATCGACCTTTCGTCCATCGACGCCAATCGCGATATCCGCGGCGATCAGGCCTTCTTCCTGGTCGAAGGCGGGATCACCGGCACGCCGGGACAGCTGACGATCTCTTACGACGCCGACACCGACTACACGACTGTCTCTGCCAGCCCTGACACCGATACTGACGTCGAACTGACGATCCTGCTCGTTGGGAATATCGCTCTGTCGGAGACCGACTTCATCCTCTGAGCAAAGGCTCGGAAGCCCGCTCCGCCCGATCGACAGGGGCGGGCTCCGACACGCGGTGCAGAGCTCCGGCGCGGTTCGAGGTCCTGGAGATCTCGATCCCCGCCGGGGCGACCGCTGCGCCCGGAAATGACCGCGGCGCCCGTCTCGGCGCCTGAGGGGCGCCAGGTCGATCGATCATCCCAACGGCTCCTCAACGCTCGGATGCGTGCGCCGGCATGGCTGGCACCGAGCTTTTTCATCGTTTCCCCGTGAGCGCCGCCCGCCGCGCTGCTGCCGGTTCGCGTCGACCGTGGCAGTCGGTCAAGAGCGCCTGCGCGGGACAACACCCGCATTGGTTGTTCCCCGGAAACAATAAAGCCTAATAGTTGTAGGAGTTTACAGTAGGTTCATAAAAGGTTAACATCTGCATGAAGGGGATGAGTTGGGGCGCTCGCAGCTGTTATCTATCTTGGCGTGGAGCGTTCCGCGAAGGGTGGGTCTTTGAAAATGCATGATGTATCGATCATCGATTCTAATTCGCTGTCTCGCGAGGGGCTTAAACATGTTCTGAGACGCCGCTGTTTTCGCATTGCCGAGAACTGGTCGAATATAGAAGAGGCGATCAAGGCTGCGCCCACGGGGGCCGACCGCGCGGCGATCCTGATCAATCTGGCCAGGCGTGCCTTGCCTTCGCCTCAGGTCTTGAACCGGCTGTGTGACGTTTTCCCCGGCGCCCGTCTCGTCTTGATCGGAGAGTCGCTCAACTCGGCGCGGATTCAGGCCGCGGCGCAAGCCGGATTCGACGGGTTCCTGCTGGAGACGATCAATCCCGAGGCACTCTCCAAGTCGGTTGAGTTGATCGTCCTCGGTGAGCGGATCTTCCCCGTGACGCAGTGGGAACGGCTCGCGCGAAGGGAGTGTGACGCCGTCGAGGTCGCGGTACCGTCTCTTGCAACGCTCAGCGCCGGCGAGACGCGAGTTCTCGCCCTCCTCGCGAAGGCCTGCTCGAACAAAGTCATCGCGCGCGAGCTCGGTATTTCCGAGTCCACGGTGAAAGTTCACGTCAAGGCGATTCTGCGCAAGACGGGCGCTCGGAACCGCACCGACGTGGCGCTCATGTCGCGCGATGTCGAGGCCAGAGCGCTTATGGACAGCGTCTCCTTGGAACCGGCTGCAGGCGCGACTGTACGGCTGAACTGAAACGGCCCATCGCAGTTCAAGCGGAGGCGCCCGCGACCAAAACCCGCGCGCGCCTTCGGAGCTGTGGACTTTAGGGATTCCCGTTTCGAGTGAGACCAACCCGCGGTGATCCGGACTCATGGAGGGGGATTTCTCGTAGCGCAGCTCGTCCGGCGTCTCGAGCACGGGCGCGATCGTCGGGATCTCACCGAGATCGAGCGCGAGCGTGACGAACTGCGTCGCCTGCAGGCCGAAGCCGCTGACATCCGTCACCCCCTGTGTGGGCACCACGAACAGCTTCCCAGTATAGCCGCGGTCGACATCGCCGGCGTGCCCTCGGCGACCGACGGGCACGTCGACCTGTGTTCGAGGGCGACGAAGACGCAGGGATACTCGACCGGCGATTGGCCGTTCTGCGCGCCCTCGAGATAGTTCGTGCGGAAGGGATCGGCCGCCGTCCCCGCCGCATCGTAATCGGACCCGTTGATCAGTAGGACGTCCGGGTCTGTCCGCTGGATGATCTCCGCGACACTCTGCACCTGATCGCTGTCGGGGTCGACAGATCGGAGATGAGCTCGCCTGCGCTGTTGCGGTTCAGCGATGCATTGAAAGTGGTCACACGCATCTCGGTCATGGCGATCCGTCGGAGGTTGTCCCAAGAACCGCTATCGCCGTCAGTCTCTCCGGGGCTACGTTCGCGTGACACAGTTCCGCGACCGTCCGGGTGGCCCGAGGTCGACAGACCGGAACAGGCTCTCCCGACGGTCCGCCCGAATCCACCGTCACCTCGCTCCGATCCATCCGGGGCGCGTGGATTGAGCTACCGGCACCGGCGCCAAAGACTTCTTCATCAGCCTGTCAGGGCGGGCGCGCCGAATCATGGGGACGCCCTCGGCCAGCGCTGCCCCTCTTGGACCGACACGCTTCGACCCTGTGCGGCCAGTTCGCGTTCCGGCGCGCCGGAACGCATCGCCGCCTGGCTGGGTTTGGTGATCATCATGGCCGACCTGACCGGTCCGATCGGGCCAATGCCGGCCCCTGCTTCGACCAACGGTGACATGCATGGCAAAGACCACTGCCGACTTCATGCTCGAACGCCTGACCGCCTGGGGCGTCGAGACCATCTACGGCTTTCCAGGCGACGGCATCAGCTCGACCCTCGAGGCGCTGGAAAAGGCGATCGACCGCTTTGTCTTCGTCCAGGCGCGCCACGAGGAGGAAGCCGCCTTCATGGCCTGCGCCCACGCCAAATGGACCGGCCAGCCGGGCGTCTGCCTCGCCACCTCCGGCCCCGGCGCGATCCATCTGCTGAACGGGCTCTACGACGCCAAGCTGGACCATCAGCCCGTGGTCGCGATCGTCGGCCAGCAGGACCGCGCCGCCCTCGGCGGGAGCTATCAGCAGGAGGTGGACCTGCCGACGCTCTTCAAGGACGTCGCGCACGAATACGTGCACACCTGCCAGTCGCCGACGCAGTTGCGCCACCTCATCGACCGGGCCTTCCGCATCGCAAAGGCCAAGCGCTGCGTGACCGCGATCATCATCCCCGACGATGTGGGCATGGAGCCTGCCGTGGAGGAGCCGCCGCACGAGCACGGCACGGTCCACTCCGGGCTCGGCTACGCGGCGACGCCGCGGATCGTCCCGACCGAGGAGGATCTGCGCCGCGCCGCCGCCATCCTCAACGAGGCCGAGAAGCCCGCGGTCATGGTGGGCGCCGGCGCCCTCGGCGCGGGTGAAGAGGTCAAGGCGACGGCCGAGGCGCTCGGCGCGGGCGTCTGCAAGGCGCTGCTCGGCAAGGCGGTGCTGGCCGACGACCTGCCCTATGTCACGGGGCAGATGGGCCTGCTCGGCACCAGCCCGTCATATGAGATGATGATGGCCTGCGACGCCTTCATCATGATCGGCTCGGGCTTTCCCTACGCCGAATTCTTCCCCGAGGAGGGCAAGGCGCGCGGCATCCAGATCGACATCGACCCGGGCATGCTGTCGATCCGCTATCCGATGGAGGTGAACCTCGTCGGCGACGCCAGGGACACCCTTGCCGCGCTGCTGCCGTATCTCGAGCCGAAGGGGCGCACCTCGTGGCGCGAGAAGATCGAGAAGGACGTCGCCGACTGGTGGGAGGGCGTCGAGAAGCGCGCCCACTACGCGGGCGATCCGATCAACCCGCAGCTCCTCTTCTGGGAATGCTCGGCGCGGCTGCCCGACGGCGCCATCATCTCGGCCGACAGCGGCACCTCGGCGAACTGGTACGCCCGCGCGATCCGAATGCGCGAGGGCATGAAGGGCTCGCTCTCCGGCACGCTCGCCACGATGTGCCCCGGCGTCCCCTACACCACCGCCGCCAAGTTCACCCATCCGGATCGGGTGGCCGTCGGTTTCGTCGGCGACGGCGCGATGCAGATGCTCGGCAACTCGGCGCTGATCACCATCGCCAAGTACTGGCGGATGTGGAGCGATCCGCGCTGCGTGATCGCCGTCCTCAACAATGGCGACCTCAACCAGGTCACCTGGGAGATGCGCGCGATGGGCGGTTTCCCCAAGCTGGAGGAGACGCAGAACGTCCCGCCCTTCAACTATGCCGGCTACGCCCAGTCGCTCGGTCTCGTCGGCCTCCGGGTGGAGAGGCCGGAGCAGGTCGCGCCGGCCTGGGAGCAGGCGTTCGCCGCCGACCGACCGGTGCTGATCGACTGCGTCTGCGACCCGACCGTGCCGACGCTGCCGCCCAAGATCACCGGCAGCCAGCGCGCGAACTACTTCAGGACGCTGATGAAGGGCGACCCGGACGAGCAGGCGATCATCAAGAACGCCTTCAAGCGCTACGTCTCGGCATGACCCCGGCCGCCCCGATCGGGGCGGTCCGCACGGCCGCCTACCGGGTGCCGACCGACCGGCCCGAGGCCGACGGCACCCTTGCCTGGGACGCCACGACGATGGTGACCTGCGAGATCGAGGCGGGCGGCGACGGCCGGCTTCGGCTATGGCTATGCCGACCGGCCGACCGCCCTCTTCGTCACCGACGTGCTCGCGCCGGTCCTGTCGGGGCGGGACGCGCTCGACACCGCCGCCTGCTGGCGCGCGATGGTCGATGCGGTGCGCAACCACGGCCGGCAGGGCGTCGCCGCGATGGCGATCTCGGTCGCCGACGCGGCGTTGCACGACCTGCGCGGCAAGCTGCTCGATGCCCCGCTCTCGGCCCTGCTCGGCCGCCGCCGCGACGCCGTTCCAGCCTATGGCAGTGGCGGCTTCACCACGTATCCGCGCAGGAGATGGACGCCCAGATCGCCGGCTGGCGCGACGCCGGCATGCGCGTCGATGAAGATCAAGGTCACCGCGCGACCCAGAGTCCGAACGGCACCCGCATCGCCGCCGCCCGCCGCGCCGCAGGCGACGACGTTGATCTGATGATCGACGCCAACGGCGCCTGTTCGCGCAAGCAGGCGCTGGCGATGGCCGCCGTCGCAGCCGAAGTCGGCGCGTGGTATGGTTCGAGGAGCCGGTCTCTTCCGACGACCTCGCCGGCCTGCGCTTGATCCGCGACCGCGCGCCGCCGGGAATGGACATTGCCGCGGGCGAATACGGCTACGACGCGTTTCACTTCCGCGACCTCCTCGACGCTGGCGCCGTCGACGTGCTGCAGGCCGACGCGACGCGCTGCTGCGGCATCACCGGCCTGCTGCAGGCCGACGCCCTGGCCTGGGCGGCGAACGTTCCGCTGTCGATCCACTGCGCTCCGGCCCTGCACCTGCAAGCTGCGCTCTGCCTGCAGCGGCTGAAGCACCTGGAGTGGTTCCACGACCATGTCCGGATCGAGTCGATGCTGCTCGACGGCGCGCCGTGGGCCGGCACCGGCGCGCTGCATCCGGCGGCGCCGGACGCGCCCGGGCCTCGGGCTTGCGCTCAAATCCGCCGACGCCGAGCCTTACCGGGTCTGGCCAGCAGGCCCTGGTTGAGCCGTCCGGACGGAATGGTCCCTCGACAAGCTCCGCGAACCTTGCATCTGCCGAGGGAATCCGGCCCGGCCCGCTTCTTCGCGCGCATCAGGGCACCGGACATATTCAAATTTGGAACTGTCTTCCGCGTCCGGCACATTGATCTTGTTCCATATAAAGATCTATCGGAGGTGGCATGTCGGTCATCGTGATTACCGGAGCCAGCGCAGGCGTGGGCCGTGCCACGGTTCGCCGTTTCGCGGCGCCGGGCGTCAGCATCGGCCTGATTGCCCGCGATCGCGAGCGTCTCGAAGCGACGGCCGAGGAAGTGCGGGCGGCAGGCGGCGAGGCGATGGTCCTGCCGCTCGACGTCGCCGACGCCGGCGCGGTCGAGGCCGCCGCCGACCGGGTCGAGCAGGCATTCGGACCGATCGACATCTGGATCAACGTCGCGATGGTGACGGTCCTGTCTCCGGTCGCGGAGATGACCGCCGAGGAGTACCGGCGCGTGACCGAGGTGACGTATCTCGGGACCGTGCACGGCACGATGGCGGCGCTGCGGCGCATGCAGCCGCGGGACCGGGGCACGATCGTGCAGGTCGCCTCCGCGCTCGGCTACCGCTCGATCCCGCTGCAATCGGCATATTGCGCGGCGAAGGCGGCGGTGATCGGCTTCACCGACTCGCTGCGCTGCGAGCTGATCCACGACCGATCGGGCGTGAAGCTGACGGCGGTGCAGCTGCCGGCGGTGAACACGCCGCAATTCGAATGGGCGCGAAGCAAGATGCCGCGGCGGTCGCAGCCGGTGCCGCCGATCTTCGAGCCCGAGCTGATCGCCGACGCGATCCACCATGCGGCGCACCATCCGCGACGGGAATACTGGCTGGGCGCCTCGGCGATCGAGGCGATCGTCGGCGCCAAGCTGGCGCCGGGCCTGACCGACCGGATGATGGCGCGGCAGGCATGGGCGCGCCAGATGACGGACGAGCCCGCCGAGCAACGAGGCGGACAACCTCTTCGATCCGGTGCCCGGCGCCTACGCGGCGCGTGGTCGGTTCAGCGACCGCGCCGCGTCGCACTCGCCGGCGATCTGGGCGAGCGAGCATCGCGACGCCGTGGTGCTCGGCTTCTCGTCGCGGCGGGGCTGGTCGGCGGGCGCGGCGGCGGCGCTCGCGGCAAGCGCCGCGGCGGCGACTGGGGCGACCGTGAACGCGGCCATGAGCGGAGCCGTCGCCGCGCGCGGGCCGTGGCGACGCGCCCGGCCAGGCCGCACGCGGGCCTCGGCCGGGTGGTCGTGGGCCTTGCCCTGACGGTCGCGGCGTCAGCCCTCGCAGGACGCGCCATGCGCGCGGCCGACGGGAGATCGCCCGGGGTGACCCTGCGCGGCAGCGCGCCATCGGCCGCGCCCGCGACGGCGCCGCCATCCTGAGCTTCAGCGTGCTGGCCGACAGCGCGCTCGAGCATTACCGCGGCGGCTTTCACCACCGGCCGATGTATGCCGCGCCGACCGTCGGCGCCCTGTCGCTCGCCGCCGACATGGCCGAGCCGCAGACGCTCACGGGACGGCCGCTGTCGAGCTGGCGCACGCGGCGGCGATCTTCACCGGCCTGGCGGGGCTGGGGTTTCACCTGCGCAACCTCACCCGCCGACCGGGCGGGCTCTGCTGGAACAACCTCTTCTACGCGGCGCCCCTCGGCGCGCCCCGGGGTCGCTGGCGACGGCGGGTCTGATCGGGTGCGGTGACGCCATGCGATGGGCAATTCGGCGCGGCGGCCCGGAGGACGGCGCGCCAACCTGATCCACGGCCGGGAGCTCGCAGCGGTGTCGGCCGTGGCGCTCGCCGGCGAGACGGCCGAGGTCGGCGCTGCTGCACTTTCCGCGGCGCGTTCCACGATCCGTTCATGTACCTGCCGGTGACCGCTGCCGCCGCTCGCCGCGGCGGGCCTCGCCGCGCGAGGCCGTGGCGCCGAACCGGCGCCGTCGGCCGGACGACGCGCGCGGCTGCTGTACCTCGTCAACGCGCTCGGCGTCGTCGGAACGGCGTTCCACGTGCTCGGCGTTGCGCGCAACATGGGCGGCTGGGAGAACTGGCGGCAGACGGCGCTGCAAGGGCCGCCGACGCCGGCGCCGATCTCCTTCACCGGTCTCGGCGAGACCGGGCTCGCGGCGCTCGACCTTCTGGATCTGCACGACGAGGGCCCGCACATGACCGACGACTTTCGCACCCCCTATCCCGGCTGGGACGTCCTGGCGAAGTGGGACACGCCCTCCTACAACGACCAGACGCGCGACGTCCTGCGCCACCGGCTTGATCCGCCGCCGCGGCGGGCGCTCTGACGAAGCCGGAATATCGCGACGCTCGAGGCGCTCTGCGACCGGGTCATCCCGCAGGAGGGCGAGGACCGGCGCCGAGATCGCGCCCTGGATCGACGCCGCCATCGCCGAAGCGCGCCCGACCGGCACGCGCTATGACGGGATGCCCGACAACCCGACGGCCTGGCGGCGGGCCTGGCCGCGCTCGACGCCGAGGCGCGGGCGCGCGCACGGCACGGGCCTTCGCCGCGCTCGCGGCGCCACGCCAGGACGCAGTGCTGAAGGCGGTCGACGCCGGAGAGGCCGCGGCGGACGCATGGCAGGGCCTGCTCCCGCAGAAGTTCCTGCGCCACACGGCGCTGAAGCAGATCGTCGAATCTACTACTCCCACCCCAAGGGCCAGAGCGAGATCGGCTATGGCGGCCCCGCCTCGCCGCGCGGCTACCTGCGCCTCGGACCGCGATCGACTGGACGCCTGGGAGGCGCCGAAGGGGGAGTGGCCGCGATGAGCCGGCCGATCGGCGTCGCATCGCACGGGGCCGAGGAGCGGCCCGCGCGCCACCGACGGGCGCGCGCCCGACGTCTTCAGCCGCGACGGCTGGGTGCCGATGCGCGAATATCCCGCGGACCAGGCGGTGGACTTCGCCATCGTCGGCGCCGGCTGCGGCGGCTCGGTGCTGGCGAGCAAGCTGGCCGAGGCGGGCTACAGCGTCGTCCTCTTCGACGCCGGGCCGTTCTGGCGGCCGCTCTCGGACTTCGCCAGCGACGAGCGCGAGCAGGAAAAGCTCTACTGGCTCGACGAGCGGATCTCGGGCGGCGACGACGCGATCGAGTTCGGCGCGAACAATTCGGGCCAGGCGGTCGGCGGGTCGACGACGCACTTCCAGATGGTGTCGCTGCGGTTCCGGCCGGACTGGTTCAAGTCGCGCTCGCGCCTCGGCTACGGCGTCGACTGGCCGGTCGATCCGGGCGAGATGTGGGAGCTACTACGGCGAGATCGAAGCGGCGCTGACCATCTCCGGCCCGATCACGCTACCCGTGGGGGCCGCCGCGCGGGCGCTACCCCTACCGCGCGCACGAGATCAACGCGGCCGGCGAGATCCTGGTGCGCGGGGCCGAGGCGCTCGGCGTCGACTGGGCGCCGACGCCGCTCTGCACCGTTTCGGCGCCGAAGGGCAAAGTCGCCGCCCTGCGTCTATCGCGGAATGTGCAAGATCGGCTGCTCGACGAATGCCAAGCAGTCGCATGCTGGTCACCTACGTGCCGCGCGCGCTCGCCGCTGGGGCCGAGGTGCGCGACCTCGCCATGGTGGGGCGGATGACGACCGACGCCGATGGGCGGCCGGACGGGCGTCGCCTACCACCGCGGCGACCGAGCTGGCTGCACCAGAAGGCGCGGCATGTCGTCGTCTCGGGCTACTCGATCGAGACGCCGCGGCTGCTCCTGAACTCGGCGACTCGAGCAGCATCCGGACGGGCTCGGCAACAACCACGATCAGGTCGGCCGATACCTGATGGTGCATTCCAACCACGCCGTCTGGGGCGAGTTCGACGAGGAGATCCGCTGGTACAAGGGCCCGCCCTCGATGGCCTGCTGCGAGCACTGGAATTATGCCGACGACGATCCGACGCAAGGATTTCGACGGCGGCTATTCGTTCATGAGCCAGGGGCCGCTGCCCGCGCGACTTCGCCGGCACGATGGTGACGAACTCCGGCGTCTTCGGGACCGAGCTGCGCGAGCGGATGGCGAAGCTACAACCGCATGGCGGGGCTGAAGATCGTCGGCGAGACGATGCCGCAGGCCGGCGAACCGCGTCGACACTGGCGGAGGACCGCGACGAGCTCGGCCTGCCGCGGGCGCGGGTCGACTATGCCTATTGCGACAACGACAGGCGCCTGCAGAAGCACTCGCTGCGGCTTCATGCGCCGGATGCTGGACGCGGCGGGCGGGCACGATCTCTTCGAGACGTAGAGCACGGCGCACCTGATGGGCGGCTGCCGGATGGGCGACGCGCCCGAGAACTCGGTGACCGATGGCGACGGGCGGGTCTGGGGCTTCGACAACCTCTGGATCTGCGACGGCTCGCTGATGCCGACGGCCGGCGGCGTGAACCCGGCCATGACGATCCTCGCCAACGCCGCCCGGATCGGCGACCGGATCGTGGACATGGGCCGGCGGGGGGAGCTGTGATCGCAAGGCTGGGTGATCATGCCGCGGCCGCGACGCCGTACCTGCCGATCGCCGAGTACGGGCTGATCGGCGACACGCTGACCGCGGCGCTGGTGGCGCGCGACGGCTCGCTCGACTGGCTGTGCCTGCCCGATGTCGACGACCCGTCGGTCTTCGCCGCGCTGCTCGATTCCGAGCGCGGCGGGCGGTTCTACGTCGGCCCGGCGGAGCGCGCGCCGAGAGCCGCGCGCCTATGTCGGCGACAGCGCCGTGCTGCGCACCCGCCACCGGACGACGGAGGGCGTGCTCGAGGTCACCGACCTGATGCCGCTGGCGCTCGACGGACCGGACGCGCTGCGCCCAACGCCGGCGGGTGTTGCGCCTGGTCGAGGCTGTCGGAGGGCACGCCGAGGTGGCGGTCAGCATCTCCCCGCGCCCGGACTACGGGCGCCGGATCGCGGCGCTGCGGCGGCGTCGGCCGCACGGCGCTGGACGCTGGCGGACGGGCGCGACCACCTGCTGGTGCAATCCTCGGTGCCGCTGGAACAGACCTCGCGCGGGCACGCTGGAGGGGCGCGCGCGGCTGGAGCGGGGAGAAGCGCATCAGGTCTCCCTCTCCTTCACGCCGCAACGGGCCGGGGATCATCCCGGCGAACGATGCCGCCGCCGGCCGCGCCGAAGCTCGACGCGACGCTCGGCTGGTGGCACGACACCGCGGCGCGGATCGACTACGACGGGCCGTTCCGCGACGCGGTGGTCCGCAGCCTCGTCACCCTGCGGCTGCTCGACCTTCAGCCACTCCGGCGCGGTGCTCGCCGCGCCGACCACCTCGCTGCCCGAAGCCATCGGCGCGGGGCGGAACTACGACTACCGCTATCTGCTGGCTGCGCGACGCCTCGTTCGTCCTCAACGCCTTCGCCTCGCTCGGGCAGACCGACGTCGCCGGGCGCCTTCTTCCGCTGGCTGATGCACGCGACGCAGCTGACCGCGCCGCGGCTGCAGACGTTCTACACCGTCTTCGGCCGCACCGACGTCGGGATCGCAGCAGATCCAGTCGCTGGAGGGCTACCGGGGCTCGGCGCCGGTCCTCGTCGGCAACGCGGCCGCAGAGCCAGCTTCAGCTCGATGCCTACGGCTCGGTGATGACCGCGGCGGCGGCCTATTGCCATCACGGCGGGCATCTCGGCGCGAGCGAGCAGCGCCGGCTGCGCGCGCATGGCCGACGTGGTGATCGGCGCATGGTCGCTGCCCGACGACGGCCTGTGGGAGATGCCGGGGCCGCGCGTGCACAACACCTACTCCAAGGTGATGTGCTGGGCGGCGCTCGACGCCTTCGTGACGCTGTGCCGGCAGCGGGCATGTCGCGGCCGACGCCGCTCCCTACGAGAAGCGAGCGCGACCGCATCCGCGACAGCGTCCTGACCGCGGCTGGAACGAGAGCCGGCAGGCCTTCACCGGCGCCTACGGGCGCGACTGGCTGGACGCCAGCGCTGACGCTGATGCCGCGCTTCGGCATCATCGCCGCCGACGACCCGCGCATGGTCGCGACGTTCGAGCGGCTGGACGACGAGCTCGGCCACGGCGCGCAGATGCGCCGCTATGCCGACGGCGTCGACGGCATCCCCTCGACCGAGGGCACGTTCACCGCCTGCGGCTTCTGGGCGGCCGACTGCCTGGCCCGACGCGGCGACTTCGAGGCGGCCGAGGCGCGGATCGCCGAGCTCTTCGGCCATGCCAACGATCTCGGCCTGATGTCCGAGGAGCTCGACCCCGAGACCGGCGCGCAGCTCGGCAACTTTCCGCAGGGCTTCTCCCATGCCGGGCTGATCGGCGCGGTCATGGCGCTCGACGAGGCGCGCCAGCGACGCGTGGAGGCGGCATGAGCGCCTGGACGCTGGACGGAGCACTGGCTGCGCCTGGGCGCTCTGGGGCCTCGTCGCCAGCGCCGGGATGGCGACGCTGCTGGAGGGCGCGCAGCTCGGCGGCGTCTCGCGGATGAGCCTGCCGTTCCTCTTCGGCGCCTTCGCGTCGCCGACCGGCGGCGGGCGATCATCCTCGGCTACTGTCCTCTATCTCGCTGGGCGGCTGGGTCTTCGCGCTGCTCTACGCGCTGCTCCTCGGCAGCTTTCGCCTCCGCCGGCCTCTGGGCTCGCCGGGCTCGGCTTCGCTGCTCGGGCTCGGCGCATGGCGCCTTCCTGATCGCCGTGTTCCTGCCGCTGCTGCCGCTCGTCCATCCGCGGCTGGCGAGCGGCTACGACGGGCCGCGACGCGCTGGCCCGGATCGAGCCGCCGGGCGCCTTCGGCCTCAACTACGGCCGCGCGACGCCGGCGGTGACGGTCGCCGCGCAGGCGATCTACGGGCTCATCATGGGCCTCGGCTACGGCGTCGCGCTGGCGGGGCGGCCGGGATGAGGCATGTCCCGCACGTCGCCGGGATCGCCACTCCGGCGCTCGTCGCCGGCTGCGACGGGCCGCATCTTACCTTCTCGATCCGCAGGGGCCGGTGGCGGCGCAGCAGCGCGCGCGCTTTCTGATCATCCTGGGCCTGAGGACGGTCGTCGTGCTGTGCCGGTCCGGGTCGTCACGCCCTGGCTCGCCTGGCGCTCCCGCCACGGCAAGCACCACGATGACGAGCCGCGCTGGAGATTCGCCTGGGACTTCGATCGAACTCGGCACCGCACGCATCCTCGACAACATCGGATCGCAGCCGAAGATTGGAGGATCGGACTACGTTCTGAAGCAGGGTGTGCCGGAGGGCTGCACGGCGCGCCTCCTGACCGACTTCTTTCCTTTCGCGTTTCAGCCGAGCACGGAAAAGCTCGAACTCCCGGTTGATCGGGCGCTTGCGGGAATAGAAGCCGGCGTCGATCTCGCGGTCGAGGTATGGCAGGCGGAAGCTGCAGCGGGCGCGCGTCGTGGTCGGCGCCGCACTCGCAGTACTCGACCAGCGCCGCCATCAGCTTGCCGGCGATCGCGTGCGTTCTTGTACTGGTTTCCCGCGGTGCCGCAGGCCATGTAGAAGCCCGGCAGGCTGGAGCGGTCGTAGATCGGGATCCAGTCGTCGGTCACGTCATAGAGGTCGACGACGCCGCGCATCCGGCTGGGGATGCCGAGCGATGGCACGCGCTGGGCGAAGCGCAGCGCCTGCACCTGCCACTGCTCGGTGAAGTCGCGGTCGAGCGCCAGGTCGTCCTCCACCCATACATGGGCGTCGCATGGCGGGTCCTCCGAGCCGATCAGAATGTGGTTGCCGTGCTCGGGCCGGCAGTAGCAGGCGATGTCGCTGTCCGAGACGACCATGCCGTCCCGCTCCCAGTCGAAGCCCGGCGGCGACGGCACGTGCACCACCTCCTGCCTGAGCGCGCGCGTGCTGATCGTCATGTCGCCCGTCACGCCCGCCATCTCGTTCATCCGCGCCGAGGCCGGCCCGGCGACGTTGATGACGACGGGCGCGTGCAGCTCCTCGCCATCGGCCAGCCGGACGCCGGCGGCGCGCCCGCCCTCGGTCAGGATCCCCGCGACGGTGGCGCCGAAGCGGAAGCGGCCACCATGCGCCTCGGCGGCGCGCTGCAGGTTGTGCGCCGAGAGCGCCGGGTCGGTGACGTAGCCGGCTGTCGGAAAGAAGACGCCGCCCTCGATCCGCCCGCCGGTCGGCTGGCCGAAGCCCGGATCGTCCGGCCGCTTGGCAGGGCTGAAACGGGCAAGGTCGAGAATCGGCAGGCGCTGCAGGATGCGCGCGGCGTCCCATTCCTCGTAGGGAATCCCCGAGCGCGTCGCAATGGCCCATGTGCCGGGCCAGATGCCCGTTCGCCTCGGTCTTCAGCACCAGGCAGCCGGTCTGGCGGAAGGGCGCCAGCCCGCGCTCGTCGCGAACCCCGAGATACTCCTCCCAGTCGCGCCAGTAGTGATAGCCCTCATAGGCGAAGGCGGTGCCGTCGAGCGTGGAATAATGCACGCGGATGATGGCGCAGGAACCGGACGTGCTGCCGTGCCCCGACCTCGGCATTGCGGTCGACCGACAGCGTCCGATGCCCGCGCCTGGCCAGCTCGAAGGCCGTCGCCGCGCCGATCACGCCGGCGCCGATGATGATGACGTCCGCGGTTTCCGACATGCCCGTTCCTCCCGCTCGGCGGTGCTCAGTCTCGCCGCACGACCCGCTCTCTGTCCACCGGCGCTCGGCCCTGGCGCTCGGCCCTGGCGCTCAACCCTGTGGCGGCGCGAGGCGCGGCGCGTCGGCGACGGCGAAGGGGCCGATCCTGACCTTGCCGCCCGAGAGGTTCAGCGGCACCGACAGGCTGTCGCCGCTGCCGGTCAGCGCGGTGACGAACTCGATGGCCGTGGTGATCGCATCGCCCGTGCCGCCATCGACGAGCCCCGAGCTGACCGCGAGGCGCACCATCTGCCGCCATTCGCGCGCCTCGACCTTGATCGAGCCGGCCGGAAAGCCCTGCCGGTCGACGTCGAACGCGCCCGAGACGACCAGCTTCATGTCGCCCCATTCGAAGCCCACCTCGCGCAGAGTTGCGGCGCGGAGCGCGATGCGCCCGTCCTCCAGCGTCCGCAGGTCGATCGGGTCCGCCAGCGCCGCGTGGCCGGTCACCGTCAGCCGATCGACCGACGGCTGCAGCCAGCCTGTCGGGTCGATCCGGTCGACCAGCTCCTCCGGCAGCCGGACCGCGGTCGCGGCGATCCGGACGTCATAGCTGTTCGGCGGCGCCAGATCCTCGGGACGCTCGGCGACGCCGACCGCGGCGCTCTCGGCCTCGGCCGTCCAGCCCGTCGTCGCCTCGACCCTCAGGCCGGCGATGTCGCTGGCCGCCTCGCGCAGCTCCAGCGCCTTGCCCGGGCGGACGTCCAGCAGCGTCGTCATCGACGCGGTCCGGATCACCGCCCGCTCGCCCGGCACGGCCAGAACCTGCTCGGGCGGCCAGGTGACCGCGATGCGGGTCGGCGCCCAGGCCTGGCTGACGGAGCGGAGCGCCGGGGCGCTCCAGGCCCAGCCATTGGCCGGATCCGCCAGCGCCAGATCGGCGACGGCCAGGCGGAACTGGGTCGGAAAGCCCGTCACGCCGACCTCGGCCGCCTCGGCCTGCCAGCCCCGCTCGCGCTGTCCGTCCAGCCAGGCCTGGAACCCCGCCCGCTGGGCCTGCGCGCCGGCATACCACCAGAGCGACCAGCCGAGGCAGGCAAGCAGGACCACGCCGATACCGATCCCGATCATTTGCCGCCCCGAAGGCCTGCGCGTCGAACTCCTCGGCATCGAAACTCCTGGCCTCCTTGCGCCGCCGGAGCCGGCGGTATAGCTCGCAGATACGTGCATGGGAGGCGTCATGCAACGCGGTGATCTTCGGCGCGACGATCTCCGGGGCAGCGATCTCCGGGGCGGCGATCTCCGGGGCGGCGATCTCCGGGGCGGCGATCTCCGGGGCGGCGATCTCTGGGTCTTCGGCTACGGCTCGCTGATGTGGATGCCGGGGTTCGACTATCTCGAGCGCCGGCTGGCTCGGCTCGACAACTTCAAGCGGTGTTTCTCGCTGGCGTCGTGGCACTATCGCGGCACGCGCGAGCGGCCGGGGCTGGTGCTCGGGCTCGACTGGGCGCCGGGCGCGGCCTGCATCGGCGTGGCGCTCCGCGTCTGTCCCAGCCAGGACCGGCACGTGCGCGACTATCTGGCCAAGCGCGAGCTGGTCTCCTATGCCTATTTCGAGACGCTCTACCCGGTGACCCTGCTCCGCCACGGCCCCGACCAGGGCCAGCACCAGGGCGAGGCGCCCGAGGCGCTCTGCTATGTCGTCGACCGGACGCACGAGCAGTATGCCGGCGGACTGACGCTGGAGGCCCAGGCCGAGCGCATCCTGGCCGCGGCCGGGACGTCCGGCCCGAACGCCGAGTACCTGATGAAGACGCTGGACAAGCTGGACGAGCTCGGCATCCCCGACCCCGAGCTCGCCCGGCTGGGCGAGCTCGTCAGGGCACGGCAGGCGACGTGAGCGCGCGCGGCGACGCGGCCGGGGGAAGGCGCTGGCGCGGCGCCGCTCGCTGGCGCGGCGCGTGGGTGCCCCTGCCCTTCCTCCGGCGGCAGGTCGGCGCGATCGCCTGGCTGCCGGAAGAGCCGTTGCGCTTTGCACTCGTCACCTCGCGCCGGACCGGTCGCTGGGTCTTTCCCAAGGGGTCTATCGATGAAGGCATGACCCCGCCCGCGGCGGCGGCTCGCGAGGCGATGGAGGAGGCGGGCGTGATCGGCCGACCCGGGCCGGTGCCCATCGGCAGCTTCTGCACCATGAAGGTCCGCGCGCCCTTCGCCTGGCCGCTCAAGGTGGCGATCTATCCGTTGAGGATCGACACGGTTCTCGACGACTGGCCGAGTCCGGTCAGCGCGAACGGCGGTTCGTCACCCTGGCCGAGGCGCGGCGCCTGCTGGCCGATCCGGCGATGCTCTCCATCGCCGAGCGGTTCGCGGCGACCGGCCGATAGAGCAGATCTCGAGCAGGCGGTATCGGCACCCGCGCGACCGCCCACGCGCGCGACCGTCCACGCGTGGACATCTCGTAAGCATCTGAAACATATGAGTTTCTTGAGGATGACGCACGGGCGCAAACGGGCGCAGCGTCCGGCCGCAGCCGAAGTTCGGTGCCCGGCGGGGACGGGCTCGCTGACCGCCTCGACGCGCTGTCACGACGGACGCGTCCAATCGCGCCGCGATGGAGGAAGATGCCGAAAACTCGGTCACGCCGGACGGATGAACATCCGCTCGCTCTCCTTGCCCAGCCGGTCGGCGCCGCGCAGGGCGCGGTAGGCGTGCCAGGTACCGTGGCCGAGCACCGGAAAGATGAGGATCAGCCCGAGTCCCAGCGTCGCCACCGAGACCAGGAACAGCGCAAGGACGATCGCGCCCCAGGCCAGCATGACGCGGAGATTGCTCCAGGTGATCGCCATGCTGATGCCGAGCGCCGACATGGCGTCGGTCTCGCTCCTCCAGCAGCATCGGCATGGCGAAGACGCTGATCGCGAAGGCGAAGGCGGCGAAGAGCGCGCCGACGGCGCTGCCGACGATCAGCAGCGCCCAGCCGGTCGGGGTCAGCAGCAGCATCGGCAGGATCTCGTCGGTGCCCGGGAAGGCGACCAGCCCGAAGAACAGCGCGTAGATCAGCACGGCGGCCCGGTTCCAGAGCAGGAACAGCCCCAGCAGCAGGACGCCCATGAAGAACGCCGCGTAGCGCGACCGCGGCCGCACGAAGACCATCGCGCCCATGCCGATGCGCTCGCCCTTCTCCAGCCGGCGGCTTTTCTCGTAGAGCCCGCTGGCGATGATCGGGCCGAGGATCATGAACCCGGCGAGCGCGGGAAACAGGAATAATCGAGCTCGAGCTTGAACAGGAACCAGACGACGAAGGCGGAGACGCACGAAGACGCCGGTGCCGTAGAGCAGGCTCGGCACCGGGTTCGTCCACATGTCGCGTCCAGCCCGCGCGCAGCCAGTCGAAGCGCGGTGCGCCACGGCAGGTTGCGGGCGCGCGGGTTCTCGCGCGGCAGCGGCGGGACGACCTCGGGGATCATGCCCCCGGCGTGCGGGTCGTCGGGTGGCGGCGGTCCGGTGCGGTCGCTCAGCATGACGAACTTCGCCGCGCGGTACTGCGCAGCGCCTTCCATCGGCGGTCTTCAGGTGCGGGACGCAGTCCGGCTGCGATCGAGACGGAGACGTAGATCAGGTGCGCGTTCGCCCCGACGAACGACGGCCGCCGGCGATGGCGCAGAGCGCAGCCACCCACCAGCGCGGCCGGAAAGGCGGCCGGTCGCTGCCGCGCTCGGTCATGGCTGCGTCCTCCCTGCCGCGTTCCGCGCGAGTTGCAGGAGATAGAGCGTCAGGATCTTGCGGTCGGCCAGGCTCAGCCGGTCCTCCCAGGCTGGCATCCAGCCCTGCCGGCCGTTGTGGATCGGTCTGGAACATCGTCTCGGCATCCCCGCCATAGAGCCAGAACCTATCGGTCAGGTCGGGCGCGCCGATCTCCCGCAGGCCCCTGGCGTCCTCGCCATGGCATGCCGCGCAGTTCTCGGCAAATATCGTCGCGCCCGCGGCCCGCCTCTCCGGGTCGACCTCGGCGCCCGAGAGCGACTGACATAGTCCGCGACGGCCCGGATCTGTCCGCGCTGACAGCATGCCGTCGCGCCCGAAGGCGAGCATCTGCGAGACGCGCGTCTCGGGATGCGGCGAGTTGATGCCGACCCGCAGCGTCTCCATGATCGTCTCCTCCTCGCCGCCCCAGAGCCAGGCGAGATCGGTCAGGCTGGGAAATCCGGGGCCGCCCTGCGCGTTCGCGCCGTGGCAGCCCGAGCAGTTGTCGGCGAACAGCACCGGGCCGGTCTCGCGGACGATCCGCATCAGCGCGCGGGTCGGCCCGGATCTCGTCGAAGCTCTTCTGCTCGATCGCGTCGACCCAGTCGGCGCGCGCGAGGCGCAGCGCGCGCACGTCCTCCTCGACCCGCTCCTCTGGTCGATGCCGAGCACGCCCTTGGTATAGGTGTCGACCAGCGGCCAGGCGGGCAGCAGGATCCAGATCAGCAGCGCCCAGACATGCGTGATCCCGATGAACCACCAGACCGCCCGCGGCACGCGCGTGTTGAGCTCGGTGATGCCGTTCCATTCGTGGCCGGTGGTCTGGTGGCCGGTCAGCGGGTCGCGCTCCTTTACCGACATGGGCCGTCCTCGTCGTCGAGCACGCTCTTGGCCGCGCGATCGAAGCGCTTGCCCAGCGACGGCCAGAACGCGTAGAGCGTGACGGCCACCGACAGCGCGATCAGGTAGAAGAGCCCGAAGGACTTCGCGAAGCCGACCAGCAAGTCGTGCGTGATCTGCATCGCTACTCCGTCATCACCTGGGCCGGCGGCTCGATCGGCTCCGGAATGTCGGTCAGCTGGCCGAGGATCTGCAGATAGGCGACCAGCGCGTCCATCTCGGTGACGCCCGACTCGACGCCGTCGAAGGCGCGGATGTGCGTCTCCTCGCCATAGCGCTCGACGACGCCCTCGGTGCGCGGGCTGTCCGGCGTGGCCTGGCCGACCGCGTCCACGGCGGCGTTGGCGATCATCTCGTCGGTATAGGGCACGCCGACGCGCGCGCAGCGCCGCCAGCCGCGCCGGCAGGCTCTCGACCTCCAGCGGCTCTCGATCAGGAAGCGTAGGCCGGCATGATCGATTGCGGCACCACATCGCGCGGGTTGAGCAGGTGCGGACGTGCCAGTCGTCCGAATACTTGCCGCCGATCCGCGCCAGATCCGGCCCGGTGCGCTTCGAGCCCCAGAGCATCGGGTGATCGTACTTGCTCTCGACCGCCAGCGAATAGGGGCCGTAGCGGTCGACCTCGTCGCGAGGGTGCGGATCATCTGGCTGTGGCAGGCATAGCAGCCCTCGCGGATATAGATGTCGCGCCCGGCCAGCTCGAGCGGGCGTGTAGACGCGCATGTCGGGCGCGTCCTCGACGGTCTCGTCGATCGTGAAGAGCGGCGCGATCTCGACGATGCCGCCGATGCCGGCGGCCAGGATGATGCCGACGGTCAGGCCCATCGAGTAGCGCTCGAGCCGGTAGTGGCCGCGGCGTGGGCCTCGAAGAACTTCCGGAAGGGGCGAGCAGCGTTCGGAACATCGTCTACTCCGCGGCCGGGACGGCGGGCTCCGAGGCTTCGGACGAGGTCGGGTGATCGCGCGCCGGCGCCCTCGCGCGGCACCCAGCGGATCGTCATCACAGACGTTGTAGAGGGCGACGATGGCGCCGAGCAGGAACAGCGCGCCGCCGAAGGCGCGCGCGATGTAGTAGGGATGCATCGCCACCAGGCTGTCGACGAAGGAATAGCGCAGCGTTCCGGCCTCGGTGTAGGTGCGCCACATCAGCCCCTGGATGATGCCCGAGTTCCACATCGCGAAGACGTAGATGAGCGTGCCGGACAGGGCGAGCCAGAAGTGCACCTCGACCAGCCGCCACGAATACATCGTCGCGCGTCGCCAGAGCAGCGGGGCCAGCGCATAGATCGCGCCGAAGGTGATCAGCGCCACCCAGCCCATCGCGCCGGCATGAACGTGGCCGACGGTCCAGTCCGTGTAGTGCGACAGCGAGTTCACCGGCCGGATGGCCAGGAACGATCCCTCGAAGGTCGAAAGGCCGTAGAAGACCGCCGCCACCATCATGAAGCGCAGCGTCGCGTCGTCGCGCACCTTGTGCCAGGCGCCGTTCAGCGTCATCAGCGCGTTGCCCGCCGACGCCCAGGACGGCACCAGCAGCATGACCGAGAACGTCATGCCCAGCGTCTGCACCCATTGCGGCAGCGCCGTGTAGTGCAGGTGGTGCGATCCCACCCAGATGTAGAAGAAGGTGATGCCCCAGAAGCTGAGGATCGACAGCCGGTAGGAATAGATCGGCCGCTCCGCCCGCTTCGGCAGGAAATAGTAGAGCATTCCCAGGAAGCCGGCCGTCAGGAAGAAGGCGACGGCGTTGTGGCCGTACCACCACTGGATCATGGCATCCTGCACGCCGGCAAAGGCCGGATAGCTTTTCGCCATGGTCAGCGACACCGGAATCGCCAGGTTGTTGACGATGTGCAGCACCGCCATGACCAGGATGAAGGCCATGTAGTACCAGTTCGCGACGTAGATGTGCGGCTCGTTCCGGCGCGCCAGCGTCCGCATGTAGAGCACGAAATAGGTGACCCAGACGACGACGAGCCAGATGTCCGCGTACCATTCGGGCTCGGCATATTCCTTGGACTGGGTGATGCCCATCGGATAGCCGCTGATCGCGAGCACGCAGAACAGATTGTAGCCGAGGAGCACGAACCAGGGGCTGATCTGGTCGGGCAGCCGCGCGCGGCTGGTGCGCTGCATGACGTGGAAAGAGGTCGCGATCAGCGCGTTGCCCCCGAAGCCGAAAATGACGCCCGAGGTGTGCATCGGGCGCAGCCGGCCGAAGCCGGACCAGGCGGCATCGAAGCGCAGCTCGGGCCAGGCGAGCTGCGAGGCGACCCAGACGCCCATCGCCATGCCGAAGACCGCCCAGAGCAGCGCCGCGAGAATCCCGGCCTTGGTCGGGTCGTCGTAGTACGAGGCGAGCCGCTCCTCGCCCGGCTCCGGCTCGCTCAACGCGTTCGTCGCGGCCAGAAACGGCACCGCGCCGAACAGCAGCACGATCCAGCCGTGCACGCCCATGGGATCGCCACGCCCGAAAATCGCCATGATCAGCCCGGCGAGCATGACGAGGCCCGCGATCATCATCGCCGTGCGGCGCTCCGCGCCGGTCAGCGTGGCCATCATGTCGAGCTCTCTCCGCGAGTCGGAACGGCGTCCCGGCGCGGCAACGGCCTGTCTTCGGGATCGAGCAGGATGCGCTCGGCATCGCCGGCGGGATCGTCGTACTGGCCGTCCTTCAGGCTCCAGAGGAAGGCGGCCAGGGCGACCAGTCCCAGTCCGAGCGAGACGGGAATGAGGAGGACCAGGATATTCACGCTGGGGCCTCCGATCGCACCTCTGCTGCCGGCTTGGCGGCCCGCCGCTCCGACCAGCCGTTCGGAGGAGGCGCGTCCTGGCCGATCGCAATCAATTGCACGGGCATGGGCACTCCTCCACTTGCCGCACCGCATCCCAAAGCTTCACAGCTGAGACCGCAGCGCCTCGCCTGACGGCATCCCAAGTGATTGATGTCTCAATTCGGGGCGCTTCGTCCACCCGCGCGATCATTCCCGAGAACCGGAGCTCGACATATCCGGCTGCCGCTCGCGCGCGCGTCGAGGCGCTGGAAAGGTCGCGCGAGAGAGAACCGTCCCGTCGCCGTTCACCGTCAGGCGCAACGCCTGACCATCGCAGAACAGCGTCAGGCGGAATCGCCCGGCGTCCCCCGCGATGCCCGTCTCGCACCGACTGGTGATCTCGCCGCTGCGCATCCGCACGGGGACCGAGGCAGGCTCGACCCCGAGCGCCGCTCCGACCAGCTCGGCATCCACGACGAAACCGTCCTTCGTGATCATGACCTCTGCCATGCGCTGTTCCTCCAGACCTCTCGATGGCGTGTCAGCCGACCAGCTCCCCGGACCGCTTGGCCAAGCCGACGTCGGCGAGGGTCGAGCGGTCGAGCTCGGCGAGGAACGCCGTCTCGGCCGAACGAAGCCGCCCCTTCAGTCGGCAACAGCCCGTGATCGTGCAGTCGCCACCGCCTGGCGCGAAGCACTCGACCAGCGCCTGCCCCTGCTCGAGAAGGCGGACCACCGCGCCCAGCCGGATCATCGCCGGGGTCGCGCGCCAGGATGGCGCCGCCGCCGCCGCCCCGGCGCGTCGCGACGATTCCGCCGGAGGCCAGCCGCTGCATGATTTTGGTGAGGTGATTGCGCGAGATGCCGAACTCCGTTGCCAGCTCGGCCGTCGAGAAGGCGCGCTCGGGCTCTCCTGCCATGCGCATCAGCGCGCGGAGGCCATAGTCGGTGAACGAGGTGAGGCGCATGTCGCGGGCCCGGATAAATTGGTATTTACAATACCGATTAACGGAGCTACCTCGGGATTGCAACAGTCGATCCAGCCGAGGCGCACATGCCGCCATCCGAAACATCGATCCCTGCCCGCTCGGCCCGGCCGGCCCTGACCGCCGAGCTCATGGCGGCAACCGGCCTCGACGAGGAGCGGCTCGCCGCGCTCGTCCACCACTTCTACGACAAGGCCCGCGCCGACCCGCTGCTCGGGCCGGTGTTCGACGCGCGCATCGCGGACTGGGGCGCGCATCTCGAGCGGATGGTCGCGTTCTGGTCGTCGGTTGCTCTGATGACGGGTCGCTATCACGGATCACCTGTTGCGAAGCACGTGCCGCTGCCGATTGGTTCCGAGCATTTCGAACGCTGGCTCGCGCTTTTCCGGGAGAGCGTGCGCGAGACCTGCCCGCCCGCGGGCGCCGCGCACGTCATCGAGCGCGCGGAGCGCATCGCGCGCTCACTGCGCATCGCGGCCGAAGACGCGGGTGATGGCGTCCTGCCGGGCAACGATGGCCGTCTTCTTGCACAACAGGATGCGTTTTCCGGGCTGCGTCATGTCGCAATTCATGCCGCTGGCCGAGGCCGCGGACAGCCACGGCGTTGATGCCCCGGCGTTCCTCGACGAGCTCGAGGCCGCGATGCCGAGCGGGCACGAGGAAGCCGCGCGATGACCGAGAGCGCTGACGGAATCCCCCGCTATCGTCCCTGGTCCGGGCCGGCGCTGCTGTCGGCCGGCTTCCGGCCCTTCTTCCTGCTGGCCGGCATCTGGGCGACGCTCGCGGTGCCAGCCTGGATGGCGGTGATGACCGGCCACCTCGACCTGCCGAGCGCCTTCGACCCGGTCGCCTGGCACGCGCACGAGCTGCTGTTCGGCTTCGTGATGGCGGCGGTGGCCGGCTTCCTGCTGACGGCGGTGCCGAACTGGACGGGGCGGATGCCGCTGCAGGGATGGAGCCTCGCCGCCCTGGCCGGACTGTTCGTTGCGGGGCGCGTGGCGGTCAGCTTCTCGGCAGTGACGGGCGCGGGAGCCGCGGCGGCGATGGACCTGGCGTTCCCGGTGGCGCTGCTCGCCGCTCTGGCGCGCGAGATCGTTGCCGGGCGCAACTGGCGGAATCTTCCGATGCTGGTGGCACTGGGACTGTTCGGCGCGGCGAACGCGCTGACGCATGTCGAGGCGATCGGCTGGGCCCCGACTGGTGCAACGGGCCTGCGGCTGGGGATCGCGGTCGTGCTGCTGCTGATCGGGCTGGTCGGCGGGCGGATCATCCCGAGCTTCACGCGCAATTGGCTGGTCAAGCGCGGCGAGACGCGCCTGCCGTCGCCGGCCGGACCGTTCGACGCCGTCGCGCTGGGCGTCACGGCGGCGGCGCTGGTCGCCTGGGTGGCCGCGCCCGCCTGGGTCGGGGTGGCGCCGCTCATGGCGCTGGCCGCCATCGCGAACGCCGCGCGGCTGGCCCGCTGGCGAGGTCGCCTGACGGGTTCCGAGCCGCTGGTGTGGGTGCTGCATCTCGGCTTTCTCTGGCTGCCGGCCGGGTTCGCGCTGATGGCGCTGGCACCAATGCTGGGCCTGCCCGCGAGCGCGGCGGTGCACGCCCTGACGGCCGGCGCGATGGCGACGACGATCCTCGCCGTCACGACCCGGGCGACGCGCGGCCACACGGGGCGGGCGCTGGCCGCCGGTCGGGCGACGACCGTCGTCTACGCGCTGGTGACCGTGGCAGCCCTGGCGCGGATCGCCGCCGGGGTCGCCGCCGGCGCAACCATGCCGCTGCTGGCGATCTCGGGCGCGGCCTGGGTGGGCGCCTTCGCCCTGTTCCTCGTCGTCTACGGGCCGATGTTGCTGAGGCCGCGGCCCGGCCGGTGAGGCCGTCCGCCTATCGACGGGGCGCTCGGCTCAGCCGGGCTCCGGCAGGTTCTCGGCAATGCTGACGAGGCCATGTCGCCGGAGGATCAGCACCTTCTGGCTCCATGGGCCGGCCGTACGACGCGGAAGAGCCTGCTCTCCGTTACGCCCCCGGAAAGCCGGCGCGAGCGGTCGGGCGCCGGCGTCGTCGACGGCACGGCCCTTCAGTGGGCCGAAGATGCCGCACCACCGGGATCGCCGGACCGCCCCGAGCGCCCCGAGGGTGAGGCGCTTACAGACCGTTACGGCGCCTGGACGTTCTCGAGCAGCAGCGTCATCCGTTGCGCCGCCTTGCCCGGATACTTGCCCGAGGCCACCGCATCGAGGTTCGAGGCATCGTCGCCCACCTGGATCAGCGCGACCATCCCGAGCGGGAAATGCGGCGCGCACTTGACCGGGTGGAGGCCGGGCGCATTCAGCGTCACGCTGACCTCCTGATTGATCTTGCCCTTGAAGGCCTCTGCGTCGTCCGGCTGCGCGCCGAGGATCAACTCGGCGTTGTGACCCTTGTCGGTCGGCACGAAGGTCACCGTGTCGCCCGGCTCGACCTTCAGGAAGGCCGGCTCGAACACCATGAGCTCGCCATCCGAGCCCTTGTTCAGCATTTGGACCTGATGGTCGGCCGCCGTCGCCGCACCCGCGAGGGCGAGGCTCGCGGCGAGAATGGAAGCTGTCAGTTTCATCGTTCTGCTCCTTGCTGGTGTTCGGTCTGTCACGACAGGATTTAGGGGCGGATCGGCTGTGCGAGCTTGCGCGAGGTCAAACCGCGCAGCGTTCAGGAGACGCGCGCGCTGGCGCGGCGAGGCTGCGGGCGACAAGGGCGGGCGTCCGCGTCGAGCGGCCGATCGGCTCGAGCACGGTTCCAGCAAAGCCCGCCGCAGCGACCGCTTCGGGCAGATCCTTCTCGACATGGCTCGCGGCGGTGGCGAAGAACGGCAGGCAGATCGCGGGGCCGTTGACCGACAGCCCTTCCACCAGGAAGGGAGGCTCATCGACGAAACAGACGCGGATCTCGGCGAAGCGCAGGCGCACCGCCATCTCGTCCGCCGCCGCCCGCGCCGCGGCACCCGCGCGTGGATCGTTGGGCGAGCCATGCGCCGCGACGACGAGCGTGGTCGTCGCCGGGTCGAGCCCCTCCGCCTCCGCCGCCCCGGCAACCCGCGCGGCGCAGAGGGCCGGCAGGTCGGGGTCGAGCCCGAATGGCGACAGGATCTCGAGCCCCGCCGCTCCCGCCTTGGCAAGCCGCTTGGGCAGCAGGCTCGAGACGAACCAGCCGTCGCTCATGAACATCGGGTAGATGCGCGGGCGGCCGCCGGCGGCAGCCAGCGCACGGGGCAGAGCGGCCTCGTCGGCGAGGGTGGCAGAGGCGACGCGTTGACCGGGCAGGTGCCGTCCGACCGCGCCGGCGAAGGCCGCCATCGCCGCCTCCTGCCGGGGTGGGGCGCTCGGCGAGCCGTGCGCCACGATGATGACCGGGGGGATGGCGGTCGGCAGCGTCAATGGCTCGTCCCTTCCGAAAAGGTGATCTTGTTCCACACGTTGTACTTGCCCGACGGCTTCTTCATCGGCAGGCGCTTGACCTCTTCCAGCGTCGCCGCGTCGTAGACGATGACCGCGCCGTCATCCTCCCAGACCGAGACCAGCACGTGCCTGCCGTCGCGGTCGAACTCGGCATGGGCCACGGTGGCGCCCGGCACCGGCTGCAGCGTCCTGACGATCTCGAGCGTCTCGCGATCGATCACGTGCATCTTGTCGCGGTTCGGCCCGAAGAACACGTCGGCCCACAGATAGGGCGAATTCTCGTGGCCGCGCAGGAAGAATCCGGGACCCGCCGTCTCGATCTCGCGCACCAGGCTCCAGTCGTCGAGGGCGATGACCGAAATTCGCGACTCGCCCAGATGCGGCGTCGCCATGACGCGCCGTCCCTGACGCTCCCAGGTGACGCCCGACCCCAGATGCGGCATGCCGGGCAGCGGCAGCCCGGCGATCTCGCGGCGGACGTCGAGGTTGACGACGACGCCGCGCGCCCCGTCGCGGGTGGCGCCGATCAGGTTGCTGTAGGACGGATCGAAGAAGAAGTCGTCGATCGGCTCGGCCACCTCGATCCGGCGAAGCGCAAAGAGGCCCTCCGCGGAGGGGAGCGCCTCGACCATGCCCTTCTCATAGCTGTGGACAAAGCCCTCGTGGACGGGCGCGGCATCGGGATCGGTCGCGATCTCCCAGATTTCCGGCACATCCTTCAAAGCGAGCACGAAGCTGTCGCGCGTCGGCGCCTGGTAGACGGCCGAGACGCGGGACGGCGTGCCGTCCCTGGCGGCGACCCGGAAGATCCTGGCGACCGACAGGTCGTCGGTGGACAGGATCGTCAGCGTCCGCGGCAGGTAGTTGGCGACGGCCAGCCATGCGCCGTCCTTCGAGATGGCGATGTTCCGGCTGTTGACGCCGGCGCGGACGCGGCCCACCTCCTGCAGCGACCAGAGGTCGTATTTCTGCACCCAGCCGTCCCGGCTCATGATGAAGACGAAGCGGCCGTCGGCCGAGAACTTCGGCCCACCGTGCACCGCATAGGGGGTGGGGAAGCGGGCGATCGGCTCGAAGGCGTCGCCGTCCAGCACGCTGACATGATGGTCGCCGGTCTCGACGACGAGGAAGAGGTTGAGCGGGTCGGCCGCGAAGACCGGACGAACGGCGGGCCGATAATCGGGGTTCATCCGCCGGCTGGCGGCGATCTCGGCCGCGCCCCAGACGGGCACCTCCGCCAGCGGCGTCGCGACATAGGCGGCAAGCCCGGCGATCTCGTCCGCCGAGAGCGTGCCCGCGAAACCCGGCATCTGCGTCGAGACGCGGCCGTGCGCGATGATCGCGGCCAGATCCTGGCCCTTGATCCGCCCCAGCGACCCGGGAACCAGCGCGGGGCCGGTTCCGCCCAGCCGGTCCGCGCCGTGGCAAGCGGCGCAGTTCCGGGCGAAGAGCACCGCGGCATCCGGCGCCGCGCCGTCCTGTGCGGCCACCGGCCCGGCGAGAAGGGCGGCGAGCAGCGCCGGCGCGATGCTGAAGCGGTCTCCGACCAACCGAAATCGCTTCCTGCCGCGCAGCCGACGGCCGAACGAGATGGAAAGTGCATATTTCTCAGTGGCTTGCATGCCTTGCACGCGTGCAAACGCCGTGCGGGCCCGATCTACGGAAGCCGCTCTACTGGAAGCGGTGCGCGGGGTCATGGCTCTTTCCGCGGAAGGGGGCGACGGTCAGCCGTGCGATGGGCGCCTCGAGCCCGATCTCGGCATCGTCGAGATAGCAGGCCGGGTCCTCGGCCCAGGGGTCACCCGTCAGCTGCAGGGCGCGGATGCGCGTGTTGCCGCCGCAGACCGCCTGGTGCGCGCAGGCGCCGCAGCGGCCCTTCAGCGGGCGCGGGCGGGTGCGCAGCGTCGCCAGGATCGCGTCGTCGCCCGTCCAGATCTCGGAGAACGGCCGCTCCTTGACCGAGCCGACGGGATAGTCCGACCAATACGTGTCGGGATGCACGATCCCCTGCGTGTCGATGTTGGCGACGCCCACGCCCGAGGAATTGCCGCCCCAGGCCTCGAGATGCGCGCGCATGTGCGCGACCCTCTCGGCCGGGAACCGCTCGGAGGCCCAGTTCAGCAGGTAGACCGCGTCGGCGTCGTTGTTGCCGGTCACGACCTCGAGGTGTCGCCCCGCCCGGACCGCCGCCCAGGCACGCTCGATCACCAGGTCCATGGCGGCGCGGGTGGCGCGCCAGCCGGCATCCTCGCCGCGGTGCTTGTCGCCGCGCCCGGCATAGACGAGGTGCGAGAGGTAGAACTTGTCCACCCCCTCCGCCTCGCAGAGATCGAGCAGCTTCGGCAGCTCGCCCCGGTTGTCGTCGGTCAGCGTGAAGCGCAGTCCGACCTTGACGCCGCGCCCGACGCAGGCGCGCACGCCGGCCAGCGCGGCGCCATAGGCGCCGTCCTTGCCGCGAAACCAGTCGTTCAGCTTGCCGGTGCCGTCGAGGCTGATGCCGACATAGTCGAAGCCGATCCCGGCCACCTCGTCGGCCGTGCGCCCGACGATCGGCGTGCCGTTCGACGAGAGCGCGGTGTAGAGCCCATGCGCCCTTGGCCCGCCGCGCAAGGTCGAGGCAGTCCGGGCGCGACAGCGGCTCGCCGCCGGAGAGGATCAGCGCCGGGATGCGGAAGGCGGCGAGGTCGTCGAGCACGGCCACCGCCTGCTCGTGCGTCAGCTCGCCGGGGAAATCGTGGTCGGACGAGACGGAGTAGCAGTGGCGGCACTTCAGGTTGCAGCGCCGGGTTATGTTCCAGATCACCACCGGCTTCGGCACGGCACCGGTGCGGCGGCGGGTCCGCGGCGGCGTCGGGTGCACCAGCTGGTGCAGGTACTGGGTGAGGCGGAACATGTCAGCCCTCCTTCCGGCGGAGCCGGAGGCCGGTTTTCTTCAGGATGCGCGTCGAATAGAGGATGTCCGAGGCGCGGGCGGCGGGGCCGAGCAGCTCGGCGATGCGGGCGCGCTTTTCCTCGACCTCGTCGCGGGTCGTTCCGTGCACCATCGCGAAAAGGTTGTAGGGCCAGAGCGGCAGGGCGCGCGGCCGCCGGTAGGAATGCGAGACGAAGGACAGCGCGCCGACCTGCGGGCCGAGGTCCGAGACCGCCTCGTTCGCCACGTCCCACACCGTCATGCCGTTCGCGACGAGCCCCAGCGCATAGTGGTTGGGCGCCGCCGCGATGCGCCGCACGACGCCGCGCTCGCCCAGCGCCCGCATGCGCTCCAGCGCCTCGTCCTCGCTGATGCCGATTGCATCGCCGATTACGGCGAAAGGCCGCGGCACCAGGGGCAGGCCGCCCTGCGTCGCCTCGATCAGGGCGCGGTCGGTCGCATCGAGACTCATGCAGCCACCCGAAAGCCGATGAAGAACTCCTCCTCCTTGGGGAAGCGGTAGACGCGAAGGCCGGTCGCGGCCTCGATCGCCTCGGCGGTGGCGCCGATGCCTTCCTCGGTTTCGGTCGCCAGCACGAACCACATGTTGAGCGCGTGGCTGCGGGCATAGTTGTGGGCGACCTCCGGGTACGCGTTCACCGCATCGGCGACGGCGTCGAACCGGTCTTCCGGAACCGCCATCGCGCAGAGGCAGAAGGCGCCGCCAAGCGCGGCCGCGTCGAAGAACGGACCAAAGCGCGTCAGCACGCCGGCCTCGAGCAGGCGCTGCAGCCGCCCGATCAGCTCCGTCTCGCCGATCCCCAGCGCAGCGGCGGCGTCGGCATAGGGCGCGAGCGTCAGCGGCAGCCCGTCCTGCAGCGCATTGATGACCGCGCGGTCAGTGGCGTCGATCGTTGGTGGGGTGGCGGGGCGGCTTCTCATGCCGCCCGCTCCGCCACCAGCGCACCCGTTTGCCGGAAGCAGCGGGTCGAAAACAGGATTCGCCGGTCCGCGTCTGCAAGGCCCGCGGCATGGACCGCCGGGTGGAGCATCGCCAGCGTCTCCTGCCGGCTGCGGCCATGCACCATGCAGAAGAGCGGGAACGGCCAGTGCGCCGGGTCCGGCCGGCGGCGGTAGCAGAGCGTCACTCCCGGCTGCGCGGCCAACCGCTCGCCCGCTTCGTCGATCTGCTCCTCGGCCGGCGCGAAGCAGACCATCGCGTTGGCGCGCCAGCCGAGCCGCCGGTGGCGCACGATGACGCCGAGGCGGGTCAGCGCGCCGGCATCGAGGAGGCGGGCGACATCGCCGAGGATCGTGCGCTCGTCGCGCCCGAGCCGCTCGGCCAAAGCGGCCCATGGTCGGGAAACCAGCGGCAGGCCGTCGCAGAGCTCCTGGGTCAACGCGGCGTCGCCGGGGCGGAGCTCCGCGGGCCGAAAGGGCCGAGCCATCGGTTTTGCGGTCGGGCCGTCGAGGGCGAAGCCGAGGTCGATGTGATAGGCGCGCACCAGCGGCAGGTCGACGACGGGGCGCGCCGCCCGCTCGCCTATCCGGGCGAGCGTCGCGTCGACATGTTCCCGGTCGGGGCCGGTCGCCACAAACCACAGGTTCAGCGCGTTCTCGCGGAGATAGACGTGATTGATGCCCGCCTCGGCGCAGAGCAGGGCGCCGATCCGCTCCACCTCCTCCGGCGCGGCCGAGATCGCGGCGAGCGTGCTGCGGCCGATGGCGTTGGCGCGCCGCACGGCGCCCACGCGGGCGATCGCGCCGGCATCGGCCAAGCGAGCGAGTCGCGAGAGGACGGCGTCCTCGCCGAGGCCCAGAGCTCCGCCCATGGCGGCAAAGGGACGCGGCACGAGGGGCAGATCGCGCTGGAAGCCGTCGAGCAGGCGACGGTCCGTCGCGTCGAGATCGAGCTCCACCATCAGAGCCCCATCCGGTGGGCGCGAGCGGTGAAGAATATGCCAGATGGGCTTTCCGCCGGGATCTCGGCGAGCTTTTCATAGGTGCGCGCGTCGTAGACGTCGACGCGGTTCGCGTCGCGCACCGAGACCCAGACCTCGTGGCCGCGCGGGGTGAACTCCAAGTGCAGGACGGCCGGGCCGGGGGTGAGCGTCTGCACGATCTCGCCGGAAGCCGTGTCGATCACCTCGACCGTGTCGTTCAACGGGTGGGCGAAGTTCACCCAGACCTGCCGCCCGCCGGGGCGCGCGACGGCGAAGACAGGCTGGCCGTGCGTCTCGGTCCGGCCCAGCTCCTCGAAGCTGCGCGCGTCGACCCACAGCACCTCGTGCCGGCCGACGGCGGGCAGCGCGAAGCGGTCGCCGGCCAGCGCCCAGCCCTCGAGATGCGGCATCTTGTAGACGGGCAGCGGCTCTTCCCCGCGCCCGTAGCCGGCAAGAATCCGGCGCGGCGCGGGCCTCTCGTCCCAGAGGTCGAGGGCGGTCAGCCCGTCCTCGCCGAAGAGCCCGGCGATGTAGGTGCGCCCGTCGCCGGTGACGAGCGCGTCATAGGGATTGGCGCCGATGCCCTCTATCCTGGTGATCTCCGGCTCGAGACCTTGGGAGAAGTCGGCGATCCAGGTCTCGCCGGCGTCCCACAGCGAGAAGACGAAGCGGCGGTCGGGCGCGTCGACGAGACCGATTGACCTTCGAGCCGGTCGGGATCTCCGCCACCGGCGCCAGCGTCCGGGCATCGAACACGCGGACCCCGCCTGGCTCGTAGTTCGAGACGGCGACCAGGCTGCCGTCGTCCGAGATCGCGCCCCCGATCGAATTGCCCGCCTGCATGACGCGGTCGGCGATGCGCCGCTCGACCAGGTCGACCTTGGTGAGCCCGCCGTCGCGGCCGAAGACAAAGGCGAAGCGCTCGTCGGGCGAGAAGACGACCGATGCGTGCGACAGATCGCCCAGCCCTTCGATCCGGCCGAGTGCCCGGCGCTCTGTCCAGTCGACCAGCAGCAGCGAGCCGGTCGCCCGCTCGACGACGACGCCGAGCGCGCCGGTGGCCGTGGAGCAGGGCGCAGCGGCAAGGCCGGCGGCACCCCAGAGAAGCGCCGCGGCGACAGCCATGAAGCGGATCAAGGCGAGCCTCCCCTGATGAGATAGTCGGCGATCCAGGCCGCCTCGGCCTCGCTGAGCAGCGGGCGCCAGGGCGGCATCGCGGTGCCGGGCACGCCGTCGAGCACGATCCGCGCGAGTTGCCCGGGGTCGCGCCCGGCAAGGGCCTCCGCCGTCAGGTCCGAGCCCAACCCGCCCCTGAGAGTCATGCCGTGGCACGATCCGCAATCCTGGTACAGCAGCCGCTCGAGCGCGGACTGCCGTTCGGGCGCCGGCGCTTCGGTCGACGCTGCCGTCCCGGCCGCGAGCAGGGCGAGGCAGGCGAGTGCGCGCGGATCAGGCATGGGTCGCCTCGGCCAAAGCCGGGGTCGAGACCATCGCCGCGAGGCGGGCGGCGTCCAGCGCGCTGCAAAGCCCGGCGACGCGGCCGATCAGGAACAGCACCGGACCGCCGAGATCCGCGGCGGCGACCTCCGCCGCGACCCGCGCAAGACAGCTCAGCATCCGCCGCTCGCGCGGCGTGGTGCCCTCCGCAACCGCCAGGACGGGCGTTGCCGGGTCCAGCCCGGCCCGAGCGAGCCTTGTCGCGATCTCGCCGATGCTGGCCGCGCCCATGTAGACGACGAGCGTGGTCTCGGCATCGGCAAGACCGCCCCAGTCGAGATCGAGCGGCAGGTCGGAGCGGCGATGCCCGGTGACGAAGCGCACGCCCGTGGCGAGCCCACGGTGGGTGAGCGGCACGCCCGCGGTGGCGGCGCAGCCTTGCGCCGCGGTGATGCCGGGGGCGACCTCGACAGGGATCCCGGCCTGGCGAAGGGCCAGCATCTCTTCCGAGCCGCGGCCGAAGACGAACGGATCGCCCCCCTTTAGCCGCGCCACCGTCAGCCCCTCGGAGGCAAGCCGGACGAGCAGCGCATTGATCGCGTGCTGCGGCGTCGGATGGTCCCGCGGGCACTTGCCGACCGGGAACAGCCGCGCGCGGACCGGCGCGAGGGCGAGGATTTCGGGAGAGACGAGCCGGTCATGCACCACCGCGTCCGCCGCCCGCAGCATGCGCATCGCCATCATCGTCAGAAGCTCGGGGTCACCCGGCCCCGCGCCGATCAGGAACACGCGCCCCGGGCGCTCCTTTGCTGCTGGCTCCATCTTCGGCTCGCCCGCCTATGCTTCGAGGGGCCGGCGGACCGTCGCGGACCGCCGGTCGAGACGCCGCTCAGTAGACGTCGTTGCGGGTGTTGTAGACGTTGAACTTGCCGGTCGGCGTGATCAGGCGCTCGTCCTTCACCACCTTCTTCAGCTCGAGCGTCTTGTCGTCGACGATCACGAGCGCCGAGGGCAGGTCCGCGCCATTCCAGACCGAGAACCAGATCTCGTCGCCCGCCCGGTTGAACTCGCCCTGCACCACCCGTGGCTGGCCGTCGGCGATCTCGGCCCATTCGACGATCGGCAGCACCGTGTACTCGGGATTCTCCTGGTCGAGCTCGTCAATCTTGAACACCGCGACCGAGCCGGCGATCTCGGGGTCGGGATTGAGCGGCGTGTCGACGTAGATGTGGTTCGACTCCGGGTGCGTCTTGATGAAGAGCGACCCGCCGCCGAGCCCGGTCAGCGTCTGCACCACCTTCCAGGCATGCTCGGGATGGCCCTCGGGGTCGGTCCCGATCAGCGCCACCGTCTCGTCGCCCAGATGCGATGTCGCCCAGACAGGACCGTAGACCGGATGCTCGATGTTCGCGCCCCGGCCTGGGTGCGGCGTGGTGCCAACAGGCACCAGAGCCTCGAGCTCGCCATCCTTGGTGTCGACCACCGCGATGGTGTTGCGGGCGTTCGCCGCCACAAGGAAATAGCGCTTGGTACTGTCGAAGCCGCCGTCATGCAGAAACCGCTCGGCCTCGATCTCCTTCACCGCCAGGTTCTTTATGTCGGAATAGTCGATCAGCAGGATCTTGCCGGTCTCCTTCACGTTGACGATGAACTCGGGCCGGAAGTGCGAGGCGACGATCGAGGCCACTCGCGGCTCGGGGTGGTATTCCTGCTCGTCGTAGATCATGCCGCGCGTCGACTCGATCTTCAGCGGCTCGAGCGTGGCGCCGTCCATGATGACGTATTGCGGCGGCCAATAGCCCCCGGCGATGGCGTACTTGTCCTCGTATCCCTCGAACTTGGACGTCTCGACCGAACGCGCCTCCGAGCCGATCTTGATCTCGGCGACCGTGGTCGGCTCCTCCATCCAGAGGTCGATCATGTTGATCGCGGCGTCGCGGCCGATGACGAAGAGATAGCGCCCCGACGCGGAAATCCGGCTGATGTGGACGGCATAGCCGGTGTCGAAGATCTTAACGATCTCCTGCGTCTTGCCGTCGATCAGCGCCACCTGGCCGGAATCGCGCAGCGTGACCGAGAACAGGTCGTCGAGGTCGAGATCGTTCATCTGCTTGGTGGGACGGTCCTCGGGCGGGACGTGCACCTTCCAGCTCTCGCGCATCTTGGCCATGCCGAACTCCGGCGGCGCCGGCGGCTCGATCAGCAGATAGCGCGCCATCATGTCGACCTGCTCCTCCGTCAGCTCGCCGGAGGTGCCCCAGTTCGGCATGCCGGCGGGGGAGCCGTAGGTGATGAAGGTGTGCAGGTAGTCGTAGCCCACGTCGCGCGTGATGTCGGGCGTCAGCGGCTTGCCTGTCGCGCCCTTGCGCAGCACGCCGTGGCAGCCGGCGCAGCGCTCGAAGTAGATCCGCGAGGCTTCCTGGAACTCGTCCTGGGTGATGACCGGATCGTCCGGCTTCAGGCCCGGGACCTCGATGTTCAGCTCGCCGAGCGTCGTCGCGCTCCACTGGTAGGCCGCCGAGGCGTCGCTGACATGGCCCTTGGGCTTCGTCTCGCCCTGCGGCGTCTCGACGAGCTGGGTCTTGTCGTTTTCTGCCGGTGCCGCCTCGGCGCCCCCGGGCGCAGCGACCACCGCGGGCCCGGCGCTTTTCTCGCCTTTGACCTGGTTGAGTGATTCGGCTGCCTCCAAAGATTCTGCATCCTCGTCGGCATAGCCCTCCCCCGACTTGCCAACCGCCTGCGCCGTGCCGGCCGGCTGGGCCTGCTGGTCCGATTTCTCCGGGACTTGCTGCGCGCCCGCCGGCATCGTCGTGACCGAGATCGGCAGCGCCACCGTCGCAAGCAGCGCAAGCCGGCACAGGGTTGGTGTTGGCTTCATCTGGGCTGTCTCCCTCAGGACCTCGGCTGGAGGACAGTTCCACAATGACGGGAGCCCGCCCTTGACGATGGTCAAGGCTGCCGATTTTGGTCCGACGCATCCTGCCCGAATGATGAAACCGCGACGGGGCCGCCGCTTCGGCCTGGCCTTGCTCCTTCTGATCGGCGTCGCCGTATCCGCCATTGAATGGAGTGTTGCGCCCGCCGTCACGCAGGCCGCCGGCGCGGAGATGTCCGCGCGGGGTGGGTTGGCGGCCTACGAGTTCGGCCGCACCGGACGCGGCGCTGGCTGTTGAACTTCTTGGCGTCGAGGGGCCGGTCGCACTGCGGCGGCAGGACTCGCCGCCGCCCGGCTGGGCCGTCGAGCGGGCGGGCGAGCGGCTGGGCGTCATCGCGTCCACCTGGGAAGTGGCGCGCTCGGTCGGCTATTCCGGGCGGCCGATCGATATCCTGGTCGCGGTGGACGAGCAGGCGCGGATCGCCGGCGCGATGCTCGTGCAGCAGACCGAGCCGGTCCTCTCGCTGAACATCTCGGGCGCGGATATCGCCGCCTATGTCTCGAGCTTCGCCGGGTTCGACCTGACCGAACCGGTGCTGACCGCCTTCACCCCGCGCGAGGATCTGCCTCCGGTGATCGCGCGCGCCACGGTGACGACCGGTGTGATCCGAGACGCGATCCTGCGCACCGCGCGCACCGTGGCGCTGGGGTACGGCATCGTCGGCGGCGCGGCGGCGCGCGTCGACCGGGCGAGCTTCGCCGAGCGCAGCTGGGACGCGTTGCTGGCCGAGGGCGCGATCGCCCATTCGGGCCTCAGCATGAGCGTGGCGCGCAAGGCCCTGGCGGCCGCCGAGCGCCCGCCCAAAGCGGGCGAGGCGCCCTTCCTCGAGGCCTGGGTCGCGCTGCTCGACCCGCCGACCATCGGGCGCAACCTGCTCGGGGAGCGGGGCTACACCGCGGCGATGGCGCGGCTCGGCCCCGAGGACGCGGCGCTCTTCGTCGGCTCGCGCGGCGTCATCGGCCATCGCGGCACCGCCTGGCGGCAGGAGGGGTTCTTCGACCGGATCGAGGTGATCCAGGGCGAACGAAGCTTCCGCCTCGCCGCCGAGGACTATCTGCGGCTCGACGAGCTTGCCGCGTCCGGCGCGCCCGCCATGCGCGAGATGAGCCTCTTCCGCCTGAGCGGCGCCCCGAACGACACGGCGGGGTTCGCGCCGGCCGAGCCGTTCCGGGTCGAGATCACCGCAACGCGGCCGGCAGCGGATGGCGGCGAGGCGTCGGTCACGCTGCCCATAGACTACGCGCTGCCCGCCGCCTATCGGATCGAGCCGCCGGTGCCGCCGGAGCCCACGCCGCTCTGGGTCGAGGCATGGCGGGCCAAGCCCGTGCGGATCGGCATCGTCGCGGTGGCGCTCGGCGTCCTCTTCCTGATCCTCATTTTTCAGAGCCCGTTCGTCCGGCGGCCGGTTCTCTACCGCCGGGTGCGGTTCGGCTATCTCTCCTTCACGCTGGTCGGCATCGGCTGGCTGCTCGGCGGGCAGCTCTCGGTCGTGCAGGTGGTGGCGTTCGTCCAGTCGGTGCTCGGCACCTTCCGCTGGGAGACGTTCCTGATCGAGCCGGTGATCTTCCTGATCTGGAGCTTCGTGGCCATGGGCCTGCTGTTCCTAGGGCGCGGCGTGTTCTGCGGCTGGCTCTGCCCCTTCGGCGCGCTGCAGGAGCTCTCGAACGCCGCCGCCCGCCGGCTCCATGTGCCGCAGGTGGTGCTCCCCCATGCGCTGCACGAGCGGCTTTGGGCGATCAAGTACATCCTCTTCGTCGCCATCCTGGGCCTCTCCTTCTATTCCATGGAGGACGCGCTCAAGCTGGCCGAGGTCGAGCCGTTCAAGACCGCGATCACGCTGCGCTTCCAGCGCGCCTGGCCCTTCGTGCTGTTCGCGCTGGCCTTGCTCGCCGCGGGGCTCTTCATCGAGCGGTTCTTCTGCCGCTATCTCTGCCCGCTCGGCGCGGGGCTGGCGATCCCGGCCAAGATCAAGCTCTTCGACTGGCTTGGGCGGCGGCCGCAATGCGGGCGCGAATGCCGGCTCTGCGAGCCGAACTGCCCGACCGGCGCCATCGACCCGATCGGGCGGATCAACCCGAACGAATGTGTGCTCTGCCTCCGATGCCAGGTCATCATGTACGATCCCCAGCAATGCACCGTGCTCAAGCGCCGCCTCCGCGCCGCGGGGGCGGCTCCTCCGACATTGCGCGCCGGCGGCCCCGAGGCCGACGTCCGGCCTCCCGGTCCCCCGGCCGCGGGCGGCGTCGCGGAGCCCACGCGATGAAGCGGCGGACCTTCCTCCTCACGGCCATCGCCGCCGCCGGCGCCGGCGCCGCCGACCTGCCGGGACGGGCGACGACCGTCGTCTGGCGCGGCACGGCGATGGGCGGCGAGGCCGAGATCACTCTCGTGGGCGAGCGCGAGACAGCACGTGCCGCCCTGGCCGAGGCCGCCGCCGAGATCGCTCGCCTCGAGCGGGTCTTCGCGCTTCGGCACCCGGAAGGCGCGCTCGCCCGGCTGAACCGCGAGGGACACCTCGCCGCACCGCCGCTCGACCTCGTCGCCGTGCTGCGCCGTGCGGCCGGCTGGTGGCGTGCGACCGACGGCGCCTTCGACCCGCGGGTCCAGCCGCTCTGGCGGGCGCTGGCCGAGGGCCGCGACCCGGAGGTGCCGCGCGCCCTGCTCGCACGTGCCTGGGACGCCGATGTGCGCGTGACGGCCGGCGCGGTCGGGCTCGCGCCCGGCGCCGCGCTCACCCTGAACGGCATGGCGCAGGGCACCATCGCCGACCGGGTGACCGAGCTGCTGACACGGCGCGGCTTCGTGGCGGGTGTGGTCAATGCCGGCGAGACGCGGCTCTTCGGAAGCGACACCCGCGCCGTCGCATTGCCCGATATCGGCGTGACGCTGCGGCTGGACGAAGGCGCGCTTGCCGTCAGCCGGCCGGGCGCGTTGGTCCTGCCGGGAGGCGTTCCGCACATCCTCGCGCTCGGGCGGCGGCGGCCGGACTGGCGGGCGCTCGCCGTGCTGGCGCCCGATGCCGAGACCGCCGACGCCCTTTCGACCGCCTGCGCGGCGGTCGGCGTCGACGAGGCGGCGGCCTTCCTCGAGGGCCGGTCGGCGGCGCTTGTCGGGCGCGGCTCGAGCGGCAGGGTCCTGCGCCTGGGCGACGCCCGGCTGCTGCGCGCCGTCTGAGTCGACGCGGCGTCGAGATCCGGCCGGGCGCTTTGACTTTGGTTAAGGCCGATCGGACGCGGCTCCGGCAAGAACTTGTCGCGCCGACTGACTCCGGAGGATGATCCCGCATGCGCGACGTCATGACGAAATCGATGGCCCGCAACATATTTTACGGCGGCTCTCTGTTCTTTATCCTGATCTTCGTCGGGCTGACGGTTCACAGCCACAACTATATCGTCAACCACTCGACCGCCGATGCCCCGCTGACGGAGGAAGTCGCCGCCGGCAAGTTCGTGTGGGAACGGCATACCTGCATCAACTGCCACACGCTGCTGGGCGAGGGCGCCTACTTCGCGCCCGAGCTTGGCAACGTGATGACGCGCTGGGGCGTCGCCGACGACCCGGGCGCCGCCTTCGAGATCCTCAAGGCCTGGATGCAAGCCCAGCCGAGCGGGATCGAGGGCCGCCGCCAGATGCCGCAATTCAACCTGACGGACGATCAGATCCGCGCGCTCGCGGCCTTCCTGCTGTTCGTCGACAAGATCGACGCCCAGGGCTGGCCGCCGAACGAAGCCGGCTGAACAGGCAGGCGCGAGTCAGGAACCGACAAAGGACCGCAGGAATGAAATACGAGACCCAGAAGATCGCGTACTGGTACTTCGTCAGCGCGCTGGCGCTTTTCGCGTTGCAGGTGATCGGCGGACTGACGCTGGGCTGGATCTATGTCGACCCGAACTTCCTGTCCGAGATCCTGCCATTCAGCGCGGTGCGCATGGTGCACACGAACGCGCTGATCGTCTGGCTGATCCTCGGCTTCTGCGGCGCCACCTATTTTCTCCTGCCGGAAGAGACCGAGGGCGAGATCTGGTCGCCGACCATGGCGTATGCTCAGCTTGTGATCTTCCTGGTCGGCGCGCTCGGCGCGGTGATCACCTACCTCTTCGACCTCTTCAACGGCGTGCCCTGGCTCAGCAAGGAGGGGCGCGAGTTTCTCGAGCAGCCCTACTGGGTGAAGATCGGCCTGGTCGTCGCGGTGGTGCTGTTCCTCGTCAACGTCGGCATGACGATCCTCAAGGGCCGCAAGACCGCGATCACGAACGTCCTGTTCCTCGGCCTCGCGGGGCTCACCCTCTTCCTCTTTGCGCTCTACAACCCTCACAACATTTCGGTCGACAAGATGTACTGGTGGTACGTCGTCCACCTCTGGGTCGAGGGCGTCTGGGAGCTGATCATGGCGGCGATCCTCGCCTTCCTGCTGCTGAAGCTCACCGGCGTCGACCGCGAGGTGGTGGAGAAGTGGCTCTACGCCATCGTGGCCCTGGCGCTTTTTCAGCGGCGTTCTCGGCACAGGCCATCACTATTACTGGATCGGCACGCCCGGCTACTGGCAGTGGATCGGCTCGATCTTCTCCTCGCTCGAGGTGGTGCCGTTCTTCGCCATGATGGCGTTCAGCTTCGTCATGGTCTGGAAGGGCCGGCGCGACCACCCGAACAAGGCGGCGCTGCTCTGGTCGCTCGGCGCGACGACGATGGCGTTCTTCGGCGCCGGCGTCTGGGGGTTCCTGCACACGCTGCACGGCGTGAACTACTATACGCATGGCACGCAGATCACCGCCGCGCACGGGCACCTCGCCTTCTTCGGCGCCTATGTCTCGCTGAACCTCGCGGTCTTCACCTATGCGATGCCGATCCTGAAGAACCGCGATCCCTACAACCAGGTGCTCAACATGGGCTCGTTCTGGCTGATGACGGGCGGCATGGCGTTCATGACCTTCACCCTGACCTTTGCGGGTGTCGTGCAGACGCACCTCCAGCGGGTGCTGGGCGAGTACTATATGGACGTGCAGGACCAGCTTGGCATCTTCTACCTCATGCGCTTCGGCGCGGGCGTTGCGGTGGTGCTGGGCGCCTTCGTCTTCATCTACGCCGTGCTGCGCCCGCGGCGCGAGGTGGTCTCGCGCTCGGCCACCGTCGCGGCCGAGTAGGATGAGCATGCCGGCGATGCCGAGGGAGGTCTCTGCGGAGGCGCCCTTCTACCTCGAGCAGGGCGACGAATGCGCCCTCTTCGAAACCGCCTGGAGGAACGGGCTGCCGCTCCTCCTCAAGGGGCCGACGGGCTGCGGCAAGACCCGGTTCGTCGCGCACATGGCCGCGCGGCTGGGCCGGCCGCTCTACACTGTCGCCTGCCATGACGACCTGTCGGCGGCGGACCTGGTCGGGCGCTATCTGCTCAAGGGCGGCGAGACGGTATGGGTCGACGGCCCGCTCACCCGCGCCGTGCGCGAGGGGGCGATCTGCTATCTCGACGAGGTGGTCGAGGCGCGCAAGGACGTCACCGTGGTTCTCCACCCGCTGACCGACGACCGGCGCATCCTGCCGATCGACCGCACCGGCGAGACGTTGCAGGCTGCGCCCGGCTTCATGCTGGTGGCGAGCTATAACCCCGGCTACCAGAACATCCTCAAGACGCTGAAGCCCTCGACGAGGCAGCGCTTTCTCGCCGCCGATTTCGACTTCCCCGCGCCCGATCTGGAAGCCCAGATCGTCGCGGCCGAGAGCGGCCTCGACCGCGAGCGGGCCATGGCGCTGGTGCGCCTGGCGGGCAAGCTGCGCGCCCTCAAGGGACAGGATATCGAGGAGGGCGTCTCCACCCGGCTGGTCGTCTATTGCGCGACCCTGATCCGGCAGGGGGTGCCGCTGGACCGGGCCGTCCGCGCGGCGATGATCGAGCCCCTGACCGACGACGCGGACGTTCGCGCAGGGCTCCTGGACCTCGTCGCCGCCGTCTTCGGCTGAGCCCCGTCCTGCATGACCCGCCTCGACATCGAGCCCTGGGAGCCGGAAGAGACCGTCGGCAAGCTCTGGCACGCCTTCGCGAGCCGGCTCGCCGCGCCGACGGTGCATGAAGATGCGGCGGTCGAGCTCGATGCGCTGACCGGCCGCCTGGCAGTTCTGTTCCGTGGCCTGGGCGGCGGCGCGGCGGTGGCGATCGACCCCGCCGCGCACGAGGCCTCGACCCACCGCCGGGCGTGGCGGCAACGACTTGGCACGACTCACGAGCGGCTGGAGCGGCCGTCCTTCGACGGCGAGGCGCTGCGCCTGCCGGCTCGGATCGCGCTGTTTCCCGAGCGCGAGGACAATGCCGCGCTGTACGTCTGGCTCGCCGCCGCCGCCGCACACGCGCCGGCCGCGGCCGCACATCGCGACCCGCTCGTCGCCGACGTGCTGGCGCTCCGAATGGCGCGTGCCATGACCGAGGCCACGCTCGACGACTGCCCCGGCCTCCGGCCGGTCTGGCAGCGTCTCGCCGGGCTCTGCCTCGCCGCCCGCCCGGTCCACCCGCGGCCGCGCTGGGAGGCGGCGGTGGAGGCGGTGATCCGGTGCCTTCTCGGCGATCCCGCCCAGCTCGGGCGCGACGCGGCGGCGATGCGCGCCTGCATCGGGGAGGGGGCGGAACCGGCGCTCGCGGCGCCGGCGGGCTACCGCTCGCCGGCGATGGTGCCGATCTGGCCGCAGCTCATCCCGGCCGCGGGCGGCGCGGCGGCGTCGACCGAGGACGAACCGGACGCCGCCGCGGGCGCGCCGCGGCAGGCGGACGGCAAGCGCCTCAAGGCGCGTCGTGCCGAGGCCGACCAGGCCGAGCGGCGCGACAGCCTGATCCTGCACAAGTTCGAGGCGATCTTCTCCTGGGCCGAGTTCCTCAACGTCAACCGCAAGGTCGAGGAGGACGACGAGGAGAGCGCCCGCAAGGCCGCCGAGGACGCCGACGAGATCGGCCTCGGACAGATCTCCAAGCGGCCGGCGACGCGGCTGAAGCTGCACCTCGACCTCGCACCCTCGGACGTCGACCGCGAGCGGCTGTCGGGAACGCACCTCTACCCCGAATGGGACGCGCGCCGCGGCGCCTACCTTCCCGAGCATGCCCGCGTGCTGGCCGCGCCCGCCGAAACGGCGGACGAGCCCGCCTTTGCCACCGACCGTCAGGCGCAGCGCCGTATCCGCACCGTGCGCCGGCAATTCGAGGCGCTGCGCCCCGCCCGCCTCGTCGTTCCACGCCAGATCGACGGGGAGGAGATCGACCTCGACGCTGCCGTGCGCGCCCGCGTCGAGCTTGTCGCGCGGGGCGAGGGATCGGACCGGCTCTGGCTCGCCGCGCGGCCGGCCCAACGCAGCCTCGCAGTGTCCATCCTGCTCGACGCCTCGCGCTCGACCGAGAGCGCCTGCGGCGACCGTATGGTGATCGACGTCGAGAAGGAGGCGCTGACGGCGCTCGCCTGGGGGCTCGATGCCTGCGGCGACGAGACGGCGATCCACAGCTTTTCGTCACTGCGCCGGAACCGGGTCTACGTCAGCAAGGTGAAGGCCTTCGACGAGCCGATGGGGCCGTCGGCCGCGGCGCGGATCGCGGGGCTCCGACCCGGCTTCTACACTCGCCTCGGCGCCGCGATCCGGCATGTCTCGGCCGAGCTCGCGCGCCGGCCGAGGCAGCGCCGACTGCTGCTCGTCATAAGCGACGGCAAGCCGAACGACCTCGACCATTACGAGGGGCGGCACGGCATCGAGGACAGCCGCATGGCGGTGCGCGAGGCGCGGCGCCTAGGCCACGCCGTGCACGGCGTCATCGTCTCCCATCGCGGCGAGAGCTGGTTCGCGCGCATCTTCGGCCGCGGCGGCTTTTCCGTCGTGCCTCAGCCCGAGCGGCTGACGGCGGCGCTGCCGGCCATCTATCGCCAGCTGGTCGGCGCATGACCGACGAGGGGGAGACCGACGCCTGGGGCGGCCTGCCGGGCGAGCCGATCATGTGGATCCTGATCGCCAGCGAGCTGGTGGTCTTCGGCGCCGGGCTGGCGGGGTTCCTCGGCGCCCGCGCGCTCGACCCCGGGACCTTTGCCGCCGGGCAGGCGACGCTCGACCGCACGGCCGGCGCGGTCAATACGCTGGTCCTCGTCAGCTCGGGCTTCTGCGCCGCCGTTGCGGTCCGGCGGGCAGATGCGCGGGAGGCGCGTGCGACGCGGGCATGGCTCGGCGCCGCCGCGGCGCTGGGGCTGGCATTCCTGCTCATCAAGGCGCGCGAGTATGCCGACAAGGCCGCGCGCGGCATCGGCATCGAGACGGACGCCTTCTTCACCTTCTATTACCTGCTGACCGGTTTTCATGCCCTGCATGTCGTGGCGGGCATGGTGATCCTGGGCCTCGTCGCAGTTCGCCCGATCGCCGGCCACGTCGAGACCGGGGCGCAGTTCTGGCACATGGTCGACCTCGTCTGGGTGCTGCTGTTCCCCGTCGTCTACCTTCTGGCATGAACTCGGATCGCGCCCTCCGGCGCGCGCTGGGGGCGCTGGTCGCACTCGGGCTTGCGACGACCGCCATCGCGGTGCTCCGCGACAGCGCGGCTCTGGTCTGGCCCGCTGTCGCGGCGGCGGCGCTGCTGGTCCTGGCAGGCTGCAAGGCCGAGATCATCCTGGCGCGCTATCTGGCGCTCCGCGTCGCGCCGGCCTGGCTCGCCGGCTTCCGCGCCGCGCTCGTGCTGCTGCTCGCGATCCTCTACGCGCTCTGGCTGATTCCGGCGCTGGCCTGACCTTCAGCCACCTTCGAGCGCCGCGGCGAGGTGGTCGGGAAGCCCGAGCGCCAGCGCAGCGGCGCGACCTTCTGCCGACATCTTGCGCCCGGTCTTGGCGACGATGCCGACGACCTTCTCCGGGCTCTTGGTTTCGGCGAAGGGCGCGAAGTACCAGCGCATGAAGACCAGACACGCCACGTCCTCGAGCGTCTGCGCCTCGGCGTCGCGCTTCAGTCCCTCCTTGCGCACGAGCCTGCCGACCCGCTCCCGGTCGGCCTCGGGCCAGCCCGCCTCCGCCATCAGCGCCATGACGCGCTCCGCGTGATAGGCCTTGAGCTCCGTGCGCCAGCGCAGGTAGCCGGCCCGACCCTCCGGCCAGTCGGCCCGCGGCCGGGTCCAGCGCTCGATGTGCTGCCCGCGGCAGGCGATCTTCAGCTGGTTCGATGCGCCGGGCGCAAACTCCTCCAGCACCTCCGACATCCGCCGACCGTAGACAAGCGCCGCGGGCTGGCCGTCCTCGCGCGCCGGATCGGCGGCGTTGGCCGCGTCGATGGCGGCCAGAACCGCCTCGAGCCGAACGCTCATTCCGCCCTCCTCCATGACGCGACGCGATCCTCCTCGCTGAACGCGCGCAGGACGGCGACGTCCTTGATCACCACCTGGTTCTGCGGAACGTTGACCCCGAGCGACCGCAGCCGCGCCAGTGCACGCGAAAGGCTCTCGGGCTTCATCCCGAGCCGTGCCGCGACGAGCGACTTGTCATAGGGCAGCGTCAGCGTCGACGGCCCGGCCTCGACCGGGGTGAGCGAGACGAGAAACTCCGCCAGCCGCTGCGCCCCGCTCTGCGCCTTCAGTTGCTCGATCTGGTGCACGAGGCCGTGCAGGTGGGTGAGCGTGGCCGCGAGGATCGCCCTCGTCACGGCCGGGTTGTGCGCCATGAGCTCGATCAGCGGCGCAGCTCGAACCTGCAGCAAGCGGCAATCCGTTACGGCGGTCGCGGAAACCGGAAACACGGTTTCCATCACCGCGGGCGCCTCGCCGAAGCTGTTGCCGCGCGTGAAGATGCCGATCACCGCCTCGGCGCCGTTCGGCTTGACGCGGAACAGCTTGACCCAGCCGCCGAGGACGACGCCGATGAAGTCGGCCGCGTCGCCCTGCAGGAAGATCGTCTCGCTGCGAGCGTAGTCCTTGACCACGGCCGACCCCATCAACCGGAGGCCGACGTCCTCGGGGAGGTTCCTGAACAGGAGCGCCTTGAGCGCAAGGCCTCGATCCGCGCCATCCATCGAGAGGACCTCCTACCCTTCGAACCGCCGCCCCGAAGCTCGGGCGCTTATTCGGCTGGACGCCTGCCGCGGCCCGTCCACCTGGCTTGACCATCGTCAAGCAACAAACCGCAGGCGTCGCGTACAGTCTCGGCGACTTGTTCACCGCGAGGAACAGAAATGATGCGGCTTGGAACACTCCTGTCGTCGATTGCCGCTGCGCCGGCAGCCAACGCTGCCATACGCGACGGCGTGGTGCCCGTCGAAGCCGTCGGCAACCAACTGACACCCTGGCTTGCGCTCGCCTCCATCGCGATGGTGGCGATGCTTTTCGCGGCGCACTGGCTCGTCGCCCGCGGGGGGCGCCGGTGATCCGGCTGCGCGATGACAAGGGTCGCTGGTCGGTCTCGCTCCTCGCGGTGGCTCTCTACCCGCTGGCCGCGGGCGCGGCGGCCGTCAACCTCTTCTTTCTGGCGCTGCTCGGCCGATCGGTCGGCGGGCCCGACCCCTCTCCGGTCTCCGCCTGGGCCTGGGGAGTCGTGCTGGGAGTGCCGGTCGCGTTCTGGTTCGCTCGGTGGCTGCGAAGCCTCATGGACGAGGCCGACGCCGGAGAATGACTGAAGGGACCCGCCAGCAGACCTGACCGAGCGGGGAGCACGCATGCGACTGCCTCTCTTCGCTGCCTGCTGCCGTCATGCGCTCCGGCGCTCGCCAGCCGGGTGCAGCGCCCCGCAGACGACGGGATCGTCAGGACGGCGGTCGTGCGCCGCGCCCGATGCGGACTAGGTGGTTGTCCCAGGCGACCGAATGCCTGGCGGCGCCGCGCACGGACAGGCCGGCGTCCAGCCCGGTCACGCCGCCCAGCCCGTCGGTCGCCATCCAGCCCCCGGCCGCCGGAGCGATGCCGCAGACATCCGGCCGAAACCAGGCGCCGGCGGGCGCGCCCTCGCCGTCCCAGGCCATCACCATGCCGCCGCGCGGGCCGGTGATGGCGGCCAGCCGACCGGCGCCGTCGAAGGCGATGCTGCCGGCATAACCCTGCATGGCGCGCAGGGCGAGCGGGTCGGCCTCGGCAAAGGCCAGCGCCGGCCGCCCGGCGCGGTGCAGCGCCAGCAGCGGCATGCCGTCCTCGGGATCGCCCTGCCACTGCGCCGCGATGGCGACCAGCCCGTCCGGCGCGACCGCGATGTGGCGAAGCGAGCCGAGCCGCAGATCGTCGGGTGGCTGCACGGTCTCCAGCAGCGCCCCGTCGCTGGCGCGCAGATAGCTCAGGTTCGGCTGCATGGTCGGGATGTTCAGTTTCTCGCGTCCGCTGGCCGGATGCGTGCGGATGCCGCCATTGGCGACGGCCAGGGTCTCGCCGTCCGGCATCAGCACCAGCTCGTGCGGGCCGACCCCGCCCGACGCCACCTCGCCCAGCCGCCGATAGCCGGCTGCGGCGTCCCAGACACCGACCCGTCCCTCGCCGGCCTCGTAGTCGTTCTCGCAGGTGTAGAGCAGCGCCCCGTCGGCCGAGAACGCGCCATGCCCGTAGAAGTGGCGCCCCTCGGGGGACGACAGCTCGGCGGCGACCCGGCCGGCGCCGCAGTCGACGACCAGCGCATAGGTGCCCGGACGGCGGGCGAAGAACACGGCTTCCGCCCGTTGGTGATGCGCCGCGCCGGCATGGCCGCGACCGGGCAGCGGCAGGTCGAAGAGCCGGCCGCCCTTTGCATCCAGCCCCATCAGCAGATAGGCGCCCGCGCCATCCTTGGCGGCGGCCAGATAGGCTGGGTCGCCGATCTCGGCCCAGCTCGCCCCCGCGGCGAGAGAAGCCGCCAGCCCCGTGCCTGCCCCGGCCAGAAAGCCGCGGCGCGTCAGTCCCGTCTCAGTCGCCATCCGATGCATTGAAGCCCTCCGCCACGCCAATTCCCGGCCCCAGATGCTGCTGCAGGGCGACGACAAGGCGCTCGATCGACTGCGCAAGCACCTCGACCCGGATCCGCCCGGCCCCTTCCACCGCTTCGGGCAGCGTGCCGAGTTCCGCCACCCGCGCCTCGGACGAGCGCACCGTCTCCAGCGCGGCCTCGATGGCGGCGCGTGGCTCCGGGCCGAGCTCGGGGAAGAAGATCTGCTGAAGCTCGGCAGCGGCCGCGTCGACCACGCCTTCGATCTGCCGCAGGCTGCGGCCGGAGCGCCACGCCTCGGCCAGCAGCGGCTTTGGCGCGTCGACCGTGCCGAGCGGCGGCACCAGCCGGTGCTCCACCGTCTCCTGCAGCGCCCACAGCAGCGTCGCGTACAGCCGCTGCGTCACCTCGCGATGGTCGAGGAAGGCGGAGCCGTCGGTGCCGGCGCCCGTCATCCAGCCGGCCCAGGGGTCGTGCCAGCGGGCCGCGATCCCGGCCGCGCGCCGCGCCAGATCGTCGGCCGCGGCGTCGAGATAGCGGCAGCGGAAAGGCTGATCCAGCGCCACCGGCCCGGCGTCGCCGTAGAGCAGCCGCTCCAGCGCCGGCAGGCCGCGCCCGGCCACCGACAGCTCGGCGAAGGTCGCCGGGTCGTCCACCTGCGCCGGCTCCGTCGCCAGCAGCCGCTCGACCGTCCGCCCGACCATGCCGCGCGGGTCTGGCCAGAAGGCGACCTGCAGGGCGCGCTGCTCCTCCTCCAGCGGGCCGAAGCGATAGGGCTGCAGGGCCATCCAGGCGTCCCAGGCCTCGCCGAACCGCGCCCGCACCGCCTCGCCCTGCATCGCCGCGCAGTCCGGCGCGCTCGCCTCGGCGAGGGCCGCCGCGCGCCTGGCGAACGCGTCCGCGGTGGGCAGGACAAGCTCGACGGCGCGGTCGGCGATCGCCTGGTGGTCGACCTGCGCCACGGCCGCGGCAGGCACGAGGACGGCGACGAGAATGGCGACGCAGCGCATCAGAGCGACTCCAGAAAGCGGATCAGCGCCGCCCTGTCCCCGGGCGGCATCTCGACGACCCTTTCGCGCGCAGCCTCGGCCTCGCCGCCATGCCAGAGGATCGCCTCGAGCAGGCTGCGCGCCCGGCCGTCGTGCAGGAACCGGGTGTGGCCGCTGACCTCGCCGGTCAGCCCGATGCCCCAGAGCGGCGCGGTGCGCCACTCGGTGCCGGTCGCGGTCGATTCGGGCCGGTGGTCGGCCAGCCCTTCGCCCATGTCGTGCAGCAGGAAATCGCCATAGGGCCAGACGAGCTGAAAGCTCTGCTCGGGCTGGCGCCGGAGCCGGTTCGTGACGAATTTCGGCGCGTGGCAGGCGGCGCAGCCGGTCTCGTAGAACACGCGCTTGCCGGCGAGCACCTGGGCGTCGTCCATGTCGCGGCGCGCCGGCACGGCCAGGTTCCGCGCATAGAAGGCGACGCGGTCGAGCGCGCTCTCGCCGACCTCGACCGGATCGCCGCCGTCGATCGCTGCGCGGCAGTCCGCCTGCATGGTCGTGCACTCGCCCGAGCCCTCGGCCAGCAGCGTCGTCGAGAGGCCCATATCGCCGGAAAACGCCTCGGCGGCCTGCTGGCGGATGCTCGGCGTGCCGGCTTTCCAGCCGAAGCGGCCCAGCATCGGCCGGTCGTGCTCGACCGACCAGACGATGTTCGGCCGGCCCGATACGCCGTCGCCGTCGGCGTCGTCGGGATCGGCATTGCCGACGATGTCCGCCGCCGGGATGGCCTCGACCAGCCCCAGCCCGATCATCGGCGGCGCCACGCGCGCGGAGAGCATGACGTTCTCGGCCAGCGGCCCGTAGGCGAGGTCGGCGATGCTCCAGACGGGCCGGCGCAGCGTCGCCGTCTCCCCGCCGGACAGCGCGACCTCGGTCTCCTCCCACTGCACCGCGATCCGCCCTTCCGGCGCGAAGCCCTGGATCGAGCGGTCCTGCAGCTGCTTGCCATAGACCGGATCGGGCGCCACCGGGACATAGCCCGGGATCGCCTCCTGGTACGGATGGCTTTTCGCCGGCACCGACAGCCGGATCAGCAGCGACGTCGCATCGGCCTGCGGCCCCTCGGGCGGGTGCCCGCGGCCGTCCTTGAGGTGGCAGTGCTGGCAGGCCCGGGCATTGTAGAGCGGCCCCAGACCGTCCGACGCCGTCGTCGAGGACGGCGCCGAGACCCACATCTTGCGGAACAGCCCATTGCCGACCTTGAAGTCCAGCTCGCGCTCGAACGGCATGTTGGCCGAGAGATGGCTGAAGGCGTCGCGGTTGACGCGCTTGGTCGAGGTCGCCGCACCGCCGGAGTTCAGCTCGAACGGTTCCGGCGCGTCGAAGCTGTTCGCCGGCGCGGTGACGCCCGCGACGCGCGATGCCTCCTTTGCCGTGCGCGGCACGACGTCGAGATGCATGTCGTCCAGCGGAGGAACCGCGCCGCCGCCGGCCGCCATCGCCAGCGACGCACAGACGGTCAGCGCGAGAGCGGTTCGCCACATGGCGGCAGAGGCTCCTGTTTCCGGCGCGAGGCTTTCCCTCGGCAAAGCCCTATGGATTCAATCGGACTTCTTCAAGACGTTCCTTGTCGCAGGCGGCGCATGCGAAGGAGAACCCGCCCCCCCAGCTCGAAGGCGACGAGGACGCCCACCATGTGCAGCGTCTCGCCGGCAGCGGATCGTGGCTTTCGCGTCGCGCGACGGCTTGATCAGCTCTCAGTCATCGCCGCGCGGGGGCGCGTCGCCGCAAGCGCGGCAGGCGGTCACTGGAAGACCGCGGACGGGTTGTCGAGGCTGTCCGAGCCCTCGATCGCGATCGGCCGCAGGGCCAGCGCCTCGACGACGCGCTCGATGTCGCGAGTCTGCGCGACCAGCGCCTCGATGGCGGCCTGCACCAGCGCCTCGCCGGCCGCGTTGCCGGGCGCCAGCATCTGGTCATAGGCGGTGCCGGCCTCGGCCACGGTCTTGATCGCCGTCAGCGCCATCATCGTGGCGTCGAGCCTGCCGCGCAGCCTGGCGTCGAGCGCCGGATCGGCGGCGACGACGAGCTCCGACACCGACGGCCCCTCGACCACCGAGCCGTCCACGCGGACATAGCGGCCGAGATAGACGTTGCGGACGCCCAGCCCGTCATAGAAGTGGCTGTTGTACGTGTTGTCCGAGAAGCAGTCTTGCTCCTCCTCCGGGTCGTTCAGCAGCAGCCCCAGCTTCATGCGCTCGCCGGCCTGCTCGCCATAGGACAGCGACCCCATGCCGGTCAGGATGGTGATGATCCCGCCATCCGCGCCCTTGGCCGCCAGCTCCCGTCGCGCGGCGCCGCCGGGCGCCCAGTCCTCGGCCATGTCCCGCAGGTCGGACAGCAGCAGGTCGGTCGCGGCCTTCAGGTACTGCGCCCGCCGCTCGCAGTTGCCGTGCGTGCAGTTCGCCGGGTCGAAATCCGTTGCCGGCCGGTCGCCGCTGCCGGGCCCGGTGCCGTTCAGGTCCTGGCCCCACAGCACGAACTCGATGGCGTGATAGCCGCTGGTGACGTTCGCCTCGATGTCGTCGAGCTCGTGCAGGTCGCGGATCAGCTCGGGCGTGATCGCCGTGGCATCGATCTCGCGGCCGGAAAGCGAGATCGTCGGATTGGCGACGATGTTCAGCGCCCCGTACGGGTTCTCGTCCGTGGCCCCGCCATAGGCCACATAGTCGATCAGCCCTTCGTCGAGCGGCCACGAGTTCACCTTGCCCTCCCAATCGTCGACGATGGCGTTGCCGAAGCGGAAGACCTCGGTCTGCTGATACGGCACGCGCGCCGCCATCCAGGCGCCGCGCGCCTCGTCCAGCGTCTTCTCTGACGGCTCGGCGATCAGCCGGTCCACCGCCGCCGCCAGGGTGCGGGCGTTGTCGAGGCTGTCGTCATACCCCGCGGCCGCGATGTCCATGTAGGTGTCAAGCACCGCCTGCTTGTCCGCTGCCGCCGCCGGCACGGCGAGCGCCGCCGCGGCCGCGCCAGCCCAGAGCAATCTCGTCATCCACCGTTCCTCTCTTCTGCGTTCAGCGAAGCGTCGGTCTGCCCGGAGCCGAAGCCTTCACTTACCATAGTATAATTGTCGGGAAAAGCTGGTGCGCCGGCCACCGGCCGCGTCGGCCAGGCACCGCCCCTCGCCGCCGCGCGTCGAGGCCGGTGATGCGGCTTGGCCGCGATGACTCGCAGAATTGCCACAATGATCTGCGAACGAAACAATCGGTACAGCAGGAGTTAATACCTTGCGGCCAGCATAGAAGCCAGCAGTCGAGCAGGGCTGGGTGTCGTGTCAGGGCGTGTGGTGAAAAAAAGGCAAGGACCGGCGCAGCTTAGCTCCTTCTGGGGCTTGGCCACGGCGTACTGGACCTCGGACAGGTGGAAGGAGGCGTGGGCGCTGACGGCCGTCGTCTTCGCCATGACGACAGTGCTCAGCAAGGCCAGCGTCTGGACCGCGACGGCCAGTGCCGATTTCATCGCCTCGCTTGCCGAACTCCACCACAGCGATGCGGCCGACCCGGCGGGCGCGCTGCTGCTGTCCGCGTTCCTCTATTTCAGCGTCTTCATCGCCAGGGCCGCCGGCACAGCGCTCCGGCATCTCATGTCGACGACGCTGCACCGTCGCGCACGCGCCTGGCTGGTCGATCGCTTCGACTCCGAGATCCTGGCCGACGAGCGCATCGCCTTCGACCTGATGAGCGACCGTACCGACGGCAGTGCCGGCGCACGCATGCCGGACGCGATCGACCAGCGCATCGACGTCTGTTCGGCAGGGCTCTACGGTGGCCTGATCGGTCTGGCGATGGGGCTCTGGGGTGCCGTGGCCTCGGTCTTCTTCGTCTCGCAGGAGCTGCTCCGGCGGAGCCGCCCCATCGAGACGCTCGACCAGTTCGCCGTGACGCTGACCGACGCGTTCGGACTGGCGGGGACGATTGATCTGGCGCCAGGACAGTACGGAACGGCGATCCTTTCGGGCGGGCTGGTCCTGTTCTACGTGCCGGCCGTGACGCTTGTCGCCTGGCTTCTGGGACGTGTTCTGGAGCGCCAGCAGCTCGCGCGTCAACGCCGCGACGGGGCCTGGCGTGGCGAGCTCGCAACGATGCTCAACCGGGTCGGCCAGCTCGCGATTTCGCGTGGCGAGCGCGCGCAGCGGCACATCAACTGCCGTCTCTATGGCGCAATCGACCGCACCTGGCATCGCCAGAACATCTGGGGCGCCGGGATGATGATGTTCAACGACGTCTACAATTTCCTGTCGGCGAGACTGCTCGCCTATCTTCCGGCGCTGCCGGCCTACATGGCCGGCGGCATGACATTCCGCAATTTCGTGGCGAGCTCCGAGCTGACGGCGGCGCTGATCGCCGACGTGTCGTGGTTCATAAACGTGATGCCGGCCATCGCGTCGCTGAGGGCCAACGCCGGGCGCCTCACCGAGCTTGCCGCCGCCATCGAGCGGGTGCGGATGCGCGAAGGCTTCTATACCGAGACCGGCGTCAGCCGCTTCGAGCGGGCGACGCTGGCGGGCGGACCCTCGGTGTTGCTCGACAAGCTCGCGCTGCACCATCGCGGACAGGACACCGCCGCGTTCCTGTCGGTGCCGATGCTTCGGGCGATGCCGGGCGACCGGGTCTACCTGCGGGGCCAGAACGGCTGCGGCAAGAGCTCGCTCCTCAAGGCGGTCGCCGGGCTCTGGCCCTATGGCACGGGCCGGATCGCGCTCCGCCAGGGGGCGCGGACGTTCTTCGCCGGGCAGGACCCGGACGTGCCCGACCGCATGACGCTGAAGGAGCTCGTCACCTATCCCGAGGCGGGCGGCGCCTTCGGCGACATCGCCGTCGCCGACGTGCTGTCGCGCGTCGGGCTCGGCGCGTTCATCGCCTCGATCGATGCCGAGCTCTACGAGGGCAACAACTGGCGCAACGTGTTCTCCGGCGGGCAGAAGCAGCGGCTGGTCCTCGCCCGCATCCTGCTGCACAAGCCCGACATCCTGTTCCTGGACGAGGCGATCTCGGCGCTGGACGTCAATGCAGCGGTCGAGTTCCACCTCGCGCTCCGCGAGCGGCTGCCTCATGCGACGATCCTCGCCGTGCACCATACCGATGAGATACCGTGCGATCCTGACGGCGAGCCGTTCTACAACTTGATCCTCGACGTCAGGGAAGGGGTCGGGCACCCTCGCCCCGTGTCACGCCCAACGAGACTTCGTCGCCGCAGAGTAGCCAGTGCGACAGACAGACCCAGAGATCTGCGGCGACGATCCGGCCGCGGCACTCCTTGCCCGGATGACGGTTGCCGAGAAGATCGGGCAGCTGAACCTGCTCGCCGCCGGCCAGGGGCTGGCGACCGGCGCCGGCGGCCCGAGCCCGCTCGGCGCGCGGCTCGATGCCGGCGAGGTCGGGGCGATCTTCGGCACCAAGTCGCTTGCCTCGGCGCGCGAGATGCAGGAGCGCGCCCTGACCGGCTCGCGCCTGCGGATCCCGCTCTTCTTCGCCGAGGACGTCATTCATGGGCACCGGACGATCTTTCCGCTGCCCGTGGCGCTCGCCTGCAGCTGGGACATGGCGCTGATCGAGGCGACCGCCGCCCATGCCGCCGCCGAGGCCGGCGCCGAGGGGCTGCACCAGGTCTACGCGCCGATGCTCGACGTCTCGCGCGACCCGCGCTGGGGCAGGGTTGCCGAGAGCCCGGGAGAGGACCCTTTGCTGGCAAGCCGGATCGCCGTCGCCATGACGCGCGGCCTCCAGGGCGAGGGCGTCGGCGCGCCGGGCCAGGTGGCGGCGTGCCTCAAGCACTTCGTCGCCTATGGCGCGACCGACAGCGGGCGCGACTACGACAATGCCAGCCTGGCGTGGGAGGACCTGCTCGAGGTCTACCTGCCGCCCTTCCGCGCCGGCGTCGAGGCGGGCGCGGCGAGCGTCATGGTCGGCTTCAATTCGGTCAACAAGGTCCCGATGCACGCCCACGGCGCGCTCGTCGAGGGGTGGCTGCGCGGCGCCGCCGGGTTCGACGGGCTGGTCGTGTCGGACTACACCGGCGTCATCGAGCTGGCGGCGCACGGCCTCGGCGATCCGGCCACCGTGGTCGTCCGCGCGCTGCTGGCGGGCGTCGACATGGACATGGTGGGCGAGGACTATCTCCGCGAGCTTCCGCACCTCGCCGAGGAAGGGCTCGACGCACCGGGATGCGGGCTCTGCCTGCCGGCGGAGCGGATCCGGGCGCTGATCGACCGCGCCTGCCACCGCGTGCTGCGCTTCAAGGCGCGGCTCGGGCTGCTGGACGATCCTTTTCGTGGGCTGGACGGCGCCTGTCGACCTCCGGAGCGGGCGCAGGGGCGCGCCCTCGCGCGGCGTGCGGCGGCGCGCAGCGCGGTCGTGCTGAGGAACGATGGCATCCTGCCGCTGACGCCGCGCGGGCGGGTCGCCCTGATCGGGCCCTTCGTCGAGGATCGGGCGAACATGCTCGGCACCTGGGCCGTCTCCGGTGATGCGCGCGAGGTGCGGACCCTGCGGGAGGCCTTCGAGACAAGGCAGGAGCTGATCCTGTCCGTCGCGCGCGGCGCGAACGTCGTGAACCAGCCGTGGCTCGCCGCACGGCTCAACGTGCACGGCGTCACCGTCGAGCTGGACCCGCGGCCGGCGCCCGAGATGATCGACGAGGCGGTGCGCGCCGCCCGGGAGGCCGACGTCGCGGTCGTCGCCATCGGCGAGGCCAAGGAGCACGCCGGCGAATCCTCCTCAGTCCTGTCGCCCGAGGTGCCGGCGCCGCAGCGGCGGCTGGTCGAGCAGCTGGCCGAGACCGGCACGCCGCTTCTGGTCGTGGTCTTTGCGGGGCGGCCGCTCGCGCTTGGCACGATCGCCGACCGCGCGGCGGCGCTGGTCTACGCCTGGCATGGCGGCATCGGCGGGCCGGAGGGCCTTGCCGACCTGCTCTTCGGCGATGCCGAGCCGGTGGGGCGCCTGGCCGTGACGCTGCCGGCGTCGCCCGGGCAGGTGCCGCTCCATTACGCGGCCGAGCCGACCGGCCGGCCGTTCCGCGGGCGCTTCGAGAAGTTCCGCACGGGCTGGCTCGACCTCGAGGACGGGGCGACCGGCTTCCCCTTCGGCTTCGGTCTCGGCTATGCCGAGGTCCGCTACGCCAAGCCGGTCCTTTCCCCGACCCGCCTGCGCGGCACCGAGGCGATGGCCGAGCTTTCGGTCGACGTCACCAACTCGGGCGACCGTGCCGCGACCGAGACGGTGCAACTCTACCTCTCGGACCCGGTCGCGCGGATCACCCGGCCGGCGCGGATGCTCAAGCGACTTCCGGCAGGTCGTCATCGCGCCCGGCGAGACGCGGACCGTGCGCTTCACCGTGAGCCAAGCGATGCTGCGCTACGCCCTCGCGCCGTCGCTCGAGACCGCCGAGGAGGTATGGGACCCCGGCACCTTCGTGCTGCATGTCGGGCCGAACAGCCGCGACACCCGATCCGTCGAGCTGACATGGGACGCCTGAAAACAGGCATCGTCGCGGGCCTCGCCGACGCCGCGCTGCTCGACCGGATCGCCCAGGCGACGGCGACCTACTTCACCGACTGGAGCCATCCGGTCAGCGGCATGGCCCGCGAGCGCAGCGCCGGCGCCTTCGGCTATGACGTCGAGGACACGGTGACGACCGGCGGCACCGGCTTCGGCATCATGGCCCAGATCGTCTCGGCCGAGCGCGGCTGGCGGCCGCGGCGCGACATCCTCGACCGGGTCGAGCGCATCGTGGGCTTTCTCGAGGGTGCCGACCGCTTCGACGGCGTGTTCCCGCATTTCCTGAGCGGCGCGACGGGCCGCGTCCTGCCCTTCATGGCGGGCGATGACGGCGGCGACCTCGTCGAGACGGCGTTCCTGATGACCGGCCTGCTCGCCGCGGCGGCGTACTTCGCCGAGGCGCCGGACCTCGCCCGCGCGGCTGACGGCTCTTTACGAGGCGGTGAACTGGGCCGCGCATGTTCGCCCCTCGGATGGCGGGCTGATGTGGCACCGCCATCCCGACCGCGGCTGGGCCGAGCACGCCCTGCCGATCCGCGGCTGGAACGAGGCCCTGCCGGTCTTCGTCCTCGGCGCAGGCTCGCCGACGCACCCGATCCCGGCCGCCTGCTATCACCAGAGCTGGGCCACCGCGCCGGCATTCCGGAACGGCGAGCGCCGTGCCGGCATCCGGCTTGCCGCTCGGCCCGGCATGGGGCGGGCCGCTGTTCCTGTCGCAGTACCCGTTCCTCGGCCTAGACCCGCGCGGGCTACTCGACGCCTACGCCGACTACTGGCGAGCAAGCGCGGGCGCACGCGCTGATCAACCGCGCGCACTGCGTCAGGAACCCGCACGGCTGGCGCGGCTATGGCGCGGATTGCTGGGGCCTGACCGCCAGCGACGACCCGTCCGGCTACGTGGCGCATTCGCCGACGCGAGGATACCGGCGTCATCACGCCCACGGCGGCTCTGGGCTCGTTCCCTTTCGCGCCGGACGAGGCCATGCCGGCGATCCGCCACTTCCACGACGAGCTCGGCGACCGGATCTGGGGCGAGGCGGGCTTCGTCGACGCCTTCAGCCCGCACAGCGGCTGGGTGGCCGACAGCCGTCTCGCCATCGACCAGGCGCCGATCGTCGTCGTCGCTCGAGAACCACCGCTCCGGGCCTGATCTGGCGGCTGGTCATGGCGCCGGCCGGAGGTGCGCGCGGGACTGTCCGCGCTCGGCTTCCGCTCGCCCTATCTCGACCGCCATCGCCTGACGCGTTTCGTCGCGCGCCGTCGCCGCGCCGATGAAGGCAGCGGCGCTCCAGGTAAGCGCCAGGCAGGAGACGGGCGCTCCGGTGCTCGCGGTCGAACTGCTCTGGCAGGTCGTCGCCCCCGGGCGCCACCTCCTCGATCAGCGCCATCCACGCCTCGGCCTTGTCATGCGCCCATTGCTCGCCGGTCAGGGCGGCGATTCGGTAGTGCAGCTCGGCAAAGCCGAGGGTGACGGGAAACCAGGGATTGCCGCCGAAGAAGGCATCGTCGCGCCCACCGGCCCATCGCCGGCACCGTCCGGCCCCGGTTGATCGGGTAGAGCGCGCGGAACACGCGCTCGAGCGCCCGCACGGTGCCGAGCGTCCGCGGGGCGGTCATGGCGAACGGCCCGCTGGTCCGTCCAGCGTGCAGAAGCGCGAGAACGGTCGCGCTGTCGTGGTGGCCCGGCGGCGCCTCGATGCTCTCGCGCCATGCCGGCTCGCCCGGATCCGCGGCCTCCTGGACCAGGCCGCCCACCCGCTCCGCCCCGGCGCGGAGGAGGTGGGCACCCGCGGCGTCACCCAGCGCCTGTCGCCACGCCGCACCGCGGTCGAGCGCGTCCCAGGCGGCGATCAGCGTGAAGGTGGTCCGGCGCAGCGGCTCCTCCTCCCAGGGGCCGATCGCGAGGCGGCCGGCTGTCCGGCGCAGATGGTCGAGGTCGCGGAGAACCAGCCGCTCGACAGCGGGTGTGCGGAGCTCCGGCAGCGCCTCCGTCACCCGCAGGCAGGCGGACGCGCGGAGCGCCGGCCCGTCGTCCTGCGGCCGCGCCCACTGCTCGAGGTCGGGGCCGCCATCCGGCGCGAACCGGGGCTCGGCCAGCCATGCGTTGCCGGCCAGCGCGGCGAGCTCGGCGTCCGGCCGCAGGAACTGCCGATGGTCCGCCCGCGTCGTGTCGGCCAGCGGATGCCGCTCCGGCCCGGGCCGCTCGGGATCGCTGATCGCGAGCGAGAATGCGACATGCGCCGCGAATGCGTCGAGCCACCAGCGCCGCTCGTCCGCACGCACCGCCGCGACGACCTCGGGCAGCACGCCGATCGCAATGGCGGCGTCGCGCACCCAGTGGTGGAAATAGTCCGGCTCCGGATCCCACGCGGCGACACGCGGGGATGCGAGCACCGATCCGGCCGCCGGCTGCACGCTCCAGCCGAACGGCTGGCGCACCCGCCTCAGCGCCGTCGCCGAGATGGCGCTCCGCAGAGCCCGGATCGCCGCCGCCAGGCGGCGCTCGACCCACTCGTCCCTCAGTGCGCCGGCAGCAGGAATGCCGGCGCCGACGCTCAAGCGGCGCTCCCGCAGAACAGGGGCGAGCCGTCGGCCACCGCCCGCAGCATGGCGTCCACCGTCGCGATCTCCGGCGGCGACATGACGTGCGCCTCGCGCGGGAACAGGTCGCTGCGGACGCGCGCGCCGGCGACGCCCAGCTCGCGCAGCGTCTCGGAGAACTCGGGCAGCGTGATGAAGGGGTCGCGGGCGCCGTTGCTGAGATAGACGGGCATGCCGGTCAGGTCCGCGGCCGGGCGCTCGTCGCCGATGCAGCCGACGCGGAACCCGGTCAGGCAGAACGCGGCGCCCGGCCAGCGGCCGCTCGCCATGGCGAGCTCCAGCGTCATGCAGGCGCCCTGGCTGAAGCCGCCGATCACGATGCGGTCGCGCGGAGCGCCATCCAGCATGTGCCGCTTCGATGTCGCGGCGGATCTGCTCGATGCCGCAGCGGATCTGATCCCGCGTCGTCCGGGTCAGAGGTGCGAAGCCCCGCGCGTCGTACCAGCTAGTTCCCTGCCGCCCGCGGCAGCACGAAGTGGACGTCGGGCGCGGTGAGGTGCCGCACCAGCTCGTGCGTCATCGTCTCGGGCGCCCCGTGGCGCCCGTGGATCACGACGCACAGCGTCCGGGCGGCGGCTGCGGGCACACCCGTGACGAGTGGCTGCGTAAGTTCGCTCTTCTCCATCGGACCTTCATCGTCTTCGTTCAACGGCAGGTGATTTGTGCCCCAGCCGAAGTCAACCATACCGGATCGGGGCGCGCCTCGAGAATCGCCGGGCCATCAGGCATTGACCGCGATGCTCGCCTGCCGCACTGATCGTCGGCACGTTGCCCCGACGGTGCGGCGTAGGTGGCCGGCAGGATGGTCAGCGGCAGGCCGTCCCACGGCGCGGCCGAGAGGTTCGAAGGGGCCATCTGCCAGACGATGTTCGCCAGGCCGATCACGCCCCGCTTCAGGCGATGATCCGGGACGGACGCGCAAGCGCAGCTACGCCGCCGCACCCGCAGAGCCGATGTTGCGGCGGACGGTCAGAGCCCGCAGCGGTCGCGAGGGCGGGTCCGGGCCCGGCCCCGCGGCGCCTCGAAGCGCCTGCAGGCCGCGTTCGTTGCAACCCCTCGTCAGGCGGCAGCGGGCTTTCGGGTGCCAAGCATCAACCCGCCGATGATCGAGAGGGCGGCGAGATAGAAGAGCACCTGAATCCCGTCCGGCCGGGCGACGTAGCCGACGAGCACGTGCAGCAGCGTGCCGAGCGGCCCGGACTCGGCGATCAGGGCCGAGCTGTCCCACAGGGCGCGCCCGAGCGGCGGCAAATACCCCGCCTGCGCCAGAAAATGCCCGGCCTGGGCCGCCATGCCGGCCGCGACGAACAGGATCAGCGCGCCCGTCACCGCGAAGAGATATCGTCCGGCAACCCGTACCAGGCCGAAATAGATCGCTGTCCCCGCCACGGCGCCGAACGCGAGGCCGATCATGCCGCCCGCCAGCATCCGCCCGGCATCCGAGCCCGCGGCAACCGCTATGCCATAGAGGAAAAGGACGACCTCGGCGCCTTCGCGCAAGACCGCGACCCCGACGACGATGGCCAGCGCCGACATCGGCTGGCGCGCCGTCCGCACCTCGTCGCTGACCGCGCGAAGCTGGCGGGCGAGATCGCGACCGTGTCGGCTCATCCAGATGTTATGCCAGCCGAGCATCGCCACGGCGATCAGCAGCACCGCGGCGTTGAACAGCTCCTGTCCCATGCCCTCGGCCGCCCGCGACAGCGCGCCGGCGAAGGCCGCGGCAAGCCCCGCTCCGGCGAGGCCGAGCCCGGCGCCGAGCGCGATCCAGCCCGCCCGCCCCGCCAGGCCGCGCGTCGCCGCCATGACGATGCCGATGATCAGCGCCGCCTCGAGGACCTCGCGGAACACGATGATGGCAGTGGCGGACATCGCTTCTTCCCTCGCGCGGCCTACTCGGCCACGATCACACCCTGGGCGGTGTCCTCGTGGAACTCGCCGAGGAACGAATACTCGCCGGGATCAAGCGGCCCGACCAGAAGGAACGCCGTGCTGCCGCCCGGGATCACCTTCTCGCTGTTCAGCTCGCGGCTCTCGAACTCCTCGGGCGTGGCATCGGCATTGGTGATCTCCAGCCTTACCTGCTTGCCCGCCGGGACGGTCAGCCTTTCTGGATCGAACCTGTGGTCGCGGATCGAGAGCGCATATGGCTCGTCGGCGAGCGATGCCGTCGCCGGGGACGCGAGCCCCATCGCGAGCGGAAGCACAGCGACGACGCAACGGCAAGGCACAGGCATTCGGGGCGACTCCCATTCCGATTTCTGCGGACGCTAGAAATTTCCGACCGAAAGAGTCAACATAGATTATGCCTCGGCGCGGTTGCATCCGCGCCAGAGATGCTGTGAGCCTCCGGCGAGAAGGCCGCGAGAGAGCAAGCCCGCCATGACCGACGATCCTTCCGGCTCGGCGCCTCCGGACTGGATGCAGACCAACAGCGGCGCGATCCGCGCGCCGATCCCGCCCGACCTGCTCGGCCATGCCGACATCGCGCCGTCGGGGAGCTTCGAGGCAGGTTCGTGGGCGTCCTTCACGCTGACCTACACGGCGGGCGTCTACGGCATCGACGACTCCGGCAGCCTGCGCGTCTGCTTCCGCTTCGCCTCCGATCAGAGCAACCCCCAGTTCACCGATCCCGCGGGCGCCAACTACTGCACCGTCGAGGCCTCGAACGGCGCCGTCCTCCAGCTTCGCTTCGATCCCAAGGGCAATGTCCGGCCCTGGGACCGGACGCTGTGGATCAAGGTCGTGCAGGGCTACCTGAAGGCAGGGCGACCGCATCACCATCCGCTTCGGCGTCACCGACCACGGCGGACCGGGCATGCGCCTGCAGACCTTCTGCGAGGACACGTTCGAGTTCCGCGTGCTGGTCGACCCGGTCGCGACCTTCAACTTCCAGCCGCTCCGGCCCAGCCGATGCCATCGCCATCGTGCCCGGGCCTCCGGAGCGCTACGTCGCCGTGCTGCCGACGCGGCGGCGGCCCGGCGAGCCGTTCGCGCTGAAGCTGAAGGGCGAGGACGACTGGGGCAACCCGTCCGATCGCTGCGACGCGACGTTCCGGCTGCAGGCGACCGGCTCGATCGAGGGCCTGCCGGACAGCGTCGCCTTCGCGCCCGGCCGGTTCGCCGTCGAGATCGACGGGCTTTCCGTGGACCAGCCCGGCACCGTCTCGGTATCGCTGCTCGACGCTGCCGGCGCTGCCGGCGCCGCCGGATGTGTCGTCGCCGAGACGAACCCGCTGCTCGTCGAGCAGACCGAGCCTGGTGCATTTCTGGGGCGACATCCATGGCCAGTCCGAAGAGACGATCGGCACCGGCAGCGCCGAGGCAGTATTTCGCCTTCGCCCGCGACCGCGCCTTTGTCGACGCCTGCGCCCACCAGGGCAACGACTTCCAGATCACCGACGCGTTCTGGGACGAGCTCAACCGCATCACGGCGCGAGTTCGACGAGCCGGGCCGTTTCGTCGCGCTGCCCGGCTATGAGTGGTCCGGCAACACGGCGCTCGGCGGCGACCGCAACGTCTTCTTCCCCGAGGAGGACCGCATCATCCGCCGCTCGTCGCACGCGCTGATCGAGGACCGCGCGACCGCCGCACCGGACTGCATCACCGCGGGCGACCTGTTCGAGGCCTTCGCCGCGGCCGGCGAGTTCGACGTCGTCTGCTTCGCCCATTGCGGCGGCCGCTATGCCGACATCGGCTCGCCCATGACGGCCGGTTCGAGCGCTCGGTCGAGGTGCATTCGTCCTGGGGCACGTTCGAGTGGCTGCTGCACGACGCGCTCCGGCTCGGCCACCGCGTCGGCGTCGTCGCGAACTCCGACGGCCACAAGGGGCGTCCCGGCGCCAGCTATCCCGGCGCCGGCAAGTTCGGCGCGATCGGCGGCCTCACCTGCTACCTGATGCAGCGAGCTCGACCGCGCGACGCTGCTCGACTGCCTGCGCAAGCGCCGCCACTACGGCACCACCGGCGGCCCGACCGGACGGCCGGTCGATCGACTTGGCCGCGCGCCTGAGCGGGCCGGCGACGATCTACCACGACGACCCGGCGCTCGGCCCGGCCGAGGGACATCCGGCTGCCGAGGCGTTGATGGGCGACATCGTCCACCTGCCCGAGGGCGAGCTCGATCTGCACGTCTCGATCATCGGCGAGCGCGCCGATCGAGCGCGTCGACATCTTCAACGGCCGGGACCTGGTCGACACCGTCAGGCCGTTACGGCGAGGCCGATCTCGGCGCCCGCATCCGCGTCCTCTGGGAGGGCGCCGAGTATCGCGGCCGCTTCCGCGAAGTCATCTGGGACGGCACCGCCCGCATCGAAGGCAACCGGCTTGTCGATGCGCGGCCGATAAACTTCCTCAACCGCGACAAGACGCTCGGCCGTGAGGACGACACGCTCGCCTGGCGTGCGCTGACGACGGGCAACTTCGGTGGCTTCGACGCCATGCTCGCCGAGCCCGGCCGTGGCCGTCTGCACGTCGCCACGCCGCTCATCTCCTTCGATCTCGGGATTGCCGAGATCGGCCTCGAGGATCGCGTCTTCGATGCTTCCGGGGATCTGCCCCGCTTCATCCGCGTCTGCCGCCTGCCGGACCGCAACACCAGCCGGCATGTCGCCTTCAGCCGACCGATCCGGCTGCAGGCCCCGGGCGACAACGCCGTCTATGTCCGCGTCACGCAGGAGGACGGCACGCGGGCCTGGAGCAGCCCGGTGTACGTGTTTCGCTGACGCGCGAGCAAGCGCGGACGCCCCGGGCCATGATCCACTCGGACCATCGCCTTCGCTCGCGATCCGGCATCACGCGATGCACGATGGATGCCATCTGCAACATCAGTCGCTGAACGATCCCCGTCCGGGCCGACGGCACGCGCGAGTGCGACGACCAGTCGCAGGATACTGTCCGAAACGATGCTTCGATCATCGCGGTCGGCCGAGTACAGTTTGCTACATCGGCTGAATATACCGATACATGTAACTTGGGGGCACGCACAAGTTCTGCGTGCTGCATACGGGGAAGAGCATGAGATTAAGAGTATCTGCTACGGTTGTGGCATGTGTCGTGGCGAGTGGGCCTGCTTTTGCTGACTTTATCGTCGATCCTGCCCAGAGTGGCCTCGCGGCCGTGAACATCACTGGCGTAAGCCGAAATTCGCAGACCGGCCGCTATGCGATCAGCGGGCCCGTCTTCGATGCGAACGGTGCACAATTGCAGATCGGCAGCCTTCAGGTCCCAGGCGGCTTGGCATCCCTGACGATCAACGATCAGAACGGGGCCTACGATGTCATCGGCCTGACGAATTTTGGGCTTGCTTTTGTGGGCGACGAGTCCGCCGGGGCTCTGACGATCGATGGTGCCGGCGCGTTCATCGAGGCCGACACCACCTGGTTCGGATTGCAGAACGAGGCGACAGTCAACATTCTCAACGGAGGTCGATACTCGGGCGAACGTACCTTCCTCGCGCTCGACAAATTTGACGGAACGCCTCCGGGCGATGTCAGCGTGACAGTCGACGGGTCGAATTCGACGCTCGAGACCGAGACGGTCACCGTTGGCAGCTCGGAGGTGCAGACGAGCGCATCGGCCGAGCTCATCGTCTCGAACGGCGGCCTGCTCAGCGCTGCGCCCGCGCCGGGCAATCAGTATTCATATGGCCAGATCTACGTCGGCAGCGACAGTGAAACCCGGGACGACCGGCTCGTTGTAACGGGTGCCGGCTCGCGGGCGGAGGCGACCGACTTCGTCGGCCTGCTGTCACTCAGGGGATCCGACCGCATCGACGTTCTTGCCGGAGGCAGCCTCGATTCGACCGGCGGCGATATCTGGGTCGGTGGCTTCGAGAGCCCTGCCGAGATGCTCGTCTCGGATGCCGGCTCTTCGGCCGGTGCAGCGGGAGACGTGGTTGTGGGCTTTACCCGCTTTGTCGGCTTCCAGGACCCCGACACGTATACCGGCCCGATTTACGGCCGCCACGACGGGACCCTCAGGGTCGCGAATGGAGGAAGTCTGACGGCCGCCGGGGACGTCATCATCGACAATTCGCCCGCCTTCGACGAGACGGGCAGAACGGTTGCGGGCGATCCGGTAAGCGCCGAGCTCATCGTGGAATTGGGCGGGACCGTCACAGCCTCCCGCGTCCTCGTGAATGCAGGCGGGACAGTCTCTGGCGCGGGTGGCTTGATCATGGCTGACCTGGTCGTCAATGGCGGCGTAGTCAAGCCTGGTGCATCTCCGGGCATTCTCACGGTGGACGGCAATCTCGACCTTCTGGGAGCGCTCGTCGAGATTGAAATCGGCGGCACCGGCATCGGCATGTTTGACCAGCTTGTCGTGACAGGTGACGTGTTCGCGGATGCGGGAACAGAATTCGTGTTCTCTCTCTTCGACAACTATGAGCTAAAGGCCGGAGACACGTTCGATTTCTTTGACGTTGACGGGACACTCGACCTGTCCTCTGCGATGTTCAATCTGAGCGGACTCGGAACCGGGGCCGATATCAGCCTGTTCAACAGCGGCAGCGGATTGTTCTCGCTGCGCGTCGACGCTGTGAATACAACCTCGCCTGTTCCGCTGCCGGCCGGCAGCCTGCTGCTGCTCTCTGGCCTCGGTTTCCTCGGGACTCTTTCGCCGGCGGCGTGGGGACTGCAGGCAGCCGGCACTGTCGGCAGACGAGATTGAAAGCGCCGACATCGATCAGTTCCGCGCCGTCCTCCTCAGCGCCGTCCTCCCCAGCCCGAACCCGTCGTCGGAAGCCGGAGGACGGCGCGCGAGCAGGACCACGCTTCGACCGAGGCGGAGGTGCGGGACGCGCTCCTGCAGCGCGCCCCGCACCGGAACGAACGCTTCCCGGAGAGCAGGCCAGCATCGTGCACTTGCTGGTCGGACGGGGCGAGATCGCGGAGGACTGGCTCGATATCAGGTCCCCGCCGCCGGGCTCACTCGCGGGGCCTGGGTGGAGGCGCGGGCCGCTCTATGAACCCGCCGATCCTGTCGAGCCTCTCCCTCCGCGTGCCGTTCGCCGTCGATCAGCGCGGCGGGCGAAGCTCGTCATGACGCCCGCGCGTCGTTCCGGGGTGCCGAAAACGCGTCACCCGTCGGCGTCCTTCGCCAGACGGAAGCCGATGTGGTTCGAGCCGAGGCCGGATTCCTGCGGCTGGCGCGCCGCCGGGCGATATCGCAGGCAATAGCTCGGCGCGCAGAGCCACGAGCCTCCCTTCACGACATGCAAGGGCCCGATCGTCGGTTGCGAGAAGTGCGCGGCCAGATCGCGCGGCGGTCCCGCGGGGTCGCTCTCGGCGCGGTCCGGATGCCCGGGAACCCACCAGTCCGAGACATGCTCCCAGACGTTGCCGGCCATGTCGTAGAGCCCGTAGCCGTTCGGCGGATACGAGGCGACCGGCGCCGTGCCATGGTGGCCGTCCGCCGCCGTGTCGTCGGCCGGAAACGTCCCCTGCCAGGTATTCGCCTTCCAGCCCTCGACGGGGTTGTAGGCCTCGCCCCAGACATATTCGGCGCCGTCGAGGCCGCCCCGCGCCGCGAACTCCCACTCGGCCTCGGTCGGCAGCCGAGCGCCGGCCCACGATGCGAACGCCTCCGCATCCTCGGGCGAGACCTGCACGACAGGGTGGTCGTCGAGCCCCTCGATCGAGCTGTCGGGTCCGGCCGGGTGCCGCCAGTCCGCGCCCGGCACATAGGCCCACCAGGCCATCGCGTCGTCGAGCCGGACAGCCTCGGCGGGCGGCGAGAAGACCATCGATCCGGGCTTCAGCAGTTCCTTGGGCCAGCCGGGATGCGTGGCCGGGTCGAGCGCCCGCTCGGCGGTGGTGACGTACCCGGTCGCGGCGACGAAGGCCGCGAACTGCGCGTTCGTCACCTCGGTGGCCGAGATGGCGAAGGGCGAGACGGTGACGTCGCGCACCGGCCCTTCCTCGCGGTAGTGGTCTTGCGACCCCATGTGAAAGGTGCCGCCGGGAATGCTCACGAAACCCAAGGCTGGAAGAGGCCCGCCGAACGCCGGCGAGGCCAGCGCCACCAGAGCCGCCGCGAATGCTGCACGCAAGGGTCTCACGCTCGTTCCTCCGGCCAACCCAGTTCCGGGCGTGCGCCATTTCGGCGGCAGCCAGGGTCGCGACCATCTGCTAGGCGACGCACCGCCCGATGCGGCCCAGATAGGCCCCGGATGTCGGACGCCTTGCGCACCGAGCGACCCGGGGAGATCGCCGTCTTCGGCACCTGCTCAACCGTCGCCACGATCGCGCCGCCTCGTTTGCCTCGACCTCGGGACAATCGACACGCTATTGCGATTGTCCGGCGGCGTAGCCCTGTTGATAGGCGGACTGCTTGTTCTTCTCCACCCTGTCGGTGATGAGCCCGCCCGCCAGTCCGACACCGGCGCCGATTGCGGCGCCGAGTCCGGCGTTGCCGGCGATCGCGCCGACCAGCGCGCCGCCCGCCGCGCCCGCGGCGCTGCCCGTCAGGGCGCGTTGCTGGGTGGCGCTCATGTCCGCGCAGCCGGCGATCGCGAGAACGACCGCACCCGTCACGAGGAGCCTCGACATGTTTCCCCCTTTCAGCCGCACGGATACGTCGTCCGGGCCCATTTCAGCAGCCCGTCGATCGCCGACATGGCCGCAGTATCCGGCGTCGCCGCAACCCAGGCCGCGAAGTCCCTCGCCACGGAATCGCGCGACACCGAGCCGTCGGCCGGCAGGCAATACAGCGGATCGTCGAGCGAGTCCCCGATCGCGTCGAAGACGCGGTGCGCGCCGACCAGGAAGCCCTCGCACATATGGATCGCCGAGGCATCCTCGGGGGCCGCGCAGAGGTCGGCCAGATCCCCTGCAGTCGTGAGCAGATAGTCCTCGCTGTCCGCCGCGGCCGCCGGCCCCGCCAGCAGCGCGAGGGTTGCGGCCGCAAAAAGCGCCTTTCTCATGATCTCCGTTTTCCCCTCCTCTGGTCGGTTCCGCGGCCGGGCCCGACCGCCGCGCTATCTGGCCGCGGTCTCCGCCTCGTCCTCGACCGGTACCCACTCCTCGCCCGGATTGTAGCTATCGATGTCCTGCGCCGCCTCCAGCGTGTCATCGCCCAGATCGGCCTCGTAGACGATGCCGTTCTCGCCGACCATGAAGCTCATGATTCCAGTCTCGCCATAGTCGGACGGGAAGGCAAGGAGGGCATGGCCTGCCACCATGTTGCCGTTGATCATGTAGTCCAGCGCGCCGCCCGGCGCGTTCGAACCTTGCTTCTGCAGCAGGTGGTAGTAATAGCCGAGATAGGGCTCGGGCTCCTGCTCCTGACCGTCGACCACATAGCCCTCGGCCGCCGCCTCGGCCACGGCATCGCCGACCGGGCTTTCCGGCGCGCCGTCCTCGGGCGGCCAGTAGAGCCCGTCCCGCTTCCCGGGCGTGCTGAGGATGCTGGCGGCGAACTCCATCACGCCGTCGTCGTCGAAATCGGTCTGGCGGAACCGCGACTGCACCCTGACATAGGCGCGCAGAAGATCGATCACGTCGAGCTCGTTGCGACCGATGCGGCGCTCCAGCATCTCCGCGCGCCCCTCTTCGACATCGAAGGACCAGCCCGCTCTCATCCCTGGTCATGCGGATGGGAAACGGCCACTGGTCCTGCCCGATGTAGAGGGTCGCAACGTCGTCATCGTCGATCGTGACGCGGTTCATCTCGTGATAGGCGGCCAGGAAATCGTCCCGGTCCTCGCGGTCGCGCTGGTCGTTGCCCGAGATGATGACGTCCTCGTTCTCCGGCCCGAAGACCTCGAGGAGCGCTTCACGGTCATGCGCCTCGAGCGCATCGACCACGGCCTCACCGCCGCCTCGGGTTCGTCGAAGCGTCTCGGGCGCGGCGAGCGCCGCCGACGCGCCAAGCCCGAGCGCGAGCATGCAGGAGAGACGCGATCTTCGTCATCATGGATCTCCATTCCATGTCCCCGCGCGCGTCCCAGCGCTCCGGGCAGTCTTGCCGGAACGAGCGGCGGCTCGGTATCCCATTGCCGGCGTGTGGCCGGCAAGGCGCCGCCGGGGCCGGCAGCAGCCGTCGCGGCCGGGACGGGCGAACGCACCGCGTCAGCGCCTCCGCTTCCGCCACCGCCACCACGTCCACCGCCGCGGCTCTTGGCGCCGCGCGACTTGCCGGCCTGCGCACGCTTGCCGCCGCCGCCCTTGCTGAAGGCCGAGCGATTGCCGGCTCCCTTGCGCGCGGCCTTGTGCCCGCCACCGCCCTTGTTCGCGATCTTGCGCCCGCCGCCGCCGGCTCGCGCTCCCTTGCCGCCGCCCGCGCCCGTCCTCGCCGTGCCCGCCCGCGCCGTGCTCGCCTTGCCGCGCTTCGCGGCACGCTTGGCCCCGGTGAGATTCTTGTTTCCCTTGCCGAACGCCGTCTGCTTGGCGCCCGGCTTCCTGTCGGCCAGCTTGCCGCCGCCCGCCCGGTTTGCCAGCTTGCCGCCGCCGCCCGCCCGGTCCGCGAGCTTTCCGCCTCCGGATGCGGCCCCGAGACCGCTGCGAATGCTGTCGCGGTTCGCGAGAAGGTTCTCGCGGCCGCGGGCGCCGCCGCCCTTCGCGTCCAGCTTCTGCTTCAACGCCGCGCGCCCGCCATCGTCGCGCCCGGGCCGGTTCGCCGGCAGCGTCGACACGCCGCGGCGATCGGCGATCTTGTCGCGCGCCCGATCCTGCCGGTCGCGGTCCGGTCGCCAGTTGCCGTTGTTGTCGATGTTGATTTCGCGGTCGAAGTCGACGTTGATGTTGTTGTTGCCGCCGCCCCAGCCCGGCGGATAGGGCCGGAAGTTCCCGCCGCCCCAGCCGATCGGACCGTAGGACGGGCCCCAGTAACCGTGCCAATTGTCGTTGTTGTCGAAGATCTCGTTGACCAGCATGCCGGCCCCGAAAGACAGCAACCCGGTCGCGACCAGCGAGCCGGTCGAGAACCCCGGGCTGGTGGAATCGACGACGGTCGGCACCGACGTCGCGGTCGTCGTGTAGACCGCCTGGCTGTCATAGGTCGGGACGTAGACCACCTCCGGGGTGGTCGGCGCGATGCTGATGTTGTCGCCCTCGACCGTCACGGTCTGCGCCTCGTTCGACGGCAGGTTGCCCACCGCGTCGGCGCGCGCGCGCATGCGCTGGACCGCTTCCAGCACGTCGTCGCTCTGGGTCAGAATGGCGTCGCCGAGCAGTTCGGTATTGTCGATGTCGCCCGCCATCCCGCCGATCACGGTCGGGAAGCCCGCGGCGAGCACGGCGACGCTCGGGTCCCAGCCCTCCGCTTCGGTGGCATCGACGCGGTCCGCCTCGGGCATATCGGCGTTCGCGTCCACCCACTGGTCGGCCTTGACGACGTCCAGCGGATAGGTCGATGCGACGAAGACCTGCGCCAGCAACGCGTCCGGGTAGAGCGCGATCGGCGACACGAGGTCGTCCAGTTCGTCCTCGCTCAGAAGGGCGGCCTCGGCAACGTCGTCAGCCGTCGCATCCGCCGGCGCAGCATCCGGCGCAGCATCCGGCGCCGGCCCTGCATCGGGCTCTGCCTCGGCCGTCTGCGCCGCCTCGGCGGCAGCGTCCTGCGCCAGTGCGCCCGCCGGAGGGATCGCGATCAGCGCGAGGCAGACAAGCATGCGGGCGACGATGCCCTGCGTGGAAGTTCCGCGGTCTTCACCCATCCCGTCCCCCGTCATGCGCGTTCTGCGGCGACATAGCCAGATACCGGCCGGATCCAGCCAGATCCCGGCCAGACGCATCGTCGCTTGCTTTCCCGCGTCCCGCAGAAGCGGTGCGTCATGGCATCGCTCTGAAAGACATTACCGTCATCTTGTTCGGCTAGCACGATTCGACTCGCCCGATTGGTCGGCGGTGAGCAATCCTTCGATGCGATCCGCTGTCTTCTGCCCCGTCCGTGAAGCAGGCGCGCCGGGCGCCACGTCCGCGATGGAGCATGCCGCGACCGTACTCGCGCGCCTTCTGATCTTTGTGAAAGCGATGATACTCGGAGGCTTGCTCTTCCTCCTGCCGATTGGGATCGTCATCGTCGTGCTGGGCAAGTTCCTCGCCATATCACGCAACCTCGGCAAGATCGCTCACGAAAGACTGCTGCCGAATACGGATTCATACCTCACCCCGCTGCTGTTTGCCATCGCGCCTTGGCCGCGGGCTGGCGGACAGATTGAAGGAACAGCCGGGCTCGAGAGTTGCGCACCCGACCTGCCCGTGGCCGGATCAATCGGCCGTGTTGACCAGGCTGCCTTGATTGTCGATGCTTGGACCATCTTAAGCGCATGGAACTTTAGAAGTTGGCGCGGGTGCCGGGGCGTGTTCCGGCGATCACCCCGATGCGCCCACCGCGCCGGGAGCGAGGCATGGCGGATAACCGGATCGTGATCGTCCTGCCCGAGGACGTCGCCGCCGCGACGCTCGAGAAGATCCAGGCGCAATTGCCCGGCAGCGCCCGGATCCTCGCGTCCCCGGGGGATCAGGAATCGCTGCATTCGTTCGGCGGATTGGTCGCGGCCGCGGCTGATTTGCCGCAGAAGGTTTCGGAGTGGTGGGTCGCGGCGCAGTCGGACGGGATCGGCCCGCTCGCCGCGCTGGTGCTGACGCTGGTCCTCTTCGCGGCCGTCTATGGTGTCGAGCGCCTCGTCGCGTCGACGGTCGCAGGATGGGTCCGGACGGCGACGTCTTCCGTCGCGCTCGGCAGCGCCCGGACCAGATCCGCGCTGAACTGGGGCCTGTCTCTGCTGCTTCGGCTTCTGCTCTTCTACATCGGCTGCCGTTTGCTGATTGCCGCCGTCGCCGATGCCGGGGCCACGATGTATGTCCTCGGCCTGTTGGCGCTTGCCGCGATCATGCGCTTTCGCATTGTCGTCTCGGTCCTGGAACTGCTTACCGGCTCGGCAGATCCCGCGCGTCGGCTGGTCGCGCTGGCGGATGACGAAGCGCGCCACATCGTCCGGTGGGGCGCGCGGGTCATGGTCGGCATCGCCATCCTCGGGTTCCTGGCGGCCTTCGTCGATCAGGCGGTCGCGGCAGACGAGAGCGGCGCGCTTTTCGCGATCGCGACCTACGTTCTGTCGGCCGTGCTCGGCATCGCCTTCCTGCTTGCGGTCAGGCAGCCGGTCGAGCGCTTGATCCGCGGCTCCCTGACGCGGGGCGGCGCGTCCCAATCGGTGACGGACCGGATCGCCCGGCACTGGTACCTTCTCTATGCGGCGATCTTTCTGCTGACGGCGTTGACCAAGTCGTTGAGCCGGCTCTCGTCCGACGCGGACATGAACGCGGCGTCGAACTACTCGGCGCTGATCTTCATCCTGGTGCCTTTCGCCATCGCCGGGCTGCGGGCCTGGCGCGACGGGACGGTCGATGCCGCCGATCCGGCGACTGCGCGGCGCCGCGGTCTGGTGATCGGCGTCTTCGCGCTGGCCGAGGGCGTGGCGATCCTTCTCGCGGTCGTCCTGGTGCTCTTCGCCTGGAACATCGATCCCCTCGCCCCGGAGGTAGATGGCGCCGCGCAGATCCTGCCTCGGCTCATCACCGCCGCGCTGATCGTCGTCGTCGGGATCGCGCTCGGTCGGGTCGCCAGCACCTTCCTCGACGCCTGGGCGCCCGAGGAGAAGGTCGATCCGACGACCTCCGACAACGAGATGGGCGCCGGCGGCCGCAGCAGGTTCGAGACCGTCTACCCGGTCCTGCGGGCGGCCGTAATGGTCATGCTCTGGGCCGTCGTGCTGATGCTTGCGCTCGCCGCCCTCGGCGTCGAGATCATGCCGTTGATCGCCGGCGCCGGCATCGTCGGGCTCGCCGTCGGGTTCGGGGCCCAGACGCTGGTCAAGGACGTGATCTCCGGGGTCTTCTATCTCTGGGAGGACGCTTTCCGGGTCGGCGAGTTCATCGTCACCGACGAGGGCAAGGGGCTGGTCGAGAAGATCCTGCTGCGTTCCGTCCGCCTGCGCCATCCGCGAGGACCGATCTACACGATTCCCTTCGGTACGCTCGGCACGATCCAGAACCACAGCCGCGACTGGGTGAAGGTCAAGTTCACGCTGGACGTCGCGGCGGACGAGGACCTCGAGCGGGTGCGCAAGCTGATCAAGAAGGTGGGCGTCGCCCTCGAGCAGGATCCCGAGCTTGATGGCAAGTTCATCGAGCCGTTGAAGAGCCAGGGGGCCGTCGCCATGGCAGGGCCGAACTACCAGGTCGGCGTCAAGTTCATGTGCGCGCCCGGCGAGCAGTTCCTGATCCGCCGGAAGGCGTACGCCGCCCTGCAGAAGGCGCTCAAGGAGCACGGGATCGAGCTCGCGACGCCGCGGATCTCGGTCAACTCGCCCGAAGAGGCCGTGGCGGCGGCTGCATCGACCATTACGCCGCAATCGTCCTCGACGGCGGCGGCGGTCTGACGACGATCGCCGCGCCGGCTCTCGCCGCGCGCATTCCGGCCGGAAGTTGTCTGATGACGTTTTATCCTACCGGTGCAACGGTCAGCGGCAAGGCTGCAGCCGGCGATCGTCAGGCATGAAGGCAGGCCGCCATACAGTGGAGGTCAGCCATAAGACGATTTCGGAGCGCCCTGCGCGCAACACTGACTTTGGCATCGGGCACGGCCACGCTCGCCGGGGCGGCGGCGCTGTCGCTTTGCACCGCCGCCCTTTCCACCGCCGAAGCAGCCGACTGGCGCGGGTGGAACATCCCCCGGAAGGCTATCCGAACACCGTCGGGCTGGCCTGGTTCGACGCCGGCGTGCGCAGCTTCTACGACACCGAGCATCCGATCCAGACACCCGCCGATCTCGACGGCCTGAACGATCCGCGTCATGAACAATCAGCTCTACGTCGACATGATCGACCAGATGGGCGGCAACGCCACCCCCATGGCCTATGGCGAGGTCGACCAGTCGCTGAAGACCGGCGTCATCGACGGCGCCGAGAACAACTTCCCGTCGTTCGAAAGCTCGACCACTAGGAGGTCGCCAGGTACTATTCGCTGACGCAGCACCTGATCCTGCCGGAGTGCGTGTGCGTCGCCAAGGCGAGCTGGGACGCGCTGCCGACGGACGCGCCGCCGGTCGTCGGGCATCGCGGTGCGGTGGCGCGCGTCCTCGACGCCGTGGCATCGGCATGCATGGCGATCGCCGGCGTGATGATGGTGACGCTGATCGTCATCTTCGGCTGGCTGGTCTTCGGCCGCTATGTGCTGAACGACACGCCGACCTGGGTCGAGCAGACATCACTGCTGCTCGTCGCGTGGATCACTTTCCTCGGCGCGGCCGTCGGCGCGTGGCGGTCCAGTTCGGCCTCATCATGATGATGAACCTGGGGCTCGGGCTGACCACGCCGCCGGTCGGCGCCTGCCTGTTCGTCGGGTGCATCATCGGTGGCGTTCAAATCGAGCAGACGGTCAAGACGATCTGGCCGTTCTATCTCGCGATCCTCGTCGCCCTGCTCGCCACCAGCTATTTGCCGGCCCTGTCGCTTGTCCTTCCCGACCTTCTCGGTGGCTGACACGCCGCAGTTGCGAAGATGATCGACGCCGGCTCCGGAGACGGGTAAACGAGGGTGCCCGTTGCGGCCTTGCCACCATGGCGCGGATGTGCGGCGAGCGCCGCGATGGCGGCGAACGGTCGCCGGCGCCGAGGGACGTGGATCGCAACGTCCGCGACGGGCTTCAGCGCGGCGGCCGGCTTGCCACGCGGTCGCTTGCACAGTTGATGAGAGCCGCGTCAGCGGGTAGCGATCTGTCAAATCGTAGAGGTCGGGGAACCACCGGATGGACAGGCGGCAATTCCTGGGCTTCGCCGCGCTGACGAGCCTTGCCGGGACGGCCGCGCTGCATGCCGAGACAGCGCATTTCGACCGGGCGGGCCTGATAGAGGCGGCGCGCGCGCTGGCCGCGAAGCCGTACGCGTTTCCCGATCCGCCCCTGCCCGATGCGCTGCGCCAGCTGGGCTACTCGCAGTACCAGGGGATCCGGTTCCGCGAGAACGCCCGGCTGTTCACCGAGCCGCCGACCGGCTTCAGCGTCGACCTGTTTCATTCGGGCTTCATCTTCAACGTCCCCGTCGAGATCTTCGTCGTCGAGGATGGGATGGCCCGGAAAATCGTCTACAGCCCGGATCTCTTCACCTTCCAGGGGGTGCAGGCGCCCGCACCCGGCACGGCGCTCGAGTTCGCCGGCTTCCGGGCGCGCACCACGCTCAACAGCCCCGACCTCATGGACGAGTTCCTGGTCTTTGCCGGCGCCAGCTATTTTCGGTCGGTCGCCAAGGGCCAGGTCTACGGCCTTAGCGCCCGGGGTCTCGCGATCGGCACGGCGAGCGACTCGGGCGAGGAGTTCCCCTTCTTCCGCGCCTTCTGGCTCGAGCGGCCGATCGAGAACCGTCTGGTGATCCACGCGCTGCTGGACGGGCCGAGCGCGACCGGCGCCTACCGCTTCACGGTGCGGCCGGGCGACGAGACGCGGATCGACGTCGAGGTGGCGCTGTTCGCCAGGGCAGATATCAGCGATCTCGGCGTTGCGCCCCTGACGTCGATGTTCCTGTACGACGCGAAGGATCGCGTCGGCTACGACGATTATCGACCCTCGATCCACGACTCCGACGGGCTCGCCGATCTGGAACGGCAGCGGCGAGCATCTGTGGCGCCCGCTTCGCAATCCCCGGCTGCTCCAGGTCAGCGCCTTCGCCGACGCCAGCCCGATCGGCTTCGGTCTGGTCCAGCGCGACCGGCGGTTTCCAGGAATATCGAGGACCTCGAGGCGCTGTATCGACCGCCGGCCGAGCGTCTGGGTCGAGCCGATCGGCGACTGGGGCAGAGGCGCCCTGAAGCTGGTCGAGATCCCCACCGCCGAGGAAATCCACGACAACATCGTCGCCTTCTGGTCGTCCCGAGGCGCCGCTCGCCGCCGGCGAGGAGCTGTCGTTTACCTATCGGCAGACATGGAGCCGGCAGGGCCCGCCGGACGGCGACCGGCTGAGGGTCGTGCGCACGCTCTCGGGCTGAAGGCAAGGCCGAGATCGGCCGGCAATTCGTCGTCGATTTCGCGCCGGTGACGGGAACGGCGCCGCCTGCGGACAGCCTCTCGCTGTCCGTGTCCGCCTCGGTCGGGACCATCAACAACCCGATCCTGCACGACAACCCGGAGATCGGCGGCGTGCGCGCGAGCTTCGAGATGGAGCCCGGGGGCGCCGACCTCTCCGAGCTGCGCGCAAGCCTTACGCTGGACGGGGCACCGGCGTCCGAGGTCTGGGTCTACCGATGGACGAGCTGAGCCCCCGATCCGCCGGTCCGGCCGGGCACGGCGGCCCTGCCGCCTGCGGCACCGCTGGAGATGCCGACCAGGCGCTCGCGCGGCGGCCCGACCGAGCGCCCCGGCTCGCGATCGAGCCCGCCAGCCGGCTGATGCGGCTGCTGCTGTTCGGCGGATCCGCGGTGATCACCGCCCTGCTGGGGCGCGAGATGTTCATGGTCCTGTCCGGCGGCGAGACCGGTCTGATCACCTACGTCATGGTGGCGCTTTTCGTCGTCAACATCGGCTGGATCACCCTCGGCACGTGCTCGACGGTTCTCGGCCTTCTCTTCGCGCCCGGCATCACCCGCCGGACGGAGCTGCCGGAGCAGCCGGCACGCAGCAGGCCGCCATCCGGACGGCCCTGCTGGTGCCGATCTACAACGAGGACACCGCCGAGCGTGGTCGGCGCGGCGCGCGCCACCCTGCGACAGCTCGACCGTGCCGGATGCGCCGAGCCGTTCGACATCTTCCTGCTCAGCGACACCACCCGCCCCGACACCTGGCTGGCCGAGCAGTCGGCTCGTCGACGCCTGCGCGCGCCGAGCCGCTGATGGCGGCGAAGCTGTTCTACGGCACCGGCGGCGCAACCGCGAGCGCAAGGCGGGCAACATCCGCGACTGGGTCGAGCGCTGGGGCGGCGCCTACGACACCTGCTCGTGCTCGACGCCGACAGCCTGATGGACGGCCGACGACGATCGTCGAGCTGGCCCGGCGCATGGAGGCCGATCCGCGGCGCCGGCCTGATCCAGACCGTGCCGCGGCTGATCGGCGCGCGCACGCCGCTCGCGCCGCCTCCAGCAGTTCGCCAGCCGCGTCTACGGCCCGGTCCTCGCCGCGCGGCCTCGCCTGCATGGTCCGGCGATGCCGGCAACTACTGGGGCCACAACGCCATCGTCCGCACGCGCGCCTTCGCCGCGCGCGGCCGGTCTGCCGACGCTGCCCGGCCGGCCGCCCTTCGGCGGCCATATCCTCAGCCACGACTTCGTCGAGGCGGCGCTGCTGCGCCGCGCCGGCTGGACCGTGCGGCTCGCCGCCGACCTCCAGGGCTCGTACGAGGCAGGCCGCCCAACCTGATCGAGCTGGTCGCCGCGCGACCGCCGCTGGTGCCAGGGCAATCTCCAGCACCTGCGGCTGCTGGCGACGGCGCGGGCTGCATCCGGCTCAGCCGGCTGCACCTCGCCAGGGCACGATGTCCTACCTCGCCTCGCCGCTCTGGCTGCTGTTCCTGCTCGCCGGCATGGCGCTGGCGCTCTACTCGTCGCTGGTGCCGCCCGAGTACTTCACGGACGAGTGGTCGCTGTTCCCGAAATGGCCGTCGTTCGACGCGCAGCGCGCCATCACGCTCTTCGCCGTGTGCATGGCGGTGCTGTTCACCCCCAAGCTGATCGGGCTGGCGACCTTCCTCGCCGAGCCGGCGGCGCGCGGTCTACAGCGGGCGCGCGCTCGTCAGCTTCGTCGTCGAGATGGTGCTCTCGGCGCTGCTGGCGCCAGTGCTGATGCTGACGCAGACTCGCGCCATCTTCCAGATCGTCACCGGACGCGACAGCGGATGGAACATCCAGTCGCGCGATGCCGCCTCCGTGCCATGGCCGGTGCTCCTGCGCGTGCATCGCTCGCACGTCCTCGTCGGCGTGGTGCTGGCACTTGCCGCCGGCGCGATCTCGGCGTCGCTGCTGGCATGGATGGCGCCGGCCATCGCCGGGCTGCTGCTGTCGGTCCCGCTGGCGGCCCTCCTGGCCAATCGACGGGCCGGGGATTTCTTCGCGCGCCACGGGATTCTCGTCACGCCCGAGGATCTTGCCGAGCCGGACATCGTGCGGGCCGCCGCGGCGGCGTCTGCCGGGGCGGGGACCGAGACCGCCCCGGCCTGTCCGGGCTCGGTCCTGGCCGATCCGGGCGCCCTGGCGGATCACATCTCGGCGCTCGACGCGGCGACCGCCCGCCGGCCCGGAGAACCCGACCCGACCTTCGCGCGGGCGCTGCTGCGGCTCTCTGACGGAACGGACGTCGGCGAGCTGGACGATCGCGAGGTCCACGCGCTGCTGTCCGAGCCGGATTTCCTCAGACGGGTGGCGCGCGGCGACGTGCCGGGCTGGAAAGCCCTGCCATCCGCCGCCACCGCCGGGCTGCACCCGCCCGCGGACCGCCCGTCGAGCGAAAAACCTCACCCGGCCGGCGCACCGCCCGATTGACGCTCCTGACTGTCAGTCTATACTGACACCCTCCGCAGTGTCGTGGGTTGGACAGGAGACGTCGAATGGCCGTCGTGGGCGAGCTCGATGTGGCGATCCTCTGCGTTGCCGCCTTCTTCCTCTTCTTTCTCGGTCTCGTCTATTACCTCCGGCAGGAGGACAAGCGCGAGGGGTACCCGCTCGAACGCCCGAATGCCGTCGGCGGCCTCTCGCGGACCGGCGGCTTTCCGCCGATCCCGGCGCCCAAGCTCTTCCAGCGCCCGCATGGCCGCAGCGCCGCCCAGGCGCCGCGCGCGGAAGCTTCGCCCGAGCCGGTCGACTGGCGCCAGGGCCTGAACGGCATGCCGATCGACACCGGCCCCGACCCGCTCGGCGCCGGCGTCGGCCCGGCGTCGTGGCAGCGCGGGCGTGTCGACGAGCCTGACCTGACGGTCGGCGGCGAGCCGAAGATCGTGCCGCTCGGCGAATGGACCGACTATCACGTCGCGCCCGGCGACATCGACCTGCGCGGCTGGCCGGTCGTCAGCGGCGATGGCGACGAGGTCGGCCGGGTCGTCGAGCTCTGGTTCAACCGCGCCGAGTTCTTCCTGCGCTACCTCGAGGTCGACATCGGCGCCGAGCGGACGCGGATGATGCCGATGTTCCTCAGCCGCACCGACACCGACCGCGGCGTTCTGCACGCCTTCAGCCTGACGGCCGCCGACTTCCGGCGCATTCCGATCACCGGCGACCGGCACATCGTGACGCAGCGCGAGGAGGACATGCTGGCGGGGTTCTTCGCCGGCGGCCTGCGCTACTCGGCCGGCGCCCACGCGTCGGCGCTCCGGCGGCCCGCGGTGGCGTCGTGAGCGCGCTCGATCCCGCCGACCGGCTGCCGGGCCCCCTGCCCGCTGGCGAGCGCCTGCTCTGGCAGGGCCGGCCTTCGGCGGGCCCGGTGGCGCGCCATGTCTTCCGCCTGCCGCTGGTCGCGCTCTATTTCGGGCTGCTCGGGCTCGCGGCGGTCGGCGTGTCGCTCGAGACGGGCGCCGCCATGCCGGAGGCATTGCTCGGGCTCGTCGTGCCGCTGCCTCTGGCAGTGCCGACGCTCGGCCTGCTCGCCGCGGCGAGCTGGGCCTCGGCCAGGACCACGACCTACTCGATCACCGATCGTCGCGTCATCCTGCAGATCGGCGTCGGCCTGACCAAGACCGTCAACATCCCGCTCAGGCGCATCGCCCGCGCCGAATGGCGCGTCCAGCCCGACGGCAGCCTCGACATCGCCCTGACGATGCGCGGGCCCGAGAAGATCGCCTGGTTCGCGCTGTGGCCGCATGCCCGCGCCTGGCGGTTCTCGCAGCCGCAGCCGATGCTGCGCGGTCTGGGCGGTCTGGGCGACGGCGCCGATGCCGCCCGCGTGCTGACCGACGCGCTGATGGCGGCGGCGCCGGGGATCCGGCATCTGGGCCCGGAGCTTGCACCGGAGGCAACGCCCGAGCGGCCGGCCGAGGCGCCGGCCCCGAGCGGCGCGGTCCCGACCGGCGCGGTCCCGGCGCATGGCTGACGGCGCGCCCCCGCTTCCGGCGGCGCCGAGCGGCATCCGCGTGCCGCGCGCCGCGCTGTGGGGTGCCTTCGCGCTCATCACGTTCACGGTCGGCGCGATCGTCACCGCACGCGACACGGGCGTCGGCACGCTCGAGACGCCCCGGATCGCCGCGGCCGAGAGCCGCGAGCTGGTCTTCCGCGCCGTCTCGCGCAGCGGGATGGAGGTGCTCGGCGCCAATTCGCATCGGCTCGCCAACCTGATCGTCGAGGGCGACAGCTTCGTCATGGCGGCGGTGCGCGCGCTGGCGGCGCAGCGCCCGGACGATCCGGTCGCCCTCGGCTATCATCTGCGGCTGCGCCGCAGCCCCGCCGGCGGGCTGGAGCTCGCCGACCCGCAGACCGGGCGGAAGCTGACGCTGGCCGGGTTCGGCCCCGACAACCTGCGCGCCTTCTCTGTCTGGCTGGACGAAGACAGGGGCTGACGCGACAGCGACGCCGCTTTGTCTGCCGGCGCATTGCCTGCCAGCGCCACCGACCGATCCCCAGCCGAAGGCCCGGACCGGACCGCCTTGCCGGAGCGACGCAGCGTTCATCCTGCCTGCCCTGCGCCCTGCGCGGTCGGCCCGCGCCCAGAGCGGGGTGCGGCCGATCGGGATCGCCTCCTCTCCGAACGTCTGCATGCCGAACTCAGGAACCATGCGCTTTCAATGGCTTACGCACTGTCCACGCGTGGACGGTCGCACTGGTGCCGAACTGCCTGCTCAAAGCTGCTCTATCGCGCAGGCTGCTCCCGGTCGCGGTCCAGCAGCTTCCGCACCTCGGCGGCGATCGCCGGCGAGGGGTGCGCGAGGCTCGGATAGTCCGACAGCATCGACGCGCCGCCGAGAGGCTTGGGCTGCCCGACATGGCAGGTCATGCAGTCGACCTTCGGCGGGTCGCCGAGCGGGCCCAGCCGGACCGGCGGCAGCGCCTGGCCCACCAGCCCGATGAAGCTCCTGTTGATCTCGCGCGTCATGCGCAGCGCATGCCAGCCTGTCACGCGCTTGGGCGTGCTCTGCTCCCAGTCGTAGAAGGCGCGGCTGTTGTGGCAGAAGGTGCAGTTGACGCCCATGCCGTCCGACATCTGCATCATCAGCAGGTAGATGTCCTCGACATCCGAGAGGTCCGCGACGCTGGCCGTCTCTACGGCGCGGGCCTGCGAGCCGGTGATCTTCCGGTCCTCGAGCAGGTAGTGCTCGAACGGGCGCCGCGGAAGAAAGTCGCGAATGGTGCTGGCCGTGCGCACCCAGGGCGGCGGCATGCCGACCATGCCGCCCATGGGCGGCTCGGGCGGCGCGCCCTTGAACCAGGTATAGGGCGGCTTGGGGTTCCCCCGGTGGCATGTGTAGCAGGTGACGCCGGCCGGTCCGATATGCCGTTCGCTCCAGTCGTCGTTCAGGTGCTGGGTCATCGCCAGCATCACCCGCGCGACCCGCTTGGTGTAGAGGTCGTCGTTGGCGAAGCCCTGTTCGAGGTTGTGGCAGTACTCGCACCCCTGCTCGGGCGCGACCCACTCGGTGATCGCCAGCATCAGCCGGTCGAAGGCTGAGGCGTCGATGTTGCCGAGCACGGGCACGTTCTCGTAGAGTTCGGCCGCCGTCTGGCCGGCCTCGTCGGGCGGCGGCAGCGGCTCGGGCACCACGTTCCACGGATTCTCGCGCGTCCGCTCCGAGGTGAAGGTGTCCATGGCGATCGCCGGCGGGCCCCACTCGGTCGATGTGATCGGGTCCCAGGGCGCATCCCAGGTCGGCGCGATGCCCAGCAACAGAGCGGCTCCTGCGGTCAGGGCCAGCGCGGCGAAGCCGACCGTCCAGCGGCCCTGCGGATCGCGCCCGCTCACCGGACCGCCTCCCCGGCGCCGACGGGCGCTGCCGCCTGGATGGCGTCGCGCAGCTCCGGCGGCAGGTCAAGCGGCGGATAGATGTCCGGATAGCTGGGCGCCAGGCCCCATTTGACGCCCCAGAGGTACCAGTTGTCGACGACGGTGCCTGTCAGCAGGATGCCGATGCCGCCGGTCAGCGTCGTCAGCACGGCGAACCAGTAGGCCCAGCGGTGCACCGATTCGAAGGTCGCGTTGAAGCCCATCGTCCAGCGCCAGAACAGCGCCGCCCGCTCGGCCGCGGTGCCGCGGTCGACGATCTCCTCCGCCTCGCGCTCGCCGCCGAAGCGCGACACGGCGAGGATGGTGCCGCCATGCATGGCGAACAGCAGCACCGAGCCGTACAGGAAGACGATCGAGAAGCAGTGGAACGGGTTGTAGTAGAAATTGCCGTACAGCACCGAGAACGACGCGGTCCAGTTCAGGTGCGGGATGATGCCAAACGGCGGCGCCTCGTGCCACGATCCCATCAGCAGCGGCCGGATAAAGCCGAGGCAGAGATAGAGGAAAATGGCCGAGGCAAAGGCCCAGGCGACATGCGTGCCCATGCCGAGCCGGACCGCGCGCGTGTACATGCGCAGCCACCACAGGAGGATCGAGGATGTCAGGAAGAACCCGGCCAGGATCCACCAGCCGCCCTCGGTCAGCGGGATCTCGAAGGGATTGATGCCGTGCCCGGCCGTCGGCGGGTCCAGCCGGTGCCAGGCCATGCCACGGATGAAGTCGACCGGGTTCCAGTTCACCTGCGCCCAGAAGTTCAGCCCGATGATCTCGATGGCGATGAAGCCGCAGATGATCGAGGCGATGCCATAGAAGCCGAGATAGGTCGGCCCGACCTGCGGATCGCCGATCTTGCCCATCCAGGTGCTGAGGAACGGCCGGCCGATCCGCCGGAACTCCGGCCCCTGCAGCGGCAGCCCGTGGTCATGCGGCCCGTGGATCTGGATCTGGGTGTAGAGGCTCTGGAACACGGCCATGCTCAGTTGCTCCCCGCCAGCCCGCCGAGACCCATCGTGTTCCAGAATGGAAGCTGCAGGTACCAGTCGTACCAGTACGGCCAGCCGTCGATCCAGAACGGACCCGAGATCAGCATGCAGATGGCGCTCCAGACGCCGGCGTTGATCGCGGCGAACCAGCCGAGGCGATGGATGCCGAGCGGTGCCGATCGAGTAGTAGATCGTGTCGCGGAAATACTGGTTCTCGTGCTCGCCGTACTTGACCGTCTCGCCTCGCTGCGGATTGACGGCGGACAGGATGACACCGCCATGCATGGCGAGGATCAGCGTCGTTCCGAAGAAGAAGCTGACCGCGATCATGTGCGCCGGATTGTAGTGGAAGTGCAGGTACTGGTAGCCGACGTTCGACACCCAGTCGAGATGGGCGAAGATGCCGTAGGGAAAGCCGTGGCCCCAGGCGCCCAGCATGATCGGCCGGATGACGACCAGCGTCACATAGGCGAAGATGGCGGCCGAGAAGGCGATCGGCACATGGTAGCCGATGCCCAGCTTGCGGCAGATCTCGACCTGCCGCAGCGCCCACGAGCAGAAGGCGCCGATGGCGCAGATGGTGACCAACTGCCAGAGCCCGCCCTCGCGGATGGGCGCCAAGCCGAGACCGTATTTCAGCGGCGGCGGCGAGATGGTGATCTGCCAGATGTTCCAGGTGTCGCCGAGCGCGGCGCCATAGATGATCAGCGCCGTGCCGAGCGACGGCGAAGACGGTGGTGGTGACGCCGAAGAAGCCGACGAAGAACGGGCCCACCCAGAAGTCGAATGTGGATGCCGCCGACCAGCGTGCCGCCGGGCACCCTGTACTTTCGTTCGAAGCTGAGCAGGGACATGGAAAACCGCCAGATGTGCCGATCCGCCTGTCAGGATAGGCGAACAGCACACCTTGTCAATTCGAGATGACACTGTCGGGTAGGTTGCCGCCGGCATGAGCGGAACGCCTCAGGCCGCCGCCGCCTTCGGCGAGGCGGGCAACGCGGCTTCGGTTGCGGCTGTGGGATCGGGAAGGGATCAGATGGGCAGCTTTGGGATGGCGCGTCCGGGCCGGTCCGGTCCCATCAGCGCCTCGGGATCAGCCGAAGAGCCCCGCGATGTTCTGCCGCAGGCCGCGGAGATCGCAGCGCACGCCCTGACCATAGAGGATCGTCCCCCTGCTTGTCCGCCTGCACCCGTCGGCGCGCTTTGGCGAGACGGGCGGCACCGGGCTGGTCAGCACCAGCCGCGACGCCTGCCGGCGCGCGCTGGCCTTCTTCGCCTGCATGGCACGCCAGGCGTCCGCGGTCCGGTCGCGCAGGAGCGCGAGCGCCACCGCATCCATATACCCCGTCGCCGGCAGACCGGACGAGCTTTGCCACTCTCCGAGCGAAGCCCGCGTCACCGGGCCGAAGACGCCGTCGATGGAATGCGGATCGAAGCGCGCGAGCGCCAGCCGCTGCTGCACCTCGCGCCGGTCGCTGGCCGAGAGGGCAAGCTGCACCTCAACCGCGGCGGCCGCCTTCGGTTCCATCGGCGGCGATCCCGCCGGCCCGGCGCGGGGATCCGGATAGGGCGGCTGATCGGCCAAATCTCCGGCGCCATGGGCGTACGCCGCCAGCGCCGGCGAGAGCGGCCATCGATCCGCGATCTCGGGTCTGGCCTGGTCGACCACAACCGCCCTCAGATACGGATAGATCGGGTGCGAAGCTGGCCGGTCCGCCGAAGCGTGGCGCTCGGATCGCCGATCTTCGATCGATCCGCTTCGCCCGCCCGGATCGCCCGACGCGCCCATGGTGACGGAGGCAAGCCATTCGGCCGCGACCGCTTCGCCGGCGCGCGACGCCAGAGTGGAGGGCGCCGTGGAGGCGGCAGTCGACGCCGTGCCAGAGGCGGCAGGCACCTCCACCAAGCCGTTCGAGGCGATCTCGGCTGAAGCTTGCGCCGGCGCACCGGACGGCGTCCGTCCGGCCACGAGAAGCGCCACGATCAGCGCGGCCGAGGCCGCACCCAAGGCGGCATGCATCGCTGCGTGCCCGAACGCCGACGGATGGCCCAGACGCGTCGCAGCAGGCGTCCGGGAAGGGCCGTTCAGAGCCGGCAGCGGCGGAGCATATGCCGGTCCGTCACCGTCCGCGCCGGAGGCGGCAGGATCGCCCGCTCCGGCCGGATCGGGCGCTGCTTGGGCTTCGGCTTCGGCTTCGGCTTCGGCTTCGGCTTCGGCTTCGGCGGCATCGAGCCGGTTCCGAGCCTCGTCCAGCAGCCTTGTCGCCGCGTCGCCCGCCGCGTCCCGGACCTGCGCCATGAAGAACCGGGTCTCGGGGCAAATGCGCGTTCCATGCGACATCAAATGCTCGTCGATCTGGAATTCGATGCTGCCGAGCAGCAGGAATCCCTTTTCTATGAGCAGATCGACGTCGCGCTCGGAGCCGGCTTCGGCGCGGTTTTCGTGATTCGCCTGTTGCATCTTCTCAACCCTCGGTAGGGTCGGTTTCTGTTGGCGGAGGACAATGCTCAAGCGCAGTGAAGGAGTGGTTACCGCGCGCGCCGGGTCGCGCGCCGGGGTCGCGCACCTGGGTCGCGCAACGGGGTCGCGCAACGGGGTCGCGCGCCGCGTTGCCAAGCTCAGAGAAAGCTCTGCGGGTCGATATCGACGGCGACCATGACCGCGGCGGGGCTGCGCACGCCCGCGCGCCACTCGGCCAGCAGCGGCTGCAGCTGAAGCCCCTTCGGCGCCTTGACCAGCAGGCGCACCCGGGTCCGCCCGCGCAGCCGCGCGAAGGGTGCCGGAGCCGGGCCGAAGACCTCGGCGCCCGCCCGCGCCAGCGCCGGGCTGGCCCGGCCGAGCGCGTTCGCCACCTCCCAGACCCTGGCGTCGTCGACCCCCGAGACGATCACCGCGGCCAGCCGGCCATAGGGCGGCATGCCGGCCTGGTGGCGGATCTCGGCCTCCTGCTCCCAGAACGCCTGCGGATCGCCCGAGACGATGGCGCGCAGCACCGGGTGGTCGGGCGCGACGGTCTGGATCAGCGCCAGGCCCTTGCGGTCCGCGCGGCCCGCCCGCCCCGCGACCTGGTGCAGGATCTGGAAGGTGCGCTCGGCGGCGCGCAGGTCGCCGCCCTGCAGGCCCATGTCGGCGTCGATCGCGCCGACCAGCGTCAGCTTGGGAAAGTTGTGCCCCTTGGCGATCATCTGCGTGCCGATGACGATGTCCGCCTCGCCCGCGGCGATCGCGGCGAGGCGCGCCCGCAGCTCGGCAGGCCCCGTCGTCAGGTCCGAGGACAGCACCTCGACGCGCGCCTGCGGGAAGAGCGCCGCCGCCTCCTCGGCCAGCCGCTCGACGCCCGGCCCGACGATCGCCAGCCGGTCGTCGCGTCCGCATGACGGGCAGGCATTCGGCAACGGCTCGGTATGGCCGCACTGGTGGCAGAGGAGTTCCGCGCGGTAGCGGTGCGTCACCATCCACGCGTCGCAATGCGGGCAGCCGAAATGATGCGCGCAGGCGCGGCAGAGCGTCAGCGGCGCATAGCCGCGCCGGTTCAGGAAGAACAGCGACTGTTCGCCCGCGGCGAGCCGCGCGCGCGCCGCCTCGGCCAGCGGCTCCGAGATCCAGCGGTCGCGCCCGAGGTTGTGCGCCGCGCAGGTCGACCAGCCGGATCTCGGGCAGCACGGCCGCGCCGAAGCGCTCGGGCAGGTCGAGGCGCTTGTACTTGCCCGCCCGGGCGTTGGCCCAGGTCTCGAGCGAGGGCGTGGCCGAGGCCAGCACCGCCGTCGCCTGCTCGATCTGTGCCCGCAGCACCGCCATGTCGCGGGCGTTGTAGTAGACGACGTCCTCCTGCTTGAAGCTCGGCTCGTGCTCCTCGTCGACGACGATCAGGCCGAGATCGCTGAACGGCAGGAAAAGCGCGGAGCGTGCGCCGACGACCAGCCGCGCGCCGCCATCGGCGACCGCGTGCCAGAGGCGGCGGCGCTCGTTGCCGGTCACGCCGTGGTGCCACTCGGCCGGCCGGGCGCCGAAGCGCGCCTCTACGCGGTCGAGGAAGCCCGCCGTCAGCGCCACCTCGGGCAGCAGCACCAGCGCCTGCCGGCCCGCGGCCAGGCACTCTGCGACGGCCTCGAGATAGACCTCGGTCTTGCCGGACCCGGTGACGCCGTAGACCAGCGTCGCGCCGAAGCCGCCGGCGGCGACGTCCGCCCGCAGCGCCTCGGCGGCAGCGCGCTGGTCGACGCCGAGATGCGCCCCCATCGGCTGGCCCCAGAGCGGCGGATAGGGCGCGTCGGCCGGCACCTCGGCCCGCACCAAGGCGCCGCGGTCGGCCAGCCCCTTGACGACCGCAGCGGTCACGCCGGCGGCGCGCGCCAGCTCGGCGCCGGGCAGCCCGGCGCCGCCATGCGCGCCGGCGACCTCGAGGACGCGCGCGCGCGCCGGCGTCATCCGGTCCGGCAGCGCCGGCCCCGGGCGCAGGACGATCCGCGTCCGGGCGGGCCGGCCGAGCTCGGGCACCCGCGTCGCCAGCCGCAGCATCAGCCCCGGCGGCGTCAGCGTGTAGGCCGCCGCCCGGTCGAGGAACAGCGCGCAACGCGGCGCGCATCGGCGGGACGTCCAGGCGCGGCCCCGCCTTCTTCAGCTTGGCTGCCGGAACCGCACCGTCGCCGGGGCCCCAGACGACGCCCACGGTCGGCCGCGACCCGAGCTCGACCGCGACGAAATCGCCCTCGGCCAGCGCGACGCCGTCGGGCACGGCATAGTCGAGCGGCCCGAGCGGCATGGGCAGCAGGACGCCGACCCGTCCGTCAGGGCCGGCTTCCCGCCCCGCTCCGCCACGCCCGGCTCTGCCACGCCCGAATCCGCCACCCTCTCAGCCTGCCACATCCAAGTCTGGGCTGGCACGCCCCGTCCCGCTCGGATAGGTTGCGGCCGGGCGATGGTCCGGGGCAGGGTTTCAGGGAACCGGTGCATGAAGTTCTTCATCGACACCGCCGAGATCGACGAGATCCGCGATCTGGCGGCGACCGGGATGGTCGACGGGGTGACGACGAACCCGTCGCTGATCCTGAAGTCGGGCCGCGACTTCGCCGAGGTGACGCGCGAGATCTGCGCCATCGTCGACGGACCGGTCAGCGCCGAGACGGTCGCTGCGGATGCCGACGAGATGATCGCCGAGGGCCGGCAGTTGGCCGAGCTCGCGCCCAACATCGCCGTCAAGGTGCCGCTGACCTGGGCGGGGCTGCGCGCCTGCCGGTGCTGGCCGATGACGGGCACATGGTCAATGTCACGCTCTGCTTCTCGGCCAACCAGGCGCTGCTGGCGGCGAAGGCGGGCGCGACCTTCATCTCGCCCTTCATCGGCCGGCTCGACGACACCGGGCTGGACGGCATGGAACTGATCGCGGACATCCGCCAGATCTATGACAACTACCACTATCCGACGCAAATCCTCGCCGCCTCGATCCGCACGGTGAACCACGTCGCGCAGGCGGCCAAGATCGGCGCCCACGTCGCGACCATGCCGCCGTCGATCCTGCGCCAGCTGGCCGGCCATCCGCTGACCGACAAGGGGCTGGACGCGTTCCTGTCGGACTGGGCGCGGACCGGCCAGACGATCCTGAAGAGCTGAGATGGCCCCGGGCGCCGAGATGGACGCATTCCGCATGACCGATGACGAGCGCGACCTGATCCGTTCGCTGATCGTCGCCGATCCCGACCTGGTGCTCGAGGACCAGGGGGTGATGCGCCGGCTGGTCGGCGAGCGCACCGGCGAGCGCCGGATCGTCGACCTGCGCGACCGGCTGGTCGAGCGGCTGGAGCAGCGACTGGAAAAGCTCGTCCAGCACCACCGCACGGTCGTGGCTGCCGCCTACGAGAATGTCGCCGGCACGCAGCAGGTGCACCGGGCCGTGCTGGCGCTGATCGAGCCGCCGGACCTGTCGTCGTTCCTCTACCGGCTGACGCACGAGGTGCCGCGAACGCTCGGGCTCGACGACGCGAGGCTTTGCATCGAATCCGATGTCGAGTTCGCCGGGCCGGCCGAGAGCATGGGCGCGGACCTGCACGGTCGCGTCCTGGCGCTGCCCGAAGGCACCGTCGCCGACTACATGGCGCTCGACGGCGCCGGGAGCGGGCCGGTCGTGCTGCGCGAAGCCGGCGCCGAGGCCGAGCTGGTCTTCGGCGAGGCGAACCCCATCCAGTCCGAGGCGCTGATGCGGCTCGACCTGGCCGGCAGCGCCGGATGCTCGCCTTCGGCTCGGCCGATGCAAGGAAGTTCGATCCCGGCCACGGCACCGACCTGCTGGTCTTCCTCGGCGCCGCCGTCGAGCGGCTGCTGGTCCAGCGCATGTCCGAGAACGACGGCTGATGCCGCGCGAGGCCGGGGCGCGCGCCGGACCGACCGCCGGGCCGAGCGCCGGGCAGCGCGGCCCCGCTGCACCCTGCCGCCCGATGACCCATCTGTCCGCCGGCGCGACCGACTTGCTCGAACGCTGGCTTGCGCATGTCGGGGCGGTCCGCGGCCGGGCGGCCAACACGGTCGAGGCCTATCGCCGGGACGTAGCCAGCTATCTCGGCTTCATGGCCGGACATACCGGCGGGCCGATGGGCCGCGAGACGCTGGGCGCCGTCACCATCACCGACCTGCGCGCCTGGATGGCGGCACGACGACGCGAGGGGCTGTCGGCGCGGTCGCTGGCGCGCGAGCTCTCGGCAGTGCGCGGCTTCTATGCCTGGCTCGATCGGACGCATGGCGTGCCCTGCGCCGCCATCCACGCCGTCCGCACGCCGAAGGTGGCGCAGCGCCTGCCCCGGCCGGTCGCCGCGCCCGACGCCCGCCGGCTGATCCTTGCCACCGGGCATCAACGCCGAGCCCTGGATCGCCGAGCGGGACGTCGCCGCCCTGACGCTGCTGTGGGGCGCCGGGCTGCGCATCGCCGAGGCGCTGGCCCTCTGCCAGCGCGACGCGCCGCTGCCCGATGTGCTCCGCGTCACCGGCAAGGGCGGCAAGCAGCGCGAGGTGCCGGTGCTGCCCGCCGCCCGGGCGGCCGTCGAGCGCTATCGCGCGCTCTGCCCCTTCGGCGTCCTGCCCGACGATCCGCTGTTCCTCGGCGCCCGCGGCGGGCCGCTGAACGCCACGGTGCTGCAGAAGGCGATGCGCACCGCCCGCCAGGCGCTCGGCCTGCCCGCGACCGCGACGCCGCACGCGCTGCGCCACAGCTTTGCCACCCACCTGCTCGAGGCCGGCGGGGACCTGCGCGCCATCCAGCAGCTGCTCGGCCACGCCTCGCTCTCGACCACCCAGGTCTACACCGCGGTCGGCCAGTCCCGCCTGCTCGAGGTCTACGAGAGGGCGCACCCCCGGGGCCGCTAGCGGCAGGCGACGGCGCGGCCCGCGCGCGCTGCGACGATCTGCCCGGCATGGCCTCGCCGTCGGCGCTTGAGAAAGCGAGGAAGGGATTCAAGAACCGCGCCGGCCCGCACCCTGCGGCCATTGCGAGGCCGGAGAAGCCATGCTACCGGGGGGCCGCGTCCGGCAGGCATGCTCGCCGGCGCCTATCGTGGATTGCCCGGACCGCCGGGCCGGGAGAGGGAACCGACTTGGCAGCCACGTCACTCACCTCGGGCGCCGCGGGCCGCTACTCGACCGCGCTCTTCGAACTGGCGCGAGAGGGCGACGAGCTGGACCGGGCCGACGCCGACTTGACCCAGCTGTCCGAGGCGCTGGAGAATAGCCCCGACCTGAAGGACCTGATCCGCAACCCGGCCTATACGCGCGCCGACCAGGGACGCGCGATGGATGCGGTCGCCGACCGCATGGGGCTGTCGCAGCTGGTCCGCAACGTCGTCGGGCTGATGGCGCAGAAGCGGCGGCTTTTCGCGCTGCCGCAGATGATCGCCATGTTCCGCGCCGTGCTGGCCGAGCACCGTGGCGAGGTGACGGCCGAGGTGACGGCGGCGCATCCGCTTTCCGACGCGCAGCAGGGCGCGCTGGCCGAGAAGATCAAGAGCTCGACCGGACGCGACGTGAAGCTG
>CAVUWP010000027.1:0-74359 GCA_963745085.1 uncultured Alphaproteobacteria bacterium | reverse complement strand
GCTGCCAGCTTGCTTCGACGAGTACGTGCTTGCTGGCGCGGCCGGCCGGGGCGCGTCGCCCCGGCGCGCTTCCTGGGTTAACCGCGAAGGGCTGGTCGCTCGGCAGCGTCTTCAGGTACACGTTCGTCCGTTTCTGGGTGGTCTCGAACCTGCCCATGGCCGCCGTGATCTGCCGCTGATCGTCCGGGATGAACCTCGCGGTCTTGTCGTGCCATAGAGGCTCGGACCATCTCCACCCAGGCCGCCCCCATCGGCGTGCGGCACGACGAAAATGGTGGCGCGCTTCGTGCGCGATCGCGCGCCCCAGCGCCATCCCTGCTGCCTCCTGCAGATCGCGCGGCCAGTCCTTGATGGGCTCGTCCAGTCGCGCCCAATGCGCCTCGGCCTTCTTCATCCTCTTCAGCGATCCGCTTCTTTCCTGCGTTCGCCACGGGCCAGCCGCGCCTAGAGTCAGCAGCTTGTTGCTGCGGGCCTTGCGGCATCGAGCGTTCCCCCGTTCGGCGCAGGCAAAAAGAACGGGCCGGGACGCGACGCCCCGGCCGTTTTGTCCGTCCGACTGCAGCGTCGGTCAGCTCGCGCGTCGTCCCCTGATCCAGCCGACGATGGCGAGCAGGACGATGGCGCCGATCGTCGCCACCAGCGAGAGCGCCTATGAAGCTGTCGGCGGTCAGGCCGAGCAGGCTGAAGATGATCGCGCCCAGATAGGCGCCGACGACGCCGACGATCAGGTTCGTCAGCAGCCCGTGGCTCCGCGACATCACCTTCTCCGCGATCCAGCCGGCGATAAGCCCGATGATCAGAAAGCTGATCCAGCCGATGCCTTCCATCCCGTAGTCCTTTCAAATAAGAGCCAATGCTTCGTCAGAACGCTTGCCGCCTGCAAAACGATCCCCTGCACGCGCCCGCCGCGGTTCGGATCCCTGTCCCGCGTGGATCCCGACCGTTCCGAACCCGGTCCCGGCCCCCGTACCCTATCCGGCCCCGGATCCCGCCCGACATTGTGCGCCGATGCCGCTTCGATATGCGCGCTGCCCACCCCCTGATGCGGCCGTTTAATCGTTCCACAACTGCTATCCCTTTACGCGAACCATGCCTCGGGCCTATAAGCGACCGAATAGAGGCGGACGCAAATCCGCCCGTTCCGGAGCAGGCGAGCAGCAATAAAGGCGGAACGCAATGATCGGCGGATTGTTCGGCGTCTTCTCCAACGACATGGCCATCGATCTCGGGACAGCGAACACGCTGGTCTACGTCAAGGGCAAGGGCATCGTGCTGAACGAGCCCTCGGTGGTCGCCTACCAGACGATCAACGGCAAGAAGCAGGTCAAGGCGGTCGGCGAGGACGCCAAGCTGATGCTGGGCCGCACGCCGGGCTGATCCAGGCGATCCGGCCGATGCGCGACGGCGTCATCGCCGATTTCGAGGTCGCCGAGGAGATGATCAAGTACTTCATCCGCAAGGTGCACTCGACACGCGTTCATGGCCAAGCCCGATGATCGTCGTCTGCGTGCCCTATGGCGCGACCGCGGTCGAGGAGCGGGCGATCCGCGACTCGGTGCTGTCGGCGGGCGCGCGCAAGGCCGATCCTGATCCCCGAGCCGATCGCCGCGGCCATCGGCGCCGGCCTGCCGATCACCGAGCCGACCGGCTAGATGGTCGTCGACATCGGCGGCGGCACGACCGAGGTGGCGGTGCTGTCGCTGTCGGACATCGTCTACGCGCGCTCGGTCCGCGTCGGCGGCGACAAGATGGACGAGGCGATCATCAGCCACCTGCGCCGCCAGCACAACCTGCTGATCGGCGAGTCGACGCGCCGAGAAGATCAAGAAGGCGATCGGCACCGCGCGCATGCCCGCCGACGGCGTCGGCGAGCGCATGGTGATCCGCGGCCGCGACCTGCTGAACGGCGTGCCGAAGGAGCAGGAGATCACCCAGGGCCAGATCGCCGAGGCGCTGGCCGAGCCGGTGCAGCAGATCTGTCGAGGCGGTGATGGTGGCGCTGGAGGCGACGCCGCCCGATCTCGCCGCCGACATCGTCGACAACGGCGTGATGCTGGCCGGCGGCGGCGCGCTGCTGATCGATCTCGACCTGACGCTGCGCGAGCAGACCGGCCTCGCCGATCTCGGTCGCCGAGGAGCCGCTGCACTGCGTCGCGCTCGGCACCGGCCGGGCGCTGGAGCACATGGACCGGCTGGGCCACGTGATGAAGGTCAGCGCCTGACGCCGCGCGGGGGCCTGCCCATGCCGCGCACGCCGACCTCGCCGGACAGGCGCGCTGACCCGGACGGTGCACCGCATCCTGCTCGGCCTCGTCGTCCTCGTCTCGCTGGTGCTGCTGATCCTGTGGCGCACGCGACAACCCGCGGCTCGAGCGCGTGCGCATGTCGCTGATCGACCGGGCGGCGCCGTCGATGCGCTGGTCGACGGGCCGATCGACCTCGCCTGGCACCTGGCGCGCGACTACCGCGACTTCATCGACGTCTACGACCAGAACCGGGCGCTGCGGCGCGAGATCCAGTCGCTGCGCGGCTGGCGCGAGCGCGGCGCGCCTGCTGGAGGAGGAGAACGCCCAGCTGCGCGCGCTGAACAATGTCCGGCTGCCGCCGCGCACGACCTTCGTCGCCGGCGACGTCATCGCCGACAGCGGCGGCCCGTTCCGCGAGGCGGTGCTGGTCAATGTCGGCCGCAGCGACCGGATCGAGGACGGCGCCGCGGCGGTCGACGGCTCGGGCCTGGTCGGCCGCGTCGTCGGCGTCGGCGAGCGCGCCGTCGCGGCTGATGCTGCTGACCGATTTCTCGTCGCGGGTGCCGGTGGTCGATCCAGCCCCGGCGCCAAGCGCGCCATGCTGGCCGGCGACGGCACGCCGGCGCCGAAGCTGGAGTTCCTCGACGGCGGCGACCGGATGCAGCCCGGCGACCTGGTCGAGACCTCGGGCGACGGCGGCGTCTTCCCGCCCGACCTGCCGGTCGGCCATGTGGTCGCGACGCCCGGCGGCACTGGCGGGTGGCCCTGCTGGCGGACTACTGCACGGCTCGAGTTCGTGCGGCTGCTGCGCTACCGGCCGGACACCGCGATCGACCGGCCCGGCGACCTCGTCCGCCCTCATGCCGCCGTCGCAGGCGGGCGAGCGCCGACCTCGCCGGGACGCCGAGCGCCGACGCCGGCCGACCGATGGCGGCGCGGCCGATGACGGCGGGCCGATGACCGGCGGCGGCCTCGACGCGCGGCGCCTCTGGCGCACGGCGCTGATGCTGACCGTCGGCGCTGCTGGCGATCTATGTCGAGGCGGCGCCGCTCGGCGTCGGACCCGCCGCGCCGCCCTCGCCCGACCTGCTGCTCTGCGTCGTCGTCTACTGGGCGGCGCACCGGCCGGGCGCGACGCCGCTGCTGGCCGTCTTCGCGCTGGGGCTGGCTGCGCGACCTGCTGACCGATGCGCCGCCCGGCGCCGGCGCGCTGGCGCTGGTGCTGGCGGCCGAGGTCGTCAGGGCGTTGCGGCGCAGGCTGGCGCGCGGCTCGTTCTGCGTCGAGTGGCTGGTGCTGGCTGGCGCGGCGCTCGGCACGGCGGCCGTGATGTGGCTGCTCGTCCTCCTGACGTTCGCCGCAGCCGCCCTACCTCGCCGAGCTGTTCCACCAGAGCCTCTACACCGTCATGGTCTACCCGCTCGCTGGCCTTCGCCTTCCGCTACGGGCTGCGCGTCTCGCGGCGCGCGCGCCGAGCCGGCGCTGATGGCGGCCGGTCTCGTGCAAACGGCCGGCGCTCCGCGGCGTCGACGCGCCCCTGCCGGTCACGCGGCGCGGCGTCCTGCTGCTCGGCGTCCAGCTCGCGGTCGACCGGCGCGCTCGCCTGGCGCATGCGCCAGCTGCAGGTCGTCGAGACGCGACCGCTACCGGCTGCTGGCCGAGGAGAACCGCATCAACATGCGGCTGATCGCGCCGGCGCGCGGCCAGCTCTTCGACCGCAACGGCGCGCCGCTGGCGATCAACACGCAGAACTACCGCGTCGTCATGGTGCGCGAGCAGGCCGGCGACGCCGAGGCGATGCTGGACAAGCTGGCCGAGCTCATCGACATCCCCGAGCTCCAGCGCCAGCGCATGCTGAAGGAGATCATGCAGAAGCCGGCCTTCGTGCCAGTCGGCGTCGCCGAGCACCTGAGCTGGGAGGACTTTTCGCAAGGTCAACGTCAACGCGCCCGCCCTGCCCGGCATCCAGCCCGAGGTCGGCCTCTCGCGGCACTACCCGCACGGGCCCGACACGGCGCATGTCGTCGGCTATGTCGGCCGCGTCACCCAGCGCGACCTCGACGCGCTGGAGACCCCCGACCCGGTCCTGCAGATCCCCGAGTTCCAGATCGGCAAGACCGGCGTCGAGCAGGCGCTCGAGGGCGATCTGCGCGGCCATGCCGGCACCCGCCAGATCGAGGTCAACGCCGTCGGCCGCGTGATCCGCGAGCTCGAGCGCAGCGAGGGCGTCGCCGGGCAGGATCTGCACCTGACGCTCGACCTCGAGCTGCAGAGGTTCTGCCATGCGCGGCTGGGCGACGAGAGCGCGGCGACCGTGCTGATGGACACGCAGACCGGCGACGTTCTCGCCGCCGCATCGACCCCGTCCTACGACCCGAACCCGTTCGTGCTCGGCATCTCGCAGGACGCCTACAACGCGCTGCTGACGAACAATCACCGCCCGCTGCACAACAAGTGGGTGTCGGGCATGTACCCGCCGGGCTCGACCTTCAAGGTGGTCGTGGCGCTGGCGGCGCTCGAGGCCGGGATCATGGATCCGTCCGACACCGTCTACTGCCCGGGCCACCTCAAGCTCGGCAAGCGGCGCTTCCATTGCTGGCGCCGCGGCGGGCACGGCTCGATGAACATGCGCGATGCGCTGGAGCAATCCTGCGACGTCTACTACTACGAGACAGCCCGCCGCGTCGGCATCGAGAAGATCGCCGAGATGGCGAACCGCCTCGGCCTCGGCGTCGAGCTCGACCTGCCAGTGTCCTCCATGCGCGCCGGGCTGATCCCGACGCAGGACTGGAAGCGCGCGACCAAGAACGAGGGACTGGCAGGTCGGCGACACGCTGAACTCGGGCATCGGTCAGGGCTTTGTCCTGACGACGCCGCTGCAGCTCGCCGTCATGACGGCGCGCATCGCCTCCGGCACCGGCGTGCAGCCGCGCCTGATCCGCGCCCGCGCCGGCCAGCCGGTGGCCGCGCCGCCGCCGGTCGACCTCGGCATCCAGCGCGCGCATTTCGACCTCGTCCGGCACGGCATGTACGACGTTGTCAACGGCAGCCGCGGCACCGCGCGGGGCGCCCGGATCAAGGAAGAAGGCTACAGCATGGCCGGCAAGACCGGCACCAGCCAGGTGCGCAACATCACCGTGGCCGAGCGCGCCCGCGGCGTCTTCCGCAACGAGGATCTGCCCTGGGAGCGGCGCGACCACGCGCTGTTCATCGCCTTCGCCCCGGCCGAGGCGCCGCGCTTTGCCCTGTCGGTGGTCGTCGAGCATGGCGGCGGCGGCTCGAAGGCGGCGGCGCCCATCGCCCGCGACATCCTGCTGGCAGCGCGCGACATCGTCCTGCCGCGCGCCGAGCCGGCACACGGGACAGGGCGCCAACGTACCGGCCGACCCGCCCAGGGGACGGGCATGAGCGGGACGGCATGAGCGGAATGGGCACGGGCGCCTTTGCCCGGACTGGCGGGTCGGCGCGCGCGTCGCTCAGCCTTCCCCGCAAGCTGCTGCGCCTGAACCTCGCGCTGATCCTGCTGGTCTCGGCCATCAGCGGCGCCGGCTTCCTGATGCTGTATTCGGTCGCCGGCGGCTCGTTCGAGCCGTGGGCCGGCCTGCAGATCCCGCGCTTCGGCGTCGGCATGGCGTTGATGCTGGCCGTCGCGCTCGTCGACATCCGGGTCTGGCGCTGGTTCTCGCCAATCGCCTATCTCGGCGCGCTGGCGCTGCTCGTGGCGGTGGAGTTCGTCGGCGAGACCGGCATGGGTGCGCGACGCTGGCTCGACATCGGGCCGCTGCAGGTGCAGCCGTCCGAGCTGATGAAGATCGCGCTGGTCATGGCGCTGGCGCACTACTATTCGCTGCTCGACCGCGACCGGGTCAGCCATCCGCTGTGGGTGCTGCCGCCGCTGGCGATGATCGCCGTCCCCGATGCTTCTGGTGCTGAAGCAGCCGGATCTCGGCACGGCCGTGCTGATCGGCATGGGCGGCTGCGCGGTCCTGTTCCTGGCCGGCGTCAGCTGGTGGTACTTCGGCACGGCCGCGGCGCTCGGCGCGGCGGCGATCTACGCGGTGGTCGCCACGCACGGCACCGAGTACCAGTTCCTGAAGGAGTACCAGTACAAGCGCATCGAGACCTTCCTGAACCCGGAATCCGACCCGCTCGGCGCCGGCTACCACATCACCCAGTCGAAGATCGCCATGGGCTCCGGCGGCGTCTCGGGCCGCGGCTTCATGCAGGGCACGCAGAGCCGGCTGAACTTCCTGCCGGAAAAGCACACCGACTTCATCTTCACCACGCTGTCCGAGGAATTCGGCTTCATCGGCTCGGCATCGCTGCTCGCGCTCTACGCCCTGATCCTGGTCTTCTGCTTTGCCTCGATGGCCGGCAACCGCGACCGCTACGGGGCGCTGCTGACCGGCGGGCTGGCGACGACCTTCTTCTGCCTCTGGGCGGTCAACATGGCGATGGTGATGGGGCTGATCCCGGTCGTCGGCGTGCCGCTGCCTCTGGTCAGCTATGGCGGCACGGCGCTGATGGTGCTGCTGCTGTCCTTCGGCCTGATCCAGAGCGCACACGTCCACCGCCCGTGAACGCGAGCACCGAGCGCACGATCGGCGTCGTCCTGTCGCCGGACGAGCAGGCGGTGTTCCCCGAGGCGCTGGCGGCTGCCGTGGCCGAGGCGGGGCGGCCGCTGAAGGTCGTGCCCGACGCGCCGCCCGCCGAAGTCGACTATCTCGTCTGGAACGTCGACAGCGGCGTGATCGACTTCGCGGCCTATACGCGGCTGCGTGCCATCCTCAACACCTGGGCCGGCGTCGAGGGCGTCGTCGGCCGTGTCCGCTGGCCCGAGCACGTGCCCCTGGTCCGCATGGTCGAGCCCGGCATGAACGAAGGCATGGCCGAGTACTTCGCCGCGCACGCGCTGCGCTACCACCTCGACATCGACCGCGCGCAGGCACAGTCGGCGGCGGGGGTCTGGCAGAAGTGGGAGCCGCCGCTCGCCCGCGATCGGACCGTCGGCATCCTCGGTCTCGGCGCCCTCGGCACGGCAGCGGCGGCGATGCTGCGTCCGATAGGCTTTCGACTGCTCGGCTGGGCGCGCACGGCCAAGGACCTGCCGGGCGTGGACTGCCGGCACGGCGAGGACGGCCTGCGCGAGGTGCTGGGCCGGGCCGAGATCCTGATCCTGGTGCTGCCGCTGACGCCATCGACCGAGAACCTTCTGGATGCCCGGAGGCTGGCCCTGCTGCCGCGTGGCGCCTGCATGGTCAACGCCGGGCGCGGGGCGCTGATCGACGAGGCGGCGTTGCTGGCCGCGCTGGAAAGCGGCCAGGTTCGCCACGCGACGATGGACGTCTTCCGCACCGAACCGCTGCCGCCCGGGCCATCCGTTCTGGCGCCACCCGGGCGTTACAGTGACGCCGCACATCGCTGCGATCACCCGCCCCGGCACGGCCGCCCAGGCGATCGTCGCGCAGATCGGCCGGGACATGGACGGCCTTGCACTGCAACATATTGTTGATCCGGGCCGCGGATATTAGATTTCCGGCAAAAGCTCCTGGGACGGAACGACATGGCAAAGGCCCCGAAGATCGCCCCCCCGTCGCGGCGGGCACCGCGGCCGCGTCCCGGCCTGGCGACGGCGCTGAGGACGAACTTCCTGACCGGGCTGGTCGTCGTCGCCCCGGTCTTGATCACCTTCTACATCATCTGGAGCATCGTCACCTTCGTCGACGCCCAGATCGTGCCGCTGGTGCCGCAGGTCTATAACCCGCGCACCTATATCGAGTACGACGTGCCGGGCTTCGGCCTGTTCATCTTCCTCGTCTTCACGACGATCGTCGGCTATTTCACCAAGAACCTGTTCGGCCGGCAGATCGTCGGGTCGATCGAGGGCTGGGTCGAGCGGATGCCGGTCGTGCGCTCGATCTACAAGGCGCTGAAGCAGATCGTCGAGACGATCCTCAGCCAGTCGCAGTCCTCGTTCCAGAAGGCCTGCCTGATCGAGTATCCGCGCCGCGGCCTCTGGTCGATCGCCTTCGTCGCGACGAAGTCCACGGGCGAGATCCCGCGCCGGGCTGGGCAAGCCCGAGCTGATCAGCGTCTTCCTGCCGAGCACGCCCAACCCCACGACCGGCTTCCTGCTGTTCGTGCCCGGCCGAGGACGTCGTGCTGCTCGACATGACGATCGAGGAGGCGGCCAAGCTGGTCATCTCGGCCGGCCTCGTCGTGCCCGCGACCAAGGAGGAGGTCGAGGCCGCGGCCAGGCGCGAGCGCGCCCGCAAGCAGGCGCTGGCCGCAGCGGCCGCCCCGAAGGGCTGAGCCCCGTCCGGCCTTCAGTCCGCCGGGTCGGTGCCCTGCACCTGGCGCGAGGCATTCCCCGTCCGTTCGGCGATCCAGCCCGCCAGCGCCTCGGTCTCGTCGGCGCCGAGGCGCAGACCGAGCTTGCCGCGGCGCCACAGCACGTCCTCGGCGGTCATCGCCCACTCGCGGTCGATCAGCCACGCCACCTCGCGCTCGGTCAGCCCGGCGCCGAAGTCGCGGCCGAGATCGCCGGCCTGGCGCGACCCCGAGAGCAGCGTCCAGGCCTGGGTCCCGTAGGCGCGGACGAGGCGCCGCGCCTGTTCCGGCCGCAGGAAGGAGAAGTCGCGGTGCAGCGCCGCGACCTGCGCATCGAACCCGTCCGGCGCGAAATCGCCGCCCGGCAGCGGCGCGCCGGCCGTCCATGCCCCCGAAGCCTGCGGGAAGAACGGCGCGAGCTTGCCGAGCGCCGCCTCTGCCAGTCGGCGATAGGTGGTGATCTTGCCGCCAAAGACGTTGAGCAGCGGCGCCTCGCCATCGGCGGCGTCGAGGCGCAGCACATAGTCGCGCGTCGCCGCGGTCGCGCTCTTCGAGCCGTCGTCGAACAGCGGGCGGACGCCGGAGAACCGCCAGACGATGTCGTTCGCGCGAGACCGGCCGCGCGGAAATATCCCGAGACGCGCCGCGCAGAGATAGTCGGCCTCCTCGTCCGTGCAGCACGCCTCCTCCGGGCGCGCCGTCATGGTCGCGGTCGGTCGTGCCGATCAGCGTGAAGTCCCCCTCGTAGGGGATGGCGAAGACGATCCGGCCGTCCGACTGCTGGAAGATATAGGGCCGGTCGTGGTCGAAGAGCTTGCGCGTGACGATGTGGCTGCCGCGCACGAGCCGGACCTTTTCGCGCGGCGCCTGCCCCAATTGCTCGCGCACGATGCGATCGACCCAGGGTCCCGCCGGCGTTGACCAGCGCGCGGGCGGACTCGATCCGCTGCTCTCCGGACAGCATGTCGCGCAGCGCGACGCGCCAATGATCGCCCTCGCGCCTGGCGCCTTCCAGACGCGTCCGCGTGCGGATCGTGGCGCCCCGGTCGGCGGCGTCGCGGGCGTTCAGCACCACCAGGCGCGAATCCTCGACCCAGCAGTCGGAATATTCGAAGCCTCGCAGAAACGCGTCTTTCAGCGGCGCGCCGGCCGGGTCGGAGCGCAGGTCGAGCGTGCGCGTCGGCGGCAGCAGCCTGCGCCCGCCGAGATGGTCGTAGACGAAAAGCCCGAGGCGCAGCAGCCAGGCAGGCCGCAGGCCCCGGTGATGCGGCAGCACGAAGCGCAGCGGCCAGGAGATGTGCGGCATGGCGGACAGCAGCACCTCGCGCTCGCTCAGCGCCTCGCGCACCAGGCGGAACTCGTAGTACTCGAGATAGCGCAGCCCGCCGTGGAAGAGCTTGGTCGAGGCCGACGAGGTCGCCTGCGCCAGGTCGCCCTGCTCGACCAGCAGCACCGAAATTCCCCGCCCGGCGGCGTCGCGCGCGATGCCGCAGCCGTTGACCCCGCCGCCGATGATCGCGAGGTCAAACGGGACGCGGCCATCGCGCATCCCTTCCGCTTCAGCGCCAGCATGCGGGCGGCCTCGGCCGCGATCACGATCTCGGTCGCCTGCGCGCGACGCAGGCTGCGCGAAAGCGCGCGCGGCGGCTGGCGATCGGTCACGAAGTCGTCGATGTCCGCGAGCTGCGCAGATCCGCACCGGCGCGCTGCGCTCGAACTTCATGGTGGTCGGCAGACCAGGATCGTGCGCCGCGCGTTCTCGACGATGGCGCGCGCGACCGCGACCTCGCGCATGTCGAAGTCCAGGATCGCGCCGTCCTCGTCGAGCGCCGAGGCGCCGATGACGGCGAAGTCGACCCTGAACTGGCGGATGAAGTCGACCGCCTCCTCGCCGACGATGGCGCCGTCGGACTGGCGCACGATGCCGCCGGCCAGGATCATCTCCTTGGGCGGCGATCCCGACAGGATGTTGACGACATTGATGTTGTTGGTGACCACCAACAGGTCGCGGCGGTCGTAGAGCGCGTGCGCCACCTGCTCGGTCGTCGTGCCGATATTGAGGATCAGCGGACGAGTCGTCCGGGATCAGCGCCGCCGCGCGCTCGCCGATCGCGCGCTTTTCCGTCCGCGCCAGCGCCGCGGCGCTCGTCGTAGTCGACGTTCGAGACGCGAGTTCGCCGGCACCGCGCCGCCATGGACGCGGCTGAGCAGCCCGCGCGCGCATCAGTCGTTCAGGTCGCGCCGGATCGTCTGGGTCGTCACGTCGAAGCGCCCCGCCAGCGCATCGACGCCGACACGGCCCTCGGCCCGCGCCGCCTGCAGGATCTCGCTCTGTCGTGGCGTCAGCTCCAGCACGCTCTGCTCCGGCCGGCTGCTCCGGCGATCGGATGGGCAGCTTGGCAAACTTTCCCTTGACGCTCAAGCTGTGTTCATATGAACATTTCGGACCCGGAGAAAACCGGGAGTGAACCAGGGGAGGATAAGGATGCGCAGGCACCTGCTGTCGGCCGTCGCGCGTCCGCCATCGGCATCATGGGGCATCCAGCCCTCGCCGACATGGCGGCCGCCGAGCGCTGGGTCAACGACGAGTTCCAGCCTTCGGCGCTGAGCCGCGACGAGCAGATCGCCGAGATGCAGTGGTTCGTCGACGCCGCCGAGCCATTCGCGGGCATGGAGATCAACGTGCTGTCGGAGACGATCCCGACGCACGACATACGAATCGAAGACGCTGACCAAGGCGTTCGAGGAGATCACCGGCATCAAGGTCAACCACCAGTTCCTCGGCGAAGGCGAGGTGGTGCAGGCGGTGCAGACGCAGATGCAGACGCAGCCGCAATCTCTATGACGCCTATATCAACGACAGCGACCTGATCGGCACGCATTCGCGGCTGCAGCTCGGCGTCAACCTCACCGACTGGATGGCGGGCGAGGGCAAGGACGTGACGAATCCCGACGCTCGACATCGACGACTTCATCGGGATCACGTTCACCACCGGGCCGGACGGCAAGATCTATCAGCTGCCCGACCAGCAGTTCGCCAACCTCTACTGGTTCCGCAAGGACTGGTTCGACCGGCCCGAGATCTGCAAGACCAGTTCAAGGAGAAATACGGCTACGAGCTCGGCGTGCCGGTCAACTGGTCGGCCTATGAGGACATCGCCGAGTTCTTCACCAACGACGTCAAGGAGATCGACGGCGTCCGCATCTATGGCCACATGGACTACGGCAAGCGCGCGCCCGATCTCGGCTGGCGCATGACCGACGCCTGGCTGTCGATGGCGGGCGAAGGCGACAAGGGCCTGCCGAACGGCGTCCCGTCGACGAGTGGGGCATCCGCATGGAGGAGGGTCTGCAACCCGGTCGGCGCCAGCGTCAGCCGCGGCGGCGGCGCCAACAGCCCGGCCGCCGTCTACGCCATCCGCAAATGGGACGAGTGGCTGCGCAACTATGCGCCGCCGGGCGCGGCGTCCTACGACTTCTACCAGTCGCTGCCGGCGCTGGCCAGGGCAACGTCGCCCAGCAGATCTTCTGGTACACGGCGTTCACCGCCTCGATGGTCGCGCCCAAGTCCGAGGGCAACAACACGGTCGACGACGACGGCAACCCGCTCTGGCGGATGGCGCCGTCGCCGCACGGCCCCTACTGGGAAGAGGGCATGAAGCTCGGCTATCAGGACGCCGGATCCTGGACGCTCCTCAAGTTCGACGCCGGTCGATCGGCGCAAGGCGGCCTGGCTCTATGCCCAGTTCGTCACCTCCAAGACGGTCGACACGAAGAAGAGCCATGTCGGCCTGACCTTCATCCGCGACAGCACCGTCGACCACGAGAGCTTCACCGAACGCGCGCCGAAGCTCGGCGGCCTGGTCGAGTTCTACCGCTCGCCCGACCGCGTGCTGTGGACGCCGACCGGCATCAACGTGCCGGACTATCCCAAGCTCGCCCAGATCTGGTGGCAGCAGATCGGCGACGTGAACTCCGGCGCCTTCACCCCGCAGGAGGCGATGGACCGGCTTGCCGGCGAGATGGACGCGACCATGGCGCGCATGCAGGAGGCCGACGAGGAGGCGAACGTCTATGGCGGCTGCGGTCCGCGGCTGAACCCGGAGACCGACGCGCAGGAGTGGTCGGACAAGCCGGGCGCGCCGAAGCCCAAGCTCGAGAACGAGAAGCCGCAGGGCGAGACCATCGCCTATGAGGAGCTGATCAAGCGCTGGTCCGAGGCACAGCCAACTGAGCCTCCGCCGCCGGACCGGCGCGCCCGGTCCGGCCCTGCCGCGGCTCGGCGTTTGCCGCTTCCCCGCGGCATCTCCGCATCAGCGCCTGTCCGACATTGTCGCGGGAGGATCGATGACGCTGGAACTGCAGGACGTCGCGAAGCAGGTCGGCGCCGAGACGCACATCCACCCGACGTCGCTGACGCTCGCCCAGACGGGCTTCAACATTCTGCTCGGGCGCGACCGGCGCCGGCAAGACGACGCTGATCAAGCTGATGGCCGGGCTGGACGCGCCGACAAGCGGCCGAATCCTGTTCGACGGCCGAGGACGTCACGGGCGTCACGCCGCAGAAGCGCAATGTCAGCCTCGTGCACCAGTTCTTCGTCAACTATCCGCACATGACGGTCTTCGACAACATCGCCTCGCCGCTGCGCGTCCAGCGCCTGGCCGCGCGCCGAGATCGCCGCGCCGGGTCGAAGAGACCGCGGCCGCTGCTGAAGCTGGCCCCGATGCTGCAGCGGCGCCCGCCGGAGCTGTCGGGCGGGCAGCAGCAGCGCACGGCGCTGGCCCGCGCCATCGTCAAGGAGGCGCGCCTGGTCCTGCTCGACGAGCCGCTCGCCAACCTCGACTACAAGCTGCGCGAGGAGTTGCGCGACGAGCTGCCGAAGCTCTTCGAGGGGCGCGGCACCATGGTCGTCTACGCCACGTCCGAGCCGCACGAGGCGCTGCTGCTCGGCGGGCCACGTCGCGATCATGCACGAAGGCCGCGTGACCCAGTTCGGCCCCACCGCCGAGGCCTACCGCCGCCCGACGACGCTGGAGACCGCGCGGGTCTTCTCCGATCCGCCGATCAACATCGGCGCCGTGGGGAAGGAGGGCGCCGACCGTCAGGCTGGACGGCATGCAAGCTGGCCGGCCGCGGGCGCACGCCGCCGCGCTGCCGGACGGGCCGTACATCGTCGCGGTCCGCCCGCATCACGTCACTGCCCCGGCGCGGGCCGAGGCGGCCGTGCCGCTGGAGGGCAAGGTCCTGATCACCGAGCTCTCGGGATCGGAGAGCATCGCGCATTTCGAGTTCGGCGACCAGACCTGGGTGTCGCAGAGCCACGGCGTGCACCCCTACCGGATCGGCGACGCGCGCATACCTTCCACCTCGACCCGTCGGGGCTGCCTCTACTTCGACCCCGACGGCCCTCTCGTGGCGGCCTGAGCATGGCGAAGATCGAGCTCAACAACCTGCGGCACAGCTATCTCGACCGGACCCGGATCGGATGCCGACTAGGCGCTGAAGGAGATCGACCTCGACTGGGAGGACGGCGGCGCCTATGCGCTGCTCGGGCCCTCGGGCTGCGGCAAGACGACGCTGCTCAACATCATCTCGGGGCTGCTCACGCCGTCGCGAGGGCCGCGTCCTGTTCGACGGCCGCGACGTGACCCACCTGCCGCCGGACCGGCGCAACATCGCCCAGGTGTTCCAGTTCCCGGTCATCTACGACACCATGACCGTCTACCAGAACCTCGCCTTTCCCGCTGCGCAACCGCGGCGTCGCCGCCGACCGCATCGACGCCCGCGTCCGCGAGATCGCCGAATGCTCGAGCTCGACGACATGCTCGACCGCCGGGCCTCCGGCCTGACGCCCGACGACAAGCAGAAGATCTCGATGGGCCGCGGCCTGGTGCGCGAGGACGTCAACGTCATCATGTTCGACGAGCCGCTGACGGTGATCGACCCGCACCTGAAGTGGAAGCTGCGCTCCAAGCTGAAGGAGCTGCACCAGCGGGTCGCGCGCTACGATGATCTACGTCACCCACGACCAGACCGAGGCGCTGACCTTCGCCGACCGGTGGTCGTGATGCGAGGAGGGCGAGGTCGTGCAGATCGGCACGCCGGTCGACCTGTTCGAGCGGCCGCAGCACACCTTTGTCGGCCACTTCATCGGCTCGCCGGGCATGAACGTCCTGCCCTGCGAGGTCCGCGACGGCGGCGTCTTGTTCCGCGACACCGCCGTCGCGCGTGCGACGGGCCGGTGGTCGAGGGCGGGCGGCTCGAGATCGGCGTCCGGCCCGAATTTGTGCGGCTGGCTGCCGAGGCGCGCATGGCGTCGTGCCGGTCGAGATCGGCAAGATCTCCGATGTCGGCCGCCATCGCGTCGTCGAGGGCTGGGCCGGCGAGCACCGCATCTACTTCTTCGCCTCGGACGACGGACGCGGTGCCCGCAGGGGCGGGCGCACCTGCGCGTTCGACCCGGCCATGACGCGGCTCTACGCCGACGGCTGGCTTGCTGGCGCGCGGCAGGGGAGGGCCTGATGCGGCAAGACCAAGAACCAGCGGGCCTGGCTCTTCGTCCTGCCGGTCCTGGTTCTGGTCGCCTTCAACGCGCTGGTGCCGCTGATGACGGTGGTCAACTACTCGGTGCAGGAGACGTTCGGCGACAACGTGTTCTTCTGGCACGGGCTGGGCTGGTTCGGGACCTGCTGCGGTCGGAGCGGTTCCACGCGGCGCTGGGCCGGCAGTTCCTGTTCACCGGCATCATCCTGCTGATCGAGATCCCGCTCGGCGTCGCCATTGCGCCTGCCATGCCGCGCAAGGGGTCTTGGGTCCCGGTCTGCCTGGTGCTGATGGCGCTGCCGCTGCTGATCCCGTGGAACGTCGTCGGCGCCATGTGGAACATCTTCACGCTGCCCGACATCGGCCTGCTCGGCTACACGCTGAACGCGGTCGGCATCGACTACGACTATACCCAGCAGCCGCTCAGCGCCTGGTTCACCATCGTGCTGATGGACGTCTGGCACTGGACCTCGCTGGTGGTGCTGCTGGCCTATGCCGGGCTGATCTCGATCCCTGACGCCTATTACCAGGCGGCGAAGATCGACGGCGCGCGACCCTGGGCGGTCTTCCGCCACATCCAGCTGCCGAAGATGAAGCGCGTGCTGACCATCGCCGTCCTGCTGCGCTTCATGGACAGCTTCATGATCTATACCGAGCCCTTCGTGCTGACCGGCGGCGGCCCCGGCAACTCCACCACGCTGCTGTCGATCGACCTCGTCAAGATCGCGCTGGGCCAGTTCGACCTCGGCCAGCCGGCGCGATGAGCCTGATCTACTTCCTGATCACCCTGCTGGTCTCTTGGGTCTTCTACACCCTGATGACCAGGGACGAGGGCGTCTGATGAGCCGACCGCGCAACATCGTGCCGACGGTCTACATCGTCTTCCTGATGCTGCCGATCTACTGGCTGGTCAACATGTCGTTCAAGACGACGAACGAGATCCTCGGCGGCTTCAGCCTGTACCCGCAGGAGTTCACGCTCGAGAACTACAGCGTCATCTTCACCGATCCGACCTGGTACTGGGGCTATGTCAACTCGCTGATCTACGTCTCGATGAACACGGTGATCTCGGTCGGCGGCGGCGCTGCCGGCGGCCTATGCCTTCTCGCGCTACCGCTTCCTCGGCGACAAGCACCTGTTCTTCTGGCTGCTGACGAACCGCATGGCGCCACCGGCCGTCTTCGCCCTGCCCTTCTTCCAGCTCTATTCGGCGGTCGGGCTCTTCGACACGCATATCGCGGTCGCGCTGGCGCACTGCCTCTTCAACATTCCGCTGGCCGTCTGGATCCTCGAGGGCTTCATGTCCGGCGTGCCGAAGGAGCTGGACGAGACCGCCTATGTCGACGGCTATTCCTTTCCGCGCTTCTTCGTGCAGATCTTCCTGCCGACGATCAAGGCGGGCGTCGGCGTCGCCGCCTTCTTCTGCTTCATGTTCTCGTGGGTCGAGCTGCTGCTTGCCAAGACGCTGACCGCGGTCGAGGCCAAGCCGATCGCGGCGACGATGACGCGGACGGCGTCGACCAGCGGCTACGAACTGGGCCTGCTGGCCGCCGCCGGCGTGCTGACCATCATTCCCGGCGCCATCGTGATCTATTTCGTGCGCAACTACATCGCCAAGGGCTTTGCCCTGGGGCGGGTCTGATGGAGGAGCCGACGCTCTTCAGCTTTGCCTGGTGGACCCAGCCGGTCTGGGGCGGCTGGATGGCGTGGACGCGGGCGACGCTGGCCTTCTTCCTGTTCGTCTTCGGCGCCATCGCCCTGATGGGCATGCTCGAGGCATGGCGGCCGGGCGGCGCGCCGCGCCACGGCATCCTCGGCATCGACACGACGCGCGGCGACCGGCTGTTCATCGGGCTGCTCGGCTCGGCCTATGTGTTCATCGCCTGGATCGGCATCGTCGGCCTGACCCTCTGGTGGCCGCTGGCGCTCGCCTGCGCCTGGGTCGCGCTCGTTTTCTGGCGGGTCTGAAGCCGGGACGGCCAGGCTTCACGAGCCGCCGCCGGCGCTATTCCGCCGCCATCGCCGCTTCGATCAGGTTCAGACCGGCAAGCGCGCGGCGCACCGCCGCCTTCTGCGGACCGCTGGCCGGCGAGGTCGGCCGGCGCGCCATGCCGGCGGGCACGCCCTGCAGGCTCTGCGCGTATTTGCAGAGGCTCGGCATGTTGTCCTGACCGATCGCGTCCCAGAGCGGCATCAGCCGCTCGTGCAGGTCGCGCGCCGTGGCATGGTCGCCGGCCTGCACCGCGTCCCAGAGCCGAACGGACGGCCCCGGCGCCGCCGACAGCACCGCCGCGATCGAGCCGCGCGCGCCGAGCACATACGAGAGGTAGAGCAGCGCGTCGACCGCCGAGAAGATCAGGTTCTCGCGGCTTTGCCCGGCGCTGCAGATCGGCGAACAGCTTCATGTCGCCGGCCGACTGCTTGACGCCGGCGACCCCCGGCACCTCGTCCATGATCCGCAGCAGCAGGTCGGGCGAGAGATAGCACCAGGGAACGACGTTGTAGATCAGGATCGGCAGCCCGCACTCGCCGTGGACGCGCCGGAAATGCTCGACCATGGCGTCGTCGTCCGGCCGGAACAGATAGCTCGGCGGCGTGACCTGCAGCGCCACAACCCCGAACCTGCCCCCGAACCTGCCCCCGGATCTGCGCCGAGGTCTGCGACCTGCCGCCCGCGTGCCGCCGTCTCGCCGGTCGAGTTCGCGATGATGCCGGCCACCACCGGCACGCGGCCGTCCGTGGCGCGCACCGTCTCGGCCAGCAGGTCGCGGTGCTCCTCGCGCGTCAGCGCGTGACCTTCGCCGGTCGAGCCGCCGGCGGCCAGCCCGTGCACGCCCTCGGCGATCAGCCAGTCGACCTGCGCGGTGACGGCGCCGAGATCGACGCTGTCATCCTCGGCGAAAGGCGTGGTGAACGGAGCGATGACGCCCCTGAGCTTTTCGAGCATGCGATCCTCCCGCTTTGCCGCAGATCATGCGCGCGTTCGCCGTGACACTGCAAGTGACGCGGCGCCCCCGTGGTGCTCCCGTGGTGCTCCCAGTTGGCGCCCCCGTGGCGCCCCCGTGGCGCCCCCGCGGCGCCCCCGGACCATGGTGGGCGGACCGCCCGAGCTCCGGGGCTCGGGTATGGCGGAGCAATGAATTGGCAGGGCGGGGCTGGCGTGGCACTGTTCGCCGCTAGTCCGTGAGGAGCGTGCCATGGTGCGTCTGGTTGTCTTCGTCGCCGCGGCGTGCGTGGCCGCGACGTGCCTTGCCGGCGAGCTGTCGCGGGCGGAGGTCAGGGAGGCGACGGCGGCGCTGGCGGTGGCGGGTTATGCGCCGGGACCCGTCGACGGCGACTGGGGCGCAGAGGACCGGGCGGCGCTGGCCGCCTACCAGGCGGACTGGGAGCTGGCGGAGACGGGCGAGCTGACGCCGGAAATGCTGGCGCGGGTGGCGCGCGAGCATGAGGCGACGCGGCCGCAATGGGTCGAGACCGACGGACCGGGTGCGGACGGATCAGGCCCGGGCGGGGGGTGCCGGGTCTGGAACCGGTTCCCGCAGGCGCGCGAGACGGTGACGTGGACGGGGCCCTGCGTCGACGGAGCGACGGCGGGCGAGGGGCTTCTGACCTGGACCTGGGTGCGGCTCGGTCGGGAGCAGGTCGAGAGCTACGCGGGCGCGCGGGCCGGTGGGCGGGAGCATGGGACCGGCGTCTATGTCGGCGTCGACGGCAGCCGATACGATGGCGACTGGCGGCTCGGCATCAAGCACGGGCGTGGCACCTACACCTCGCCCGAGGGCAACGTCTATGTCGGCGATTATCGCGAGGGTCTGCGGCAGGGGCACGGCGTCTACACGCTCGCCAACGGCAGCCGGTACGAGGGCGACTGGTGGGGCGGCCGGCAGCAGGGCCACGGCGTCGCCACCTGGCATGACGGCAGCCGCTACGAGGGCGAGCTGGCCGACGGCAAGCCCGAGGGCCGGGGCACGCTGACCTTCACCGACGGCACCGTCTATACCGGCGAATGGCACGCGGGCTGCTTTGCCGAACCGCTGCGCGGCGCTGCGGCCGGGGTGACGCCGGCGGAATGCGGCTGGGAATAGCGGCCGGACCGGCATCAGCGGACGACGGCGACGCTCGAGAGCGCCGCCCGGCGTGCACCGGACGGTCAGCAACGACGACAACCGGAACCTGCCGAGCCTGCCGCAGCGGCCCGGTCGCCCGTGACGGGAAAACCTGACGGGAGATTTACGGTGACATCACGGCCTCTCCTGCTAGAGTTCCTAAGAGAGCGGGTGGCAAACACCCCATAAACAGAACAACGGGAGGAGAAGGGTATGTCGCACTTGGGGAGGAGTCTGCGTGGCGCGACCGTCGGGGCGGTGGCCGCGATGGCGACGGCGGCCTTGCCGCTCGCCGCCGGCGCGCAGGAGAAATGCGAGATCGTGCTCGGCGCGGCGATCTCGCTGACCGGCAACTATGCCGCCAACGGGCGGCACGCCAAGAACGGCTACGACTTCGCCGTCGACAAGATCAACGAGGAGGGCGGCGTCAAGGTCGGCGACAAGACGTGCACGATGCGTGTCATCTACTATGACGACGAGTCGACGCCGGCGCGCGGTGCGCAGCTGGCCGAGCGGCTGATCAGCCAGGACGGCGTGCAATACATGCTCGGGCCCTACTCGACCGGCATGACGGCGGCGATCGCCCCGGTGACCGAGCAGTACCAGATCCCGATGGTGGAGGCCGAGGGCGCGGGCCGCTCGCTCTTCAACAAGGGCTACAAGCAGATGTTCGCCATCCTGTCGACGTCCGACCAGTATCTGAGCTCGTCGATCGAGCTCGCCGCCGAGATGGCCGAGCAACAGGGCAAGAAGCCCTCGGACGTCAAGGTCGCGATGGCGTACGAGAGCGATCCGTTCTCGCAGGACGTGCGCAGCGGTGTGCTGAACGACCTGAAGAAGTACGACATGCAGGCCGTCATCGACGACCAGCTGCCGCGCGACCTCTCCGACATGGCGGCGACGCTGACCAAGGTGAAGGCGCTGCAGCCGGACCTGCTGCTGGTCTCTGGCCACGAGAAGGGCGCGGCGACCGCGGTCCGCCAGATCAAGGAGATGGGCATCAGCGTGCCGATGATCGCCATCACGCATTGCGAGTTGGCCGATGTCACGACCAATTTTCCCGATGCGTCGAACGGCATCCTGTGCCCGACGCAGTGGTCGCCGACCATGACCTATACCGGCGACATGTTCGGCTCGGCCGCCGACTACGAGAAGGCGATCAAGGCCGCCTATCCCGAGTACGCCAATACCGAGGTGCCCTACCAGACGGCGCAGGGCACGGCCGCCGTCGTCGTCTTCGCCGACGCCTTCGAACGGGCGGGCAAGCTCGACAAGGAGGCGGTGCGCGACGCGATCGCGCAGACCGACATGATGACCTTCTACGGCCCGGTGAAGTTCACCGCGGAGGGGCTGAACGAGCGCAAGCCGATGGTGCTGCGCCAGATCCAGGACGGCGAATACAAGGTCGTGGCGCCGCAGAAGTACGCCAGCGACAAGCTGGAATACCCGCGTCCCTGAGCGCTGCGGCGTCTTCCCCGCCGCCGCCACGCGGGCGGGGTGACGGAAGGGCTTCCCGCCTGTTGTCCGAGGCCGGGCGTGGCGGGACGTAGGCGGAGCGAACGAGAGGGCTGGGCCAATGTGGTCGAACATCGAGATCCTGCTGGTCGCTCCCCAGTTCGCCGTCGGCCTGCTGATCGAAGGACTGCTGATCGGCTCGGTCTTCGCGCTGATCGCCTACGGCCTGGCGCTGGTCTGGGGCGTGATGAACGTCAAGAACCTGGCGCAGGGGCCGATGGTGATCGCCGGCGGCTATGTCTGCTGGTGGCTCGCGACGCTCGGCGTCCACCCGCTGATCGGCATCTTCGGCTCGATCGCCGTGCTGTGGGCCTTGAGCTGGCTGATCTTCCGCTTCATCGTCTCGAAGGTGCTGGTGCTCGACATGTTCGTCTCGCTGCTCGCCACCTTCGGCGTCGCCTATGTCATGGAGCAGGCGATGAGCCTGATCTTCACGCAGAACACGCGGACCATAAATCTCGGCTGGGACAGCCTGATGCTGTTCGACGGGGCGGTCGTGCTGGCCAAGCAGAAGATCCTGGCCTTCGGCATCGCCTGCGCGCTGGCCGTCGTGCTGGTGGTCTTCATGAAGCGCAGCCGCATGGGCCAGGCGATCCGCGCCACGGCGCAGAACGCGCGGGCGGCCCGCGTCATGGGCATCGACACCGACAGCGTCTACCGCTTCACCTATTGCCTGAACGGCGCGATCTGCGGCGCCACCGGCGCGCTGGTGGCGATGATCTGGGTGATCCAGCCATTCTACGGCATCGCCTATTCGATCCGCGCCTTCGTCATCGTCACGGCGGCCGGGCTCGGCAACCTGGCGGGGGTGATCGCCGCCGGGCTGGGGATGGGCGGCGTCGAGCAGTTCGGCGGCTTCATCTTCGGGGCGCAGTACCAGCAGGCGATCATCGTCGGCCTGCTGCTGGTCGTGCTGATGATCCGGCTGCTGCAGCAGTCGCGCAAGCGCCAGGCGGTTGCGTGAGCGCGGGCATGAGGGCGGGCGTGAAGTGGCTGCTCTATGCCGCGGTCGTCGCACTGGCGCTCGCTCTGCCGCTGGTCTTCCCGGCCTACACGCAGCAGTTCTCGGCGCTCTGGGTGCTGATCGTGCTGGCGCTGACCTGGGACATGCAGGGCGGCCAGATGGGCTACAACTCGCTGGGGAACATCTTCTTCTTCGGCCTCGGCATGTATGCCAGCGCGATCGTGCAGATCGGCCTGTTCCACGACATGGCGGCCTATACATTCGCCGGCGGCACGCAGCAGTTCGGCTTCACCGCGCACCAGTACTTCACCGGGCTGGCGATCGGGCCGATCGTCGGCGGGCTGGTCTGCGCCGTCGTCGCCGTGCCGCTCGGCTGGCTGCTGTTCGGGCTGCGCGGGCCCTATTTCGCGATCGGCACGCTGGGGCTGGCGGTCGCGGCAGGCGAGATGTTCGCCACCTGGACCTATGTCGGCGGCGGCGCGGGTGTCCCCATGCCGCGATTTCCCGGCGACCCGGACGTCGCCAAGTTCGCCTTCTACCTGATGTTCTTCGCCACCGGCGTCGCCTGCTTCGCGACCTGCGCCTGGCTCTATTCCACCCGCTTCGGGCTGGCGCTGAACGCCATCCGCGACGACGAGCAGAAGGCCGAGGGCATGGGCCTGCCGACGCTGCGCATCAAGCAGCTGAACTGGGCGATCGCCGCGTTCTTCATCGGCATCGTCGGCGCGGTCTACGGCAACAATGTAGGCTTCATCGAGCCGCGCGGCGTCGCATTCCAGACGATCTATCTCGGCATCTACATGGTCGTCGCCGTGCTGCTCGGCGGCAAGGGAACGCTGTGGGGGCCGGTGATCGGCGCCCTGATCTTCCACACCTTCAAGGAGGTGACGTGGACGCTGCTGCTCGGCTGGCAATACGTCGCGCTGGGCACGCTGATCGTCGTCGTCGTGGTCTATTTCCAGGAAGGCATCCTCGGCTGGATGGCGCGGCAGAAGCCCGAATGGTTCGGCCGGCGCGTCGAGGCCAGGACGACCGCCGCCGACCACGGCGCCACGCCGGAAAAGGACCCGGCCCAGCAGGCCCCGGCATGAGGGCGCGGGCATGAGGACGCGGGCATGAGCGCGGTCATCGAGGTCGAGAACGTCAGCAAGGCCTATGGCGGCGTGGTCGCCAACAAGGACATCTCGCTGACGGTCGAGAAGGGCTCGATCACCGGGCTGATCGGGCCGAACGGCTCGGGCAAGACGACCATGTTCAACTCGATCGTCGGCTTTCACCCGATCGACGCCGGCTCGATCCGTTTCGAGGGCCACGAGATCAGCCGCCTCCGCGTGCCCGAGATCGCCCGGCTGGGCCTGCTGCGCACCTTCCAGCAGACGCGCATCTACGGCAACATGAACTGCGTCGACAACATGCTGGTGTCGGTCCCCTACCGCAAGCAGCGCTTCGCCGACCTGTTCGGCGGGCATGACCGGGCGGACCGCGAGCGCGCCGAGCAGCTGCTCGACTTCGTCGGCCTCTACGAAAAGCGCTGGCTGCTCGGCGGCGACCTCAGCTTCGGCCAGCAGAAGCTGCTGGAATTCGGCATGGCGCTGATGAACGAGCCGACGGTGCTGATGCTCGACGAGCCGACCGCCGGCATCAACCCGACGCTGATCAACGGGCTGATCGACCGGCTGAAGCGCGCCAATGCCGAGCTCGGCATTACGCTCTTCGTCATCGAGCACAACATGCGCGTCATCATGAACCTGGCCGAGCGCATCTACTGCCTGGCGCATGGCCAGCTGCTGGCCGAGGGCAGCCCTGACGAGATCCAGAACGACAGCCGTGTCGTCGATGCCTATCTGGGGGCGCATTGATGGCCGCGCGCGATGCGACCGGTCGCGAGGGCCGCGGCTCGCGCGGCTATCACGCGGGCGGCGTCGACGTCGTGCTCTCGGTCGACGCCGTCGCGCGCGAGGCGGCCGAGATCGCGGCGCAGGCACCGACTGCCCAGGCGCTGCGGGCTCTGGCCGGCGACGCGCCCTTCCTCGAGATCGACGGGTTGCGCGCCGGCTATGGCCGGATGGAGATCCTGCACGATTTCGACCTCTCGGTGGGGCGCGGCCAGTCGCTGTGCCTGATCGGCCCGAACGGCGCCGGCAAGTCGACCGTGCTGCACTCGATCTTCGGCTTCACCAACATCTTCGCCGGGACCATCCGCATCGGCGGGACGGACGTCACCCGCCTCAGGCCCAGCGACAAGCTGAAGCGCGCCGGCATCGCCTACATCCTGCAGGACAACTCGGTCTTCCCCGACATGACTGTCGAGGAGAATCTGTGGATGGGCGGCTATCTCAAGGACAAGACCGACGCCGCCAAGGCGGCGGCCGAGCGCGTCTTCGCCAAGTACGACCGTCTGGCGGCGCGCCGCTCGCAGCCGGCGCGGGTGCTGTCGGGCGGCGAACGCCGGCTGCTCGAGATCAGCCGTGCCCTGGTGATGGAGCCGGACGTGCTGCTGGTCGACGAGCCGTCGATCGGGCTCGAGCCGCGCTTCATCGACATGGTCTTCGAGATCCTCGACGACCTGCAGCGCGCCGAGGGCAAGACCATCGTCATGGTCGAGCAGAACGCCAAGAAGGGGCTCGAGTTCGCCGACCTTGGCTATGTGCTGGTCTCGGGGCAGCTGGCAAAGGCGGGGCCGGGGGACGAACTGCTGGAGGATCCGGACGTCGGCCGGCTGTTTTTGGGAGGATGACAAAACTGAACGGCTACAGCCTGAACAAAACTTGTCATCTCGACGAAGGTAATCGCGGGCCGAATCTGCCGGCGACACCGAGAGATCTTCAGTCGTCGGAAGCCTGGAATTTACCTGAATGTCAAGATCATAGCGACAGTAAATATTACAACCAGCGACAGGCCTACGTTGTAAGTCCGGGAGTTTAACTGCTTACAAATGACATTAATGTGTTTCTTTTGGACACCATCGCCATCACTTAATAGCACCGCAAGCGCATAGCAAGAGTTAATTCTAGTGTAGCAGCTTGCTAGGCCGAGTGATGTTGAGATGCCTGAGAGGAGGTACAGCATGGCCCAAAAAAATCTCGGAGCCGACAAGATCTGGGTTTGCCTTATTTCTCCAGCAGTCAAAAGCCATCCGCCAATTGCTACGCTGAGTATGATGAAGAACTGAAGGATTTTTGATGCAAGATCGGAGTACTTGAGGGCAAGGTCAATGGCATCTTTCGAGCTCATAATCTGTCCCTTTTGGAGCTCCATCTGGCGTTACCTTGACTCTGGCTTTGGTGGGGTCCGGCGGTCCCCTGAACATGCGAAACGATCTTTCCCCATCTTTTTGCGACCGAACACATTCTTGAAGATCAACAGCATCACACCAGCCGGCTCTGCTCGACGGCGGCGCGGATGAAGTCGCGGAAGAGGGGGTGCGGGGCCAGCGGTTTCGACTTCAGCTCGGGGTGGAACTGGACGCCGACGAACCATGGGTGGTCGCTGAGCTCGATGATCTCGGGCAGGCGACCGTCGGGCGAGAGGCCCGAGATGCACATGCCGGCCTCCTGCAGCCGGTCGCGATAGCCGATGTCGACCTCATAGCGGTGGCGGTGGCGCTCGGAGATGCAGGGAGCGCCGTAGATCTCCGCGACCTGGCTGCCCTGCTGCAGGACCGCGTCATAGGCGCCGAGGCGCATCGTGCCGCCCTTGGCGTCGGTGACCTCGCGCTTGACGGTACGGTTGCCTTCCACCCATTCCTTCAGGTGGTAGATGACCGGCTCGAAGCGCTTTTCGCCGCGCTCGTGGTCGAACTCCTCGGACCCGGCGCGCGGCAGGTCGGCCAGGTTCCGCGCCGCCTCGATCACGGCCATCTGCATGCCGAGGCAGATGCCCAGATAGGGCACCTTGCGCTCGCGCGCGAAACGGGCGGCCAGGATCTTGCCCTCGGTGCCGCGCTCGCCGAAGCCGCCCGGGACGAGAATCCCGTGGAAACCCTCCAGGTGCGGCGCCGGGTCCTCGCGCTCGAATATCTCGGCGTCCAGCCAGTCGGCCCGCACCCGCACACGGTTGGCGATGCCGCCATGCGTCAGCGCCTCGGCCAGCGACTTGTAGGCGTCGTCGAGCTGGGTGTACTTGCCGACGACGGCGATGCGGACCTGGCCGTCCGGGTTCTCGATGCGCTCGACCACGTCCTGCCAGCGCGAGAGGTCCGGCCGCGGCGCCGGCGAGATCATGAAGGCGTCGAGCACCGCCTGGTCCAGCCCCGCCGCATGATAGGCCAGCGGCGCCTCGTAGATCGATTTCAGGTCGGTGGCCGGGATCACCGCCTCTGGCCGCACATCGCAGAACAGCGCGATCTTCTGCCGCTCCTTCTCGGGCAGGGGCTGCTCGGTGCGGCAGACCAGCACGTCCGGGCGCAGCCCGATCGAGCGCAGCTCCTTGACCGAGTGCTGGGTCGGCTTGGTCTTCAGCTCGCGGCTGGCGCCCAGATAGGGGATCAGCGTCAGGTGCATGAAGATGCACTGGCCGCGCGGCCGCTCCTGCGCGAACTGGCGGATCGCCTCGAAGAAGGGCAGCCCCTCTATGTCGCCGACCGTGCCGCCGATCTCGCACAGCATGAAGTCGACCTCGTCCTCGCCGACGCCCAGGAAGGTCTTTATCTCGTCGGTGACGTGCGGGATGACCTGGATGGTCTTGCCGAGATAGTCGCCGCGCCGCTCGCGGTCGAGCACCGTCTGGTAGATCCGGCCCGAGGACACGGAATTGGTGCGCCGCGCCGGCACGCCGGTGAAGCGCTCGTAGTGGCCAAGATCGAGATCGGTCTCGGCGCCGTCATCGGTGACGAACACCTCGCCATGCTCGAAGGGCGACATGGTGCCGGGATCGACGTTCAGATAGGGGTCGAGCTTCCTCAATCGCACGGTAAAGCCGCGCGCCTGCAGCAGCGCGCCCAGCGCGGCCGAGGCCAGCCCCTTGCCCAGGCTGGAAACCACGCCGCCGGTGATGAAGACATAGCGCGCCATGTAGGGGACCCCGGGATTGTCGGCGCCGTGCGGCGACCCTGTATTTCGTTCCACGGGAGTCGAGGCATACAAGAGTTCGGGGGTGCACGTCCAGCGCGTGGGAGCCGTCCAGCGCGCTTTCCGGGGCGCCCGCTGGCGTTTTTCCCTCAGCCGGGGCGCGGCAGCAGGTCGGCGGGCAGCTCGTCGGGCCAGCCCATCAGCGCCCAGGTGCGCGCCATGTGCTCTGGCAGCGGCGCCGAGAAGGCTAGCGGGCGCCCCGTCGCAGGGTGCCGAAAGGACAGCTGCGCCGCGTGCAGGTGCAGCTTGCGGCTGAGCGCGCCGCCGAGGCCGGCACCCCAGCCCTCGCCCTGGTTCTCCTGCCCCCGGCCGCCATACTTGCCGTCGCCGGCGATCGGGCAGCCGATCGCCGCCATGTGCGCGCGCAGCTGGTGCGTGCGGCCCGTCACCGGCCGCAGCGCCACGGCGGCCAACCGCGCCCCGGCCTGCTCGATGACGCGGTAGTCGGTCACCGCGCGCCGGGCGCCTTCCGTCGCAGCGACCGCGTCCGGGTGCAGGGTGCGCATGCGCTCGTCGCCCGCCCCGCCGGCCTTGACCAGGCCGAAGCGGATGGTGCCGGCCGGCGGCTCGGGCTTGCCGGCGACGGCGGCGACATAGATCTTGTCGACCTCGCGCGAGCGGAAGAGCCTGGCCAGAGCCGACGCCGCCGCGCCGGTGCGGCCGAGCACCAGCAGGCCGGAGGTGTCGCGGTCCAGCCGGTGCACCAGCCGCGGGTCGTCCGGCCGACCGAAGCGGAGCGCCGGCAGCAGCGCGACCAGATGCAGGCGCTGGTTCGTGCCGCCCTGCACCGCCAGCCCCGGCGGCTTGTTCAGGACGATCAGCTGGTCGTCGCGGAACAGCACGGCGTCGCGGAGCGCGCGGGCCTGCTGCGCATCCGGCTCGGGCGCCGCGGGCGGTGGCGCCCCGGCGGAAGAGGGGTCCTCGGCCGCCGGCAGGGGCGGCACGCGCACGGTCTGGCCCGGCGCGACGCGCGTCGCCGCCTTGACGCGGCCGCCGTCGACGCGGATCTCGCCCTTGCGGCACATCTTCTCGATGCGGCCCTGGCTGACATGCGGAAAGCGCTTGCGGAACCAGCGGTCGAGCCGCTGCTCGGCCTCGTCCGATCCGATGGTCAGGTGCTCGACACCCATCAGGCGCCCATCCGGGCGAGCTTCAGCCCGAGCCACAGGCCGAGGATCGAGAGCACGACGGAGCCGGCGACATAGGCCAGGGCCACGCCGATCCGGCCGCGCTCGATCAGGAAGAGAGTGTCCAGCGAGAAGGCGGAGAAGGTGGTATAGCCGCCGAGCAGGCCGGTCATCGCGAAGGGCGCGAGGCGGCCCCAGCTGCCGGGCAGGCGCTCCATCATCACCACCGCGAGCACGCCCATGACGACCGAGCCCGTGACGTTGACGAAGGCCGTGCCGAGCCAGCCTTCGCCCGTCAGCCGACCGAACCAAGCAGCGCCGAGCCAGCGCAGCACCGCACCCGTAGCGCCGCCGAGGGCGACCAAGGCGATCTTTTCCATCAGCCCTGCCCACGTTGGTTGCGCAGCCGCGCGAACTCGGCCAGGCGCTCGGCCAGCGTCCGCTCGAAGCCGCGCGGGGCGGGCGTGTAGAAGCTCTGCCGCTGCATGCCCTCTGGGAAGTAGTCCTGCCCGGAGAAGGCATCTGGCGCGCCGTGGTCGTACTCATAGCCGACGCCATAGCCCTCGGCCTTCATCAGCTTTGTCGGCGCGTTCAGGATGTGCTTGGGCGGCGGCAGCGAGCCGGTCTCGCGCGCCGCGCGCCGCGCGGCGCCGAGCGCGGCATAGGCGGCGTTCGACTTCGGCGCCAGCGCCAGGTAGACGACCGCCTGCGCCAGCGCCAGCTCGCCCTCGGGGCTGCCGAGCCGCTCGTATGTCTGCCAGGCCGAGAGGCAGAGCGTGACCGCCTGCGGGTCGGCGAGGCCGATGTCCTCGACGGCCATCCGGGTGATGCGCCGCGCCAGATAGCGCGGATCCTCGCCGGCCTCCAGCATCCGCGCCAGCCAGTAGAGCGAGGCGTCGGGGTCCGAGCCGCGCACGGCCTTGTGCAGCGCCGAGATGAGATTGTAGTGCCCGTCGCCCGACTTGTCGTAGACCGGCGCGCGGCGGGTCAGCCGTTTGGCCAGATCGGCGGGGCCGAACAGGCCGGCGCCGGAGTCGGTGCCCAGATGAAAGACCTGCTCGGCCAGGTTCAGCAGCGTCCGGCCGTCGCCATCGGCCATCTCGACCAGCGCGGCGCGCCCTTCCGGCGTCAGCGGCAGCGGCCCTGTCGCGGCGTCGGCCTCGGCGCGGGCGAGGATGCGCCCGAGATCGGCCGGCTCCAGCCGGCGCAGCACCAGCACCTGGGCGCGGCTGAGCAGCGCGGCGTTCAGCTCGAAGGACGGGTTCTCGGTCGTGGCGCCGACCAGAACGATGCGCCCGCTTTCCATGTGCGGCAGGAAGCCGTCCTGCTGCGCCTTGTTGAAGCGGTGGATCTCGTCGACGAACAGCAGCGTGCCGCCGCCCGAGGCGTGGCGCATCCGCGCCGCCTCGAAGATGCGCTTCAGCTCGGCGACGCCGGTGAAGATGGCGCTGATCTGCTCGAAGACGAGATCGGTGGCGTCGGCGAGCAGCCGGGCAATGGTCGTCTTCCCCGATCCGGGCGGCCCCCACAGCACCAGCGAACTCAGCTCACGCGCCGCCACCATGGCGCCGATCGGCCCCTCGGGGCCGAGCAAGTGGTCCTGCCCGACCACCTGCGCCAGGCTGGTCGGGCGCAGCCTGTCGGCCAGCGGCTTGCGCCCGCCCCGTCCGGCCGCCGCGGCGGCGTCGAAGAGGTCCGCCATCTCAGCGTCGGTAGCGGATCTGGCCGAGTCGGCCGTCGCGCTCGACCTCGACGACGATCAGGCCGCGCGCCGCCCGCAGACGGTCCGCCAGCCCGGAGACGTCGTCGACCCGTCCGTTGGCCACCTTGCGGATGAAATCCCGCGGCCGGAGCCCCAGCCGCCGCGCCGGGCCACGCGCGCCGACGACCACCACGCCGCGGCTGGTCACGGGCAGACCCACCTCGTCGATCACCGCGGGGTTGACGTTGACGACAGTCAGCCCGGGCAGCCCGTCATCGGTGCCGAGCGTCCGCCGGTCGCGCGGCGGCCGGTCGGCGGCCGCGGCAAGCCGGACCGGCGCCGATCTGGCCGCGCCGCGGTGGAGATAGCCGACGCCCAGCGTCTGGCCGAGCGGGCTGGTCGCCGCGCGAAACGCGATCTCCTGCATCGAGTTCACGGGCAGGCCGCCGAGCTCGGTGATCACGTCGCCGCGCTCGATCCCGGCGACGGCGAGCGGGCTCTCGGCATGCAGCGCCTCGACCAGCACGCCCCGCGGCGCGGGCAGGCCGAGCGCCATGGCGAGGTCGCCGTCCACCTGCTTGCCGTCGAAGCCGAGCCAGGGGCGCTACCAGCTCGCTCTCGCCCTGCAGCGCCGAGCCGATCACCCGGGCGACCAGGTTCGCCGGCACGGCAAAGCCGATGCCGATGTTGCCGCCCGAGCGGCTGAGGATCGACGTGTTGATGCCGACCAGCCGGCCCTGCATGTCGACCAGCGCGCCACCCGAATTGCCGGGATTGATGGCGGCGTCCGTCTGGATGAAGAGGCCGCTGCGCCCGGCGGGTTCGCCGCCCGCAATGCCCCCGCGACGCCGCCTGTGCGGGCGAGGCCCGAGACGATGCCGCTGGTGACCGTCTGGCCGACGCCGAACGGGTTGCCGATCGCCAGCACCAGGTCGCCGACCTCGAGCGTGTCGCTGTCGCGCAGCTCCAGCACCGGCAGGTCGGCGGCGTCGTCCAGCCGGACGACGGCCAAGTCCGACCGCTCGTCGGCGAAGACGACCTTGCCCTCGAACTCGCGGCGGTCGGACAGCACGACGGTGATCTCGTCGGCGCCGGCTACGACGTGATAGTTCGAGACGACGATGCCGGACGGATCGAGGATGACGCCCGAGCCGAGCGAGCTCTCGATGCCGCGCCTGGTCATCGGCCCGGGGAACATATCGCGGAAAAAGCGCTGGAAGAACGGGTCGTCGGCGAACGGGCTGACCGGGCGGTCGACATGCTTGCGCGTGTAGATGTTGACGACCGCCGGCGCGGCCTGGCGAACGACCGGGGCAAAGCTGAGCGTGATCTCGGCCCGCGTTTCCGGCGCGACCCGAACGGTCCCCACCGGCTCGACCGACGCCTGCTGCGCAAGCGGCGTCGCCGGCGCCGCGGCGCAGGCGGCGAGCGTTGCGCCGGCGAGGATGAGCGTGCCTCTACAGGACATCAGTACCCCCTGCATGCTGGCGCGAGCCTAGTCGAGCGCGACGACACGTCCAAGGGTGCCCGGCCGGGAGTTCGGCGCGGAGGAGAGACCGCCCGCGGCGCTATTCCTCGGCGGCCGCGGCTTCCTCGGCGGCGACGCGCGCGCGATCCGCCGCGCCCTTGGCGTCGGGATCGCGATCGACCAGCTCGACGATCGCCATCGGCGCCATGTCGCCATAGCGGAAGCCGGCCTTCAGCACCCGGCGTATAGCCGCCCTGACGGTCACGATAGCGCTCGGCCAGCACGTCGAACAGCTTCTTCACCGCCGGCTCCTGCCGGATCGCCGCGATCGCCTGGCGGCGCGCGTGCAGGTCGCCGCGCTTGGCCAGCGTGATCAGCTTCTCGACGTACGGCTTCAGCTCCTTGGCCTTGGGCAGCGTCGTCTTGATCTGCTCGTGCTCGATCAGCGAGCAGGCCATGTTGGCGAGCATCGCCTTGCGGTGCTCGACGGTGCGGCCGAGGCGGCGGTGGGCATATCCGTGGCGCATCTTCTGGTCTCCTTTCGGTTTATGCTTTGTCCGGCCGCACCGCCTCGTGGGCCGCCTCCTTGGGGCCGAAGCCCGTCGTGGTCAGGGTGGGCGATCCGCCCACCCTCTTCAGAACTGGTCCTCGAACTTCTTGGCCAGGTCCTCGATGTTCTCCGGCGGCCAGTCGGGCACGTCCATGCCGAGGTGCAGGCCCATGGCGGTCAGCACCTCCTTGATCTCGTTCAGCGACTTGCGGCCGAAGTTCGGCGTGCGCAGCATCTCTGCCTCGGTCTTCTGGATCAGGTCGCCGATATAGACGATGTTGTCGTTCTTCAGGCAGTTCGCCGAGCGCACCGAAAGCTCGAGCTCGTCGACCTTCTTCAGCAGCAGCGGGTTGAACTCCAGCCCCTCCTCGTCCGCGGCGCGGCCGGCCTCGCTCGGCTCCTCGAAGTTGATGAAGGTCTGCAGCTGGTCCTGCAGGATGCGCGCGGCATAGGCGAGCGCGTCCTCGGGGCTGAGCGTGCCGTCCGTCTCGACGGTGATCGACAGCTTGTCGTAGTCCAGCACCTGGCCCTCGCGGGTCGGGTCGACCTTGTAGCTGACGCGCTTCACCGGCGAGTAGATGGCGTCGATCGGGATGAAGCCGATCGGCGCGTCCTCGGGCCGGTTCTTGTCCGCGGCGACATAGCCCTTGCCGGTCGAGACGGTCAGCTCCATGTGCAGCGACGCGCCGTCGTCGAGATGGCAGATGACGTGGTCCTTGTTGATGATGGTCGACGCCGGCGATCTCGGTGATATCGGCGGCGGTCACCACGCGCCGGGCCGGTCGCGCTGAGCGTCAGGCGCTTGCTGCCCTCGTTGTCCATGGCGACGGCCAGGCCCTTGAGGTTCAGCACGATGTCGGTCACGTCCTCGCGCACGCCGGCGACGGACGAGAACTCGTGCAGCACGCCGTCGATCTGCACCGCGGTGACGGCGGCGCCCTGCAGCGACGACAGCAGGACGCGGCGCAGCGCATTGCCCAGCGTCAGGCCGAAGCCGCGCTCCAGCGGCTCGGCGACCGCGGTCACCTTGCGCTTGGCGTCGCCGCTCGGGGCGACGTCCAGCGAGGTCGGCTTGATCAGTTCTTGCCAGTTCTTGTGGATCATGCTTTGTCCTCCATGCTCGCGGCCCGGCCGATCCATCGCCAGGCGCACCCGAGGAAACGAGCATCGCCGCCCCTGCCTCTCGGCAGGCGGGCGGCGGAATTCCGCAGTCGTCGTCGACCGTCCCGGATCAGACGCGGCGTCGCTTTCGGCGGCCGGCAGCCATTGTGGGCGATCGGCGTCACGTCCTTGATCGCGGTGATCTGAAAGCCCACCGCCTGCAGCGCGCGCAGCGCCAATTCGCGGCCGCCGCCCGGCCCCTGCACCAGCACCTCGAGCGTGCGGACGCCGTGATCCTGCGCCTTCTTGCCGGCATCCTCGGCGGCGACCTGGGCGGCGTAGGGCGTCGACTTGCGCGAGCCCTTGAAGCCCATATGGCCGGCCGACGACCACGAGATCGCGTTGCCCTGCGCGTCGGCGATCGTGATGATCGTGTTGTTGAACGACGAGTTCACATGGGCGACGCCCGCCGTGATGTTCTTGCGCTCCTTGCGCCGCGGGGCGGCCCGTCGCTCGCGTGCCATGTCCAGGCTTCTCCTTACTTCTTCTTGCCGGCGATCGGCCGCGCCGGGCCCTTGCGGGTCCGCGCATTGGTGTGCGTGCGCTGGCCGCGCACCGGCAGGCCGCGGCGATGGCGCAGGCCGCGATAGCAGCCGAGGTCCATCAGGCGCTTGATGTTGACGGCGCGCTCGCGGCGCAGGTCGCCCTCGACCGTCAGGTTGCCGTCGATGTACTCGCGGATCGCCGCAAGCTCGGCGTCCGACAGCTCGTTGACGCGGCGCTGCCGGTCGACGCCGACCGCACTCGCAGATCTGGTCTGCCGTCGTCCGCCCGATGCCGTGGATATAGGTCAGCGCGATGTGCGCCAGCTTGTTCGTCGGGATGTTTACGCCTGCAATTCGCGCCACAGTTGTCTCCGTTCTTCCGCCGCCCTAAGCCGTCGCGCGGCATTCCTCGCCCCGTCAGCGCCCCGTCAGCGCCCGGTCCCGCAACACGGCCGCGGGCCGATGCACCGTGTCGTTCGCACCCTGTCGCTCAGGCCCGCGCGGCCCGGCCATGGCCGGGTCCGAGCAGCATTTCCTGTCGGCGGAAGCGCGCAATATAGTCAGCGCAGACCTGCCGTCAAGCCCTTGCGTGCTGCTGGTTCCGCCGCCTGTCAAGAGGCATTTTCGCGCGCCTCTTCGAGCACCGTTCCAGCGCGCGCGCGACCTCGTCGATCGGCGCCATGCCGTCCACCGTCCTCAGCTTGCCGCGCGCGGCGTAATAGCGCGATCAGCGGCGCCGTGTCGGCATGATAGGCGACCAGCCGCTGGCGCACCGTCGCCTCGTTGTCGTCGGCACGGCGAATGAACGTAGGTCGAGCCGCAGCGGTCGCAGGTGCCGGACGCCTTCGGCTGCTTGTGCGTGTCGTGATATCCCTCGCCGCACTCGGCGCAGGTGAAGCGGCCGGCGATGCGGTCGACCAGCTGGTCATCGTCGACGTCCATCGAGATCACTGCGTCCAGCGCCATGTCCTTCTCGGCCAGCAACTCGTCCAGCGCGCGGGCCTGTGCCTCGGTGCGCGGAAAACCGTCGAAGATGACGCCCCCCGCGCCATCTGCCGAAATGTCGGGCCGGTCGAGCCGGTTCGAGACGCAGCCGACGACGATCTCGTCCGAGACCAGCTCGCCGGCGTCCATCACCGCCTTGGCACGCACGCCGATGTCGGAGCCCTCGGCCGACCTCGGCGCGCAGTATGTCGCCGGTCGAGAGCTGGGCCATGCCGTGGCGCTCGGCCAGCCGGCGCGCCTGCGTGCCCTTGCCCGCCCCCGGCGGCCCGAGAAGGATGATGTTCATTGTCGCCCCCCTTGCCCTTATCCGTCGCTCAGCGCCGCTTGCCGCGGATCTTCGAGCGTTCGATCAGCCCCTGGTACTGGTGCGCCAGCAGATGGCTCTGGATCTGCGTGATCGTGTCCATCGTCACCGAGACGACGATCAGCAGCGACGTGCCGCCGAAATAGAACGGCAGGGCCAGCTCGGTAATCAGAAACTCGGGCAGCAGGCAGACGATGATCAGGTAGATCGCGCCGATGACCGAGAGCCGGGTCAGGACATAGTCGAGGTACTCTGCCGTGCGCTTGCCGGGCCGGATGCCGGGCACGAAGCCGCCCTGCTTCTTCAGGTTCTCGGCAACGTCGTCCGGGTTGAAGACGACGGCGGTGTAGAAGAACACGAAGAAGCGCGATCAGCGCGGCGTAGAACACCATGTACAGCGGCTGGCCATGCCCGAGCAGCGCGGTAACGCTGCCCAGCCAGCCGGCGCCCGCCGCCCTGCGCCGAGAAGGTCGCGATCGTCGTCGGCAGCAGCAGCAGCGACGAGGCGAAGATCGGCGGGATGACGCCCGCGGTGTTGATCTTGAGCGGCAGGTGCGAGTTCTCGCCGCCATACATCCGGTTGCCGACCTGGCGCTTGGGATACTGGATCAGGATGCGCCGCTGCGCCCGCTCCATGAAGACGACGGCGTAGATCACGGCGACGACCAGCGCCATGATGCCGATCAGCAGGTAGGTCGGCAGCTGGCCGGTGCGGCCGAGCTCGAAGAGCTGCGCCAGCGCCCGCGGCAGGTTGGCGACGATGCCGACGAAGATGATCAGCGAGATGCCGTTGCCGACGCCGCGCGCCGTGATCTGCTCGCCCAGCCACATCAGGAACATCGTGCCGCCGACCAGCGTGATCACCGTCGAGGCGATGAAGAACGGCCCGGGATCGACCGCCAGCCCCTGCCCCTGCAGCCCGACGGAGATGCCATAGGCCTGCACCGTCGACAGCAGCACCGTGCCATAGCGCGTGTACTGGTTGATCTTCTTGCGCCCGCTCTCGCCCTCCTTCTTCAGCTGCTCGAGCGACGGCACCATCGAGGTCGCCAGCTGCATGATGATCGAGGCCGAGATGTAGGGCATGATCCCCAGCGCGAAGATCGCCATGCGGCCCGAGCGCGTTGCCGGTGAACATGTTGGCGATGCCGAGGATGCCGCCCGAGGTCTGCTCGACGAACTGGCGCAGCATGTCCTGGTCGATGCCGGGAATCGGGATGAAGGTGCCGACCCGGTAGACGATGAGCAGGCCCAGCGTGAACAGGATCCGGTTCTGGAGGTCCTTGGCCTTGCCGAAGGCGCTCCAGCTCAGGTTGGCGGCCATCTGTTCGGCGGCGGATGCCATGCGGGTCTCCTGGGACGGCTGCGGGACAGTGGGGCTCGGCCGCGCAGATATGCGCTGGCCGACCCGCTGCCTAGGTCATTGGGCTTCGCCGCCCTCGGGCGGGGCGGCCGTCTCGGTCGCCGCTGCGGCGGGCGCCGACACCGTCAGCGTGCCGCCAGCGGCCTCGACCGCGGCGACCGCCGAGCGCGACGCGCCCGTGACGACGATGGTCAGCCCCTTCGACGTCACCTCGCCCCTGCCCAGCACGCGGATGCCGTCGCGCCGGCGGCGGATCAGGCCCGACGCGACCAGCGCCGCCTCGTCGATGGTGGCGCCGGCGTCGAGCCGCCCGGCGTCGACCCATTCCTGGATCTTGCCCAGGTTGGTGACGGCGTATTCCCTGGCCGAGGGATTGTTGAAGCCGCGCTTCGGCAGCCGCCGGTGCAGCGGCATCTGCCCGCCCTCGAAGCCCTTGATGGCGACGCCCGAGCGCGCCTTCTGGCCCTTGTGGCCGTGCCCGCTCGTCTTGCCGAGACCAGAGCCGGCGCCGCGGCCCAGCCGCTTGCGCTTCTTGGCCGCGCCGGGGTTGTCGCGCAGTTCGTTCAGTCGCATGACGCATCTCCTCTGCCGGATGCGCGGGGCGTGCGTCCGTCCCCGCGACCACGGTTTCATGCCGGGCGGGCGCCGGCGCCCGCCGCAGGGTGCGTGCTCAGCCCGCGCTCCTCGACGATCTCGACCAGGTGCGCGATCTTCGCGACCATGCCGCGCACCGAAGGCGTGTCCTCGAGCTCGCGCGTCCGGTGCATCTTGTTCAGCCCCAGCCCGATCAGGGTCCGGCGCTGGCTCGTCAGGACGGCGGATCGGGCTGCCGATCTGCCTGACGACGATGGTCTTGGCCATGCCTGCCTCCCCTACTCGGCGGTCGCTTCGGCGGGCGCTTCGGCCGCGCTCGGCCGGCGCCGCCTGTCGCGCGGCGGCAGGATGTCCGAGACCTTCTTGCCGCGGCGGCTGCGCCACCATGCGGGGCGAGTTCTCGGACCTCAGCCCGTCGAACGTCGCGCGAACCATGTTGTAGGGGTTCTGGCTGCCCAGTCGACTTGGCGACGACGTCCTGCACGCCCAGCATCTCGAAGACGGCGCGCATCGGGCCGCCGGCGATGATGCCGGTGCCCGCGGGCGCGGCGCGCATGACCACCTTGCCGGCGCCCCAGCGGCCCGGCATGTCGTGGTGCAGCGTGCGGCCCTCGCGCAGCGGCACGCGGATCATCGTCCGCTTGGCCTCCTCGGTGGCCTTGCGGATCGCCTCGGGCACCTCCTTGGCCTTGCCCGAGCCGAAGCCGACGCGGCCCTTCTGGTCACCTACGACGACCAGCGCGGCAAAGCCGAAGCGCTTGCCGCCCTTCACCGTCTTCGAGACGCGGTTGATCGCCACCAGGCGGTCGGCGAGCTCGGGCGCGTCGCCCTGCCGATCATGCCGGCCGCCGCGATCGTCGCGCCCCCGGCGACCACGGCCGCCGCGTTCATCACGTTCTGCCATCTCGCCTCCTCAGAACTTCAGGCCGCCCTCGCGGGCGGCGTCGGCCAGGGCCTTGATCCTGCCATGATAGAGAAAGCCGCCGCGATCGAAGTACACCGTGTCGATTTCCTTCGCGCGCGCCCGCTCGGCGATCGCGGCGCCGATCTTCTTGGCCGCCTCGACATTGTTCTTGCCGACGACGCCCAGCTCCTTCTCCAGCGACGAGGCCGCGGCCAGCGTCACGCCCTGGGCATCGTCGATGATCTGCACCGAGATGTTCTTCGACGAGCGGTGCACGCTCATGCGCAGCCGGCCATGCGCCAGCTTTCTGCAGCTTGGCGCGGACGCGCATGCGGCGGCGCCGGAACAGGTCTCGCTTCGCTGTGGCCATCGTCCCAGTCCTACTTCTTCTTGCCTTCCTTGCGGAAGATGTACTCGCCCTTGTAGCGGACGCCCTTGCCCTTGAAGGGCTCGGGCCGGCGCCAGTCGCGGATCTGCGCCGCCACCTCGCCGACGACCTGCTGGTCGATGCCGGTGATCTCGATCTCGGTCGGCTTGGCGCATCTTGATCGTCGATGCCTTCCGGGATCGGGAAGTCGACGTCGTGGCTGTAGCCGAGCGACAGCTTCAGCACCTTGCCCTGGACGGCGGCGCGATAGCCGACGCCGGTGATCTCGAGCTCCTTCTTGAAGCCGTCCGAGACGCCCTGCGCCAGGTTGGCAACCATGGTCCGCGTCATGCCCCATTGCTGGCGCGCGCGCTTGGACTGCCCGCGCGGGCGCACGGTGACGGCGCCATCCTCGAGCACGAGGTCGACATCGTCCGTCGCCTTGAAGCTGCGCATGCCCTTCGGCCCCTTGGCCTCGACGGTCTGGCCCGAAACCCTGAACTCGACGCCTTTCGGCGCCGGGACCGGTCGCTTTCCGATGCGTGACATTGGCCCCTTCCTCAGAATACCGTGCAGAGCACTTCGCCGCCGACGTTCTCGGCCCGCGCCCTGGCGTCCGACATGACGCCGCGCGAGGTCGAGACGATGGCGACGCCGAGCCCGTTGCGGACCTGCGGCATGGTCGTCGACGCCGGAGTAGTAGCGCCGGCCCGGCTTCGACATGCGCTTCAGCTCGCGGATCACCGGCTGGCCGTCGCTGTACTTGAGGCTGATCTCGACCTCGGGCTTGCTTGTCGCCGCTGTCGATCACCTCGTAGCCGCGGATGAAGCCCTCGTCCTTCAGCACCTCGAGGACGCGCAGCCGCATCTTCGACGAGGGCGAGCGGACGGTCGGCTTCGAGCGCATCGCCGCGTTGCGGATGCGGGTCAGCATGTCGCCGAGCGGATCGTTCATCGACATCGCGTGCTCCTCACCAGCTCGACTTGACCATGCCCGGCACCTGGCCGAACGAGGCGAGGTCGCGCAGCGCGATGCGGCTCATCTTGAGCTTGCGGTAGTAGGAGCGCGGCCGGCCCGGTCACCAGGCAGCGGTTCTTCAGCCGCGTCGCCGACGAGTTGCGCGGCAGCTTGGCGAGCTTCAGCCGGGCGCGGAAGCGCTCGTCCATCGGCCGCTCCGCGTCGTCGGCGACCGCCTTCAGCGCCGCGCGCTTCGCCGCGTACTGGGCGACCATGCGCTGGCGCTTCTTCTGGCGCTCGATCATCGAGGTCTTTGCCATCTCGGTCTCCCGGCTCAGCTGTTGAAGGGCATGTTGAACTGCTTCAACAGCGCCTTCGCTTCGGCGTCGGTCGGCGCCGTGGTGCAGATGATGATGTCCATGCCCTTGATCGCGTCGACCTTGTCGTAGTCGATCTCGGGAAAGACGATGTGCTCCTTGATGCCCATGCGCAAAGTTGCCGCGGCCGTCGAAGCTGCTTGCCCGACAGGCCGCGGAAGTCGCGGATGCGCGGCATGGCGATCGTCACCAGCCGGTCGAGGAAGTCGTACATCCGGTCGCCGCGCAGCGTCACCTTGACGCCGATCGGCATGCCCTCGCGCAGCTTGAAGCTGGCGACCGACTTGCGCGCCTTGATGATCAGCGGCTTCTGGCCGGCGATCAGCATCAGCTCGTCATGCGCCGACTTGATCTTCTTCGAATCCGCGACCGCCTCGCCGACCCCCATGTTCAGCACGATCTTGTCGAGCCGCGGGATCTGCATGTCGTTCTTGTAGCCGAACTCCTCCTTCAGGGCCGGCCGGACCGTGTCGCGATAGTGCGCGCGCAGGCGCGGGACATAGGTCGTGGCGGTTCCGTCAGCCATCGATCGTCTCCCCGGACTTCTTGGCGAAGCGCACCTTCTTGCCATCCTCGAAGCGGAAGCCGACGCGGGTCGGGCCGCCGTCCTTCGGGTCGATCAGCGCGAGGTTCGAGAGCTGGATCGGCGCCTCGATCGGGATCTTGCCGCCCTGGCTGCTCTGCGACTGCTTGCTGGTGGCGCACGACCACGTTGACGCCCGAGACGACCGCCCGGTTCTCCTTCGGGATGACCCGGAGGATGTCGCCCTCCTTGCCCTTGTCGCGGCCGGCGAGCACGACGACGTGGTCGCCCTTCTTCAGCTTCGCGGCCATCTACAGCACCTCCGGCGCCAGGCTGATGATCTTCATGAAGTTCTTGGCGCGCAGCTCGCGCACGACCGGGCCGAAGATGCGCGTGCCGATCGGCTCGTTCTGGTTGTTGAGGATCACCGCGGCGTTGCGGTCGAAGCGGATCGTCGACCCGTCGTCGCGCTTCACCTCCTTGGCGGTGCGCACGACGACGGCCTTGCGGATGTCGCCCTTCTTGACGCGGCCGCGCGGGATCGCCTCCTTCACCGAGACCACGATGATGTCGCCGACGCCGGCGTACTTCCGCTTGGAGCCGCCGAGCACCTTGATGCACTGCACCCGGCGCGCGCCGGAATTGTCGGCGACGTCCAGGTTGGTCTGCATCTGGATCATGTCCGTTCTCCCGACCTGCGGACCCTGTTCTGTTGTACGGGCCCGGGTTTCGATCGACCGGAGGCTATGACGGGCGCGCTTACGCCTCGGCCATGACCTCCCAGCGCTTGCTTCTCGACTTGGGCGCGCACTCGACGATGCGGACCCTGTCGCCTTCCTTGCAGGCGTTGGTCTCGTCATGCGCGCGGTACTTCTTGGTCGACCGCACCGTCTTGCTGCATCACCGGGTGGGTGAAGCGGCGCTCGACCAGCACGGTGACGGTCTTGTCGTTCTTGGCGCTGACGACGTTGCCCTGAAGGATTCTCTTCGGCATCTCTCTACTCCGACGCGGCCGGTTCGGATGCGGCGGCCGCGCCTTCTCGTTCAGGACCGTCTTCACCCGCGCGGCGTCGCGGCGCACCGTGCGCATCTGCGTGCGTGTTCTCGAGCTGGCCGGTCGCACGCCGGAAGCGGAGGTTGAACGCCTCCTTCTTCAGCGCCTCGAGCTGCTCGCGCAGCTGCTCCGGCGTCTTGTCCCGCAGCTCCGCAGCCTTCATGCGCCATTCTCCGCCCGTCCAGCTTCGCCCGTCCAGCTTCGTCGGCGCCGTTCATCAAACAATCCCAAGCCCGCGCCCTGCGGCGCAGGCCCATCGTCACCAGTCTTCGCGGACGACGATCCGGCTCTTGATCGGCAGCTTCATCGCCGCGAGTCGGAGCGCCTCCCTTGCCACAGGCTCGGCGACGCCGTCAATCTCGAACATGACGCGGCCGGGCTTGACCTTGGCGGCCCAGTACTCGACCGAGCCCTTGCCCTTGCCCATGCGCACCTCGGTCGGCTTCTGCGTTACCGGCACGTCCGGGAAGATGCGGATCCAGACGCGGCCCTGGCGCTTCATGTGGCGCGTCATGGCGCGCCGCGCCGCCTCGATCTGGCGCGCGGTGACGCGGTCGGGCTCGACGGCCTTCAGGCCGAAGGTCCCGAAGTTCAGGTCGAATCCGCCCTTGGCCTCGCCATGGATGCGGCCCTTGAGCATCTTGCGGAATTTCGTGCGCTTTGGCTGCAGCATCTCTCGTACTCCTCAGGCGACCCGTCAGCGGGCCGGCATGCGCTCGCGGTCGCGACCGCCGGGCCGGCCGCCGCCTTCCTGCATCTCCTGACTGGCGCTTGTCGCGCGCCGACGGGATCGTGGTCCATGATCTCGCCCTTGAAGATCCAGACCTTGACGCCGATCTGCCCATAGGCCGTGAAGGCCTCGGCCAGCGCGTAGTCGATGTCGGCGCGCAGCGTGTGCAGCGGCACGCGGCCCTCGCGGTACCACTCGGTCCGCGCGATCTCGGCGCCGCCGAGCCGCCCGGCGCAGTTGATCCGGATGCCCTGCGCGCCCATGCGCATGGCGTTCTGCACCGCCCGCTTCATGGCGCGGCGGAAGCTGACGCGGCGCTCGAGCTGCTGGCAGACGTTCTCGGCCACCAGCTGGGCGTCGATCTCGGGCCGGCGGATCTCGACGATGTTCAGGTGCAGCTCGGATTTCGTCAGCGCCGCCACCTTCTTGCGCAGGTTCTCGATGTCGGCGCCCTTCTTGCCGATGATCACGCCCGGGCGCGCCGTGTAGATCGTCACCCGGCACTTGCGGTGCGGGCGCTCGATGACGACGCGGCTGACGCCGGCCTGCTTGGCCTCCTCCTTGATGAAGGCGCGGATCTTCAGGTCCTCGTGCAGCAGGTCGCCATACTCCTTGGTGTTGGCGAACCAGCGGCTGTCCCAGGTGCGGTTGATCTGCAGGCGCAGGCCGACCGGGTTGATCTTCTGTCCCATCAGGCCTGCTCCTCTACCTGGCGCACCTTGATCGTCAGCTGGCTGAACGGCTTCTGGATGCGGCCGAAGCGGCCGCGCGCCCGCGGCCGGCCACGCTTCAGGACCATGTTCTTGCCGACATGCGCCTCGGCGACGACCAGCTCGTCGACGTCCAGCCCGTGGTTGTTCTCGGCGTTGGCGATCGCCGACTGCAGCGTCTTGCGCACGTCGATGGCGATGCGCCGCTTCGACAGAACCAGCGCGCTCAGCGCCCGCTCGACCGGCATGCCGCGGATCATCTCGGCCACCAGGTTCAGCTTCTGCGGGCTCGTCTTCAGCATGCGTGCCGTGGCCATCGCCTCGTTGTCGGCCGCGCGACGCGGGTTCTTTTCCTTGGCCATGACTACCTCCGCTTCGCTTTCTTGTCGGCGGCGTGGCCGTAATAGGTCCGCGTCGGCGAGAACTCGCCGAACTTGTGCCCGATCATCTCCTCAGAGACGCTGACCGGGATGTGCTTCTTGCCGTTGTAGACGCCGAAAGTCAGCCCGACGAACTGCGGCAGGATGGTCGAGCGCCGCGACCAGATCCTGATGACCTCGTTGCGGCCCAACTCGCGCACCTTCTCGGCCTTCTTCAGGACGTAGGAGTTGACGAACGGCCCCTTCCAGACGGAACGTGGCATGAACGCGCTCCCCTCTACTTCTTCTTCCGCGCATGGCGCGAGCGCAGGATGTATTTCGTGGTCGCCTTGTTGCTGCGGGTCTTGTGGCCCTTGGTCGGCTTGCCCCAGGGGGTCACCGGATGCCGGCCGCCGCTGGTGCGGCCCTCGCCGCCGCCATGCGGGTGATCGATCGGGTTCATCGCGACGCCGCGCACGCTCGGCCGGATGCCCTTGTGACGCATGCGGCCGGCCTTGCCGAAGTTCTGGTTCGAGTTGTCCGGGTTCGAGACAGCGCCCACCGTCGCCATACACTCCTGGCGGACGACGCGCAGCTCGCCCGAGCTGAGCCGGATCTGCGCATAGCCGCCGTCGCGGCCGACGAACTGCGCATAGGTGCCCGCGGCGCGGGCGATCTGTCCGCCACGGCCGGGCTTCAGCTCGATGTTGTGCACGATCGTGCCGACCGGCATGCCGGTGAACGGCATGGCATTGCCCGGCTTGATATCGACCTTGGCGCCCGAGACGACCTTGTCGCCGGCCGCGAGCCGCTGCGGCGCGAGAATATAGGCCTGCTCGCCGTCGTCATAGCGGATCAGCGCGATGAAGGCCGTCCGGTTCGGGTCGTACTCCAGCCGCTCGACCGTCGCCGAGACGTCGTATTTCCGCCGCCTGAAGTCGACAACGCGGTAGAGCTTCTTCGCCCCGCCGCCGCGTCGGCGCATGGTGATCCGTCCGGTGTTGTTGCGGCCGCCCTTCGCCGTCAGCCCCTCGGTGAGGCGCTTGACCGGCCGGCCCTTCCAAAGCTCCGAACGGTCGATCAGAACCAGCCCGCGCTGGCCCGGCGTCGTCGGGTTGTATGTTTTCAACGCCATCTTGCTGTCTTCCGTCTGCTTTACTTCCGCGCCAGGCTCAGAGACCGTCTCAGAGACCCGTGGTCACGTCGATCATGTGGCCCTCTTCCAGGGTCACATAGGCTTTCTTCACGTCCTTGCGGGTGCCCATGCGCCCGCGGAACCGCTTGACCTTGCCCTTGGTGATGGTGGTGTTGACCGCCTTCACCTTCACGCTGAACAGCGTCTCGACCGCCTCGCGGATCAGCGGCTTGGTCGCGTCGATGGACACCTCGAACACCAGCGCGTTGGCCTCGGACGCCATGGTCGCCTTCTCAGTGATCACCGGCTTGCGGATCACCTCGTAGAGCTCAGCCTTGCTCGTCATGCCAACCGCGCCTCCAGCGCCTCGACGCCGGCGCGGGTCAGCACCAGCGTCCTGTGGTTCAGGATGTCGTAGACGTTCGCGCCGACGCTCGGCAGCACCCGCACCGCGGCCAGGTTGCGCGCCGCCCGGGCGAAATTGCCGTCCAGCTCGGGCCCGTCGATGACCAGCGCCTTGGACCAGCCGAGCCGCTCGGCCGCATCGGCCAGCGCCTTGGTCTTCGCCTCGGCCAGCACGGCCTTGTCGAGCACGATCAGCTCGCCCGCTTTGGCCTTGGCCGACAGCGCCATCCGCAGGCCCAGCGCGCGCACCTTCTTCGGCAGATCGTGCGCGTGGCTGCGCGGCACCGGCCCCTTGGCGGTGCCACCCTTGCGGAAGATGTTGGCGCCCCTGTCACCGTGCCGGGCGTTGCCGGTGCCCTTCTGCTTGTAGATCTTCTTCGTCGAATACGCCGTCTCGCCGCGCGACTTGGTCTTGTGCGTGCCGGCCTGCTTCTTCGCGCGCTGCCAGCGCACGACGCGGTGCAGGATGTCGGCGCGCGGCTCGACCCCGAAGACGGCCTCGGCGAGGTCGATCTCGCCAGCCTGCGCGGCGTCGATCCCGACTACCTCGATCTTCATTTCTCCTCGCCTCCGTCCGGCGTCTCGCCATCGCCCTTGATCTCGGCCTCGGCCTCCTTCAGCGCGGCTTCCTGCGCCGCGGCCGCCTCGGCCTGGCGCTGCGCCTCGGCCTCGGCTTCCTCGGCGGCGGCCTGCGCCGCCGCTTCCTCGGCCAGCCGCGCGGCTTCGTCGGCGCGCGACCTTGTCGCCGCGGGCAGGATGACGTTGTCGGGCGTCGGCTTCTTCACCGCGTCCTTGATCATCACCCAGCCGCCCTTGGCGCCGGGCACCGCGCCCTTGACCATGATCAGGCCGCGGGTGGCGTCGGTCTTGACGACCTGCAGGTTCTGCACGGTGACGCGCGCATCACCCATGTGGCCGGCCATCTTCTTGCCCTTGAAGACCTTGCCCGGGTCCTGCCGGCCACCGGTCGAGCCGTGGCTGCGATGGCTGATCGAGACGCCGTGCGTCGCGCGCAGGCCGCCGAAGTTGTGCCGCTTCATCGCCCCGGCAAAACCCTTGCCGATCGAGGTGCCGGCGATGTCGACGAACTGCCCCTCGAAATAATGGTCGGCGGTGATCTCCTCGCCCACCTCGATCAGGTTGTCCGCGCTGACGCGGAACTCGACCAGGCGCCGCTTCGGCTCGACCGACGCCTTGGCGAAGTGGCCGCGCATAGGCTGCGTCGTGTTCTTGGCCTTGGCCGCGCCCGCGCCGAGTTGAACGGCCGTGTAGCCGTCCTTCTCGGCGGTGCGCTGCGCCACCACCTGGCAGCCCTCCATCAGGAGGACAGTGACCGGGACCTGCCGCCCGTCCTCGGTGAAGAGGCGGGTCATGCCCAGCTTCTTCGCAATGACACCCGAGCGCATCACGCCCTCCTAGAGCTTGATCTCCACGTCGACGCCGGCGGCGAGGTCGAGCTTCATCAGCGCGTCCACCGTCTGCGGAGTCGGGTCGACGATGTCGAGCAGCCGCTTGTGCGTGCGGATCTCGAACTGTTCCCGGCTCTTCTTGTCGACGTGAGGGCCCCGAAGGACCGTGAATTTCTCGATCTTGTTCGGCAGCGGGATCGGGCCGCGCACCTCGGCGCCCGTCCGCTTGGCCGTGTTGACGATCTCCAGCGTGCTGGCATCCAACACGCGGTGATCGAAGGCCTTCAGCCGGATCCGTATGTTCTGACCTTGCATCGTCCTGCCTCTCGGGCGCCGGACCGGGCCGGGGGTGACCCCCGGCCCGCGCCGTGCGCTGCTACTCGATGATCTTGGAGACGACGCCGGCGCCGACGGTGCGGCCGCCCTCGCGGATGGCGAAGCGCAGCTTCTCCTCCATGGCGATCGGCTGGATCAGGTTGACGGTGAAGCTGATGTTGTCGCCCGGCATGACCATCTCGGTGCCCGACGGCAGCTCGACCGTGCCCGTCACGTCCGTCGTCCGGAAGTAGAACTGCGGCCGGTAGTTCGAGAAGAACGGCGTGTGCCGGCCGCCCTCCTCCTTGGTCAGGATGTAGGCCTCGGCCTCGAACTTGGTGTGCGGCGTGACCGAGCCGGGCTTGCACAGCACCTGGCCGCGCTCGACGCCCTCGCGGTCGATGCCGCGCAGCAGCGCGCCGATGTTGTCGCCGGCCTCGCCGCGGTCCAGCAGCTTGCGGAACATCTCGACGCCCGTGCAGGTGGTCTTGCGCGTCGGCCGGATGCCGACGATCTCGACCTCCTCGCCGACCGTGATGACGCCGCGCTCGACGCGCCCCGTCACCACCGTGCCGCGGCCCGAAATCGAGAAGACGTCCTCGATCGGCATCAGGAACGGCTGGTCGACCGGCCGGTCCGGCGTCGGGATATAGCTGTCGACCGCCTCCATCAGGGCGCGGATCGACTTCTCGCCGATCTCGTCGTCGCGGCCTTCCAGCGCCGCCAGCGCGCTGCCCTTGACGATCGGAATGTCGTCGCCGGGGAACTCGTAGCTGGAGAGCAGCTCGCGCACCTCCATCTCGACGAGCTCGAGCAGCTCCTCGTCGTCGACCTGGTCGACCTTGTTGAGGAAGACGACCATCGCCGGGACGCCGACCTGCTTGGCCAGCAGGATGTGCTCGCGCGTCTGCGGCATCGGCCCGTCGGCCGCCGAGACCACCAGGATGGCGCCGTCCATCTGCGCCGCGCCGGTGATCATGTTCTTGACATAGTCGGCGTGGCCCGGGCAATCGACGTGCGCATAATGCCGCGCATCGGTCTGGTACTCGACATGGCTCGTCGAGATCGTGATGCCGCGCGCCTTCTCCTCGGGCGCCGCGTCGATCTCCTCGAACGCCTTGAACTCGCCGAAGTACTTGGTGATTGACGCCGTTAGGGTCGTCTTGCCGTGGTCGACATGGCCGATCGTTCCGACATTGACGTGCGGCTTGTTCCGCTCGAACTTTGCTTTGCCCATCTTCTCTGGCCTCCAGTCTTTCTTCAGGCGCGATGCGACCCGGGGTGTCGGATGTGTATCGGGGTCAGGCGTACTTCGCCTGGATCTCCTGGCTGATGTTCGACGGCACCGGTTCGTAGTGGTCGAACTGCATGGTGAACTGCGCGCGCCCCTGGCTCATCGACCGGAGCGTGTCGACATATTTGAACATGTTGGCCAGCGGCACGAAGGCGTTGATGATGCTCGCATTGGCGCGCATCTCCTGCCCCTGCATCTGGCCACGCCGGCTGGTCAGGTCGCCGATGACCGAGCCGGTGAACTCCTCGGGCGTCACCACCTCGACCCGCATGATCGGCTCGAGCAGCTTGGCGCCCGCCTTCTTCAGCCCATCCCGCATGGCAGCGCGCGCGGCGATCTCGAAGGCGAGCACCGACGAGTCCACGTCGTGATAGGCGCCGTCGATCAGCGCGACCTTGAAGTCGATGACCGGGAAACCGGCGAGCGGGCCGCTGTCCATGACGGACTTGATGCCCTTCTCGACGCCAGGAACGTATTCCTTCGGCACCGAGCCGCCGACGATCTTGCTGTCAAAGCTGTAGCCCTCGCCGGCTTCGGTCGGCGTGATCACCAGCTTGACGCGCGCGAACTGGCCCGAGCCGCCCGACTGCTTCTTGTGCGTATAGTCGATCTCGGTCTCGTGGCTGATCGTCTCGCGATAGGCGACCTGCGGCGCACCGACATTGGCCTCGACCTTGAACTCGCGCTTCAGCCGGTCGACCAGAATGTCGAGATGCAGCTCTCCCATGCCCTTCATGATGGTCTGGCCGCTCTCGGGGTCGGACTCGACGCGGAAGGACGGGTCCTCGGCGGCAAGCCGCTGCAGGCCCTGGCTCATCTTCTCCTGGTCCGCCTTGGTCTTCGGCTCGACCGCGATCTCGATGACCGGCTCGGGGAAGGTCATGGTCTCGAGCACGACCGGCTGCGACTGGTCGCAGAGCGTGTCGCCCGTGGTCGTGTCCTTCAGCCCGGCCAGCGCGATGATGTCGCCGGCGAACGCCTCGTCGATCTCCTCGCGCGTGTTGGCATGCATCATCATCATCCGGCCGATGCGCTCGCGCTTGCCCTTGGTCGAATTCAGGATCTGCGTGCCCTTGCCGATGTGCCCCGAATAGACGCGGGTGAAGGTCAGCGAGCCAACGAATGGGTCGTTCATGATCTTGAAGGCGAGCCCGGCGAAGGGCTGCTTGTCATCGGCCCGGCGCTCGACATTGCGCGTCTCGGTCTCGTCGCCCGGCTTGAAGCCCATATAGGCCGGCACGTCGAGCGGCCCCGGCAGGTAGTCGATCACGGCGTTCAGCAAGGGCTGAACGCCCTTGTTCTTGAAGGCCGAGCCGCAGAGCACGGGCACGAAGGACATGCTGAGCGTGCCCTTGCGGACCAGCCGGCGCAGCGTCTCGACGTCGGGCTCCTCGCCCTCGAGATACTTCTCGACCCACTCGTCTTCCTGCTCGACGGCGACCTCGATCAGCTTCTGGCGCCACTCCTCGGCCTGCTCCTTCAGCTCGGGCCGTATGTCCGTCAGCACCCAGCTCGCACCGAGATCCTCGCCTTTCCAGACCCACTCCTGCATCGTGATGAGCGAGATCAAGCCCTCGAAGTCACCTTCGGAGCCGATCGGCAGCTGAATCGGAACGGGCAGCGCCCCCGTTCTGTCCTTGACCATCTGCACGCAGTTGAAGAAGTCGGCGCCGATCTTGTCCATCTTGTTGACGAAGACGATGCGCGGCACCTTGTAGCGGTCGGCCTGCCGCCAGACGGTCTCGGTCTGCGGCTCGACGCCCTGGTTGGCGTCCAGCACGCAAACGGCGCCGTCGAGAACGGCGAGCGAGCGCTCGACCTCGATCGTGAAGTCGACGTGGCCAGGCGTGTCGATGATGTTGAAGCGGAACTTCGCCTCGTCCGGCGTCTCGCCATAGCCGCCGATCGGTGTCGTGCCGTCCTCGGTGCGGAACCAGAACGTGGTCGTCGCGGCCGACGTGATGGTGATGCCGCGCTCCTGCTCCTGCTCCATCCAGTCCATGGTCGCGGCGCCGTCGTGCACCTCGCCGATCTTGTGCGCCTTGCCCGTGTAGTACAGGATCCGCTCGGTGCAGGTCGTCTTGCCTGCATCGATATGCGCCATGATACCGAAGTTGCGGTACCGGTCGAGCGAGTATTGGCGGGCCATGTCAGTGTCCTCCGAAGAGTCCGATTACCATCGGTAGTGGCTGAAGGCTTTGTTGGCCTCGGCCATCTTGTGCGTGTCCTCGCGCTTCTTCACGGCCGTGCCACGGTTGTTGGCGGCGTCCATGAGCTCGGCGGCGAGCCGCTCCTCCATGGTGTTCTCGTTGCGGTTGCGCGAGGCCGTGATCAGCCAGCGAAGACCCAGCGCCTCGCGGCGCTCGGGGCGCACCTCGACGGGCACCTGGTATGTCGCGCCGCCGACGCGGCGCGACCGCACCTCGACCGACGGCTTGATGTTCTCGAGGGCCTCGTGGAAGATCTCGACCGGCTCGCGCCGCATGCGCTGCTGCACCCGGTCGAGCGCGCCATAGACGATGCTCTCGGCGACCGACTTCTTGCCGGCATGCATCAGATTGTTCATGAACTTGGACAGAACGCGGTCGCCGAACTTCGGGTCCGGCAGGATCTCGCGCTTCTCGGCCTGGTGACGCCTCGACATGCCCCGCCCTCCCTATTTCGGCCGCTTCGCGCCGTATTTCGACCGGCGCTGCCTGCGGTCCTTGACGCCCTGCGTGTCGAGCACTCCGCGCAGGATGTGGTAGCGTACGCCCGGCAGGTCCTTGACGCGGCCGCCACGGATCAGGACCACCGAGTGCTCCTGCAGGTTATGGCCCTCGCCCGGAATGTAGCTGATGACCTCGTAGCCATTCGTGAGCCGCACCTTGGCGACCTTGCGCAGCGCCGAGTTCGGCTTCTTCGGCGTCGTCGTGTAGACGCGCGTGCAGACGCCACGCTTCTGCGGGCACGACTGCAGGTGCATCGCCTTCTGTCGCTTCACTTTCGGCTGCCGGGGTTTCCGGATCAGCTGCTGGATCGTCGGCATGCGCGCCTTTTCCTCGTCGCTCGTCTCGCCATGTCGCCCCGCGTCGCGGACGGACGGCCCGTAAAACGCGGTGCCCCGCAAGTCCCGTACTCGGTGCCTGCGGAGAAAAAAACAGAGGACCTGGGCCAAAGCCCGGGTCATGCACTTGTCTGTCAGGGCAGAACCTGTCAGCCCGCTCACGCCCGACCGCGGCCAGGTGGCGGAGTGCGCGGAACATACGCATGCCCCCCGTGGCGGTCAAGGCCGAAATTGCAGGAGAGATTGGGCCGGTCGGCCGCGTGGCGGCTCAGAAATCCAGGTGATCGGCGTATTCGTCCACCGCCGTCTGCCAGCGCGCGAACACATCGCGCAGATTGTCCTTCGGAACGCCGCCGACCAGCGTCACGGCGAGGTCCAGCACGGCCCGGTTGTCGTCGTCCAGCCAGGCGCGGCCGAACAGCTTATCGCTGTTCCACTCGGCGAACTCTTTCGCCCGCGGCGGCTCGTCTTCCCATTCCTTGCGGGCGAAGCGGGCCTCGAACAGGATTCGGTCGCAGCCCCGCCCAAGATAGCAGCCATAGAACCCGATGCGATAGTGTCGCCCGTCGACGGTCGCCTCGATCTGCGGGTCCTTCACGGCATCGCGGCCGACCTCGGCCGGGCCGAACTCGCGGGCGATGTGGATGATCTCCCAGGGGTCGGCATGAACCAGCTCCGCCGCCTTGCCACCGCCAGCAGAAAGCGCGAGCGACAGCACGCAGGTCACCGCGGCCGGGGCGGCGCCCGCCCGGCTTCCCGCTTGGTTCAGACGCAGTGTACGCATCGATTCGCCGGTCTTCCGCACCGTTGCGGGAGGAGAATAGCGAAAGGCGCGATGCCACGGGTAAACCCGCGGCCAGCCCGCCATTATGGCAGGCCCATCGCATTCCCGCCCAAAAACCGCTGAACTCCACCGGCATGCATGCGTCGGGCGAGGGGGTGGTCGCCTACGTGGTGGAGACGAAAGTCGCGTGCCTCGAAAGTGCAGTGCTTGGTGTGAGGCGGCGTTCTGCGGTTTGCGTGACGGAGCGATCATGTCGCTCCGCGGTAGGTGCGGTAGGTGAGTACCATCGAGGTGCGTTTTCGCGTGATCCGGCCGGGCCGCTGAGCCCGGCCGGATGCGTTTCGGCGTCAGAGGATGTCGTCGAAGCCACCGCCGCCCGCCGGCACGCGGTCGTCCTCCTCCGGCTCGATGACCTCGAGCGCCGCGCCAGCGGCCTCGGCCGCCGCCTGACGCTCGGCCAGAACCTTGCGGTCCCGGTTCTGCGCCTCGAGCTTGACGCGCGTCGTCGCCCCGCCGGTGCCTGCCGGGATCAGCCGGCCGACGATGACGTTCTCCTTCAGCCCGATCAGCCGGTCCCGCTTGCCCTGCACCGACGCCTCGGTCAGAACGCGCGTCGTCTCCTGGAACGAGGCCGCCGAGATGAACGACCGCGTCTGCAGGCTGGCCTTGGTGATGCCCAGCAGCACCGGCGCGCCTGACGCAGGCCTGCGGCCCTCGGCTTCGGCCTTGGCGTTCATCTCGTCGAGCTCGGCCCTGTCGACCTGCTCGCCCTTCAGCAGCGTCGTCTCGCCGCCGTCCGAGATTTCCACCTTCTGCAGCATCTGGCGAACGATCACCTCGATATGCTTGTCGTTGATCTTCACGCCCTGCAGCCGATAGACGTCCTGGATCTCGTTGATCAGGTACTCGGCCAGCGCCTCGACGCCCAGGATCGCCAGGATGTCGTGCGGCGCCGGGTTGCCGTCCATGATGTACTCGCCCTTTTGGATCACATCGCCTTCCTGGACGGTGATGTGCTTGCCCTTGGGGATAAGGTACTCGCGCGGCTCGGCGGCCTCGTCATGCGGCTTCAGAACGATGCGACGCTTGTTCTTGTAGTCCTTCTCGAAGTGCACCATGCCGTCGATCTCGGCGATGATGGCGTGGTCCTTGGGACGACGCGCCTCGAACAGCTCGGCCACCCGCGGCAGGCCGCCGGTGATGTCCTTGGTCTTGGCGCCCTCGCGCGGGATGCGAGCGATCACCGCGCCGGCCTTGATCTGCTCGCCGTCCTCGACCGAGAGGATGGCGTCGACCGACATGAAGTAGTGGGCCGGGTTGTTGTTATCGAGCCGCACTGGATTGCCGTCTGCATCGATCACCGTGATCGCCGGCCTCAGCTCGTTGCCCTTGGGCGCCGACCGCCAGTCCGAGACGATCCGGCGCGAGATGCCGGTCGCGTCGTCCGTCTCCTCGCGCACCGTCAGGCCAAGGTCGAGGTCGACGTACTTCGCGATGCCGCCCTTCTCGGCGATGATCGGCAGCGTGTACGGGTCCCACTCCGCCAGGCGGTGGCCGCGGCCGATCTCGTCGCCATTGCTGACCAGCAGCTTCGAGCCGAAGGTCAGCTTGTGCGTCGCCCGCTCGCGCCCCTGCTCGTCGACGACCGCGATCTGCATGTTGCGCGCCATGACGATGGTGTCGCCATCGGCATTGGTCAGCGTTGCGGCGTTGCGCAGCTCGACCAGGCCCTCCTGCGTCGAACTCGACGAAGGAGTTGTCCGACACGCTGGCGGCGCCGCCGATGTGGAAGGTCCGCATCGTCAGCTGCGTGCCCGGCTCGCCGATCGACTGGGCGGCGATGATGCCCACCGCCTCGCCGACGTTCACCGGCGTGCCGCGCGCCAGATCGCGGCCATAGCAGGTGCCGCAGATCCCGTCATCGGCCTCGCAGGTCAGCGGCGAGCGGACCTTGATCGACTGCACCTTCGCCTCGTCGATGCGAATGGCATCGGCCTCATCGATCAGCACGCCCGAGGGATGGATCATGTCGAGCGTCGCCGGATCCAGGATGTCCTCCAGCGGCACGCGGCCCAGCACCTGCTCGCCGATCGAGTTGATGACGTTGCCGGAGTTGATCACCGCCTCCTGCGTGATGCCGTTCTCGGTGCCGCAGTCGTCCTCCTTGATGATGCAGTCCTGCGCCACATCGACGAGGCGGCGGGTCAGATAGCCCGAGTTCGCCGTCTTCAGCGCGGTGTCGGCCAGGCCCTTGCGCGCGCCGTGCGTCGAGTTGAAGTACTCGAGCACGGTCAGCCCCTCCTTGAAGTTCGAGACGATCGGCGTCTCGATGATCTCGCCGGAAGGCTTGGCCATCAGGCCGCGCATGGCGGCGAGCTGGCGCATCTGGGCCGGCGAGCCACGGGCGCGGCTGACCGACATCATGTAGATCGAGTTCGCATCCTTCTCGCGGCCGGTCTCCTCGTCGATCTCGACAGACGAGATCTCCTTCATCATCTCGTCGGCGACGCGATCGGTGCACTTCGCCCAGGTGTCGACGACCTTGTTGTACTTTTCGCCCTGAGTGATCAGGCCGTCGAGGTACTGCTGCTCGAACTCGGCGACCTGCTCGCGCGTCTCGTTGACGATCTCCCACTTCTTGCGCGGGATGACCATGTCGTCCTTGCCGAAGCTGATGCCGGCGCGGAACGCCTCGCGGAAGCCGAGGCCCATGATCTGGTCGCAGAAGATGACCGACTCCTTCTGGCCGCAATGGCGGTAGACGGTGTCGATCAGTTCGCCGACCTCGCCCTTGCGCAGCACCCGGTTGACCAGGTCGAAGGGCACGTTGGCGTTCCGGGGCAGAAGGCTTGCCAGCTTCATCCGGCCGGCCGTCGTCTCGACGCGCTGGCGGATGGGCTTGCCCTCCTCGTCGACAGTATCGAAGCGCGAGACGATCTTCGTGTGCAGGTTGATCAGCCCCGCCTCCAGCGCGTGCTCGATCTCTGCCATGTCGGCCAGCAGCATGCCCTCGTGCGGCTCGCCCTTCTTCTCGAGCGAGAGATAGTAGAGGCCGAGGACCATGTCCTGGCTCGGCACGATGATCGGCTTGCCGTTCGCGGGGCTGAGCACGTTGTTCGTCGACATCATCAGGACGCGCGCCTCCAGCTGGGCCTCGAGGCTCAGGGGAACGTGCACGGCCATCTGGTCGCCGTCGAAGTCGGCGTTGAAGGCGGCGCAGACCAGCGGGTGCAGCTGGATCGCCTTGCCCTCGATCAGCACCGGCTCGAACGCCTGGATGCCCAGGCGGTGCAGCGTCGGCGCCCGGTTCAGCAGGACCGGGTGCTCGCGGATCACCTCGTCCAGGATGTCCCAGACCTCGGGCCGCTCCTTCTCGACCAGCTTCTTCGCCTGCTTGACGGTGGAGGACAGCCCCTTGGCGTCGAGCCGGCTGTAGATGAACGGCTTGAAGAGCTCGAGCGCCATCTTCTTCGGCAGGCCGCACTGGTGCAGCTTGAGCTCCGGGCCGGTCACGATGACCGAGCGGCCGGAAAAGTCGACGCGCTTGCCGAGCAGGTTCTGCCGGAACCGCCCCTGCTTGCCCTTGAGCATGTCGCTCAGCGACTTCAGCGGCCGCTTGTTGGCGCCCGTGATGACGCGGCCGCGACGGCCGTTGTCGAAGAGCGCGTCGACCGATTCCTGCAGCATGCGCTTCTCGTTGCGCACGATGATGTCGGGCGCGCGCAGCTCGATCAGCCGCTTCAGACGGTTGTTGCGGTTGATGACGCGGCGGTAGAGGTCGTTGAGGTCCGAGGTCGCAAAGCGGCCGCCGTCCAGCGGCACCAGCGGGCGCAGCTCGGGCGGGATGACGGGCACGACGGTCAGCACCATCCACTCGGGCCGGTTGCCGGACTCGAGGAAATGCTCGACCAGCTTCAGCCGCTTTATGATCTTCTTCGGCTTCAGCTCGCCGGTCGCCTCCTTCAGGTCCTCGCGCAGCCGCTCGGCCTCGGCATCGAGATCGATCGCCGCCAGCATCTCGCGGATCGCCTCGGCGCCGATGCCGGCGCGGAAGGCGTCCTCGCCGAACTCGTCCTGCTTGTCGAGGAACTCCTCCTCCGTCAGCAGCTGACGCTGGCTGAGATCGGTCAGGCCCGGCTCGATGACGACGTACTGCTCGAAGTAGAGGATGCGCTCCAGGTCGCGCAGCGTCATGTCGAGCATCAGGCCGATGCGCGACGGCAGAGACTTGAGGAACCAGATATGCGCGACGGGCGCCGCCAGCTGGATGTGGCCCATCCGCTCGCGCCGCACTTTCTGCAGCGTCACCTCGACGCCGCACTTCTCGCAGGTGACCCCGCGGTACTTCATGCGCTTGTACTTGCCGCACAGGCACTCGTAGTCCTTGATCGGCCCGAAGATCCGGGCGCAGAACAGGCCGTCGCGCTCGGGCTTGAAGGTCCGGTAGTTGATCGTCTCGGGCTTCTTGATCTCGCCGAACGACCAGCTGAGGATGCGCTCGGGGCTGGCCAGGCTGATCCGGATCTCCTCGAAGGTCTTCGGAGCCTCGGCCGTGTTGAAAATGTTGGTAAGTTCCTGGTTCATTCTATCCAGTCTCCATTTCCCCGGCTTTCCGGGAAGCCCCCGGCCGGCCGCGCATCCGGGTCAATGCGCGGCCAGGGGCCGGGGATCAGACTTCCTCGTCGCCGTCCATCAGCTCGACGTTCAGGCCGAGCGAGCGGATCTCCTTGACGAGGACGTTGAAGGATTTGGGGATGCCGGCCTCGAAGTTGTCCTCGCCCTTGACGATCGACTTGTAGACCTTGGTGCGGCCGGCGACGTCGTCGGACTTGACCGTCAGCATCTCCTGCAGCGTGTAGGCCGCACCATAGGCCTCCAGCGCCCAGACCTCCATCTCGCCAAAGCGCTGGCCGCCGAACTGGGCCTTGCCGCCCAGCGGCTGCTGGGTGACGAGGCTGTACGGGCCGGTCGAGCGCGCGTGGATCTTGTCGTCCACCAGGTGGTGCAACTTCAGCAGATACTTGTAGCCGACCGTCACCTTCCGGCTGAACGCCTCGCCGGTGCGCCCGTCGAACAGCGTCACCTGCCCCGAGCCGTCAAGACCGGCCTTAATCAGGTACTCGGTCACGTCGGTCTCCTTGGCGCCGTCGAAGACCGGCGTGGCGATCGGGATGCCGCGGGTCACGTTGCCCGCCGCCTCGGCGATCTCCTCGTCGGTCATCTCCGCCAGGTGCTCGGTGACCTCGTCGCCATAGGCGCCCGCCATCGCCGTCCGGACCGGGGTCAGGTCGCCGTCGCGCTTGTACGCCTCCAGCGCCTCCTCGACCATCCGGCCGAGGTTTGCGCAGGCCCAGCCCATATGCGTCTCGAGGATCTGGCCGACGTTCATGCGGCTCGGCACGCCCAGCGGGTTCAGCACCAGGTCGATCGGCGTGCCGTTGTCGAGGAACGGCATGTCCTCCTCGGGCACGACGCGGCTGACGACGCCCTTGTTGCCGTGACGGCCGGCCATCTTGTCGCCGGGCTGCAGCTTGCGCTTCACCGCGACGAACACCTTGACCATCTTCATGCCGCCCGGCGGCAGGTCGTCGCCGCGACGGACCTTCTCGACCTTGTCCTCGAAGCGCGCTTCCAGCACCCGCTTGGCCTGAAGGTACTGGCTGTTCAGCGCCTCGACACCCTGAGCGTCGGCCTCCTCGGGCAGCGCCAGCTGCCACCACTGGCCACGGCTGAGGCTGCCGAGCAGCTCGTCGTCGATCTCGGTCTTCGGCTTGACGCCCTTCGGGCCCTTCACCGCGGTCTTGCCGAGGATCATCTCCTTCAGGCGCGCATAGATGTTGCGCTCGAGGATCTCCAGCTCGTCGTCCCGGTCGCGGGCCAGGCGCTCGATCTCCTCGCGCTCGATCTGCAGCGCGCGCTCGTCCTTTTCGACGCCGTGCCGGTTGAAGACGCGGACCTCGACGACCGTGCCGAAATCGCCCGGCGGCATCCTCAGCGAGGTGTCGCGCACGTCCGACGCCTTCTCGCCGAAGATGGCGCGGAGCAGTTTCTCCTCCGGCGTCATCGGACTCTCGCCCTTGGGCGTGATCTTGCCGACCAGGATGTCGCCCGGCTGGACCTCGGCGCCGATGTAGACGATGCCCGCCTCGTCGAGGTTGCGCAGCGCCTCCTCGCCGACGTTCGGGATGTCGCGGGTGATCTCCTCCGGCCCCAGCTTGGTGTCGCGGGCCATGACCTCGTACTCCTCGATGTGGATCGAGGTGAAGACGTCGTCCTTGGCGACGCGCTCCGAGATCAGGATCGAGTCCTCGTAGTTGTAGCCGTTCCAGGGCATGAAGGCGACGAGCGCGTTCCGCCCCAGCGCCAGCTCGCCGAGATCCGTCGAGGGCCCGTCGGCGATGACGTCGCCCCTGGTCACCCGGTCGCCCACCTTCACCAGCGGGCGCTGGTTGATGCAGGTGTTCTGGTTCGAACGCTGGAACTTGCGCAGGCGATAGATGTCGACGCCAGGATCGCCGATCTCCATCGCATCGGTGACACGGACGACGATGCGGGTGGCGTCGACCTGGTCGATGACGCCGCCGCGCCGCGCCGCGATCGCGGCACCCGAGTCGCGGGCGACCCGGCCCTCCATCCCCGTGCCGATGAACGGCGCGTCGGCCTTCAGCAGCGGCACCGCCTGGCGCTGCATGTTCGATCCCATCAGCGCGCGGTTGGCGTCGTCGTTCTCCAGGAACGGGATCAGCGCCGCGGCGACCGAGACCAGCTGCTTCGGGCTGACGTCGATCAGCGTGATGTTCTCGCGCGGGCTGAGCATGAAGTCGCCGCTCTTGCGGGTCGAGACGAGCTCATTCTGGAACGTGCCGTCCTCGTTCATCCGGGCGTTCGCCTGGGCGACGGTGTGGCGCATCTCCTCGGTCGCCGAGAGATAGACGACCTCGTCCGTCACCTTGCCGTCCACCACCTTGCGGTAGGGCGTCTCGATGAAGCCGTACTTGTTGACGCGCGCAAAGCTCGCCAGCGAGTTGATGAGGCCGATGTTCGGCCCCTCCGGCGTCTCGATCGGGCACATGCGGCCGTAATGCGTCGGGTGCACGTCGCGCACCTCGAAGCCGGCGCGCTCGCGCGTCAGGCCGCCGGGGCCCAGCGCCGAGAGCCGCCGCTTGTGCGTCACCTCGGAAAGCGGGTTGGTCTGGTCCATGAACTGGCTCAGCTGCGACGAGCCGAAGAACTCGCGCACCGCCGCCGCCGCCGGCTTGGCGTTGATCAGATCCTGCGGCATCACCGTGTCGATCTCGACCGAGCTCATGCGCTCGCGAATGGCGCGCTCCATGCGCAGCAGGCCGACGCGGTACTGGTTCTCCATCAGCTCGCCGACCGAGCGCACGCGCCGGTTGCCGAGATGGTCGATGTCGTCCACCTCGCCACGCCCGTCGCGCAGGTCGACCAGCGCCTTCACCACCGCCAGGATGTCCTCGCGGCGCAGCGTCCGCTGGGTGTCCGGCGCGTCCAGCTCGAGGCGCATGTTCATCTTGACGCGCCCGACCGCCGACAGGTCATAGCGCTCGGAATCGAAGAACAGCGACTGGAACATCGTCTCGGCCGCGTCGACCGTCGGCGGCTCGCCGGGCCGCATGACGCGGTAGATGTCCATCAGCGCCGATTCGCGGTCGCGGTTCTTGTCCATCGCCATGGTGTTGCGGATGTACGCGCCGACAGAGATGTTATCGATGTCGAGCGTCTCGATCGTCTCGAGCCCCGCATCGATCAGCGCCTGGATGTTCTGGCCTCGTCGAGCTCGTCGCCCGCCTCGACATAGATCGCGCCCGTCTCCTCGTTGATGACGTCGACGGCGGCAAAGCGGCCATAGATCGCCTCGAAGGGCGCCAGGACGTGCTCGACGCCATCATCGGCGATCTTCTTCAGCGAGCGCGGCGTCAGCTTCTGGCCGGCCTTGGCGACGACCTCGCCGCTCGCCGCGTCGACCAGGTCGTAGGCCGGGCTCGACCCCTTCAGCCGGTCGACGCTGAACGGCACCGCCCAGCCCTCGCCATGCCGGCGATAGGCGACGCGGTTGTAGAAGTGGTCGCAGATCGCCTCCTGGTCGAGACCGAGCGCGTAGAGCATCGTCGTCACCGGCAGCTTGCGGCGCCGGTCGATGCGCACGAAGACGATGTCCTTGGCGTCGAACTCGAAGTCCAGCCACGAGCCGCGATACGGGATGACCCGGCTGGCGAACAGCAGCTTGCCGCGGAGTGCGTCTTGCCCTTGTCATGGTCGAAGAACACGCCCGGGCTGCGATGCATCTGGCTGACGATCACGCGCTCGGTGCCGTTGACGATGAAGGTGCCGTTCGGCGTCATGAGCGGCATGTCGCCCATGTAGACGTCCTGCTCCTTGATGTCCTTGACGGACTTGGCGCCGGTGTCCTCGTCGACCTCGAACACGATCAGCCGCAGCGTCACCTTCAGCGGCGCGCTGTAGGTCATGTCGCGCTGCTGGCATTCCTCGACGTCGTACTTCGGGATGCTCGAGCTCGTAGCGGACGAACTCCAGCACCGCCGTCTCGTTGAAGTCCTTGATCGGGAAGACCGACTGGAACACGCCCTGGATGCCCTCGCCGTCGGCGGGCTCGCCCGCGTCGCCGCTCTCCAGGAACAGGTCGTAGGAACTCTTCTGGACTTCGATCAGGTTCGGCATGTCCGCGACTTCGCGGATCTTGCCAAAATGCTTACGAATGCGCTTCCTTCCGGAAAACATCTCGCCCATGCGTGTCCTCGATCATCCTCGGCGGAACCGCGGCCGGCGGGTAATCGGCCACGTGCTCGTTCTGTTCGCCTCACCGGCGGTCCAATGCGTTCGCCGGCGGCCCCCCGCCAACGCTTTCCGGACCTTTCCGCGCCGTCACCTTTCCGCGTCGTCCGGGGACCCGCGGCGACGGCTGCCATCGGGTCCCGGGGCGAAGCGGCGGCCGCACGCCGGAGCGGCGCAACGTTTTTTCGGGTGAGGATCGCACTTAAGCAGCGCGACCCCCGTCTTCAAGACGCGTCCGCGCGGACGCTTCGGCGGCAGGCCTCAGCGGCGGGCCTCAGCGCAGCTCGACCTTGGCGCCGGCGTCTTCCAGCTTCTTCTTGATGGTCTCGGCCTCGTCCTTCGAGACGGCCTCCTTGACGGCCTTGCCGCCGGCCTCGACCAGATCCTTCGCCTCCTTCAGGCCGAGCGCGGTGATCGCGCGGACCTCCTTGATGACGTTGATCTTCTTTTCCCCGGCTTCGAGCAGGATGACGTCGAACTCGGTCTTCTCCTCCTCGGCGGGCGCCGCGGCCGCCGCCGCCGGCGGCAGGGCCGGCCATCATCACGGCGCCGCCCGCGGCGGGCTCGATGCCGTACTTGTCCTTGAGCAGGTCCTTGAGCTGCGACGCCTCCAGCAGCGTCAGGCCCACGATCTGTTCGGCGAGTTGTTCGATATTAGCCATTTTTCCGTTTCCGTTCCGTCTGTGATGTGGGGGTCCGGCGTGCGCCGTCCGCCCTCGACACGCGGTCTCATCTCGGCCGCATCTCAGGCCGCCTCGCCTCGTCCCCTTCCGCGATCGTCGCCAGGCATCCGGCGATGTTCGCGGCAGGCGAGGTGATGGCCCGCACCAGGTTCCCCGCCGGCGCGCCGATCATGCCGGCGATCATCGCGATCAGCTCCTCGCGCGACGGCATCTCGGACACGGACTTGACGCCCTGGGGATCCAGCACCGTGGCCCCCATCGCGCCGCCAACGACCTCCAGTTTCCTGTTGTCCCTGGCATAGGCTTCCACGACTTTCGCCGCGGCGACGGGGTCCTCGGAATATGCGAGCACCATCTGACCCTTGAGGTACTTGCCCATGCCTTCGCAGGGCTTCCCCTCCAGGGCGATCCTGGCGAGCCTGTTCTTGGCGACGCGGACACCTCCGCCGGCCGCACGCATGCGTGTTGCGGAAGTCCGTCATCTCGGCGACCGAGAGACCGGCGTATTGCGCGACGACAATCACGCCAGAGTCCGCGAAGATGTTGCCGAGCTCGCCGACAACGTCTTCCTTCTGGGCTCTATCCACTCTCTTGCTCCAAGTTTGGGGCGCCTCGCGGCCTCCCCGGCTCTCGTCTGCACCGGCCGCGCTCGGCGCCCGGTGCGGCTCTGGTCCCGTCCCGGGAACCGGCCAGGATCGCGGGCCCCTCGCGGGGCACGGAAATCTCGCCACTTCCCCGTCTATGGCAGGACTTATGCCGGTCCCCCATCAGGTCTTCCGGCGCCCGCCGTCTCGGACGGCCGGAGGGTCGCCCTCCGTCTCCCGCCTCGCGGCGGAATTCTTGCCGGGCAGCGCCCGGCGAAACCGGCGGCGGGCCGCGAACCAGCCCATCGCGTCATGCGTAAGGTGGGCGCCTCGCCCACCCTGCGGACGCCTCAGCGCGCAGGCTGTCCAGCGCGACGCCGACGCCCGGCCCCATGGTCGAGCTCAGCGAGACCTTCTTCAGGTACGTCCCCTTGGCGCCCGTCGGCTTCGGCCTGTTCACCGCGTCGACCAGGGCGCGGACGTTCTCGGCGAGCTTGTCGGCGTCGAAGCTCGCCTTGCCGACACCGGCATGCACGATCCCGGCCTTCTCGACGCGGAACTGCGACCTGCCCGCCCTTGGCCGTCCTTCACCGCCTGGGCCGACGTCCATGGTCACCGTGCCGACCTTCGGGTTCGGCATCAGCCCGCGCGGGCCCAGGATCTTGCCCAGCCGGCCGACGATCGGCATCATGTCCGGCGTCGCGATACAGCGGTCGAACTCGATCTTGCCCCCCTGAATCGTCTCCATCAGGTCCTCGGCGCCGACGATGTCGGCGCCCGCCTTCTCGGCCTCTTCGGCCTTCGGCCCGCGCGCGAAGACGGCGACGCGCACCGTCTTGCCCGTGCCGTTCGGCAGGGTCACGCTGCCGCGCACCATCTGGTCGGCATGGCGCGGGTCCACGCCGAGGTTCATCGCCAGCTCGACCGTCTCGTCGAACTTGGCGTTGGCGTTCGCCTTGATCAGGCCGACCGCCTCGTCGAGCGGCAGCACGCGCTTGCCGTCGACCGCCGCCTCGAATGGCCTTCATTCGCTTGCTCAGCTTTGCCATCGCTCAGCCCTTCACCTCGATGCCCATCGACCGCGCCGAGCCGGCGATGATCTGCATCGCCGCCTCGACCGAGTTGGCATTCAGGTCCTTCATCTTCGCCTCGGCGATCTCGCGCAGCTGCGCCACGCTGATCGAGCCCGCGTTCTCGCGGCCGGGCTTGGCCGAGCCGGACTGCTTCTTCGCCGCCTTCTTGATGAGATAGGACGCCGGCGGCGTCTTGATCTCCATGGTGAAGGACTTGTCCTGGTAGTAGGTGATCACGGTCGGGCACGGCGCGCCCGGCTCGATCTCCTGGCTGCGGGCGTTGAACGCCTTGCAGAACTCCATGATGTTGATGCCGCGCTGACCGAGCGCGGGGCCGATCGGCGGCGACGGGTTCGCCTTGCCGGCCGGCACCTGCAGCTTCAGCTTGCCGATGACTTTCTTCGCCATTCAGACTTTCCTTGCTTCCTCGACCGGCGGACGCGTCCGCCGGTCACCCGGGGAGGTGGTCCGGTCCGGACGGCGCGCCGCCCTCGCCTCCCACCGCGATGCTCAGACGTTCCGGCCTCAGGCGGCCTTGGACACCTGGGCGTATTCCAGCTCGACCGGGGTCGCCCGGCCGAAGATCGAGACGCTGACCTTCAGGCGCGCATTGTCCTCGTCGACGTCCTCGACCAGGCCCTGGAACCCCTCGAAGGGACCGTCGTTGACGCTGACCTGCTCGCCGATCTCGAAGGTGATCATCGGCCGCGGCCGCTCCAGCCCCTCCTCGACCTGGTTCAGGATGCGCGCCACCTCGGCGTCGCGCAGCGGCGTCGGCTTGCCCTGCGGGCCGAGGAACCCGGTGACGCGGTTGATGTCCATGATCGCGTGATAGGCGCGGTCGGACATCTCCATCTTGACGAGCACATAGCCCGGCATGAAGCGTCGCTCGACCTGGACCTTGCGGCCGCGGCGCAGCTCGGTGACCTCCTCCGTCGGGACCATCACCTCGTCGATCTCGTCCTCCAGCCCCTGCCGGCGGACGACTTCCCTGATCGCCTCGGCCACCTTCTTCTCGAAATTCGACAGAACGCTCACCGAATACCAACGCTTGGCCATGCGCGCTTCTGCCCTTTGCTCTGCCTCGGGCCATCTCCGCGGCCCCGCCAAATCCGAGCGGTCTCAGATGCTTGGCGCGATCCTCAATCAGAAAGGCGCGCCGAGCAAATCGCCGCGCGCCATCGGTGTCTGGTGAAGTTTCAGGCTGGTAAATGCTCGGCCGACGAAATGCAAGCGAAAATCGATCGGCGGTCGGTCGGCGCCGCACGGCCGCACCGGACCAGCCCGCCCGCGCCTCAGATGTTCAAGTTCAGCAGCTCGTCCATGCCGGTGGCCAGGATCTGGTCGACAAAGAAGAAGAAGATCGCGACCAACGTCGCCATGATGAACACCATCAGCGTCGTCAGCCCGGCCTCTTTCCGGGTCGGCCAGACCACCTTGGCGGCCTCGGCCCGAACCTGGGCCACGAACTGGGCCGGATTTATCATCGCTTCCTCCTGCTCCGGTGGCTGGCAGGGGCGGAGGGGCTCGAACCCCCGACCCTCGGTTTTGGAGACCGATGCTCTACCAACTGAGCTACACCCCTAGCGCACCGCCGGCTGGCAGTTACGGCCAAAGCACCCGATATGCAAGGGGTCGGACGCGGGATGGATGCCCCGTCCGCTCGGCCTGGCCTGCCGTCATGCCGGCCCCGGAACCGGGTGGCGGTCGAGCGGGGCGTCCATGTTGACGACCACGCCGCCGTCGCGGATCAGCACTGCGGCGTACATCGGCGGCTCCAGCGTGAAGGCCGCCGCCTCCACCAGCGGGATCTGGTGGCTGGTGCCCGGCAGCGCCGTGCACGGAATGCCGCGCCACGAGACGAAGGCCGGACGGTGCACGTGGCCGAAGAAGATGTGCCGGACGTCATGCCCTGCGATGATCCCGGCGAACGTCTCCGCCTCCTCCAGCTTGATCCGGTCCATCCGCGCGATACCGATGTCGAAGGGCGGGTGGTGCATGAAGACGAAGACCGGTCGCCCCGCCGCCTCGGCCAGCCGCGCCCGCAGCCAGCCCTGGCGCGCCGCGCAGTACTGCCCGGACGTGACCGTCGGGTCCTTCAGCGTATCGAGGAACAGGAAGACGCCCTCCGGCGTCTCGTGCACGCCCTGCACGAAGCCCTGGCCATCATCCATCACCCCGGGCAGCTCGGCGTGCATCGCGCGCCGCTCGTCATGGTTGCCGACCATCAGGAAGGTCCGCAGCGGAAAGCGCGCCAGCCGCCCGGCCAGCCAGCGATAGGCGCGCGGGTCGCCATCGTCGGCGAGATCGCCGGAGATGACGCAGAACGCCGCGTCTGCATGCCAGCGGGCGATGTCGTCCAGCACCCGGCCGGCCCGCTCGCAGGCGTCTAGCCCCCAGACAAGCTGGCCCGGCGCCGCGAGGTGCAGGTCCGTCAGGTGGATAATCTTCATGTCACGGCCGGGTCACGCCCGCCCGGTCACGCTGTGGAACCAGCCGAGCCCGTCCTCGGTGCGTCCCGCCGGGTGGTACTCGCAGCCGATCCAGCCCTCATAGCCGAGCCCGTCAAGCGTCCCGAGCAGATGTGCGATGTTCAGCTCGCCCGCGTCCGGTTCGTGCCGGTCGGGCACGCCGGCGATCTGGATGTGGCCGATATGATCGATCAGCTTCTCCAGCCGGCGGGTCAGGTCGCCCTCCATGATCTGCGCATGGTAGAGGTCGAGCTGCAGCTTGAGGTTCGGCGCGCCGATCGCCTCGATGATCCGCACCGCCTCGTCGGACCGGTTCAGGAAGTATCCCGGTATGTCGCGCGTGTTGATCGGCTCGATGACCAGAACGCGGTCGGGCACCCGGTCGGCAGCCCAGCGCAGGTTGTCGATATAGGTGGCGCGCGCCCAGGTGCCGGTGGTGATGCCGGCCATGACATGGATGCGCTCGGGCCCGATGACCTCGGCGTACCTGACCGCCTGCTCGAACGTCTCGCGAAAGGCGACGCCGCGGCCCGGGATGGCGGAGAGGCCGCGCTCGCCGGCCTTCCAGTCGCCGGGCGGCGCGTTGAACAGCGCCTGGCGCAGTCCGGCGGCGTCAAGCGCCGCGCGCAGCGCCTGCGCATCGTGCTCGTAGGGAAAGAGGTACTCGACCGCCTCGAAGCCCGCCGCCGCCGCGGCGGCGAAGCGCTCGACGAACGGACGCTCGGTGAACATCATCGACAGGTTGGCGGCAAAGCGTGGCATCGGACCCTCCCGGCGTCGTCATGCTGACCGGCGATGCCGGCAAGGTAAAGGCCCCGCGCGTCGCAGGGGAGCCGCAGTGCGTACGCGGCAAGGCCCGCTTCGTGCAACGGCAGGCGGCGGGTCGGTGCGCAGCGTCGCCCGTCCGTGGACGCGAATTAACGCAGACGCCATCCGGCGCATAGCCGCGGGATCTATATCCTGTCGCATGGCCACGGCCATGGCGACATGGGTCGCCGGCCAGGCCAGATCCCGGAGGGCGGCTTTCCCTCCGCGAACCAAGGAGCGCACCAATGCGACGCATGCTCATTCCGGTTCTCATCACGGCCGTCCTGGCGACCCCGGCCCTGGCGCTGACCTCCCCGCACGAGACGACCGGCAGGGTCAACTCGTGGGATGCAGGGGCCCGCATCCTCACCCTCGACAGCGGCGCGACCTACACGCTGCCGGCCGGCACGGAGACGGCCTTCGTATCCGGCGAGAAGGTCCACGTGATCTACCACTTCACCGACGGCAAGAACATCGCGAGCGAAGCCAACATCGTGAAGTGACACCGCGGCCCTGTTCCGCGGCGACGCGAGGCGGCGACCGCTCGCCGGTTTGCCTTCTGCTCCGCGACAGGTGCGGGCGGCGCCGGCCGAGTGCCGCCCACGGCGGCAAGGGCCGCTGTTGTTGTCAGCGCGCCACGAGGTCCAGCGGCATCCGGCTGAGCGGCTGGGCCGCCCCCTCGGTCACCAGCGAGGTGCGCCCCAGCGTCATCGCCGCGCCCTGGTCGCTGTCGAACAGGATCATGTGCAGGAAGAAGACCATGTCCGGCTCCAGCACCGTCGGCGCGCCCTCGTAGAACATCTGGTCCTCCATCCAGCCGGGCGAGAAGCGCGGCCCCAGCGAATAGCCGCAGGCGTTCAGCCGGTGCGGCGCCAGCCCGTGCGCGTCGAACACCCGGGCGTGCGCCTCGAAGACGGCGGCCATCGGGTTGTCCGGGACTCAGCGCCGCCTCGCAGGCAGTCAGCGCCTCCTCGGCCGCCGCCTGCAACTCGCGGTGGCGCGGGCTCGGCTCGCCTATGACGATCGTCTTCATCAGCGCCGCGTGATAATGACGGTAGGTTCCCGCCCATTCGAGGGTCAGCTGGTCCCGCGCGTCCAGCCGCCGCCGCCCGGAATGATAGCGGCAGAGCAGCGCGTGGTCGCCCGAGCCGATGATGAACTCGTTGCCCGGATAGTCGCCGTCGCCCTCGAAGATCGCGGTGTGCATGGCCGCGAGGATGTCGCCCTCGAACGCTCCCGCCCGGGTTTCCGCCAGCGCCGCGTCCCAGGCCAGGTCGGCCAGCTCGGCCGCCCGGCGGACGCAGGCGATCTCGGCCGGCGACTTGACCAGCCGCAGCACGCCCATCAGCTCGGACGCGTCGATCAGCGCGCCGCCCAGACCGTCGAGCGCCGCCGCCACCGCGGCGCCGTTCCTGTGCGTCAGCCCCTGCGTCGCCGTCTCCCAGCCGATGCGCCGGCCCGCCAGCCCCAGTTCGGCCAGCAGCGCCGCGAGCTCGTGCGCCGGCTCGAGCGCCCGCGCCGTCCTTCCAGATTCGGATGTCGTGGACGGTCGAGGTCAGCTCTGCCTGCCGCAGGTCCGGCGCGCGCGTCAGCAGCACCGGGTCGCGATCCGCGGCGACGACCAGGCACTGGAAGAAGCAGAAGCCGAAGGTGTCATAGCCGGTCAGCCAGAACTGGCTCTCGGGCGCGAACAGCAGCAGCGCGTCCAGCCCGCGCCGGTCCATCTCGGCCCGCGTGCGCGCCAATCGCCCGGCGAACTCGTCCTCGGTGAAATGCAGCATGACCCCCTCCGCGCAGGCGGCCCAGCCGGCGTGATACGGCCAGTCAACTCGATCGGTACGCGCGAGGCAACCCGCATCGCCGGTCCGGCCCTCGGCGTCAGGCCGACGGGAGAGCGGGGATGTCCGGCGACATTTGCCGCCCGGCTACAATGCGATGGCGGCGACCAGCCGGCCATAGTCCGGCTCGCCCTGATGGCAGGCGCGGCGATAGGAATAGAACCGGCCAGGGTCGGAATAGGTGCAGTGGCCGGTCCACTCGGCCGCGCCGACGCCGGCCAGCCGCAGCCGCGCCAGGCAGTAGCCGGGCAGGTCGAACATCGCGCGATCACCATCCGCGCCGCCCGAGCCAGCCCGCCCCCGGCAAAGAACCGGCCGTTCTCCGGGTCGTCGTCTATGAAGCGCTCGACGAACTCCGGCCCGACCTCGTAGGCGCGCTGCGAGATCGCCGGGCCGATCGCGGCGACGATCCTGTCGCGCTCGGCGCCCAGCCCCGCCATCGCCTCGACCGTCGCCTCGAGCACGCCCGCCAGCGCGCCCTTCCAGCCGGCATGCGCCGCGCCGACGACGCCGGCCTGCGCATCGGCGAACAGCACGGGCGCGCAGTCCGCCGTCAGGATGCCGAGCGCAATGCCGGGCCGGTCCGTGACCATCGCATCCGCGCGCGGCCGATCGCCCTGCCACGGAGCCGTCACGCGAACGGCCTCGCGCCCGTGCACCTGGTGGAGCGAGACGAGGTGGCCGGCGCCCATGCGCCCGGCGATGCGCCGTCGGTTCTCGACAACGGCCCCGGCGTCGTCGCCCGAGCCGGGGCCGCCGTTCAGGCTGGCATAGATGCCGCCCGAGACGCCGCCCTCGCGCGTGAAAAATCCGTGGGTGACGCCGCTTGAGGGTGTCGGCGATGATCGGCTGCATCAGACCTGTCCCGGTTCCGGCGCGAACCCCGGCGGACCGGCCTGCCCCGGCGAGACAGCCGCCGCCACCTTGAACAGCGTCCCCATCGCGTCCGGCGCCGTCAACCGCTCGAGCGCATCGGCGACCGCCGCCGCCCGGTCGGGCCGCGCCCGCGCCAGCGCCGCCGCCCGCGCGCCGATGCCGAGCCGGGCAAGGAAGGCGCCCTGCGTCGCAATCCGGACCACGGCGCCCTCCGCCGCCAGCCCGCGGGCCAGCGCAGTCGAAATCGACCAGCCAGGTCAGGTCCGCCTCGCCGGGTGCCTCCAGCGGGTCGGCCCGCCCGTGCGCCCGCACCGCCTGCAGCGTCGGACCGTCCGGCCGGTCCTCGGCGCGGTAGCCATAGTCGATGATCAGCGCCGCGCCGGGCGCCCCGGCCAGCCGCCGGGCGAGCACCGCCGCTGTCATGTCGGCAGCGGGCGACACTTCGCGCCATGCCGCGACGGGCGTCGCGTCCCGTCCGGGCAGCGCCTCCGACAGACCCCAGCAGAGCGAAGCGCCAGCGCCCTCGCATCGCCGCACGGAGCCCGACGCGCGACGGTCCGCCGGCGCACCGAGGCCGACCATGCGCTCGCGCCAGCCCTCGGTCGACTTCAGGAACTGGCGCACCGGCAGGGCGTCCAGGAACTCGTTCGCGACGACGACCATCGGCCCCTCCGGAACCTCCTCGAGCCGCGCCGCCCAGCGCGCGCCCGGCACCCGCCGCGCCTGCTCGGCGCGAAGCGGCGCCGAGGCCTCGACGAACCACACCTCCGCCGCCTCGGCGGCGCCCGCGGCGCCGAGCACGCGCAGCGCGTCCGCCATCATCGTGCCGCGCCCGGGACCGAGCTCGACCAGGCGAAAGCCCGGCCGCCCCATCGCCTGCCAGACCGCCGCCACCCAGGCGCCGATCATCTCGCCGAACATCTGGCTGATCTCGGGCGCGGTGACGAAGTCGCCGCCGGCGCCCAGCGGATCGCGCGTCGCGTAATAGCCGTGCCGCGGGTGCGCGAGGCACAGCTCCATGTAGCGGGCGACGGTCATCGGCCCGGCCGCGGCGATCTCGCTCCGGATCAGGCGCTCGAGCCCGGTCGCGCAAGGCACGCCGATCACGCCGGGGCGCGGCGGCGCGCCGAGAACACCAGCAGGCCGATGCCGGCGACGACCATCGGCAGCGACAGCAGCTGGCCCATGGTCAGCCCCAGCGCGTCCGCCGTCTCGCCGAAGCGCAGGATCTGCCCGTTCGGGTTGGCGGCAGAGACGTACTGCGCATCGCCCTGCCGGAAGTTCTCGACAAAGGCCCGCGCCAGGCCGTAGCCAAGCAGGAACATCCCCGATATGGCGCCTGGCCGCTTCAGCCAGCCGCGCTGCAGCGCCAGCCACCAGAGCACGGCGAACAGCACCAGCCCCTCCAGCGTCGCCTCGTAGAGCTGGCTCGGATGCCGCGGCTCGGTCAGCAGGTCCCAGTCGCGCAAACCCGTCGCCGGGTTGATCATGGGAAACCGCATCGCCCAGGGCACGTCGGTCGGCCGCCCCCACAGCTCGCCGTTGACGAAGTTGGCGAGCCGTCCGAAGAACAGGCCCGCCGGCACCACCATGCAGATGGCGTCCGCCACCTGAAATTGCGGCCGGCCCTTGAGGTTCGACCAGGCGATGATCCCGAGAATGACCCCCAGCGCGCCGCCATGGAACGACATGCCGCCGTTCCAGACCTGCAGGATCTGCAGCGGGTGCGACAGGTAATAGCCGGGGCTGTAGAACAGCACGAACCCAATCCGCCCGCCCAGCACGACGCCCAGCACCATCCAGGTCAGCAGCTCCTCCGGCTGCTCGGGCGTCATCGGCGGACGGTTGCCGGGCCACAGCCGGTCGCGCCGCATCAGCCAGACGACCAGCCGCCAGCCGAGGACGAGCCCGGCGATATAGGCCAGCGCATACCAGCGCAGCGAGAACTGGAAATTGCCGAGCGTCAGCGTGAAGATCGCCGGATCGATGTCCGGAAACGGGATTACGAAGGGCACCGCCCGCTCCTCGCCGACTACGCGGCGGATGTGCGCGGACGGCGCGGGGAAGTCAAGGAAGCGCCGGCCCGGCGGCAGCACCGCGACGCCGACCGCGTATGTCGTCGATGCCGGCCGCCCATTCGGCCTGCACCCCCGGGTCGGGATCTTGCAGCCGCGCCGCCAGGAAGGCCGGCTCGCCCGCCAGACGCGAGAGCGCCCAGACGGCGGCGCCGCGCACCAGCGGGTCGGCATCGCTGGTCAGCCGGCGGGCGAGGTCGGCCAGGCGCCGGTCGCCGGAATTACCGATGGCGATCAGTACGTTGCGCACGAACCGCCCGCGGCCGATGCGCTTGATCGGCGAGCCGCGGAAGCGGGCGCGGAAGGCGGCGTCGTCGAGCGTAGCGAGCTCGGACAGCGGCGGCGCGTCGGTTTCCGGGCGGGCGGCGTAGTGCTCGGCGGCGCAGCGCGCATATTTGTTCCAGGGGCAGACGGCCAGGCAGTCGTCGCAGCCGTAGATGCGGTTGCCGATCGCGGGACGCAGCGCCCGCGGGATCGGGCCTTTCAGCTCGATCGTCAGATAGCTGATGCAGCGCGTGGCATCCAGTCGGTAGGGCGCCGGGAAGGCTGCCGTCGGGCAGATGTCCAAACAGCGGCGGCAGCTGCCGCAATGGTCGCGCTCAGGCGCGGCCGCCGGCAGCTCCAGCGTCGTGAAGATCGCCCCGATGAAGAACCAGGACCCCAGCCGGCGCGACACCAGGTTCGTGTGCTTGCCCTGCCAGCCGAGGCCAGCCGCCTGCGCCAGCGGCTTCTCCATTACCGGCGCCGTGTCGACGAAGACCTTGATCTCGCCGCCTGCCCGCCCGATCAGCCAGCGCCCCAGCCGCTTCAGCCGCTTCTTGACCGTGTCGTGATAGTCCGCGCCCTGCGCATAAACACTGATCGCCCCCCTGTCCGGCCGGTCCAGCACCGCCAGCGGGTCGCATTCCGGCGCATAGCTGTCGGCCAGCATGATCACCGAGCGCGCCTCGGGCCAGAGCGCCGCGGGTGCCGCCCGCCAGTCCAGCCGCACGGCCATCCAGCCCATTTGGCCGTGCCGCCCCTCGGCGACCCAGCGCCGCAGCCGCTCGCCCGCCGGGCCGATGGCCGGCCGGGCCACGCCCAGATCGGCGAAGCCGAGCGCGCGCGCCTCGTCAGCCAGCTCGTCGATCAGCCCTGTCCCGGTCGCCATGGCGCCGAGCTAGTGCGCCGGCGCGGGCGCCGCCAGAGGCCGCCGCAGTGGGATCGCGGCAACGCGGTCACCGATCGCCACCTCGCCTTCGGCAATCCGCAAGACAGCATCGCTCTCGCGGATGGTGTTCTTCGCGCGGGTGCGATGATGTCACACATGATGTCGTCCGCTATGACATCCTTCGCCCGCCCCGGTCCACCCGCTGCGCGTCTCACCGAGGGCGGCGGAGGCCTCTCGTGGAAAGGGCTCAGGCGCTGACGCCGATCAGCCCCAGAGCCTCCAGCTTCAGCAGCACCTGATGCGCGCAATGGTCGGGGTCGACATTCTCGGTGTCGAGGCGAAGCTCCGGATCTTCGGGCGCCTCGTATGGGTCCGATATGCCGGTGAACTCCTTGATCTTGCCCTCTCGCGCCATCCGGTAGAGCCCCTTGCGGTCGCGCCGCTCGCACTCCTCGAGGCTGGTCGCGACGTGCACCTCGACAAACGCGCCGTGCTCCTCGATCATCTCGCGCACCGCCCGGCGGGTCGCCGAGTAAGGGGCGATCGGCGCGCAGAGCGCGATGCCGCCGTTCTTGGTGATCTCGGAGGCGACATAGCCGATCCGGCGGATGTTGATGTCGCGATGCTCTTTGGAGAACCCGAGTTCCGAGGACAGGTGCTTTCGCACGATGTCGCCGTCGAGCAGCGTCACCGGCCGGCCGCCCTGCTCCATCAGCTTGACCATCATGGCATTGGCGATGGTGGATTTCCCCGACCCGGACAGGCCGGTGAAGAAGACCGTGAAGCCCTGCTGCGCGCGCGGCGGCTTGGTGCGGCGGAGCTCGGCCACCACCTCGGGGAACGAGAACCAGTCGGGGATCTCCAGCCCCTCCTGCAGCCGGCGGCGAAGCTCGGTGCCGGAGATGTCGAGCACGGTCCAGCTCTCCTCGATCTCGTCCGCGGGAAAGTACTGTGCCCGCTCCTGGACATAGACCATCTGCTTGAAGGGCACCATCTCGACGCCGATCTCGCCCGCGTATTTCGCCACTGCCTCCTGCGCGTCGTAGGGGCCGTAGAAATCCCTGCCCTGGCTGTCCTTGCCCGGCCCGGCGTGATCTCGGCCGACGATGAAGTGCGTGCAGCCGTGGTTGCGGCGGATGATGGCGTGCCAGACCGCCTCGCGCGGGCCGCCCATGCGCATGGCGAGGTTCAGCAACGAGAGGTGCGTCGTCGCGGCCGGGTACTTGTCGAGCACCGCCTCGTAGCAGCGCACGCGGGTGAAGTGGTCGATGTCGCCGGGCTTCGTCAGGCCGACGACGGGGTGGATCAGCAGGTTGGCCTGTGCCTCGCGGGCGGCGCGGAAGGTCAGCTCCTGGTGCGCCCGGTGCAGCGGATTGCGCGTCTGGAAGGCGACGATCCGGCGCCAGCCCAGCTTGCGGAAATAGGCGCGCAGCTCGTTCGGCGTGTCGCGGCGCGACCTGTAGTCATAGTGCGTCGGCGGCTGGATGCCCGTGACGGGTCCGCCGAAGTAGACGGGCCCCGCGGCGTTCATCAGGTGGTTGACCGCCGGATGTCGCAGGTCGGTCGAGCCGAACACGCCCTCGGCCTCGCGCGCCTTGTCCGGCGACCATCGGTCAGTGACCGACATGATCGCGAGGATCACGCCCTCCTGGTCGCGGAGCGCGATGTCCTGCCCGGGCTCGACGGCCTCGGCGAACTTTTCCGAGACGTCGAGCGTGACCGGCATCGGCCAGACGGCGCCATCCGCCAGCCGCCAGTCGGCGACGACGCTCTCATAATCGGCCCGACCGAGAAAGCCCTTCAGAGGGCTGAACCCGCCGTTCATCAGCAGCTCGAGATCGCAGATCTGGCGCGGGGTCAGATCCCAGGAAGGAAGGTCGCCGGCGGTCTTCTTCAGCTTTGCGGCGCTCTCGGCCGAGACATAGAGTTCCGGGATCGGCTGCGTGTTCGCGTTCATTTGCAGAGCCTCGTCGATGATCGGGCCCGGGGCCGGCGCTCCGGGGCCGGCGCTCTGGGGCCGGCGCTCGGGGGCATGGCGTTCGGGGCAAGCGTCGCGCGCCTGCGTTGGCCCGGCTATCCGCGCCGGGCCGCGGCGTCCAGCCCCTGCGGTGCTTTGACCGCTTCGGCGGACCGTGCTAGCGCCGCCGGATGAAGGCGCCCGTATCGGTCTTCGTCATCACGCGGAACGAGGAGGCGCGGCTCGCTCGGACGCTGGCCGCCGTTGGCTGGGCGGACCAGATCGTCGTCGTCGATTCAGGGTCGACGGACAGGACGCGCGAGATCGCGCGCGACCACGGCGCGGAGGTCCACGACCGCGCATGGGACGGCTATGGGCCGCAGAAGGCATTTGCCGAGTCCGTCTGCCGGCGTCGCTGGCTGCTGAACGTCGACGCCGACGAGGTGGTGACGCCCGCCCTCGCCCGCGAAGTCGCTGCGCTGATCGCCGGCGATCCGCCGCCGGGTGCCTACAAGGTCCGCATTCTCACCGTCTATCCGGGACGCGAGCGCCCCCGCTGGCTGGCCGGCGACTACAACGTGGTCCGCCTCTACCACCTTGACGTGGCGCGCTATCGCCCGCATCCGCTGCTCGATCGGGTCGAGACTGACGTGCCCCCCGGTCAACTCGGGGCGCCGATCCACCATTTCCCGCTGCTCTCCTGGGCGCATCTGGTGGAAAAGGAGAATCGGTATTCGAGCTTTGCCGCCGAGGCGGGGCGTGCGCGGCCGCGCCTCGGCCTGCTCCTCCGGCTGCCCTTCGAGATGCCGGCGGCGTTCCTGCGCTTCTATCTGCTGCGCCGGCACGTGACCGGCGGGTGGCGGGGGTTCATGTTCGCGCTGACCGCCGCCTATGCGCGGGCGCTCCGGATCGCCAAGATGCTCGAGCGCGCCGAGGCGGAGACAGGCGCGAGCGTCCTCGACAGCCGCGATGATCCGCGACCGGCAAAAGATGACGGTTTCGCGAAACCGCCTGTTGACAGTGCCGAGCGACGGTCCTAATTAGGCCGCTCCGGCGCCGCGACGTCGGGTTTCAGGCGAAACGGACAGCGGGCGGCTGGGTAACCAGACGGCTTGTTTGTTTCGCCGGCT
>CAVUWP010000026.1:0-188395 GCA_963745085.1 uncultured Alphaproteobacteria bacterium | reverse complement strand
CGGAGCTATGGTCAATCTTGGTGTATGGGGTCAGGCAGCGGCTTGCTCCTCGGCATCTTGAACGGGCTCGCCGTCGCGGAACCTGATGCCCTCGATGACCTGGCCGAGGCGGTTGGCGCCGTCCAGCTGACGCCAGTGGCGCTCGGCCGATTTGGCGAGCTTGAAGACCATGGCCAGCGCGGTTTCGCGTGACAGGCAGCCCTTGGTCTTGTCGGTCCGCAGCCGCACCGTGGCGAAGGTGCTCTCGATCGGGATTCGAGGTGCGCACGTGCTTCCAGTGCTCGGCCGGGAAGTCGTAGAACGCGAGCAGGGCCGCGCGATCCTTGGCCAGGCACGCTGCCGCCTTGTCGTGCTTGGCGCCGTACTTGGCGATGAAGCGGTCGAAGGCGTTCTCGGCGGCGGCCCGGCTCTCGGCCTCGTAGATCGCGTGCAGGTCCTTCTTCGCCTTGCCGTGCACCGACTGGGGCAGCTTGTTGAGAACGTTGGCGGTCTTGTGGACCCAGCAGCGCTGCTGCCGGGTGTTCGGCCAGACCTCGTGCAGGGCCTTCCAGAAGCCCAGGGCGCCGTCGCCGGTGGCGAGCTCGGGGTCGCAGCACGTAGGCCGTTCTCGTCGCGCAGCCGCAAGCAGCAGCTCGCGCCAGCTCTGGGCGCTCTCGCGAAAGCCGTCCTCGATCGCCAGCAGCTCCTTGCGGCCATCGGCATCGGCGCCGATGAGGACGAGAATGCACTGCCGATCGTGGTCGAGCCGCGGCGTGAAGTAGACGCCGTCGGCCCAGAGGTAGACGTAGCGCCGGGTCGCGAGATCACGACGCTGCCAGCGCTCGTGCTCCTCCTGCCAGGCCGCCACCAGGCGGCGCACGGTCGACGCCGAGAGACCGGGCGCGTCGGGCCAAGCAGCGCCGCCAAGCGCCTCCTCGAACTGGCCGGTCGAGACGCCCTTGAGGTAGAGCCAGGGCAACAGCTCCTCGACGTTCCTGGTCCGCCGCAGGAACGGCGGCAGCACCTTCGAGGTGAAGCGGATCGCGCGCCGCCGGCACCGTCGCCGCGGTCGCGGACCTTCGGTCGGCGCACCGCGATCGGGCCGATCCCGGTCTGGATCTCCCGCTCGGGCGCGTGGCCGTTGCGCACCACCCGCCGCCGGCCGCGCTCGTCCTCGAGCTCGGCATGCGCCGCCAGAAACGCCTCGACCTCGGCCTCGATCACCTGCTGCAGCATCCGTCGCGCTCCATCCCGCAGCACCGCCAGCAGCGGATCGTCCACGACGCTCGAACCTGGCCGCGGCAGCCGAACAACGCTATCCTCCTCCATGGCGTATCCTCTCCTGGTGACCTTGAACATCACCGAGGATACGCCGCCTCCGCCCTCATCCACCAAATTCGACTATAGCTCTCGATGACGCCGCACGAGCTCGAGATCGAGCGCCGCGGCTATGCCGAGGCGATCGCCAGCGCCGAGGTGGTCGACGCCATCCGTGGCGGACCCGAAGGCCGCGTGGCGCTGAGCTACATGGAGTGGGCGGGCGCCGGCTCGCACCGGACGGTCGTCGACTGGATGCTGATCGGCAGCACGGCCGATGCGCGCGCCTTTGCCGGCAGGCTGACGGCGCGCTTCGACGTGAACCTCAGCCGCACGTCTATCTCGGGCGCGATCGGTGCGGCCGCCGCCGGCTTGATGGCAACGGCTACCCCGGCTGGCGGCAGGTGATCGACGTGTCGGGCGACGGGCCGAACAATCATGGCTGGCCGGTCGAGCAGGCCCGCAATGCGGCGCTCGCCCGCGGCATCGTCATCAACGGACTGCCGCTGATGACGGATGAGGGAATGGACCGGCTGGCACCTTCGGTCTCGACCGCTATTACCGGGACTGCGTGATCGGCGGCCCGGCGGCCTTCGTGGTCCCCGTGATGGATTGGACAGAAAAGCCAGCAAACTTAACGGCATGATGGGCCTCTTGTGCAGCGCGTGTACAAGCAGAAATCGTAGAGTGTCGCATCTCAGCGCATGTTCTTCTGGGTACTTCGCTGGCCGGTACAGACGGAGATCGTGCGCGTCATACGGCTGGTGCGGGGAGACGCGGAACAGGGTTGCAGACTGAAGAAGGTTTTGCGTGACCGCCGAAAACGCGACCCCGGGTGTCGCCCCTGCCGCCGTCTTTCCAGAGGAGCTTGGGACGCAAATCGACATGTCGGTCTTCCTGAGCACCACGCCTCGGGTCGGCGCGGTTATTGTTCTGGACCTTTTGACCGCAAGCGAATTGGACGCCGAGCTTGCCGCGGCGGGCGTCATGCGGTTTGAGTTTACCTGACTGCCGTGCGGTGCGTTGCTCGGCAGTGACGACACGGTTCTTCCGAGTAGCCGCCCTGAGCGGCAGTGCAGCGAGCGGCCGCTTCGCGCCCTCCACATAGGATGCTGCGCTCCGAACGAAGGTCGTAGAAGCGCTCGGAGCCGACCTTCGCTTCGGGCCGTGAACCAACAAGATGCCGCCGCCAGTGTTGGGCGGCGGCTGTTGGGGCCCAGAAATCAAGTGGCCGGTAGACGATAGACCCGGCCTCGCCCATCAACCTTTTTCGTAATCGGCCGGTCAGCACGCGGCCTCAGGCAGCCTTCTGCGCGGCCTCGCGGTTTGCTTTCCAGGTCCAGGGAAGGAGCTCGTCAAGGCGCCTTGGGTCATAGGTGCGGATACGGCCGAGGATGTCGGTGAGGTACGCTTCGGGATTGAGGCCTGAGAGCTTCGCGGTTTCGATGACGGTCATGGCGTCGGCGAGGATCTCGGGCTGTGTCCCTGGTGGTGGTGTAGGAGGCCGCGCGCGGAGCCCCCGGCGTAGCGCAGCACGCGGCCGGCGGTGACGCTGGCGGCCACCGTCGATCTTCGGAAAAGGTCCGGGTTGCGACACCTGGAGCCGAGAACGGAGATGACGATGACCGATGAGAGAATGGCGCTGATCGAGCTGGTTGAGAAGCAGGCCGATAGCGACCTCGTGCGCGAGATGCTGGCGTTTGCGGCCGAGCGGATCATGGAGCTGGAGGTCGAGGCGCGCACGGGCGCCGCGAAGGGCGCGCGTTCGCCTCTGCGCGAGGCCCAGCGGAACGGATACCGCGACCGCGATTGGGACACCCGCGCCGGACGGATCGCACTCGAGATCCCGAAACTGCGTAAGGGCAGCTACTTCCCGAGCTTCCTCGAACCGCGGCGGACGGCCGAGAAGGCGCTCGTGGCCGTCATTCAAGAAGCCTGCGTCCACGGCATCTCGACCCGGTCCGTGGACGACCTAGGGCTCGTCCCCATAAAACGCCAACGGGGATTCCTTTTCGGCGGCAGCTCTAATTCCCTCCCCTCGAGCGGGAAAGGGAGGATCGCATGCGGCGTCACGAACTGACGGATGAGGAATGGGCGGTGATCCAGCCGCTGCTGCCGAACAAGCCGCGCGGCGTGCCGCGGGTGGATGATCGGCGGGTGCTGAACGGCATCCTGTGGCGGTTCCGGACGGGGGCGCCGTGGCGCGACATTCCCGAGCGCTATGGACCGCGCACGACGCTCTATAATCGCTTCGTCCGCTGGCGAGCCGCTGGCGTGTGGGACCGTATTCTCGAGGCGATCTCGCAAGCCTACGACGGCGACATCGTCATGATCGACAGCTCCTGCGTCCGCGTCCACCAGCACGGCGCGAGCGGAAAAAAGGGGGCGCGGACGATGGCTGCATGGGACGCTCCCGCGGCGGGCTGACGACGAAGATCCACGCGCTCGTCGATGCCGAGGGCCGGCCGGTGCGCCTCGCGCTGACCGCCGGACAGGCCGGCGATGCGCCCGCCGCCGAAGGTCTGCTGGCGGACCTCGCGCCCGGCGCCACGCTGATCGCCGACCGCGCCTATGATACGAACGCCATCCGGGCCTTCGCCGCCGACCGCGGCGCCTGGGCCAACATCCCGCCCGCTCGATCCGCAAGGACGCGTTCAGCTTCAGCGGCTGGGTCTACCGGCAGCGCAACCTGGTCGAACGCTTCTTCAACCGCATCAAGCACTTCCGCGGGCTCGCGACCCGCTACGACCGCCGCCCGGACAACTTCCTCGCCGCTCTCAAGCTCGCCGCAATCCGCATCTGGCTTGCCCCGTAATCATCCGCGTCCTAGTCAAGGCCATGGGCGCGGGCGGCATGTCCAAAAGCCAGGTCAGCCGGCTCTGCGTCGAGATCGACGAGCGCGTGAACGCCTTCCTCTCCCGGCCCCTGGAGGGAGCCTGGCCCTACCTCTGGCTCGATGCGACCTACCTCAAGGTCCGCGAGGGCGGTCGGATCGTCAGCCGGGCCGTGATAATCGCTGTCGCGGTGAATGAGGATGGCAAGCGCGAGGTGCTGGGCGTCGCAACGGGCCCTTCAGAAGCCGAGACGTTCTGGACCGAGTTCCTGCGCTCCCTCGCCGATCGTGGCCTGCGCGGCGTGAAGCTGGTGATCGCCGACGATCACAAGGGCCTGCGGGCGGCAGCTCGCCGGGTGTTCAACGCCACGCATCAGAGGTGCCGGATTCATTGGCTCCGGAACGCACTGGCCCATGCTCCAGCCAAGCAGCGCACGGCTGTTGCGGCGATGTTGAAGACAATCTTCGCACAGGAGACGAAGGCCGAAGCCGAGGCTCAATGGGACACCGTGGCCGACGCGCTGCGCGAGAAGAACGAGAAGCTCGGCCCGCTCATGGACGCCTCCCGCGACGATGTCCTGGCCTACATGAACTTCCCTCGCGAGCATTGGGCGCAGATCGCCTCGACGAACCCACTCGAACGGGTCAACCGCGAGGTCAAGCGCCGGTCAGACGTCATCGGCATCTTCCCCAACGACGAGGCCATCATCCGGCTTGTCGGTGCGCTGATGCTGGAGACCAACGCCGAATGGGCCGTGGCGCGGCGCTACATGAGCCTTGAAACGCTCGCCCGCGTCACCGACAATCCGACACTCAGGCTGCCCGCCGTGGCGTCCTGATCAGGCTCGGACCTTTCCGTAGGCCGGCGCTTCTACACCACGCCCCGGGACATGATCAGAAATCATGATCTGGTGGCGGAGAGCGGGATTCGAACCCGCGATACCGTTGCCGGTATACACGCTTTCCAGGCGTGCGCCTTCGACCGCTCGGCCACCTCTCCGCTCATCGCCGACGCTAGTAAAGCGCGCCGGGGAAGGCAAGCGCGCGTCGCGGCGCGACGCGACCTAGCGGGCGTCCGGCGTCAGCTGGCGCCACATGTATGCGCGACCGTCCGGATAGACGGCGATCAGGCGCTCGGTGTCCGCGAACTCGCCGGCGGCGGCGCGCACGGCCCGCGCCTCGCCCTCCGCGAGCGCCGCGGCGAGGCGGCGGGCGTCGAAGCAGTCGAACCAGCCGGGCGCGACCAGCGGCGTCGGCGCCTCGGCAATCGGCGCGTCGGCCAGCGCCCCCGGCTCGACGCGGAAGCAGGCGCGCAGCTTGATCGGGCTGGAGGCAGCGTCGATGCCGCGCCAGTCGGCTGACCGGCACCTCGCTGCCCGGCGACCGCGACCGTGTCGACGCCCGTCACCTCGTGCGTACCAGGCGCGCGTCTGGAACCACCAGAGCGCCGCGGCGAAGACAAGGAGCGCGATCCCCATGCCGACCAGCACGGCGCGGCCCGTGATCCGGCTCGTCACGCGGCGCCCGTCGCTGCGCCGCCGGCGTCGGTCGCCAGCCAGGCGTCGGCGCAGGCGCTTGGCCAGCGCCCGGACGCGGGCGATGATAGGCCTGCCGCTCGGTCGGCGAGATGACGCCGCGCGCGTCGAGCAGGTTGAAGATGTGGCTGGCCTTGATGCACTGGTCATAGGCCGGCTGCGCCATGACGATGCGCCGTCCCGTCGGGATCCGTCTCCGGCGCGGCGAGGATGCGCGGCGCACTCGGCCTCGGCCTCCTCGAAGTGGTCGAACAGCATCGCGGTGTCGGCCACGTCGAAGTTCCAGCGGGAATATTCGCGCTCGGTCTGGCGGAAGACGTCGCCATAGGTCAGCGGGATCGGCGCGCCGGGGTCGTTGAAGGGCATGTCCATCACGTGGTCGATGCCCAGCACGTACATCGCCAGCCGCTCGAGCCCATAGGTCAGCTCGCCCGAGACGGGGGCGCAGTCGTGCCCGCCGACCTGCTGGAAATAGGTGAACTGGCTGACCTCCATGCCGTCGCACCAGACCTCCCAGCCGAGGCCCCAGGCGCCGAGCGTCGGGCTCTCCCAGTCGTCCTCGACGAAGCGGATGTCGTGCAGGCCCATGTCGATGCCGATCGCCTGCGAGCGAGCCGAGATAGAGGTCCTGCAGGTCGGGCGGCGACGGCTTGATGATGACCTGGTACTGGTAATAGTGCTGCAGCCGGTTCGGGTTCTCGCCATAGCGGCCGTCGGTCGGCCGGCGCGAGGGCTGGACATAGGCCGCGGCCCAGGGCCGGGGCCCGAGCGCGCGCAGCGTCGTGGCCGGATGAAAGGTGCCGGCGCCCACCTCCATGTCGTAGGGCTGCAGGATGGCGCAGCCCTGCTCGCCCCAATAGCGCGAGAGGGTGAGCAGCACTTCCTGGAAGGATGTCGGCTTCATCGCGGCCCCGACATGGCGTTCGCGCGTCGTTCTAGGTGCGGTCGCGGCAGCGGTCAATGCGAGGGCTTTACCGGCGGGCCGCGCCTCGCCAGTCTGGCCGCCGGCAACGGAGGGGAGCGGATGGAAGAGCGGGTGGCGATCGTGACGGGCGGGTCGAGCGGCATCGGCGCGGCGTCGGCCAGGGCGCTGGCGGCGGCCGGGCTGCGGGTCGTCGTCAACTATGCCGGCAATGCCGAGGGCGCGCACGAGGTCGTCGAGGCGTGCCGGGCGGCCGGAGGCGAGGCCGAGGCCGTGCAGGGCGATGTGGCCGACGACGCATCCTGCCGGGCGATCGCGGCGGCGCCGACCGAGCGCTGGGGGCGGATCGACGTGCTGGTCAACAATGCCGGCACGACGGTCTCGGCCGATGCGCGCGATCTCGACGCGCTGGATGCCGCGGACTTCCGCCGGCTCTACGACGTCAATGTCATCGGCGCCTACCAGATGACGCGCGCGGCGCTGCCGGCCTTGCGCGTGGGCGGGCTGGGGTCGGTGATCATGACGTCGTCGATCGCCGGGCTGACCGGCATGGGCTCGTCAATCGCCTATGCGGCGTCGAAGGGAGCGCTCAACACCATGACGCTGGCGCTGGCGCGGTCGCTCGCGCCGGAAGTGCGCGTCAACGCCGTCTGCCCGGGCTTCGTCGACAGCGCCTGGTGGGCGCGGCGGCACGACGAGGCGACGATCGACAAGATGCGCGCGCGCTCGGCCAGCGCGGCGCTGCTGCGCCGGACGGCGCCGCCCGAGGAGATTGCCGAGGCCATCGTCCTCTTCGCCATCGGCAGCCGGTCGATCACCGGCCAGCTGCTGGTGGTCGACAACGGCATGACGCTGAACATCGGTCAGCCGCTGGGCGACGCGCATGGTCGCTAGGCCCCGGCGCCCAACGGAGCGGGGCGGACCGCCGCCGGTCCGCGTTGACTTCGGCAGGGATCCTGTCGGGATGTCGCGGCGGCGCCGGTGGCGAGGACCTGGCGGCGGGTCGTGCGAATGGTTGGCGTCTGGCTCCCCTGTCGCCATATGGATGGCTGTCCATGCGAGGGTTGCGCGCGAATTGTGTCGCGACGGTCGCGCAACGGTTGCAGGACGATTATCTTTCCGGGACGGTGACAAGAAGGGGGAACGGATGCGCATAGACGGCAAGGCCTGGCGGCCGATCTGGCTGGAGGCGGATGGCCGGCGCGTCGGCATCATCGACCAGACGCGGCTGCCCTTCGAGTTCGTCACCGTGGCGCTCGAGACGGTCGACGACGCGGCGCGGGCGATCAGGGACATGCTGGTGCGCGGCGCGCCGCTGATCGGCGCGACCGCCGCCTATGGCATGGCGCTGGCGATGCGGGCCGACGCATCCGACGCCGCGCATCGAGGCCGCGTATGCGCGGCTGCACGCGACGCGGCCGACGGCGATCAACCTGCAAATGGGCGCTCGACGACATGGCGCGCGCACCTGCGGCCGCTGCCGGCAGCGCGAGCGCGCCGCCGCCGCCTATCGCCGCGCCGCCGAGATCGTCGAGGAGGACGTCGCGATCAACCGCCGGATCGGCGAGCACGGGCTGGCGCTGCTGCGCGAGATCGCCGAGCGCAAGGGCAGGGTCAACGTCCTCACCCACTGCAATGCCGGCTGGCTCGCGACCTGCGACTGGGGCACGGCGACGGCGCCGATCTATCTGGCGCATGACGCCGGGATCGACGTGCACGTCTGGGTCGACGAGACCCGGCCGCGCAACCAGGGCGGGCACCTGACGGCCTGGGAGCTCGGCAATCACGGCGTGCCGCACACCGTGATCGTCGACAATGCCGGCGGCCACCTGATGCAGCAGGGGCAGGTCGACCTCTGCCATCGTCGGCACCGACCGCACCACCGCCACCGGCGACGTCTGCAACAAGATCGGCACCTATCTGAAGGCGCTGGCGGCGCACGACAACGGCGTGCCGTTCTATGTCTGCCTGCCTCGCCGACCATCGACTGGACGCGTGCGCGACGGCCGCGAGATCCCGATCGAGGAGCGCGACGGGCGCGAGGTCGCCGAGGTCGCCGGCATCGTCGATGGCCGGGTGGTGCGCGCGCGCGTCGTCTCGCCGGGCTCGCCGGTCGCCAACCCGGCCTTCGACGTGACGCCGGCGCGGCTGGTCACCGGGCTGATCACCGAGCGCGGCGTCGTCGCCGGCCTCCGAGCAGGGGCTCCGCTCGCTGTTCCCCGACAAGGCAGCGTGAGAAAGTGCGGGACATGGCCGGACGGCCATGCCCCCACGCGATGCACGGCAGACCCTGTCGAGGGAGGGATCAGGCTTTGCGCCGGGCCCGCCCGGTGCCGCCGAGCAGGCCGAGACCAGCCATGGCCGAGAGCAGCATCCAGCCGGCGGCCGGCAACGGGATCACATTGAAGTTGGCGTCCGCGACACGGAACGCGCCGGCCGCGACCGGCAGCACGGCCTCGTACTCGACCTCGGTGTTCCCGTCGATCTCGCCGCCGGTGCCGTCACCGACGCCGATCGGGTCGAAGCCGCCATGCAGCACGATCTCGCGCAGGAACAGCGGCAGCAAGTCGCCCTTGGTGTACTTCACGTCGTTCGTCGGGTCGTCGTCGCCGTCGGGAATGGCGGCGAACGTCGCCGGATCATTCAGATTGTAGACCTCGGAGAAGTCGATCGAGCCACCCGGCGCGGTCGGAAAGTCCGCCAGCGCGCCGCCCGGGGGCGAACTGAGCGGCACGATGATCGGACCGTAGACCTTCGCGCCTTCCGCCAGTTCGATGATCCCGTCCTTGTCCGTGTCCTGGGCCAGTGTCGGCGTTTTCGATGCGACTGGAGTGCCACTCGTGCCGCCGCCGAAAGCGCCATGTATGTGCTGGACGTGCGGCATGCCCGGCTCCAGCCCTGACGCCATGACGTGCACTGCCAACGTCCCATCGTCGTTGTTGAGCGCCAGATTTGCCTTGCCGCTCACGCCGGAGCCGCTCAGCGGCTCGATGTAGGCAGTGTAATAGTCGAGATGCGCAGCGCTTGCCGGCCCGGTAAAGGGCGGCAAGCGCTGCCATGCCGGCCGCACTAATCAGATACTTACCCATTCTATAAACCTCCTTGCAGTTTTCGCATTTCTTTTCTGCAGCCGGCTGCGACGCCTGGAGAAGGTTACCGACACAACCAAACCGTAGACGAATACGGCAGGCCCGCAGGGGCGGATCTGTCTCGGGGCGGAATTCTTGCAGTGGCGAGCGTCGGCCCCGGGCGCGCGCATGCCGTTCGCGGCCTAAACCTTGGACATAGAAGGGGCTCGGCAGAACCGCAGTCTGATGGTCATACCCCGCTCGGCAACCGATTGCGGTCGGAGCAGAAGCCGAGTTCAGCCCCGGGCCGTCGCCCTGTCGCCCTGTCGGCGTCGGCGGGACCATCCTGGTGGAGCGTCGGCGGCAAATGGCAAAGGCAGGTTCCAGATGACATCCCCAGAACTGTTCCACCCAATGCTCGTGCACTTCCCGATCGTCCTCGTCGCGCTCCTGACGCTTGCGGATCTCGTCGCGCTGGTGCGCGGCGTCCCGCTGTCCGGCCGGGGCGGCTACGCCAGCGCGGCGGCCGCCGTCGCCGCCCGGCCGGCGCCAGCGCGGTCGTGACCTGGATTCGGCGACGTCGCCATGGACGTCGCCCTCGGCAAAGGCGTGCCCGAGGCGCTGATCGAGACGCACGAGACGCTGGGCACGACGACGGCCATCTGCATCGGCATCTGGGCACTGATTCGGGCCTATTGCTGGTGGCGCCGGATCGAGATCACCGGCGGGCGCGTGCTGGGCGTTGCCGTCGTCGACGCGGCCATCTTCGGCGTCGTCCTCGCGACCGCCTGGGCCGGCGGCGACCTGGTCTACGAGCACGGCGTCAACGTCGCGGCGGTGCCCGCCGCGGCGGCGGCACCAGCTCCACAGCACTAGGGGCGCGACAGGCGCCCGGTCCTGCACTATATGGTCGGCATGGCACCGCGAGACCTGACCGACCGCGCCGCCGCGCCACCCGGAGAAAGCGCACCGCCCGGACAATGCCAGCCCGGCCAAGCCGCCCTGGATCCGGGTCAAGGCGCCGACCTCGAAGGGCTTCTTCGAGACGGCCGAGCGATCGTGCGCGAGCACGGGCTGCACACCGTCTGCCAGGAGGCCGGCTGTCCGAACGTCGGCGAGTGCTGGGCGCAGGGTCACGCCACCATGATGATCATGGGCGAGATCTGCACGCGCGGCTGCACCTTCTGCAACGTCGCCACCGGCCGGCCCGACACGCTCGACGCCTTCGAGCCCGCCCGGGTCGCCGCAGGCCGTGGAGAAGCTGGGCCTCGCCCATGTCGTCATCACCTCGGTCGACCGCGACGACCTGGAGGACGGCGGCGCCGCGCATTTCGCCCAGACGATCCGCGCGATCCGCCGGCGCACGCCGGCGACGACCATCGAGGTCCTGACGCCCGACTTCCTGCGCTGCCCGCCCGCGGCGCTCGAGGCGGTGGTCGCGGCCGGGCCGGACGTCTTCAACCACAACCTCGAGACGGTGCCGGGGCTCTACCCGGAGGTGCGGCCGGGCGCGCGCTACTTCCACTCGCTGCGCCTGCTGCAGCGGGTGAAGGAGCTCGACCCGACGCGTCTTCACCAAGTCCGGCATCATGGTCGGCCTTGGCGAGACGCGGAGCCAGGTCCTGCAGGTGATGGACGACATGCGCGCGGCCGACGTCGACTTCCTGACCATCGGCCAGTACCTCCAGCCGACGCGCAAGCACCACGCGCGTCGCCCGCTATCGTTCCGCCCGACGAGTTCGCCGGGCTGGAGAAATCGGCCTATGGCAAGGGCTTCCTGATGGTTTCCGCGACGCCGCTGACGCGCTCGTCCTACCATGCCGGCGACGATTTTGCCCGGCTGCGCGCCGCCCGGCTGGCAAAGCTCGGGCAGGCGTAGGGGCGCCTCTAACGCATCCAGCGCGCGATCGAGGCGTGCTGGACCGAGGCCTGCATCGCCGTCCGGTAGAACGTCACCAGCTCGCGCACCGGCGCCGCCAGCCGGTCGAAGCCCGACAGGAAGGCGACCAGCACGCCGATCGTCGTCTGGCCCTCGATCACCAGGTAACCGCCCCAGCCCAGCACGGCCAGCGGCGCCAGCAGGTTCAGCGTGTTCAGCAGCGCCTTCATCAGGTTCTTCCAGAACTGGAATGCCATGCGGTTCCGGAAAATGCCCCTCAGCCGCTCGTCGAGCCCGCCGTCCTCGCCGCCGAGCCGATCGCCGAGGGCACGCAGCATCAGGATGCGCCGGTTCACCAGCCGGTTCAGGCGGCGCTGGATGACCGGCATCATCAGCACCTGCGGCAGCACCAGCGCGATGCTGAGCCCGGCGATCGCCGGCGACATCCACAGCATGTAGCCGAGGATGCCGACGACCATCGCGACGTTGGCGAATGCCTGGCTGGGCGCCTGTCCGGCGAACCCGCCCAGATGGTCGACCTCGGCATTGACGATTGAGACGGCCTCGCCGGCATGCTGACCGTCCGGGTCGCGGTTGCGGTAGAGGCCGATCAGGTGACCGCGGACATAGAGCACCGTGCTCTCGGCCAGCCAGCTCTGCCATTGCAGCTGGATGAACCGCAGCACCCGGTGCACCAGCACGACGGCCGAGATAGATCAGCCCCAGCCTGAGCAATCCGTCGAGGTCCCTGTCGGTGATCGGCCCGTCGATGATCCGGCGCTGCAGGTCGAGCGGCACCAGGCCGAGCACCGAGGTGACCACCGCCAGCAGGCAAAGGCCGAGCTGGTGGCGGCCGGTCATGCGCCGGACGAAACCCGCGAGCGAGCGCGCCGGCCCGTCGTCGCCGGTCTTATGGATCGTCTTTGGCCGCATCAGCATGCGGCGTCAGCCGAAATCGACCGTGCCGATGTGCGGCAGGTTGCGGTTGGTCTGGGCGTAGTCGATCCCATAGCCGACGACGAAGGCATCCGGGATCTCGAAGCCGATCCAGCGGACGCGGACGTCGACCTCTCGCCGCGACGGCTTGGAGAGCAGCGCGCAGACCTCGAGCCGGCGAGGTTTGCGGGTGGCGAGGATGGCCAGAACGTGCGCCAGCGTGTGGCCGGTGTCGACGATGTCCTCCACGACCAGGACGTCGCGCCCCTCGATCTCGCCGCGCAGGTCCTTGAGGATGCGCACCTCGCGCGAGCTCGTCGTCGCGTTGCCGTAGCTCGACGCCTCGATGAAGTCGATCTCGACCGGCAGGCTCAGCCGGCGCGCCAGATCGGCGATGAAGATGAAGCTGCCGCGCAGCAGACCGACGACGACCAGCTTGCTCGTCCCGGCGAAGAAGGCGTCGATCTCGGCCGCGAGTTCGGTGACCCGACGGGCGATCTCGGCCTCGGCGATCAGCGGCTCGATCCGGTATGGCGTCATCCTGTCCCCTCGCGTCCGGCGCAGCTGGATGCTATCAGTCCATCGATCTGCTAAGCCATTGAAAATACGCGACTGGACAAATGCCAACCCATACCGAGAAGCGGCGCATGCCGTACAGTGCCGACGAGATGTATGCGCTGGTCGCCGATGTCGAATCCTACGCCGAGTTCCTGCCCTGGTGCGCCGCCTCGCGTGTCCGCCAGCGCCGCCGGACCGAGGCCGGCGAGGTGCTCGACGCCGAACTGGTGATCTCGTTCCGAGTCTTCCGCGAAAGCTTCGGCAGCCGGGTGACGCTGCGCCCCGAGCAGCAGAAGATCGACGTCGAGTACCTGGAGGGCCCGTTCAGATATCTCAACAACCACTGGCATTTCAAGCCGATATCGGAGACGGAGTGCGAAGTCGACTTCTTTGTCGACTTCGAGTTCCGGTCGCGCATGCTGCAATCGCTGATCGGGGTCGTGTTCAACGAGGCGATGCGCCGGATCGTCCGCGCCTTCGAGCAGCGTGCCGAGGCGCTCTATGGCAAGCGGAGCCTGCCGCCCTCGGGCTGACCGCGCCTCGCGGAAAACTGCCGGCAGGTTCCAGACGAGGAGCGGTGTCAGCGCCCTCAGGCCGTGGCGCTCGCCATTTCGGCGAGCATGGCGAGCGCCCGGTCGACCGAGCGGGCGCGCACCTGCGGCCGGCCGATCGCGCCGAACTCGACCTTGGCGTGGCGGGTCGCGCGGCCGCGCCGGGCGCAGGCGAAATGCACCAGGCCCTCGGGCTTGGCGGCGGTGCCGCCGCCGGGACCGGCGATGCCTGTGACGGCGACGGCGAGGTCGGCCGGGCTGGCCGCCAGCGCGCCCTCGGCCATGGCCCGCGCCACCGGCTCGGAGACCGCGCCGTGGCGGTCGATCAGGTCGGCCGGGACGCCCAGCAGCTCGGTCTTCGCGGCGTTCGAATAGCTGACGAAGCCGCGCTCGACGACCTGGCTGCTGCCGGGCACGTCGGTCAGCGCCGCGGCGACCATGCCGCCGGTGCAGCTTTCGGCCGTCGCCAGCATCAGCCCGGCGGCGCGACAGGCGTCGAGCACCGCCGCCGCCCGCGGATGGGCGGCGGCGCCGGCCGGCTCAGAACCAGCCATGCGAGACCGCCGCCGCCAGCAGCATGACGGCGCCGGCGATCAGCCCGGCGACGATGTCGTCGACCATCAGCGGGAAGGCGCCCGGCCGGTTCGCCAGGCTGACCGGCCAGGGCTTGACGATGTCGAAGAAGCGGAAGAGCAGGAAGCCGCCGATCCAACCCGGCCACGGCCAGACCCATGGGTCGGTTCCGGCGACCGTCAGCCCCCACGAGAGCGGCCAGAGCGCGACGAGCTGGCCCGCCACCTCGTCGATGACGACCTCGGGTGGGTCCTCGACGCGGCCGGCCAGGTACTCGACGCTGGCCCACCAGCCGACGACCCAGATCGCCGCCGTGACGGTGACCACCAGATAGATGCCGCCCACGGCGTGCAGCCCCCAGGCGAGCGGCAGCGCTGCGAGCGACCCGAACGTGCCGGGTGCCGGCAGCCGGCCAAGGCCGCAGAGCGTGGCGACCGCGGTGGCCAACTTGCGTCTCATGCCGTCTCTCCGGGCAGCGCGACGGTAGCGGTGGCGAGCGCCGCGATGCCCTCTCCGCGGCCGATGAAGCCCATGCGCTCCATGGTCGTCGCCTTGACGGCGACGCGGGCGGGTGCGGTGCCGAGCAGCTCGGCCATGCGCGCGCGCATGGCGTCGGCATGCGGCGCGATCTTCGGCGCTTCGGCCAGCAGGGTGACGTCGGCATTGACGACGCGCCCGCCCCGCGCTGCCACCAGCCCGGCGGCGTGCCGCAGGAAGATCTGGCTTTCCGCGCCCTTCCACTGCGGGTCCGATGGCGGGAAATGCCGGCCGATATCGCCGTCGGCCAGCGCGCCGTACAGCGCGTCCGACAGCGCGTGCAGCCCGACGTCCGCGTCCGAGTGACCCTCCAGCCGAACCTCGTGCGGGATGCGGACGCCGCACAGCCAGACGTGGTCGCCCGGCGTGAAACGGTGCACGTCAAAGCCCTGGCCCGTGCGGTATTCGACGGGCGCCGCGGTTGCGCCCAGCAGGCGCCGGGCGCGGTCGAGATCGGCGGCGGTGGTGATCTTGAAGTTCTCCGGGTTGCCCGGGATCAGCCGGACGGCATGGCCGGCGCGGCGAAAGACCTCGGCGTCGTCGAGCGCCGGCGGCCGGCCCGATGCCGCCTCGTCCGCCGCGTCTGCGCGATGGGCGGCCAGCAGCGCCGCGAACGGGAAGGCCTGCGGCGTCTGCGCGCGCCAGAGCGCCTCGCGCGGCACCGGGGCGTCGGCGTAGCCCGCGGCCTCGCGCCACAGCGCGTCGGCGACCGGCTCGGCCAGGATGGCGGCGTCGTCCGTGGAGAGGAGCGCGGCGATTTCGTCCGGCAGGACGAAGGGCCGGGCGGCGTCGTGCACCAGAACGCGGTCGGGCGCGCGCCCTGCGAACGTGCATTCGAGCGCCTCGAGCCCGCGCCGCACGGACTCGGCCCGCGTCGTCCCGCCGGCGACGGGCGGCAGCAGGCGCGCACAGGCCAGGGGCGCGGCGGCGGCGGCGTAGAGGCTCCGCGCATCCGGGTGGATGGCGACGACCACCGCGTCGAGCGGCGCCGACAGCATCGCGCGCAGCGTCCGCGTCAGCACCGGCTCGGACCCCAGGCCCTGGTACTGCTTGGGCACCGGCCCGCCCAGGCGGAGACCCTGTCCGGCGGCGACGATGATGGCGGCGGCTCGCATTCGGCGGGCCTTTGCACAGCCGGCGGAAAAGGACAAGCGGCGCCCGAGCCCCAGGATGACTCCGGCAATTGCCCGTGCCGGGGCGCAACAGAATTCGCCTTCGAAGCAGGCAGGACACAACCCGGCGTCGCTTGCGCCTGCCGCCGCCCGCGGATATCAGTGGCCGGTTGCTCAAGGATTAGGCAATGAGCCGCCATACCAGCGTCACCGATACCAGCGTCATCCATCCGCCGAAGCGCCTGCCCGCCGACGGGCTGACACGGCGGCCCTGGCTGCTCGCCGAGAGCCGCGCATTGGCTGCCCCGGCCGCCTCCGCGTCGAGCGCCTAGGGCATGGCCGTCGACTACGAGGCCCTCTGGCAGTCGCTGCCGAGCCCGGCGCTCCTGCTCGACCGCGACGGCCGCGTCCTCGAGATGAACGGTGCCACCGAGGATTTTCTCGCGATGTCGCGGCGGGCGCTGACCGGGCGCGATTTCGGGCAGCTGGCCGGCGAGGGCAGCCGGCTCGCCGGTCTGGTGGCGCGGGCGGTGGCGGGCGGCACCGCCCTCGGCGAGTACGCGGTCGAGCTCGCCTGGCCGGACGCGCCGCTGCGCCTGGTCGACCTTTCGGCGGTCCCGCTCGAGGCCGGCGAGGTCCTGGTGCTGATCCAGCCCGCGCGCCAATGCCGAGCGCATGGGCCGCACGCTGACCAGCCGCGACGCCGCGCGCACGGTCGTCGGCATGTCGGCGATGCTGGCGCACGAGATCAGGAACCCGCTGGCCGGCATCTCGGGCGCCGCGCAGCTGCTGGCGATGAACGCCTCGGCCTCCGATGCGGCCGGCGACCGCGAGCTGGCCGAGCTGATCCGCGAGGAGGCCGAGCGGATCGGCGAGCTGGTCGCCCGCTTCGAGGCGTTCGGCGACATGCGGCTGGCCCAGGCGCGTGCCGGTCAACGTCCACGACGTGCTCGACCGGGCGGCGAAATCCGCCAAGGCGGGGTTCGGCAGCCGTCTGCGCTTTGTCGAGGATTACGACCCGTCGCTGCCGCCGACCGTCGGCGACCCGGACCAGCTCATGCAGGTGATGCTGAACCTGCTGAAGAACGCCGCCGAGGCGACGCCGCCCGTCGGCGGGCTGATCATGCTGCGCACGGCCTATCGCGCCGGCGTCAAGGTGCGCACGGCGCGCGGCACCGAGAGCCTGCCGCTGCAGGTGACGATCTCGGACAATGGCTCGGGCGTCCCCGAGGAGCTGAAGCCGCACATTTTCGACCCCTTCGTCACCTCGAAGGCCACCGGCTCGGGGCTGGGGCTGGCGCTGGTCTCGAAGGTCATCGCCGACCATGGCGGCGTCATCAGCTGCAAGTCGACGCCCGGCTTCACAACCTTCCGGATGCTGCTGCCGGTCGCCAGCGCCGCGGACGTCGCCGAAGATGGGGCCGATGACGGGGCGAAGGTGTGGCCGGCGACGCGGCAGGCGGGAAAGGCCGCGGCGAGCGGGCGGCGTGATGCTGGGGACCGTCCTGCTGGCGGATGACGACCGCGCGATCCGCACCGTCCTGATCCAGGCGCTGCAGCGCATCGGCTGCCGGGTGCGGGCGACGGGCTCGTCCTCGGCGCTCTGGCGCATGGTCGAGGAGGGCGAGGGCGACATCGTCATCACCGACGTGCACATGCCGGACGGCGACGCGCTGGATCTGCTGCCGGCGATCCGGCGCCGCAGGCCGGACCTGCCGGTCATCGTGATGAGCGCGCAGAACAACGTGCTGACCGCCATCCGCGCGGCCGAGGTCGGCGCCTACGAGTACCTGCCGAAGCCCTTCGACCTGAAGGAGCTTCTGGGCCATGTCCAGTCCAGCCTCGAGCGGCGGACCAGGCGCGCCGAGGCGGCCGGGCGAGCGGGGCGAGCGCGGCCGAGGCCGAGAAGCCGCACCGAGGAGAACCTGCCGCTGATCGGCCGCTCGCCCGCCATGCAGGAGGTCTATCGCGTCATGGCGCGGCTGACCCAGACCGACCTGACGGTGATGATCTCCGGCGAGAGCGGCACGGGAAAGGAGCTGGTGGCCCGCGCGCTGCACGATTTCGGCCGGCGGGCGCGCGGGCCGTTCGTCGCCGTCAACATGGCGGCGATCCCGCGCGAGCTGATCGAGTCCGAGCTCTTCGGGCACGAGCGCGGCGCCTTCACGGGCGCCACGGCGCGCGCCACCGGGCGGTTCGAGCAGGCGCAGGGCGGCACGCTCTTCCTCGACGAGATCGGCGACATGCCGCCCGAGGCGCAGACGCGCCTGCTGCGCGTCCTGCAGGAGGGCGAGTTCACCAGCGTCGGCGGGCGCGCCAGCCGGCGCGCCGACGTCCGCATCATCGCGGCGACGCACCAGAACCTGAAGGGCGCTGATCGCCGAAGGCCGGTTCCGCGAGGACCTGTACTACCGGCTGAACGTCGTGCCGATCGCGCCTGCCGCCGCTGCGCGAGCGGGTCGGCGACCTGGCGGACCTGGCGCGGCACTTCCTGCGCCGTGCCGCCGCCGAGGATCTGCCGAAGAAGTCGCTGACGCCCGAAGCCCTGGAAGCGCTCAAGGGCCATGCCTGGCCCGGCAATGTCCGCGAGCTCGAGAACCTCATGCGGCGCCTGGCCGTGCTCTGCCCCGAGGACCGCATCCCGGGCGACGCCGTCGAGATCGAGCTGGCATCGCGCGGCGACGAGGACCGGATCGACTGCCGGCGAGGGCGGCCCGGCCGGCCGCAGCCTCGGCGCCGCCGTCGAGATGCACATCGAGCGTTATTTCCGCCGGCACGGCGACGTGCTGCCGCCGCCCGGCCTCTACGACCGCGTGCTGCGCGAGGTCGAGATGCCGCTGATCGCGCTGACGCTGTCGGCGACCCGCGGCAACCAGCTCCGCGCCTCCGAGCTGCTGGGCATCAACCGGAACACGCTGCAGGAAAAAAATTCGGGAGCTTGACATTCCGGTCACACGTGGCAGAAAACTGGTGTAGTTGAGCAACAGTAAGAACAGGCAGGCCGCAATCCCGGGCGCCGTCCCGGGCATGCGGCGCAGGGGCGAGTGGCAGAAATCAGCACTTTTCCCGAGCCGGTCGGCGCGGCGGCCGGGCTGGCGTGGATTGCTCGATTGGGCGGTGCGGCACAGCGTGCTGCTGCTGGTGCTGCTCGGTCCCGTCCTGGCCGTCGCCACCGCCTGGGTACTGAGCGACGAGGGCCGCGCCGCGGCATCGGACGCCGAGATCCGCATCATCCTGCTGCTCGACCTCTGCTATGTGCTGTCGCTGGCGGCGCTGATCGCCTGGCGCATCGGCGCGCTTGTGCTTGCCCGGCGCCGCGGTTCGCGAGGGCACGCGGCTGCACCTGCGCCTGGCCGGCGTCTTCGCCGCTCGTCGCGCTGGTGCCGACCGTGATCGTCGCCATCTTCGCCGCGCATGACGCTCGGCATCGGCCTCGAGAGCCTGTTCTCGGACCGCATCGGCAGCGTCGTGCGCAATTCGCTCGCCACCGCCGAGGCCTACGAGCGCGAGCACCTGGCCAATGTGCGCCAGGACGCCGTCAACATGGCGACCGACCTCAACCGCGCGGCGCGGCAGGGCATCAACCAGGCGCAGCTCGACGAGATGATCGACCAGCAGGCGCTGGTCCGCGAGCTGTCGCGCGTCTACGTCTTCAACCTCGACAAGCAGATCATCGCGCGCGGCCGACTTCAGCTATCTCTTCCATTTCGTGCCGCCGACGGACGAGCAGCTGGCCCAGGCGCGTGGCGGCGAGGTGGTGCTGATCGAGGACCCGGCGCGCAACGAGATCCGGGCGCTGGTCTTCCTGGCCGACTTCTTCGACTCCTTCCTCTACGTCTCGCACCCCGTGCAGGGCGACGTGCTGCGCCTGCTCGACGAGACGCGCGACACGATGCAGTTCTACGAGCGGCTGGAGCGCGAGCGCGGCGGCGTGCTGCTGGACTATGCCGTGCTCTACCTCGGCTTTGCGCTGCTGGTGATCCTGGCCTCGATCATGCTGGGCCTGCGCTTCGCCGAGCGGCTGGCCAAGCCCGTCGGCCGGCTCGCCGGCGCCGCCGAGCAGGTGGGCGCCGGCAATCTCGAGATCCGCGTCAAGGAAGAGCGCGGCGACGACGAGATCGCCATGCTCTCCCGCGTCTTCAACCGCATGACGGGCCAGCTGAAGACCCAGCGCGACGCCCTGGTGCGCACGCGCGACGAGACCGAGCGCCGGCGCCAGTTCATCGAGGCGGTGCTGAGCGGCGTGACGGCGGGCGTCATCGGGCTCGACGGCGAGGGCCGGGTCGAGCTGATCAACGAGGCCGCGGCCGAGATGCTGGCGCTGGACGCTGGCGGCGGCGGTCGGCGCGCCGCTGGCGCGGATCGCGCCCGGCATGGAGGCGCTCTATGTCGCGGCGCGGGCGGCCCCGGGCGCGGCGCCGGCATCGGTGGCGCGCGGCGAGGTGCGCCAGTCGGTGCGCGGCGAGGCGCGCGAGTTCCTGGCCCGCGTGTCGCCCGAAGTCGCCGGACGATGCCTCCGAGGGCTTCGTCCTGACCTTCGACGACATGACGGCGCTGGCCTCGGCGCAGCGCATGGCGGCCTGGGGCGACGTGGCGCGGCGCATCGCGCACGAGATCAAGAACCCGCTGACGCCCGATCCAGCTCTCGGCCGATCGGCTGCGGCGCAAGTTCCGCGGCAAGCTCGGCGCGGACAGCGAGAGCCTGGAGCAGTACCTCGACGTCATCACCCGCCAGGCCGCCGAGATCCGCCGCATGGTCGACGAGTTCTCCAAGTTCGCCCGGATGCCCGAGCCGCGTGCCCGCGCTCGCACGACCTCGCGGCGCTGGTGCGCGAGGCGGTGCTGCTGCAGCAGGGCGCGCGCGGCGACATCGCCTATGCGCTGTCGCTGCCGGACCGGCCGCTGCCGGCCTTTGTCGATCGCGGGCTGATCGGCCAGGTGCTGACCAACCTCCTGCAGAACGCCGCCGACGCCGTCGATGCCGCGCATCGAGCGCGCCGGACGGGACGGCGGCGCCGAGCAAGGCGACGCGCCGCCGCGCATCGCGGTGACGCTGGAGGAGGGCGCGCGCACGCTGCGGCTGACGGTCGAGGACAACGGCATCGGCCTGCCGCGCGAGGGGCGCGACCGGCTGACCGACCCTTACGTGACGACGCGGGCCAAGGGCACCGGGCTTGGGCCTCGCCATCGTCAAGAAGATCGTCGAGCAGCATGGCGGCAAGCTGGTGCTGGGCGATGCCGGCGGGGCCGACGGCATGGACGGGGCGCGGGTCTCGGTCCGGCTGCCGAAGGTCGCGGCGCGTGCGCGGCACGGCGACTGTCGGCAGACGTCCGGCGAGGGGCCCGGACGAGGCATCCATCCGGGGCAGGGCAGGGGAGGCGGCCTGACATGGCAGACATCCTGATCGTCGACGACGAGGCGGACATCCGCGACCTCATCTCGGACCTGCTGGGGGACGAGGGTCACGCGGCGCGGACGGCGCACGACGCAGACAGCGCCTTCGCGGCGATGGAGCAGGCGGCGCCCGATCTCATCATCCTCGACATCTGGCTGCAGGGCAGCCGCATGGACGGGATCGAGATCCTGAAGGCGGTCAAGCGCGACAACCCCGGCATCCCGGTCGTCATCATCTCGGGTCACGGCAATATCGAGGTCGCGGTCGCGGCGGTGAAGCAGGGCGCCTACGACTTCATCGAGAAGCCGTTCAACATGGACCAGCTGCTGGTCGTCGTCGGCCGGGCGCTCGAGGCCAGCCGGCTGCGCCGCGAGAACGCCCGGCTGCGCCAGGCTGGAGGAGCGCAGCGCCTGCATCGTCGGCTCGTCGCACGCCGCCAGTGCGCTGCGCGCCAAGCTCGAGCGCGTCGCCCGCGGCGGCAGCCGGCTGATGCTGACGGGCGGCCCGGGCAGCGGCAAGGAGGTCGCGGCGCGCTATGTGCACGCCCATTCCGACCGGAAGAACGCGCCCTTCGTCGTGGTCAACGCCGCCTCGATCGACCCGGCGCGCATGGAGGAGGTGCTGTTCGGCCGCGAGGTCGACGGGCTGGTCCAGGCCGGCGTCTTCGAGCGGGCGCATGGCGGCACGCTCTTCATCGACGAGGTCGGCGACATGCCGTCCGGCACCCAGTCCAAGATCCTGCGCGTGCTGGTCGACCAGGCCTTCATGCGGCTCGGCGGCGGCGCGACGGTGCGCGTCGACGTGCGCGTCATCTCGGCGACGAACCGCGACCTGCAGAAGCTGATCGGCGAGGGGCGCTTCCGCGAGGACCTGTTCCACCGGCTGAACGTCGTGCCGATCGAGGTGCCGCCGCTCGACCGGCGGCGCGAGGACATCCCGGAGCTCTGCGACCATTTCCTCGACCTGTTCGCGCGCGAGCAGGGCCTGGTGCGGCGCCGGCTGACCGAGGGCTGCGTCGCCGCGCTGCAGACGCGCGACTGGCCGGGCAATGTCCGGCAGCTGCGCAACATGATGGAGCAGCTGCTGATCCTGGGCGGCGACGCGCGCGAGATCGAGGCCGACGAGCTGCCCGGCGGGCCGGTCAGGGTCGACGGCGCGCACGGCCTCGGCGCCGTCATGGCGATGGTCGCCAGCCTGCCGCTCCGCGACGCGCGCGAGCTGTTCGAGCGCGAGTACCTGATCGCCCAGATCAACCGCTTCGGCGGCAACATCTCGAAGACCGCGAGCTTCGTCGGCATGGAGCGCAGCGCGCTGCACCGCAAGCTGAAGATGCTGGGCGTCACCACCACCTCGCGCGGCGGCATCCGCATGGCGATCAGCGACGACGGCGAGGGGGCGACGGGGGCGACGAGGAGGACGACGCCTTCGCGACTCAGGACGGCTAGGCGCTCGGGGCGCCGCGCGGCTGGCAAGGCGGGATCATCTCCGGGCGGGATCCGGACGTGGTCCGCATCGGGGGAGACGGAATGGCGCTGAAGGTGATCGGCTCTGGCTTCGGCCGGACAGGGACCATGTCGACGAAGATGGCGCTCGAGCAGCTCGGCTTCGGACGCTGCCACCACATGATCGAGGTGATGCAGAACCCGGCGCAGCCGGCGAAGTGGCAGGCGATCGCCGCCGGCGAGCCGGTCGACTGGGGCGATGTCTTCGACGGCTACGCGTCGCAGGTCGACTGGCCCGGCGCCGCCGTCTGGCAGCAGACCGCCGCCGCCTTCCCGGACGCCAGGGTGGTGCACACCGAGCGGCCCGAGGATGCCTGGTGGAACAGCTTCAGCGTGACGATCGGCAAGTTCTTCACGCGGCTCCCGGGCTTCGACCTGCCGCCGCGACGTCCGCGCGGTCTTCGAGATCATGGACGGCTGGTTCGTCCGGGACACCTTCGGCGACGGCCTCGACCGCGAGACGGCGGTCGCCGCGTACCGGCGGAACAACCGGCTCGTGCGCGAGACGATCGCGCCCGAACGCCTGCTCGTCTTCAACGTCGCCGAGGGCTGGGCACCGCTCTGCGAGTTCCTCGAGGTGCCGGTGCCGGACACGCCGTTTCCGCGCAGCCACCCGCGCGACGAGTTCTGGGCGCACTTCGGCGGCGAGCCCGCCTGAGGGTGCCAGCAACGAGCGGGGCGTCGTCACCACTCGGCATCTGCACGGCGAACGGCGACGACGGCGGCGACGTTTTCATCATGCAGGATGTGTAGGGCATTCCCGACATGAAACAGCGCAGAATATAAGAAGCAAGGTGAAGGAGCTACGTTCGCACGATGAATTTGGGGGATCGTCTTGCTCGACATCCGATTGTCACGATCTTGGCGGCTCTGGCGTCAATTGCGACAGTTATTGGGGTGGCCTCAGCCTGGTTTCAGACATATCCGCCGCCTATTGAGCCAGACTTGATTGTGCTTCCATCGAAACTGTCTAGCACTGACTTAGAGATCATAAATGCAGACATGGAAACCCGGATCCGTAAGCGGCGCATATTTTGGATCATCACTGTGGGTGCGTATTATATCGAGGATTTCGATATCTCATTTAAAAATGCGAAAGGGATAGCTATGAGTGAGTGTATAGTTGAGTCTAAGTATTTCGGAGATAGTATCCGGGGCAGCGGGATATTAGCCGTTGGGTCATCAGCAGAATGGCATGATGGAGGCTCTTTCTAGTTCCGATTTTGATCTTCCTAGCGATCCCTCGTTCAGGCAGTCGTTTTTTTCCTATCCAGATGATTATAACCCGTGGCCACTAAAATCGTTCGACGTAAAAATCATTTTGTCGAGAACCAAATTTTCAGATATCGCCTTGGTATTCGGTTGATCTAAGCCAAGTTGATTGGCGCTGAGAGACGGAACAGCATCCACGTTCGAAGCATGGGCGATCCGAGCCACGATCCTTGATGTTCCGGCGCTTTTAACCTTCGAGCAGAGCTCGGAAAAGTCACTAGCAGGGTGCTGAAAAAGCCCGAGGTGGAGGGGCTGGTGCCCTGCTCGCGTCCGTTCCGATCGGGGATGATGGGCGTTTCGCCACCGCGGGCGATCACGCGGCGATGAGCTTCGGCAGTCGGATCAGGTTGTAGGCTGCGGCGGCGAGGGTGAAGGCGAAGCGGACGCGGGGGAGACCTCGGAAGCGGGTCTTTCGGTGGCCGGCTGAGGACTTCGTCCAGCCGAAGACCTCCTCGATGCGTTTTCGGATGCGCTGGCTGGCGGCATAGCCAGGATGGCGGGTCGTGCGGCCGTCGATGGCGGAGCGCCGGCCGGCGGTATTCTGCGCGACGTGCGGCACCGCATTGAGCTCGCGCACCTCCATGACGAAGTCGGCGGTGTCGTAGCCCTTGTCGGCGCCGATGGTGATGCGTCGGCCGGTGTCGCGGGCGACGCCCTCGAGCATCGCCAGCGCGGCGGCGCGCTCGGCCGTGCCGGTGGCTCGCGTCAGCTCGGCATCGACGACGAGGCCGCTGCGGTTCTCCATCAGCGCGTGCCCCATGAAGCAGAGCACGGCCCCGGTGCCGCGGCTCTTGCGAAACAGCTGCGCGTCCGGGTCGGTGGTCGAGGCATGCGTCTCGTTCGTGCGCCGCTCGCCGCGGAAGTCCACCTCGGCATTGCGACCGTCTCCGCCCCCGGACGGCGGCGCGCCATCGTCGGGCGGGTCCCCCGCCTCGGTCTTCGGCCTGAAGCTCTTCATCGACGCCCAGGCCTCGATCAGCGTGCCGTCGACGGAGAAATGCTCGGTCGAGACCAGCCGCCGAACCTTCGGGTGCGAGACGATGGCGGCGAGGAAGGCCGCCGCCGCATCGCCTTCGAGCAGCCGGTCGCGGTTCTTCGAGAAGGTCGAAGCGTCCCACACCGGGTCGTCGACGCCGAGCCCGACGAACCAGCGGAACAGGAGGTCGAACTCCAGCCGCTCCATCAGCTGGCGCTCGGAGCGTACGCCGTAGAAGGCCTGCAGCAGCAAAGCGCGCAGCAGCATCTCGGGCGGGATCGACGGCCGCCCGACCGAGGCGTAGAGCCCCTCGAAGGCACCAGACATGCTCGCCAGCGCCTCGTTGGCGATCTCCCGGATCACCCGGAGCGGGTGACCAGCCGGCACGCGGTCCTCGATGTTCACATAGGAGAACAGAGCCCCGCTCCGCTGATCCGATCCACGCATGCCGTCCCCCGTCCCCGATTATCGGACGGAATCACAGTGGCGGCCGATCAGGAAGGGTTTTTCAGCAGCCTGCTAGGCTCAGACGCGTCCGCATGCTGGCAGATCTCGCCCTGTCTCCACCGCCATTTCGGCGCTGGCTCTGCGGTTGCGGTGTGCGCTATCGGCGCTCTTTGACGGAAGACAAGAGGGACAGTGGCAGTGGCATTCGACTTCGACGAGGTGATCGAGCGGCGCGGCACGCATTGCAGCAAGGTCGACATGCTCGAGGCGCGGTTCGGGATCACCGACCGCGACGTCATCGCGATGACGGTTGCGGACATGGACTTCCGCTCGCCGCCCGCCGTCAACGAGGCGCTGCATCGTCTGGCCGACGATGGCGTGCACGGCTATTTCGGCGACGCGCGCGAGATGAATGCAGGCGGTGATCGACTGGCTGGCGACGCGGCACGGCTGGACGCCCGAACCGGACTGGATCGGCACCTCGCCAGGGGCTGGTCTCGGCCATCGGCCTCTGCATCCAGGCGTTTACCGAGCCGCATCAGGGCGTCGTCGTCTTCTCGCCCGTCTACCACATGTTCGGCAACATCGTCCGCGCCACCGGCCGCCAGCTGATCGAGAGCGAGCTCCGCATCGTCCAGGGCCGCCACCAGATGGACCTCGAGCGGCTCGCCGAGCAGGTCGCGCCTGACACGCGCATGGTGCTGCTCTGCTCGCCGCACAATCCGGGCGGGCGCGTCTGGTCCGCGGCCGAGCTGCGCGACCTCGCCGCGCTTCTGCATCGAGCGCGACCTGATCCTGGTCTCGGACGAGATCCACCACGACCTGGTCTTCGCGGGCGCCACGCACCACGTCACGGCCAAGGCGGCGCCCGAGGCGATGGACCGGCTGGTGACGCTGGTGGCGCCGTCCAAGACCTTCAACATCGCCGGCGCGCAGGTCGGCTTCACCATCATCTCGACCCCGGATGCGTCGCCGGCTGCACCATGTCAGCGCGGCGGCCGGGCTCGGCGCGCCGAACCGGATGGGTGCCTTCATGGCGACGGCGGCCTATGCGCACGGCGCCGGCTGGCTCGACGCGCTGCTGCCCTACCTGCAGCGGAACCGCGACCTGCTGGGCGACGCACTGGCCCGGCGCATCCCGGGCGTGCGGCCGATGGCGCTGGAATCGACCTATCTCGCCTGGGTGGATTTCACGGCGCTCGGCATGTCGTCGGACGAGCTCTTCCGACGCTCGGTCGAGCGGGCCAAGCGTTGTGCCGCACAAGGGCTCGATCTTCGGCGCGGGCGGCGAGGGCTGGCTGCGCTTCAACTTCGCGCTGCCGCGCCCGGTTCTGGAGAGGGCGATCGACGGGCTGGCCGAGGCCTTCGCCGGCTGACGCGCCAGGCTCGGCGCCAAACTCGGCGCCAAACTCGGCGCAGTGCTCGGGCCGGTGCTCGGGGCCGGTGCTTACCCCGGTCGGCGCGCCGGCCGATAGGTGAAGACCGCGCAGGCGCCGTCGGCCAGCAGGGCGTCCGCCGCGGCGGCTCCGGCGGCGCGGTCCAGTCACCGACGTTCATGGCGATCAGCCCGTCCGCCGTCCGGTGCAGCGTCAGGTAGCCTGCGGGCTGGCCCGAGCAGAAATCGGTGCCGTTCGGCAGCCGCACTGGACGCGAGGGCAGCGCGTAGACGCCGCGGGCCAGTCGCCGGACCTGCAGCCGCGTGCCGTCGTCGAGCAGCAGGTGATCCTCGGCCAGAACGATGTCGCCGATCCCGGCGGATGCCATCGTCAGCGGAACGCCGACCGGATCGACCCCTGCCGCTCCGGCGCAGGCAGCGAGAAGCAGCGGGGCAAGGATCGGCGAGATCGTCGGGGCGAGGCGCATCGCAGTCTCCGGACCGGAAGACCCGAGCCTGGCGCAGCCGCCGGGCGGAAACAAGCCGCGCGCCGGGCGATCGGGTCGGTCCGGCAGGCCCGGCCGGCGCATTCGGCTGGATCAGAAGAGATCGCGGAACATCGCCTCGACCGAGGGCCATCGTGGCTCTCCACCCTGCGAGGCCAGCACCAGCGCGCCGCCGACCAGATGCGCACTGCCGATCGGCGCGCCCTGCGTCGTCTGCGGCGCCGGCGCCGGCACGGGCGTCCAGTCCAGCCGGCCGAGGCCATAGCTGACCGCGCCGATCTGCGGCAGGTTGGTGCTGAGCGCGACGGGCCGGCGCGCGAGCTCGGCCGCCGGCTCGGTCGCGTCGACGACGAGCGCGTCGCCGGAGCGATAGACCGGGCCGACCAGCGGGCCCTCGCGCACGCTGGCGACGTCCAGCGTCCCGCGGAACAGCGGTCCGACGAGCGGCGTGAAGGCGAGGTCGAGCCGATCCTCGGACCGAGCGCTCGGCGCGCCCGAGGGCAGCGACGCCTCGAGCGCGCCAGCCGGGCCGCGCAGGATCAGCGCACGCGGCCGGAAGGTGCCGCCGGCCGCATTGCGAAAGCCGATCGGCTCGCCGATGCCGGGCCGATCATCGAGAAACGAGTCGCGCTCACCCGCCATCGCCGGCAGGCCGGACAGCCAGACGGCGGCGAAACAGACGGCGGCGAAACAGACGGCGGCGAAACGGACGGCGGCGAGACAGGCGGCGGCGAGGTTCGGCGGCTTCGGCAAGCGGATCATGTCGTCTCTCCTCTCGTCTGCGCGATCCCCGGCGCGGTCGAATACCGGCGCTCGAACAACGGCGGACGCAGGACGGGTGTCGGGCCGCCGACCGTCTCAACGCCGGGGCCCGGGTGTTCCGTCGGGTCGCATGCCGATCCTGACGAAAAAGGGCGGCGCCGCGGCGCCGCCCCGTCGAGTTCCGCAAGAGCGGAGCGGTCAGCTGCGCGGACCGATGTCCAGCACGCGGTTGCGCTGCTCGGTATAGGCGATCTCGGCGATCGCCTGCCAGCCGCCCATCTCCCTCATCGCGGCCCAGTAGCTCTCGTGGATGCGCTTGGCGAGATCCGAGTGCTGCTGCACTTCCTCGAAGACCTCCAGCGACGCCTCGCCGAACGCGTCGTAGACCTCCTCGTTGAAGCGCCTCAGCTCGACGCCGTGCTCGTTGATCAGCTTGTCGAGGTACTCGCCGTTGAAGGCGATCGTCTCCTCGTACGAGTTGGCGTGCTCCTCGAGCGCCGCGGCGGTGATGATTGCCTTCTGGTGGTCGCTCAACCCCTCCCAGACCGGGATGTTGAAGGCCAGCGCGATGCCGCCGCCCGGCTCGTGGAAGCCCGGCCAGTAGTAGTACTTGGCGGCCTCGTAGAACTTCAGAAAATAATCATTGTAGGGGCCGACCCACTCGGTCGCGTCGATGGCGCCCGAGACCAGGTTCTCGTAGATCTGACCGCCCGGCAGCGACACCGGGCGAGGCGCCGAGCCTGGCGAGCACGTCGCCGCCCAGGCCCGGAATGCGCATCTTCAGGCCCTTCCAGTCGTCAGGGCTCTCAATCTCCTTGTTGAACCAGCCGCCCATCTGCGTGCCGTTGGCACCGCAGGGCAGCGCTTTGAGGCCGAACTCCTTGCCCAGCTCGTCCCACAGCGCCTGGCCGCCCTTGTACTTGATCCAGGCCGTCCATTCGTTGGTCGTCATGCCGAACGGCACCGAGGTGAAGTAGGAATACCCCGGGTGCTTGCCCTTGAAGTAGTAGTCGGCGCCGATATAGGCGGCGGCGTTGCCGCTGGCGACCTCGTCGAAGACGTCGAAGGCGCCGACGCGCTCGCCCGCGGCGAAGTACTGCGTGGTGATCTCGCCCTGGCTGAGCTCGGTGATCCGCGCCGCCAGGCGCTGCGCGCTGAGGCCGAGGCCGGGAAAGTCGCGCGGCCAGGTCGAGACGATGACGAGCTCCTTGCCGCCCTGTGCAAGCGCCGGCGCGGCAAGGCCGCCTGCCGCTGCGCCGGCTCCGAGGACGGCGGCGCCACCCAGAAACTTTCTTCTTTCCATACGTTCCGCTCCCTGAGGCAAACTGTTGTGGTGCAGCGCTTAAACCACATAGCGGCGCCCGCGCAAATGAATTGCCGGCAATTCCCGTTTCGGCACCCGACGCTCGGCCGCCCTTTGCCGCTCGGCCGGGGTCGGGAAACGTGGGGGAAAAGGCGCGGCTTGCCAGCGCCGGGGCCATCGCATACCCCGCGGCGATGTCCTTCAGCCTCGCCATCGTCGGCCGGCCCAATGTCGGCAAGTCGACGCTGTTCAACCGCCTTGTCGGCCGCCGGCTGGCGCTGGTCGACGACCGGCCGGGCGTGACGCGCGACCTGCGCGAGGGCGAGGCGCGTCTCGGCGAGCTCCGCTTCACGGCGATCGACACGGCCGGCCTCGAGGACGCGGCCGACGAGAGCCTGCAGGGCCGGATGCGCCGGCTGACCGAGCGGGCGGTGGCGGCGGCGGATGTCTGCCTCTTCGTCGTCGATGCGCGCGCCGGCATCACGCCGGTCGACGAGCTGTTCGCCGGCCTGCTCAGGCGCAGCGGCGCCGAGGTGATCCTGGCCGTCAACAAGGTCGAGAGCCGGGCCGGAGAGGCCGGCGTCCTCGATGCCTGGTCGCTGGGGCTGGGCGAGCCGATCGCGGTGTCGGCCGAGCACGGGCTCGGCATGGTCGAGCTGCTCGAGGCGTTGCGCCCGCATGCCGAGCGGCTGGCGGCGGCCGCCGACGAGGCCGCCTTCGACGCCGCCGACCCGGAGGCGGAGGGCGATCCGCTAGCCGAGCGCAGACCGTTGCAGATCGCCATCGTCGGCCGGCCGAACGCGGGCAAGTCGACGCTGGTCAACACCATAATCGGTGACGAGCGCATGCTGACGGGCCCCGAGGCAGGCATCACCCGCGATGCCATCGCGGTGACGACGCGCTGGGGCGGCCGCCTCTTCCGCATCTTCGACACGGCCGGCATGCGCCGCAAGGCGCGCATCGACGACAAGCTGGAAAAGCTCTCGGTCGGCGACGCGCTGCGCGCCATCCGCTTTGCCGAGGTCGTCGTCGTGCTGCTCGACGTCGACCAGGCGCTGGAGACGCAGGACCTGCGCATCGCCGACCTGGCCGAGCGCGAGGGCCGGGCGGTCGTCGTGGCCGTCAACAAATGGGACCTCGTCGAGGACCGCCAGGCACGGTTGCGCGACCTGCGCGAGCGCTTCGAGCGCCTGCTGCCGCAGTTGAAGGGCGCGCCGATGGTGACCGTCTCGGCGGTGACCGGGCAGGGCGTCGAGCGGCTGCGCAAGGCGATCCTCGAGATGCACGGCCTCTGGAACAAGCGCGTGCCGACGGCCAGGCTGAACGAGTGGCTGGCCGGCGAGACGGCCGCGCACCCGCCGCCGGCGCCGGGCGGTCGGCGCATCCGCCTGCGCTACATGACCCAGGTCAGGACGCGGCCGCCCGGCTTCGTCGTCATGTGCCAACGCGCCGAGGCGGTGCCCGAGAGCTATCTCCGTTTTCTGGTCAACGGCCTGCGCCGCGACTTCGACTTTCCCGGCGTGCCGATCCGGCTGACGCTGCGCAAGGGAAAGAACCCTTACGCCGAGCGCTGATCCGCGCCGAGATCGAGCTGCATCGCCTCGCCATCCAGGCCGGCCAGCAGCCGCTCGGCAACGGCGGCCGTGTCGGCCAGCCGGTCGCGCCGCTCGCCGGGATAGAAGCGGGCGCGCAGCGCCGTCGGCATCGGCGGCGGCGCCGCGAAGACGACGCGCAGGCCGGGCGTCGCCTCGACCTCGCGCGCCCAGGCGGTGGCGATCTCGATCTGCCCCTGCTTGGCTGCGCGGTAGGCTGCGTGAAACCGCCGGCCGGCCCCGGCCTCATCCGTCAGGAAGACGGCGCGGCCCCTGTCCGACAGCCTCAGCAGCGGGTCGAGCACGCGGATCAGCCGCTGCGTCGCGCGCAGGTTGACGGCCAGCGCCCGGTCCAGATCCCTGGCGTCGATGTGACCGACCGGCGCCAGCGCCGGCGCGTGAATTGCGGTGTGGACCCACAGGTCCAGCCGCCCCCAGCGTTCGTAGATCGAGGCACCCAGCCGCTCCAGCGCCGGGTCGTCGGTCAGGTCGAGCGGCACCAGCGTCGCGGCGCCGCCGGTGCCTGCCGACTTGATGGCGTCGTCGAGCTCTTCCAGCCCGCCGACGGTGCGCGCCAGCGCCACGACATGCGCGCCGGCGGCGCCGAGCGCCCGCCCGACGGCGAAGCCCAGCCCTCGCGACGCGCCGGTGACGAGCGCGAGCCTGTCGCTGAAATCGTAAGCCATCCGCCGCTGTTACCGCCTGGCCTGCCTCAGGACCAGTGCCGCGATCGCGGGGCGCCGGCCGGCCGCATCAAGCCGCCAGCAGGCCGACCTCGCGCGCCTTGATCTGCAACGCCAGGTACTTCGAGAAGATCCTGCACTGCGCCAGGCTGCCGGCAATGCACCACAGGCCCGGCTGGGCGGTGGCGACGAACATGTTGCGCAACTCGTTGCCGTCGCCGAAACCCCAGATCGGGCCGACGCGGGCGGCGACCTGGGCACCGAACAGCCGCTCGACCAGATGCTCCTGGCCCTTGTAGCCGGTGGCCAGCACGACGAGGTCGGCCGGCACCAGCTTGCCATCGGGGTTTCCGTCTTCCAGCCGCGCGCCGCCTTCCTCGAACCGCTCGATGTCGCCGAAGCGGACGAACCCCACCTTGCCCTCGGCGATCAGGTCCGAGCAGCCGACATTGAAGTAATAGCCGCCGCCGCGCTCGAGATACTTGAACTGCCAGCCCGAGCCGTCGTGGCCGAAGTCGAGCTCGAAGCCGCGCCGCTCGAGCCGGTCCAGCAACGGCCCGTCGACCTCGCGCGCCTGCTTCGTGAAGTCGACATGGGCACGGCGGACCAGCGGAAAGGGCGTGCCGGTGACAATCAGGTCGCATTCCTCCAGCGACGGTCCCTGGTCGTAGAGCGAGTAGGGCAGCTGCGCGCTCGGCTCGATGTTGACGATCAGCGTCGGGCTGCGCTGGACGAGCGTCACCCGGGCGCCGCTGGACTGCAGGTCCTGCGCGATGTCGTGCCCGCTGTTGCCGGTGCCGATGACGATGGCCGAGCGGCCCGCCCAGTCGTCGCCGTCCGCGTACTCGGTCGAATGCAGCACGGTGCCGCCGAAGGCGTCCAGCGTCGGGATCTCGGGCCGGTTCGGGATGCCGCTGACGCCCGTCGCCAGCACGACGTGCCGGGGCCGCATGACGCGCTCGGACCCATCGTCGAGGCGCAGCCGCACCGTCCAGGCGCCCGCCGCCTCGTCGTAGCTGCCGCCGAGGAAGTCCGTCCCGGTCCAGAAGTTCAGCTCCATCGCCCGCACATAGGCCTCGAACCAGTCGGCCAGCATGTCCTTGGGGATGTAGGTCGGAAAGCTCGGCGGGAACGGCATGTACGGCATGTGGTTGACCTGCACCTGGTTGTGCAGGGTCAGCGCATGATAGCGCTTGCGCCAGTTGTCGCCGATCCGCTCCTCGCGGTCGACGATCAGAGTGTCGACGCCCAGCACCGTCAGCCGCGCCGCGATCGCCAGCCCCGCCTGGCCGCCGCCGACGACCAGGACCGCCGGATCGCGGTCGGCATAGGCCGCGGCCTCGCGGCGCCTGTCCGCCCAGTTCGGCCCGCTGAAGTCGCGCGAATAGGACTGGCCGACCGGCCGGTTGCGCCCGGCGCGTTCCTCGTGCCCCTTGAGTTGGTCGAGCGCCGTCAGCAGGGTCCAGGCGCGGAACCGCCCGGCGGCGTCCGGTGTCAGGCGGAGCACGCCCTCGCCGACGCCCGTCGCGGTCTCGAAGGTGAAAAAGCTCTCGATGCAGTCGGCCCCGGACCGGACGACCGAGGCGGGCGCCATCCGTCGCGGGTTCAGCCGGAAGCCTGTCGCGCCGGCCCCGGCCGCATGCTCGGCCAGGGCGGCGGCGATGGCGTCCTGCCCCTCGACCGTTCGCAGGGTCCAGGTGAAGGCCACGGCGTCGCGCCAGTAGCTCTCGTCGTGGAACAGCCCGGCGATCGTCGCCGGATCCGCCGATCCCAGCGCCCGCTCGAACCGGCCGAGCCAGTCGTCCGAAACCTCCGCGAGCCGTTCGGTCTGGATGTCGAGCATGATCGGCTCCTCACTCCTTCAGCCTTGACCAGATGCCGCCCTTCATCACCTCGGAGGCGCGGCGCCCCCAGATCAGGCCGCCATCGACGACGATGTCCTCGCCGTTGACGAAGCCGGCCTCGTCGCTGGCGAGGAACAGCACGGCGGCGGCGATGTCGTCCGTCAGGCCGGCGCGCGGGATGGTCTGCATGCCGGCCATGAACGTCTTGACCTTCTCGACGGTGGCGTCGGCGGACTCGTCGTCCATCCCCATGGCCTTGCCGAAGATGCCCGTCGCGATCGCCCCTGGCGAGACCGAGTTGACGCGGACCCCGTCCTCGCCCAGTTCCATCGCCGCGCAGCGCGTCAGGTGGATGACCGCGGCCTTGGCGACGGAATAGATCATCGACGAGGAATAGCCGGCCCGGTGCCCGGCGATCGAGCCGATGTTGACGATGCTGCCCTGCCTGGCCGCCAGCATCGCCGGGGCGGCGTGCTTGATATGGGCGAGCGGCCCGCCGACATGCACGGCGACCGCCTTGTCGAGCCCGTCGAGCGGCAGGTCCTGGATGCGGCCGACGGGTGCCGGCCCGCCGGCATTGTTGACCAGGACGTCGATCCGGCCGTGCCGGTCGAGGGCCGTGCCGATCACCCGCTCGGCGTCGGCCTCGCTGGCGGCGTCGGCCTTGAGAAAGCCCGCCCCGGTCTCACCTGCGACCTGTTCCCCCAGCTCGATCCGGCGGCCGGTGAAGATCACCTCCGCCCCTTCCTCGCGAAAGCGCGAGACGATACGCCGGCCGATCCCGCTGGTGCCGCCGGTCACCACGGCGATCTTGCCTTCCAGCCGCATTGCGTCTCCCTCGGGCGATTGATGCGCCGAACTCTAGCGCGCGGGCCGCGGCGCGTCACGCGTTGCCGCGCGTGATCCGCCGGTTGGAATGCCGGGCTCGGCGACGGGGCGAAAAACGGGGCGGAAAGGGTCCGGATCAAACCTTGCCGGGCAGCCGGAAAGGCGTCGGACGGCACCGCTGCGAGCCGCATCTTCCGGAACGAACGTCCGGCCGTGGACGTTTCCCCTGCATGCCAGAAATTCCTCACAGCGTTGCGCAATTTGCATCACCGGCCCGGCGGCTGGTCGTGGTCTCCAACCGCACCGCTGCGCCGGGCCATGCCAGCGCCGGCGGGCTGGCCGTCGCCGTCGGCGACGCTCTGGCCGAACGCGGCGGCGGCCTCTGGTTCGGCTGGTCCGGCGCGCTGTCCGAGCAGCCCGGCCCGCTCCGCCTCCAACGCGACGGCGCGGTCGAGTTCGCGCTGACTGATCTGACCCCCGCCGAGCACAAGGGGTACTATCTCGGCTATGCGAACAGGATTCTGTGGCCGCTGCTGCACTATAGGGTCGATCTGGCCGAGTTCGACGAGGCGGCATTCGAGACCTATGCCGAGGTCAATCGGCGCTTCGCCCGGATGCTCGCGCCGCTGCTGCGGCCAGACGACCTCGTCTGGGTGCACGACTACCACCTGATGCTGCTGGCCAGCGAGCTGCGCCTTGCCGGCTGGCGGGGCGTGGCAGGCTTCTTCCTGCATGTCCCGTTCCCCCCGCCCGAAATGTTCGCGACGCTGCCGCAGCACGCCGAGCTGGGGAACGGGCTGGCCGCCTTCGATCTGGTCGGGTTCCAGACCGAGCGCGACGCCGAAAACTTCCGCAACTATCTGGTCGAGTTCGTCGGCGCGGTCAGCCATGGCGACGGGTTTCTGTCCCATCGCCGGCGCAGCCTGCGGGTTGCCGCCTTCCCGGTCGGCATCGACCATGACGACTTCGCCGCGCTGTCGGACTCCGGCGCCGCGCGCAAGGCGGCGGCGGGTCTGCGCGAGGCGTTCGGCGACCGGACGCTGGTGCTGGGCGCCGACCGGCTGGACTATACCAAGGGTCTGCCGCACCGCCTGCGCGGCTTCGAGCGGCTGTTGCGCGAAAACCCCGACCTGCACCGCCGGGTCAGCCTGATGCAGATCGCATCGCCCTCGCGTTCCGAGCTGCCGGCATATCGCGCGGTCGCGTCCGAGGTGGACCGCATCTCGGGCCGCATCAACGGCGCCTATGGCGACCTGGACTGGACGCCGGTGCAGAACCTCTCGCGCTTCTACCCGCGCGAGGTCATCGGCGGCTTCTGCCGCTTCGCGAAAGTGGGGCTGGTCACCTCGCTGCACGACGGCATGAACCTGGTGGCGAAGGAATACGTCGCCGCTCAGGATCCGGCCGATCCCGGGGTGCTGGTGCTCTCGCGCTTTGCCGGGGCGGCCGAGCAGCTCGCGGCCGCGCTGATCGTCAACCCGCACGACCCGGACGATGTCGCGACAGCGATCGGCCGCGCGATCGAGATGCCGCTGGCCGAGCGCCGCCGCCGCTGGGAATCTCTCGACGCCTGTGTCAGGCACGAGGACGCGGCCTGGTGGCAGCGCAGCTTCATCGGCGCGCTGCAGACCGCCCGGTCGAGCCTCCTGCCCCTGCCGCGGCAGAGCGCGGGCGGTCTCGCCACCGCCGTCTGAGCGGACATCGCCCGGGGCGGCCGGTCGCGTAACACCCGATACAACTCGGAATCGTCATTCCTGAGAAGATTCAGCCCGGCGTTGTGCCGCTTTCATAGGATCATTTCAGGAGAACGACTATGCTGAGACAGGCAATGCAATTGGCCGCCGCAGCCGCGCTGTCGCTCGGGATCGCCGGCGCGGCGCAGGCGCTCGAGCCGGGCTGGAAGTCGCTGGAGGTCAACTCGACGGCGATTTCGGGCTACGGAGGCAACCTCGAGGTGCTGGAGCTCGGCACCGCGACCAACCATGCCGTCTACGGAATTGGCTCGCGCGAGGTCTGGAACCGCCCATGCGAGCTGTTCGTCTGGACGCGCAACCTCGACTTCGAACTCGGACGTCGACGACGACGGCGAATATGCCGGCCGCTGCAGCTCGACCGGAAGCGTCAAGACCGCCAGCTTCGTCTCTAACCCGCGGTACTTTGTCCGCGGCATCGGCATCTGCACCAGCAAGACTGGCGGCCACCCCAAGCGCATGAAGGGCTGGCGCGTCGTCGCGGCGAAGGTCTGGCAGACCGAGCGCCAGATCGACGAACTGGCGCTGACCGAGACGTTCACGCGCCCGAACTGCGACGGCGATTGGCACGACACCGTCTACTGCGACGAGGGCGAGGTCGCCAGCGGCGTGAACGTCTATTGGGATCGCGACGAGGACGCCATCGTCGGCCTCGGCCTGCGGTGCCGCAACGTGGCCTGGAAGGGCTAGCCAGCCGGCTCGGCCAGACCGGCGAGACCGCGCCGCGCACCCCTGCGGCTCGGGGGTGCGCAATCCGCCGTGGAACCCGGCATCCCAGGGGTCTCCCGGCATCGCGCGCGGCGCCGCAGCCCTATGGGCTGTTGTCGAAGTCGTTGATGTCCCGGTCGCCGCGCCGACGCCGCGCCCGGCGGCCGAAAGCCGCCATCAGCGCATACCAGACGAGAAGCGACAGCGCTGACCAGATGGCGAGCAGCGTGGCCGGCGCATATGGCAGCGCCGCCGCCTCGTCGGCCAGCGGAAACAGGGCCAGCGCGACCGCGGCGGCGCCGATGCCGAAGCCGAGCAGCAGATAGCCGGGCAGCAGCGCCTCGACGGCCGCCAGCAGGGCAGCGGCGGCGAGCCACAGCCACGGGTCGAAAAGCGACTGGATGAAAACGGGCATGGTCACCGTCGATCAGGACGCATCCCGGCGCCTCGGCCCGACCGCTTCGCCGGCGCCCGAGCCGCCAACGCTCTCCGCCAGAAGGGCGGCGGCGCGCGTGAAGCCGTCCGTCACGTCGCCGGGCAGCAGGATCAGCTTGGCGTTCGGGCTGCGGGCCAGCTCGGTCACGGCGGCGATCTGGCGCTCGGCGATCTGGAAGCTGGCCGGCTCGGCGCCGTTCTCGGCGATGGCGCGGCCGATGACGCTGTTGGCATAGGCCGTGGCGTCGGCGGACACGCGCGTGGCCTCGGCGACGCGCTGCTGCTGGTAGAGCACGGCATCGGCAGCCAGCTCGACGGACCGCTTCTCGCCCTCGGCCCGGGTGATGGCGGCGCGCCGCTGGCGCTCGGCCTCCAGCACCTCGGCCATGGCGCGCTGCGTCGTCTCGTTCAGCTGGACGTCGGTGATCTCGGAACGCGATATGAGGATACCGTAGTCGTCGCCCGCCGCCGCCAGCGCGCTGCGGATCGCCAGGTTCAGGCTCTCGCGGTCCTGCTGCACCATGTCGAGCTCGACCTTGCCGATCTCGGCGCGCACCAGGCTCTTGACCAGCCCGATCACCAGCTCGCGCACGCTCGACACGCGAAAGGTGGCGAGCTCGGGCTCGCGGATGCGATAGACGACCAGAAGCTCGACCGAGAAGACGACGTTGTCGCGGCTGACGACGTCCAGCCGCACGTCGTTGACCACCTGGTCGGCCACCGAGACGCGGGCGTGCACGCGCTCCAGCAGCGGGACGATGACGTTCACTCCGGCGCGCAGCGTCCGGCTGTAGGCGCCGAGCCGGGTGATGACGAACTCCTGGCTCTGCGGCACGATCCGCACGCCGGAGATCGCCAGGATAACCAGAAGGACGACCGTGGCGGCGATGGCGATGCCCGTCGCATCGGCCCGCGACCACCAGTCGGATAGCAGCGTCTCCAAGGCCCGTCCTCCCGCGCGGCTCCGCCCGCGACTTCAGGGATGAAGCAGAATGGTTAACCGAGCAACGACCGGCCGATGCGGGCGAGAGGCCCCGGAACCGTTTCCCGCGCCCGCCGGTTCTCGACCCGCAGCAAGCGGAGAGCGCAATGGCGGGAAGATTCGGGCTGGGCAGCAAGGTTGCCTGGAACTGGGGCGGAGGCACGGGAACCGGCAAGGTCGAGGAGGTCTTCGTCGAGAAGGTGACGCGCAGCATCAAGGGCGCGGAGGTCACCCGCGAGGCGAGCGAGGACGAGCCGGCCTACCTGCTCCGCCAGGACGATGGCGACCTCGTCCTGAAGTCGCAGAGCGAGCTGCGCCAGCCGGATTGAACCGGCCGCGAAAGGAGAGCGCGATGGCCAAGAACCACGGACCCCAGATCAAGGACGACGATACCTACGAGGCGCTGCGCGACCAGGGCGCCAGCAAGGAGAAGGCGGCGCGCATCAGCAACGCCCGGGCGAACGAGGACATGCATCCCTCCGAGAAGGGCGGCAAGTCGCCGGCATACGAGGAGTGGACCGTCGACGAGCTGCGGCAGCGTGCCCGCGAGATCGGCATCGAGGGCCGCTCCGGCATGAAGAAGGACGAGCTGATCGAGGCCCTGCGCGACCACTGAGGGCGGCTCTGCGCGGCCACCATCGGCGCGGCCGCGGCGCCGCGGACAACGGCGCCGGCATCGGTCGCCCGTGCTTTGCCCTTCCCGCCGCCGCGGCGCTCCGATACGTCCGCGGGCGATGAGCGACGACAGCACCACCGGCCGGCGCGGCTATCACCACGGCAATCTGCGCGAGGCGCTGGTCGAGGCGGCGCTGGCGCTGATCGCCGAGAAGGGGCCCTCCGGCTTCAGCTTCGCCGAGGCGGCGCGCGCCGCCGGCGTCAGTCCGGCCGCGCCCTACCGGCATTTCCGTGACCGCGACGCGCTGATCGCCGAGATCGCCCGCCAGGGCTTCGAGCGCTTTGCAGACCGGCTGCAGCGCGCCTACGAAGTCCGGCGGCCCGTCGCCGATCCGCGCCTTCGAGGCGGTCGGCGGCGCCTATCTGGACTTTGCCCGGCGCGAGCGGCCGTGGTTCGTCGCCATGTTCGACAGCGGCATCCCCTGGACGCCCGAGGTCACCGAGGCGGGCGAGCGCGCCTTCGCCGTGCTGCGCCGCGCCTGCGAGGGTCTGGTGCGCCACCTGCCGCCCGAGCGCCGGCCGCCCATGCACATGATGAGCTACCACGTCTGGGCGCTCAGCCACGGCATCGCCGAGCTCTTCAACGACCCCGAGCGCCGCCGCCGCGCCCCCATCGCCGCCGAGGAGTTGCTCGAGGCCGGCGCCGCCATCTACCTGCGCGGCCTCGGCCTGATTCCGGACGACGACTGATACCAGCGCCCCGTGACCCGGACTCTCGCGGGGGATTCCCAATCGAGCGCCGTCGTGATTCACCATGGAGAACAGGGGAGGTTCTTCATGGCGGCTGCGATTGGGCTGAGCATCGACTACACGGCGGATGACCTGCGGCGGTTGGCGAAGGCGAGCCGGGACGCGAAGCAGACGCGGCGCCTGCTGGCGCTGGCAGCGATCTACGACGGTGGAAGCCGGACGGACGCCGCGCGGATCGGCGGGGTCGGGCTGCAGGTCGTGCGCGACTGGGTGCTGCGGTTCAACGCCTCGGGACCGACGGGGCTGGTCGACCGCAAGGCGCCCGGCAAGGCGGCGCTGCTGACGGGCGAGCATCGCTCGGCGCTGGCGCAGGCGGTGGAGGCCGGCCCCGTGCCCTGGCGCGACGGGGTTGTGCGCTGGCGGCTGGTCGATCTGGCGGGCTGGCTGCGGGACGAGTTCGGGATCACGGCGAGCCGGCAGACGCTCGGGCGCGAGCTCCGGCGGATGGGCTACCGCAACCTCTCGGCGCGCCCGCAGGCGTACGGTCAGGACCCGGAGGCGATAGAGGCGTTTAAAAAAGCTTCCCGGCCGCTGTCGCGGAGATCCGCGACCGCGACGCCCACGGCAGGCGCATCGAGGTCTGGTTCCAGGACGAGGCGAGGGTCGGACAGAAGAACCTGATCACCCGCCGCTGGGCGCGCCGCGGCACGCGACCCCGGGCGCCGCACGACCAGCGAACGAAGTGGGCCTACATTTTCGGCGCGATCTGTCCGAGGCTCGGCAAGGGCGCGGCCCTCGTCATGCCCTTCGCCGACACCGAAGCGATGCAGGCGCACCTCGCCGAGATCAGCGACGCCGTGGCGCCCGACGCCCACGCCGTGCTCGTCCTCGACCAGGCGGGCTGGCACGTCTCCGGCCGGCTCGCCGTTCCTGACAACATCACGCTCCTACCATTGCCGCCGAGATCGCCCGAGCTGAACCCGGTCGAGAACCTCTGGCAGTTCATGCGCCAGAACTGGCTCTCAAACCGGATCTTCAACTCCTACGACGACATCGTCGCCCACTGCTGCGAGGCGTGGAACAAGCTCACCGACCAGCCTTGGCGCATCATGTCCCTCGGCATCCGGGAATGGGCACACGGGTTCTGATCAGTGAGCGCTGGTATGAGCCCCGACGCCAGCGCCGAAATTTTCGCGCACGCCCTCTTGCAGGCCCGGCCGGGGTCTCCAATTATGTAAATGTGATGAACATTCACATCTGCTGCTGAAAGGAGACGACACGGATGGGACGCATCGCTGGATTTCTGGCGGAGGCGGAAGCGACACTCGACCGATGGGGCAAGGGCGCGTGGATCGCTGCGATGGTAGCGGGCTTCATCGTCTTCTGGCCGCTTGGCCTCCTTCTTCTCGGCTACATGATATGGAGTGGACGCATGGGCTGTTCTACCCGCAGATCGCGCTGGAAGGGCCATTGGGCGCGCCCGACCGGCAACACCGCCTTCGACGACTATCGCGAGCAGACGCTGAAGCGTCTGGAGGAGGAGCAGGGCGCCTTCGAGTCCTTCCTCGCCAGGCTCCGCAAGGCCAAGGACCAGGCCGAGTTCGACCAGTTCATGGAAGACCGCCGCCGCGGCAACGGTGGCAACGGCAACGCCGGCACCCCCGACCTCCAGCCCGCTGGCTGACCCCCGGACCGCGCGCCTCGGCGCGCGGTCCTACGCGGCTTAACACTCACACCGAGAACGCCCGCCCGTCCTCACCGTGTGCGTGTTTGCACGCACCCTTTATGCGGCTACTCCGACGCTTGCGCAGACTTCGCCGCGCGCCGCTCCGCGATCTCCGCGAGCAGCGTCTCTGCCTCCCCGACATAGTGCTCCGCCCCGGCCTCCCGATAAACCTCCAGAGCCGCCCGGACATGCGCCTCCGCCCGCTCCAGATGCGTCGGGTCGACCGTCCTCTTGAAGAAGGCCATCTCGACCTCGCCCAGGTTGCTCGTGACATGCGCCCAGTACAACGGCATCTTCTCGCGGGGCACTTCCTCCAGCGCGGCACGGCAGGCGGCGGCCGCGGCCTCCAGTTCGACCGTGCCGCCCTCGCGCTCGCCAATTATGCCGAGCGCGCTGCCGAGTGTATTCTGGATTCCCGCCCAGGCGATCGGCTGGTTCGCGCGCGTGACTTCCTCCAGCGCGTCGCGTAGCATAGTAACAGCCTCCTTCGCCCCGGCGGTCCCGCCCTCGCGCTCGCTTAGGAGCACGAGCGCAGAACTCAGGATATGTTGTGCGAGTGCCCAGACCTGCGGCACGCGCTCACGCGTTAGCTCATCCAAAGCAGCGCGGACTGCTTCTATGGCCTCCTCCAGTCGGGCAGTACCGCTCTCGCGCTCGCCAAGGGCTCCGAGCGCGGAGCCGAGGTTGGCCTGTGCCAGCGCCCAATTTAGACGCGCGCTCTCGGGCATCTGCTCCGCGAGTACCGCACGATAACCGGCGCTGGCCTCCTGCAGCCACGCGACATAGTCTTCGGGCGCCCCATACATTAGTAACACGTTAACAAGGTCGTGCTCCGTGACACCGCTCTCGATCCGAACGCGCAGGGACGCGAACTCCTCCAGCGCAGCGCGGTAAACGGCGACCGCCTCATTCAGCCGGGCCGTGCCGCTCTCCCGCTGACCAAGTGTCAGGAGCGCGTTGCCTAGGTTCAACTGGATTCCGGCCCATAGGAACGGCGCGAGCTTGCGTGTCAGACCATCAAGCGCGAGGCGGTGGGCCGCAGCGGCCTCCTCGAGTTGCGCCGTGTCGTTTTCCCGCTCACCGAGTGCCGTGAGCGCGATCCCGAGGCTGCTCTGCGCTACGGCCCATCTGCGCGGCTCGCGCTCGCGCGCCAGCTCATCGAGTGCCGCGCGATAGGCGGCAACGGCTTCCTTGAGCCGGGCCGCGCCGCTTTCCCGCTCACCGAGTATCAGGAGCGCGCCGCCGAGACCGAACTGAGTTTCCACCCAGTCGTTCGAGCGTTTCCCACGCGGTGCCAGCGGCAAGACGCTGCTGCGATAGATCTCGATAGCCTCATACAGTGCATCATTCTTGCCAAAATTAGCGCCGTAAGAAACGTGCGCGCTGGCTCTCCCCAGCTCGTATATCCATTGAAGCGGTTCGTCTCCCGCCTCCTCCGCAATCGCCGCCGCCTCGGCGAAATGCTGAGCCGCCTTCCGATGCTCTAGGCTGGTCAGCGCAATCTCGGCACGGGTTGCGCGCCCCTCAGCGGCACTCCTGAACCTCTCGGCCGCTGTATCGGCCGCCTGTTGCTCGACCTTGCGAGCTTCTCGCGCCGCTGCCAAATCGGCACCCTCCGCCCGACTGAGGAGTACTTCGGCCTTATCATAGTTGCCTTCCGCAATCGCCTCCCCGGCCTGCCAGAACAGCTTGGCGACTATTGGATCCTCCGGGTCAATAGCGCGCATGTGATCACGAAGTTCGACGTGACGCTCGGCGATTTCAGCGAGCGTGACCACCAGTCGCTCGCGCGGAGTATTTTTTCTGCCCAGAATGCGGAAGAAGTTGGCGAGCGCCTGATCGGAGATTTCGGCCGCTACTATTAAGTCGATCTCCTCGCGCGTCATGCCGCAATGGATGCGGACGTCGCCCCCGACACCGCCAGAGATGGCAGCCGCGCACTTCTCTGCGGTGATGTTGTCACTCCATAGCTGTGCCAACGCGACCTGCGAGCCGAGAGCCGCCAGGCAGCCGCCGAGCAGCAGGGCGCGGACTGTCACTGGCCTGCCGGCGCCGGACCGCCGACGGTCACATCACCTCCGACATTCCCACCGACCGCGGCGCTGCCGCCGGTCGCGGTCACCCGGTCTCCGGCTAGAACCGCGCCGTCCGTTCCGACGTAAACCCAGGCGCCGATGCCTGCGAGGGCGATGCCGAAGATGAGGACCGCCATCAAGCGCAAAAGGCGATAAGCCTCGGCTGCCGGAAGCCGCGGGAATATGTTCTTGCGGACGATGTCGCGGAACAGCAGGAGGAAGACGCCGAGCGCGATGCCGCCAATTCCCGCGACCTGACCGACCGTCTTCAGAATGTCAGCTTCCGTCGGTCGCCGCTCATGACTGCCGGTATGGCCGTGAACAGTCTACTATCGAATGGCGAGCGAGTTCATCTCCGGGAATTCCTCTCGCAACTGTTGTCGGGACAGATGCCATACGCGTGCCATACGCATGCCATACCCGGTCGGGACGGATGCCGGACGGGTGCCATACCGCCCTCCGCCGCACCTCGGGCTTGCGCCGGCCCCGGCGCCCGGCTATATGCGGCGCACAAATCCACAGGCGGGGATCGGGCCGGTCGGGGAGACATCCCGCAGGTCCACCGGTTGGGGCGCAAGTCTCTACCCCCGCCGCGGCGAAACCGGAAAGGTAAAACATGGCGCTGCCTGAATTCTCTTTGCGCCAGCTTCTCGAAGCTGGCGTGCACTTCGGCCACCAGACCCACCGCTGGAACCCGAAGATGAGCCCGTTCATCTATGGCTCGCGCAACGGAATACACATCATCGACCTGACGCAGACGGTGCCGATGCTGGACGCGGCGCTGAATGCGCTGCGCGAATGCGTCGCCAAGGGCGGGCGCGTGCTTTTCGTCGGCACCAAGCGGCAGGCGCAGGCGGCCGTCGCCGACGCCGCCGCGCGCTCGGCGCAGTACTTCATGAACCACCGTTGGCTCGGCGGCACGCTGACCAACTGGAAGACCGTCTCGCAGTCGATCGGCCGCCTGAAGGAGCTCGACGAGATCATCGGCGACGGCGAGATGCAGGGCTTCACAAAGAAGGAGCGCCTGAACCTCGAGCGCGAGCGCGCCAAGCTGCATGCGAGCCTCGGCGGCATCCGCGAAATGGGCGGCGTCCCCGACATGCTTTTCGTCGTCGATACCAACAAGGAGGCGCTGGCGATCGCCGAGGCCAAGAAGCTCGGCATCGCGGTCGTCGCCGTGCTCGACTCGAACAGCGACCCGGCGGGCGTCGACTACCCGGTGCCCGGCAATGACGACGCGTCGCGCGCCATCGCGCTCTATTGCGACCTCGCCGCGCGCGCCGTCATCGACGGCATGGCCAGCCAGCTGGGCGCCGCCGGCTTCGACCTCGGCGAGCTCGACGAGGTGCCGGTCGAGGAGGCTCTGGAGGAGGCCGGCAGCGCAGGCGACGCGGGCGCGGCCGGTGGCTCCGAGACCCCCGGGGCGGCCGAGGCCCCCCAGACCGCCGGAGCCTGAGGCGAGCCTTGGAGACGGCGGGCCGGACGCCCGCCGCACCCATTCACAGCATGCGACGGGCCGCCCGTGGACTGGCAGCCCGTGCGCTCCGAACAGATGGAGAGAGCGATGGCGATCACGGCGGCCCAGGTCAAGGAGCTGCGCGAGAAGACCGGCGCCGGCATGATGGACGCCAAGAAGGCGCTGACCGAGACCGGCGGCGAGATGGAGGCGGCGGTCGACCTGCTGCGCGTCAAGGGGCTGGCCAAGGCCGAGAAGAAGGCCGGCCGGACGGCCGCCGAGGGACTGGTCGGGCTGGCGGTGGCGGACGGCACCGGCGTGCTGGTCGAGGTCAACTCCGAGACGGATTTCGTGGCGCGCAATCCCGAGTTCCAGGAGATGGTGCACGAGATTGCGCAGGCCGCGCTGGGCGCCGACGGCATCGAGGCGCTGAAGTCGGCGCCGATGGCCGGGAAGACGGTCGACGAGGTCGTCAAGGACAAGATCGCGACCATCGGCGAGAACATGTCGGTGCGCCGCATGGCCCGGCTGACCGGCGACTGGGTGGCGTCCTACGTCCACAACCAGGCGGCCGAGGGCATGGGCAAGATCGGCGTCCTGGTCACCCTGTCGGGCGGCGATGGTGCCGCGGCGGCGCAGATCGGCCGGCAGGTGGCGATGCACGTGGCGGCGACCTCGCCGGCCTCGCTCGACGTCGATGATCTGGACCCGGCTCTTGTCGAGCGCGAAAAGCAGGTGCTGACCGAGCAGGCCAGGGAGTCGGGCAAGCCGGATGCCGTGATCGAGAAGATGATCGCGGGCCGGTTGAACAAGTTCTACCAGGAGGTCTGCCTGCTGCGGCAGCAGTTCGTGGTCAACCCGGAGCTGACCGTCGCCAAGGCGGTCGAGCAGGCTGGTGCGGAGCTGAAGGTCATGGGCTTCGCCCGCTTCGCTGTCGGCGAGGGCGTCGACAAGGGGCCCGAGCAGGATTTCGCCGCCGAAGTCGCCGGCATGGCGCGCTGAGGTCGCGGGGGCGGTCTTCCCGCCCCGCACTCGGACCGATCCAAGCGGATGCCGCGCCATATCGGCATCGTTGGAGTATCCTCCGAGGGGGCGGCGCTCTGCTTTCGGACGATCTGCGCCGAGGGTGCAGGTCTGCTCGGTGCCGCGCACGCCCATCCCGAGGTCTCGCTCCACACGCAGTCGCTCGCCGCTTATGTCGACTGCCTCGAGCGTGCCGATGATGCGGGCGTCGCCGCGCTGATGCTGGCCTCGGCCGGCGCGCTGGAGCGGGCCGGCGCCGATTTCATCATCTGTCCGGACAACACCGTCCACCGGGCCTTGCACCTGATGCGGGACCGCCTTCCGCTGCCGTGGCTCGACATCGCCGAGGTCACGGCCGCGGAAGCGGCGCGGCGGGGCGCCCGCAAGGTCGCCGTCCTCGGCACCCGCTGGCTGGCCGGCAGCGCCGTCTACCCCGACGCGCTTTCGGCCCGCGGCATCGGCTGGCTGTGTCCCGACCCGGCCGAGCAGGCGGCGATCGACAGGATCATCATGCACGAACTGGTGCCGGGCGCCGTCACCCGCGCGCGCGCCGGCACCCTGCACGACAGCCTGCACGATACTCTTCGCGGTATCGTCGAACGCATGCGGCAGGCCGGCTGCGACGCGGCCGCGCTCGCCTGCACCGAGCTGCCGCTGATCCTCGACGAGCGGTCGCTCGGCATGCCGGCGCTCGAACTCGACCCGGCTGCTGGCCCGCGCGGCACTGCGGCGCGCCATTGCCGGCTGAAGTTGCGCCGGCCATCGGCGGTTATGCCTCCTCGCGGGCACGCGGCGGCCGGGTGGCGAACGGCGTGACCTGGCGGTGCTCGGCCGGCGCCTCGCCCCTGGCGATGGAGCGCGCATAGACGCCGGCGAGCCATCGCGCGCTGGCGCCGTGCAGCAGGATGCTCGCCGCCACGGTGACGACGACCGCGTCGTAGACGGTCGATCCCGGCGCCAGTTCGGCCGCCTCGACGATCAGCAGCAGGTAGAGGATCGAGGCGAGGCCGCGCGGTCCGAACCAGCCGAGATAGAGCCGGCTGACCGGCGCCAGGTCGGTGCCGAGCAGCGACAGCGCCACAGGAACCATCCGCACCAGCGTCAGGCTGAGCGCGGCATAGGCGACGATGTCCCAGCCGGCACCGGCCAGCGCGGCGGGCAGCATGATCGCCCCGAAGGCGATGAAGACCACCAGGCTGAGGAGCTGCGCCTCGACCTCGCCGAAATCCTCGAGCGGCCCCTTCAGCGCCTCTGAGCGCATGCCGATCACCAGCCCGGCCGTGAACGCCGCGATGAAGCCGTTGCCGTGCAGCAGCTCGGCGCCGGCATAGGCCATAAGCGCCAGCGACAGCCCCGAGATCTGCAGGAAGACGCGGTTCATCCAGCCGGCGCCGGCCATCCGCTCGGCCGCCAGCCCGCCGAACCAGCCGACGGCCAGCCCGACCAGCGGCCCCATGCCGAGTTGCAGCGCGATGAAGAGCGCCCATTCCTCGGGCGCCCGCGTCTCGGCGCCGCCGGTCAGCGACAGGAAGACGAGGACCGCCGGGAACGCCAGCCCGTCGTTCAGGCCGCTCTCGACGTTCAGCGCCTGGCGGATTTGCATCGGCGTGCGCTCGTCGTTGACGACCGCCTGCCCCAGCGCCGCGTCGGTCGGCGCCAGGATGGCGCCGAGGAGCGCGGCGTGCCAGATGCCGATGCCGGGGAACAGCCACACCGCCGCCGCCGCGCCGGCCAGGACCGTCAGCGGCAGCCCGAACCCCAGCATCCTGACCGGCAGGGCGTGCTCGCGCCCCAGCCGTGTCAGGTCGATGCGCGAGGCGTCCGTGAAGAGGATCAGCGTCAGCGTGATCTCGGCCAGCGAGTTCGAGCGCGCCGGACTCGATCGGCAGGTTGAGCAGGCCGAGGCCGTCCGCGCCGGCGACGAGCCCGAAGAGCGTGAACGCCATCGGCGGGGTCAGCACCCCCGCCTGTACGCGGCGCGAGACCAGCGCAAAGGCGAAGAGCGCGGCGGCGAAGGTGATGAGATCGAGCGGTTCCATCCGCGGGCTCCCTGCTGGCTGGGCGGCATCTTGCCCGGAAGAGGCCCCCGCCGACACGACTCCCGGCGGCTTGCCCCGGTTCCGGCCCTGTGGCCACCGGCTTGACACGGATCAATGCGCGGCCCCGGCGATTGCACGAGCCTTCATCGCGGCACCCCCTGACATACGAGGAGCGACCGATGGAGCTCAGCGACCAGCAGATCAAGGAAATCCGCGAGAGCCATGCCCGGATCAAGCCCGAAGCCGAGCGCATCTCGCATCTCTTCTACGAGGACCTGTTCCGGCGCGAGCCGCGTCTGCGACAGCTCTTCGGCGAGGATCTCGGGCACCAGCGCATGTCGTTCATGAAGGCGCTCGAGGCGATCGTGCAGCATCTCGACGCGCCGCAGGAGCTGGACGCGCTGGTCGACGAGCTCGGCGCGCGGCACGCGCCGCTCCATATCCGGCCGGAACACTACCGGGCGATGGAGGAGTCGCTGATCGACACCATGGCCTATGCGCTGGGCGAGCACCTGACGAACCCCGTCGAGCGGGCCTGGCGCTCGGCCTTCGGCCAGGTCGGCACGGCGATGGTCGAGCGCGGCCGGAAGGACGCGGAGGCGGCTGAAGCGGCCGACGCGGCCGAGCCCTCAGCCCGTCAGTAGAGCGCCGATCCGCTCAACGGCGCGGCGGATGTTCTCGGTCGAGTTGGCATAGGAGAAGCGGATGAAGGCGTCGGCGTGGACGCCGAAGCTCGGCCCCGCCACGGTGGCGACGCCCGCTTCCTCGAGCAGCCGCTCCTGCAGTGCCCTCGCGCCCAGTCCCGTGCCCGAGACGTTCGGAAAGGCATAGAACGCGCCGCCCGGGTCGAGGCAGCGAAAGCCCGGCAGCTGGTTCAGCATGGGCACGATGGTGCGCCGGCGCTCGTCGAAAGCCGCCATCATCACGTCCACCGGCGTCCTGCGGCCCGGTCAGCGCGGCGATGCCGGCGAACTGGGTCGGCGCGTTGACGCAGCAGTGGTTGTTGACGCAGAGCCGCACGGCATGTCCGACCAGCGCGTCCGGCCAGACGGAATAGCCGAGCCGCCAGCCGGTCATGGCATAGGTCTTGGACCAGCCGTCGAGCAGGATCAGCCGGTCGCGGATCTCGGGATAGTTGAGGAAGCTGACATGCTCGCGCCCTTCGTAGAGCATCCGGCTGTAGATCTCGTCCGACATCAGCGCGACCTGCGGGTGATCCGCCACGCCCGCCGACCAGCCGCTCGACCTCGGCGCGCGGCGTCACGCCGCCGGTCGGGTTGCCGGGCGAGTTGACGATGATCAGCCGCGTCCGCTCGGTTATGCCGCCCAGCACCTCGTCCGCCGAGAAGGCGAAGCCGTTCTCCTCGCGCAGCACGATCGGGACGGGGGTCGCGCCGGTGAACTCGATCATCGATCGATAGATCGGAAAGCCGGGGTCCGGATACATGATCTCGACGCCCGGCCGGCCGAACATCAGGATGGCGAAGAACATGGTCGGCTTGCCGCCCGGCATGATGACGATGTTGGCCGGGCTGACCTCGACGCCGCGCCTCTCGCGCAGGTCCGCCGCCACCGCCTCGCGCAGACGGCACGATGCCCTGCGCCGGCGTATAGCCGTGATGGCCGTCGCGCAGCGCCTTCACCGCCGCCTCGACGATGTGGTCGGGCGTGCGAAAGTCCGGCTGGCCGATGCCGAGATTGATGATGTCGCGGCCGCCCGCCTGCAGCTCGGCGGCGCGCGCCAGCACCTCGAAGGCGGTCTCGGTGCCGAGACGTGCCATTCCTGCCGCTAGTTCGAGCATGGTCTATGCTTTCCAGCCGGAGGCTTCCGTGTTATTAAGATTCCGTTAATGACACTTCGCCGGTGAACGAATCTTACTGCGTTCTGGGGGTCGGTATGAGATTTCGGATTTTGGGGCATGCCTGCCTGGAGGTAACAAGCGCAGGAAAGCAGCTGATATGCGACCCATGGCTCGTGGGTTCCGCATACTGGCGATCATGGTGGAACTATCCTCCTGTGCCGGATGGCATGGTAGATGAGCTCGATCCGGATTTCATCTACATCACGCACCTTCACTGGGACCACTTTCACGCCCCGACGCTGCGGCGCCTCGGCCTGGACCGGCACATCCTGGTTCCCAAAACCCCCGACAGGCGGATCTACCGGGATCTCGTCGATATGGGCTGCACCGACGTCACCGAACTGGTGCACGGCCGCCCGTTCCGGATCGCACCGGGTTTCGAGATCACCAGCTATCAGTTCGGGCATTTTCCGGATTCGACGCTGGCCATACAAGCAGACGGCAAGACGATCCTGAATGCCAATGACTGCAAGATGATAGGCTTGCCTCTGCGTCAGTTGCTGCGTCGTCATCCGAAGATCGATTTTCTGTTGCGCAGCCACAGTTCAGCCAACGCCCGGCTGTGCTTCGAGATCGTGGACCGTGGCGGCACGCATGTGGACGACCCGAGCAAATACAGCGCCGAGTTTGCGGACTTTGCACGCGCCATCGGGGCAACATACGCGATACCGTTTGCTAGCAACAACTGCTATCTGCACGACGAAACGACCAAGTTCAACGCGTACCTGAACCTTGGCGTATATGTCAAGGAGTACTTCGAGGCGAACAATATCGACACTCCGCAGTGCGTCGTCTGCGCGCCAGGCGACGGATGGGACGATGACCGGGGCTTTGTCATCAGCGACAAGGACTGGTATAGCGACATCGCCGGACACTTGGCGAGGTACAAGGCTTCTAAAGCCGCGGTCATCGAGAACACTGCGAAGAGAGACGCGCGCGTCAAGTTGCGCGAACGCACCGTCGGCCGCTATGCCGAGAGCCTCTTCACGGGGACTCCGATGCCGATCCGCCGTTTGTTCCGCGGCAAGCCGATCACTCTTGTCGCGCACAGCGAGACCGGCGATTCCGCGTTCGAGCTCGACCTCTACGAGAGGCGGTTCCGCGCGCTCGACAGCTGGAACGACAACGACAACCCTATCCAGATACACGCACACGCAGCCGTCTTCTTGCTCTGCATCAATCAGCGGAACTGGAGCAGCCTGGGTATATCCAAGCGGGTAAGGTTTCGCGTCAAAGAAGAAGACCGCAAGGTCATCACATACTTCTCCGAGTTGAATGACATGTTCGATTGCGATGTTCTCCCGCTCTCCAAGTCGGTCAACCTGCGGTTCGCGACCGTCTGGATGAGGCGCTGGCGAGAACTCCTGCTCTATGCCCGGATCGCGACGAACCTGGCGCGGGGGAACGGTTTTTCCTACGCAAAGCATCTGCCGCGTCCCAGGGCGGAGGATGTCCCTGCCATAGGTCAGGGTGCCATGTGATCTGTCCGGTCCCGGCCCGGGTCGCGGAGACGACCGGGCGAGGTCGGCGGCTGACAGACCGACGCGGCGCCGGGGCCCTCGGTCCTGTGACCAGGGCCTCGAAGTCGAGCGACAAGTACCGGCGCTCGCGATGATCGGGGCGGCGCCGTGAGGCTGACAGAGTGCGAGGTCTTCGTCGTCGGCAACCCGCCGCCGGGCCGCGGTGGCCGCTACTTCATCTTTGTCAAGCTGGTCACCGCTGACGGCATCGTCGGCATCGGCGAGGTCTATGCCGCGAGCTTCGGGCCGCGTACCGTGGCGGCGATGGTGCGCGACGTTTTCGCGCGGCACTTCGAGGGCGCCGACCCGCACCGGATCGAGCACCTCTCGGCGGCTGACCTATGGTACGGGCTACGCGCTGCGGCCCGACCCGTCCTTGGTCGGCGTGCTCTCGGGGCTCGAGATCGCCTGCTGGGACATCGTCGGCAAGTCGGCGGGCAAGCCCGTCTACGACCTGCTCGGCGGGCGCTGCCGCGAGCGCATCCGGAGCTATACCTACATCTATCCCGAAGGCGACGTCTATCCGGCGCCGGGCGCGCCGAACGTCTACGCCGATCCGGATCTGGCGGCCGCGCGGGCGGCGGACTACGTCGCGCAGGGATTCACCGCGCTGAAGTTCGACCCGGCCGGTCCCTACACCGTCTATGACGGGCATCAACCGCGAATGGAGGACCTCGAGCGGTCGGAGCGATTTTGCAAGAGATGCGTGAAGCTGTTGGGGAAAAGAGCCGATCTGCTGTTCGGCACGCATGGCCAGTTCACCGCCGTCGGGCGCCAAGCGGCTGGCGCGCCGCATCGAGCCATACGATCCGCTCTGGTTCGAGGAGCCGGTGCCGCCCGAGATGCCCGAGCAGATGGCCGAAGTCGCGCGGTCGACGTCGGTCCCGATCGCCACCGGCGAGCGGCTCTGCACCAAGTGGGAGTTCGCCCGGGTTCTGGCCTGCGGCGCCGCCTCGATCCTGCAGCCGGCGCTCGGCCGCGTCGGCGGTATTCTCGAGGCCAAGAAGATCGCCGGCATGGCCGAGGCGCATTATGCGCAGATGGCGCCACATCTCTATGCCGGGCCGGTCGAGGGCGCGGCGAACATCCAGCTGGCCACCTGCGTGCCGAACCTGCTGATCCTGGAGTCGATCGAGCGCTGGGACGGCTTTCACGGGCAGATCGTCAGCGGCGTGCGCTGGGAGGACGGCTATGTCGATCCCGTCGCGCGAGCCTGGGCTCGGCATCAGTTCAACGAGGACGTTGCCCGCGCCCATCCCTACGGGGCGAAGAGCTGCACCTCGTGATGGCGGCGGACGAGCTCGTGCCGTGAACCGGCCGGCCGCTTCACTGCACGGTGATGGTGCCGATGGTGTAGAATTCGCCGGGTCCGCCCGGCATGTCGACGGTCCACCAGCCGAGCGCATCCTTGCAGTTATACGCTTGGGCATAGCGGTACTCCTTAGCGGGTAAGTTCCCGGCGCCTGCGGTGCGGAGAGCGAGAAGCTTACCGGTTTCCAGCCGCCGCTCGATTGCTGGCCGCGCCAGATACAGGCGCGTGCCGTCGAGTTGCCTTTCAGGCCGACGATGATCTGATTGATCGCGCCGCCGCAGCTGGGGCAATCGTGGTTTATCTCGATCTGTCCTGCGACCGCTGCGTTCGGCGCAACCGTGATCGCCTCGCCGCTGCCCGCGAGGTCGAGGTTGCGTGCGCGATAGCGGATGCCGCGCCCGTACTTGTAAGGCTCGGTGAAGGTCCGCGTGATCTTGCAGCCGGCGGTGTCCGGTGACTTGATGCAGGTCTCGAGTTCCTTCAGTGCGGCAACTGCGGCCGGCCGGCCGCCTGGGACGTGATCTGCCATGAAATCGTAATAGCCCGTCATCGTCGGGCTGCTCGCGCCAGAGATGCTCTCCTGTCGCCGCGGCCATCCGGTTCACATTGCCGAGCCGCCAGCCATCGGTCTGTGACTTTCGGTAGATGCCGATGTCGTGGCAGGTCGTGCACGCATTGCCCGCCTTCTCGACGGTGCCGACCTGGTGAGTCGTGGCGTTTGCCAGAGAATAGGTGGCGCCCTTTGCCTCCTTGGCGGGCAGTACGGCGTGGCTCCCCGGGTTCCAGTAGTAGTGCGGCGTGCGGATGAACGCCCCCGTTCGTATGGCAGGACGAGCAATAGTTCACCGGGGCTCCCCCAGAATGACCCTCCGGCGGGCGTGCCCGGTGCTGGTATGTTTTCGCCGCTGGCATCGCCGAGGTGCTGGTAAAAGCAGGTCGCGCCCGTTTCCCGATCGTATGCGATGGCGGCGATATCTTCATAGATGTCGGAGGTCTCGTTTGCATGGTCGCCGCCCCTGAGATTTTTGCGGCATGAGTACACGATGTCGATGTCCTGGCTGGGATCGATTTCTACCCTGCCGAGCCGGCTCCGGTAGACGCAGCGATTGTTCAGCCCCTCCGGCTCGCGGCAGTTTCCCATGGCATCAATTTCCTTGGGCACCAGCTCGCCGTCGCTGCAGCTGATCGTCGGCACGGCCTCGCGGATGAAGGCGGCGCATCGGCTTGCCTCGTCGGCAGCCGATGCCGGGCCGAGCTGCGCGGCAGCGACTGTCAGCCCGATCAAAGTGGTAAGAGCGAACGTCGTGCGACAACGTTGAATAGTCGGCCGGCGCATCGCGCCCTCCTCTTGTACTCGGCGCAACGGCACGCCAAGGTTGAGGCTAAAATGATTTGAACACGATGTGGAGCAAAAACATAGATTTTTCTGTAGGGAAATTTCCCTCTGCGCCGCGCAGGGGAACAGGAAAGTGTTCAATGACTCCGACGGAATTTTGGAGACAGGACCTTGTGAGAACAGCGTCTCCGCCGCGCGCGAGGTCCGCTCGCCGCTGCGTGCCGGGCCATGCTCGCGGGCGCCAGGCAGGACCGAACTCACGCTCTGAACGGACCCATTCTTTGGAGGAACGCATGACGGACTGGTCCAAGGGTGCCGCCTGGATGGCGCGGCGAGGTCGTGCCGATCGACCAGGCGAAGATCGGCGTCACCGACTGGGGCGTTACCCGCTCGGACATCACCTATGACGTGGCGCCGGTCTGGGATGGCGGGTTCTTCCGGCTGGACGACTACATCGAACGGTTTCAGGCCTCGATGGCGGCGCTTCGGCTGGATGTCGGCATGGACGCCGACGCGATCCGCGCCGCCTGCCATGCCATCGCCGCGCGGTCGGGACTGCAGCGCGCCTATGTGGCGATGGTCGCCTCGCGCGGCACGCCGCTGATTCACGGCATCCGCGACCCGCGCCAGTGCCGGAACCACTTCTTCGCGTGGTGCGTGCCCTACATCCACGTCGTCAGGCCCGAGATCGCCGAGCAGGGGCGAGCGTCTGGGTCGCCAAGGACGTCCGGCGCATCCCCGAGGACTCGGTGAACCCGCGGGCCAAGAACTACCACTGGGGCGATTTCACCCAGGGGCTGTTCGAGGCCAAGGATCGCAACTTCGAGACCGTGCTGCTGCTCGACCATCAGGGCAACGTGACGGAGGGGCCCGGCTTCAATGCCTTCGCGCTGAAGGGTGACCGCGTCGTCACCGCCGAGCACGGGGTGCTGCACGGCATCACCCGGCGCACGGTGCTGGAGATGTGCGACGAGGTCGGGCTTCGGACCGAGCAGCGGCCGCTGCCGCTGGCCGAGTTCCTCGAGGCGGACGAGGTCTTCTCTCGACCACCGGGGGCGGCGTGGTGCCGGTGACCAGGGTGGACGATCGCGTCTTCTCGAACGGCGCGCCGGGACCCGCCGCGCGCCGGCTGCGGGCGCTGTACTTCGAGTGGATGTCGCGCCCGGCGCTGCGTCAGGAGGTGGCATACGCCGCCTGAATGCCACGGCCCCTTGCAGGAACGGTTCGCGCGAGCCCCGCCGCTTGCGCCCCTGCGCCCGATCCGACATAAGGCCGGCGCGAGGTGTCCGAGGGAGTCGCGCATGTCGGATGTCACCGAGTCACATGACACCGAATCACATGGCGTCGAGTTCACCTGACACCGAGGAACAGGGCGCCGTTGAACAGGGTGCCGTGGGACGGGGCGCCGTGGACAGGGCGCCCGCCCGCTCTTTCCCAGGGTGCTGCTGAAGATCTCCGGCGAGGCGCTGATGGGCGACCGCGGCTTCGGCCTGCGACCCGCCCACGGTCCAGCGCGTCGCCAGCGAGATCAAGCGGGCGCACGATCTGGGCATCGAGATCTGCCTGGTCATCGGCGGCGGCAACATCTTTCGCGGCCTCTACGGCGCGACGCAGGGGATGGAGCGCGCCCAGGCCGACTATATGGGCATGCTGGCGACCGTGATGAACGCGCTCGGCATGCAGTCGGCGCTGGAGGATCTCGGCATCCACACCCGCGTCCAGTCGGCGATCCCGATGGACACGGTCTGCGAGCCCTATATCCGCCGGCGCGCCATCCGCCACCTGGAGAAGGGGCGCGTCGTCATCTTCGCCGCCGGCACCGGCAACCCCTACTTCACCACCGACACCGCGGCGACGCTGCGCGCCATGGAGATGAACTGCGACGCCATCTTCAAGGGCACGCAGGTCGACGGCGTCTACGACAGCGACCCGCGCACCAACCCTGATGCCGATCCGCTACGAGACGGTCTCGTACGACGAGGTTCTGACGCGGAACCTCAAGGTCATGGACGCCTCGGCGATCGCTTTGGCGCGTGACAACGACCTGCCGATTGTGGTCTTCTCGCTGCAGCAGCCGGGCGCCATGACCCAAGTCCTTTTCGGGGCAGGAAAATTCACCCAGGTCGGGGCATGACGCCGGTCCGCTGATGGTGCCGGCAGGGGGTGGACGACATGACAAAGCAAGACCCATGACATGACCGATACCGACATCGATCTCGACGACATAGAACGCCGGATGGAGGGCGCGCTGGCGTCGCTGAAAAGCGACTTCGGGTCGCTGCGCACCGGTCGCGCCTCCGCCTCCATGCTCGATGCCGTCACCGTCGACGCCTACGGCACGGCGATGCCGGTGAACCAGCTCGGCCACCATAAACGTGCCCGAGCCGCGGATGGTCACCGTGAGCGTCTGGGACAAGTCGATGGTCGGCAAGGTGGAGAAGGCGATCCGCTCCTCCGGGCTGGGCTCAACCCGGTCGTCGAGGGCACGCTGCTGCGCCTGCCGATCCCCGAGCTGAACGAGGAGCGCCGCCGCGATTTCACCAAAGTCGCGGGCAAGTATGCCGAGCACGCGCGCGTCGCGATCCGCAATGTGCGGCGCGACGGCATGGACAAGATCAAGCGGCCAAGGGCGAGGGCCTGTCGGAGGATGAACAGAAACTTTACCACGACGAGATACAGGAGCTGACCGACGCGGCGATCGCCAAGGTCGACGCGGCCCTCGAGGCCAAGCAGCAGGAGATCATGCAGGTCTGACCTGGCCTGCACGCCTGACGGTCCGTGGTTCGGCCAGGCGGCGCCATCTATCCGCAACAGGATTCGAGTATGACGAGCCTCAGCGCCCAGGACCCCGCGGCACGTGGCCATCATCATGGACGGCAACGGCCGCTGGGCGGCCGAGCGCGGCCGTCCGCGGACGTATGGCCATCACCGCGGCGCCGAGCGCGTGCGCGAGATCGTCACGGCCGCGCCGGGCCTGGGCATCGAGGTGCTGACGCTCTTCGCGTTCTCGACCGAGAACTGGCGGCGCCCGGCATACGAGGTGAAGGTCCTGATGAGCCTCTTCCGTCGCTATGCCGTGCGCGAGGTCGACGAGCTCGACGCCTCGAACGTCCGCGTCCGCTTCATCGGCGCAGCGCGACCGGCTGCCGGCCGACCTTCGGCGGCTGATGGCGCAGATGGAGGAGCGGACCGCCGGCAACACCGGCCTGACGCTGCAGGTCGCGCTGTCCTACGGCGCGCGGGCCGAGACTGGTGCTGGCGGCGCAGCGGCTGGCCGGCGAGGTCGCGGCCGGCCGGCTGGCGCCCGGCGACATCGACGAGGCGGCGCTTTCCGGCGCGCTCGACACGGCGGGCATCGCCGATCCGGACCTGGTGATCCGCACCTCGGGCGAGTACCGCCTGTCGAACTTCCTGCTCTGGCAGGCGGCCTATGCCGAATACGCCTTCGTCGACGAGTGCTGGCCGGACTTCACCGCCGACAGGCTGGCCGAGCTGGTCGCCGCCTATGGACGTCGCGAGCGCCGCTTCGGTGCCGTCTCCGCGCGTCTGAGACCGCGGGCCGCATGCTCCGGGGTCGCGTCGCCAAGCCGGGCAGGTTCGGCGATCTCCGGCTGCGGCTGGCGTCCAGCCTCGCCGTCGCGGCTGTGGCGCTGCTCTGCATCTGGCTCGGCGGCGTCTGGATCGCCATGCTGGCGGCGCTGGCCGCGCGCGGCGATGGTGCTGGAGTGGCGCTCGATCACGGCGCATGCGGGCTCCGCACCGCGCCGGCGCCGACGCCGCGCCCTATGTTGCTGGCCGCGTTCTGCGGCGTGCTCGCTCCTGCAGTCGGCCCGGCCTGGGTCGGCGGTGCTGCGTCCTGTTCGGCCTCGCGGCGGCGGGGCTTGCGCTGGGACTGCGCGCGCGGTCGGGGCGGGCAGGGCGCTGGGCCGTTGGCCGGCACGCTCTATATCGGCGCCGCCGGCGATGGCCTTCGTCGCGCTCCGCGGCTTCGAGCCGTTCGGCTTCCTGTCGATCATCTGGGCGGCGCTGGTCGTCGTCGCCGCCGATGTCGGCGGCTATTTCGCCGGGCGGACGATCGGCGGGCCCAAGCTCTGGCCGGCTGTCAGCCCGAACAAGACCTGGGCCGGCCTGATCGGCGGCATCGCGCTGGCCTTGCTGGTCGGCGGCCGTCTTCAGCTGGGCGACCACGGGCACCTATTTCTATCAGGTCTGCACGGTCTCGGCGCTCGCGGCGCTGCTGGCCCAGGCGGGCGATCTGGCCGAGTCGGCGCTGAAGCGGCGCTTCGGCGTCAAGGACGCCGGCACGCTGATGCCCGGCCATGGCGGCCTGCTCGACCGGCTCGACGGGCACATGGCGGCGATCCTGGTCGCCGCGGCGGTCACCTTCGCGCGCGAGCAGGCTGTTTTCATCTGGTAAGCCGCGCTATGTGAGCGGGCGATGCAGAGGCGGCGGATCAGCATACTGGGCGCGACGGGCTCGATCGGCGCGAGCACGCTCAGCGTCATCGAGGCGCTCGGGCGCGACCGGTTCGAGGTCGTGGCCGTGACCGGCAATGCCAATGTCGCGGGGCTGGCCGAGGTGGCGCGCCGCCTGGGCGCGGAGGTCGCGGTGACGAGCGATCCCGGCCCGCTATGGCGCGCTGCGCGACGCGCTGGCCGGCAGCGGCGTCGAGGCCGCGGCCGGGCCCGAGGCGCTGGAGGAGGCGGCGGCGCGCCCCGCCGACTGGGTCATGTCGGCGATCGTCGGCGCGGCGGGGCTGCGCCCGACGCTGGCGGCCGTGCGGCAGGGCGCGACGATCGCGCTCGCCAACAAGGAGTGCCTGGTCGCCGCGGGGCCGCTGTTCCTGGCCGAGGTGGCGCGCGCCGGGGCGCATCTGCTGCCGGTCGACAGCGAGCACAACGCGATCTTCCAGCTGGTCGCCGGCCAGAACGAGCGGCAAGGCGCCGATCGAGCGGCTGCTGCTGACGGCCAGCGGCGGCCCGTTCCGCACCTGGACGCTGGAGCAGATGGCGGCGGCCAGCCCGAAGCAGGCGGTCGCGCATCCGAACTGGTCGATGGGCGCGCGCATCTCGATCGACTCGGCCTCGATGTTCAACAAGGCGCTGGAGATGATCGAGGCGGGCCACCTCTTCGGCGTCGATCCGGACCGGATCGAGGTCGTCGTGCACCGCCAGTCGATCATCCACTCGATGGTCGGCTACGCCGACGGCTCGATCCTGGCGCATCTCGGGCCATCGGACATGCGCGTCGCGATCGGCTATGCGCTGGCCTGGCCCGAGCGGCCGAACCTGCCGGTCGAGCGGCTGGATTTCGCGAGGCTGGCGCGGCTGGACTTCGAAGCCCCGGACGAGGAACGCTTCCCGGCGCTGAGGCTCGCACGGCGAGGCGATGCGCGCAGGCGGCCTCGCGCCGTGCGTGCTGAACGCCGCGCACGAGGTGGCGCTCGACGGCTTCATTGCCGGGCAGATCGGCTTCCTCGACATGGCTGGCCTTGTTGAAGAGACGCTGTCGAGTATACCTAGTGTGACCGGCGCCGCGTGCCTGGACGATGTCTTCGACGCCGACCGGGCGGCGCGGCAGAAGGCGCGCGATCTGATCGAGCGGCGCGGTCGTTGATGTCTTGCGGGTGGTAGGCACATGGAGCTGATCAGCGGCATTCCCCTGCTCGGGCCGGTCCTCGTCTGGATCGCTGCCTTTCCTCGTCGTGCTCTCGATCGTCGTCGCGGTGCACGAGCTCGGGCACCTGCATGGTCGGCCGATGGTGCGGCATCAGGGCCGAGGTTTTCTCGATCGGCTTCGGCAAGGTGCTCTGGTCGCGAACCGACCGGCAGGGCACGCGCTGGCAGCTCGCGGCGCTGCCGCTCGGCGGATACGTGAAGTTCCTCGGGCGACATGGACCCGGCCAGCGCCGGCAAGGCCGACGAGAGCGAGATCGCGCCAGTGGACCGGCCCCACGCCTTCCACAACGCCGTGCTGTGGCGGCGGTCGCTGACCGTGCTGGCGGGACCCGTCGCGAACTTCCTGCTGTCCCTCGTCATCTTCTTCGGGCTCGGACTGGCGGGCGAGAAGCCCTCGGACGAGCCGGTCATCGCCGCGATCCAGGCCGACCGGCAGGACGACGTCGTCGGGCTCGAGGCGGGCGACCGCGTGCTCAGCGTCGGCGGCGTCGAGACCGCCACCTTCGGCGAGGTCATCGACGCGCTGTCGCGCACGAATGGCGCGCCGACCGACGTCGTGGTCGAGCGAAGCGGCCGGGCGATGACCGTCGAGGCGCGCTATGTCAGCCCGCCGATCGTCGCCGGGCTGACCGCCGACGGCGCCGCAATGGGCGCCGGCATCCGTCCGAACGACCGCCTGCTCGAGCTCGCCGGAACGCCGGTCGCCTCGGCGCGCGAGGTGCAGCTGGCGATTGCCGCCCTGCCGCCCGGCGAGCCGGTGGACTTCCGGATCCGGCGCGACGGCGAGGTGCTGGATCTGACCTTCACGCCGAAGCTGCGTGAGCGCGTGCATCCACGAACCGGCGAGCTGGAGGAGATCCCGTTCCTCGGCATCTCGATGCAGGACACGGGCGTCGAGCCGATCATGCTGCCGTCGACCGTCGGCGACGCGGCCAAGTACGCGGTCCTGCGCGTCTGGCGGATCATCGCCGACACGGTTCTCTACCTCCGCGAAGTGCTCTTCAACGGCGCCGACACAAGCCAGCTTTCCGGGCCGATCGGCATCGCCAAGCACTCGGCGGACGCGGCCAGCCAGGGCGGGCTGCAGTTCCTGTTCTTCGTCGCCTTCGTCTCGACGGCGATCGGCCTTCTGAACCTCTTCCCGATCCCAGTGCTGGATGGCGGGCACCTGGTCTTCTACCTGGCCGAGGCGATCCGGGGAAACCGAACAACGAGACGGTCGTGCGCTATGGCACAATGGCCGGTCTGTCCCTTCTGCTGTTGCTTATGGTATACGTCACCTTTAACAATGACCTTGGTCTCGGTGCCTGGCTGGGTCAGGGCTGAGACTACAACAGAAGGGACAGGCCGCCCTGCGAGAACCGGAAACCGGTCCGTCAGGCGGCGGGGAGTTGAGATGGGATCTGCCTCGTACCCGTGGCATCGGGGCGCCTGCCGCGTCCTGCTATCGGTGGCCCTGATTGCGCCGGGACTGGCGACCGATGCTGCCGCTCCTCGCCTCTCCGGCGATCGCCCAGGCGCCAGCCGGCCGCCAGACGGTCGTCGTGCGCGGCAACCGCCGGATCGAGGTCAGAGACGATCCTCGCCTATATGGACCTGATGCCCGGCCAGACCGTCAGCGCCGAGGACCTGAACCTGGCGGTGCGGCGCCTGTTCGACACCGGGCCTTTTCCAGGACGTTCAGATCATCCCCGGCGAGGGCCAGCTGGTCGTCGAGGTCGTCGAGAACCCGTCGATCAACGAGATCGCCTTCGAGGGCAACGACGTCCTGAGCGACGAGGATCTGCAGCAGATCATCAGGCTGCGCCCGCGCCTGCCGTTCACCGTCTCGGCCGCCGAGGCGGACGCCCAGGCGATCATCGAGGTCTACCGTCGGACCGGCCGGTACGGGGCCGAGGTCGAGCCCGTGATCATCGAGCGCTCGGACAACCGCGTCGACCTCGTCTTCCAGATCACCGAGGGCGACCTGACCGGCGTCAGCTCCATCGATTTCGTCGGCAACCAGGTTTTCTCCGACCGCCGGCTGCGCGGCGTCATCGAGACATCGGAAACCGGCCTGCTGTCGTTCCTCATGTCTTCCGACGTCTATGACCCGGACCGGCTCGAGCTCGACAAGGAACTGCTGCGCAACTACTACTTCGAGCGCGGCTATGCGGATTTCGCGGTGCTCTCGGCAACGGCCGAGCTGGCGCCGGACCGCGACGGGTTCTTCATCACCTTCACCGTCGACGAGGGCGAGCAGTACGACTTCGGCGATCTCGACGTCGATGTCGCGGCACGCGGCCTCGATCCGGCGGAATTCGAGGCGCTGATCCCGGACGACCTCGCGGCGACGTCTACGACGCCAGCGAAGTCGAGGAGATCGCCAACGAGATGACGGATCTCGCCGGCGAGCGCGGCTTCGCCTTCGTCCAGGTGCGCCCGCGCCCCCGCAAGGACCAGGAGAACCGCACCATCGGCATCACCTTCGAGGTGGTCGAGGGGCCGCGCGTCTTCGTCGAGCGTATCGAGATCGAGGGCAATACCCAGACGCTGGATCGCGTGATCCGGCGCGAGATCGAGGTGGTCGAGGGCGATGCGTTCGATGCGCGCAAGATCCGAGATGCGCAGCGGCGCATCCGTGCGCTGAACTACTTCAGCCGGGTCGAGATCGAGACCGAACCGGGAGCGTCCGACGACCGCGCGGTCCTCAAGGTGCAGGTCGAAGAACAGTCGACCGGGTCGCTCTCGTTCGGCATCGGCTATTCGTCCAGCAACGGCCCGATCGGCAACGTCGCGCTGACCGAGCGCAACTTCCTCGGCCGCGGCCAGATCGTCAACGTCCAGGTGACGGCGGCTGGCGACACACAGGTCTATGATTTCAACTTCGTCGAGCCCGCCTTCCTCGATCGCGACCTGTCTGTCGGCTTCCGGGCATTCTACATCGACCAGAGCGCGACCAACGAATTGAACTTCGACGTGACGCGGCTCGGCTTCGGCCCGACGGTAGGCTTCCCCCTCAGCGACGATGCGCGCCTGTCGCTGAACTACGAGTTCCGGCGGGAAGATGTCGTGGTCAGCCCGGCCTCGTCGCCCGCGCTGCAGCAGGACGCCGGGGTCAGCCTGATCTCGAGCGTCGGCTACGCGCTGTTCTACGACCAGCGCAATGACGCGATCGAGCCAACGGCGGGCTATCTCCTGCAGCTCGACCAGGACTTCGCCGGCTTGGGCGGGAACACCAGATATGTTCGCGGGCATCCGACGGCGAAGGCGTGGACGGCGTTTCTGGACGACCAGGTCGTCGCCAGCCTGGAGATGGAGCTCGGCGGCATTGTGGGGCTCGGCGACGACATCAAGGTCAACGAGCGCTTCTTCCTCGGCGGCGCCAGCCTGCGCGGCTTTGCCAGCCAGGGCGTGGGGCCGCGCGACACCGTCACCGACGACGCGCTCGGCGGCAACTACAGCGCCGCCGTCCGCCTCGAGGTCTCGTTCCCGCTGGGCCTGCCCGAGGAACTCGGCATCTACGGCGGCCTGTTCGTCGATGCCGGGTCGCTCTGGGGCCTGGATGGCAACCTGATCGGCGCCAACGGTCTGCCGATCGACGACAAGGCGTACCTGCGGGTCGGCGCCGGCGCGCTGCTGTTCGTGGATACGCCGTTCGGCCCGCTCGAGCTCAGCTTCGGAACGCCGATCATCAAGGAGGACTACGACGAGTTCCGAACTGTTCCGGCTGTCGATCGGCACACGTTTCTAGGAGCGGATGGCGCTTGGCCCTGCCATGCTGACCCGGCGCGACGTCCTCGTCACGGGGATCTGCGCGGTGGCCCTGGCCGGCCGGCCGGCGCCGGCACAGCCGCTGCCACAGCCGCGCGCGTCACCGGACATCGTCGTCGTCTCGCGCGAGCGCATCCTGCGCGAGGCCGCGGCCGGGCGCCGGCTCCGCGAGGCCGAGGAGGCGATGACGGCCCAGCTGCAGGGCCAGATCGACGAGACCAAGGTGCAGTTCGCCGAGGAGGAGGAGGAGCTGACGCGGCTGCGCGGCGAGCTGCCGGCGGCCGAGTTCGAGACGCGCATCGCCGATTTCGACCAACGCGTCCGTCTTGCCCGGCGCGTCGCGCAGGAGCGGGCCGCCATCCTGCAAAAGGGCTTCCAGGACGCCCGCGCGGCGATCGTCGCGGCGCTGCCCTCGCTGATGGAGAGATTGCGCCTCGAGGCAGGCGCCAGCATGGTCCTCAACGCCGATCAGGCGCTCGCCACCGCCCCGTCGGTCGACCTCACCGTCCGGGCCATCGCGCTCTTCGACGCCGACGGACCGTCGCCCGCCATCCCCGATGTCGATCTCTCGCGCCCGCTCGTCGAGCCGCAAGGCGTGCCTTCGGCGGGTACGCCGGCGGCCGGGCGATGATGCTTGACCTGCTTCGGTCGGACGCTATGCAGGCGGGACGTGTGCGGTCCGGGCGATTTGGCAAGGGCGATGGCTGAAGCGGGAACCACTGCCGACCTCGCGCGGATAAAGCGCATGATTCCCCATCGCTATCCTTTCCTGCTGATCGATCGCGTCGAGAGCATCAGGAAGAACGAGAGCGCGGTGGGCGTCAAGAACGTCACCAACAACGAGCCGTTCTTCCAGGGCCACTTCCCCGAGAAGCCGATCATGCCGGGCGTCATGATCGTCGAGGCGATGGCCCAGACCGCCGGCGTCCTCGTCGTCGACACGCTCGACATGATCGACCAGGATCTGCTGGTCTATTTCATGACGCTGGACAATACGCGCTTCCGCAAGCTGGTCGTCCCCGGCGACGTCCTCGAGTTGCACGTCAGGATCCAGCGCGGGCGCGGCAAGGTCTGGAAGTTCTGGGGCGAGGGGCGCGTGCGCGGCGAAATGGTGGCCGAGGCCGAGTACTCCGCCATGATCATCACCGAGAATGACCGGCGTCGCGGTGGCGGCACGTGACGCAGACCGCCACGGTCGTCCATCCGACCGCCATCGTCGAGCAGGGCGCGCGGATCGGGAACGGCGCGCGTATCGGCCCCTTTTCGCTCGTCGGCGCCGAGGTCGAGCTCGGCGAGGGCGTCGAGCTGATCAGCCATGTGGTCGTGACCGGGCACACGCGGATCGGCCCTGGCACGCGCATCTGGCCCTTTGCCTCGATCGGCCACCAGCCGCAGGACCTGAAATATGCCGGCGAGACCTCGTATCTCGAGATAGGCGTCCGCAACATGATCCGCGAGCACGTCACCATGAACCCCGGCACCGCCGGCGGCGGCCTGACGACGCGCATCGGCGATGGCGGCCTCTTCATGATGGGGGCGCATGTCGGGCATGACTGCCAGCTCGGCGACAGCGTCATCATGGCGAACAACGCGACACTCGCGGGCCATGTCGAGATCGGCGACTTCGCTTTTCTCGGCGGCCTCTGCGCCGTCCACCAGTTCGTCCGCATCGGCACGCATTCGATGATCGGCGGCATGAGCGGCGTCGAGAAGGACGTCATTCCCTTCGGCACCGTGATCGGCAACCGGGCCGAGCTCGGCGGACTGAACATCATCGGGTTGCGGCGCCGCGGGTTCGACCGCAAGACGATCCATGCGCTGCGCGAGGCCTATCGCGCAATCTTCTACGGCGAGGGCTCGCTCGCCGAGCGTGCCGCCGCCGTCGGCGAGCAACACCCGGAGGTCAGCGCGGTGCAGGAGGTGGTCGCGTTCATCCTCGCCGACGCCAGGCGGAACTTCTGCACGCCTCGCGATGCTTAGGGGCGGCAGGTAGACGCGATGGCCGAGGTGGCGGGGCCGCCGACGCCGCTCGCCATCGTCGCCGGCGGCGGGGCGCTGCCGCGCCGGATCGCCGAGCGCCGCGCCGCCGCCGGCCTGCCCTATCTGCTGGTCGTCTTCCGGAGCTGCTTCGAGCCGTGGATGGCGGCGCACCCGCACCAGCACCACGAGTTCGAACGGGCCGGGCGCCTCTTCCGGGCGCTGCACGCAGCGGGCGCGACGCACGTGGTCTTTGCCGGCGGGATGACCAGGCCGCGGCTGCGCCCCTGGCGGGCGGACCTCAAGGCGCTGGCCATCGCCGCGCGGGCCTTCGCGCTGCTGCGTCGGGGTGACGACGCCATGCTGCGCGGCTTTGCCGGCGTCTTCGAGGCCGAGGGGCTGGCGATGCTCGGCCCGCACGACATCCTGGGCGGGCAGGCGATGGTGCCGGCGGGCGCGCTCGGGGCGCAGGCGCCGGGCGCCCGCGACCGGCGCGACGCGGCGCAGGCCGCGCGGATCGTCGCGGCGCTCGGGCCGCTGGACGTGGGGCAGGGGGCGGTCGTCGCCGGCGGCCTCTGCCTTGCCGTCGAGGCGATCGAGGGCACCGACCTGATGCTCGCCCGGATCGCCGAGCTGCCGCCCGACCGGCGCGCGGCCGCCCCGCCGCCTGCCGGCGTGCTCTACAAGGGGCCGAAGCCCGGACAGGACCGGCGGCTGGACCTGCCGGCGATCGGACCCGAGACCGTGACCGGCGCCGCCCATGCCGGGCTGAACGGGGTGGTCGTTGCAGCCGGCGAGACGGTCCTGCTCGATGCGGCGGCAACGCGCGACGCCGCCGACGCCGCGGGGATCTTCGTCTATGGCACATCGTCCGCCGAGCTGGCGTCATGGTCGAGCTGAGCCCGCCCGGCCTGGCGGGGAGCGGCGAGGGCGCACCCCACATGGACCGGGAGTAGGGCAGGTGGCGCCGGACCGACAGCGCCGCCTCTATGTCATCGCCGGCGAGCCATCTGGCGACCGGCTGGGCGGCGGCCTGATGCGCGCGTTGCAGGCGCAGGCGCCGGCCGCGTTCTCCGGCCTCGGCGGGCGCGACATGACCGCGGCCGGGCTGAGCCCGCTCTTCGACATGGCGGAGCTCTCGGTCATGGGGCTGACCGAGGTGCTGCCGCGGCTGCCGGCGCTGGTCCGGCGCATCCGCCAGACCGCGCGGGACGTGGTGGCGCAGCGCCCGGAGGCGCTGATCTCGATCGACAGCCCCGACTTCTCGCTGCGCGTGGCGCGGCTTGCCCGGCGTGCGTTGCCGGACCTGCCGGTCGTCCACTACGTCGCGCCGTCCGTCTGGGCATGGCGGCCGGGACGCGCGGCGAAGATGGCGCGTCATGTCGACCACGTTCTGGCTCTGCTGCCGTTCGAGCCGCCCTACATGCACGCCGCCGGCATGAGCTGCGACTTCATCGGGCATCCTGCCGCGGCGCGTCCGCGTCCATCCGAGGCGGAGATCGCCGCCTACCGCGCCGCGCACGGTCTGGATGGTCGGCGGGTGCTGCTGCTCGCGCCCGGGTCGCGCCAGGGCGTGATCCGCCGCATGATGCCGGTCTATCTCGACGCCATCGCCAGGCTGCGCGCCGGCGATCCGGCGCTCGGCGATCGCCTGCCCCGTCGCGGAGCCGGTCGAGGCGGAGGTCGGCGCCGCGCTCGCAACGCTGGAGCCGCCCGTCCATGCCGTCCTTCCCGACGCGCCGCAGGCGGAGCGCCAGCTGGTGCTGGCCGCCGCCGACGCGGCGCTCTGCACCTCCGGCACCATCACGCTGGAGGTCGCCGCGGCGGGCGTGCCCACTGTTGCCGCCTACCGGGCGAGCTGGCTGACGGCGGCCATGGTTCGCCGCATGGTGCGGGTCGACACGGCGAACCTGGTGAACCTGGTGCTCGGCCGGAAGGTGGTGCCGGAGTTCCTGCAGGAGCGCTGCACGCCCGGCAACCTTGAGGCGGCCATCGGCGCGCTTCTCACCGACCCGGCCGCGGGCGCCGTCCAGCGCGCCGCCTTTGACGAGGCGATGCGCGCGCTCGGCCGCGGCGGTGAGCCGCCCGACGAGCGGGCGGCGCGATCCATTCTCGATTTCCTCGCCCGGCGCCGGCCGGGCTAAGAACGCGAGGCGCCGCGATCAGCGGTTCTCAACCTCGGCATAGTCGCGCTGGGGCGCCCCGACATAGAGCTGGCGCGGCCGGCCGATCTTGCCGTGCTCGTCCTCGATCATCTCCTTCCACTGCGCGATCCAGCCGACCGTGCGGGAAAGCGCGAAGATCGGCGTGAACATCGCCGTCGGAAAGCCCATCGCCTCGAGGATGATGCCGGAGTAGAAGTCGACGTTCGGGTACAGCTTCTTGGAAATAAAGTACTCGTCCTCCAGCGCCCGCTTCTCCAGCGCCTGGGCCGTCTGCAGGATCGGGTTGTTCTCGACGCCCATCAGCTCGAGAACCTCCTTCGCCGTCTGCTGCATGACCTTGGCGCGCGGGTCATAGTTCTTGTAGACGCGGTGGCCAAAGCCCATCAGGCGGAAGCTGTCGTTCTTGTCCTGCGCCTTCTTGACGTATTCGTCGACGCGGTCGGGGCTGCCGATCTGCTTCAGCATCTCGAGGCAGGCCTGGTTGGCGCCGCCATGCGCCGGCCCCCACAGGCTGGCGACGCCGGCCGCGATGCAGGCGAAGGGGTTCGCCTGGCTCGACCCGGCCAGCCGGACGGTCGATGTCGAGGCGTTCTGCTCGTGGTCGGCGTGCAGCGTCATGATGCGGTCCATGGCGCGCGCCAGAACAGGGTCGACGACGTACTCCTCGCACGGCACCGAAAAGCACATGTGCAGGAAGTTCGCAGCATAGTCGAGATCGTTGCGCGGATAGACGAAGGGCTGGCCGATCGCGTATTTGTAGGCCCAGGCGCAGATCGTCGGCAGCTTGGCGATCATCCGGATCGACGCGACCTCGCGCTGCCACGGGTCGTTGATGTCGGTCGAGTCGTGATAGAACGCCGACATCGCGCCGACGACGCCGCAGACCACCGCCATCGGATGGGCGTCGCGCCGAAAGCCGCGATAGAAGTACACCATCTGCTCGTGAAGCATGGTGTGCTTGGTCACCCGGCCCTCGAAATCCTCGAGCTGGGCGGCATTCGGCAGCTCGCCATAGAGCAGCAGGTAGCAGACCTCGAGGTAATGGCTCTTCTCGGCCAGCTGCTCGATCGGATAACCGCGATACAGCAGCTCGCCCTTGTCGCCATCGATGAAGGTGATCGTCGACTGGCACGAGCCGGTCGAGGTGAAGCCCGGATCATAGGTGAACATGCCGAGCTCGGCATAGAGCCGGCGGATGTCGATCACCGAAGGACCGACCGTCCCGTCATAGACCGGGGTCTCGAACGTCTTGCCATCGACCGTGATGGTCGCCGTGCGGGTGGTCGTGTCGGCCATTCTAAACCCCTTTCTGCGGCGCTCAGGGCTGCCGGGCGGCCGGCAACCTCAAACGCGGTGTCCCGCGGCATCGTCGAGCCGCGCCAATGTCTCGTCCCGGCCGAGCGTTTCCATCACATCGAACACCCCCGGGCTCACGGACCGGCCGGTCAACGCCGCACGCAGGGGCTGCGCGACCTTGCCGAGCTTTACCTGCTCCTCCTCCGCGAAGGAGCGCACGATCTGTTCGACGGATTCAGCACGCCATTCGCTAGCATCGCGCAATCGGCCGGTCAATCTTGCCAGGATCGGCCGCGTCGCACCGTCGAGATGCTTCGCCGCCTTCTCGTCCGGAGATAGCGGGCGGTCGGCCAGAATGTAGTGCGCCATGTCGATTATCTCGAGCAGCGTCTTCGCGCGCTCCTTCAGCCCGGCCATGGCGTGCAGCAGCATGGCGCGCCGCTCGGCCTCGATCGGCGGGCGCCCGTGCGCCGCGAACAGCGCCTCGATGCGGGCGACGAGCTCCGCGTCCGGCGTTGCCCGGATGTGCTGGCCGTTCAGGCTCTCCAGCTTGGCGAAGTCGAAGCGCGCCGGCGAACGGCCGACCGCCGTCCAGCCCGAACCACTCGGATCGCCTGGTCGTCGGTGAAGAACTCGTCGTCGCCATGGCTCCAGCCGAGCCGCGCCAGATAGTTGCGCACCGCCGCCGGCAGAAAGCCGAGGTCGCGGTACTCGATGACGCTGGTCGCGCCATGCCGCTTGGAGAGCTTGGCGCCGTCCGGTCCGTGGATCAGCGGCAGGTGCGCGAAGGCCGGCACCTCCCAGCCGAGCGCCCGATAGATCAGCGACTGGCGCGCCGCGTTCGTCAGGTGGTCGTCGCCGCGGATGACGTGGGTGACGCCCATGTCGTGGTCGTCCACAACCACAGCGTGCATATAGGTCGGCGTCCCGTCCGAGCGCAGCAGGATCAGGTCGTCGAGCCGGTCGGCCGACCAGGTCACCGTGCCCTGCACCGCGTCCTCGACCACCACCTCGCCCTCGCGCGGCGCCTTCAGGCGCACCGTGCAGGGCGCGTCCGGCCAGTCGCCCGGCCCCTTGTCGCGCCAGGGGCTGACGAACAGCGGCGGCCGGCCATCGGCCCTGGCGCGCTCGCGAAAAGCCTCGATCTCCTCGGCCGTGGCAAAGCAGCGATAGGCGGTGCCGGCCTCCAGCATCTGGCGCGCCGCCTCGGCATGGCGCTCGACGCGCGAGGCCTGGCTGACCGGCTCGCCGTCCCAGTCGAGCTCGAGCCAGCCCAGGCCGTCGAAGATCGCCTGCGTCGCCTCCGGCGTCGAGCGCACCCGGTCGGTGTCCTCGATCCGCAGCAGGAAACGCCCGCCATGGTGCCGGGCGAACAGCCAGTTGAACAGCGCCGTTCGCGCGCCGCCGATATGCAGGAAGCCGGTCGGCGAGGGCGCGAAACGGGTGACGACGTCTGGCATCGGGTGCTCGCGGCCTTTCCGGATTTTTCGCTTGCGGCGCACGCCAGGCCATGAAACGTGGCGCGGGGGTGATCCGACGGGCTTTATGGTCCAGGAGGGCCGATCGGGCAAGGTGCGCCTTACCCAGCGGATCGAACAGTTCTACCGGGTGGAAGGCCGGCGCCTCGTGCTGTGGCTGCCGGTGTGCCTTGGCATTGGCATATGGGCCTATTTCGCATGGCCCTCCGAGCCGCCACCCGCCTGGGGGCTGGCGGCCATCGCTCCCGCTGGCGCTGATCCTGTCGGGCCTGCCGCGCCGGGCCGGCTGGGGCGCGCTGGCGCTCGCCTGGCTGACGCTGGGCGTCACGGCGGGTTTCGGTCTGGCGATCCTGTCCGCCCGGATGGCCGAGGGGCCGCAGATCGGCTGGCCGATGGCCGAGACGGTCGAGGGCCGCGTCCTCGAAGTCTCGCGCTCGGCATCAGGCGCGCCGCGGCTGCTGATCGACCGCCTGGTGATCTTTGGCGTCGAGCCGGACGAGACGCCGGCGCGGCTCCGCCTGACGCTGCTCGACGAGGCCTATGACGCGATCCCCACGCCGGGCGAGCGCGTCCGCGTCTATGCCAGCCTGATGCCGTCGGGCGAGCCGGTCGAGCCTGGCGCCTTCGATTTTCGCCGCCGCGCCTTCTTCCAGAGGCTCGGCGGCATCGGCCTGTCGCGCGGGCACCTGCTGGTGCTGCCGGCCGATGACGACATGCGCCTGCGCGAGCGGCTGCGCATCTGGATCGCGCAGACCCGCGACGCGATCTCGCGCGGCCTCAGCGCCACGCTGCCCGGCCGCCAGGGCGCCATCGCCTCGGCGCTGATCGTCGGCGACCGCGCCGACATCGCCGAGGCGGACAACGAGGCGCTGCGGATCTCTAGCCTGGCGCACCTGCTGTCGATCTCGGGGCTGCACATGGCGATCCTGACGGGCCTGGTCTTCACCATCGCCCGGCTGATCTTCGCCGCCATCCCCTGGACGGCCTACCGCCTGTCCACGAAGAAGGCGGCGGCCCTCGTGGCGCTCGCCGCCGGGTTCGGCTATCTCGCGCTCTCCGGCGCGTCGGTGCCGACGCAGCGCGCCTTCGTCATGGTCGGGATCGCGCTCGTCGCCGTCCTGATGGATCGACCGGCCATCTCGCTGCGGGCGCTGGCGCTGGCCGCGATCGTCATCCTGGTGCTCAGCCCGGTCAGCCTGCTCGACCCCGGCTTCCAGATGAGCTTCGCGGCGACGGCGGCGCTGATCGCCGGCTACGAGGCGGTGCGACGGCACAGGATCGGCCGCGACCCCGGCAGGGCGGACCGACGCCGGGAGGAGCGCGGCTGGCTGGTGTGGGGGCTGCGCGCCGCCGCCGTCTATGTCGGCGCGATGCTGTTCACGAGCCTGCTCGCCGGCTCTGCCACCGCGCCCTTCGCCGCCTATCACTTCAACCGCACGGCACCCTACAGCCTGCTCGCCAACCTGCTGGCGCTGCCGGTGATGAGCGTCTGGATCACGCCGACGGCCTGCATGGCCGGGCTGCTGGCGCCCTTTGGCCTGGCCGAGCCGGCGCTGCGGGCGATGGGGATGGGGATCGAGCAGATCCTCGTCATCGCGCATTGGGTGGCCGGGCTGCCCGGCGCCGACCAGCCGGCCCGCTCGGCGTCCGGAATGGTCCTCGGGCCGATCGCGGTCGGGGGCCTCTGGCTGGCGCTGTGGCGGGGGCCGTGGCGCCTGGCCGGCGTCGCCGGCATCGCCGCCGGGCTGGCCCTGTGGGTGGGCGCGCCGTCCCGGCCCGAGCTGCTGGTCGCCGCCCGGGGGGCGACTGATCGGCCTGATGGGGCCAGAGGGCAGGGCGCTGGACAACGGCAAGGCGCATTCCTTCGCCGCCGAGAACTGGCTGCGGCGCGACGGCGATCAGGCGGGCCAGGCGGCCGCCGCGGCGCGCCCGGGGCTCACCCGAGCCGGCAAGAGGCTGAGCGGCGAGCTGTCGAACGGCTGGCGGCTCGAGGTTCTTGGCGGCCGGCCGGAGTCCGCCGACCTGACCGCGCTCTGCCGCCCGCGTACGCTGCTGATCGCCCGCAACGGCGGGCCGACGCAGGGCTCCTGCATCTATTTCGGCGAGGACGCGCTGGCCGAGAGCGGCGCGCTCGCCATCTCGGCGGACGGAGACGACTTGTCGATCCACCGCGCCAGCGCGGACAGTCGCGGCCGGTTATGGGCGCCCTGAGGCGAGAGCCGGACTGTTCCAGTCGGGCCAGCCGGGCGCCGTCTGGGCGGGTCAGTACGTCCGGATCAGCCCGACCATGCGCGCCCTGGATCTTGACCTGGTCGCTGCGGTAGAGGCGCGTGCCATAGGCCGGGTTGGCGGCCTCGAGCGCGATCGCGCCGCCCTTGCGCCGCAGCCGCTTCAGCGTCGCCTCGCTGTCCTCGATCAGAGCCACGACGATGTCGCCGTTGTCCGCCGTGCTCTGCCGGCGGACGACGACGATGTCGCCCTCGTGGATGCCGGCGTCGATCATCGAATCGCCCTTGACCTCGAGCGCATAGTGCTCGCCCGAGGACGACATCATCGCGGACGGCACGCCGATCTGGATCGCGCCCTGCTGCAGCGCCTCGATCGGCAGGCCGGCGGCGATCCGGCCGATCAGCGGCACGGCGCGCGTCTCGGCGTCCAGCGCTGCCTGCCGCCCGCCAAGGTCGCGATCGCGTCCGCGGCGCCTCCGCCCCCGATGCCGCCCAGATGCTGCGCCAGACGCCACCCCGGCGCCTCCGCGCGCCTCCTGCCGGCCGCGGTCGCCCTCGATCACCGAGGGACGGAAGCCGCCGCGCCCGCGCGCCTCCATGCTCCCGGCCATGTTCTCGGGCAGCCGCATGATCTCGATCGCCCGAGCCCGGTGCGGCAGCCGACGAATGAAGCCCCGCTCCTCCAGCGCCGTGATCAGCCGGTGGATGCCGGATTTCGACCGCAGGTCCAGCGCCGCCTTCATCTCGTCGAAGGAGGGCGAGACCCCGTCTCGCTGCACCCGCTTGTGGATGAACATGCAGCAGGTCGTATTGCTTCTTCGTCAGCATGTCGTCCGCGTCCCTTCCTGGCGCAACGCTAACGTTCTATAATCGTTCCCGCTTTGTGTCAATGCCGAAGCGAGAACGCCTAGAACAGGGATCGAGAATTACAGCGGAATATAGCGGACCTCGTGCCGGGCTTCAGATCGGGCGCGTGCGGCGCGCGCAGAACGAGGGCATTGGCGCGGGCCAGCGTCGCCAGCAAGCTCGAATCCTGGTTCTCGAAGACCGTCACGCTTCCATCCTCCCCATCGACCGCGGCGCGCATGTAGTGTTCGCGCGGTCCGTTCTTCGGCAGGCCGTGCGCCAGACGTGTCCGCCGCGTCGCGCGGGCGCGTGCCGGCAGGCCCTGCGACGCCTCGACCGCCGGCCGCAGGAAGACCTCGCCGCAGACCATCGCCGAGACCGGATTTCCGGGCAGGCCGAGCATCACGGCGTCCGCCCATCCGCCCTGCCATCAACGGCTTGCCGGGCCGCATTGCTATCTTGTAAAAATCGAAGGTTAACCCGGCCTTACCGAAGACGCTTGCCACGAGGTCGTGCTCGCCGACCGAGGCGCCGCCGAGGGTGACGATGAAATCCGCGCCGCGCGCGGGCTCCAGTGCCGCCAGCAGGCTCTCGCGGCAGTCGCGGGCGATCGGGCAGAGCAGCGGCTCGGCGCCGATCCCCGCCAGCATCGCCGCCAGGCCGAAATTGTTCGAGGTGACGATCTGGTCCGGGCCGGGCGTCTCGCCCGGGTTCACCAGCTCGTCGCCGGTGGCGATCAGCGCCACGACGGGGCGGCGCGCGACCGTCACGTCGGGCACGTTCATCGCCGCCAGCAGGGCGACGTCCCGCGGGCGTCAGCCGGCGCGGCGCCTCGAGCCGGTCGCCCTCCGCGAAGTCGCCGCCGGCGGGGCGGATGTGGTCGCCGGCGGCGGGTGCCTCTGTCACGGTGATGCGGTCGCCCTCGCGGCGCGCGTCCTCCTGGATCAGGATGGCGTCGGCGCCCTCAGGCACCGGCGCGCCGGTGAAGATGCGGACGGCGGCGCCCGGCGGCAGCGCGCCGGCATGGCGCCGCCCCGCGGCCGCCTCGCCGACGACCGGCAGGACCGCGCCGACGCGCCGCCTCGGCCGCCCGCACCGCATAGCCGTCCATCGCCGAGGCGGCGAAGGGCGGCTGGGTGCGCCGGGCGATGGCATCGGCCGCCAGCACGCGGCCGCCGGCAAGGGCCAGCGGCACCGTCTCGGTGCCGACCGGCCGCACCAGCGCGAACAGCCGCTCCAGCGCTTCGGCGACCGAGATCATGCCGCGCGAAACCGTTCCACCCGTCTCATTCTGCCGTGTAGGTGCCCGACTTGCCGCCTTCCTTGTGGGTCAGGCGGATATCGGTCAGGCGCATCGAGCGGTCGACCGCCTTGACCATGTCGTAGACGGTCAGCGCCGCGACGGACACGGCCGTCAGCGCCTCCATCTCGACGCCCGTCCGCCCCGAGACGCGCACGGTGGCCTCGATCTCGATACGGTCGGGCGGCGCGGCGGTCAGGTCGACCGCCACCTTGCTGAGGCTCAGCGGGTGGCAGAGCGGGATGAGGTCGGCCGTGCGCTTGGCCGCCATGATGCCGGCGAGCCGGGCGACGGCCAGCACGTCGCCCTTGGAAGCATGGCCCTGCCTGATGATCTCGAGGGTCTCGCGGCGCCATGACGACGGCGGCGCGCGCCGTGGCGATGCGTTCGGTCACGGCCTTGTCGCCGACGTCGACCATAGTCGCGCGCCCCTCGGCGTCGAAATGCGTGAGGCCGCTCATGCGGTGGCGCCGGCGGGAACCGGGTCGGTCAGGATCGCCCTGGTGGCGGCGGCAACGTCGGCGGCGCGCATCAGGCTCTCGCCGATCAGGAAGCTGCGGGCGCCGGCGCGGGCGAGGCGGGCAAGATCCGCGGGAGTTGCGAGACCGCTTTCCGCCACCAGCATCCGGTCGGCAGGGATGTCTGGCGCCAGCGCCTCGGTCGTGGCGAGCGAGACCTCGAAGGTCCGCAGGTCGCGGTTGTTGACGCCGATCAGCGGCGAGCGGAGCGCCAGCGCCCGGTCGAGCTCGGCCCGCTCGTGCACCTCGACAAGCACGTCCATGCCCCAGGAAAACGCCGTCTCCTCGAGCTCCTGCGCCTGCGCATCGGAAACCGCCGCGAGGATCACCAGGATGCAGTCGGCACCGATCGAACGTGCCTCGGCGACCTGCCACGGATCGTAGATGAAGTCCTTCCGCAAGCAGGGCAGCGCCGTCGCCGCGCGTGCCGCCGAGAGATATGCGTCCGCCCCCTGGAAGCTCGGCCCGTCGGTCAGCACCGAGAGGCAGGCGGCGCCGCCCGCCGCATAGGCGCGGGCGAGTTCAGGCGGGTCGAAATCTTCCCGGATCAAGCCCTTGGACGGGCTAGCCTTCTTGATCTCGGCGATCAGCCCATAAATGCCGCCGCGGTGCGCCGCCTCCAGCGCGCCGCGAAAGGGCCGGACGCGCGGCGCGGCGCGTGCCGCCGCCTCGATCTCGGCCATCGGTCGCCGGCGCTTGCGGGCCGCGACGTCCTCCAGCTTGTAGGCCTTGATGCGATCGAGAACGCTCATTGCGACTGGTTACCGCCACTACGCCGCGGAATCCAGCCTGCCGGGCGTGCGACATCGTCGTGAGGACGCACAGGAGCATCGGGTCGGCACCCTCGCGACAGGCCCGTCTCGCGACCGGCTTGTGCACCGCGTCCAACCGGGCCTCGGGGGCCCGTGTTGACCCCGACTGCGGCGCCGTTATGCTCTCGGCGAAATGGGGGCCTGTCTGAAGACCGTGGCGGCAGGTGTCGATGACCCGCGCTCGCGGTGCGTCGCTGCACCAGCGTGTTGCGGCGGCCGGCCGATCCACCGTGGCCGGTTCTCCGGTAAGGAGGCGGTGCGCATGTGACCGGGTGGGTGGATCAGTCGGTCCGCCATCCGGCGGGCCCGTTGTGGTGCTGGGCGGCGCCGCCTGCCGCGGCGACCATGGTCGCGGCCGTTCTGCTGGGGCTGGTCGAGCCGCGCAGCGCCCCCAGCCTGTTGCTGGCGGCCCTGCTGCTTGGCGGCGCCGTCTTCGCGGCCGTCCACCATGCCGAGGTGATCGCCCTGCGGGTCGGCGAGCCGCTCGGGTCCATCGTGCTGGCGCTGGCGGTCACCGTGATCGAGGTCTCTCTGATCGTCCTCGTCATGGTCAAGGGCCCGGCGGGCGAGGCGCCGCATGCGGACTCCGCGATCGCCCGGGACACCGTGTTCGCCGCGGCGATGATCGTCTTGAACGGCGTCGTCGGCATCTGCCTGATGGTTGGCGGCATCCGCCATCACGAGCAGGGCTTCCAGGTCTACGGCGCCAGCGCCGCCCTCGGCGTGATCGGCACGCTGGCGACGCTGACCATGATCCTGCCGAACTACACGCTGGCGGTCTCGGGCCCGATCTATTCGCCGGCGCAGCTGCTCTTCGTCGGCGTCGCCTCGCTGGCGCTCTACAGCCTCTTCCTGTTTGCCCAGACCGTGCGGCACAGAGACTTCTTCCTCGACCTCAAGGTGTCGGCCGGCCGGCGTGGGCGGCCCTCGGGCGGCGCCGCCGCGGCGAGTGCGGCGATGCTGGCCACGGCTCTCGCCGCGGTGATCCTGCTCGCCGAGACCCTGTCGCCCGAGGTCGAGGCGGGCGTGGCGCGGCTCGGCCTGCCGCCCGCCTTCGTCGGCGTCGTCATCGCCACCGTCGTGCTGATGCCGGAGGGTCTCGCCGCCTTTCGGGCAGCCCGCGCCAATCGGCTGCAGACCAGCCTCAACCTCGCGCTCGGATCGGCGCTGGCATCGATGGGGCTCACCCTGCCCACGGTGGCCGTGGTTTCGCTGGTGATCGGCGAGCCGCTGGCGCTGGGGCTCGAGCCGGAGCACGTCGTCCTGCTTGTGCTTTCCCTGTTTGCGGCGACGCTCAGCTTCGGCACCGGACGGACGACCGTTCTGCAGGGCGGCGTGCATCTCGTGCTGTTCGGAGCGTTCATCACCATCGCGGCGGTCCCGTGACGGCGCTTGCCGACGGTCGCGGACGCCTTCCGAGGATTGACGGTCGCCCGGCAATGACGGCCACCTCCGCTCAGGCGTCGCCGGTCGCGCGCGCCAGCGCCTCGATCTTGGCGGTTGCGGCACCCGAGTCGAGGCTCTCACGGGCCATGCAGACACCCTGGCGGAGGTCGGACGCCCGGTCGGCGACGACCAGGGCCGCGGCGGCGTTCAGCAGCACAGCGTCGCGGTAGGCGCCGGGCACGCCCGGCAAGCAGCGCGCGGAATGCGGCGGCGTTCGCCTCGGGCGCGCCGCCGAGCAGCTGGTCGAACGGGTGGACGGGCAGGCCGGCGTCCTCCGGGTGGACCTCGCGCTCCTCGATCTTGCCGGCCGCCAGCGCGACGACCCGCGTCGGGCCGCAGACCGAGACCTCGTCCGTGCCGTCGGCCCCGTGCACCAGCCAGGCGGCCTCGGAGCCGAGCGCCGCCAGGGTCTCGGCCATCGGGCGCAGGAAGGACGGCGCGAAGACGCCGGTCAGCTGGCGGCGCACGCCGGCCGGGTTGGTCAGCGGCCCCAGTATGTTGAAGAGCGTGCGCGTGCCGAGTTCGACCCGCGCCGGTCCGACATGGCGCATCGCCGAGTGGTGCATCGGCGCCATCATGAAGCAGATGCCGCACTCGGCCAGCGCGCGTTCGGCGACGGCCGCCTCGACCATGACGTTTACGCCCATCTCGGACAGCGCGTCGGCCGCGCCCGAGCGCGACGAGAGCGCCCGGTTGCCGTGCTTGGCGACCGGCACGCCGCAGCCGGCAACGACGAAGGCGGCGGCTGTCGAGATGTTCAGCGTGCCCTTGCCGTCGCCGCCCGTGCCGACGATGTCGATGGCGCCGGGCGGCGCCTGCACCCGCGCCGCCTTGGCGCGCATGACGCTGGCAGCGCCGGCGATCTCGTCGACCGTCTCGCCGCGGACGCGCAGCGCCATGAGAAAGCCGCCGATCTGCGCCGGCGTCGCCTCGCCCGACATGATGATCTCGAAGGCCGTGACCGCCTCGTCGCGGGTCAGCGGCCCGGCGGCGGCGCGGCCGATCAGCGGCTTGAGGTTGTCGCTCATGCCGCCGGTTCCGGGACGGCGATTCCGGGGACGGTCCCGGCGATCTCGAGGAAGTTGCGCAGCAGCGCATGGCCGGCCTCGGTGCGGATCGATTCCGGGTGGAACTGCACGCCGTGAACCGGGCGGGTGCGGTGCGCGAGGCCCATGATCACGCCCGACTGGCTGCGCGCCGTGACGCGCAGCAGTCGCCGGCACGCTGTCCGGCTCGACCGTCAGCGAATGATAGCGCGTCGCCTCGAAGCCCTGCGCCAGGCCGCGGAAGACGCCCGTGTCGTCATGCGTGATGTTCGAGAGCTTGCCGTGCAGGACCTCGTGGCAGCGCCCGACGCGGCCGCCCATCGCCTCGCCGATCGCCTGGTGGCCGAGGCATACGCCGAGGATCGGCAGCTCGTCCGGCGCCTGGCGGATCAGCTCGACGCAGATGCCGGCGCGCGCCGGGTCGCAGGGGCCGGGCGACAGGACGACGGCGTCGGCGCCAACTTCCAGCGCCTGCCCGACCGTCAGCTCGTCGTTGCGCACGACCCGCGTCTCGGCGCCGAGCTCGCCCAGATAGTGCACCAGGTTCCAGGTGAAGCTGTCGTAGTTGTCGATGAGCAGGATCATGCTGCGGGTTCCGTCGCCCTGGTCTCGCCCCGGCTCGGCCCCGGCCCCGGTCTGGCCCCGGTCCGGCCCCGGCCTGGCGCCGGTCAAGTCTTGTCCGGACGTGGTCGTGGCAGGCCCTTTGCGGCGGGCCGAGCTGGCGCTATAGATGCGCCGGGACGCCCGCGGGCGTCAAGGCGGCGCAGGCAAGCGGGACGGCACTGTGGTCCGCGCCGGAGAGGTTTCGGGGAGAGGCGGCATGGCTGACGGCAGGGGCGGCTCTCGCGCCGGCGGGTTCTTGCGCGGCGTGATCATGGGCTTGATCGTCTGCGCCATCGGCGCCGTGGCGCTGAGCCTGTCGACACCGCCGCCCGAGCGAGGAGCGCCGGCGGTTGGAACGGTGGTGCCGGACGGAACCGCCGCGCAAGGCGCCTTGGCTCCGGCCCCGTCGCCGGATGTCACCGTCGTTCCGGCCGACCAGCCGACGGAACCTGCCGTGGCCTCGCCGCCGTCCGGCGAGGACGCCGTCGCACCGCAGGCGACCTTCGAGACGGCGCCGCCGGCGGGCGACGCCGCAACGCCGCCGGCGCAGGACACTGACTCGTTCAGTGCACCGCAGACGCCGAGCACCGGCCAATAACCCGCCAGCACCCGGCCGATCAGTTGAAGTTGCGCGCCATGGTGGCGGCGGTGACCAGCGCCTTGGCCTTGTCGACGGTCTCCTGGTACTCGGCCGCGGGGTCGGAATCGTAGACGACGCCGCCACCGGCCTGGACATAGAGGCGGCCGCCCTTGATGACGCCTGTGCGCAGCGCGATGCAGGTGTCCATGTCGCCGCCGGCCGAGAAATAGCCGACGCCCCCGGCATAGACCCCGCGCTTTTCCTTCTCCAGCTCGTCGATGATCTCCATGGCGCGGATCTTGGGCGCGCCCGAGACGGTGCCGGCCGGCAGGCCCGCCAGCAGAGCGGAGAGCGCGTCCTCGCCCTCGCGCAGCCGACCGTCGACGTTCGAGACGATGTGCATGACGTGGCTGTAGCGCTCGACCGAGAACTGCTCGTTCGGGTCGACGGTGCCGATCCGCGCCACGCGCCCGACATCGTTGCGGCCGAGGTCGAGCAGCATCAGGTGCTCGGCGCGCTCCTTGGGGTCGGCCAGCAGCTCGGCCTCGAGGGCGGCGTCCTCGGCAGCGTTGGCGCCGCGCCGCCTCGTGCCGGCGATCGGCCGGATCGTCACCGTGTCGCCGCGCACGCGGACGAGGATCTCGGGGCTGGCGCCGACGATCTGGAAGTCGGCGAAGTCGAAATAGAACATGTAGGGCGACGGGTTCAGCCGGCGCAGCGCCCGGTAGAGCGCGAAGGGCGAGACCTCGAGCTCCAGCGACCAGCGCTGCGAGGGCACCACCTGGAAGACGTCGCCGGCGCGGACGTACTCCTTGGCGCGCTCGACCATGGCAAGGTACTCGCCCTGCGTCGTGTTCGAGACCGGCGAGACGGCGCGCACCGCCGCGGTCGGCAGTGGCGTGACGGGCGTGTGCGCCGGCGCCCGGTCGAGCGCCGTCAGCGCGTCCTGCAGCCGGTTGGCGGCCGACAGCCAGGCCGACTCGGCATCGGTGTCGGGCGACGCCCAGGCCGGCGCGCACAGCATCACCGTGTCGCGGATGTTGTCGACGATGGCGACGATCGACGGCCGCAGCAGCATCGCGTCTGGCAGGCCGAGCGGGTCGGGGTTGGGCTGCGGCAGCCGCTCGACCAGGCGGATCATGTCATAACCGAGATAGCCGTAGAGGCCGGCGGCCATCGGCGGCACGGTGGCGGGCAGGTCGATGCGGCACTCGGCGATCAGCGCGCGCAGGCTGTCGAGCGCCGGCCGGTCGTCGCGCCGGAAGGAACGGCGGTCCCATTGCGCGGCCCGGTTGATCTCGGCGGCGTCGCCGCGGCAGCGCCAGATCAGGTCGGGCCGGCAGCCCAGCATGCTGTAGCGGCCGCGGACCTCGCCGCCGGTGACGGATTCGAGCAGGAACGAGTCCTGCCGGCGCGCCCGTCAGCTTCAGCATCATGGAGACGGCGGTGTCCATGTCGGCGACCAGCTCGGCCCAGAGGAGCTGGTTGCGCCCCGCGCGATAGCCCGCCAGGAAGGCCGACTTGTCCGGGTGCAGATCCATGCGGGCTCAGTTCGCCCCGGACTGCCCGAGCCGGTCGAAGACGCCGCCCACCGTCTCGCGATTGACGATCGCGCCGTGCAGATCCTCGAGCGCCCGGCCGAAATACTCCAGCTGGTCGCCGTCGAGGCTGTCGAGGAGCGCCCTGTCGAGCGCCGCCGTCTGCTCGGCTAGCGCCGGCCCGGCCAACGGCTCGACGCTCTCGACGACGCCGAGCAGCACGGCGTCGTCGCCGGTCCGGCGGCCGACGAGTGGATCGCCCGGCCGGGCGGCGAAGGCGGCATCGACCAGCGAAGCGGTGAATTCCTCCGGCGCCGTCTCGCGCGAGAAGCTGACGTCCTGCGGCGCGCCCAGCCCGGCCTCGACGGCGACGCCGGCCAGGCCCTCGCCCGCGCCGGCCAGCTCGCCGGCCAGCTCGGCGGCGCGGGCCTCGAGCGCCTGCATCCGCTGCTCGTCGGCCCAGGCGGCGGCGACCCGGTCGCGGATCGCAGACAGCTCGGGCAGGTGGCTGCCGGCGATCTCGTCGACCATCACCAGCGCATAGCTGCCGTCCGAGAGCTGGACGAGGTCGCGCTCCTCGCCGTCGAGCGCGGCGTTGACCTCGGCCAGGAAGGCCGGGTCGGAAACCAGCGGCGGCGGCGGGGCCATGTCTTCGGCAACGCCGCCCAGCGGGTCGAGCCCCTGGAAGTGCACGAGCTCGACGCCCGGAACCTGCTCAGCGATCTCGGGCAGGGTGGCGCCACCGGCGCGGGCGTCGTCGATGGCGTTCGCCCGCTCGATGACCTGATCGCGCGCCCGGCGCTGGGCGATCTGCTCGCGGATCTCGCCGGCAACCTGCTCGAACGGTGCGACGCCGCCCGGCTCGACGGCGGTGACGTTCAGCAGCACCGGCCCGAACGGCCCCTGGACGGGACCGACCACGCCGGGCTCGACCGTGCCGAAGACAGCATCGGCACTGGCCTCGGGCAGGTCGGCGCGCGCAACACGGCCGAGCGAGAGATCGGCGACCGAGACATTCTGCTCGGCGGCAACCTCGGCAAAGCTCGCCTCTCCGGCCCTGATGCGCTCGGCGGCCGCCTCGGCCGTGTCCATGTCGGGGAAGACCAGCTGCTCGACCTCGCGCGCCGGCTCGGTCGTGAAGCGCTCCCGGCTGGCGTCGTACTCGGCGCGCACGTCCTCGTCGGTCGGCGTCGCCTCCGCGGCCAGCGCGTCGAGGTCCGTGTGGAGATACAGCCCCGAGCGGCGCTCGGGCTCGATGAACCGGTCCTGGTTCGCCTCGAAGAACGCGGCCAGCGCCGCGTCGCCGGGCGTGCCGGGATCCGGCGCCATGTCGGGCGTCAGCCGCACGATCTGCACGGTCCGGCTTTCGCCCCGATGCGCGGCGATCATCTCGGCCGCGCCCGGCGGCGCGACGATGGCGGGCGCGACGGCCCGGGACAGCAGCCCGTTGCCGAGCAACTCGCGGGTCGCCGCCTCGAAGGTCTGCAAATCGTAGCCCGCCTCGTTGAGCCGGCTCTGATAGAGGAACTGGCTGAAGCCGCCCTGGCCGTCCTGGAAGGCGGGGTTCTCGGTGATCGCGTCGCGCACCGCCGTGGCCGGCACGGCGATCTGCAGTCGGCCGAGCTCTTCCTGCATCGCCGCGTCGCGCAGCAGCCCGGCCAGCGCCGCGTCGGCGAGCCCGGTGTCGCGCAGCTCGGACAGCGACACCGCCGCGCGGCGCTGCTGCGACAGGGTGCGCTGCATCCTGATCAGCGCGTTGCCATAGCGGCTGGCCGACACCTCGGTGTCGCCGACGGTGGCGACGGCGCTCTCGCCGGTGGCACGGAAGATGTCGCCTATGCCCCAGACCGCGAAGCTGACGATCAGCAGGCCCAGCAGGATCTTGGCCACCACGGACTTTACGGCACGGCGGAGGATATGCAGCATCGGGTCTCCGGGGTTCGTCCGGGCTTCGGGCTCGGCGCTACTTAGCGGGCGCGCCGAAGCCGAACAAGCCTCGCCGAAGGAACCTCAGGGCCGGAACGCGTCGAGCCGTCGGACCGTTTCGGCCAGCCCGGCCGCATCGGCATTGGCGAAGGCGATCCGCAGCGCCCCGGTCGGCCGGTCGGCCGGCGTGAACATGCTGCCAGGCAGGACCAGCAACGCCTGCTCGGCCAGCAGCCGGCGGGCGGTTTCGGCCGAGGGCATGTCGAAGGGTGGCGTGACCCAGGCGAAATAGGCGCCGATGCCGTCGATCCGCCAGCCGGGCAGGTCCTCAAAGCCACGGACGAGCGCAGCGCGGCGGGCCAGGATCTCTTCGCGCTCGCCCGCCACCCACTGCGCCAGCGTCTCGAGGCCGCAGAGCGCCGCGATCTGTCCGGTCTGCGGCGCCGAGATCGTCACCGTGTCGAGGAATTTTTCTGCCTCGGCCAGCCGCGCCGCGCCGGTGACGATCGCGCCCGTGCGGTGGCCGGTCAGCCGGAAGACCTTGGAGAAGCTGTAAAGGTGGACCAGCACCTCTTCCCAGCCGTCGCGCCGGAAGAGCGTGTGCGGCGCGCCGGTTCCCGAATGGAAGTCGCGATAGGTCTCGTCGACGATCAGCGCCGCGCCGGTCTCGGCCGCGAGGTCGTAGAACCCCTGCATCAGACCGTCGGGGTACTCGGCGCCGGTCGGGTTGTTGGGCGTCACCATCACGATCGCGCGCACGGCGCCCGTCGTTGCGCCCGTCATCGCGCCAGCCATCGCCCGGCGGGCGGCGCCGAGATCGGGCAGCATGCCCTCGCCGCAGGGCAGCGGGATGCAGTCGATGCCGCTGATGTCGAGCCACATCTTGTGGTTGAAGTACCAGGGCCAGGGCAGCATCACAGCGTCGCCGGGCGCGCAGGCGGTGGCAACGGCGACGCAGAACGCCTGGTTGCAGCCGGCGGTCACCGCCACCTGCTCGGGGCCGATGGCGGCATCGTAGCAGGACGACCAGCGCCGGGCGATGGCGGTGCGCAGGCCCGGGTTGCCGAGGACCGGCCCGTAGAGATGCGCCGCCGGCTCGTCCATGACCGCCTGCGCCAGCCGCCGCCGCAGGGCTTCCGGCGGCGGCCCGGCGGGCGCGGCCTGGCTGAGGTTGACAGCCGGCGGCCGGGCGGCAGCTCCGTCTCGCGCACCCAGCGCTGCACCTCCATGATCGGCGGCGCCGCGACGGTCCGCATCAGGGGGCTTAGCCGCATCGCCGTATCTCCATGGCCGTTCTCCGGGGCCGTTCGCCGTGGCCGTTCACTTGTGGCCGTCTTCCGAGAAAGAGGGTGCGCGAGACCCTAGCCGGCGGCGAATTGGCTGCGCAATGCATCATCTGCATGGCCCGAAGCGGTCGGCCGGATGGGCGCCGATCGTGGACATGCCGTGCCAGAGCGCGTAACATGTTGGCACTGCTCGACCGGAAATTGCGGGAGCCGGAAATTGCGGGAGATTGCCGGCGGGACGGTCGGGCCCGCCCAATCCATCAGGCGGTTGTCGACAGGAGATTTCGGCCGCGTCCACGAAGCGCCCATGGCGCGCGCGACGGCGGCGGAGGAGGGGCAGGATGACGCTGGACAGCAATGATGCGCCCGGCCCGAAGGGGCGCACCTGGCTGATCGCCACGCTCGGCGGCCTCGCCATGATGCTGGCCGCCGTCGTCGTGCTCGTCCGGATGCTGGCGGACGAGGACCGCCCGTTCGAGATCACCATGGACAAGAGCGGCAAGCTGTCCGTTTCGGCGTCGGGCGCGCCGCTGTCCGAGGTGATCCAGGAGGCGATGATCGATCACCCGGAAACGGTGCTCGGCGCCCTTCGCAACCTGGATGCGGGCGCCGAGGATCAGCGCGCCATCAGGGACGGCATTCGCCAGATCCTCTGGGACACGAAGGGGCCGTTCTCGCCGCCGGACGTTCTCGCAGGCGCCGATCAGCGGCTCTACGAGAACGCCGTCCTCGAGCTGAACAGCAAGCTGCGCGATTTTTCGCCCGACGATCCCGAGGCGGCGGCGAATGCGTTCGTCACCAGGATGATCCTGGACCAGCTCGACCGCCAGGGGCTGTTCAAGGACCGCCTGTTCAGGGGCAAGGTCATCAGGCTGGACGGCGTTCCGCTCGGCAGGCAGGGCGATCTCGACGTCGTCTACGTCTGCGCCAACTCCGAGCTTGGCGACCGCAAGCTCATCCTGATGCCGAACGACCCAAGCGTGCCGCGGCACATGCGGGCGATCAACGTCGTCGCCAAGGTCGATCCGGCCCGCTTCGACGACTGCGCCGAGCCGCCCCAGTCCATGCAGCGATACCTGGCCCAGCAGGCGGCGAATATCGGGCTGGCGCAGGAGGGCTTCATGAAGTTCACCTACGGAGATGCCGGGCAGGGCGGCGGCGCGCAGACGGACGTCGCGGCGAAGTTCCAGGTCGTCCCCAAATACCACGTCTTCCAGCCGGTCGCGGATTGACCGGCCGCGGATCAACAGGAGGTGTCGGCCGTGGAGGAAAGCAGATGACACCGCGCATTCTCGCGATGATCGCCCTGGCGCTCGCGGCGGCCGTCATGGCGATGCCGGTCGCCGCCAAGGACGGCTGCTGGTACAGCGACCAACTCTATCCGGACGGCACGCGGATCGGCGGCATGGTCTGCGACGACGGCGAATGGGTCGAGGGCTGACGGCCCGCCGGCAGCCGCGTTGCGGCGCTTTACGGGCGCTTGACGGGCGGGGCGCGCCGGGCCACGTGACGGCGCATGGCGCCGCCTCCCATCCTGACGCTCTCCGACATCGCGCTCGGCTTCGGCGGCCGGCCGCTGTTCGCCGGCGTGACGCTGGCCATCGACCCGGGCGAGCGGCTGTGCGTGGTCGGCCGCAACGGCTCGGGCAAGTCGACTCTGCTGCGCGTGGTGGCGGGGCTGGCCGAGCCGGACGCCGGCGAGCGCTTCGTCCAGCCGGGCCGCGCCGTCGCCTATCTGCCGCAGGACCCCGATCCGACCGGCCACGCGACGCTGCTGGACTATGCCGCGGCCGAGCTGGCGCCGGAGGACCGCTGGCGCGCCGAGGCGGCGCTTGACGGGCTGAAGGTCGCCGCCGGGACTGACCCGGCCACGGCCTCCGGCGGCGAGCGGCGGCGGGCGGCGCTGGCCCGGCTGATCGCGGCGCAAGCCGACCTGCTGCTGCTCGACGAGCCGACGAACCATCTGGATATCACCGCGATCGAGTGGCTGGAGGAGCACCTCGCTGCCACGCGCGCCGCCTTCGCGCTGATCAGCCACGACCGGACTTTCCTTGCACGGCTGTCGCGCGCGACGCTGTGGATCGACCGCGGCGAGGTGCGCCGCGCGCCGGTCGGGTTCGGCGGCTTCGAGGAATGGCGCGACAAGGTCTGGGAGGAGGAGGACGCCCAGCGGCAGAAGCTGGACCGGCTGATCAAGGCCGAGGCGCACTGGGCGGTCTATGGCATCTCGGCGCGGCGCACGCGCAACCAGGGGCGCGTCAGGCGGCTGGCGGCGCTGCGCGCCGACCGCGCCGAGCAGATCCGCCGCACCGGCACGGCGGCGATGGCGCTGGAAGGGGCCGAGCGGTCCGGCAAGCTGGTGATCGAGGCGAAGGGCGTCGGCAAATCCTTCGGCGCGCGGCGGATCGTGCGCGACTTCTCGCTGCGCGTCGGGCGCGGCGAGCGGGTTGCCATCGTCGGCCCGAACGGCGTCGGCAAGACGACGCTGCTGAACATGCTGATCGGCCGCGAGAAGCCGGATGCCGGCTCGGGCGGCGGCACCGTCCGCCTCGGCGCCAACCTGGAGATCGCCGTCTTCGACCAGGCGCGGGCGCAGCTCGACCCCGAGAAGTCGCTGTGGGAGACGCTGACCGACGACCGGGATCTGGGCGCCCGGGGGGGTGCGGGAGGCGACCAGGTGATGGTGCGCGGGGCGCCCCGGCATGTCGTCGCCTATCTCAAGGACTTCCTCTTCGACGAGCGCCAGGCGCGCGGCCCCGTCAAGGCGCTGTCGGGCGGCGAGCGGGCGCGGCTGCTGCTGGCGCGCATCATGGCCCGACCCTCGAACCTGCTGGTGCTGGACGAGCCGACGAACGATCTCGACATCGAGACGCTGGACCTGCTGCAGGAGCTGGTGGCGGATTTCGACGGCACGGTGCTGCTGGTCAGCCACGACCGCGACTTCCTCGACCGTGTGGCGACAACGACCGTGGCAATGGAGGGTGACGGGCGTGCGGTCGTCTATGCCGGCGGCTGGTCCGACTATCGCGCGCAGCGGTCCGGGTCCGCGGACCGCGCCACCGCGGAGGCGACGCCGAAGCCGGCGGCAAAGCCGAGGCGAGCGGTGTCGGCGCCAGGACCGTCGGCCGCGGCGATGCGACCGGCGACGAGGGTCGAGGGCCTCAGCTTCACGCAACGCCACCGCCTCGACGCGCTGCCGGCCGAGATCGAGCGCCTCGGCGCCGAGATCGCCAGGCTCGAGGCGCTGCTGTCCGACATGGACCTCTATGCACGCGATCCGGCCCGCTTCGAGAAGGCGACGCGGGCCCTGACCGAGCGGCAGGGCCGGCTCGACGCCGCCGAGACCGAATGGCTGGAGCTGGAGAGCCTGCGCGAGCTGCATGGTTGAAGCGAGCGGCGACGGCCCGCCATCCGCACCGGCCTGCGAAGAAGTCGTCTCGACGTTCACGGTTGGATTGCAGTCCCGGCAAATAACTCTCCAAATCATCTGCGCTCTGCGGTACAGTCGGCCTCATGAACTTTGAGGGGAGGTGAACATGTCAATAAAACTGATGCTCGGGATGGGGCTGGCCGTCGCTGCCACTGCCGCTGCGGCGTCTGATTTCGGGCCGGCGACGGCACATGCCAACTTCCACAACGCCTTCAACGCGCGCGACTGGGAGCAGGTACGGGCATTGCTCGCCGACGATGTCGTCTTTCAGCGCGCAACCTCGACGGATGTCCATTCCGGCCCTGACGCGGTGATCGGCAACCTGGAAGGCACGATCGCCGGCGAGTGGAACGTCAAGTTCGCCAGGCTCGAGCCGGCCGGCCATCTCGTAGGCAACGACGGCCGCGTCGTCGAGCGCGGGGACTTCGCGATCACGGCGGGCGCCGCCGACGACAGCTGCTATGCCGGGTCGTACATGATGACCTGGGTGCCCAGGGGCGGCGACTGGGCATTGCAGGTGCTGAACTGGCAGGACCTCGAGACCGACATGTCGAACTGCTGATCGTACCTCCACCAAGGGGCGGCGGGCCAGCGCCTGCCGCCTATCGCTGCCGCGCCGGAATGCCGGTGACTGTCGCCCCCGGCGGCACGTCGCGCACCACCACCGCCCCTGCGCCGACGATCGATCCGGCGCCGATGGAGAGCCCGGGCAGGACGGTCGCCCCCGCCGCGATGAAGGCGCGATCGCCGATCCGCACCTCGCCGCAGACGGTCGCGCCCGGCGCCAGGTGCACGCCGTCGCCGATAGTGCAGTCGTGGTCGACCGAGGCGCGTGTGTTCAGGATGCATTGCCGGCCGAGGCTGGCGCCGGCGCCGACGACGCTGCCGGCCAGCGCGTGCAGGCCGGCGCCCGTGCGCGCGCTCGGCTCGACGATGGCGGCGGCGTGGCGGACGGACGCCTCCGCCAGGCCGAGCGATGCCAGCCAGTCGGCCGTCTCGAGCCGGTCGCGCCCGCGCCCGCCGCCGATCGCCACGAGAAAGGCCAGCATCGCGGCGTCCTGCCCGGCCAGCCAGGCCTCGAAGGCGACGCGCCCGGCGAGGCATGGGGTGTCGGGCAGAGGCGGCGGAACCTCGTCGCGGTCGGCGGTCACGGCGACCTTGCGGCCCTGTCGCGCCAGGATGTCGGCCAGCACCCGGCAGTGCCCGCGCGCGCCCCAGATGACGACGTCCTTGCCCGCCGCCCCGGACGCGGCCCCGGACGCGGCCCCGGACGCGGCCCCTGACGCGGCCCGCGAAGCTGCCCCGGACGCCGCTTCGGGCGCGATCGGCGGGTCGGGCGGCATTGGCGCGTCAGCCTCTTGACGCAGCGCAGATAGCCTCCCGGCGACGACGAGAGCACCAGCTTGCCGTTCAGCACCGGGTCGACCTCGAAGCGCTCGTTCTCGGCGAGAAAGTCGTCGCGGGCCGAGAGCGGCTCGTCGCCGCGGAACAGCACCCGGCTGCGCCGCTTCGGCGCCTCTGCCTCGCTGAGGTGCCCGACCACGGTGTCGGCGACCACCAGATAGCACCCCTCGGTCACCATCGGCGCATAGGCGCGCAGCTCGGCCAGGACATGCGCGCGCGAATGGTCTGAGTCGAGCACCGCCATGACGCGCGCCCCCGGCGGGATCAGCGCGCGCACCTCGGCCAGCGTCGCCTCGTCGACCGAGCCGCCCTCGACCAGCCGGATGCGCCCGGCCATCGGGTGGCGCTCGATCGTCTCGCGGTTGTGGGCGCGGATGTCGATGTCGACGCCGATAACGATCCCGTCGCCGCCCAGCAGCTGCAGCAGCGCCGCCATGAAGACCACCGACCCGCCCCGCGCCACGCCCGTCTCGATGACGACGTCGGGCCTGGTCGCCCAGATCGCCTCCTGCGTCGCCAGGATGTCGGCCGGCATCTGGATGATCGGCACGCCCATCCAGGACCAGAGATAGGTGTAGTCGTGGCGGTCGAGGTCGAGGATCGTGTCGATCGAACGACGAAGCGCGCCGCCGTCCTGCCCCAGCGCGCGCGACTGCGCCTCGACATGCGCGGCGAACTCGGCCCGGTCGTCCCCCCGGTCGCTTGCTGACATCGCACTCCCCGCTGGCGTTTCGGCGCTGGCATTTCGGCGCTGGCATTTTCGGCGGCCCTATACCACTAACGGCCCGAAACGCGATACCGAACGCGATACCGACACGCGATTGCGCTCGCTGCCGGAACGGAGGGTGCGGCCATGCTGAGGGCAGAGCGGATGATCCCCGTCGCGGCGCCGTCGATCACGCCGCGCGAGGGGGAGCTGGCGGCAGAGGCGGCGATGGGCGCCTGGGGGCCCGACCACTACCGCTTCAATGCGCGCTTCGAGGAGATGCTGGCGGATCATGTCGGGGTCGCGTATGCCGTCTCGGTGCCGCATGCGACGGCGGCGCTGCACCTGATCTGCCTGGCGCTCGATCTCGGTCCGGGCGACGAGGTGATCGCGCCCGACGTGACCTGGATCGCCTCGGTCGCGCCGGTCGTCTACACGGGCGCCACCCCCATCCTGGTCGACATCGACCCGGTGACATGGTGCATCGACCCGGCCGCCGTCGAGGCGGCGGTGACGCCGCGGACGAAGGCGATCCTCGGCGTCGACCTCTACGGCTCGATGTGCGACTGGGCGCGGCTCCGGGCCATCGCCGACCGGCACGGGCTGGCGCTGATCGAGGACGCCGCCGAGGCGCTGGGCTCGACCTATGACGGCCGCCAGGCGGGGCGCGCTCGGGATCGCCTCGGCCTTCTCCTTCCACGGCTCGAAGACCGTGACGACGGGCGAGGGCGGCATGCTGGCCAGCGACGACGCCCGCCTGATCGAGCGCGTCAGGTTCCTGCGCGACCACGGCCGGTCGCCGGGAGACCGCCAGTTCCAGAACACCGAGATCGCCTGGAAGTACAAGATGAGCGCCGTGCAGGCGGCGCTGGGCATCGCGCAGATGGAGCGCATCGACGCGCTGATCGAGCAGAAGCGGCGGATCTTCGGCTGGTACAGCGACCGGCTGGGCGCGCGCAACGACCTGGCGCTGAACGCCGAGCCGGCGGGCGTCACCAACAGCTACTGGATGGTGACGATGGTGCCTGAGGCGGGGCTCGGCCTCGACAAGTTCGACCTGCAGGAGGCGTTCCGCAGCCGCAACGTCGACACGCGGCCCTTCTTCTCGCCGCTCTCGACGCTGCCGGCCTTCGCCGGGCGGCCGGAAGCCCGCCGGTTCACCGGCCCCGGCGACAGGGGACGGGCGGTGGCGCGCTCGGGGCTGAACCTGCCCTCCGGCTACACCATCACCGAGGAGCTGGTCGACCTGGTCTGCGGCGTCGTCGACGAGGTCATGACCGATCCGCCGCGCGCCGCGGCGGGCTGAGCACCGGCGCCGCGCGATGGCGCACACCAAGCCGGCCTGGCGCCGGGCGCTGACCGGGCGGTACCTCCGCTGGCAGCTCGCGCGGGCGGCGGTACTGGCGGTGCCGCCGCTCGGCCGGCGCATGGGCTTTTTCCCGCGCCATGTCGGGCTGGTCGAGGCCGCCGACCGGGTGCTGCTGGACGAGCGCCGCCCCGTGCCGGCCGCCGATCTGGCGCCCGACCTGGCCTTCCTGCAGCGCTGCGCCGCCGAGGATGCGATGGCGCCTGACTGCCGGCTGCCGGACGGCGTCGTCGAGGGCCGGCGCACGGTGCTGTTCCGCCGGCCGTGGATCGACATGGCGACGGGCACGATCCTGCTGCCGGACGCTGTCGGGGGGCGCGGGCGCACGGTGCTGGCGCGCGGCGACCGCGCGAACTGGAACGCGACGAGCATCCGCCTGCGCCGGCCGCGCGTCGCCGTCCCCGGCCGCGTTTTCGCGCCGCTGCCGACGCGCAACTACTTCCACATGCTGATCGAGAACGGCATGCGTCTGATCGACCTGCTCGAGGTCCCCGGGATCGCGGCCGGGCCGCTGACCCTGCTGACCCGGCCGCCGGCGACCCGGGTCGAGCGCGCGATGTACGACGGGCTGACACGGCTCTACCCCGCTCTGGCGCTGCGGGAGCTTCCGCCGGGCGCGATCGCCATGCCCGACGAGGCGGTGGGGCACTTCCCCGTCAACAACAACTGGGAGTGGCCGCCCGTCACGCGGGCGCTGGCGGATCGGCTGGCCGAGGCCTTTGCCGCCGTCTACGGACCGCCCGGCCTCGCGGGCGAGCGGCTCTACCTGACGCGGGCCGGCGCCAGGTTGCGCGTGCCGGCCAACGAGGGTGCGCTGATCGAGGCGCTGCAGGCGCGCGGCTTCGGCATCCTCACCGCGACGGACGCCAACCACGCCGAGCAGATCGCCCGGTTTCGCGCCGCCCGCCTGATCGTCGCGCCGCACGGGGCCGGGCTGGCCAACCTGGTGTTCGCTCGGCCCGCGGCGCGTGTGGTCGAGATCTTCCCCGAGAATTTCGCCAAGAGCGCGTACTGGTGGCTGTCGCGCCGGCTGGGGCTCGACTACACGCCCGTCTTCGGTCGGCCGGGGGACTATCATCTGCGCTTCGAGATCGATATCGAGCGCGTGCTGCGGGCGGTCGGGGAGGGGCCCTAGATGGCGCGGGTCGGCATCGGCGTGCCGGTCTTCAACGGCGGCGAGCTGCTGCGCAAGTCGCTCGAGTGCCTGCGCACGCAAAGCTTCGAGGATATCGAGGTGCTGATCGGCGACAATGCGTCGACCGACCGGACAGCCGACATCTGCGCCGAGTATGCCGCGCGCGACAGCCGCTTCCGTCATCTGCGCCGGCCCGAGAACATCGGCGCGCTGGCGAACTTCGTCGGACCTGCTGGGGCGCTCGCATCGCCGACGCTCTTCATGTGGCGGGCGCATGACGACCTGTCGGACGCCAACTATGTCGAGGCGCTGGTCGGGGTGCTGGATGGCGACCCCGGGCTGGACCTGGCCGTTGGCAACGTCGTCAGCCGGCCCGACGACCGCGCGCAACCGCGGCTCTACCCCTACCGCCCGCCGCCGGCCGGGCAGCGTATCGCCCGCGTCGCGCACCAGCTTTTCGCCAGCCATGCGAGCTGGATCTACGGCCTCTGGCGCCGCCCGGCGCTGGCGCGCGAGCAGGCGCGCGTGCGACGCCGTGTACCGCCACCCCTGGGGCGGCGACCATCTGACATGCTGCCGCTGATCCTCGATGGCCGGGTCGGCGGCACGCGGCGAGACGAGCTTCACGCAGCGCATCGTCCGCGCCGGCACGACGCGGGCCGAGCGCCAGGCGCGGCGCCCCGGCATCGGCTTCATGCGGGCGCTGCGCGCCGAGTTCGCCGCGGTCGCCTGGGCCGAGATCGACAAGCGCGACTTCTCGGCTGGCCGAGCGGGCGGTCCTGGCCGCCATCATGCCGCGCTATATCGACCGCCGCGCCTATCCGCGCGCCAAGCTGATGCGCCGGCGCGATCCGCTACAGGCTCGGGCTGGCGCCCGACCGGACCGTGACCGGCCGGTCCAACGGCCGCTTGCCGCTTGAAACCGGCTGCCCTCCGGGCGTAACTGGCGCGGGTGCCGCGAGCCGGCAGGGAGGCGATCATGCGATACGAGGCGCCGGACACGCTCGAGCGGGCGGTCGCGCTGCTGTCCGCCGAGAGCGGGCACCGCCCGGGTGCTGGCGGGCGGCACGGACGTGCTGGTGCAGCTCCGCTCGGGGCTGGTCGAGCCCGACCTGATCGTCGACATCAAGCGCATCGGCGGCGTCTTCGACATCGCGCGCGCGAGGATGGCGGCTGGCGCATCGGCGCCGCCGTGCCGGGCGCGGTGCTGGGCGAGCATGCGGGCCTCTCGCCGCCTGGCCGGGCGTGGTCGAGGCGGCGAGCCTGATCGGCTCGACCCAGATCCAGGGCCGCGCGACGCTGGCCGGCAACCTCTGCAACGCCTCGCCCGCCGCCGACAGCGTGCCGGCGATGATCGCCGCCGGCGCGACGGCCCGCCTGATCGGCCCGGACGGCACCCGCGACGTGCCCGTCGGGCAGGTCGCCACCGGCCCCGGCAAGACCTCGCTGAAAAAGGGCGAGATCGTCGCCTCGATCTTTCTGCCGGCCCGGCCGGCGCACGCCTCGACGCCTATCTGCGCTTCATCCCGCGCACCGAGATGGACATCGCCGTCGTCGGCTGCGGCGTCAGCCTGGTGCTGGACGGCGACAGGGTCGCGCGAGGCCCGCGTCGCGCTCGGCGCGGTCGCGCCGACCGTCGCTGCTGGTGGCCGAGGCGCCGAGGCGCTCATCGGCACCGACGCTCGACGACGCGGCGCTGCGAGCGGCTGGCCGCGGCCTGCTCGGCCGCCTGCAGGCCGATCGACGACAAGCGCGGCACCGTCGACTTCCGCAAGCGCGTCGCCGGCGTGCTGGCCGTGCGCGCCGCCCGCATTGCCTACGACCGCGCCCGGGCGGTCCGGGCGGACGCATGAGCAAGATCCACGTCACCACCACCGTCAACGGCGACGACGCCGAGTTCCTCTGCGACCCGGAGGAGACGCTGCTCGACGTGCTGCGCGACCGCCTGGGCCTGACCGGCGCCAAGGAGGGCTGCGGCACCGGCGACTGCGGCGCCTGCACGGTCACCGTCGACGGGCGCATCGTCTGCTCGTGCCTGATGCTGGTGCCGAGGCCGGCGGCAGGCGCATCGAGACGATCGAGGGCATGGCGCACGGCGATGAGCTGCACCCGCTGCAGCGCAAGTTCCTCGAGCACGCGGCGCTGCAGTGCGGCATCTGCACGCCCGGCATCCTGGTCGCGGCGAAATCGCTGCTGGAGCGCAACCCCGACCCGGACGAGACCGAGATCCGCTACTGGCTGGCCGGCAACCTCTGCCGCTGCACCGGCTACGACAAGATCGTCCGCGCCGTCATGGACGCCGCCGCGGAAATGAGAGGAGCGTGAGCCATGGCACTCGACGAGTACGACAGCGAAGCGCGCATCTTCACCGCCGTCGGCACCCGGCCGCTGCGCCCCGACGGCATCGACAAGGTGACCGGCCGCGCCCAGTTCGGCGCCGACATCCAGGCGCCCGGCATGCTGATCGGCGCCGTCCTGCGCTCGCCGCACGCGCATGCGCGAATCCTGGGGATCGACACGTCGACGGCCGAGGCGCTGGCGGGCGTCAAGGCGGTCGTCACCCGCCGCGACTTCGCCGGCAAGGCCTGGCCGCGCCAATGCCGACGTGCTCGAAAACGTCATGGCGGGCGACAAGGCGCTCTATGACGGCCACGCCGTCGCCGCCGTCGCCGCGACCAGCGCCGTGATCGCCCGCAAGGCGCTGAAGCTGATCGAGGTGGACTAGGAGATCCTGCCGCACGTCACCGACGTCGACGAGGCGATGCGGCCCGGCGCCCCGGTGATCCGCGAGCAGGGCGGCGACGAGACCGTGCCCGAGGGCCTGTCGAAGAACGTCATGAGCCGCTGCGAGTTCGGCCATGGCGACGTCGAGAAGGGGTTTGCCGAGGCCGATCTGGTCATCGAGCGGTCCTTCAGGACGGCCGCGACGCACCAGGGCTATATCGAGCCGCATGCCTGCCTGGCCTCGCTGACGGCCGATGGGCGGGGCGAGCTCTGGGTCTGCACGCAGGGCCATTTCGTCGTCCGCAACATCTGCGCCGACCTGCTCGGCATCGACGCGGCGCAATTCCGCGTCATCCCGTCCGAGATCGGCGGCGGCTTTGGCGGCAAGACCACCGTCTTCATCGAGCCGGTGGCGCTGGCGCTCTCGCGCAAATGCGGGCGCCCGGTCAAGATCGTCATGCAGCGCGCCGAGGTCTTCCGCGCCACCGGCCCGACCTCGTCCACCTCGATCGACGTCAAGATCGGCATGAAGAAGGACGGCACGATCACCGCCGCCTTTGCCGAGAACCGGTTCCAGGGCGGCGCCTTCCCCGGCGCGCCGGTCGACATGGGGGCGATGTGCTCCTTCGCCTGCTATGCGCTCGAGAACGTGCATCAGCGTCGGCTACGACGTGGTCACGAACCGGCCGAAACAGGCGGCCTATCGCGCGCCCGGCTCGCCGATGGCGACTTTTGCGGTCGAGTCCGTCGTCGACGAGCTCTGCCAGCGGCTGGATCTCGACCCGATCGAGGTGCGGCTGAAGAACGCCTCGCGCGAGGGGACGAAGGCATCCTACGGCCCGACCTGGCCGCGCATCGGCCTGGCGGCGACGCTGGAGGCCGCAAAGGCGCACCCGCACATGACGGCGCCGCTGAAGGCCAACCAGGGGCGCGGCATCTCCTGTGGCTTCTGGTTCAACCATGGCGGCGAGACCAGCGTGACGCTGGCGCTCAGCCCGGACGGCACGGTGGCGCTCAGCGTCGGCACGCCCGATATCGGCGGCAGCCGCGCCTCGATGTGCCTGATGGCCGCCGAGGAGCTCGGCATCCCCTACGAGAAGGTCCGCACCACCGTCGTCGACACGGCGTCGCTCGGCTACAACGACGTCAGCCACGGGTCGCGCGTGACCTATGCCAGCGGCCTGGCCACCATCAAGGCGGCACGCGACGCCAAGAAGAAGCTCTGCGCCCGCGCGGCCGAAGATCTGGGGCATCGACGAGGACGCGGTCGACTGGGAGGACGGCATGGCCAGGCCCGGCGGGCCACAATGCCGGCGAGTTCGAGCCGCTGCCGTTCTCGCAGCTCTGCCGCATCATGGGGCCGGACCGGCGGCCCGATCTCCGGGCATTTCGAGGCGACGCCCGAGGGCGCAGGCGTCTCGTTCGCCACCCACATCGTCGACGCCGAGGTCGACCCGGAGACCGGGCGCGGCCAAGGTCGTCCGCTACACGATCGCCCAGGACGCCGGCAAGGCGATCCACCCGGCCTATGTCGAGGGCCAGTTCCAGGGCGGCGCCGCGCAGGGCATCGGCTGGGCGCTGAACGAGGAATACATCTACGGCGATGACGGGCGGCTGCAGAACGCCGGGTTCCTCGACTACCGCATCCCGGTGGCCTCCGACCTGCCGATGATCGACACGGTGATCGTCGAGGTGCCGAACCCCGGCCACCCCTACGGCGTGCGCGGCGTCGGCGAGACCTCGATCGTCCCGCCGCTCGCCGCCATCGCCAACGCCGTCAGCCGCGCCGCCGGCGTGCGCATGACGGAACTTCCGATGTCGCCGCCGCGCCTGCTCGCCGCCCTCGACGCAGAGCGCGAGAAGATGGCCGCCGAGTGAAGCCCGCCAGCACGGGCGCCCGCGCGACCGGGAACGCGGAGGGCCGGGGTTCGGGTCGTGCCTGATCCGGTCACAGTCGGCCTCTTCGGCGCGCTCCGCAGCCATGCGGACGGTGCTGCCGAGGTGCAGATCGAGGCCGGCACCGTCGCCCAGCTGCTGGGCGCCCTGGCGCGGCGCTATCCCGGCATGGCGCCGCAGCTCGAGCGCGGCGTCTCGGTCTCGATCGACGGCCGCATCTACACCGAATCGCTGCTCGAGAGGATCGGCCCGGAAAACGAGGTCGTGCTGCTGCCGCGCGTTGCCGGCGGCTGAGACGACGCCGGCCGGAGGCCGATCACGCGCCCTTGCCATAGCCGAGACTCGGGCGATAGGCTCGGTTCCGAGAGAGCCGCAGAAGCGGCCCGGGCGACGGAGGGAGAACGACCTTGGCCGAGATCACGCGCAGGATCGGCCTCTCGCTCGGGGCCGACATCTGCTGGCCGATCTGCTACGAGACGCTGATGCGCCAGCTGGACCTGGCGATCCCGACCGGCGGCGAGCGGCGCGGCGACACGATGCGCTTCGAGGTCGAGCGCCTCACCATCGAACCGTTCGACCTGCGCCAGCCGGTGAAATACGACGTCGTCATCGACCGGCTGACGCACTGGTACAATACCAGCCGCGAGTGGATCAAGAAGGCCATCGTCGTCAATGACCTCTACGTCTACAACAACCCGTGGTCGCTTCAATCCAACGAGAAGCACACATCCTATGCGGCGATGATGCGTCTCGGGCTGCCGGTGCCCGACACTTGGCTGCTGCCACCCAAATCCTACGATCCGGCGGACGACCTCGAGCCGACATTGCGGAAATACGCGCGGATGTTCTCGCTGGAGGAGATCGGCGACAGGCTCGGCTATCCGTTCTTCATGAAGCCCTATCATGGCGGGGGCTGGCGGGGCGTGACCAAGATCGACGACCTCGCGGGCTTCCAGCGCGCCTATGACGCGAGTGGGACCGAGGTGATGAACATCCAGGCGGCGATCCTGCCGCATGACTGGTTCGTGCGCTGCGTCGGGCTGGGGCCGCAGGCCAGGATCGTGAACTACGACCCCTCGGCGCCGCTGCACGACCGCTACCGGATGGACGTCGACTTCCTGCCGGAGGAGGACCGGTCGATCCTCTACGACATGACGATGACGATCAACGCCTTCTTCGGCTGGGACTTCAACTCGTGCGAGTCACTGCGCCGGGACGGCGTCTGGCACCCGATCGACTTCGCCAATGCCTGCCCGGACAGTCAGGTGACATCGCTGCACTATCATTTCCCCTGGCTGATCAAGTCCAACCTGCGCTGGTCGATCTTCTGCGCCGCCACCGGCCGCAAGATGCGCAAGAACATGGACTGGGAGCCGTTCTACGACGTCGCCGCACGCGATCTGCCATTCAGGGAAAAGCTCTCGGAATATGCGAAGATCGCTCATCAACGCTTTGAAACAGAGCGGTTCGACGAGTTCTGCCGCCGGCATCTGGGGCATCTCGACGAGCTCGCCTACGACTTCTTCGGCTCCGAGACCATGCGCGACGCGATCCGGCAGAAGGTGACGGCGTTGTTTCCAGCGCACGAGATCGAGGAATTCACCGAGCTCTTCTGGCAGCGCGTCCAGCACTGGCGGAAACAGGAGGGGCAGGAGGCGGCCCCGTGAGTGAGCATTCGCGCTGGTTTTCGCCGCGCCTCGAGCATGACGTCTCGTTGGCGCGGTGGGGGCATTGGGGTCAGCCGGTGCTGTTGTTCCCGACGGCGGGCGGCGATGCGTTCGAGGTCGAGCGCATGCACGTGATCGGCGCGCTCGGGCCGCTGCTCGAGGCCGGGCGCATCAAGGTCTATTCCTGCGACAGCGTCGCCGGCCAGGTCTGGGTCTCGCGGCGTGCGGGTCCGGGCCATTGCTGCTGGCTGCAGAACCGCTTCGGCGCCTATGTCGCCGAGGAGGTCGTGCCGGCGATCCGCGCCGACTGCGGCTCGGACCGGGTCGAGGTCATCGCGGCAGGCTCGTCGATCGGCGCCTTCAACGCCGTCGCGGCGCTCTGCCGCTATCCCTGGCTGTTCTCGGCGGCGCTGGGCATGAGCGGCACCTACGATCTCGAGCAGCTGTTCGGCTTTCGGGCGACGGAGGACTTCTACTTCGCCTCGCCGCTGCTGTTCCTGCCGGGGCTGTCGGACGCGCACCATCTGGGCCTGCTGCGCTCGCGCTTCGCGCTGCTGACGCACGGGCAGGGACGGTGGGAGGAGCCAAACCAGTCCTGGCGCATGGCCGACGCGCTGGGCGCCAAGGGCATCCCGAACCGGGTCGAGCCCTGGGGTCCGGAATGGGACCATGACTGGCCGACATGGCGGCACATGCTGCCGCACTATCTCGATCTTCTGACGGGCCGGGAAGCCGGCGGCGAGAAGGGCGCGATGCAGTGAACGTCATCTTCGTCGAACCATCGTTCCCGAACAACCAGCGCGAGTTCGCCCGGGCGCTGAGCTCGATTGGCGCGACGGTCTGGGGCCTCGGCGAGCGCCCCTATGAATGGCTGGACGACGAGCTGAAGGGGTGGCTCGCCGGCTACGAGCGGATCGGCTCGGTCGTCGACGAGGGCGAGGTCACGGCCGCGGTCCGCCGGCTGCAGTCGCGGTTCTGGGTCGACCGGCTGGAGGCGACGGTCGAGGCGCACATCCTGCCGATCGCCAGGGCGCGCGAGGCCTGCTCCATCCCCGGGCTCTCGGTGCGCGCCGCGTGGCTCTGCCGCGACAAGGTGGCGATGAAGGAGGCGCTGCGCCAGGCCGGCGTGCCCTGCGCCGCCTCGGCGGCCGTCTCGAGCGCGCACGAGGCGCGCGCCTTCGCCGACGCGGTGGGCTTTCCGCTGATCGTCAAGCCGCGCGACGCCGCCGGCGCCAAGGGAACGCACCGGGCCGACGACTGGCACGGGCTGGACGCGGTGCTGCGCGAGACCGGCGTCGCCGACGGCGCGCCAGCGGCCATCGAGGAGTTCGTCGTCGGCCACGAGGGCTTCTACGACACGCTGGCAATCGACGGCCGCGTCGCGCACGACTTCGTCAGCCACTATTACCCGAATGTTCTCGACGCCATGCGCCACCGCTGGATCAGCCCGCAGATCGTCGCGACGAACCGGATGGGCGCCGCGGACTATCGGCAGCTCTACGAGATGGGCCGGCGCGTCATCGAGGCGCTGGGGATCGGCACGGCGGCGACGCACATGGAGTGGTTCTTCGGGCCGAAGGGCCTGCGCTTCTCCGAGATCGGCGCCCGCCCGCCCGGCGTCGGCCAGTGGGACGTCTATTGCGCGGCGAACGAGTTCGATCTCTACCGCGAATGGGCGCTGGCGGTGACGCACGGCACGATCGACCGTCGCCCGTCGCGCCGCTATGCCTGCGGCATGATCGCGCTTCGCCCGGAGGGCGACGGCCGCATCCGGGGCTATGACGGCGCCGACGAGGTCTGGCGCCGCTGGGGCGGCGACATCGTCGCGCACCACTTCCCCCAGCCCGGCACGCCGACCCAGCCGATCGAGGCCGGCTACATGGCCAACGCCTGGATGCGCATCCGGCACGAGGACTATGACGAGCTGCGCCGCATCCTCGACACGGTCGGGCAGACGATCAGGGTGCGGGTCGGCGGTTGAGGCGCGCCGCCTGCCGTCTGCGCATGGACCGTCGCGGCACGCAGGCGGAGGGCGGCTTCGGGCGGCGCATCAAGGCGGCCCGCCCGCCCGGGCGGCCGCACCGCCTGGAACCTGCGGGCGACCTTCCGGCTTAAGCGTGGGCAACAGCCCCCGGAGAGACAGCATGGAAGGCCCGCAGCCGGGCAGCAGCGAGCATCCGCTCTGGTCCTTCGCCACGCGCGTTCTGATCGCGGTGGCGATCGCCGCCGGCGTCTATCTGCTCTGGCTGATGCGGTTTTCGCTGTTGACGGTGTTCGCCGCCGTCCTGCTCTGCGTGCTGCTGCTGGCTCTCGCCGATCTGCTGCGCCGGGTCTTGCCCATCGGGCACGGCTGGGCGCTCGGCATCATCGTCGGCCTGATCATCGCCGCGACCGCGGGGCTCGTCTGGCTGGTCGGGGCACAGGTGCAGAGCCAGTTCGACGAACTGTGGCGGGCGCTGCCCCAGGCGTCCCGCACGGTGGAGCAGCGGCTGGGAATAGAGCTTCCCGGAGCGGTCGCGTCCGCCCAGCCGGCCGATCTCGGGGGTTCGGGCGGGGCAGCGACGGAGCGATCGGCGCCGGGCCCCGCCGCCGTCGAGGAACTTCTGGCCGGCGACACCGGCGCGTCGAACGGTGCGATGGGCGGCGGCGACGTGCAAAGCGCGGTCCTGTCGCGGGTGACGGGCTGGCTGACATCCTACGGGCTCACCATCGTCGATGCGGTGCTCGGCATCGTCCTCGTCGTCGTCGCCGGGGTGTACCTGGCGATCGATCCGGGCCGATATCGCCGCGGCACGGTAAGGCTCTTCCCGCCCGACCAGCATTCGCTGATCGGCGAGGCGATGGTCGAGATGGGCCAGATCCTGCGCGGCTGGTTGCTGGGCCAGCTCATCGCGATGGTCATCATCGGCACGCTGGCCGGCATCGGGACGTGGCTGCTGGGACTGCCCGACGCCGCTGGCGCTCGGGATCTTCGCCGGGCTGACCGAGTTCGTGCCGATCCTCGGCCCGATCGTCGGGGCGGTGCCGGCGCTGCTGCTGTCGGCGACCGACAGCGCAAGCATGATCCTCTGGACGCTGCTGCTGTTCCTGGGCATCCAGCAGATCGAGTCGAATGTCGTCGCGCCGATCGTCCAGGAGCGCCTGATCAGCATCCCTCCGGCCCTGCTCGTGCTGGGGGTCGGGGTCTTCGGCGGTCTCTTCGGCCTGCTCGGCCTGGTTCTCGCGGCGCCGCTGCTGGTTGTCAGCTTCGTCGCCGTGAAGATGCTGTGGATGCGCGAGGCGCTGCACGAGACCACGGACCTGCCGACGGATGTCGCGCAGCATTGAGGTATACGCTGCATGCCGCGACGCGGTATGCACGCGACTCCGCCGGCGTCTCCGGACGCGGCTTGCGGGGAGGGATAGGTGAGTTCAACCGCTCCGGCCTGGGTCGTTCCGGTCATGCGTGCCGGCTATCTGGCGCGCGCAGTCGTCTACGGGCTGATCGGCTACTTCGCGGTCCGCGCCGCCTGGATCGGCGGCTATGCCGAAGGTCCCGAGGGGGCGCTGGTCGCGCTGACCGACGAGGCGCTCGGCATACCGATGCTCTGGGCGATCGCCGCGGGCGCCATCTGTTTCGCCGTCTGGTGCGTGCTCGCCTCGGCCATGGATCTGGACCGCCGCGGCACCGATGCAGGCGGCATCTTCGCGCGCACCGACTTCGCTGCCACCGGGCTCGTCTACATCCTGATCGGCATCTTCATCGCGCAGCTGGCGCACAAGGGCTATGGCGGCGGCGGCGAGGGCGACGGCCGCGAACAGGGCACCGCCTGGCTGCTGTCGCTGCCGGCGGGCGGCTGGATTGTCATCGCCGTCGGCGCCGGGTTCATCGCCGCCGGCACATGGTTCGGCTATAAGGCGCTGGCCGGGCGATACCGCGAGCGGCTGCGCCGCACGCCGGTGGTCGAGCGCCTCGACGCGGTCTGCAAGTTCGGCTGGACCGCCAACGGCGTCGTCGTCGTCATCCTCGGCTGCTTCCTCGTCTGGGCCGGCTGGACGATGGACGCATCCAAGGCCGGCGGCTTTGCCGAGGCGTTCGCCATCGTCCGGCAGGCCGTGTTCGGCCGGATCCTGCTGTTCATCCTGGGCTTCGGCTTCATCGCCTTCGCCGTCGAATGCGTCGTCGAGGCGGCATACCGGGTCGTCCCGGCGCGGCACGGAGCCGACGTCCGGACCCTCGCCGGCGCCCGCGCCGCGGGCGAGCGGTTGGCGAGGCGCGGGCCGGCCCGGGACCCCGCGCCTACCGCCTCTCGGCCTGAGGCCTGAGCCACAGCACCCCGTATGGCGGCAGCTTCAGCCGGCCGTTCTCGCCGACGCTGCCCGCCGTTTCCGAGCCGTCCAGAAGCCCGTCCAGGAGATTGTCGGTCGGCGCGCCGCCGATCTGCGGCGGCAGGTCGACCACCACCTCCGCATCGCTCAGATTGTGGAAGGTAAAGAGCACGTTGCCGCGCCAGTCATACATCAGCCCCAGCACGCGGGTGTCGATGTCGAGCACCCGCCACGTTCCCCAGCCGACCTCGGGAACCGACCGGCGCAGGCGGACCAGTTCGCGCAGGAAGTTCAGCAGCGACGCGGGGTCGGTATTCTGCGAGCGGATGTTGACGTGCTCGGGGCCGGAGGGCGCGCCGGCGGGCATCGCGCGCACCAGGCCGCCCGCCTTCGCGTCCGGCCTCAGCGAGGAGAACCCGCCGTTCTCGCCCGCCGACCACTGCAGCGGCGTGCGCACCGCCTCGCGCTCCTCCAGCGCCAGATTCTCGCCCATGCCGATCTCCTCGCCGTACCAGAGCACGGGCGTGCCGGGCAGCGCGAACATCAGGCTGTAGGCCAGCTTCAACCGCCGGATGTCGCCGCCCAGCATCGGCGCGAGGCGCCGCCGGATGCCGCGATCGTAGACGATCATCGTCGGGCTCCGGCGCCATGGCGTCGAACACCTCCTGGCGCTCGGCCGTCGAGAGCCGCCCGAGGTCGAGCTCGTCGTGGTTGCGCAGGAACGTGCCCCACTGCCCCTCGACCGGCAGCTCGGGCATCATGTTCAGCACGCGGCGGATCGGCTCGGCGTCGCGGCGGACGAAGGCCAGGAAGATGTGCTGGTTCAGCAGGAAGTTGAAGACCATGTGCATCCGGTCGCCGTCGCCGAAATAGTCGCCGATCTCCTTCATCGTGACGTTCGCCTCGGCCAGCAGCACCGACTCCGCCCGCCGCCAGGACAGGAAGCGGCGCATGTCGCCGAGATAGGCCGAGGGCTTCTCCGGCGGCGGGTTGTCGATGCCGAGATGCTCGATCAGGAACGGCACGGCGTCGAGCCGGAAGCCTGAGACGCCGAGCTGCAGCCAGAACCCCATGATCCTGTCGATCTCCTCGCGCACCTCGGGGTTGGTGATGTTGAGGTCCGCCTGGTGCTTGTAGAACCGGTGCAGGTACCAGGCGCCTGCCTTGCGGTCATAGGTCCAGATCGCCTCCTGCACGCCGGGGAAGACGATGCCGTCATGGATGTTCTCGGGCTTGTCCTTCGACCAGACGTACCAGTCGCGATAGGGCGAGTCCGGGTCGCTGCGCGCGCTCTGGAACCAGGGGTGGTCCGTCGAGGTGTGGTTGACGACGAGGTCGATCAGCACCCGCAAGCCCCGGTCCTGCGCGGCGCGGGTGAAGGCGACGAAGTCGCCCAGTGTGCCGAGCCGTGGGTCGACCGTGTAGTAGTCGGTGATGTCGTAGCCGTTGTCGCGGTTCGGGCTGGGAAAGAAGGGCAGCAGCCAGATGCAGGTGGCGCCGAGCGACTCGATGTGGTCGAGCCGGTCCGCCAGTCCGCGGAAGTCGCCGATCCCGTCGCCGTTCGCGTCCATGTAGGCGTCGACGTCGACGCAGTAGATGACGGCGTTCTTGTACCAGAGGTCGAGCATGCACTCCGTTCATCGTCCATTCGGGCGCGGCCGGCAATCAGAAGCTGGCGGCGAGGCCGATGGAAAATCCCTGGAGCACCTCGCCGAACGTATAGCGGGCGACGAGGCGGGTCGTCGTGACGAGAGGGACGAAGGTCCTCTCGAGGTCGACCTCGACGCCGCCGCCGACCTGGACCAGCCAGTCGGTCTGCAGGATGTCGCCCTGGTCGCCCGGCAGATACGAGCTGGAGGCCTCGAGCACACCCCGGACGGGGCGCTGGAACAGGTGCAGGCCGGTCGGCACCCGCAGCCGCGTCCACAGCGCCGCCGTCGCCGCGTCGGCGCTGGGCGAGAGGTCATTGTTGCCGGCGATCTGCTTCAGGCGGATATGCGTGTATCTCAGCGTCGCGTCGACCTCGTAGTCGTTGTCCCAGCGGTGGTTGTATTCCAGCCCCAGCGATCCCCCGACACCGCCGACCCAGAACCCGCCGCTTTGCAGGAACGAGACGTCCAGCCCCAGCCGGTCGGCGACGACCGTGCCGGCGACGGACAGATCGGTCTGCACCCGGCCGAGGGCGACGTGCAGCATCGGGCGCAGGACCAGATCGTCGGTGATGCCGAAGTCCCAGCCGACGCCGCCGGTCGCCGCGATGCTCGACCATTTGAGCGGCAGCCGCGATTGCTGCGCACCCTGGGTGAGCAGCAGCGTCGGGTCGTACCGGTTGTAGCCGACATACCCCTCGACATAGAGCGGGAAGGAGTCGCCGAGCGTGAAGCCGCCGCCGAGTTGACCGGCGACGAATTCGAACCGGTCTCCGTTCGTGGTATCGATTTCGAGCGCCAGCGTGCTGGCGGTCTCGGAGGGGATGGCGCTGATCCCGAAGACCGCCAGCGCCCCTTCCGCCTGCCGCTTGACCCTGCCGAACAGCACGTCCTGGAGGGACTGGGCCGATGCCGGCGCGGCGGAGAGGGCGAAAACGGCAATCGAAAGCGCCGTCAGAACCTGTCGCATCGGCCTTCTCCGCATCCGGTGTCGTTTCTGGGCGACGCCCTCGTGGCGCGCAATCGTGTCCCGGCAAAAACAGGCTGCCGGCATGGCGCCGCCCGAGCCTCCGCGTCAGGCAGCCGTCCAGCCGCCGTCGACCAGCAGCGCCGTGCCGGTGACCAGCGCGCCGGCGTCCGAGGCCAGGTACAGCACGGCGCCCATGATGTCCGGCACCTCGCCGAGGCGCGGCAGCCGGATGTTGCCGCGCACCCAGGCCGCCATCTCCGGGCGGGCCAGCGTCTGCTCGGCGAGCGGCGTGCGGATGAAGGTCGGGCAGATCGTGTTCACCCGGATGCCGCGCGGGCCGAGCTCGATCGCCATCGCCTTGGTAAAGCCCTCGACGCCGTGCTTGGACGCGCAGTAGACGGCGCGCTCGGGCCCGCCGACGACGCCCATCTGCGACGAGATGGTGATGATCGAGCCCGGCCGGCCCGCCTCGACCAGCCCGCGCGCCACCGCCTGCGCCAGGAAATAGGCGCCGCGCAGGTTGACCGCCATGACGGCGTCATAGTCCTCGGGCGAGGTGTCGAGCACAGCTCGTGTGCCGCGCCATGCCGGCCGAGTTCACCAGCACGTCGAACGGGCCGCGGGCAGCCACCGCCGCCGAGCTTGCCGCGACGTCGGTCGACGTCGAGCACCAGCGCCTCGGCCAGCCCGCCCGCTGCCCGGACCGCGGCGACCGCCGCCTCCAGCTCGGTCCGGCGCCGCGCTGCCATGACCACCTCGGCCCCGGCCGCGGCCAGCGCCGCCGCCGCGCCGAGCCCGAGCCCCGACGACGCGCCGGCCATCAGCGCCCGCCGGCCATCCAGCCGGAACGACGGCGTCGCCGGCAGGTCGATCACTCGGCCGCCTGTCCGTAGGGGACGTTGCGGCCGCCATGGCGGCGGACGCGCAGGTTGGCCTGCTCGGCATGGCCGACAAAGCCCTCCAGCATGCAGAGGCGCGAGCAGTAGGCGCCCATCTCGGCCGCCGCCTCGTCCGTCAGGATCTTCTGGTAGCTGTGCGTCTTCAGGAACTTGCCGACCCAGAGCCCGCCGGTATAGCGCCCGGCGCTGCGCGTCGGCAGCGTATGGTTGGTGCCGATCACCTTGTCGCCATTTGCGACGTTTGTGCGCGGACCCAGGAACAGCGCGCCATAGCTCGTCATGTTCTCGAGGTACCAGTCGTCGCGGTCGGTCATCACCTGGACGTGCTCGGAGGCGATGTCGTTGGCGACCGCCAGCATCTCGTCATGGCTGTCGCAGAGGATGACCTCGCCATAGTCGCGCCAGCTGACCGCCGCCGTCTCGGCGGTCGGCAGGATGCCGAGGATGCGCTCGATCTCGGCCAGCGTCGCCTCGGCCAGGCGGCGCGAGTTCGTCACCAGCACGGCGGGCGAGTTGTAGCCGTGCTCGGCCTGGCCCAGCAGGTCGGTCGCGCACAGCTCGGCATCGACCGTCTCGTCGGCGATCAGCATGGTCTCGGTCGGCCCGGCCAAGCAGGTCGATGCCGACGCGGCCGAAGAGCTGGCGCTTGGCCTCGGCGACGAAGGCGTTGCCGGGGCCGACCAGCATGTCGACGGGCGCGATCGTCTCGGTCCCCAGCGCCATCGCGCCGACCGCCTGGATGCCGCCGAGGCAATAGATCTCGTGCGCGCCGCCCAGATGCATGGCGGCGACGATCGCCGGGTGCGGCGCGCCGCCGACCGGCGGCGCCGAGGCGACGATGCGCGGCACGCCGGCGACCGAGGCGGTCAGCACCGACATGTGCGCCGAGGCGACCATCGGGAACTTGCCGCCCGGCACGTAGCAGCCGACGGATTGTACCGGTATGTTCCTGTGGCCGAGGATCACGCCCGGCCGGGTCTCGACCTCGATGTCCGTCATGGAGGCGCGCTGCGCCTCGGCAAAGGCGCGGATCTGCGCCTGGGCGAAGCGGATGTCGTCCAGGTCGCGGGCCGGCACGCGGCGCCATCGCCGCCTCGATCTCGGTCTCGGAAAGCCGAAAGCTTTCCGGCGCATAGCGGTCGAACTTCTGCGACAGCTCGCGCACCGCCGCGTCGCCGCGCGCGTCGATGTCGGCCAGCGTCGCCTCGACGGTTTCGCGCACGCGCGCATCGTCCTCTGCCCGGTCCGCCTGCGACCTGCCGCGCTTGAGATAGTCGATTGCCATTGCCGTCTCCGCCCGCCCGTCTCCGCCCGTCTCCGCCTGTCGCTCGGGAAACCTCTCCGCGCATGACGGCCGGGGTCAAGCGCCTTGTTGGCAGCTCGGGTCGCCGCAGGCCGGGCGATGCCGGGCGCGCGATTTCATCCCTCTGATACCGCGCGTCCGAAGGAACTGATCGGTTGAGGCTGCGTTCAACAACTGTTTACCATGCGTTAACAAAAACGGCGATTCCGGAGGGAAGCCTCGATGAGCACCGAGAACGACACGGACGCGTTCGAGCCTTCGGAGGACGAGGCGACAAGCCCGGCCGCCGGCGACGCATTCTTCGGGACCTACTCGGTGTTGAGCCCGGGTGTTCAGGTCGTCATAGATGGCCGCGCCGTCAGCGGCTGGGTTAGCGACTGTCCAGGCTGATCGGTCCGACGGATCGGCACGCTTTCTGCCGCCGGACCGCCGGGCCAGATTGCCGGACCAGAACTGCGGTCCGGATTGCAGGACCAGAACATTGGGCCAGGACGCCGGACCTTTTCGCGCGAGCATCTACAACGGAACCGCGCGTCGCGCAGCTTCGTTAGCCAGCGGAAGCGCCGCGACGCGGCGTCGCGGCCTCTTTCAGGCCGGGATCGGACGAAACTCGTGAAAGGCTATGCCATGAAATCCATCTTGATGACGACTTCCGCCGTGTTGTTGGTCAGCGGTTTCGCGCTCGGGCAAGCGCAGGCCGCGTGCCCCGAGGACATCGACGCCTTCAATCGCGATTACGAGAAGACCCTGCAGGACGCCGCGGCGGGCGAGGCGTTGTCGACGTCCGAGCAGGCACAGCTTTTCGGGCTGCGGACAGCCGCCGAGAACATGTACGAGGCCGGTGATGCCGACATGTGCGCGAAGGTGATCCAGCGCGCCAACCTCATTCTGGACAGCGCGATCGCGCCGCGGGTCATCAAGCCGTCCGAGCTTGTCGGCCGAGACGTCAAGAACGCGGCCGACGAGAACCTGGGCGACATCGAGGACGTCATGCTGGACCCGGTGTCGGGCCGCATCGCCTATGTCGTCATCGAGCATGGCGGGTTCCTGGGCATCGGCGACGACCTTTTCGCCGTTCCGTGGCGCGCGATGAAGTTCGTGCCCGGCGACGACACCTCGGTGATCCTCGACATCCCTGAGGAAAAGCTGGAAAACGCCCCGCGCTTCAGCCGCAAGGACGAGACGCCGCTCGAGCGGCGCGAGTGGGTGACCTCGGTGCACAACTATTACGGCGTCGAGCCCTACTGGCAGGACGATGTTGGCACGATGGCCATGCAGTACGGTGCAGGTGCAGGTGCAGGTGCAGGCGCAGCTGCGCAGCCGGCGTCGACGAGCGGCACCGAGCCGCAGACGGATGTGCTGGTCGTGGCGCCGGTGGAAGGCAGCGCCTCGGACAGCCAGACCGAGCCGCAACCGACCGACAGCGCTGCGGCGCCTGCCGCGTCTTCGACCGAAACGCAGCCCGCGACGGACACCCAGCCCGCGATGCCGGCGCAGCCGTCGACCGACACGGGTTCCTCGTCCGGCAGCCAGTCTTCCGGCGCCCAGTCTTCCGGCGCCCAGTCTTCCGGCACCCAGTCTTCCGGCAGCCAGTCTTCCGGCACGCAGCCCTCTTCCGAGACGCAGCCGGCGACGGAGACGCAGCCCGTGCCGGAAACGAAATCGGACGCCGGAACCGAAACCCAGACGCAGGCGGCGTCCGACAGCCAGAGCTCGGCCGAGCCGCAGTCGGGCGGCGCCAGCCTTCTGGCGGTGCAGCCGGCGATCGGCAATTCGTCGTCGTCCGGTGGCGACATGGACGCGCTGGTCGCGCGCATCGACCAGCTCGAGCAGGATGTCGAGGATCTGTCGCAGACGGATATCGGCGCCGAGGTCAAGGACTCGATATCGTCGCTCGAGCAGAAGGTCGACAAATTGTCCGAGCAGATGCCCGGCGAGGAGATGAAGCAGTCGATCGACCGGCTCGAGAAGGAGGTCGAGCAACTGTCGAACAACGGGGTGGGCGACGAGATCCGCCAGCAGATCGCCCGGCTCGAAGAGAAGGTCGCGGCTCTCGGCGACGGCGGCACCTCGACCGGCCAGGCTTCGACAAACCAGGATTCGGGTGACCAGGCGTCGACAAGCCAGGGGTCTGCTGACCAGAGCTCCGGCGGCCAGGGCAGCCAGGACACGGGGGGCAACCAGCCTGCCGCCGTCGTCATCGTACCCGACCAGGTCACGGGCGGGCAGCAGTCAGGTCAGACGGACCAGCAGTCGTCAGGTCAGCAGCCGGCGGACCAGCAGCCGGCGGACCAGCAGTCGTCGGGCCAGCAGTCGGCGGGCCAGCAGTCGGCGGGCCAGCAGTCGACAGGCCAGCAGCCGGCGGACCAGCAGTCGTCGGACCAGCAGTCGGCGGGCCAGCAGCCGGCGGGCCAGCAGCCGGCGGACCAGCAGCCGGCGGACCAGCAGTCGTCGGGCCAGCAGCCGGCGGGCCAGCCGGGTCAGCAGCCATCCGACAGCGCCGCACAGCAGGGCGACCAGCAGGCCCCGCAGGAGGTGGTCATCCAGGGGACGACCGAGCAGGCGACGGAGCCTATGGCGGCTTCCTCCGACACCGGCGCGGCGTCCGGGCAGCCCTGCGAGGCGCAGATTTCCCAGCTCGAGCAGGATCTCGAGCGCGCCGAGAAGCAGGGAGTGGCAGTCAACAACGCGCAGACCGAGCTCGACGACGCGCAGGCGATGCTGAAGAGCTCCGAGGCGCTCTGCCGTGCCGCCATCAAGCGGGCGCATGACGAGCTGATCGCCGTCGGCTTCGAGCCGACCCAGGTGAACTGACCGGCAGCGAACCTCCCGCCGACGAACGCGCCCGCTCGCCCCTCCGGGCAGGCGGGCGCGCGCCTCTCATGCGGCGAGCTGGCCGGCCAGCGCCCGGTCGATCAGCGCCACCGTCTCGGGCACGCCATAGAGCGCGACGAAGCCGCCGAAGCGCGGCCCCTGCTCCGAGCCCAGCAGCACCTCGTAGATGGCACGGAACCAGTCGCGCAGGTTCTCGTAGCCATGCGCGCGCCCGACCGCATAGACGACCGCCTGCAGCTCCTCGGGATCGGCGCCGCCCTGCCAGGCATCGAGCCGGGCGCGCAGGTCGCCGAGCGCCGCCCGCTCGGTCTCGGTCGGGGCGCGGAACGCGCGCGAGGGCCGGACATAGTCCTGATAGTACCGCACGGCATGCTCGGCCGCCTGGTCCAGGCCGGGGTGCGTCTCCGGGCTCGTCTCGGGGGCATATTTGCGGATGAAGCCCCACAACACCGCCTTGTCCTCGGCCGCCGCCGAGGCGGCGAGGGTCAGCAGCATCGAGAACGGCACCGCCAGGTCCGAGCGCGGCGGATCGCCTGCATGCACCGCCCAGACCGGGTTGGCGAGGCGCTTGGCCGGGTCGTTCGCGTCGTGAAAGGCGCGCAGCTGCTGATGGTACTCGTCGACCGCGCGCGGGATCACGTCGAAATAGAGCCGCTTGGCCGAGCGCGGCTTCTGGTACATGAAGTAGGCGAGGCTCTCCGGGCTGCCATAGCGCAGCCATTCCTCGACCGACAGGCCGTTGCCCCTGGACTTGGAGATCTTCTCGGCGTTCTCGTCCAGAAAAAGCTCGTAGTTGAACCCCTCGGGCGCCCTTCCGCCCAGCGCCCGGCAGATCCGCGACGACTGCTGCACCGAGTCGATCAGGTCCTTGCCGGCCATCTCGTAGTCGACACCCAGCGCCGCCCAGCGCAGCGCCCAGTCGGGCTTCCACTGCATCTTGACGTTGCCGCCGGTGACGGGCAGCTCGACCCGCTCGCCGTCCGGCTCGGCGTAGACGATGGTGCCGCGGGCGACGTTGCGCTCGAGCGTCGGCACCTGCAGGACATGGCCGGATCTTGGGCTGACCGGCAAAAACGGGCTGTAGGTCGCGCGCCGCTCGGGGCCGAGCGTCGGCAGCATGATCTCCATGATGGCGTCGTAGCGCTCGAGCGCCACCAGCAGCATCTCGTCGAAGCGGCCGCCGCGATAGTACTCGGTCGACGAAGCGAACTCGTAGTCAAAGCCGAACCGGTCGAGAAAGCTGCGCAGCTGCGCGTTGTTGTGATGGCCAAAGCTCTCGTGGCAGCCGAAGGGGTCGCGCACCGCCGTCAGCGGCAGGTGCAGGTCCTCGGCCAGCGCCTCGCGGTCTGGCACATTGGTCGGCACCTTGCGCAGCCCGTCCATGTCGTCCGAGAAGCAGACCAGCCGTGTCGGCAGGTCGGACATTGCCGCAAAGGCGCGGCGCACCATCGTCGTGCGCGCCACCTCGCCGAAGGTGCCGATATGCGGCAGGCCCGACGGGCCATAGCCCGTCTCGAACAGCACGAAGCCCTTCTCGGGCGGGCCATTCTCAAAGCGCTTCAGCAGCTTGCGCGCCTCGTCGAACGGCCATGCCCGGCAGGCGAACGCGGCATCGCGGAGCGCGGCGTCGGTCATCGTCGTCTCTCCTCTTGCCCGCGGCCGAAATAGGCCCCCGGCCTTCGTCCGGTCAATGCCCGAGCCCATCTTGCCCGAACCGGCGGATCGACGGCGACGTCGCGGCACGGAGCGACGCCTTGCAGCTGGCGAAGGCAGGCGTATCGGCAATGCCGCGTGCTGCAACCGCGCTGGTGCAGCTTTTTTCGAACCTGATGGAACCGGCCGGAGGTGCCGGCGTTCTTTATGCCAGACCGCACCTCCCCCCGAAACCCCTCCCGCGGTCTCGCGGCCGGGCCTGTGGCCCGGCCGCTCGTTTCAGCGGATTGCGCCGCCACCGGTCGAACGCCAGCTTTCCGATGGCCCGCTCTTGTCCGCCCCGCGCTGCCGTCTTAGTTTGCGCCGCAGCAATGGAGGGGCCGATGAGAAGCGAGGCGCTCAGCCCGCAGGACGCGCTGGTCGCGGTGATGATCGCCACCTCGGCGGCCGACGACACCATGACCATGCCCGAATTCCACGAGATCACGGCCATCGTCGGCGTGCTGCCGATCTTCGAGGGCTATGACAGCGACCGCATCAGCCAGGTGGGGGCGCTGGTCTCCGACCTGTTCCAGGAGGAGGACGGCCTCGACGCGCTGCTCGGCCTGGTCGAGCAGGCGCTGCCGGAGCATCTGCGCGAGACGGCCTATGCGCTGGCCTGCGACGTTGCCGCCGCCGATCTGCGCATCGCCATGACCGAGCTGCGCCTGCTGGAGGAGCTGCGCCACCAGCTCGGCGTCGACCGGCTGGCCTCGGCCGCCATCGAGCGCGGATCGCGGGCGCGGCACCAGCGCATGCAGCGGGAGCCGGGCTGACCCTCCGGCTCCGCCGGTCGCCGAACAGACCGCCCTGGTCCTCCGGCTCGCCCTCGAAGAGCGCGGGTCACACGCCGTACCGGCCGGTTCTCCCCGCGGCGGAGATTACCGATTAGGTGAAAATTTGATCTTCATGCGTCTTTAAGTTGCATAGACCTCGCGATGAGGCTAATCATCTGTCCCGGGACGGTTCCTGCCGTCCCGCATGCGACACGGCGTCTCGCCGGCGTCCGCCTCCATCGAGAGCACGTCGGCGCCGACTCAGCGGGATTCTTCCCGGGACGTGACCGGCGTCGTTCCGCCCGAGCACTTCTCCCCGGGTTAGAAATCTCGTGCAACCCGTTCCATGCGCTGGAATTTTGCGCGCCGAAGGCGGCGCTCGCAGACGATTTCCCAGATGTTGTGTTTAGGATCTTTTAACCGTCCAGATGCTCTATCACTGCACCCGGGTAGAGCAGAAACGGGCGGCAGGAATGCAACAGTCGAACGAAAAGAAAACGGACGCCGCTCAGCTTGCCGAGGTCGTCTCCGACGTGCAGATCCCGCTCGACAACCTCGCCTACACGGTCGAGGCGTATCTGATGGCGAACGGAACCCGGCTGGACACCGAAACCAGGCTGCTGCTGGCGGGCATCAGGGACTGCGCCGGCCGGGTCGCCGGCTCGGTTCGCCAGATGGCGCGCGAGCAATCGGACGGACCAGCGCTCTGCGTGCATCGCTTCGACGACCGGATGGTCGACGGGCTCTGAGCGGCTGGACGGCGTGCAACGGGACGCGCGCGCCCGCTGTCAGGCATGCTCCTCGCGCATCTCATCCTCCAGCACCCGGTTATAGGCCCTCAGCGCGTCGACATGGAAGACGGCGCCCAGCAGGTCCGGCGCGCCATCCCCGTCTGACCGCCCGTCTGACCGCCCGTCTGACCGCCCGTCTGACCGCCCGTCTGGCCGCCCGTCTGGCCGCCCGTCCGACACGGGTCCGTCGAGCACGGGCAGGTAGGGGCCACGCAGCCGCTCGAACATCTTCAGCGCCCGTTCCAGCGTGTCGCCGGAGGCCAGCGCCGCGCCCTGGTCGACCAGCTCGCGGCAACCGGCGTCGGGCGCGCCGTTGTCGGCGCCGCGCGGCCGCATCAGGTCGCGCACCGTGACGGTCGCCGCCAGATAGGCCTGCGGGCCGCTTGCCAGCTTCATTCCCTGCCGCTCGAGCTGCGTCAGGAAGAAGCTGCGCGCCACCAGCCGGTCCGACACGACGCTGGCCAGCGACACCGCGATCAGCACCGCGATCGCCGCCTGATAGTCGCCGGTCAGCTCGAAGACGATCAGCGTCGACGAGATCGGCGCGCCCAGCACCGCGCCCGCCACCGCCCCCACCCCGGCCAGCGCGTAGAGCGCGACGACGCCCGTGACATGCGGGTAGACGGCGAGCGCGATGTCGCCGAACGCCGCGCCGGTCAGCGCGCCGACCATCACGGCCGGCGAGAAGACGCCGCCGCCCATCCGCCCGGCGAAGGTGACGGCGACGGCCGCCACCTTGGCGACCGCCAGCAGCACCGAGGGCGCAAAGCCGAACCTTCCTGCAGCACGGCGACAGGTCGTCTCGTAGCCGACGCCGATGATGTGCGGGAAGGGGATGGCGATCAGTCCGAGCACCAGCCCCGCAGCGGCGGGCCGCAGCGCGTCCGGCAGCCGCAGCAGCGCCTGCACCCGGTCGCCGATCCCTCGACGATGAAGATCGCCCGGATCATCGCCACGCCGACCAGCCCGCTGACAATGCCGAGCAGCGCGAAAGCCGGCATCTCCCAGTAGAAGTCGACCGAGTGCGGCGGCAGGGCGAACTGCGGCAGGTTGCCGAGATGGATGCGGCTGATGACGGCGGCGGCGACCGAGAGACGACGATCGGCCCGAAGGCGCGCAGCGCATAGTGGCGCAGAACCACCTCGAGCGCGAAGAGCGCGCCGGCGAGCGGCGCGTTGAACGAGGCCGAGACCGCCGCCGCCGCCGCGCAGCCGAGGATGTCGCGCGCCGTCGCCGCCCTGGCGCCGATCCGCTCGCTGACACCCAGCTGGCGATGACGGCGCCGATATGCACCGCCGGGCCCTCGCGCCCGGTGCTGCCGCCGGTCGAGAGCGTGACGACGGCGGCCAGCGCCGAGGCGACGCCCTGGCGCTTGTCGACGCGGCCGGCGTTCAGCGCGGCCGACTGGATGACCTCGTCGATGCCGCGCGCCCGGCGGCTCGGCGCCAGGCGCAGGATCTGGCCGACGACCAGCCCGCCGGCGACGGGCACGAGGATCAGGTACCACCAGTCGAGCGTCGCCGCGTGGCTGTGCACCTCCGCGCCTCGGCGCCGTAGACCAGCTGCTCGAGCCCGGCGATCGCCAGCATGAAGCCGAGCACCGCATAGCCGGTGACAACGCCGACGCGCGACGGCGATCGGCCAGAGCGCCAGCGCCGGAGAGGCCGACCCGCGCAGCCGGGCGACGTGCCCGGCCGCCCGGGCGCGCAACCGGCGCAGCGCTCGAGTCAGGGCTGGGTGTCCGGCATCTTGCCCTCGTCGCGCGCATGCGCGAGCCTAGGCCCCCGGCAATGCCGGGAGCAAGCGCGCGGTCGCCGAGCGACGGCGCATCGGCCGGCGTCAGCCGCCGCGGCGGATGCCGATGATGGCGCCGACCTGCGGCGGCCGCGGCAGCCCGGCATGGGCCTGCCGCACCGCCTCGAGCCGTGCCGCGGATGTCCTCGGGATAGGGCGCCGAGCGGCGCGCCTCGAGGTCGACGTTGATCGACAGCCCCTCGAAGGTCGCCGCGACCGTGCCCTTCGCCAGGTGGTGCATGGTGACGAAATAGTGCATCCGCTTGTGGTCGGCGTCGAGCACCTGCAGGTCGCAGACGAACTCCTGCCCCTCGAGCAGCTCGTCGAGGTAGTGGATCTGGTTCACCAGCGCCATCGGGCCCATGCGCCGCTCGCGAACCAGAGCCAGGCCGATGCCGAGCCGGTCGAAGATGTCGTCCATCGCCTTGTCGATGGCGAGAACGTAGTAGGCGACGTTCATGTGGCCGTTGTAGTCGATCCACTCGGGCAGCACGCGCCGCGTCGCCGAGCGGAGCGGGCTGGCCTCGAACGTCTCGGTCGCGCCACGTCCATGGTCCGGTCTCCTCGATTTGCGCGCCACCCTAAGTCGGCTATTGTCGCGCGCAAGCGGGTTCCTGCGGAGAGCGACGATGAGCATCGAGAGCGCGATCGCCGAGCTGGCGCCCCGGTTCGGCGACCGGCTGAGCCGCGCCGAGGCCGTGCGCGAGCAGCACGGCCATGACGAGTTCGTGGCACGCGCCGCACCTGCCGGACGCGGTGATCTGGCCGCACGACGACCGACGAGGTCGCGCTTGTCGCGCGCACCTGCAACGAGCATGGCTGCCCCATCGTCGCCTGGGGCGCCGGCACGTCGCTGGAGGGCCACGCCATCCCGGTGCAGGGCGGCATCTCGCTCGACTTCACCCGATGAACGCGGTGCTGGCCGTGCACCCCGAGGACATGGACGTCGTCGTCCAGCCCGGCATCACGCGCAAGCGCCTGAACGAGGAGCTGCGCGACACGGGCCTGTTCTTCCCGGTCGATCCGGGCGCCGACGCCACCATCGGCGGCATGGCGGGCACGCGCGCATCCGGCACCTGCGCGGTGCGCTACGGCACGATGCGCGAGGCGGTGCTGGCGCTCGAGGTCGTGCTGGCCGACGGCCGGGTGATCCGCACCGGCACGCGGGCCCGCAAGTCGTCTGCCGGCTACGACCTGACGCGGCTCTTCGTCGGCTCCGAGGGCACGCTCGGCATCATCACCGAGATCACGCTGCGCCTGCACGGCCAGCCCGAGGCGGTGTCGGCGGCGATCTGCACCTTCCCGACGACGGCGGACGCCGTGAACACGGTGATCCAGACCATCCAGATGGGCGTGCCCGTCGCCCGGATGGAGTTCGTCGACGCGCCTCGATCCGCGCCGTCAACCACTATTCGAACTACGCCATGGCCGAGCAGCCGACGCTGTTCATGGAATTCCACGGCACGCCGGCGGGCGTCGCCGAGCAGGCCGAGACGGTCGGCGAGATCGCCGCCGCCAACGACGGCTCGGACTTCGAGTGGACGACCAAGCCCGAGGACCGCAACCGGCTGTGGGCGGCGCGGCACAACTACTACTACGGGCTGAAGTCGATGCTGCCCGGCCGCGCGGCTTCGCGACGGATGCCTGCGTGCCGATCTCGCGGCTGGCCGAGTGCATCGACGAGACCGAGCGCGAGCTGGCGCGAGCACGCCGCTCTTCTTCGCCATCGTCGGCCATGTCGGCGACGGCAACTTCCACGTCAGCCTGATGATCGACCCCGGCGACAAGGCCGAGATCGACGAGGCGCTGCGGCTGGCCGACCGGCTGACCGAGCGCACGCTGCGCCTCGGCGGCACCATGTCTCGGGCGAGCACGGCGTCGGCATCGGCAAGAGAAGTTCATGGCGCGCGAGCACGGCGCAGGACGCCTGGGACCTGATGGGCGGCCATCAAGCGCACATTCGACCCGGCGGGCATCCTGAACCCGGGCAAGATGCTGCCGGGCAACTAGCTTTGGCCGCCGTCGCTGCGTGGCGCGCCTAGCGATAGACCATCTCGATCCGGTCGAAGGCGCCCTGCGCGTGGTCCTCGCGGAAAAAGCGGTGGTCGGCCTTCAGGCGGTCGGCCGCCTCTTCGGCAAAGCGGACGATGTCGGCGACGAACAGCTCGCGCGGACTTGCGGCCGCGACGATCGACGGCTCCACGTCATAGTCGATCTGGCCCAGATCATCCGACAGCGCATGTGACTGCGCCAGCGCCGCGCCGCAGACCGACGCGTACTGCTTCCAGGTCTTGTAGCTCAGCTCGTCCATGTCGATGTCGTCGCGGAACGGCGCGCGCTCGCGGCTCATGAAGCTCTCGCCGTCGATTTCCACGGCGCCGTAGAAAATGTCGCCATGCGCGAGCTGCACCGTCTGGCCGTGCAGGATCCGGTCGGCCTTGGCGCCGGCGTCGAAGTCGGACGGCGGCGTCAGACCCTTCCAGCGCCGACCGGCGGGCCCGCTTGAATTCGATGATGAGGTCGTCGGTGGCGTCCTTGGACGGCCCTTCGATCAGGACGTAGTAGCGCGGCAGCCCAAGCGAGGCCGTGCCCTGGCCATGCCGCACGCAGACGTCCTTGACCTTCGAGCTCGCCGGCGCGACCGGCGGCGTCGATGCCTCTGGCCTTGGCGACGGCTTCGATGGCCTTCTGGAACTTGCCCCTCTCGGTCGATATCGGCTGCAGCTCGTCGCTGGCGCGAAAGCCGCGGCCCGACGCCTTGAGATAGTCCTCCCACAGCCAGTCGCGGCGCTCTTCCCAGGCCTCTTCGAACAGACGCCGGATCACCTTGGGAGAGTTGTCCATGCGGTATGCGTCGTTCTTCTCGGTGGCGTGATCGGCATAGCCGGCCATAGCGTCGAGATAGCCCGACACGAACCTGGCGACGACGCGGCGCCGCTTCTTTCTCTGCATGCCGCCTTCCTGGCGCGCGGCGATCCAGAAGCCGACTGCGCCGCGCTTGAGGTCCCATGTGAAGGGCGCGTAGACGACCTCGTCGAAGTCGTTGACGCCGAAGATCGGCGCGCCGTTCTCGTCGGGCATCACGCCGAAGTTCGAGGGATGGACGTCGCCGAGCGCCATGACGCTGGGCATGTGCGAGTCCTCGCCGACCATGTCGCGATAGAAGAGCAGCGCGGTGCCGCGAAAGAACTTGAAGAGGTCATCGGCCAGGTCGTCGAACTTCTCCTTCGCGCCGAACGAGCGGTGCTCGATCCGCGCCGCATGGTCCTCGCGCAGGGTGGATCGGACATGCTGGCGCCGGCCCTGGCCGGTGAGCAGCACCGGCGGAATGACGCGCTCCTGCGACGCGATGCGCTGCGCGAGCTTGCGGAAGTGCTCGACGCTGCCGTCGGCCTTCTTCGAGACCTTGATCTCGGCGGTCGCGTCCTCGGCTTGCGTCTTCTTCTTGCGCGTCTTGCTCATGCCGGATCCTTCTGCAGCAATGCAAAGGAACGCGACGTCCGGCGGGTTGTTCCCCGTGCTGCGCCGGCGGCGCCTGGCGTCCGCCCGGGGCCGGCGGTCAGCCGCGCCCCTCGCCGATCAGGGCGGCGGCGGCCGAGCGGGCGGCGTCGGTGACCCGGCCGCCGGCCAGCATGCGGGCGATCTCGTCGTTGCGCTCCGCCGCGTCGAGCGGCGTCACCTCGGTGCGCGTCACCGTGCCGTCGCTGGTCTTGGCGATGCGCAGGTGATGGTCGCCCTAGCGCCGCCACCTGCGGGCTGTGCGTCACCACCAGCACCTGGCGCCAGCGGGCGAGGCGCGCCAGCCGGCGGCCGACGGCATCGGCGGTCGCGCCGCCGACGCCGCGGTCGATCTCGTCGAAGATCATCGTCAGCCCGCTCGGCCCGGCCCGCCAGCCGCACCTTCAGCGCCAGCAGGAAGCGCGAGAGCTCGCCGCCGGAGGCGATGCGGTCGATCGGCCCGGCCGGCGCGCCGGCGTTGATGGCGGCCGTGAAGCGCACCTGGTCGGCGCCGTCCGGCCCGGGCTCGCCCGGCGCGATCTCGGTCAGGAAGCGCGCCGCCTCCATGCGCAGCGGCGCCAGCTCGGCCGTCACCGCCGCGTCGAGCGCCGTCGCCGCCGCGCGCCGCGCCGCGGACAGCGCCGCCGCCGCCTCGTCATAGGCGCGCGGCCGCCGCCTCGGCCTCGGCGGCGAGCGCGTCGATGCGTTCCCCGGACGCGTCGAGCTCGGCCAGCCGCGCCGCCAGCCCGGCCCGAGCAGCGCCGCCAGCTCGTCCGGCTGCACCCCGTGCTTGCGCGCCAGCGCCCGGATGGCGAAGAGCCGCTCCTCGACCTGCTCCAGCCGGCCGGGGTCGAAGCTCAGCGCCTCCAGCACCTCGGCCAGCCCGGCCTCGGCCTCGGCCAGCTCGACCATCGTCCGGTCGATCGCCGCGATCGGCGCCTCCAGCCGCCCCTCGGCGCGCGTCCGCCAGCCGCGTCAGGCGCTGCAGCGCGTCCGCCAGCGCCCCGGCGGCGCCATCGGACAACGCGGCGGCGGCACGGCCGATCTCCTCGGTCAGTCCCGCCGCCTGCCTGATCAGCCGCCGCTCGGCGTCCAGCGCCGCGTCCTCGCCCGCCTCGCGGCGCCAGCCGGTCCAGCTCGTCGACGCTGTGGCGCAGGTAGTCGGCGTCCGCCTCGGCCTTGTCGCGGGCCGCGTGCGCCTCGGCCAGCGCCCGCGCCGCCGCCTGGCGCGCGCGCCCAGAGGCTCGCGCAGCGCGGCGACCTGCGCCTCGAGCCCGCCAAAGGCGTCGAGCAGCGGGCCGTGCGCCCGCGGGTCGAGCAGGCTGCGGTCGTCGTGCTGGCCATGCACCTCGACCAGCAGCGCCGCCGATCCGGCGCCAGCGCCTCGGCGCCGATGCGCTGGTCGTTGGCGAAGGCGCGGCTCGGCCCCTCGGCGGAGGCGATCCGGCGCAGGATCAGCTCGGGGCCGTCGGCCAGCCCGAGCTCCTCCAGCACCGCGCGCGACGGGATGGTCGGGGCCGATCCCGAAGGTGGCGGTGACGACCCCCTCGCTGCGGCCGGCGCGCACCAGGTCGCGCGCCGCCGCGCCGCCCGAGCGCGAAGCCGAGTGCGTCGAGCAGGATCGACTTGCCGGCGCCCGTCTCGCCGGTCAGCACGGTCAGACCCGGGCCGAAGTCGAGCTCCAGCGCCTCGATCAGGACGATGTCGCGGATCGCGAGGCTGAGCAGCACGGGGCCGGCCCGCCGCCCGGCCAGCGACGGGGCGAGATCGCGCCGCCGGGCCGCGGCCGTCCGGCGCGGGATCGCGTCACAGCCATTCGCCGAGGATGACGCGGCGATAGACCCGGTCGAAGAAGCCGTCGTCGCGCGTCGCCGGCCTCAGGTCGCGGTCGGTCAGCAGCGCATAGCTCGCCGCATACCATTCCGAGCCGACGAAGTTCTCGCCGAGCACCGCTGCGGTGACCTGCGCCTCCTGGTCCAGGCCCAGCGCCAGATAGGCCTCGACCAGCCGGTGCAGCGCCTCGGGCGTGTGCGCCGTCGTCTGGTACTTCTCCAGCACGACGCGAAAGCGGTTGATCGCCGCCATGTAGTGGCCGCGCTTCAGGTAATAGCGGCCGACCTCCATCTCCTTGCCGGCCAGGTGGTTGTTGGTCAGGTCGATCTTCAGCGCCGCGTCGCGGGCGAACTCCGAGTTCGGATAGCGGCGGACGAGCTCGGTCAGCTCCTGCAGCGCGTCCTGCGTCCGCGCCTGGTCGCGGCCGACATCGACGATGTTGTCGTAATAGGTCAGCGCGATCAGGTACTGGGCATAGGGCGCATCCATGTCAGACGGGTAGAGGTCGAGATAGCGGTTGGCCGCGGCGCGGGCCGCCGGCATGTTGCCCGCCTCGTAGTTGGCGAAGGCGGACATGATGGTGGCGCGCTTGGCGAGCTGCGAGAACGGGTAGAGGCGGTCGACCTCGTCATAGGTCTTGGCCGCCTCCTCGGTACTGCTCGTCGGCCATCAGCGCCTCGGCCTGATCGTAGATCTCGCGCGCCGAGCGGTCGTCGAGCGACACCTCGTCCTCCTCGAACATCGAGCCGATCGTCTCGCACCCGGCGAGAAGCGACACCGCCAGCAGGGCGCAAGCCAGCCTGACCGTCATCCTGATTTCCTCCCGTGCCGCCCGACCACGCCCGACCTCGGCAGCGCCCCGAATTGTCGCGGCCGACCATAGTGCCGCGAACGGCCGAGGAAAAGGGGCTGGGCGCCGATCGCAACCGCCCGCCGCAACGAGCCGCCGCAACGGCACCCATTCAAGCGGGGCCGGTTCTCGTCAGACGGCGATCCTGCCGAGCTCGCGATCGCGGGCGGGCATCTCGGCGACATCGCCGAACCACTGGCCCGGGCGCAGGTCGACCCAGCACCAGCTGTCCGGCCTTGCGAACAGCGCCCTCAGCAGCCGGTTGGTCATCTCGTGGCCGCCGCGATGGGCGACATAGCGCCCGACGATCGGCGCACCGGCCAGCGCCAGATCGCCAACGGCGTCGAGCATCTTATGGCGGACGAACTCGTCCGGCCGGCGCAGACCGTCCGGGTTCAGCACCCGGCCGCGGTCGACGACGATGGCGTTCTTCAGGCTGCCGCCGCGAGCCAGGCCCATGGCGCGCAGCTGCTCGACCTCGCCCAGATGCCCGAAGGTGCGGCAGTCGCCCAGCTCGGCGACGAAGTCGCCGCCGACCAGCGCCATGCGGTGGCGCTGTGCACCGATGGCCGGATCGTCGAACTCGATCGCGTACTCCATCTCGAAGCGGTTGGCCGGCGCGAGCTCGGCCCGCTTGCCGTCCTGCTCCACCGCGACCGTCTCGCGGATGCGGATGGCGCGGCACGGCCGCCCGGTCTCGACGATGCCCGCGCGCAGCAGCGCCGCGACGAAGGGCGCGGCCGATCCGTCCATGATGGGCACCTCGGGCCCGGCCAGCGAGACCAGCGCATCCGTGATGCCGCAGCCGGCCAGCGCCGCCATCAGGTGCTCGACCGTGCCGACCGAGGCGCCGTGCGCATTGCCGAGCCGCGTGCAGAGCCGGGTGTCGACGACGAGGTCCCACCGTGCCGGGATGTCGCCCGTCCCCGGCGCCAGATCCGTCCGGCGGAAGAGAATGCCGTGCCCGGCAGGCGCAGGCGCGACCTGCATCGTCACGCTCTGGCCGCCATGCAGCCCGACGCCATTGAACCGGACGATCGTGCGCACCGTCCGCGAGAGCGCTGAAGTCATCACCGTCTGCCCCGTGCCTTTTTTTGTGTTGTTCTGCCTATCCTCGGCGACCGGGCGTCCCTTCGCGTCCGCGCCGCTGCGTCCGAGTTGCGTCTATGCCGTTGCGCCTCTGCCGTTGCGCTTCTGTGGCGCATCTGCGCCGCGCATCCGGTGCCGCGTTACCCTATCCAACACATATCCTATGGCTTTCGGTCCCAGTCGCTCAAGTCACGCTTTGTGACGATTTGCAACAGTCAGTACCGGGGCGCCGGTCTTTTCCTTCTGTCACCAATTCCAGGAAGAACTTTGCGCCACGCCGCCAGTCAAGGCAAGCCGTGATCTTGCCCGGCCGCGGCGGTCGATTGACTCAGGTCAAACTCGTCCGTTGCTGCCAAGACGACTCGGGCCGATCTGCGCCGCCCGCTTTGTCGCCGACGGGTGATCGGAGGGGTCTCCACGCTCCGCAGGACGGCGGCGGGGTCCGGTCGCCCAGCCGGCGTCTTCCGGCGAGCCGCAACCAGGGCGTGCGTCGTCGAGCATGGTTGCGCGCGGCGAGGGCATGGCGCCTCGTATTCGCCCACTGCCGGCCCAAAATATGACGGTTTGGATATGGACAATTAGGAACTTCGTGCCAACCTCGGGTGTTGGTGGTGCAGAGGCAGGCCACGATATCATGCGTACTAAATGTAGCGAGTTACTCGCCAGACTGTCGGAAGACGAGCAGCAGTCATTGCGCGACCTGTGCCGATGCTGCTGTCTGGACCAAAAGATCCCGGCGCTCCATGCGGAGAAGCTGCTCATCCTCGGCCTGGCCGAGATGACGTGCGGCGGGCTTGGTCCAACCAGCTACGGTCGGCATGCGGCGGCGTCGCTGCTGGTCAACTGAAGGCAGGGGTCGCGCGGGGCTCGCAGGAGTCAGGCAGGGCTCACAGCCTGTCGCGCAACCCGTACCAGAACATAGCCAGCCGCAGAAGCGGCATACGAAACCAGTCGCCGCCCGGAAACGCCGGGGTCGGCATCCGTGCCAGCACGTCCCAGTCGCCGGTCTCGCCGGCGATCGCATCCGCCGCGATCCGGCCGCCCATGGTCGCCATGTGGATGCCGGATCCCGACCAGCCGCCGATCGCCCGAACGCCGCGCCCGGCATCCTGGAACAGCGGAAAGCGCGTGCCCGTGATCGCCAGCGTTCCGCCCCAGGCGTGCGTGACGCCAAGATCGGCCAGATCCGGATAGATCTGCAGCATGCGCCCGCGCACCATCGGCCCGAGGTCCTTCGGAAAGCGCCGCCCGCTGCCCTCGCCGCCGCCCCAGAGGATGCGCCGATCCGGCGTCAGCCGGAAATAGTTCAGCACGAAGCGCGTGTCGGCGACGCAGAGATTGTCGCGGTTCATCACCCGCGCCCGGTTCTCGCCCAGCGGCTCGGTGGCGATGATGAAATTGTTGAGCGGCAGCATGCGCCGCGTCGCCGCCGGCACCAGCCCGTCGATATAGCCGTTGCAGGCGACCAGCACCTGCTCTGCCCGAACGCGGCCGCCCTCGGCCTCGACCAGCCCGGGCGCCACCGAGCGCACCGGCGAGCGCTCGTGGATGACGACGCCGGCCTCCGCAGCGGCGCGCCCCAGCCCCAGCGCGTATTTCAGCGGATGCAGGTGGCCGCCCAGCCGGTCGACAAAGCCGCCGTGATAGCGGTCGGTGCCGATCAGCGCCGCCACGCCGTCGCGGTCCAGCAGCTCGAGCGCGGGATGGCCATAGGCTTGCGCCACATGCGCCGCATAGGCCGCCATGTCGTCGAGATCGGCGCGCCGCCAGGCCGCCTCGAGATAGCCGTCGGCAAGGTCGCAGTCGATGCCATGCCGGGCGACCAGCTCGCGCACCAGCCGGTTGGCGGCGACCGAGATCTCCCAGACCCTGACGGCGTCGTCGCGCCCGACCATGGACTCGTATGTGCGGATGTCGGCGCGCGGCCCGACACCGAGCTGCCCGCCGTTCCGGCCGGATGCGCCCCAGCCGATCCGGTTCGCCTCCAGCAGCACGACCGAAAGCCCGCGCCCGGCCAGCTGCAGCGCCGCGCTCAGCCCGGCATAGCCGCCGCCGACGACGCAGATGTCGGCGCGCGCCTCGCCGCGCAGGGGCGGATGGTCGGGCAGCGGTCCGGCCGTCTCGGCGAGCCAGCTTCGCGCGTGCTCGCCGGGCCGTTCGTTGGCGGTCAGATAGCCCGTCACCGCCTGTCGTCGGCCGGCGTTCCCTGGTGGAACAGCAGGCGCCAGCCTTCGGCGCGGTGCTGCCACAGCGAGCTGCGCAACGTCCGGCCACGCTCCGAGACCGTCTCATAGACGCAGAGCGCCACTTCGTCGCCGACCGGGCGGACGAATGGCTGGAGGATGTCCGCATGGTCCTCCGGCTCGTCGCCCAGCGTCGCGGCCACCTGCGCCCGCGACAGGATCGCGCCCGAGCGCCCGACCTCGACGAAGGCGGCGTCGAGCAGGTCCGCGAGCTCCGGATCTCCGCGCCTGGCGAGCCGCCGCTCGAGCGCGATCACCTCGTCTCCGATCACCTCAGCCATGCGTCCGTCCCCGTTCTCGTGCCGATCGCGTGCCCGGCGCAGCGGGCATACATCCCGATGCCGGCCGCGCCAAGCTCTGTCAATCGAGCGCCGCGAACGCCGCCGGATAGCGCAGCTCGCCGCCGCCCGCGCCGCCGCCCGTGCCCTTGCCCGCGCCGCCGCCCGCGCCCTTGCCGGCGCCGCCTTCCGCGAGCGCCTCGGCCAGCCCGTCGGGCCGAAGCTCCAGCGCCATCATGAACTCGGCCGGGTAGGGGCTGGCGAACGGTCGCGCCGCCTCGACCGAGAAGCCGAACCGCTCGTAATAGGGCGGCTGCCCCAGCACGAAGACAGCGCGCGGCGCCGTCGCGTCGTGACCGGTCGATGCTCTCGGCGATCAGCGCCTTGCCGATCCCCCGGTTGCTGTAGGCGCGGTCGACGGCGAGCGGCCCGATCGCCAGGCAGCCCTTCGGCTTTGTCAGCCGCGAGAGCACCGCGACGCCCCGGATCGCGCCATCCCCGGCCGCGCCGTCCGGATCGTCACCCGCCTCGGTGTCCCCCTCGGTGCCCCCCTTGGTGCCTCCCCCTGCGCCTCCCTTCGCACCGGTGGCGACCAGCGCCGCGGCGAGCTCGTCGCCGCCCCAGAGCGCGCGGAACAGCCGCGCCTCGTCGGGCCGGCCGAAGGCGTCCTCCAGCAACTCGCAGACCGCCTCGGCATCGCCGGCCTCCGCCGCTCGGATGCGCATCCTCGCCTCCCTGCAATGCCATTGGCATAGCGGGGGCGGAGGGCTCAGGCCACCCGTTTCTCGACGCCTGCGAAGCGGCTGAGCCCCAGCCAGGCCTGCATCGCATCCTCGAGCGCGCGTGGCCCCGTCAGGTTGAGCCGCCCGTCGCGCCGCGCGGCCGCGACGGTCGTGCCGCCCAGCCAGATCTCGGTCATGGTGCGCAGATCGACGGCGGCGTGCAGGTCGATCTCGTGCCCCGGGTCGCTCCAGCAAAGGTCGACCGGCTCGCCCGGCGTGACGATCAGCCACCAGCGCCGTTCGGCCGGGGCCAGGTCGACGAAGATCACCTCGATGACCGTGCGGCGCTTCGGCATCGGTCGCGGGTCGAGGCAGCGGCGCATGTCCCACATCAGGAGCGCCGCGTCCAGGTTCTCGAGCGTCACCCGGCTCTCGATCCAGCGATGGCCCCAGACGCCGATCGCCTCGACGATCGCGCCGAGTTCGCGCCCTGCCTCGGTCAGCCGGTATTCGCTGACGGCCTCGGCGTCGGGTGGCGGCGGCGCGTCCGACGATGCCGGCCGCCTCCAGCTCCTTCAGCCGCTTCGACAACAGCGCCGGGGACATGCGCGGCACGCCCCGGCGCAGGTCGTTGAACCGCGTCGAGCCGCAGAGCAGCTCGCGCAGCAGAACGATCGTCCAGCGCGTGCAGAGGATCTCTGACGCCATCGCGACCGGGCAGAACTGGCGGTAGCTGCGATCCGTCATGGCTCGCCTCCCCAGGGGGGCTTCGGATAGCGCCAGAGTGCGCCTCCGCCCGGCGGCGCTCAAGTTCAGTTTCTATACCGGGGTCAATTCAGTTCCAGAACTGGAGGGTGGGCGGCGCCCCGTGGCAGCTTTGGTCCAGCGCGCAAGGGATGGTCCCCGGCGCAGGCAAGACGAAGGAGAACCGGATGCCTATGGTCGATATTCAGCTCATCGAGGGCGTGTTCGACGCCGACAGGAAGCGCGAGATGATCGAGAAGGTCACCGAGACCATGGTCGGCATCGAGGGCGAGGCCATGCGCGGCGTCACCTGGGTGCGGGTCATCGAAGTGCCGAGCGGACAGTGGGCGATCGGCGGCAAGCCGCTGACGGCAGAGGCCGTCAGGAGCATGGCCGGGCAGCACGAGCCCGCGTGACGTCCGGCCGGGCCGCCTTGCGCGGCCCGGCCTCCCTCAGAGCGCCTTTTCGCGGGCCAGCGCGTCGGCCAGGTCGTCGAAGGTCCTGCGCGCCCGCGCCACCAGCTCATCGCACTCCTCGCAGCTGATCACCAGCGGCGGCGCCACGATCATCGTGTCGCGCACCGCCCGCATGACGAGGCCGTTCGCGACCGAGATGTCGCGGCAGCGCATGCCCGTCGCGCCGACGTCCGCGAACCGCGCCAGCGTCGCCTTGTCGGCGACCAGCTCGGCCGCGCCGATCAGCCCGGCCATGCGCGTCTCGCCGACCAGCGGATGGTCGGCCAGCTCGTGCCAGCGCGCCTGCAGATAGGGGCCGATGTCGTCGCGGACGCGCTCGACCAGCCGCTCCTCGCGGATGATGCGCAGATTGGCCAGCCCTGCCGCGCAGGCCAGCGGATGCCCGGAATAGGTATAGCCGTGGAAGACCTCGCCCGCACCCTCCAGGATCGGCCCGGCGACGCGGTCCGAGATCAGCACGCCCCCCATCGGCACATAGCCGCTGGTCATCCCCTTGGCGATCGGCGCCAGGTCGGGCGTCACGCCGACCGTCTGGCTGCCCCACCAGTTGCCCGTCCGGCCAAAGCCGCAGATCACCTCGTCGACGACCAGCAGGATGTCATGGGCGCGGCAGATGCGCTCGATCTCGGGCCAGTAGCTGGCCGGCGGAATGATGACGCCGCCGGCCCCCTGGAACGGCTCGGCGATGAAGGCGGCGACGGTCTCGGCCCCAGCTCCAGCAGCTTGGCCTCCAGCTCGCGGGCGCGGGCCAGGCCGAATTCCTCCGGCGTCATGCCGGTCTCGCGCCCCTCGCCGAACCAGTAGGGCTGGCCGATGTGGTGGATGCCCTCGATGGGCAGCCCGGACTGGCCGTGCATCGCCGCCATGCCGCCGAGCGAGGCCGAGGCGACCGTCGAGCCGTGATAGGCGTTCACCCTGGCGATGAACGCCTTCTTCTCCGGCCTCCCACGCAGTCCCAGTAGACCCGCGCCATCCGGAACACCGTGTCGTTCGCCTCCGAGCCGGAGTTCGCGAAGAACACCCGCGACATGCCCGGCGGCGCCACATCGGCCAGCGCCGCGGCGAACTCGGCGGCGCCCGGATGCGTCGACTGGAAGAACGTGTTGTAGTAGGCGAGCGTCCGGGCCTGCCGGGCGATCGCCTCGGCGATCTCGGGCCGGCCATAGCCGACCTGCACGCACCAGAGGCCCGACATGCCGTCGAGGATGCGGTTGCCCTCGGAATCGGTCAGCCAGACGCCCTCGGCTCCGGTGATCACCCGCGCGCCGCGCCGCGCCAGATCGGCCGTGTCGGTGAACGGGTGCCAGTGATGCGCCGCGTCCATCGCCTGGTACTCGGCCGTCGGGCGCAGGTTCGTCGCCGTGTCCATGGGACCTCTCCAGAGATTGCCGGCATGTGGCGCTGGCGCGCGCTCGGCGTCAAGCGGTCAGCAGGGTCACCCTCGGGTCACTTCGGCAGGCCGGCGGCGAGCAGCCCTTCGTACATCGGGTCATAGCCGCCGGGCACCATGGCGCGGACGCGGCGCCGGTTCTCGCGCCAGCGGCCGACCGTGAAGCCGGGGTAGAGCGCCATCAGCCTCTTGGCCAGCTCGCGGGCCCGCTCAGTCCGCCCAGATGCACCAGCGCCACGATCTCGTTGATGCGGAACACCTGCACCTGATGCATGAAGGGGCGGGTTCGCTCGACCGTTTCGAGCAGCCGCTGCCAGTCGAGCGTGACGATGAACGCGAGCGCCATGCCCATGTGCACCCGGTACGAGAGCGGGTCGCGCGGGTTAAGCCGCAGCGCCTCCTCGCCATGCTTCAGCGCGACTGCGGTGTTGCCGTGCATCCCGTTCAGCAGGCAGCTCGATCCCCAGGCCGAGACGCAGTTCGGGCAGAGCTCGATCGCCCGCGTGACGTGACCGAGCCCGCGTTCGAACTCGTCGGTCAGGAACGCCAGCGTGTAGCCGGCATAGGCCTGCGCCTCGATGTCCACGCCGGGCATGCGCAGCACCTCGTCGGCCATGCGGGCGGCCAGCGCCTGGCGTTCCGACGTCGTCACGGTCTCCGGATGCCACAGAATGGTGGCCAGCCATGCCCTCAGCGCCTTGGCCTCGCCATAGCCGGGCGACAGTGCGATCGCCTCGCCCAGGTGCCGGTCGGCCTCGCCGAGGCGGAACTGCAGGATCGCCGCCTGCGCGCGGAGAAAGTGGTCGTAGGCGTCGAGGCTCTCCGGCCGCTTGCGCGCAGCGCGCTCGATCTCGGCGGCGCGGATCTCCGGCGCGATGGCGCCGACCACCGCGTCGGTGATCCGGTCCTGCAGCGCGAAAATCTCTTCGACCTGCCCGTCGAAGCGGTCGGCCCAGAGATGCGCACCCGTCTCGGCGTCGACCAGCTGGCCCGGTGACGCGCAGCCGCTGGCCGGCCCTGCGGACGCTGCCCTCCAGCACATAGCGCACCCCCAGCTCGCGCCCGACGCGGCGGACATCGACCGCCAGCCCCTTGTACGAGAAGGACGAGTTCCGGGCGATGACGAACATCCAGGGCACGCGGCTGAGGCCGGTGATGATGTCCTCGGTGACGCCGTCGGCGAAATAGTCCTGCTCCGGGTCGGACGACAGATTGTCGAAGGCCAGCACCGCGACCGATGGCCTCGCCGGCCGATCCGGGGCAGGCGCCGGCGGCGTCACCGGCGCGTCGATCGTCACGGCGAAGACACGGACCGGTCGGGCGATGTTCTTCAGATGCCGCTCGCCGAGGTCGCGAAAGCCGAGGTCCATCTTGTCGGCGACATCGTCCTGGACGCGGGCCGACACGGCGACGCCGCCGGGCTCGGCAACCTCCTGCAGGCGCGCGGCAATGTTCACGCCGTCGCCGAGGATGTCGTCGCCGTCGATCACCACGTCGCCGACATGCACGCCCATGCGGAAGTCCATGCGCGCGCCGTCCGGCTGGGCGGCGTTTCTCTCCGCCATCTGGCGCTGCATGCTGACGGCGGAGGACACGGCGTTCACGATCGAGGGGAACTCGGCCAGAAACCCGTCGCCCGTCGACTTGACGACGCGCCCGCCGTTCATGCCGATCACCGGCGCCAGCGCGTCGAGATGCCCTTTCAGCGCGCGCACCGCCCCGTCCTCATCGCGGCCGACGAGCGCGCTGAAGCCCGCCACGTCGGCGGCGAGGATGGCGGCGAGACGGCGATCCAAAGGGTCTGTCTCCGAGCAACCGGTGAACCGTAGTGCAAGCGCCGGCCCGGCGGAATCGGGATTCGGCCGCGTCCCGAACCGAGCATTGCACCTGCGCGCCGAGTATGGCCATGTCCCGACACGAGGGGCAAAGGCCACTGCGGAGCGACGCTGTGACGAACTTCGCCGTCGACGGGCTCGACCACGTGCATGTCGCCGTGCGCGACCGGCAGGCCGCCGCCGGGTGGTACGGCCGGGTGCTCGGCCTCGTCGCCGCGCCAGAGCATGCCGGCTGGGCCGCGGACCCGCAGGGGCCGCTGTTCCTGGCCACCCCGGAGGGGGCGCACTGCCTCGCCCTCTTCGCGCGCCAGCCCGACGCCGGTCGCGGAGCGCCCGGCGACCACACCATCGCCTTCGGCACGGGCGGCGCCGCCTTCGCCCGGTTTCGCGACAGCCTCGCCGGGCTGGGCCTCGTGGACCGGCACGGCGCGCCGGTCGGCGCCGCAGACGTCGTCGACCACGGCGGCGCCTTCTCGCTCTATTTCTGCGACCCCGACGGCAACCGGCTCGAGGTGACCACCTACGATCCCGTCGCCGTGCCGGGCTCTGCGGCGGGCGGCGAATGAAGGACGCGATGGCGGAGACCGGACGGGGGAGGGGACAGGGCGGCGAGCATTCGGCCGCCGATCGCGGCGACGCGCGCCCCGGCTTCGCCGACGAGCTTTCCGCCTTCCGCGCCGCGCACCCGGACACTGCCGTGGCCGAGGTCTTCGTCGTCGACCTGAACGGCACCGCGCGCGGCAAGCTCGTGCCGATCGAGACCTTGGCCAAGCTGGCCGGGGGCACGATGAAGATGCCGGCCTCGACCCCCGGCCTCGACATCTTCGGCGAGGACGTCGAGGCCGCCGGCATCGCCATCCAGACCGGCGACCCGGACGGCGTGCTCGACCCGGTGCCGGGCTCGCTCGGCCCGGTGCTGTGGGCGGGCCGGCCGACGGCGCAGGTCCAGGCGACGATCCGCATGCCGGACGGCAGCGCCTCGGGCTTCGATCCACGCAACGTGCTGGCCGGCGTCGCCGCCGAGGCCGCCGCGCGCGGCCTCACCCCTGCGTGGCGCTCGAGCTGGAATTCTTCCTGATCGACGCGCGCGAGCCTTGCCCGCCCATGCACCCGGACTGCGGCGGCAGGCTTGCCGCCAACCAGGTCTACGACCTCGACCTGCTGCGCGAATTCGAGCCGGTGATCAGCCGCATCGCCGCCGCGGCGCGCGCCCTCGGCGCGCCGGCCGAGACGGTGATCGCCGAGTTCGGCACCGGCCAGTTCGAGATGAACCTGGCCCACACGGCAGACGCGCTGGCTGCCGCCGACCAGATGGTGGCGCTGAAGCGCGCCATCCGCGGCGCGGCGCGCGCCGCGGGCCTCGACGCGACCTTCATGCCAAAGCCCTATGGCGACAGGGTCGGGTCCGGGCTGCACCTGCACCTCAGCCTGCAGGACGGCGTCGGGCACAACGTCTTCGAATTCGCAAGCGGGCGCGCCGAACCCGACGATGCGGCACGCCATCGCCGGCATGCTGCGCCACATGGCGGACTGCCAGCTGGTCTTCGCGCCGCACCTGAACTCGTACCGCCGCATGGTGCCCGGCAGCTTCGTGCCCGTCGAGGCGCACTGGGCGTTCGACAATCGCGGCTCGGCGCTGCGCCTGCCCGAGGTCGAGGGGCCGGGCGCGCGCATCGAGCACCGGCTCGCCGGCTCTGACGCCAACCCCTATCTGGTGGCTGCCGCCGTCCTCGCGGCCGCGCTGGCCGGGATCGACGAGGGCGCCGAGCCGCCGCCCCCCGTCGAGGGCCAAATCGTGCCCGGCCATGGCGAGCCGCTGCCGCTCTCATGGGCCTCGGCCGAGCGCCGCTTCTCGCGCTCTCGCTTCGTCGCCCGCTGGCTCGGCCAGCCGTTCCGCCACGTCTTCGCCGCCCAGAAGCGGCAGGAGCGCGAGCACATGCTGCGCCTCGTCACAGACCGCGAATACGAGGTCTATCTTCGCCGGGTGTGATTGTAATCAGCGCGGCAGCGCGCGCCTGCTCGTCAGGAGCACGTTGCACGCGCGGTTGCTAGTGGATCGAATCCAACACTTGGTGCCCACGTCGGACGGCGGCGATGATGCGGTCGGGATCGGCGGTCCAAACGAAGGGCTTCGGGTCGGTGTTGTGGTCGGCGATGAAGCGGTTGATGGCGGCCTGCAGGTCGACCACGGAGCGGAAGACGCCGCGCTTCAGCCGGCGTCTGGTGAGCCGGGCGAAGAAACCTTCGACTGCGTTGAGCCACGAGCAGGAGGTGGGGACGAAGTGGAAGGTGAAGCGCGGATGCCGGTCGAGCCAGCGCCAGACCTTCGGATGCTTGTGGGCGGCGTAGTTGTCGAGGATGACGTGGACGACCTTGCCGGCCGGGACCTCGGCCTCGACGGCATTGAGGAAGCGGATGAACTCCTGGTGGCGGTGACGGGCCATGTTGCGCCCGATCACGCTGCCGTCGAGGACGTTCAGCGCGGCGAACAGCGTGGTGGTGCCGTGGCGCTTGTAGTCATGGGTCATGGTGCCGGCGCGGCCTTTCTTGAGCGGCAGGCCTGGCTGGGTGCGGTCGAGCGCCTGGATCTGGCTCTTTTCGTCGAGCGACAGCACGATGGCATGCGCTGGCGGCTCGACGTAGAGGCCGACGACGTCGCGCAGCCTGTCGACGAACTGCGGATCGTTGGAGAGCTTGAACCGGCGCATGCGGTGCGGCGCCAGCCCGTGCGCCCGCCAGATGCGCTGCACCGAGCTGACGCTGATGCCGGCGGCCCTCGGCCATCATGGCGCCCGTCCAGTGGGTGGCCTCGCGCGGTGGCGCCTCGTTCAGCGTCAGCGCCACCACCCGCTCGGCCACCGCCCGCGTCGAGCGGCGGGATTCGGGGCGGCCGCGTCTTGTCGCGCAGCAGCCCGTCCACGCCCGCCTCGGCAAAGCGCTCCTGCCAGCGCCAGACGCAGGTCTTGGCCTTGCCGGTCGCCCGCATGATGCCGTTGGTGCCGACGCCGTCTGCCGTCAGCAGGACGATCCGTGCCCGCCAGACATGCTTCTGCGGGCTGTTGCGATCCCCCACGACCGCCTCCAGACGGCGGCGATCCTCGGGCGAAACCTTGATCGTGATGCCGGTGCGCATGCCGCAGACTCGCATGGCGCAAACCTCAGGGGAATCCCTTCCGGGACTCCTCTGTCAGGTTCTATCCACTAGCAGGGTGCTGAAAAAGCCCGAGGTGGAGGGGCTGGTGCCCTGCTCGCGTCCGTTCCGATCGGGGATGATGGGCGTTTCGCCACCGCGGGCGATCACGCGGCGATGAGCTTCGGCAGTCGGATCAGGTTGTAGGCTGCGGCGGCGAGGGTGAAGGCGAAGCGGACGCGGGGGAGACCTCGGAAGCGGGTCTTTCGGTGGCCGGCTGAGGACTTCGTCCAGCCGAAGACCTCCTCGATGCGTTTTCGGATGCGCTGGCTGGCGGCATAGCCAGGATGGCGGGTCGTGCGGCCGTCGATGGCGGAGCGCCGGCCGGCGGTATTCTGCGCGACGTGCGGCACCGCATTGAGCTCGCGCACCTCCATGACGAAGTCGGCGGTGTCGTAGCCCTTGTCGGCGCCGATGGTGATGCGTCGGCCGGTGTCGCGGGCGACGCCCTCGAGCATCGCCAGCGCGGCGGCGCGCTCGGCCGTGCCGGTGGCTCGCGTCAGCTCGGCATCGACGACGAGGCCGCTGCGGTTCTCCATCAGCGCGTGCCCCATGAAGCAGAGCACGGCCCCGGTGCCGCGGCTCTTGCGAAACAGCTGCGCGTCCGGGTCGGTGGTCGAGGCATGCGTCTCGTTCGTGCGCCGCTCGCCGCGGAAGTCCACCTCGGCATTGCGACCGTCTCCGCCCCCGGACGGCGGCGCGCCATCGTCGGGCGGGTCCCCCGCCTCGGTCTTCGGCCTGAAGCTCTTCATCGACGCCCAGGCCTCGATCAGCGTGCCGTCGACGGAGAAATGCTCGGTCGAGACCAGCCGCCGAACCTTCGGGTGCGAGACGATGGCGGCGAGGAAGGCCGCCGCCGCATCGCCTTCGAGCAGCCGGTCGCGGTTCTTCGAGAAGGTCGAAGCGTCCCACACCGGGTCGTCGACGCCGAGCCCGACGAACCAGCGGAACAGGAGGTCGAACTCCAGCCGCTCCATCAGCTGGCGCTCGGAGCGTACGCCGTAGAAGGCCTGCAGCAGCAAAGCGCGCAGCAGCATCTCGGGCGGGATCGACGGCCGCCCGACCGAGGCGTAGAGCCCCTCGAAGGCACCAGACATGCTCGCCAGCGCCTCGTTGGCGATCTCCCGGATCACCCGGAGCGGGTGACCAGCCGGCACGCGGTCCTCGATGTTCACATAGGAGAACAGAGCCCCGCTCCGCTGATCCGATCCACGCATGCCGTCCCCCGTCCCCGATTATCGGACGGAATCACAGTGGCGGCCGATCAGGAAGGGTTTTTCAGCAGCCTGCTAGTGGATCGAATCCAACACTTGGTGCCCACGTCGGACGGCGGCGATGATGCGGTCGGGATCGGCGGTCCAAACGAAGGGCTTCGGGTCGGTGTTGTGGTCGGCGATGAAGCGGTTGATGGCGGCCTGCAGGTCGACCACGGAGCGGAAGACGCCGCGCTTCAGCCGGCGTCTGGTGAGCCGGGCGAAGAAACCTTCGACTGCGTTGAGCCACGAGCAGGAGGTGGGGACGAAGTGGAAGGTGAAGCGCGGATGCCGGTCGAGCCAGCGCCAGACCTTCGGATGCTTGTGGGCGGCGTAGTTGTCGAGGATGACGTGGACGACCTTGCCGGCCGGGACCTCGGCCTCGACGGCATTGAGGAAGCGGATGAACTCCTGGTGGCGGTGACGGGCCATGTTGCGCCCGATCACGCTGCCGTCGAGGACGTTCAGCGCGGCGAACAGCGTGGTGGTGCCGTGGCGCTTGTAGTCATGGGTCATGGTGCCGGCGCGGCCTTTCTTGAGCGGCAGGCCTGGCTGGGTGCGGTCGAGCGCCTGGATCTGGCTCTTTTCGTCGAGCGACAGCACGATGGCATGCGCTGGCGGCTCGACGTAGAGGCCGACGACGTCGCGCAGCCTGTCGACGAACTGCGGGTCGTTGGAGAGCTTGAACCGGCGCATGCGGTGCGGCGCCAGCCCGTGCGCCCGCCAGATGCGCTGCACCGAGCTGACGCTGATGCCGGCGGCCCTGGCCATCATGGCGCCCGTCCAGTGGGTGGCCTCGCGCGGTGGCGCCTCGTTCAGCGTCAGCGCCACCACCCGGTCGGCCACCGCCCCGTCGAGCGGCGGGATTCGGGGCGGCCGCGTCTTGTCACGCAGCAGCCCGTCCACGCCCGCCTCGGCAAAGCGCTCCTGCCAGCGCCAGACGCAGGTCTTGGCCTTGCCGGTCGCCCGCATGATGCCGTTGGTGCCGACGCCGTCTGCCGTCAGCAGGACGATCCGTGCCCGCCAGACATGCTTCTGCGGGCTGTTGCGGTCCCCGACGACCGCCTCCAGACGGCGGCGATCCTCGGGCGAAACCTTGATCGTGATGCCGGTGCGCATGCCGCAGACTCGCATGGCGCAAACCTCAGGGGAATCCCTTCCGGGACTCCTCTGTCAGGTTCTATCCACTAGACGATTTGCCGCCACGAGTGTCTTCGAAACGCCGCGAGACCTGCCAAACCGGATGCCAGGAGCATCAGAGAGGGCGGAAGAGGAACAACGGCGGCGGGTTCACACTTCGTAGGAGCGCCGCCACTGGGACCGCAGCCATTAGGGCTCGGCATTTGCGTAAAGATTCCTTTGTTGCTGAGGAGCGAGGTCTCTAGGTGATACCCGTCAAGAAACAGACCAGCGCTGTATGTGTCGTAATTGGTATCTTGTATGCGCTGCAGCTGATTGGCAGTAGGGTACGAAAACGTTTCTACGATTGAAAAATCTGGGCTCTTCATTATAATCCAGGGTTAAACTTCTATCGTGCCGTCAGTGACCCAGGCCGCTATGTCGAAAAATTCATATGTGCCCGGAACCTTCCCGTTAGCAAAAGTGATTCCCGATCTCGGCCAGGTCGGCTCAACGGGTTCCAGCTCCAAGCCGCCTATAAAGAACGAAAATGATTTAAAGGGGAAGGCCGTATAGTCATAATCCTGATTGCTGTCCGCTACTACAACCGTCTTACTGTCGACGCTCCAATGGAACGTCATCTCATTCGTGCTCGGCGCGACGCCAAGCGCCATTAAAGCGCCGTCATGATCTACGAGGTCCGTAAACGTGGCGCTGTAATGCAGCACCATTGCATTGGCTGATGGAGCCGTGCTCAGCGCAAAAGCAACCGCAAGCGACCTAATCTGAACGCGCAACTTTCACCCCTTTGGACAGTCAAAGCGGGCGAATGGCTATCAGACATCGGTCTTCCCGCCAAGAGCAGTGCTGGCTCCTTTCAAGGTGTTTCGCGCTGAAGGGTGCTCAGCCAAGGAGCATGTCAGGTTCTGCAACTCCGAGAGCTTTGAAGGCTGCTCCACGGCGGGTGCTGACCACGCATATAGGTGACTCACGATCAAGAAGGGGCGCATCGGCAGAATTGGCCGGATCCATTGCGCACGGTTGCCTCACCCGTCGACCCGGCGCGCCGCCGCCTCGACCAGCGCCGTCCGGGCGCGCATCGCGTCCGGCCGCAGCAGCCCGCTCGTCGTGTCCAGGTGCTCCACCACGCTCGCCGCGTTCACGGCGCCCTCGCGCATCGCCGCCTCGGGCGCCATGCCCTCGGCCAGCGCCGCCGACAGCGTCGAGCAGAACCCGTCACCCGCCCCCGCCGTGCCCTGCACATCGGCCGGCACCGTCGGGTGCCACAGCACCGCGTCGGGCGTGCCCAGATACGACCCGTCCGTCCCGTCGGTGATCGAGACCCAGCCCGGCCCCGCCGCCTGCACCGCCCGGATGAAGCGCACCAGCCCCATCTGGAAGCCGCCGAAGCTCAACCCCCGCCGCAGCAGCGCCGGCGCGTCCTGCGGCGGCGCCGCGTCCGGCCCCTCGGCGCCGGCGGCGAAGACCGGCACCAGCGCTTCGGCCTCGACCCGGTTGATGTTCAGCAGGTCGAGATGGCGCAGCGCCGCCATGAAGCCGGCCGTGCGCGCCGTCAGCTGCCGGATGCCGGGGTTCGCCGCCACCATGGCGCCGGCGCCCTTGGCCGTCTCCAGGATGTGCGGGAAGCAGTCGGCCGACTCGTTCGACAGCGGCCCGACATAGACCAGCTCGAACCCCGCGAACCCGCTCGCCGGCAGCTCGTCCGTCCGGATCGTCTCGTTCGCCCCCGGTGCACGAAGATCGAGGCGTTGCGGTCGTGGCTGGCGATCATCACCGCCTTGCCCGTCGCCTTGCCCTGCGCCTCGATCAGCCGCGCCTCGATGCCCTCGTCGTCCAGGTGCCGGCGCACCTCGTCGGCGGCCGGGTCGTCGCCCGTCTTGGCCGTCACCGCCGCAGCCCAGCCGCGCCTGGCCAGGCTGACGGCCGTGTTGCAGGCGCCGCCGCCGACATGCCAGGTGATCGACTTGGCCGGCACCTTGCGGCCGGTCTCCAGCATCAGGAAGCTCTTGCCGTCATTGCTGAAGCTCGCCCGCTCGATGTCCTCGGGCGCCACCAGCGTTACCGTGTCGATCATCGCCGAGCCGATGTGCAGCGATCGCATCGCGCCCCCTTTCCGGCGGCAGTCCGGCGGAACGCCCCCGCCGCGCCAGCCGTTTGCCCCGTGAAACTGCCCTGTGAAACTGCCCCGTGAAATCGCGCCAGCGCGCCCTATGTCAGACGCTGTTGCAGAAGGGAAGACCCATGGACCGCCACGAACCGCACGACCCGCAGGCGACCGCGCCGGGAGACCATCCGCCGAACGCCGAGCGCAAGGGCAACTGGAAGGTCGCCGCCGTCAGCGTCGGGCTGGCCTTCGCCGCCGTCATGATCATCGGCTTCGGCTTCGGCTGGATCTACTGAGGCGCCGCCGGGCAGCGGGCGCGGTGCGGGATTGCCGATCCCGCCTTTGCATTACCCAAACGTTAACCGCCGATCCTTAGCCTGGGATTTGCCGAACGATTTGCGGAACCGATCCGCAAGCGCCAGGAGGTCCCAGAGCATGCCAGACGACCCCCCGGCGGTTCCGCCCGCCGCCAATGTCGCCGTCGCATCCGCCATCGAAACGCTGGTCGTCGAGCTGGAGCGCGAGCACGGCTGGCTGGCCGAGCTGCGCGAGGACGCCGGCCGCGCCGAGCGCACCTGCCAGCGCCTGCTCGCCTCGGTCGAGGCGGCGCTCGACACGCTGCCGATGCGCCAGCGCCAGCCCTTCTACGCCCGCGTCATGCGCATGCGGACCGAGGTCAAGCCCACCGGCGGCCGCCCGCCCCGCGATCCGCGCCGCTTCGCGCTGCTGGAATTGCTGGCCGAGCGCCGCGACGGCACCGTCACCAACACCGAGGCCCGCGCCCACCTGCACCGCCTGGGCCACGCGGTCGACCCCGTCTTCGTCGGCGGCCTGCTGGCCAAGCTCGCCCGCGAAAAGATCGTCACCCGCGTCGCTATGGGCCGCTACCGCGTCGAGGGCAGCCACCCGCGTCTGCAGTCCATCCGCTGGCGCACCGCCTTCGCAGCCGAGCGCGACGCCGCCAAGGCCGAAACCGCCCGCCTCATGGCCCTCCACCAGGAGCGGGAGAGAGGACGGCGCTCCTAGAATTCAGTCAGACCGGCGGTACGCTATGTGGTGTTCCCGGCGATCCTAGCCGCTACTGCTTGACAATACAGTGCCGCAAGAGGCATGAGGGGAGACGATAGCCGAGATGATGATGAGGCGTAGCTTTCCGATGGACAGCCAAGCGTTAGAGTTCAATCTGCCCTCCCGGTATGAAGATCTTGACGTCGCGTTCCGAGGACGGCTGAGACCGAATCCAGGTCTGGTGCGGCTGGTCAAGAGTGCACTGAGAACAAGAAGGATCACCGGAGGGATCAGGTTCATACCGATCTATGGTGAGTCCGGCAGTGGCAAAACTTGCGCCACAATGGAACTCGGTACTCACCTACCGGAGGTACATGTCTTTAAGCTCGAGCGCGATGAGATTTCAGATAAAGAAGCATTTTGTCAGCTGTGAAGGGAGATAAAGCTTTGCGATGGCCGTCCAGTAATCGCTGTCGTAGATCAGTTCGAGGAGGCTGTAGCAACGCGTGAGAATATCCCGACAACCTTTGTTGAGAGCCTAAGCCTTGATCGAGGGGAGCTTCGCTCCGAGGCCGTCATATTTGTCTGGTTAACCACGATTGTGAGTTTCAGGCCTCCCTTGCGAAAGCGACAAGCCGAAATCGACGCATTCTCGTTCGCTGTGACTTTGAGGTGAAAGGCCCAGAAGAAATGATTGGCCTGAGATCATCGCGAATCGTTTTCGGTACACAATCGAGAGCAGCCGCTCTCGGACTACGACATACTTCCGGAAGATATAATGGAAGTGTCGAAGAAACCAGGAAACATCGGTGATGCTATTCAGGAGGTTGGTGAACGGCTGGCTGAAAGTATCGCCGGAGGTTCAGGACTTGTCAGAGTATCAAGTTATCATGCTGTGGCCAGTTACAGATGCCACCAGAATAACCAGAATTCATCAATTCACGGATTACCTCGCCTGGATATCGACTGAATTTTGATGCATGGCATCGGTCTTTGAATGATGACGATCGTGCTACGCTACCGCTTCATGGATAATAGGACTCGCCTGTATTTCGATATGAGGCTTGTTCCGGTTGCAGCTGCCGACATTCTTCCGATATGCCAAGATCTAGAAAATGTCAACTTTGAAATAAAGAAAACCTATCGCGAACGATTTGAAAGACGCACCTTTATTCTATAGTCCGGCTCAGTGGGACCCGAGCAACTATGCGCCTTTGAGAGAACGGGAGTCAGAAGAGAAAAGAAGGCGAGAGAGTGGTACCCCTCCGTTACCGACAAGCCAACAGCCATTGGCCGACGTGTGGCGCAATGCCTTTCGGAACTAGGAATACCATCGACTTATGAGCATGACATCCGTACTCGGCATAGTGCAGTTCAGGGCTGACGTTCTTGCGAATAGGGCTCCTTCCGGTCTGCAGAGCAAAGTCATCGTTGAGATCAAGGCTGTAAGTCCGGAGCACACCCGCATCAACGATCTCCTCCCAGATCAGAACCACTATGCGAAGGCATGCTCAACTCGCTGGATTTCTTCCAAAATCCTGAAGCGCTCGCTCTTGAGATAAGCGCCTACTCCGCCGCCATCCGCTCGCCCAGCTTCTCCACCCGGCAGGCGGCGAACTTGTATTCGGGGATCTTGCCATAGGGGTCGAGCTGCGGGTTGGTCAGGATGTTCCCCGGCGCCTCGGCCGTCAGCGGCTCCGGTCGCCGCCATGCGAGCCGATCCAGCGTTCCAGCGCGTCGCCCAAGCTGTCGAGCTGCTCGCGAAAGCCGCTGTGGGTGGCGGACCAGTCCTCGGCGTCGTCCCTTTCGGCCTCGTGCAGGCGCTGGTCGAGCTCCTTGTGCCGGTCCTCGAGCACGGCCAGCTCGCCGGCGGCGCGGGTCTTGTCGGCGGGCTTGCCGCTCTCGACGTGGCGCCGCGCCTCGGCAATCTCGCGCTCGACCCGCCGCAGGCGCTGCTTCAGGTCGTCGATATACATGCTGTCGGCCATCAGGCTCCCTCCGTTCAGGCCGAGCAGCGGGGCGCGCTCACTCGGCCGCGATCTTCTCGCCCAGCTTTTCGACGCGGCAGGCGGCGAACTTGTACTCGGGGATCTTGCCATAGGGGTCAAGCTGCGGGTTGGTCAGGATGTTGGCCGCCGCCTCGACATAGGCGAACGGGATGAAGACCATGTCCTCTGCCACCGCCCGGTCGGCGCGGGCCATCAGGTCGATGCGGCCGCGCCGGGTCTGCACCCGGACCATCTCGCCGGGCACGACGCCCATCCGCCCCAGCGTCTTCGGGTGCAGCGAGGCGCTGGCCTCCGGCTCGGCCCAGTCGAGGATCGCCGCCCGCCTGGTCATCGCGCCGGTGTGCCAGTGCTCGAGCTGGCGCCCCGTGGTCAGGATCATCGGGTACTCGCCGTCCGGCACCTCGGCCGGCGGCACGATGCTGGCCGGCGTGAACTTGGCCCGCCCGTTCTCGCGCGGAAAGCTGTCGGCGAAGACGATCGGCTGCCCCGGATCCTCCGGCGACAGCGAGGGATAGGTGACGACGCCCTGCCGCTCCAGCCGCTCCCAGGTGATGTTGTCGAGCGATTTCATGGACTTCTTCATTTCCGCGAAAACCTCCCGCGGATGCGCGTAGTGCCAGTGACAAACCCAGTTTTTTCGCCAGCTCTACCAGGATCCAGAAATCCTCGCGTGCATCGCCCGGCGGCTGCACGGCCGGCCGGCCAAGCTGCACCTGGCGGTTGGTGTTCGTCACCGTGCCGGTCTTCTCGGCCCAGGCGCTGGCCGGCAGCACGACATCGGCGAACATCGCCGTCTCGGTCAGGAAGATGTCCTGTACGACCAGGCACTCCAGCTCGGCCAGCGCGGCGCGCGCATGGTCGAGGTCGGGGTCCGACATGGCCGGGTTCTCGCCCATCACGTACATGCCGCGGATCTCGCCGGCATGCACCGCGTCCATGATCTCGACGACGGTGAGCCCCGGCTCGGGGTCGATCTCGGCGCCCCAGATCTCGCGGAAGAGGTCGCGCACCTCGGGCTTCTTCACCGACAGGTAGTCCGGCAGGAACATCGGGATCAGCCCGGCATCGGACGCGCCCTGGACGTTGTTCTGGCCGCGCAGCGGGTGCAGCCCGGTGCCCGGCCGCCCGACATGCCCGCACATCAGCGCGAGCGAGATCAGGCAGCGCGAGTTGTCCGTGCCGTGCACGTGCTGGCTGATGCCCATGCCCCAGAAGATCATCCCCGCCTGCGCGCGGGCGAAGGTGCGCGCGACGTCGCGGATCACCTCGGCCTCGACGCCGCAGATCGGCGCCATCTTCTCGGGCGGAAAGCCCTTGAGGTGCTGGGCGAGCTGGTCGAAGCCCTCGGTCATCGCGGCGACGTACTGCCGGTCGTAGAGCTGCTCCTCGACGATGACATGCATGACGGCGTTCAGCAGCGCCACGTCGGTGCCCGGCCGGAACTGGATGCGGTGCGTCGCATGCCGCCCCAGACCGACGCCGCGCGGGTCGATGGCGATCAGCTTGCCGCCGCGCTTGGCGAACTGCTTGAAATAGGTCGCCGCGACCGGGTGGTTCTCGATCGGATTGCACCCAATCGCAATTGCGACATCCGCGTTTTCTATTTCGTTGAACGTGGCCGTTACTGCGCCCGACCCGACGTTTTCCATCAGCGCTGCAACGGAAGATGCATGACACAGCCGCGTGCAGTGGTCGACATTGTTGTGCCCGAAGCCGGTGCGGATCAGCTTCTGGAAGAGATATGCCTCCTCGTTGGAGCATTTCGCGCTGCCGAAACCCGCGATCGCCTTGCCGCCCCGCTCGTCGCGGAGCCGCCCGAGCCCGCCGGCGGCGGCGTCCAGCGCCTCGTCCCAGCTGGCCTCGCGGAAATGCGTCCAGGGGTTCGCCGGGTCGACGTTCAGGCCCTTCGCCGGCGCGTCGTCGCGGCGGATCATCGGCTTTGTCAGCCGGTGCGGGTGCGCGACATAGTCGAAGCCGAACCGCCCTTTCACGCAGAGCCGGTTCTCGTTGGCGGGCCCGTCGATGCCGTCGACCCAGGCGATGCGGTCGACGCCCTCCGGGTCGGTGCGGATCTTGAACGACAGCTGGCAGCCGACGCCGCAATACGGGCAGACGGACGCCACCTCGCGGTCGAAGGCCGCCGAGTCGCCCCGCCCGGCGTCGTCGAGTGCGCTCGCCTCCATCAGCGCGCCGGTGGGACACGCCTGCACGCACTCGCCGCAGGCGACGCAGGTGCTGGCGCCCATCGGGTCGTCGAAGTCGAAGACGATCTTCTCGTCATGGCCGCGCGCCGCCATGCCGATGACGTCGTTGACCTGCACCTCGCGGCACGCTCGCACGCAGAGGTTGCAATGGATGCAGGCGTCGAGGTTCACCCGCATCGCCGCGTGGCTGCCGTCGAGCAGCGGCACGCGCGCCCGCTCGATCGCCGGCAGCCGGCTTGTCGCCAGGCCCTGCATGTCGGCCATCCGCCAGAAATGCGCCGAGCGGTCGTGCGCCACGTCGCGCGCCGGCTGGTCGGCCAGCAGCAGCTCGGTGACCATGCGGCGCGCCTTCTCCGCCCGCTCGCTCTGCGAGCGAACGACCATGCCCGCGGAGGGCTTGCGGATGCAGGACGCCGCCAGAACCCGCTCGCCGTCGATCTCGACCATGCAGGCGCGGCAGTTGCCGTCCGGACGATAGCCCGGCGCGTCCTTGTGGCAGAGATGCGGGATCAGCGTGCCGTGGCGCTTGGCGACCTGCCAGATCGTCTCGTCCGGCCGTGCCTCGACTTCGTGGCCGTCGAGGGTGAACTTGATCGGCTGGTTCATGCTCGGTTCCTCACGTTGCGGCCTGGGGTCGCGCGCGGCTGTGGTATACCACGAACCGAGAGCTTAACAATCGCGCTCTGCCGTATCGCGAGGTTTCCGACAGGCCAGGCGCGAAAACCGGCAGGGTGCCTCAGCGGTCGGGCAGGTCCCAGAACGGCCGCGCCGCCTCGCGCCGCGCATCGTCGCGCGCTATGCCGATGTCGCGCAACGCATGGTCGCTCAGCCCGGCCAGCCGGCGCCGCTCGCGCGCAACCGAGAGCCAGCGCCCGACCGGCGGCAGAGGCAGCAGGGGCAGGCGGGGCAGCAGGGGCAGGCGGGCCAGGAAAAGGGTCAGGGTCGTCATGCCGGGTCTCCTTGGCTTGCGAGCATGCTTCGTCAGGGATAGAACAATGGTCGCGGCCGCTCTGGCCAGCAGAGACGCTTCGCTGAAGGACGAAGGATGGCAGAGGGCCCCTACATCGCCGAGGTCGCGGCGCTGATCGGCGACCCCGCCCGCGCCAACATGCTGTGCGCGCTGATGGACGGGCGGGCGCATACCGCGGCCGAGCTCGCCCATGTCGCGGGCATCGGCGCACCGACAGCCAGCGTGCACCTGGCGCGGCTGGTGGCGGGCGGGCTGCTGTCTGTCGAGAAGCAGGGGCGGCACCGGTACTTCTGCCTTGCCGGCGTGGAGATCGCAGACGTGCTCGAGGCGCTGACGGCGCTTGCGCCGGCGGTCGCGCCGCGGCTGCGCCCGACGGGCCCGCGCGACGCGGCGATGCGGCACTGCCGGACCTGCTACGACCATCTGGCCGGGGCCGCAGCCGTGGCGATCGCCGAGGCCTGCGTCGCACGGGGCTGGCTGACCGACGGCCCGGACGCCTTCGCGCTGACCGAGGACGGCGTGGCCGGGCTCGCGGCGCTCGGCGTCGACGTGCGGGCGGCCCGGGCCGGCCGGCGCCGCTTCTCGCCGCGCTGTCTCGACTGGTCCGAGCGGCGCGCCCATCTCGGCGGCGCCCTCGGCGCGGCGCTGCTGTCGGCGCTCGAGGCGCGCGGCTGGGTCGGGCGCGTGCCGCGCTCGCGGGTCGCGCGGATCACCCTTTCGGGCGAGGCCGGGCTGAAGGCTGCGCTGGACCTCGACCTCGCCGGCGCGGCGGCCTGAGCGGGCTTCCAACGCGCCGCGGGCCGGTCCATGGTCTGGCCGCAGGAATCCGGAGAGACAACAGTGACCGACGCAACCGACGCGACCGATGTGGCCGATGTGACCGGCGGGGCCGATGTGACCGACGGGGCCGACCGGGCCGACCGGGCCGAGACCACCGACCTCGCCTTCCTGTCCGCGACCGAGCTGCTGGCCAGGCTCGATGCCGGCGCGATCGGCGCGCGCGCGCTGCTCGAGCACCACCTCGACCGCGTCGCCCGCCTGAACCCGGCGTTGAACGCCATCATCTGGATGGACGCCGAGCGCGCCCGCGCCGACGCCGACGCCGCCGACCGCCGCCGGTCCGAGAGCAGGCCGCTGGGGCCGCTCGACGGCCTGCCGATGACGGTCAAGGAGTCCTTCGACATCGCCGGCGCGCCGACGACCTGGGGCGCCCCCGAGTTCCGCGACAACGTGGCCGAGGCCGACTCGGCCGTCGTCGAGCGGTTGCGCGCCGCCGGCGCCGTCGTCTTCGGCAAGACCAACGTGCCGCTGATGCTCGCCGACTGGCAGAGCTTCAACGCCATCTACGGCACCACGAACAACCCCTGGGACGTCTCCCGCACGCCGGGCGGATCATCCGGCGGCTCGGCCGCGGCGCTCGCCGCCGGCCTCAGCGCGCTCGAGGTCGGCAGCGACATCGGCGCCTCGATCCGCAACCCGGCGCATTATTGCGGCGTCTTCGGCCACAAGCCGACCTGGGAGATCGTCTCCAGCCGGGGGCAGGCGCTGCCCGGCGACATCTCGCAGACCGACATTGCCGTGGTTGGCCCGCTCGCCCGGTCGGCCGCCGACCTGCGCCTCGCGCTCGGCCTGCTGGCGGGCGCCGACGGGGCCGAGGCGCGCGCATGGGCCCTCGAGTTGCCGGCCCCGCGCAAGACGCGGCTTTCGGACTTCCGCGTCGCCGTCGTGCTGACCGACCCGGTCTCCGAGGTCGACCGCCCGGTGCAGGACGCGATCGCCAGGCTGGCCAGCTGGCTGGAAGGGCAGGGCGCGACGGTCGAGATGGACGCCCGGCCCGCCTTCTCCAGCGACGAGGCGCACGAGATCTATATCCGCCTGCTGCGCGCTGCGACGTCCAAGCGCATGACGGACGACCAGCTCGCCGACGCCCGCCGGCAGCTCGACGCCCTCCCGGCGGACGCCGACCGCACGACCTACAAGGTCCGGATGTGGGAGGCGCAGACAATGGGCCACCGCGACTGGCTGCGCTGGAACGAGCGGCGCCGCGCGCTGATGGCCGCATGGGAGGCGTTCTTCGAGCGCTGCGACCTGATGCTCTGCCCGGCCGCCGCCTCGGCCGCCTTCCCGCACGACCAGCAGGGCGAGCGCCCCGACCGCACCGTCGAGGTGAACGGCAGGCAGGTGCCGACGACCGACCAGCTCTTCTGGGCGGGCTATCCTTGTGCCTCTTACCTGCCGGGCACGGTGGCGCCGATCGGCCTGACGGATGCCGGCCTGCCCGTCGGCGTGCAGATCGTCGGCCGGCGCTATGACGACCTGACCTGCCTGCAGATGGCCGCCCTGATCGAGCAGGGCTATCGCCGCTTCACCCCGCCGCCGGGCTTCTGAACGCCGGGAACAGGGTGCGAGCTCGCACCCTGCGGGCACCGCGCACGCCGCGCCTCGGCCGAAGAGGCGCGGCTTCACCTTGAGGACGGGCATGGGAGTGGCGGCGCGCGGCGTCATATTCTTGCTTTGCGCGGGCGTTTGCTGGGATACCGGGGAAGCGAATCGGCGGAAAGCGCGGCACGTACAGGGTGCAGGCCGGCAGGATGCACTCTGCCGGAATGAAAGCCGCGGATGCCCCGCCCGCCGATCCGACGGCGAAACGACGCGGCCGCCGCCGCGGTGGCGCGATCGGAACGGAGATTGCCGCCGCAGCACGACGGCCGGAAAAGACGACGAGGAGGACGCCGATGACGAAGCAGAGCACCCTGGCCCTTGCGGCCGTTCTGGCCGTTGGCCTTTGCCTGCCCGCGCAGGCCCAGATCGAGCGGCCCGAATGCATCGCCCCCGCCCAGCCCGGCGGCGGCTTCGACCTGACCTGCCGCGTCGCGCAGCAGGGCCTCGAGTCGCAGCTCGGCGAGCCGATGCCGGTGACCTTCATGCCGGGCGGCATCGGCGCCGTGGCCTTCAACCTCTTCAACACCACGCGCACCGACGACCCGAACGCCATCGTCGCCTTCTCGACGGGCTCGCTCCTGAACATCGTCACCGGCAAATTCGGCCAGTTGACCGAGAAGGACGTGCGCTGGCTCGCGACGGCAGGCGCGGACTTCGGCGCGGTGGTCGTCAAGGCCGACAGCCACTACCAGACGCTCGACGACCTGATGCAGGCGATCAAGGCCGACCCGGCCGGCGTCGTCATCGGCGCCGGCGGCTCGGTCGGCTCGCAGGACTGGATGAAGGCCGCGCTGCTGCTGCGCGCCGTCGGCGCCGACCCGCGCAAGATGCGCTATGTCGCCTTCGACGGCGGCGGCGAGGCGATCGCGGCCTGCTCGGCGGCTCGATCGAGGTCTATACCGGCGACGTCGGCGAGATGGCGTCGCATCTGGACGGCAGCCTGCGCATTCTGGCCGTCATGTCCGCCGAGCGCCTCGACGGGCCCTTCGCCGAGTTCCCGACCGCCAAGGAGCAGGGCTACGACGTCGACTGGACCATCCTGCGCGGCTTCTACATGGGCAAGGACGTCCCCGACGAGGACTATCAGGAGTGGGTGCGCTCTTCGCCGAGGCGCATCCCACCGACGAGTTCGAGCAGATCCAGACCGAGAAGGGGCTGCTGCCGCTCGGACTTTCCGGCGAGGAGTTCCAGGCCGCGGTGCAGAGCCAGATCGACCAGCTGCGCACGCTCGCGACCGAAGCCGGGCTGATCCAGCAATAGGTGGGCACGCGGCGGTGCGCACCCGGGCTGCCGCCGCCGCTCGCCGCCCCAGGCCATGCGCCCGCGGTCTGTCGCCGCGATTGCCCATCGAAGGCGTGGCGCGCGCCTGGTCCGGTCCGCGCCGCGCCGCGGGGATTGCAGCCAGGCACGCATGAGGCCGCCCGAGGGAGGACATGATGGCCGACCGTATCTTCGCCGCCTTTCTCCTGCTCGTGACGCTCGGCTACGCGGCGATCGCCTTCACCGTCATCGAGGCGCCCTTCCAGTACGACCCGCTCGGGCCCGAGAGCTGGCCACGCATCCTCGGCGTCGTCATGCTGGTCTGCCTCGTGGCGCTGCTGATCCGACCCCACGCCGCGCATTTCGACGTCAACCGCCCCAGCTGGTTGCGGCTCGCCGCGGTCATGGCGCTGCTGGTCGCCTATGCGGAGCTCTTCCAGCCGCTCGGCTTCATCCTCTCGACCGGGCTTTTCGCGCTGCTCGGCTCGCGCCTGCTGGGCGCGGGCTGGCTGCGCGCCGCGCTCTTCGGGGTCGCGGTCGGCGTCGGCGGCTATCTGCTCTGCGTCGGGCTGCTCGATCTCAACCTGCCGGCCGGCCCCCTGCCGCGGCTCTGACGGAGGCTTCCGATGACCGAAGTTCTGACCGGGCTCGGCACCGGCTTTGCCGTCGCCTTCCAGCCCTTCAACCTCATGCTGGTGCTGCTCGGCTGCTTCGCCGGCACGCTGATCGGCGCCTTGCCGGGCATCGGCCCGATCAACGGCGTCGCGATCCTGCTGCCGATCGCCTACGGCCTGGGCTTCCCGCCGGAATCCGCGCTGATCCTGCTGGCGGGCATCTACTACGGCGCCGAGTACGGCGGACGGATCTCGTCGATCCTGCTGAACGTGCCGGGCGATGCCGGCGCGGTGATGACCACGCTCGACGGCAACCCGATGGCCAAGGCCGGCCAGGCCGGCAAGGCGCTGTCGCTCTCGGCCGTCGCGTCCTTCATCGGCGGCACCATCGCGGTGATCCTGATGTCGCTCTTCGGTCCGCTGCTGGCGAGCTTCGCCGTCACCTTCCAGCCCTCGGACTACGTGGCGCTGATGGTCTTCGCCTTCGCCTCGCTCGCCTCGCTGGTCGGCAAGAGCCCGCTCAAGACGCTGCTCGGCGCGCTGATCGGCCTGATGCTGGCCACCATCGGCATCGACGCCAACACCGGCGTCGCCCGCTATACCTTCGGCATCCCCGACATCCTGGCGGGCATCGACTTCCTGATCGTCGTCATCGGCCTCTTCGGCATGGCCGAGCTCTTCCACCTCGTCGAGCAGCAGGTCCGCGGCACGCTGAGACCGTTCCAGTCGACAAGAGCTTCGTCAGCTGGGCTGATCTGGCCGCACCAAATGGACCATCCTGCGCTGCTCGCTGATCGGCTTCTTCATCGGCATCCTGCCGGGCACCGGCGCCTCGGTCGCCTCGGCGGTGGCCTACGGCACGGAGAAGCGCATCGCGGGCGCCGCGGCCCATACCTTCGGCACCGGCGACGTGCGCGGGCTGGCGGCGCCCGAGGCGGCGAACAACGCTGCCGCCGGCGGCGCCATGGTGCCGATGCTGACGCTCGGCATTCCCGGCTCCGGCACCACGGCGATCCTGCTCGGCGCATTGCTGATGTTCAACGTCACGCCGGGACCGCTGCTGTTCGAGCAGCGCCCGGAGATCGCCTGGGGCCTGATCGCCTCGATGTACATCGGCAACGTGGCGCTGCTGGTCATCAACCTGCCGCTGGTCGGCCTGTTCGCCCGGATGCTGACGATCCCGCAGCACTACCTGACGCCGCTGATCGCGATCCTCGCCTTCATCGGCATCTACTCCATCGTCGGCAACCCGTTCGACCTCTACATGATCACCGGGCTTGGCGTGTTCGGCTGGTTCCTGCGCAAGCTCGACTTCTCGCTGGCGCCGGTGATCCTCGGCTTCGTGCTGGGTGCGCTCTTCGAGAACAACCTGCGCCGGGCGCTGTCGATCTCGGGCGGCGACTGGTCGATCCTCGTCTCGACGGGCGAGAGCATCTTCCTCTACGCGCTGGCGCTGGCCGTCGTGGTGGTGCCGGCCTGGCTCTCGCGCCGGGCGCGCCGCATCGCCGCGGACGACCGGGTTGCCGCCGACGAGTGACCGGAGACGAGACCGGACATGACCGGAGACGAGTGACCGGAACACGCCGCGGCGCCGCTGCCCCCAACGGGCGCCTCAGGCGCCGGGCGGGGGCAGGGCGGCGCGGGCGATCCGCTCTGCCGCCAGCCGGGCGAAGCGCAGCGTCACCGCCCGGCGCCTGGCCGGCGCCAGCCGCGACTCGGCGCCGTGCCGCAGCACCTCGCCGCCCCAGCCATCCGCCCGGATCATGCCGTGCTCGCCCGGCAGCAGCTCGTCCGGAAACCCCTCGGGCACGGCAAAATACAGCCGGTCGCACCAGTCGAGATAATCCGGCCACTTGGCGTCCGACTGGAAATCGGCGCGGCAGGACTTGACCTCGACGCACCAGATCTCGCCGCCCCGCCCCAGCGCGCAGACATCCATCCGCCGCCCGCTGCGCGTCGGCACCTCGGTCAGCGGCGAGAACCCGGCATCCAGCAGCATCCGGCAGACGCCGCGGGCGATGAGGATGCCGGGCTGCACCGTCAGGGTGGAATTGGTCATGCGCCGACACTAGAATGAACAGGGAACACCGCCAAGCGGCGATGCGGGCTTTCGCCCGCGCATCCAGCCGCGGACGCTCAGGCCCGCCTGCGCTCAGCCGCCCGCCGGCAGGGCGGCCTCGACCAGGCCGACGAAATAGGATGCGCCGATCGGACTCGCGTCGTCGTTGTAGTCGAAGGCGGGGTTGTGACAGAACGCGCCCGGCCCGGTCCCCAGCAGAACATAGGCGCCGGGCCGCGCCTGCAGCATGTACGAGAAATCCTCCGCGCCCATCTCGGGCCGACAGTCGTCGTCGACGTTCGCCTCGCCGACGACGTGCGCCGCCACCCTGGCCGCGAAGGCCGCCTCGGCCGGGTCGTTCACCGTCACCGGATAGCCCAGATCGTACTCGACCTCGGCGGTGCAGCGGTGCGCCGCGGCCGTGCCGCGCGCCAGGTCGACGATGTCGTCGGCGATCTGGCGCCGTATGGTCTCGTCGAGCGTTCGCACCGTCCCGGCGAGCACGACCTCCTCGGGGATGATGTTGGTGGCCTCGCTGCCCTGCAGCATCGTCAGCGAGACGACCGCCGAGGCCAGCGGGTCGATCCTTCGCGCCGGGATCGCCTGCAGCCCCTGTCCGATCCCGAGCAGCGCCGGGACGGGATCGACCGCCTTGTGCGGATAGGCGCCGTGGCCCCCCTTGCCGCGCACCGTGATGCGGAACTCGTCCGTCGCCGCCATCAGCGGCCCGGCGCGCAGGTGGATGCGGCCGAACGGGATGTCCGGCGCGTTGTGCAGCCCGAAGACCCGGGCGATGCCGAAGCGGTCCATGATGCCCTCGTCGCACATCACCTCTCCGCCGCCCGACATCTCCTCCGATGGCTGGAAGATCAGCGCGACCGTGCCGGCGAAGTTCCGCGTCTCGGCCAGGTAGCGCGCCGCGCCGAGCAGGATGGCGGTGTGCCCGTCATGGCCGCAGGCATGCATCCGGCCGGGATAGGTCGACCGGTGGGCGGCGTCGGTCGCCTCCTCGATCGGCAGCGCGTCCATGTCTGCGCGCAACCCGATGACGGAACCGCTCGATCGCCCGTGGATCAGCGCGACGATGCCCGTCCTGGCAATGCCGCCATGGATCTCGTCGACGCCGATTTCCCGCAGGCGCGCCTCGACGAAGGCGGCGGTCTCGTGCAGGTCGAAATCGAGCTCGGGGATCGAGTGCAGGTGCCGGCGCCATGCCCGCATGTCTGGCTCGAAATCGGCAATTCGATTGATCACCGGCACAACAGCACCTCTCGCATCTTCGCCCTGGCGTCTCCCGCGGGCGGCGGCGTGCGGCACGCCCTGTCACGCGCGCCCCGGTCGGCTACTCGAAGGTCACCTTGACCGTCGCGTTGTCGCCGAGCCCCTTGTAGATGACGGTCGCCGCGCCCTCGGCTTTCGCAGGCGGCAGCAACGGACCGATCGAGCCGACGCTGACCAGGTCGCCCGGCTGGAACTCGATGCCCTTCGAGACCAGCCAGAGCACGCTGTTGACCGGATTGCCCAGCACGACGCTGCCTGGCGCCTCTGCCAGCACCTCGCCCCTGGCGTTCTCTATCGTCACGCTCATCTCGGCCAGCGTCTTCAGCATCGCGTCCGGGTCATCGACCGGCACCGGCTCGCCCAGCACGCCCATGCGCGGCGCCACGCCCATCGCGGTCAGCGTCTCGCCGGTCATCGGCTCGCCCTCGGCGTACATCAGGTCCGGCAGCTCGATGAAGGGCCGCACCGCCGAGATGTGGCGGATCGCCTCCTCCGGCGTCGTGGCCTCGTTGATGCCTGCGTCGCCCACGACCAGGATCAGGTCGGCCTCGAACAGCGGCCGCGCGCCGAAATCGGCGGGCACCGTCGCCGGGTTCTCCAGCATCATGTCGCGGTAGAGCACGCCATAGACCGGCTCGGCGGCGCCGAACTTCTCCTGCGTCGCCGAAGAGGTCAGCCCGGCCTTGTAGCCGATCACCGGCCCCAGCTGCTCCGACATCGCCGCGCGCACCTTGCCTTGCGTGCAGACCGCGTCCTCCATGCTGCCGCCCGCGCCCAGCGCCTTCGTCAGCTCCTTGGCGACATGCGCCTGCACGAAGGCGGCGACCTCCTCGTCGCTGGCGCAGGCCGCCATGGCGGACGCGATCGGAGCGCCGGCGATCAGACCGGCCAGGCCGGCGCAGGCAAGACCGAAGACTCTCATGGTGGGTTCTCCCTCAGGGCGAGATCTCGCGTCTCGTCTCGACCAGTGTCGCGCCGGCCCCGCTATTTCGCCAGCGGAAATCCGGTCGCCCGGCCCCCCCGCCGCTCACACAACCGGCGCAACGCCCGTTCCGTCATGTCCGTCAGGGCCAGACCCGGCGGAAGAAGATTCTGCAGCAGCTCGGTCCGGTCGTCCAGCGCCATGCCGTGCGCGGCGCAGCGCGTGCCGTAATAGCGGCGGTGGATCGCCTGCCAGTTCGCCAGCGTCCCGTCGCCCTCGGCGCGCGCGAACGCCTCGTCGGCGTCGCCGAAGCGCATGCGCCCGACCGACAGGTACTCGATTACCGCCCGCGGCGTGCCGTCGAGCTCGGTGACGACGGCATGATCGCCCGGCCGCGGTGGCACGGGATAGTCGGCGGCCAGCGACGACGTCGCCGTCTTCTCGCCGGACAGCACCCCCGCGGCGCACACCGCCGCACCCTCGGCATTGTCGTCGAAGGCGAAGACCTCCGTCAGCTCCGGCGCGGCGCCCTGCCTGGCGTCGAGGAACGCCCGCCAGAAGGCCGCGACGCGCGGTTCAGTCGCCGGATCACCCGCAGACACGTTCTACCGCCTCATCTCGAGCCCCGCCATCGGCGCCTTCCTGGCCGCCCTGCGGCCGTCCGACAGGCGGCCGGCGCCGGCCTCGACCCTCGACCCTCGACCCTCGACGCACCGGTTGCGCCCAGGGCCGAGAGCAGGAGTTCGGGCCGCCGCCGGTCGGCGCCCCGCGCGGTCGGCGCAAGGCCATGCCGACCAGCATCCGGCCCACCGCCGAGCGCTACTCCGGCGTCGCCCCGAGGAGATAGACGGCCGCGACGGCCTCGGGCGGCGACTTGGCAAAGCGGCCGAACCAGCGCGCGTAGACGTCGCCGATCCGGCCCGTCCGGTTGAGCTCCGACAGGGTGCGGTCGGCGACGAGCTGGAAGTCGGCATCGCCGCGCGGAATCGCCAGCGCGAACGGCTCGAACGAGTAGAGCTCGTTCGAGAGCGTGTACTTCTTGCCCGACGGCCGTGACAGCGCCAGGCCGATCAGCACCACCTGGTCGGCGGCGAAGGCGGCGACCTCGTTGTTGTCGAGGAGCACCATCCCCGCCTCGGCGGAATCCACCGGGACGACCTCGGCGTTGATGCTCTGCGTCGCCAGCACGCGGTTCAACACATCGATCGTCGTGGTGCCTTCGCTGACGGCGACGCGCTTGCCCCGCAGATCCCGCAAGCCCTTGACGCCGCGCCCCTCGAGGCTGATCAGCGAGGCGCCGGTCGCGAAGGTCAGCTGGGTGAAGCCGACCTGCTCGGCCCGGCTCAGCGTCTTGGTGGTCGCGCCGCAGAGGATGTCGATCTGGCCGGACGAGAGGGCGTCGAAGCGCGCCTCTGCGCTGACCGGCACATAGTTGACCGAGATGTCCCGCCGCCCCAGCTTGCTCTTCACGCCCTCGGCGATGGCGGCGCACAGGTCGACCGAGTAGCCGGTGAAGTTGCCCGCCTCGTCGCGGAACGACATTGGCGGCCTGTCCTCGCGGACGCCCAGATTCATCTGGCCGGAAGCGGCGATCCGGTCCAGCGTTGCCTGCGGCCGGCTGCCGGTCGCGCCCGGCGTCTCGCATCCTTGCAGAAGCCCAACGGCAAGCGCCAGGCAGGCGATGCGTCTGATCATCATGTGTGTTCCCTCCCCCTTCTGGGAAACTCGGCTGCGCAGCGCTGCCGCCGGCCGAGCCTTCGGCGATGCGGGCTGTTCAGACAAGGAATTTCAGTCGCCGGGTCGCGACGAGATGCTGCGGCGGCTCCCGTCGCGGCGCGTCCGGCCGGCGCACCGATCAGTCGCTCACCCCCTCCACCGCCTTCATCTCGAACGCCGCCGCCATCAGGGCCTTGGCATAGTCGCTCTGCGGGCGCTCGAACAGGCGCTCAGCGCTGCCCGTCTCGACGACCTCGCCGTTTCGCAGGATGATCAGGCGATGCGCCAGAGCGCGCACCACCTTCAGGTCGTGGCTGATGAAGAGATAGCCCAGCCGGTATTTCCTCTGCAGTTCGCGCAGCAGGTCGACGATCTGCGTCTGCACGGTCATGTCGAGGGCGCTGGTCGGCTCGTCCAGCACGACGAATTTCGGCTTCAGGATCATCGCGCGCGCAATGGCGATGCGCTGGCGCTGGCCGCCCGAGAACTCGTGCGGATAGCGGTCCATCATCTGCGGAGACAGCCCCACCTCCTCCAGCGCGCGCGCCACCGCGTCGCGCTTGGACAGGCCGCGATCGCCCAACCCGTGCACGCCCAGGCCCTCGGCGACGATCTCGGCGACCGACATGCGGGGGCTGAGCGAGCCGTACGGGTCCTGGAAGACCACCTGCATGTGCCGGCGCAGGCCGCGCAGGTCGCGCTTCGGCAGCCGCTGGATGTCGCGGCCCTCGAAGCGAATCGCGCCCTCCGAGCGGATCAGCCGCATCAGCGCCAGCGCCAGCGTCGTCTTGCCCGAGCCGGATTCGCCCACCACGCCCAGCGTCTCGCCGGCGCGCAGGCTCAGGTCGACATCCGTCACCGCCTTGATGTGCCCGACCGTGCGCTTCATCAGGCCGCGCTTGACCGGGAACCAGACGCGCACGCGCTCGCCCTCGATCAGCACGCCCGAGCCCTGCGGCACCGGCTCGGGCCCGCCCTTCGGCTCGGCCTCGAGCAGCTTGACAGTGTAGGGGTGCTGCGGGCTGCGGAAGACCTGCTCGGTCGGGCCGGTCTCGACGATCTCGCCGGCCTGCATCACCGCGACGCGCTGCGCCACCCGCCGCACGATGCCGAGATCGTGCGTGATGAAGAGCATGCTCAGCCCTTCGTCGCGCTGCAGTTCGGCCAGCAGCTCCAGGATCTGCGCCTGGATGGTCACGTCCAACGCCGTCGTCGGCTCGTCGGCGACCAGCAGCTCGGGCCGGTTCGCCAGCGCCATGGCGATCATCACGCGCTGGCGCTGCCCGCCCGAAAGCTGGTGCGGCCAGCTGTCGAGCCGCTCCTCCGGGTCGCGGATGCCGACGCGGGTCGAGCAGCTCGACGATGCGCGCCCGCGCCGCGGCGCCGGTCAGCCCCTGGTGGATGCGCAGGCTCTCGCCGATCTGGCGCGACACCGTGTGCAGGGGATTGAGCGAGGTCATCGGCTCCTGGAAGATGAAGCTGACCTCGTTGCCGCGCATGTCGCGCAGCGTGCCCTCGGAGGCGCCGACCATCTCGGCGCCCTTCCAGCGGACCGAGCCCGTCACCGCGGCCGAGTCCGGCAGCAGCGACACCGTGGACAGCGCCGTCAGCGACTTGCCGGACCCCGACTCGCCGACCAGCGCCAGCGTTTCGCCATGCGCGACCTGCAGCGAGACCTGGCGCACCGCCTCGACCACCCCGTCCTCGGTCCGGAAGGTGATCGAGAGATCGCGGATCTCCAGCAGCGGCCCCGCGGTACTTTCGGCCGACCGGTTCATCGACCCCTCACCGGAACGTCTTGCGCGGATCGAAGGCGTCGCGCACGCCCTCGAACATGAAGACCATCAGGCTCAGCATGATGGCGAAGGTGAAGAACGCCGCCAGCGCCAGCCAGGAATCCTGCAGATGCTGCTTTCCCTGCAGCGCCAACTCGCCCAGCGACGGATAGCCGGACCCCAGCCCGAAGCCGAGGAAGTCCAGCCCCGCCAGCAGGCTGATCGAGCCGGTCAGCATGAAGGGCAGCATGGTCACCGTCGCCACCATGGCGTTCGGCAGCAAGTGGCGGAACATGATCGTCCAGTCGCCGACGCCGAGCGCCCGCGCCGCCTGAACGTACTCGAAGTTCCGCGCCCGCAGGAACTCGGCGCGCACCACGCCGATCAGCGTCACCCAGCCGAAGGTGACGAAGACGACGAACATCACCCAGATCGTCGGCGTCAGCACCGAGACGACGATCAGGATGACGTAGAGCAGGTTCATCGACGACCACACCTCCTCGACGCGCTGGAACAACAGGTCGACCCAGCCGCCGAAGAACCCCTGGCTCGCCCCGGCGATGACGCCCACGACGGCCGAGACCAGCGTCACCGAAAAGCCGAACAGCACGCTCAGGCGAAAGCCGTAGATGATCCGCGCCATGACGTCGCGCGCCTGGTCGTCGGTGCCGAGCACATGGTGGAACTCGGCCGCCGGCCAGGGCACGCCGATGCCGACGCCGCCGACCTCGGAAGAGCTCGACGAAGCGCCAGTCCGGCGGCGACGGCGCGCGCTCGACGGCATAGCTGACCGTGTCGTAGGCGAAGGGGATCAGCGGCCACAGGATCCAGCCTTGCTCGGCGTCGTCGGCCATCGGCGCCTCGGGCATGACGCCGTCCGCCTCGTCGAAGCAGCCGTCGATGTTGCCGCCCGTGCGGATCAGGCAGCGCACCACCGGGTCGCGATAGTCCGCCTGGGTCTGGAAGTCGCCGCCGAAGGTGGTCTCGGGATAGCTCCGCCAGATCGGCCAGTACAGTTCGCCGTTGAACGACACGGCGATCGGCTTGTCGTTGGCGATGAACTCGGCGAACAGGCTCAGCCCGAACAGAACCGCGAACAGCCACAGCGAGACCCAGGCGCGCCTGTTTCGCCGAAAGTTGCGCAGCCGCCGCCGGTTCAGCTCCGAGATCGCCACCTCTCAGCCTTCCCGCCGCTCGAAGTCGATGCGCGGGTCGATCCAGACATAGACGAGGTCCGAGACCAGCTTGATGACCAGCCCCAGCAGCCCGAAGATGAACAGCGTCCCCAGCACGACCGGATAGTCGCGCGTGACGACGGACTCGAAGCCCAGCAGCCCCAGCCCGTCCAGCGAGAACACCGTCTCGACGAAGATCGACCCGGCGAAGAAGACGCTGACGAAGGCCGCCGGAAAGCCGGCGATGACGATCAGCATGGCGTTGCGGAAGACGTGGCCGTACAGCACCCGCGTCTGGCCCAGCCCCTTGGCCCGCGCCGTCATCACGTACTGCTTGCGGATCTCGTCCAGGAACGAGTTCTTGGTCAGCAGGGTCAGCGTCGCGAAGCCCGAGACGGTGTAGGCCAGCACCGGCAGCGCGATGTGCCAGAAATAGTCGACGACCTTCTGGCCGAAGCTCATCATCGCCCAGCCCTCGGAGTGCAGCCCGCGCAGCGGGAACCAGTTCCAGTAGGACCCGCCGGCGAACAGCACCAGCAGCACCACCGGCACCAGGAAGCCCGGCAGCGAATAGGCGGCGATGATCACCCCGCTGGTCGTCGTGTCGAAGGGGGTGCCGTCCTTGACCGCCTTGCGGATGCCGAGCGGGATCGAGACCATGTACGAGATCAGCGTCGCCCACAGGCCGAGCGAGACGGACACCGGCATCTTCTCCAGGATGATGTCGATGACGTCCGCCGAGCGCCGGAAGCTCTCGCCGAAATCCAGGCGCACATAGTTCCACAGCATGATGCCGAACCGCTCCCAGACCGGGATCGGCTGGCGCTGGCATTCGGGTGCCGTGACGGTCGGGACCCCCTTGAACCCCTCCTCGCAGACGATGCGGGCAAAGCCGAACTGCGCCTCCAGGTCGGCGATCAGGTCGGGGTCGATGCCCTGGCGCCCGCGATAGCTGCCTTCCGCGCCGACCGTCGCCTGCCCGCCGCCCGCCTCGCCGCCGCCGGAAAAGCGGTCGGTGGCGCCGGCGCCGTGGCCCTCCTGCAGCTCGGCGATCAGCTGCTCGACCGGGCCGCCCGGAGCGAACTGGATGACGACGAAGTTCAGCAGCATGATCCCGAACAGCGTCGGGATGATCAGCAGCAGCCGCCGCAGGATATAGGCGCCCATCAGCCCCCCGGCCGCCGCGCGGCACGGCCGCCCGCCGCTCCGGCCATCAGATCCTGCCCGCTGCCTGCATCGCCGCGTACTTTTCCGCGTCGATCCACCAGGTCTCCGGATAGCCGGGCGCGTATTCCGGCTTGACCTCCGGCTGGTCGAACACGTCCCAGTAGGCGATGGTGTGACTGCCCTTGTTCCACTGCGGGATCCAGATGTGCCGGGCGCGCAACACGCGGTCCAGTGCCTTGACGGCATCGGTCAGGGTCTCGCGGCTGTCGGCGCGCTCGATTATGTCGATCAGCCCGTCGACGACCGGGTCGGCGACGCCGGCGATGTTCTCCGAGCCGGGCGAGCTGGCGCTGGACGAGCCGAAATAGTCGCGAAGCTCGATCCCCGGCGTCAGCGACATCGCCTTGCGGTCAGTGGTGACGTCGAAGTCGTAGTTCTCCATCCGCTTGCGGTACTGCGCCGGGTCGACCTCGCGCAAGCTGGCGCGGACGCCGATCTTCTCCAGGTTCTTGGCGAAGGGCGCGGCGATGCGCTCGAAGCCCTGGCTGCCGATCAGGAACTCGATCTCCAGCGGGCGGCCGTCCTTCTGGCGCACGCCGTTCACGACCTTCCAGCCGGCCTCCTCCAGCAGCTCGGCGGCGCGGCGCAGGTTCTGCCGGTTGCGCCCCGTCGCGTCCGTCTTGGGCGGCACATAGGCGGCCTCGCTCAGCAGCCCGGGCGGCAGCTTGTCGGCAAAGCGCTCCAGGATCGCCGTCTCGCCGGGCGTCGGCGGCCCCTCGGCCTGCATCGGGCCGCCCTCGAAGAAGCTGTCGGTGCGGGTGTAGAGGTCATAGAACAGCCGCTCGTTCGACCACTCGAAGTCGAAGGCCAGCCCGATCGCCTCGCGCACCCGCGGGTCCTGGAAAATCGGCGCGGCGCAGGTTGAACCAGAAACCCTGCGTGCCGGCTGGCCGGTTGTCCGGCAGGGTGTCGAGCTTCACGTCGCCTCTGCCGACCGCGGGAAAGCTCTCCGGCGTGTAGGCGGTCGCCCAGAACTGGCTGGTGAACTCCTCGTTGAACAGGTACGCGCCGGCCTTGAACGCCTCGAACGCCGCCGAGCGGTCGCGAAAATACTCGAAGCGGATCTCGTCGAAATTGTTCCGGCCGACGTTCACGGCAGGTCTGCCGCCCAGTAGTCGGGCACCCGCTCGAAGGTGACGCTGGCGCCGGGCGAGACCCTGCCGATGCGGTAGGCGCCGCTGCCGACCGGCTTGTCCAGCGTCGACTGGGTGAAGTCGTGCTCGGCGTAATAGGCCTTGGACAGCACCGGCAGCCCGGCGACCAGCATCGGCAGGTCGCGCGTCGCCGCTTCCTCGGCGAACTCGAAGCGGACGCGGTGCGGGCCTTCGGCACGGCGCGCGCCACCGGGCTCAGCAGCACACGATAGCTCGGATGCCCCTTGTCGCGCAGCGTCTCGAAGCTGAAGACGACGTCGTCGGCGGTGATCGGCGTGCCGTCGTGAAAGCGCGCCTCGGGCCGCAGGTTGAACGCCACCCAGGACCGGTCCGCCGGCAGCTCCGCCGTCTCGGCGATCAGCCCGTACATCGCGTCCGGCTCGTCCGCCGCCCCGACCATCAGGCTGTCATAGAGGAACGACGAGACGCCGATCGCCGGGTTGCCCTTCAGGATGAAGGGGTTGAAGCTGTCGAAGGTGACGTTGCCATAGCCGGTCGACCAGACGCCGCCCTTGGGCGCGTCGGGGTTGACGTAATCGAAGTGCTCGAAGCCCTCCGGGTACTTCAGGTCGCCGAAGGCCGAGATGCCGTGGCTGACGGTGGTCTGCGCCGCCTCCGCCGGCGTCCCGGTCCGCCCCTCCGTCTCGGTGGCCGTCTCGGCCCGCGCCCCGGTCGCCGTCTCGGCCGTGGCCGGCCAGGTAAAAAGCGCGATCGCGACCGCAATCATGGCGACGGCGCGCCGTGTCAGCTGCATGAAGCCCACTCCTCCAGTTTTCCCAACGGTTAGGGACCACAATCACAGGATGCAAGTCGGACGCACGATCGGGTGAGGCGGCGGCCGCCGCCATTGACGCTCGGCACGCTGCGGCGGATGGCCGGGTGCAGAGAGGACCTCCGCGGTCCGACCCGGTTGCGCTGCGGGCGCGCCCCGTTCCCGTTCCCGTTCCCGATCCCGGTACGGTTTTGTGCGATCCGGTCCGGGGCAGAGCCGACCGCGGGGCCGAACCGGGCCATCGCCGTGCCGCCGCGAGCCGAAGCCCGCGCGTCGCAGTTCGCCCACTGTCGCTTTCGGCCAGCGAGACCGCACCTCGCCCATCCTGACCGCGTCCGCGGACGCGGTACCGGCGCCGGCCGCAACGCCACCGTTGCGAGGACAAGGCCGCGCCCGGCCGGCGCGGCCTCTCGATCGTCGCGCGCCTGTGGCCTACTTCAGCGGCTCGGGCGAGCCGTCCGCCTCGTTGAGGTAGGTGATGACGTCGATCCGGTCCTGCGGCTTCTTCAACCCCGCAAACGCCATCTTCGTGCCGGGCACGGCCGCCTTCGGGTTCTCGAGGTACTCGAACAGCCGCGCCGGGGTCCAGACGCCGCCATGCGCCTTCATCGCGTCCGAGTAGCTATAGCTCTCGACGGACGCGACGTCGCGCCCGACCACGCCCCACAGCGACGGGCCGATGGCGTTCTTGCCTTCCTCGACCTTGTGGCAGGCACCGCAACGGCGGAACAGCTTCTCGCCGGCCGCGGCATCTCCGCCGGAGAAGTCCACCCCGCCCGCTGCGCCCGCTGCCGCGCCCGCGGCGCCGGCGTTCCCGGCCGGCGCTTCGGCCGCCGCCATCTGCTCGCCCTGCGGCTCGGCCGCCGGGGCCTCCGCCGCCTTCGGCGCAGCCGCCTGGCTCTCGGCGCCCTGGGACTCTGCACCCTGGGGCTGCGCCGCCTGCTGCTCTCCGACCTGCGACCCGGCTGCCCCTGGCTCGGCGGCCTGGCCCGGCGGCTCCTGCGGCGGCGCGTCCTCGCCCGCGATCCGTTTCTCCGGCGGCACCGGCTCCGGCGCCTCGACCGCCTGCTCCGGCGTGCCGGCCTCGGGCTGGCCGGCCATCGGCTGCGTGCCCTTGCCGGGCTCGCCCGCCATGCCGGGGCGCTGCTGCGCCGGCGCCTGCTGGGTCGGATCCGACGAATGCAGGATGCCTTCACCGGTCGCCGCCTCGCCCTCCTGCGACTGGCCCTGCGCCTCGGTGGCGGGCGATGCCGCTGCGTCGGCACGCTCGGCCGTGGCGACACTGTCCCGCACGACCGCCGGCGCCGTCTCCTCGACCTCGGCCGCCTCGCTCATGCTCTCGATCCCGGCCGACTCGCCGCTGGCGGGGGCCGCCTCGACCGCCTCGCCCGGCGGGTTGACGCCGGGCTCCGGCCCGACGCCGGGCGCCAGCGCGGGGTCGGGGATCGCCGTGCCTGCGTCGGCGGTCGCCACGGCCATCGGCTCCAGCCCGGCCGAGAGGTCGATCGGCGCGTCGCCAGCCTGGTTCAGATAGGCGATGACGTTGACCCGGTCCTGCGGGTCCTTCAGCCCGGCAAAGCTCATCTTCGTGCCCGGCGCCCATGCCTTCGGGTTCTCCAGGAAGTGGAACATGTGCTCGACCGTCCAGTCCCCCTCCTTGGCCATCAGCGCGTCCGAGTACTGGAAGCCGTCGAGCGAGGCGATTTTACGCCCGACCACGTCCCACAGCGACGGGCCGACGGCGTTCACGCCCTTCTCCACCTTGTGGCAGGCGCCGCAGGCGCGGAAGGTGCTCTCGCCGGCGCCGGGGTCCGCCGTCGCGACCAGCGCCGCCAGGTCGACCTGCGGCTCCTCCGAGGTCTCGCCGCCGCCCTCGGTCTCGACGGCCAGCGCATAGGCCAGCACTTCCTCGCCGTGGCCTTCGCCGACCTCGTGCGTGCCGTAGACCAGGCCCGAGAAGAAGTTCAGCAGCAGGAAGGCCAGCAGCGCCGCAAGCCCGGCACCGGCGATCTTGTTGAATTCCGACGAGTCCATGCGCTCCACCTCTGACGATCGCGCCCTGATTACCGCCTTCCAACGCACGGTCGCAAGCGATAGAAGCCGCGACCAAACGTGACAACGCAGAAAGCGGAGCCAAACCGGCCCCGGACGGAAGACTGGTGCGGAATCCGCGGGGGGAAAGGTGGCAGAGGGCCATGGGGTTGCGCCGGTGACAGGCAGGCAGAATGGCAGGCAGAACGGCCGCACCGGGCGCATTGCCTTCCAGGGCGACCTCGGCGCCTATTCGCACCAGGCCTGCCGCGAGGTCTTCCCCGACCTCGAGGCCATGCCGTGCCCGACCTTCGAGGCGGCGCTGGAGGCGGTGCGCACGCGGGCGGCCGACCTCGCCATGATGCCGATCGAGAACTCGACCTATGGGCGCGTCGCCGACCTGCACCACCTGCTGCCGACCTCCGGCCTCTACATCATCGGCGAGCACTTCGTCCCCGTCCACCTGCAGCTCCTCGGCGTCCCCGGCGCGACGCTGGAGGGCGTGGCCGAGGCGCAGAGCCACACCGTCGCCCTCGGCCAGTGCAAGGCGTTCCTGGCGCGCCACGCCATCCGCGCCGCCATCGGCGCCGACACCGCCGGCAGCGCCGCCCAGATCGCCGAGGACAAGGACCCGTCGCGCGCCGCCATCGCCTCCGCATTGGCCGGCGAACTCTACGGCCTCGAGATCCTCGCCGGCAACATCGAGGACGCCAGCCACAACACCACCCGTTTCCTGGTCATGTCGCGCCAGAAGATCGAGGCCGACCCGACCGACGGCGACGCCATGACCAGCTTCGTCTTCGAGGTCCGCAACGTCCCCGCCGCCCTCTACAAGGCGATGGGCGGCTTCGCGACGAACGGCGTCAACATGGTCAAGCTCGAGATCCTACATGCTGGGCGGCAGCTTCTCCGGCCACCCAGTTCTACGCCGAGATCGAGGGCCACCCCGACGACCGCGGCGTCCAGCACGCCTTCGAGGAACTCGCCTTCTTCACCAAGCACATGAAGGTGCTGGGCGTCTTCCCCGCCGCCGAGTTCCGAAGCGGGGGGAGCGAAGCCCGACTTCGTCGTCGGCGCCCATAGGGTGGGCGGTCCGCCCGCGCCGCCTTTGACCTTCCCGCCCCGTCATGTCCCGCGCAGACCCGGGAACCTCCCCTTTAAGCTCCGCGCGTCCGCGGGCATGACACGGACCGCTTGTCGACCCTCCCGGGCCGCGGCGTGACCGTTGCGCAAGGGACGAGCATGCCCGAAATCAAAGATCGCGAGAGCCTGGAAGCGTGGCTGAAAACCCGCCCGCCCGAGGATGCCGTCCTCATCGCGCCGCGCGGACTTCGGTGCGCCTACTGCCATTAATACGAGTGTTGAGCGAAGATCGGAGGAGCGCCGGCAGATTTCGTCGCTCGAATTGTTTCGGTTTGTCGCCATTGTCTATTGCGGGCAGGTGGGGCCGCGGCCTTGGCGGCGGAAGGAGGTGCGTGGCGCCGTCGAAGCTGCACATACCGAGCCGCGCGGAAACCGCGGGATGCCATCGTAGCTATCGCAGGAGGCGATGCCGCCGCCTTGATGGCGCCGCCGCATTATACTGCTTCGGCCGCAGCGGGCGGCTATCGCCGTCTTTTCCGCCGCCGCCAAAGTGCCTGATGCTGCTCTCGCGGGTCGCTGGCCGCAAGAAAGCTAACAGCCGTCGCAGCCGATTCGGCTAGGCGCTTACGCCGCGGGCTTCGTCTCAGAGGACGCGGGTGCAACGAGCTTTGAAGCTGGGCGGCCCTCGGTCATGTAGCTTCGCCACGTCACCGGTTTGGCCGGCAGGGCACCAGGGTGGGCGGTGGACGGCTGGCGGTCACTCAGCTCTCACCTTCAGAAATGCGGTGAAGGCTGGGACGTCTGGACGGACTGGTACGAAGCCTGTCTCACTGGGCGCCCGCTCGACGCAGATCATGAACACGAGAAGGCACTGATCCCCGACGATGTCTGGAAGCAAGGCCCCGCCGCCGTACGCCGAGATCGCCCGGCTGATCGCGGAGCATCAGCAGGGCGTCGCCGGAATCCGGCCGGACAAAATGAAGAAGCGATCTCCCGTGAAATAGAGGCGGGGCACGTCTCGCGTGCCGTGGCGGCCGCCCCGGTCGCGGTCAGCTCGACAGCAAGCGATCTCCACGACCGCATTGCCGTCGAGATCGAACGTCGTCGCGCAAACCTCCCGAACGATGCGCAGGCGCTCGAGGTCGCGCGCGAGAACATCGACTTCCTCGAGGGGCTCCGGTTCCGAAATCGGCGCTGCCGCCGACCAAGCCTCCCTATCTGCCCGAGCACCCGACCGAAGCGGACGCAGAGCCGGTGGCACTGCGCATGCTCTCCTTCCGCGACCTGCTGGAGCACTACTCCGCCTGGATCGTCGGCACCGAGCGATGCCAAGGGCTTCACCAACGGGTTCTGATCGGCGGCATGGCTGCGGGCCGATCCTGATCGGCATTCCGCCCCTCGCCTCGACGGTGCTCGCCGTGTCCTCGCTGGCGGGCCCCACGATGGCCGAGCGCATCGCGGGCTTCGTCAGGAACCTGAGGAGCACAGACTGATTGCATACGGGCGCGGATCCCGACCCCGCCGGCGGGCGGGCACGCCGCTCTAAGGCGCCGCGGAACGCCCGCGCGGCTCCGTCCAACGTCCCCGAAGCCGAGTGCGAAGCCCCTCTGCGCAGCGGGCGCTTGTCCTCGGGTGCACGGGATTGCCGAACCCCGCTTTGGATTAATCAAAGGTTACGCAAGGATCGTTGCCGCGCAGTTTGCCGAACTCACTTGCCGAACGGTTTGCCGAACCGGCAAAGAAAAGGCCCCGCGGCGGGCGCCGCGGGGCCTCGGCTCCCCCCGAGGGAACGCCGTCAGCAGCTGTAGTACATCTGGAACTCGACCGGGTGCGGCGTGTGCTCGAAGGCGTAGATCTCGTCCCACTTCAGCGCCATGTAGCCCTCGATCTGGTCGCTGCGTGAAGACGTTGCCCTTCAGCAGGTACTCGTGGTCGGCCTCCAGGCTCTCCATCGCCTCGCGCAAGCTGCCGCAGACCGTCGGAATGCCGGCCAGTTCCTCGGGCGGCAGGTCGTAGAGGTCCTTGTCCGCCGCCTCGCCCGGGTGGATGCGGTTCTCGATGCCGTCGAGCCCGGCCATCAGCAGCGCCGACATCGCCAGATAGGGGTTGGCCGCCGGGTCGGGAAAGCGCGTCTCGACGCGCTTGGCCTTCGGGCTCTCGGTCCACGGGATGCGGACGCAGGCCGACCGGTTGCGCGCCGAATAGGCCAGCAGCACCGGCGCCTCGAAGCCCGGGATCAGCCGCTTGTAGCTGTTGGTCGCCGGATTGGTGAAGGCGTTCAGCGACTTGGCGTGCTTGAGGATGCCGCCGATGTAGAACAGCGCCTCCTCGCTCAGGTCTGCGTACTGGTCGCCGGCGAACAGCGGCTTGCCGCCCTTCCAGATCGACTGGTTGATGTGCATGCCCGACTGCCGTTGTCGCCCTTGATCGGCTTCGGCATGAAGGTCGCCGTCTTGCCGTATGCGTGCGCGACGTTGTGGATGACGTACTTGTACTTCTGCATGTTGTCGCCCTGCCGCGTCAGGGTGTCGAAGATCATGCCCAGCTCGTGCTGGCAACTGGCGACCTCGTGGTGGTGCTTGTCGACCTTCATGCCGATGCGGGCCATGGTCGACAGCATCTCGGAGCGGATGTCCTGGCCGCTGTCGGTCGGGTTGACCGGGAAATAGCCGCCCTTCAGCGTCGGCCGGTGGCCCATGTTGCCCATCTCGAACTCGGCGTCCGAGTTCCAGCTGGCGTCGTCGGCGTCGACCTCGTAGGCGACCTTGTTGATGTCGACCTTGAAGCGGACGTCGTCGAAGATGAAGAACTCGGCCTCGGGGCCCCAGAACGACTTGTCGCCGATGCCGCTGTCCTTCAGGTACCGCTCGGCATTCTGCGCCGTGCCGCGCGGGTCGCGCTCGTAGGGCTCGTCCGTGTCCGGCTCGACGACGGTGCAGTGAACGGCCAGCGTCTTCTCGGCATAGAACGGGTCGAGATAGGTGGATTCGCCATCCGGCATCAGCTTCATGTCGGACTTGTCGATCGACTTCCAGCCGGCGATCGAACTGCCGTCGAACATCCAGCCCTCGGTGAACCAGTCCTCGTCGACGATGCCCGAGAATGCCGTGACGTGCTGCATCTTGCCGCGCGGATCGGTGAAGCGCAGGTCGACATAGGCGATCTCTTCGTCCTTGATCTGCTTGACCAGCTGTTCAGGTGTGCTCATTTGTTTCCCTCTCCCGCTCAGTATTTTGCTGATTGCTAGAGCGCGTCGGCGCCCTCTTCGCCGGTGCGGATGCGCACGGCGTGCTCGACATGCGTGACGAAGATCTTGCCGTCGCCGATCTTGCCGGTCTTGGCGGCGGCGATGATCGCCTCGGTGACCTGCTCGACCATGGCGTCGTCGACGACGACCTCGATCTTCACCTTGGGCAGGAAGTCGACGACGTACTCGGCGCCGCGATAGAGTTCCGTGTGGCCCTTCTGGCGGCCGAACCCCTTCGCCTCGAGACGCTCAGGCCCTGGATGCCGATGTCCTGCAGAGCCTCTTTGACCTCGTCGAGCTTGAACGGCTTGATGATCGCCTCGATCTTTTTCATCGTCTCCTCCCCATCGGCCGCGCATGGCTGATGCCCGGCGAGCGCCGGGTTTTCGGAGAGAACGCAAGGGGCGTGCCATGGCACTAACCTGCTGGGTACAGACGGAAAATCCTGAGATCGGCCGGCTGCGGCCGGCATTCTGATGAAAATCTAGGCAGACTGCTGATTGCATGGGCGCACCTTCGGGTTGACCGGCGGCGCGGATACGCAAAAAGGGGCGATCCGCGAACCGGTGGGCAGGCAATGCACGAGCTGCTGACGGCAGCGCAGATGCGCGACCGTCGAGCGCGCCGCGATCGAGGCGGGGGAGGTGACCGGGCGCGAGCTGATGGAGCGCGCCGGGCGCGGCGTCGTCGAGGCGATGCTGCGGTGGCGGCCCGGAGCTGGCGACGGCGCCGCGCCGCGCCGTCGTGCTCTGCGGGCCCGGCAACAATGGCGGCGACGGCTTCGTCGTCGGCGCGCCTGCTGAAGACAGCGCGGCTGGGAGGTCGAGACCCTTCTCTACGGTCGCGACCCGGCCCGGATCGACGCCCTGCCCGCCGATGCCGCCGAGAACGCCCGGGCGTGGCGGGCGCTGGGCCGCATCGAGGCGCTGGGGCGGGCGCCGCTGCCGACCGGCTTCGACGTCTGTGTCGACGCGATCTTCGGCACCGGGCTGACCCGCGACCTGGATGGCGATCTCGAGGACATCCTCGCCGCCCTCGACCCGGAGCAGCAGCCCGGCCTTCGGTACGCGTCTGCGTCGACCTGCCGACGGGGCTCGTGCTCGGACAGCGGGCGACCGCGGCGTCGGAGCGTGCGCGGCGAGCTGACCGTCACCTTCCACCGCGCCAAGCTCGGGCCACTCATCTGGACGAGGGGCCGGAGCGCTGCGGCAGCCTGGCGGTCGTGGATATCGGGCTCGGATCGCGGCGCGCCGCCGGAAGCGCGTGCGCGGTCGATGCGCCGCCCTCGCCGGGGCGGCCTGCGCAAGGCGACGGGCGCGCACAAGTACGGGCACGGCCACGCGCTGATCCTGTCGGGCGGCGTCGGCAAGGGCGGCGCCGCGCGGCTGGCGGCGCGCGCGCGCCTGCGGGTCGGCGCCGGGCTGGTCACCGTCGGCTGCCCGCCGGCGGCGCTGATCGAGAATGCCGCTGCGCTCGACGCCGTTATGCTCGCGCCGGTCGCGACGCCGCAGGCCCTCGGCGACACTGATCGCGGCGCGCAGGATCGGCGCGGCCTTGCATCGGGCCGGGCTTTGGCCATGGCGAGCGGCTGCGCGCCTTCGCGGCAGAGCTGCTGAAGGGCGGGCGGACGCCGCACGCCGGGCCGGCCGTCGTGCTGGATGCCGATGCGATCAGCGAGTACGCCGACGACCCGCAGGCGCTGTTCACGATGCTGCACCCGGCCTGCGTGCTGACGCCGCACCAGGGCGAGTTCGGGCGGCTGTTCCCGGACATCGCTGGACAAGCTGGCCGCGCGCCCCGGGGACGGACCGGCCTATTCCAAGCTGGACGCGACGCGCGAGGCGGCGGCGCGGGCCGGCTGCACGGTCCTCTTCAAGGGGCCGGACACCGTGATCGCCGATCCGGCGGGCCCGTCGGGGCGCGCGGCGGTCAACGCCGCCGCCTATGCGCGCGCCGCGCCCTGGCTGGCCACGGCCGGAACGGGCGACGTGCTGGCGGGGCTGGTGACCGGGCTGCTCGCCCGCGGCCTCGATGCCTTCGAGGCCGCCACGACGGCCGCCTGGCTGCACGTCGCCTGCGCGCAGCGCTTCGGCCCCGGCCTGATCGCCGAAGACCTGCCGGAGCAGCTGCCTGCCGTCTACCGCGATCTCGGGCTCTGACGCCGTCCGCCGAGCGGCGGCAGCGCCGGCGGCCGAGAGCGGCCGAACCTGCGGCAGACGAACCAGACATTTTTTCTATCGCTCCGCCGCGACTCGTTGCTATAGAGGCGCCGATTTCGCCGGGAAGTTCCGGCAGGCGGGCGTGGTGGAACTGGTAGACACGCGAGATTTAGGTTCTCGTGCCGCAAGGCGTGGGGGTTCAAGTCCCTCCGTCCGCACCAAGCCCGGAAAATTCCGCCCGTCAGCCGTGCTGGTGCCGGGATGAACGAAGATGCCGATGCAGGTGGCCGATGCAGGTGACTGAGACCAAGGCAGAAGGGCTGAAGCGGGAATACAAGCTCGTGGTGACCGCCGAAGCGCTCGACGCCAAGACGACAGAGAAGCTCGAGGTCCTGCGCAAGGACTTCCACATGAAGGGCTTCCGCAAGGGCAAGGCGCCGTTGAACCTGATGAAGCAGCACTTCGGCAAGTCGGTGCTGGGCGAGGTCGTGCAGGAGACGGTCGAGAACACGGTTGCCGACCATCTGAAGGAGCAGGGCCACCGGCCGGCCCGCCAGCCCGATGTCAAGATCGAGAACGACAGGTTCGAGGCCGGCGACGACCTCAAGGTCGAGATCGCCTATGAGTGCCTGCCCGAGGTGCCCGAGATCGACTTCTCGACGATCAAGCTCGAGCGCCGGGCCGTGACCGTCGACGACGCCGCGCTCGACGAGGCGCTCGACCGGCTGGCCAAGGGATCGGTCAACTACGAGCCGCGGCGACGAGAGCGCCAGGGCCGAGGACGGCGACCAGGTGGTGATCGACTTCACCGGCCGGATCGACGGCGAGGCGTTCGACGGCGGCGAGGCCGAGGACTATCCGCTGGTGCTTGGCTCGGACAGCTTCATCCCGGGCTTCGAGGGCCAGCTGGCCGGCGCCGAGCGCCGGCGACGAGAAGGAGGTCGAGGTCACCTTCCCGGACGAGTACGGCGCACCGAACCTGGCCGGCAAGGACGCCGTCTTCTCGGTGAAGGTCAAGGAGGTCCGCAAGCCCAGGCCGGCCGAGGTCGACGAAGCGCTGGCGACGCGCTACGGCGCCGAGAACCTCGACCAGCTGAGAGAGCAGCTGCGCGAGCGGATCGGCCAGGAATACTCCGGCGCCAGCCGCACGCTGCTCAAGCGGCGCCTGCTCGACCGGCTGGACGAGATGGTCAGCTTCGACCTGCCGGAGACGCTCGTGCAGATCGAGTCCAACTCGATCGCGCACCAGCTCTGGCACGAGGAGCATCCCGACCACGAGGGTCACGACCACCCGGCGATCGAGCCGACGGACGAGCATTCCAAGCTGGCCGAGCGGCGGGTCAGGCTCGGCCTGCTGCTGGCCGACATCGGCTCGCGCGAGAACGTCGAGATCGCCGAGGCCGAGCTCGGCCAGGCGATCATGGCGCAGGCGCGGCGCTATCCGGGCCAGGAGCGCGAGTTCTTCGAGTACGTCCGCCAGCACCGCGAGGCGCTCGAGCAGATCCGCGCGCCGCTCTACGAGGACAAGGTCGTCGACCTGATCCTCGAGCGCGCAGACGTGACCGATACGCCCGTCAGCAAGGACGAGCTGCAGGCCGAACTCGACGCGCTCGACGATGAAGGGACGGGCACGCCCGAGGCCGCGACGGACAGTCAGGCCTGACGCATGGATTGGTCGCGCGGGCGCTCAGCGCGCCCGTGTCGCGATCAGGACCCCCAGACCGGCGACCGCCATCCCGGCCCAGGCGAGCGGCGGCATCACCTCGCCCAGCAGCGCCCACCCCAGCGCCGCCGCGATCGGCGGCACCAGGAACAGCAGCGCCGAGACCCGCGCGACCTCGCCGACCCGGATCATCGCCAGCAGCAGCGACGTTGCGATCAGCGAGTTGCCGATCACCAGATAGCCGAGGGCGCCGGCGAACGCCCAGGTCCAGTCGACGGCTTGCGTCTCGAGCAACAGCGCGAACGGCAGGATCCCGGCCAGGCCGGCGGCAAAGCCGACCAGGTTGGCCGTGACCGGGTGGTGCGCGATCCCGAAGCGCTTTTCCCACATCGTGCCGGCGATCATGCCGGCCAGGCCGATGACGGCGAAGACGAGGCCGAGCGCCGGCGGCGCCTCGATCGCCGAGCGGGCGAGGATGACGACGGCGGTGCCGCCCAGCCCGAGCGCCAGCCCCGACCAGCGCCGCCAGCCGATCCGCTCGGCAGCGATGCCGGGCGCCAGCATGGCGACCAGGATCGGCTGCAGCGACATGACCAGCGCGACGACGCCGGCGGCGACGCCGGCGCGGAAGGCCAGGTAGGACATCCCGAAATAGACCGTCTGGATCAACAGGCCGACGATCGCCAGATGCGCCCATTCGGCGACGCGGCGGGGCAGGGGCGGCCGCAGCACGACAACGAGCGGCAGCATGACGCCGATCGCGCAGGCATAGCGCAGCACCAGCAGCGTCAGCGGCTCGGCATAGAGGATGCCGATCTTGGCGACGACATAGCCGCCCGACCAGAGACAGCAGAAGACGACCGGCGCGGCGAGCAGCCATGCCGGCCGGCCGACCGGCCGGCGACGGGGCTCGGGGCGTTCATGGTCCGTCAGGTCGGTGCGTTGATCGGCCGGTCGAGCGTCCAGTCATAAGTGCCGTCGTCACGCTCGCGCACCGCCTGCTTCCATCCCACCGCCTCGGCGCGGCGCTTGAAGGCCAGGCCCTCGGGCGAGTGCCGGGTGATGCCGTCGAAGATCGTCGCCAGCGTCTGGGTCGAGGCCAGCCCCATGTTCTCGAGCGCCTGGTTGATCATCAGCTTCTGCATGGCGAGCTGGTTGACCGGCACCGAAGCCATGCGCTCGCCAGCCGCTCGACCTCGGCGTCCAGCTCGTCGTCCGGCACCGCCTTCAGCACCAGGCCCAGGCGCTCGGCCTCGCGGCCGTCGATCTTGTCGCCGGTCAGCAGCATGCGCTTGGCCCGCTCCGGGCCGAGGCGATAGACCCACATGGCCGTCGTCGGACAGCCCCAGACCCGGGCGGGCATATAGCCGATGCGCGCGCTCTCGGCCATGATGACGATGTCGGCGCAGAGCGCGATGTCCGAGCCGCCGGCCACCGCGTATCCGTGCACCTTGCAGATCACCGGCTTCAGCGAGCGGAAGATCTCCATGAAGAGATCGGTGTTGCGCTTCATGAAGGCGAAGTCCCGGATCGGGTCCCAGGGCATCGGCTGTGTCAGCTCGGCGCCGCGCCCCTCCTCGCGCCTCGGCGTAGAAGGCCAGATCATAGCCGGCGCAGAAGGCCGGGCCGTTGCCGGACAGCACGATCACGTGAACGTCCGCATCGGCATTCGCCCGCCGGATCGCGTCCGCCAGCGCCGTCCGGCAGCCGGTCGTCGATGGCGTTCATCACCTCGGGGCGGTTCAGCGTCACGCGGCCGATCCGCCCGTCGCGCTCGTAGAGCACTGCGCTCATGCATCTTTCCTCCCAGGCGCGTGCCTCGCTCGAAAGCGCAGTGCGTGCGCACCGGCCGGCAAAGCGCGTCGGCACGCCTCCGGCCCCGGATCGGCACTTTCCCGCGGCATCTCCGCCACTATCGCCTCCACCCTGCGGCTCGTCCGTCGCGCGCCGGGCGCATCGGAGCGATTTCCGTGCAGTGCCATTGAAGGCCCAGTAAGCAGGCATTAAGACATTGGCGCAACGTATGAACCCCGCCGACGCCGCCGCCCCGCCGCGGCGCCGGGAAAGCGAAGGCAGGCCCCGATGCGCGATCCCGCTGATACCGTTACGAATTTCATCATCCCGACCGTCGAGGAGATCACCGCGCGCGGCTCGAACTCGCTACGACATCTTCTCGCGCCTGCTGAAGGAGCGGATCATCTTCGTCGCCGGGCCCGTCGACGACGAGATGGCGACGCTGATCGTCGCGCAGCTGCTGTTCCTCGAGGCCGAGAACCCGAAGAAGGAAATCTCGATGTACATCAACAGCCCGGGCGGCGTCGTCACCTCGGGGCTGTCGATCTACGACACCATGCAGTACATCCGGCCGCAGGTCTCGACGCTCTGCGTCGGGCAGGCGGCCTCCATGGGCTCGCTGCTGCTGGCCGCCGGCGCGAAGGACATGCGCTTCTCGCTGCCGAACGCCGCATCATGGTGCACCAGCCCTCCGGCGGCTTCCAGGGCCAGGCCACCGACATCGAGATCCACGCCGCGCGAGATGCTGGAGCTGAAGCGCCGGCTGAACGAGATCTACGTCAAGCACACCGGCCAGGACCTCGAGATCGATCGAGCGCGCGCTGGACCGCGACTACTTCATGACGCCGGAGGCAGGCGAAGGACTGGGGCCTGATCGACAACATCGTCGAGGAGCGCAAGGCGGAGCCGGAGGCGACGTGACCGGAGCCGCGATCGGGCCCCGATCAGCGGCAGCGCGCGCCGGCGTGACGGCCGTGACAGGTTGGCGCATCGGCGCTAACCTGACGCGTCAGAATTCGGAAGGGATCGCGGCCGACCGATTCGGCGTTCGATGACCCGGCGGCGGAGCGTTGCGCCCGGAACATGGAGGCGAAGCCGATTCGCCCGGAGACTTGAGATGAGCAAGACCAGCGGCTCGGACAGCAAGAACACCCTCTACTGCTCCTTCTGCGGCAAGAGCCAGCACGAGGTTCGCAAGCTGATCGCCGGGCCCGACGGTGTTCATCTGCGACGAGTGCGTCGAGCTGTGCATGGACATCATCCGCGAGGAGACCAAGAACAACCTGGTGAAGTCCTCCGACGGCGTGCCGACGCCGCGGAGATCTGCAACGTTCTCGACGACTACGTGATCGGCCAGGAGCACGGCCAAGCGCGTGCTCTCGGTGGCCGTGCACAACCACTACAAGCGGCTGAACCACGCCGCGAAGTCGGCGGATGTCGAGCTGGCCAAGTCCAACATCCTGCTGATCGGCCCGACCGGCTGCGGCAAGACGCTGCTGGCGCAGACGCTGGCGCGCATCCTCGACGTGCCCTTCACCATGGCCGACGCGACGACGCTGACCGAGGCCGGCTATGTCGGCGAGGACGTCGAGAACATCATCCTCAAGCTGCTGCAGTCGGCCGACTACAACGTCGAGCGGGCGCAGCGCGGCATCGTCTACATCGACGAGGTCGACAAGATCAGCCGCAAGTCGGACAACCCCTCGATCACCCGCGACGTGTCGGGCGAGGGCGTGCAGCAGGCGCTGCTGAAGATCATGGAGGGCACCGTCGCCTCGCGTGCCGCCGCAGGGCGGGCGCAAGCATCCGCAGCAGGAGTTCCTGCAGGTCGACACGACCAACATCCTCTTCATCTGCGGCGGCGCCTTTGCCGGGCTGGACAAGATCATCGCCCAGCGCGGCAAGGGCTCGCGCGATGGGCTTCGGCGCCGACGTGCAGGTCGATCGAGGACCGCGCGCATCGGCGAGGTGCTGATGGAGCCTCGAGCCCGAGGACCTGCTGAAGTTCGGCCTGATCCCCGAATTCGTCGGCCGCCTGCCGGTGATCGCGACGCTGCAGGACCTCGACGAGGACGCGCTGGTGGCGATCCTGACCGACGCCGAAGAACGCGCTGGTCAAGCAGTACCAGCGGCTGTTCGAGATGGAGAGACGTCGAAGCTCGACCTTCACCGACGAGGCGCTGACCGCCATCGCGCGAAGGCGATCGACCGCAAGACCGGCGCGCGCGGCCTGCGCTCGATCCTCGAGGACGTGCTGCTCGACACCGATGTTCGACCTGCCCGGGCTGGAGGGCGTCGCAGGAGATCGTCGTCAACGACGACGTGATCGCAGGGCACGGCCAAGCCGCTCTACATCTACGCGGAAAAGCAAGCGCCGAAGCCACCGCATCTTGATCCGCGGAGCGCTCTGCGAACAGCGCGCCGCGGACGCGGCCTCGCGTCGCAGCTTGAATTCCGCGATCGCCCGGAGACCCATTTTCCGGGCGCCAGAGCAGACAAAACGCTCGCGCGGCGCCCTCCGCGGGAGCCAGAGCGCAGATAAATGAGCGATCAGAACCATGCCAGATCCTTCGGCAGCCCACCTACCTTCCGGTGCTGCCGCTGCGGGACATCGTCGTGTTCCCGCACATGATCGTGCCGCTCTTCGTCGGGCGGGACGCGCTCGGTCAAGGCGCTGGAAGCGGTGATGAAGGACGACCGGCAGATCCTGCTGGCCTCCCAGACGCGACGCGGCCAAGGACGAGCCGGGCGAGGACGACATCTACCGCGTCGGCTCGCTGGCCAACGTGCTGCAGCTGCTCAAGCTGCCCGACGGCACCGTCAAGGTGCTGGTCGAGGGCCGCAGCCGCGCGCAGATCACTGGTTCTACGTGCCGAACGAGCGACTATTTCGAGGCGGCGATCGAGCCGGTCGACGAGTCACCGGCGACGAGCGACACCGTCGCGGCGCTGGCCGCGGTCGCTGGTCGACCGGTTCGAGCGCTACGTCAAGCTGAACAAGAACGTGCCCGAGGAGGCGCTGGCCAACATCGGCGAGATCGAGGATCCGTCGCAAGCTCGCCGACACCATCGCCGGCCACCTGGGCGTGAAGCTCTCCGAGCGGCAGAAGCTGCTGGAAGAGCCGAGCGTCGACCAGCGGCATGGAGAAGATCCTACGGCCTGATCCAGGGCGAGATCTCGGTCCTGCAGGTCGAGAAGAAGATCAAGAGCCGCGTCAAGAACCAGATGGAGAAGACCCAGCGCGAGTACTACCTCAACGAGCAGATGAAGGCGATCCAGCGCGAGCTCGGCGAGGGCGAGGACGGCCGCGACGACATCGCGCGAGTACGAGCGCCAGATCGAGGAGACCAAGCTCTCGAAGGAAGCGCGCGACAAGGCGACGGCCGAGCTGAAGAAGCTGCGCAACATGTCGCCGATGTCGGCCGAGGCCACGGTCGTGCGCAACTATCTCGACTGGATGCTGTCGATCCCGTGGGGCAAGAAGTCGCGCGTCAAGAAGGACCTGAAGCCGCGCCGCAGACGGTGCTCGACGACGACCATTACGGCCTGGAGAAGGTCAAGGAGCGGATCGTCGAGTACCTCGCCGTGCAGCAGCGCTCGGCCAAGCTGAAGGGCCCGATCCTCTGCCTCGTCGGCCCTCCGGGCGTCGGCAAGACCTCGCTCGGCAAGTCGGTCGCCCGGGCCACGGGGCGCGAGTTCATCCGCATCTCGCTCGGCGGCGTCCGGGACGAGGCCGAGATCCGCGGCCACCGGCGGACCTATATCGGCTCGATGCCCGGCAAGATCATCCAGTCGATGAAGAAGGCCAAGACCACCAACCCGCTGATCCTGCTCGACGAGATCGACAAGATGGGCCACGACTTCCGCGGCGACCCGGCCTCGGCGATGCTCGAGGTGCTGGATCCCGAGCAGAACAGCACCTTCATCGACCACTATCTCGAGGTCGAGTACGACCTCTCGAACGTGATGTTCATCACCACGGCGAACACCTACAACATGCCGCAGCCGCTGCTCGACCGCATGGAGATCATCTCGCCTCGCCGGCTACACCGAGGACGAGAAGATCGAGATCGCGCAGGCGCCACCTGCTAGCCGAAGCAGGATGAAGGACCACGGGCTGAAGAAGGGCGAGTTCAGCCTGACCGACGAGGCGCTGAAGGCGATCGTCCAGCACCTACACGCGCGAGGCCGGCGTGCGGAACCTGGAGCGCGAGCTGGCCAAGCTGTGCCGCAAGGCGCTGACCGAGATCGTCCGCGGCGACCACAAGACGGTCGAGGTGACGCAAGGAGAACCTCGAGCACTATCTCGGCGTGCCGCGCTTCAAGCTACGGCCTGGCCGAGGAGACGGACCAGGTCGGCGTCATCACCGGGCTCGCCTGGACCTCGGTCGGCGGCGACCTGCTGCACGATCGAGGCGCTCAAGCTGCCCGGCAAGGGCCGGATGAAGACCACCGGCACGCTGGGCGACGTGATGAAGGAGTCGATCGACGCGGCGGCGAGCTTCGTCCGCTCCAAGGCCGCCGGCCTACGGCGTGAAGCCGACGCGCTTCGAGAAGATCGACATCCACGTCCACGTGCCCGAGGGCGCGACGCCCAAGGACGGGCCGTCGGCCGGCGTCGCCATGGTGACCTCGATCGTCTCGGTGCTGACCGAGATCCCGGTGCGCAAGGACCTGGCGATGACCGGCGAGGTCACGCTGCGCGGCAACGTCCTGCCGATCGGCGGGCTGAAGGAGAAGCTGCTCGCGGCGCTGCGCGGCGGCATCAAGACGGTGCTGATCCCGAAGGACAACGTGAAGGATCTGCCGGACATCCCCGACAACGTGAAGGACGGGCTCGAGATCATCCCGGTCGAGAACGTCAGCCAGGTGCTGGCGCATGCGCTGGTCCGGCAGCCCGAGCCGATCGACTGGGAAGAGGAAGAAGAGGTCGACGCGCCGATCGCCGGCGACGAAGGCGAGGGCGTAGAGACTCCGCTCGCCCACTGATCGCGAGAGCGCAGTGTTCATGACGAGGCCGGGTCGCGAGGCCCGGCCTTTTCACTGTCGCATGCGCGGCTCGCTGCCGCCTCGCCCGCCTTGCGCAGCGCGCTGCGGCGTGTCGAGTGGAGACCTCCAAAAACACGTGCGCTCCCGGCGCGTTGATAATTCACTGAGCCGGCATCGGCGGTGAGGCGGAACATGACGCGGGAACCGGGGCTGTTTGACATGGACGCGCGGCTGCGGGAGCTGTCGGCGAAGGGCGATGACCTCGAGCGGGTGAACACGCTGGTGGATTTCGAGGCATTCAGGTCCGAGCTGGAGCAGGCCGTGCCGCGCGCGGACCGCTCGAAGGGCGGCCGCCCGCCCTACGACCACGTGCTGATGTTCCGGATCCTGATCCTTCAGGCCAGCCACTCGCTGTCGGACGAGCGGACCGAGTATCTCATCAAGGACCGTCTCTCGTTCATGCGGTTCCTCGGGCTGTCGCTGGCGGACCGCGTGCCGGACGCGAACTCGATCTGGAACTTCCGCGAGGCGCTCACGCGGGCGTGGATCGGTGGCGTCCCGGCCATCGAAGGGCTGTTGCGCCGCTTCGAGGCGCAGCTCTCTGCGGCGGGCTACATTGCCATGGGCGGGCAGATCGTCGACGCGACCGTGGTGGCGGCGCCGAAGCAGCGCAACACCGAGGACGAGAAGCGGGCTCTGCGCGAGGGCCGCATTCCCGAGGAATGGGCGCAGAAGCCCGCGAAACTGGCGCAGAAGGACCGCGACGCGCGCTGGACGGTGAAACACTCCAAGGCCAAGCCATCGGCGGACGGCGCGAAGCGCGTCGACATCGCCATCCCGATGTTCGGCTACAAGAACCATGTCGGCATCGACCGCCGCCACGGGCTGATCCGCACCTGGACCGCAACCGACGCCGCCCGCCACGACGGCGCGCAGTTGCCGGGCCTGCTCGACAAGGCCAACACCGGCGGCGGGGTCTGGGCCGACACCGCGTATCGCTCGGCGAAGAACGAGGCGCATCTCGCGGCCAAGGGCTTCACCAGCCGGATCCACCGAAAGAAGCCCATGGGCAAGCCCATGCCGACGCACGTCTCCCGCGCCAATGCCGCCAAGTCGGAGGTCCGTGCCCATGTCGAGCATGTCTTCGCCCGCCAGAAGGGGCCCATGGCGCTGGTGATCCGCACCATCGAACTCGCCAGGGCGACGGTGAAGATCGGGCTGGCAAACCTGGTCTACAACATGCGTCGCATGGTCTGGCTCGTCGGAACCGCACCGGCCTGACGCCCATGCGGCCGCCCAGCGGCCAGGGCAGCGAGCATTCATCAGGCGACCAAAGCGTCGTTGCGCCACCCTCAAGCCCGAAAACCATCAACCGGAGGGCCTGAAAATCAGCGTTCTTGGAGGTGTCCGAGTGGAACCAGTTGGCGCACCTCGCGTTTTTGATTTCATGTAAGCGATGACTGGAGGAGTAGCATGAAACTGGCGCACCTTTCTCTACTCGCCATCTTCTTGGCGGGCCCGATGCTTTCCGGATGCGGTCTGGTCGCCGCCGGGACGGCGGGCGGCGTTGCCGCTACCGAGTTGTCGGAGGACGACGATTCCTTCGATCCGCTCGAGAATACCGATGTGGGCGAAGAGGTCTACGAGTAAGGCCACCAGTTGTTTCGTGTAGCCGGAGACATCAAGTCAGCAGAGGCCGGTCACGAGGCGATTATCATGGCCAGCGAATTGAGCACCGAGGTGCCGCGCCAGTATACAAGAGGTAGAGAACACCGACGAGGCCGGGTGGCTTGAATTTGCTTGCCCTGTCGCTGGCAGCGGTCCTCGCGAACGCGTACTCCGCTGGAAAAGACGAACGTGAGCGAGGCTGTGTAGAACGAGGTCTTGCGCCTGATCGAGGCGGCGCGCGCAGCGGTGCGCCGCCTCACTCGATGGGGATGCCGCTGGTCTCGCCTGCGTCCGCTTGCGAGACGAGCGCCCGCTCCTCGACCTCGCGGAGCAGCTTGCGCCGGATCGCCTCCGGATAGTCCTCGAAGCTCGCGGCGATCTCCAGGAACGCCCGCGGGCCGGCCAGCACGTTGACCTCGTAGTGCTTGACCGGATCCGGCGTGTCGCCGCGGATCACCAGCCCGTTCACCGTGTATCCCATGGCGGCGAGCGCGTCGGCGACGGCGCGCGGCGCCCGCCCCTCGTTGTTGACGCCGTCGCCGGAGACGTCGACGACGCGCCGCCGGCACGTCTCGGGCGACGTCCCGCCCACCCGCAACGCGTGATACAGCGCCTCGCCGATCGCCGTCGAATAGTTGCGCCAGTCGCGCCCGCTCCTGCGGACGGCCCCGGCGAAGGTGGCCATCGAGGCGGCGCCGTCCAGCCGGTGCCACCCGGTGACCTGGCGCTGCCGGGACGCGCCGCTCCACTGCGTCATGGTGACGAGGACGCCGCCCTCCTGCACCTCGACAGCATCGATCAGCGCCGGGTCCTCGAAGGCCGAGGCCAGGCCCTCCATCTGCAGGGCGAACTCGCGATCGTCGATCGAGCCGGAGACGTCGACGGCCAGGATCAGCTCCAGCGCGCACGACCCCGCCCCGGCCGGAGCCGCCGCCAGCGCCACAGCCAGTGCCGGCACGGCAGCCAGAGCCCCGCCGAGCATGCGCGTGCGCCGGTGCATCACTGCCTCATCGCCACCGGCGTCTGCAGCTCGCGCAGCAGCTTGCGCAGGATCGCGCGCGGATAATCGCGATAGTCGTCGGCCACCTCGACAAAGGCGCCGGGGCCGTGGATAAGCCGCTCGCGATAATACTCGACCGGGTCGGGCAGGGCGCCGCGGATCGCCAGCCCGTTCACCGTGAAGCCGTCGAGGATGCCGCGCTCGGCGTACCAGTCCGGGCCGGCACCGTGGTTGTTCACGCCGTCGCCCGAGATGTCGATGACCCGGCGGTCGCAGGGCCGCGGGTTCCTGCGGTGCAGCTGGGTCGCGAACTCGACGGCGCGGCCGAGCGAGGTCGGCCACGAGTTGCTGTGACGCAGCTCGGCGGCGACGCGGTCGGCAAAGGCGCTGATCGCCTTGCGGTCGCCGAGCCAGGTCCAGCCGACGATGACCTCCTGCTGGTAAAAGCCCGACCACTCGTAGACGGCGACCATCACGCCTGAGCCGGTGCCGCCGAGGATCGCGTCCACCACAGCGTCGTCGCGGAAGGCCGCGGCCAGGCCCTGCCGCTGCAGCAGGTTCTCGGCGCCGTCCACGCTGGACGACACGTCGAGCCCGAGCGCCAGCGCCGTGCCGCAGGAATCCGCCGCGGCCGCCGCCGCCGGCGAGGCCAGCGCCAGCAGCATCGCGGCCAGCCGGCCCTTCACGCCGTCACCATGGGGTCACCAAGGGCTCACCACGCGCTCACCACGTGCCGGTGTTCTCCATGCTGGCCCAGGGCTCCTGGCTGGGCAGCGCCTCGCCCATCTGCAGCAGCTCGACCGAGATGCCGTCCGGCGAGCGCACGAAGGCCATGCGCCCGTCGCGCGGCGGCCGGTTGATGGTGACGCCGCCATCCATCAGCTGCTGGCACTTCTCGTAAATGTTCTCGACCTCATAGGCCAGGTGGCCGAAGTTCCGCCCGCCGTCGTATTCCTCGTCCGAGTCCCAGTTGTAGGTCAGCTCGACCTCGTTGCCCGGCCCGCCGCCGGCCGGCGCCAGGAAGACCAGCGTCGCCTTGGCGGGCTCGAGGTCCCGGCGCCGCGTCTCGACCAGCCCCAGCAGGTCGCAGTAGAACCGCTTGGACGCCTCGATGTCCTTCACGCGCACCATCGTGTGCAGGTAGTTGATCTTCATGCCGGCTCTCTCCCTCGCAGCGGTTGCAAAACCACCGCTTGTGTCTATCATCCAACGCGCCACCACATCTCGCGGCTGCCCGAATCGCTTGCGATGGGCACCCGCCCGGGGAACGCTGATGAATGATATGTCGCTGACGCCCGAACAACAGGCCGAAATCGACGAGGCGCGCCAGACCACGCGCCAGACCCGGCGCGCCGTGTCCGAGGGGATCGAGGCGCGCCTCTACGACCCCGTCCCCGTGCTCGACCACGGTTTCGTCCGCGTCGTCGACTATATGGGCGACGACTCCGCCATCGTGCAGGCGGCGCGCGTCTCCTACGGCCAGGGCACGCGGGCGACGCGCGACGATGCCGGGCTGATCCGCTACCTGATGCGGCACTGGCACTCGACGCCCTTCGAGATGTGCGAGATCAAGCTGCACGTGAAGCTGCCGGTCTTCGTCGCGCGCCAGTGGATCCGCCACCGCACCGCCAACGTCAACGAGTACTCGGCCCGCTACTCCATCCTCGACCGCGAGTTCTACGTCCCCGCGCCCGACCACCTCGCCGCGCAGTCCACCACCAACCGGCAGGGCAGGGGCGACGCTGCTGGAGGGCGAGGACGCCGCCCGCGTGCTGGCCATGCTGCGCGACGACAGCGACGCGCGCCTACGACCACTACGAGGAGATGCTGAGCGGAGGGCGAGGACCGCCCCGGCCTCGCGCGCGAGCTCGCCCGCATGAACCTGCCGATGAACATCTACACGCAGTGGTACTGGAAGACCGACCTCCACAACCTCTTCCACTTCCTGCGCCTGCGCGCCGACGCCCACGCCCAGTACGAGATCCGCGCCTACGCGCGAGGCGATCTGCGCCATCACCCGAGACTGGGTCCCGCTGGCCTACGCCGCCTTCGAGGACTACCGGTTGAACGCGGCGCAGTTGTCGGCGCCGGCGCTGGCCTGCCTGCGCCGGATGCTGGCGGGGGAGGAGGTGACGCAGGAGACGAGCGGGATGTCAGCGCGGGAGTGGCGGGAGTTGCGTGCGGTTCTCCTTGCCGCGGGCGAAGATACTTAATGGCCGGAGAATCGATTGCCCTCTCAAGCCCGGATACTTGCAAGAGACAAGATGCTTCCAGAAGTGAAGCGGCTGCTTGATGCGCATGCTGAATTGCGGAAGGGAACAAAGGGTCCAGATCCCCACAACAGCGTACTGAAATCCACAGTGGTATTTCTTTGTGCAGCTTGGGAGTATTATTGTGAAAACGTAGTGGTGGAGGCAGTGAAGAAGATTGCTGAATTGGATATAGGCCCCTGTGCCCTCCCAGATGCAATGAAGTGGCGACTCAAGCTATGCGTGCATGATACCGACGTAGGAAAGTCGAAGGCTCTTCAGTTGGCGGGGAATGGATGGAAGGCCGTTCTTGTTAAGATCCTGAAGAGCAAGCAGGCTTCTTAAACACCCCCGGAAGTCAAAGCCTTTGAACGAACTTTTCAAGCGATGCTTAGGCATTCGGAAGCTCTCAGATTTGTGGACCTTGGGGCATAAGGAGAGCGATAAGTTCGTCAGCGTACGTGGCGACATCGCGCACAAGGGGTCGGATGCTGACAAAGTCGCGAGAGAGGATGTATCTCATTATCTTACGATTGTCTCGAATTCGATTACTGACACCGACGATGCAGTCTACGATCAACTGAAGGCGCCTGCGCTGCTAGGGCGAGCTCCTTGGCAGAAGTCTAGCAAGTAAGTGCTGCGTGGGAGCTCCTCAGCGAGCTGTAGAACCGTAGGGTGGGTGCAACCCACCATTTGCTTCGCCGGTGCCACCCAACCGCTCGCCATCCGCGGGGCCGCTCCGGCACCGTCGTCGGCGAAAACGTGGCGGGTCGGGATGGTGGGTTTCACCCACCCTACGGGTTAATCGGATGCTCATGGCGGGCGTCGACGGTGGCGCGATGTCCATGTATCGGCGCTTGCGGGTTCGCGGCGGCACCTACTTCTTCACCGTCAACCTGGCCGACCGGAGCTCGACGGTGCTGGTCGATCGCATCGACGCGCTCCGCCGCGCCTTCGCCGAGACCGCCCGCGAGCTGCCGTTCCGCACTGACGCGATCGTCGTCCTGCCCGACCATCTGCACGCCGTCTGGACCCTGCCCCGGGGCGACGCCGACTTCTCGACGCGCTGGAAGAGGATCAAGACGCGCTTCACGATCTCGGTCGCGCCCGCCCCGCGCGGCAGCCACAGCAAGACCGCGCGGGGCGAGATGGGCCTCTGGCAGCGCCGCTTCTGGGAGCATGCGGTGCGCGATGCCGACGACCACCGGCGCCATGTCGAATACTGCTGGATCAACCCGGTCCGGCACCGCCTCGTGCGCCGTGTCGCCGACTGGCCGCATTCTTCCTTCCACCGGGAGGTGCGGCATGGCCTCGTCCCGCCGGACTGGGCCGGCACCGTCCCGGAAGGCGATTTCGGCGAGTACGGTGGGTGCAACCCACCGCCCCACTGAGATGGTGGGTTGCACCCACCCTACACCTCACCACACCCGCATCGCCGCCCAGTCCACCCCGCTGGGCTCCGCCCGTCAGCGGCTGAAACCGTCCACCGGACGGTTTCCGGGACGCCGCTGACCGTCCCGCGCCGTCTCCAGCTCCCAGCTCTTCTGCAGGTTCATCCAGAACTCCGGCGTCCGGCGCGGCCGACGGTCCACCGGACCGTCGTCCTTCTCGCGCCGAACTGCCGAACGCCGCCGCAAGCCGCTGCGCGTTCGCTGACGCTCACCGCCCGACCCCGGCGTAGGGTGCGCTTCAGCGCACCGCCAGGGAAAACCGTTCTGGAACAAGCGCCTACAAAGCGTCCACGCGTGGACGCTTGCGTATCCGGCGGTTCGGCGGCCTTTCTTCGTCCGGCGCCCAGGGCGGGCGCCGACCCGGCGGTGTCGATGCCGGCCCGGCATCCCCGCCGGGCCGGCACCCTCGTCAGAGGTCCTTCTTCGTGTACTTGGTGCCGTCCAGCGCCACGCCGCCGGCCAGTCCGGACGAGCCGAAGACAAAGGCGACGATGTCGTTCTGCAGGTTGCTGGTGTTGATCTTGGTCCCGACGTCCGCGTCGATCACCGTCACGCCGCCGTCGACGCCGACCTCGAACCCGTTGCTGGACCGGAACTTCTCCAGCACCTCGGGCGACATGAACATCAGCACCTGGCTGTATGCCTGGCCGCCGGCCTGGAAGCCGAACGAGAGGCCCGAGACGTCATAGTACTCGAGCGGCTGCTGGTTGACGTACAGCACGCCGTCGCCCGTCTCGCCGCCGACCACGAAGCCGGCCTTGACGATCTGCGGGAACACCAGGATGCCGTTCGCCTTCGGCGCCAGCGCCTTGGCCGTCGGGCTGATCTCGGCCAGCTCGGACAGCGCGATGCGCCCCTTCTGGTCGAGGGTCGAGCGCTCGACGCCCTTTTGGCTCTCGGTCTGGGTGGCGCAGGCTGCAAGTGTCCCGACAAGCGCAATTGCACAAAACTGCCGAATGATCTTCATTGTTGGCCTTCCCGATCTGATAAGTTGACGGCAGGTCCGTACCACGCGCCTTGAAGCACTGGCAACGGAAGGTTGATTGCGTCTGGACACGCATCGAATCGCCGGACGATCCGCGCCGCGGGGAAATCGTCCCGCAGGGCAGGGACAATCTCCATCGAAGACCCGCGCCGGGCAGGAGCGTTTCCGCTTCGCCGCACCGTTCGGCAGGGTCGTCGCCGAACGGTGCGTCCGGCCCTATCCGACGAGCGCCTCGACGACGTGCCGGCAGGCGGCCGCCGTCCGCCCGTCGACGTCCAGCGCGCCGGTCCAGCCGCAGACCGAGATGGCCACGATCCGGTTCTCGGCCACGAACTCGCGGCAGGCGCGCGAGACGGCGGCGATGCTGGGGCCGCCGCTGACCGGATAGTTGAAGGCCGGCGCCTTGTCGGCGTCCAGCACGTCCATGTCGATGTGCACCATGACCGGCCCCTCCAGCCGCAGCGAGCCGAGGCCCGCCACGCCCGTCCGCCGCACCGCCGAGGCGTCCAGCGCCGCCCGCTCCGCCGGGTCGAGGTCGCGCCCGTCGATCAGCCAGATGCGGTGCTCGGGCAGGGGCGAAAGCCCGACGGCCTGCACCATCCACTGCGGCCCGCGCCCGGCGATCATCGCCAGCGGCATGCCGCCGAGGAACTGCGATGGCGAGGTCTCGGGCGTGTTGAAGTCGCCATGCGCGTCGATCCACACCAGATGCGGCTCGACCTCCGCGGCGCGCAGCCCGGCCAGGACCGGCGCCGCCGCGCAGCAATCGCCCGCCACCGAGACGGCGCGGTGGCCGCCCCGCGCGGCGTCCTGCACGAACGCGGCGATCGGCCGGTGCAGCCGCGCCATGCTGTCCGGCCGGCGATCGGCGATCGCATGCGGCCCGTTCACCATGCGCGCATCCGACATCACCGCCGCCGCCAGCGCCGGCTCGGGCTGCTCGAAATACTGCGGCGTCAGGATCCAGCGGTCGGGCATGGGTACATGTTGCCAGCCGGCGGATGGCGGTTCAAGACGCCTTGAGCGCCGCCGCCGCCGGGGCTATCTCGCCAGCTGCGGCGCTGGATGGCGCTGGATGGCAAAGGCGGCGACATGCGCAACGCGGCACCGATCCGGGGCTCCGTCGGCGGCGGGGTCGGCGGCGGGATCGTCCCCGACGATGCGCCGACGGCGCGGCCGGCGCGACTGCCGTCGTGACGCCGCCCGACGCCTCCGGGGCCTCCGATATCGATCGCGACCCCGTCGGGGTCGGCGAGCAGGGGCGCGGTCACTTCATGCTGATCCTGCTGCTGGCCGCGGTCACGGCGACCGGGCCGTTCACGCTGCACGCTCTCAGCCCGGCGCTGCCGGCGATCTCGGCGGGGCTAGGCGTGCCGGCCGCGGCGGCCCAGCTGCTGATCTCGCTCTCTCTCGTTGCCATGGCCGTCGCGACCCTGCTGTGGGGGCCGCTGTCCGACCGGCTGGGCCGGCGTCCGGTGCTGCTGGCCGGGCTGGTCATCGCCGCGGCCGGCTCGGCGCTGGCGGCGCTGGCGCCGTCGCTGCCGCTGGCGATCCTCGGCCGCGTGCTGCAGGCGGCCGGCGGCGCCGCCGGCATGGTGCTGGCGCGCGCCGTCGCGCAGGACGTCTTCGGCCCGGGCCGCGCCGCCGGCGTCATCGGCCAGATGACGGCGTTCATGGTGGCGGCGCCGATGGTCGCGCCGACGATCTCTGGCTTCATCGTCGCCGGCGCCGGGTGGCGCGGCGTCTTCTGGATGTCCGCCGCGCTTTGCGCCCTGCTGGTTGTGCTGACGCGCGCCAGCCTGCCCGAGACCGCGCCTGCCACCGGCGGTCGCGCCGGGCCCGGCGCCATGTTGCGCGGCTTTGCCGAGGTCGGCGCGCGGCGCGCCTTCTGGCGCTATGCCGGCTATGCGTCGTGCTCGCTGGCGGGGTTCTATTACTTCGTCGCCATAACCCCCTATGTGATGCGCGAGGCATTCGACCAGGGCCCGGCCGCCTACGGCCTTTATTTTATCATGCTCTCCGCCACCTTCATGGTCACCAACTTCGTCTCCGGCCGCATCAGCGCCCGCTTCGGCGGCGAGTGGGTGCTGGTATCAGGAGCTCTCATCTCTCTGGCGGGACCGCTCACTTCGGCGGCGCTGTTGCTCGGCGGGCTGCATCTGCCGATCGTTCTCTTCCTGCCAGGCGTGATCCAGTCCTTCGGGGCCGGCCTTGCCATGCCGAACGCCATGGCGGGCGCAGTCGGCTCGGCGCCCGGACGCGCCGGCGCGGCATCGGGGCTGCTCGGCTTCAGCCAGTTCCTGCTGGCATCGGTGACGACGCAGCTCGGCGGATTCCTGCCGCACGACCAGGCGCTGACCGTTCCGCTCGGGATGGTCGCCTGCATCTTCTCCGGCGTGTTGTTCCTGACCCTGCTCCGGAGGTCCAAGTCGTTCGTCTGACAGCATTTTCAGGTTCGGTGCGGCGGTGCTGGCGAGCCTCTGAGAAAGCGCTTGCAAAGGTTGGCGAATCTCCCTAGATACGCCGCTCACCGGCGGCGGGCCAAAGACGGTTCCGCCGCCGATTGTTTCCCGAAAGGGACGCTCTTTGACAGATGGAATGCGAGAAGGGATATGCGGGCGGTTGGTCTGTTGTGACTGACGGACCGTTGCATATCGGCGCCTGAGGGGAGAGATCCCCGATGACGGCGTGTCAGCTTCATCGCTTGGTGGGATGCCGTTTTGGTGATCGGCCTCGTTTTTCTGCTGCTGTCCGGGAGACCGGATCGTGGTGGTATGCGTGGTTGTTCGCCTTGACCGCGTCGCATCGAGTGACTGACGAGATGTGCGAAGGTTCGAACGTCGAGAAGGGGTTCGGGTCTGGCCGTCGCTGGCGAAGCGGTTGTGCGGGGCGTCTGACGTCCTCAAGCAGCGAGCGAAGCGAGCGATAGGACAGGCAAGGAGTCTCCCTTTCAACTTGAGAGTTTGATCCTGGCTCAGAACGAACGCTGGCGGCAGGCTTAACACATGCAAGTCGAGCGCTCTCTTCGGAGGGAGCGGCGGACGGGTGAGTAACGCGTGGGAACATGCCCAGAGGTGCGGAACAACAGCTGGAAACGGCTGCTAATGCCGCATACGCCCTACGGGGGAAAGATTTATCGCCTTTG
>CAVUWP010000025.1:0-229985 GCA_963745085.1 uncultured Alphaproteobacteria bacterium | reverse complement strand
CGACGCCAGCAGCCGGTCTGCCATGCCGCCGATCGTGTCGTCGGCGCCGGTATCCGCGCCGGTACCCGCGCCAGTATCGGCAATGGTGACGGCATGCCCGGCGAGCGCCGCGGCCTGCGGCGCATAGAGGGCGGCGTCGCACAGATGCCCCGGAACCAGAACGACGTCCATCCACCCTCCCATTCCTGCGGGCTGCCGCTATGCTCGCCGCCCATCCCGGCCGGCGCGGCCGGCGGCAGCGGCAGCGAGGCACCCATGTGGATCCGGAACGTTCCCTTCGACGAGGCGAAAGGACAGCTGCGGAAGCTCTACGAGCGCATCCGCGGGCCGAACGGCGCCATCGACAACATCATGCTGGCGCATAGCCTGCGCCCGCACAGCATGGAGGGGCACATGGCGCTCTACAAGGCCGTGCTGCATCACTCCGGCAACAAGATCCCGACCTGGCTGCTCGAGACGATCGGTGTCTGGGTCAGCCTGCTGAACGGCTGCGGCTATTGCGTCGAGCATCATTTCGCCGGGATGAAGCGGCTGCTTGGCGACGATGCCCGGGCGGTGGCGATCCGCAAGGCGCTCGAGGCGCGCACGCCCGAGACGGCGCCGCTGACCGTGCGCGAGATCGCGGCGCTGCACTATGCCGACGCGCTGACGGCGGCGCCCGGCTCATGGACCGGGCGAGCTGGACGAGCTGCGCGCCGCCGGCTGGGATGACGGCGAGATCCTCGAGATCAACCAGGTCGTCGCCTATTTCGCCTATGCGAACCGCACGGTGCTGGGGCTGGGCGTCACCACCGATGGGGACGTGTTGGGCCTGTCGCCATCCGGCGAGGACTGGTCGCACCGCTGAGCCTGCCGGCCGCCGCCGGCGACAACGGCCGGACCTGTCTCGTGCCGGCGCCGGCGAGCCGCGCTATATGCGGGCCATGGAGCTGCCCGAGCCTTTCGCCGGCTGGTTCGCCGCGCGCGGCTGGACGCCGCATCCGCACCAGCTGGCGCTGCTGGCCGAGCGGGCGCAGCCGCACGCTGCTGATCGCGCCGACGGGCGGCGGCAAGACGCTGGCCGGGTTCCTGCCTCGCTGGTCGAGCTCGGCGGCGGGCGCGCGGCGCGCGGGGCTGCACACGCTCTACGTCTCGCCGCTGAAGGCGCTGGCGGCGGATATCCGGCGCAACCTGCGCGCGCCGGTCGCCGAGATGGGCCTGGCGCTCCGCGATCGAGGACCGCACCGGCGACACCTCGCCGGGCCAGAAGCGCCGCCAGCGCGCCGACCCGCCCGACATCCTGCTGACGACGCCCGAGAGCCTGGCGCTGCTGCTGTCGCTAGCCGGATGCCACGCGCATCTTCGCCGGGCTCGGCCGGGTCGTGCTCGACGAGATCCACGCGCTCGCCGGCGGCAAGCGCGGCGACCAGCTGTCGCTCTGCCTCGCCCGGCTGCAGCGCTCGGTCGCCCGGGCTGCACCGGCTGACGGCCTGTCGGCCACCGTCGAGAACCCTGGCGAGATCGCGCGCTGGCTGGCGCCCGGCTGCCGCATCCACTTCGCCGATCCGGGCCCGGCGCCAGAGATCGGCATCCTGGAGGCGGCCGGCACGCCACCCTGGGCCGGCCAGGGCGGCCGCTATGCCGCGGCGGCGGTGATGGAGCAGGTCGGGCGAACCGGACGACCATCGTCTTCATCAACACGCGGGCGCAGGCCGAGCTGTTCTTCCAGGCGCTGTGGGCCGAGAACGACGGGAACCTGCCCATCGGCCTGCACCACGGCTCGTTGTCGCGCGAGGCGCGCCAGCGCGTCGAGGCGGCCATGGCCGCGGGCGCGCTGCGGGCGGTGGTCGCCACGGGATCGCTGGACCTCGGCCTCGACTGGGGCGATGTCGACCTGGTCATCCAGGTCGGCGCGCCGAAGAACGTCAAGCGGCTGGTGCAACGGATCGGCCGTGCCAACCACACTCTATGACGCGCCGTCGCGCGCGCTGCTGGTGCCGGCGAACCGCTTCGAGGTGCTGGAGTGCCACGCCGCGCTCGACGCTGTCGCCGAGGGCACGCTGGACGGCGAGCCGCTGCCGCCGGGCGGGCTGGACGTGCTCTGCCAGCATCTGGCCCTGGTCGCCTGCGCCGGCGATTTCGACGCCGACGCCCTCTATGCCGAGGTCCGCGCGTGCCGGCGCCTATCGCCAGCTGGCGCGGGCGGATTTCGACGGCTGCCTCGATTTCTGCGCCACCGGCGGCTATGCGCTGCGCGCCTATGACCGCTGGCACCGGCTGGTGCGTCGCGTGGACGGGCGGTGGGGGCTGCGCGACCCGCGGGTGGCGCGCCGGCTGCGCATGAACGTCGGCACCATCGTCGCGCCGGACTACATGAAGGTGCGCATGGGCCATGCGCGGGGGCCGAGCCGCGGCGGCGCCATCCTGGGCGAGGTCGAGGAGGAGTTCGCGGCGCAGCTGACGCCCGGCGACTCCTTCCTGATCGGCGGCCAGGTCGTGCGCTATGAACGGACGCACGAGCTGACCGTGCAGGTCAGCCCCTCGCCCTCGCGCGAGCCGAAGATCGCCGTCTTCTACGGCACCAAGCTGGCCACCTCGACCCTGCTGTCGCACCGGGTGATCGCGCTGCTGGCGAGCCCGGAGCGCTGGCCCGCACTGCCGCCGCCCGTGCGCGACTGGCTGGAGCTGCAGGAGGCTCGTGCCAAGCTGCCCCGGCCCGGCCGGCTGCTGGTCGAGACCTTCCCCCGCGCCGGGCGGCAGTTCTGCACGATCTATGCCTTTGCCGGCCGCAACGCCAACCAGACGCTGGGCCTGCTGGTCAGCCAGCGCATGGAGGAGGCGGGGCTCGCGCCGCAGGGCTTCGTCGCCAACGACTATGCGCTGATGCTGTGGGGCCTCCGCGAGGTGCCCGACCCGGCGGCGCTGCTCTCGGCCGACGGGGCTGACGCACGGCTTCGAGGACTGGCTGGCCGGCAACACGGTGATGAAGCGCACCTTCCGCAACGTCGCCGTGATCGCCGGGCTGATCGAGCGCAACGTCATCGGGCGGGGGCGGCGCACGGGCCGGCAGACGAGCTTTTCCTCCGACATCCTCTACGACACGCTGCGCCGCTTCGACCCCGGCCACCTGCTGCTGCGCGTCACGCGGACCGAGGCGCTGCGCGGGCTGGTCGATTTCGGCCGGATCGAGGAGATGCTGGCGCGCTCGGCCGGCCGCATCGACGTGACGCGGGCCGACCGGGTGACGCCGCTGGCGGCGCCCCTGCTGCTGGAGATGGGGCGGGTGCCGCTCCGCGGCGGCTCGGCCGAGGACCTCGTGCTGTCCGACCAGGCGGCGCTTATGGCCGAGCTTCTGCCCGAGTTCGCCGGCGGGTGACGGGCTCCGGGTTTCTCCGCGAGCAGCGGGCACACGCAGTCGCCTCGACGCGTCAGAGCTGGCGCGAGATCCACCAGGTGGTGCCCGAAGCGTCCCTGACGCCGCCGCGCCGGTCGCCATCGCCCTTCTCGCTCATCGGCTGTACCTCTGCCGCACCTGCGTCGCGGGCACGCGCGAACGCCGCATCGGCATCGGCAAGATAGAGATGCAGGTTCGCCGCCGGCCCGTCGGGCGTGCCGCCCATCATCACGACCGAATCCTCGATGCGGAACTCAGCGTGCACGATGCGCCCTGTGCCGTCGGTGATGACCCTGAGCTTCTCGGCGCCGAAGACCGCGGCGGCAAAGTCGAGCACCGCCTGCGGGTCGGACACCAGCAGGTACGCCGAGACCGTAGGATAGCCCGCGGGCTTGTGTGCCATGCGGCGAGGCTATCACGCTTGCGCCAGGCAGGCGAGCGGCAGCGCGACCGGCCCGCCCGGTGGCAGGCCGTGCCTATCCGCGCGCCGGCCCCGCCGGGGGCGCGAGGCTCAGCCGGATCGGCCCGGAGGCCGCGACCGGATCGACCGCGCGGCCCCTTTGCGTCGCCACCAGCGGCAGGCCGGCGGCAACCCGGCGCACATCGTCCATCAGCGGGCGCCAGTCCGCGGCGAGCGCGCGCGCGGCCTCGGACGGGCAGAAGCTGCTGCCCCGGCCACGGCGTGCGGCAAGATCCATCAGCACTGCGGCGATCCGGTCGTCCCGGTCCATCGGCTATTCCCCCTCGTCGTCGCCGCGGCCGACCAGGTGCAGCGCCTGCGCCGCGATGCCCTGCGTGCCGCACCAGTGGATCAGCGCCTCCTCGGCGCCGTGCGTCACCCAGACCTCGCCGGCGCCGGTCTCGCGGATCGTCGCCGTCAGCTCGTCCCAGTCGGCATGGTCCGAGACCACCAGCGCCAGCTCGACGCCGCGCTGCCGCGCGCGCTGGCGGACGCGCATCCAGCCGGACGCCGCGACCGGCAGCGGGTCCGGCATCCGCCGGACCCAGCGTTCGTTCAGCGCGCCGGGCGGGGCCAGCACGATCTCGCCGCGCAACTGCCCGGCCAGCGCCCCCGTCGCCTGCTCGAGCGGGCCGAGCGGCACGCCGAGCCGCTCGTAGGTCTCGCAGAGCTTGACCAGCGCGCCGTGCAGCCAGATCGGCCGCTCCCAGCCAGCCCGGCGGAGCTCGGCGATCAGCCGCTGCGCCTTGCCGAGCGCATAGGCGCCGACGACGTGGGTGCGCTCCGGGAAGCGGCGGACCGAGGCGAGCAGCCGGCCGATCTCGTCCGCGGCCGGCGGGTGGCGGAAGACCGGCAGGCCGAAGGTCGCCTCCGTGACGAAAAGGTCGCAGGGGACCAGCTCGAACGGCCGGCAGGTCGGGTCCTCGCGGCGCTTGTAGTCGCCCGAGACGACGGCGCGCGCGCCGCCTGCCTCGACGACCACCTGCGCCGAGCCCAGCACGTGCCCGGCCGGCACCAGCGTCACGGTCACCTCGCCGATCCGCAGCGGCCGGCCATAGTCCAGCGTCTCGACCGTGCCGAAGGCGTCCTCGCCATAGCGCGTGCGGGCGATCGCCGCGGTCTCGGGGCTGGCCAGCAGCGCCTTGTGGCCCGACCGGCAGTGGTCGCCGTGCCCATGCGTGACGACGGCCCGCTCGACGGCGCGGCCGGGGTCGATGTGGAAGCCGCCGGGGGGCAGAAGATGCCCCCGGCCTCTGGCCGCAGCAGATCGCGCGCGTGCATCGGTCTCACCCGTCCCGCTCTACCGCCGGCGCGGCCGGCTGGCCATACTGGCCGCGATCAGGGCCGGGAAAGACAGGAGATATCCATGCTCGACAGCGCCAAACCGCTCTGGCAGGCCAGCGCCTGCGACCTTGCCGAGGCGATCGCGGGGCGCGCGCTCAGCGCCGAGGAGGCGGTCGCCGCCGCCGTCGAGCGGATGCGGGCCGTCAACCCGCGACTGAACGCGGTCGTCGACGATCTCGGCGACGCGGCGCTGGCCGAGGCGGCGGCGGCGGACCGTCGGCTGGCCGAGCGCGGGCCGGACGGGCCGCTGCACGGGCGTGCCGGTCACGGTCAAGGTCAACGTCGACCAGAAGGGCCGGGCGACGACGAACGGCGTCACCGCATGGCGCCGACGTGATCGCGCCGGACGACGCGCCGATCGTGCGCAACCTGAAGGCGGCGGGCGCCATCGTCATCGGCCGGACGAACACGCCCGAGTTCAGCTTTCGCGCGACCACGGTCAACGAGCTGCACGGCCGGACGCTGAACCCGTGGGACGACGACATATCGCCCGGCGGATCGTCGGGCGGCGCCGCCTCGGCGGTGATGGCCGGCATCGGCGCCGTCGGCATGGCAACGACATCGGCGGGTCGCTGCGCTTTCCCGCCTGGTGCACCGGCGCGGCGACGGTGAAGCCGGGGCTGGGCCGCACGCCGGCCTGGAACCCCTCGGCGCCGGCCGAGCGCGGGCCGCTGTCGCAGATCATGTCGGTGCAGGGTCGCGATCTGCCGCGAGGTGCGCGACGTCCGGCTCGCCATGCAGGCGATGATCGCCTACGACCCGCGCGACCCCTGGCAGGTGCCGATGCCGCTCGACGGGCCGGCCGAGCCGGGGCGGCCGAAGGTCGCGCTGACCCGCGACACGCTGGACTTCGCCGCTGCACCCGGCCGTGGCCCAGGCACTCGACAACGCCGCCGGCGCGCTCTCGGATGCCGGCTACGAGGTCGTCGAGGCCGAGCCGCCCATGCTGCGCGAGACGGCCGAGCAGGCGGCGCGCTGCCTCTTCGGCGAGACGCTCGAGATGATGGGCGACCAGATCGAGACGCATGGCTCGGCGACGATCAAGGCGATCTTCGCCTCATATGTGCAGCTCTTCGAGCCCTATCGCGGGCACGACCTGCTTCTGGCCATGGCGCGGCGCGCCAAATACGTCCGCGCCTGGACGTGCTTCCTCGCCGAATATCCGCTGGTGCTGACGCCGTTCCTGCCGGCCCGCCATTCCGCTGGAACCGCGACGAAGAGGGCATCGAGGGCGTGCGCGAGGTGCTGGGCTCGGCGTTCTACTCCTATTCGATGAACTTTCTGGGCCTGCCGGCAGGCAACGTCCCGGCGCATTTCGCCGACGGGCTGCCGATCGGCGTGCAGATCGTCGGCAGGCGCTTTCGCGAGGACCAGATCCTCGACGCCTGCGAGGCCGTCGAGCGGCGTGCCGGCATCATGGCGGACCGGCTGTTCGGGCGGGGCTGATCCGGGGTTTTCGCCCTTGCCGGGTCGCTTTCGCCCAGCCCGCTCAGCCAGCGAGATCCTCGATCGCGATCACGGCCGCCCGGTCCGGGCGGTAGGGACCGAGCTGCGGGTCAGGCGCCCGGCCGGTCACCTCGGCGGCGATCGCCTCGGCGATCAGCGGCGCCAGCGTCATGCCGGAATGCGTGACGGCGACCGACAGGCCGTCGGCGAGGCGACCGACCGCCGGCCGGTCGTCGGGCAGCATCGGCCGGTCGGTGACCGCGACGACGGCGGGCCGAAGCGGACCGAGGCCGGACGCCAGCGCCTCGACGCGGGAGAGGATGGCGCGCGCCTCGGCGTCGCGGTCCTCGAAGCGCTGTCGGCCGCCATAGTCCGAGCCGGCGAGCACCGTCCCGTCCTCGGCCTGCCAGACATGCACATCGGGGCTGCCGAGCAGCACGCCGACCGCCAGCGGCGCGGGCGCCGTGCGGACGAGCAGCCCAGGCTCGGTCCGGAGCGCGAGCGCATGCCCGAGCGACGCCAGCAGGCCGGGCGTGGCCGCGCCGGCGGCAATGACGATCTCGTCCGCGGGGATGCGCTCGACGCCGAGCCGGAGCCGCCAGCCGCCGGCGCCGCCCTCGATCCCGGTCACCGCGTCCGGGCAGAGCGTCGCCCCGGCCGCGACGGCGGCGCCGGCGAACCAGTCGGCAACGGCGCGCGGATCGGCCCGGCCCTCGGTCGGCAGCCACAGCGCCGCGTCCGGCGGCGCGCTCAGCCCGGGCGCCAGCCGGGCCATGCCGGCGCGGTCGACGAACTCTGCCGGGTGACCGAGCCGGCCGAGCCGGCCGGCCATGGCCTCGAGCTCGTCGCGCGCGGCGTCCCAGAGCAGCATGCCGGGGAAGGCTGCCGGGCAGTCCGGGTGCTCGCCCGCCAGTCGGCGCCAGAGGGCCAGCGATCGCTGCCGGACTGTGCAATAGTGATCGTCATCGGCCGAGGCGGCGTTCAGCCAGCCGAACGAGCCGCGCGACGCGATGCCGCCCGGCCGCGGGTCGATCAGCGTCACCGCGTGCCCGGCCCCGGCCAGCCGCCAGGCGATGGCAGCGCCGACGACGCCGGCGCCGATGATCGCGACGCGCCTCATCGGTCGCCCGGCACTGCGTAGCTCGGCGCGGCGCCCGGATCGAGGGCGCGGGTGACATAGGCGTCGAGCTGCGGCCGGTAGACCCGCCATGCCAGGGCCAGCGCCGCGATCGGGCAGTCCTCGGTCCAGTCGCAGCGGAGATCCGCCACCGGCCAGGGAACCTCGCGCACCAGGACCATGCCGGCCGAGTGCACCGGCCCGGCCTCGCCGCCGGCCGCCAGTCCCGCCTGCATGGCGCCGACGATGCGGTCGCCGAGCGGGCCGCGCGTCCGCTCGAAGGCGTCCAGGATCGCCGCGGGGACGCCGGCATCGGCCAGCAGGTTGCCGGCCGCCGCGGCATCGTCGCGCCGCGCCTCGGCATGCACACCGAGCGACCGCCGCCCCGAATGGATCGCCGTCCGCCCGGCGGCGTCGATGGCCAGCACCTGGCGGTGCTCGGCATGCGGCGCGGTGCGGGCGATGACGGCCACCGCCTCCGGCGCCGTGGCGCCGAGCGCCATCAGGTCGAGCGCGCGCGGTCCGAGCCGCGGGTCGGTCACGTTCTGGCTGGCCACGGCGCCGACGCCCGCCCGCGCATAGGCGCAGCGCGCCGCGACCGCCGGCGAGGACGAGGCAACGGCGACGCCGAACATGCCCGTCTCGGCACAGCGGGCGACGATCGAGAAGGTCACTCCTCGGTCTCCGGGGGCGCTATGGTGCGGCTGCGTTCATCGCGCGGGGCCGGCACGTCGTCGACGGCCTCGGCGGCGGCGACGGCGACGTTCGGGTCCAGCTCGGCCGGCAGCGGCGTCTCGGGGATCACCGCCGTCGCCTCGATCTCGACCAGCCATTCCGGGCGCGCCAGCGCCTGCACGACGATGCCCGTCGACACGGGGTGCACGCCCTTGTAGTACGCGCCCATGGTCCGGTAGACGGCCTCGCGATGCTGGATATCGGTCAGGTAGACGACGATCCGGCAGAGATCCGCCATCTCGGCGCCGGCCTCGGATAGCAGCGTCTCGATGTTGCGCATGATCTGGTGCGTCTGCTCGACCGGGTCGCCGACGCCGACGTTCTCCGAGGTGTCGAGGTCCTGCGCCACCTGCCCGCGCAGGAAGACGGTCACGCCGTGCGCGATCACCGCCTGGGCGAGGTCGTTGTCGAGCCTCTGCTCGGGATAGCTGTCGCGCGTGTTGAAGGGACGTATTCGGGTATGGGTCATAGCGTTCCTCGGTACAGGTCGGCCCCGGTACAGGTCGACCCTCAATCCAGATCGGCGCCGAAGGCGTCGCGGCAGAGCCAGGCGAAGCGCTCGGCGGCGGGCGAGAGCCGGGCGCCCTCGCGGCGCACCAGCATCAGCCGGCTCGGCCGCGCCGCCCAGCCGAGCGGGCGGCGCACGATGCGGCGCCCGTCATGCGTCAGGTCGCTGGCCGGGCGGCTGGCGAGCAGCGCATAGCCGAGGCCCTGGCCGACGAGCCCGCGCACCGTCTCGATCGAGCCCGAGCGGTAGGCGACCGCCGGCTCGACGCCCTGCTCGCGCAGCAGGGTCAGGAAATAGTCCGGGCTGGGCGGCGTGCTCAGCAGCACCATGGGCTGGCCGGCGAAATCCTCGGCCGCGAGCACCTCCTTCGAGGCGAGCGCATGGTCCTCGGCCAGCAGCGCATAGGGCGGCAGCTCGGCCAGCACCTCGCGGCAAAGCCCGCCGGCGATGTTCTCGTCATACATCAGCGCCAGCTCGACCTCGCCGGCGCCGAGGGCCGCGTGGATGCGCGCCTGGTCGCCCTCGATCAGCGTCACCTCCACCTCCGGCGCCTCGTCGCGCAGCCGCCGGAACAGGCCCGGCAGCGCAAAGGCGCCGATGGTGTGGAAGCACGCCAGCACCAGCCGGTTGCCGGCGGCGGCGCGGCCCTCGCCGATCGAGCCGGCCGCCTCGATGCGGGCCGCGGCGCCATAGGCGCGGCGCGCATAGATCAGCGGCGAGCCCTGGTCGGCGATGAAGACCTCGCCGACCTCGCCGAACAGCACATGGTGCGTGCCGACCAGGTCCGAGGACACCAGCCGGCAGTCGAAGGCCACCAGCGGGTCGACGACGCGCGGCGCGCCGGAGGGCATGGCGACCCATTCGGCGCAGTCGAACTTGTCGGCGAGCTGGTCGCGGTAACGCCCGGCAAAGGTGTCGGACAGCCAGGACTGATCGTCCCGCAGCACGTTCACGCAGAAGGCGCCGTTCGCCAGGATCGCACCCGCGGCCGCGGCCTCGCGGTGGACGCAGACCAGCAGCGTCGGGCGCTCGGTGTCGGCGCTGACCGAGGTCATGGCCGAGACTGTGACGCCGGCGCGGCCGGCCCCCCCTTCCGTGGTGACGACGTTCACCGTCGCCGCGGCATGGCTCATGCCCGCGAGAAAGCGCGCGCGAAGCTCCTCAGCCGACACGGGCGGCGAGATAGGTGGCGAAATCGTAGATCGGACGTTCCAGGTGGCTGAGATGGCCGGGCCGCGCCAGGCCCGACGAAAGGCCGCGATAGACCCGCTCGGTGCATTCCTTGTCCTCGGCGTTGACGTCGTCGAGCAGCGCCTTGGTGTCGGCGAACATCCGCTCGGCCTCGGCGTCGCCGGCGAAATCCGGCGACATGCCGCCGCCATAGAGGATGCGGACATGGTCGACGCCGTCCGGGTGCAGGCTGAGATACCAGAAATAGCCGGGCGTCAGCGTGATGAAGAGCGCCGGGTAGACCGTGATCAGATAGGTCGTGCGGCGCCGCTCGCCCTGGAGCCGCGTGTTCGACGGGTGCGCGACCGACAGCCTGAAGGACGGGTCCTTCAGGATGGTGTGCCAGTTGAAGGCGGGCAGGCCGGCCGGGCAGTCCATCTCCTCCAGGCTGACAAAGCCGCCGATCGTCGGGCCGTGGCAGACCGGCAGGTGATAGGATTCCATGAAGTTCTCGCCCAGCACCTTCCAGTTGGTGTTCCAGCGATGCGTCTCCTGGAAGGTCTGGGTGTAGTCTTCCATACCGAAATCGGCGACCATCTCCTCGACGGCGCGCAGCCGGTCGGCGACCGGCGGGGCCTCGGCGTCCAGCGTGACCATGACCCAGCCGAGCCACTCCTCGCAGCGGATCTGCGGCAGGCAATAGTCGCCGCGCCGGAACCCCCGGTTCAGACCCATGCCGGGCGCGCCGCGCAAGGACCCGTCGAGACTGTAGGTCCAGCCGTGATAGGGGCAGCGGATCGTCGTCGCATGGCCCTGTCCCTGCATCAGCACCGACATGCGGTGCAGGCAGACATTCGACATGGCGCGCAGCCGGCCGTCATGGTCGCGCAGCACCAGCACCGGCTGGCCGGCGAGCTCGTAGGTCAGGTAGTCGCCCGGCCGGGCCAGCTGGTCGGCGCGGCCGACACAGATCCATTCGCGCCGGAAGACCTGGTCGAGCTCGGCCCGAAGGAACGCCTCGGAGGTGTAGGCCGAGGTCGGGATCGCCCGCGCCCGCTCGAACGGCGTGGCGACCATGGCCTGCAGCTCGGCAACCGGGCCGGCGACCGTTTCGGCGGGGCGTTGAACGTTCATGGGTCACCTCGCGGACTGCCCGGCGCAGGATGGCGGCCGGCCGGCGCCAGCGCAAGCCCGGGCGGCGGGCCTGTCGGGGACGCGTGAGTTGTCCGCCTTCGTAGCGCGTGAGTTGTCCGCCAGGTTCGCCTCCTATTCTGGAGGGGGGCGATGCGGCGGACAAGCGTGTTATGGGAGGTCTTCGTGCTCAGGTTCGAAGAGGCGATGGAGCGCTACCGCAAGCGGCGGCTGACATCGGACGAGGCGGGCGAGCTGCTCGGCATGTCGGGCCGTCATTTCCGCCGATTGTCGGTGCGCTATGCGGAGGAAGGGACCGAGGGGCTGCGCGACCGACGGCTCGGCAAGGCGTCGCCGCGGCGGGCGCCGGCGGCCGAGCTGACGCGGATGCAGGCCCTCTACCAGGAACGCTACCGCGACTTCACGGTGAAGCATTTCCACGAGCAGCTGGTGAAGCGGCACGGCTACAAGCTCGGCTACACGGTGACCCGGCTGGCGCTGCACTCGGCCGGGCTGGTCGCGCCGCAGAAACGGCGCGGCGGCCGGCATCGCAAGAAGCGCGAGCGCCGGCCACTGCCCGGCATGCTGCTGTTCCAGGACGGCTCGACGCATCGCTGGATCGGCGCGCTCGAGCATGATCTCGATCTCGTCGTCACACTCGACGACGCGACGGGGGCGATCTACTCGGCGGTCCTGGTGGCAGAGGAAGGCACCGCCTCGAGCTTTGTCGGCCTGGCCGAGACGATCGCCCGGCAGGGCTTGTTCCGCGCGCTCTACACCGATCGCGGCTCGCACTATTTCTATACGCCGAAGTCCGGCGGCAAGGTCGACAAGACCAGGCCGACGCAGGTCGGCCGGGCGCTCTCGCAGCTCGGCATCACCCACATCCCGTCCTATTCGCCCGAGCCTACTCGCCGGAGGCGCGCGGCCGCATGGAGCGGGCGTTCGGCACGCTGCAGAGCCGCCTGCCGCCCGAGCTGCGGCTGGCCGGGATCGGCACGGTCGAGGCCGCCAACCGCTTTCTCGAAGAGCAGTTCGTGCCCGACCACAACGCCCGTTTCGCGGTGCCTGCGGCCGAGCCGGGCTCGGCCTTCATCCCCTATGCCGGCCGTCCGCTCGAGGACGTGCTGTGCGTCCAGGAAAGCCGGCAGGTCGGGCGCGACAACTGCGTCACCTGGAAGGGGATCGCGCTGCAAATCCCGCCGCAACGTCACCGCCACCACTACGTCAAGGCGAGCGTGCGGGTGCACGAGTTCCCGGACGGTCGGCTCGCCATCTTCGACGGGCCGAGCTGCCTGGCCCGCTTCAATCCAGCCGGCAAGCCCATCGATGCCCTGGCCGCTTAACTCCGCTCGGCGGCCGGGGCCTGGGCCTGATGGATTTGTGGACAACGCTGCGCGTTGCCCACAACCCCACAGGCTATACAACCACAGCAGCGGACATTCGATGCGCTACGATAGGCGGACATCTTCACGCGCTACCGACAGCCCGGGCGGCGGGCCTCAGAGCAACAGCGAATAGGCGCCTTCGTGGCGCAGGAGGGCGATCTTGGTCTCGACGCCGCCCGGTGCCGAGAACCCGCCGAGGCCGCTCGCGCTGACCACGCGGTGGCAGGGGATCAGGATGGCTATCCTGTTCCTGCCGCAGGCGGCGCCGACCTCCTGCGCCGCGGCGCCGAGCTGCCGGGCGATCTCGCCGTAGGCGCGGGTCCGGCCATAGGGGATCGCCCGCATGGCGCCGGAGACCGCCTGCTGCAGCGGATCGCCTGCCGGGCGGAGCGGCAGGTCGAAGCTCTCGAGACGGTTGTCGAAATAGGCCGCGAGCTGGCGCTCCGCCTCGACCAGCAGCGGGGTCTCGTCAATGCCCGACCGTGTCCAGCCACCAAGCGCGGTGATCGCTCCGTCCTGCTCCTCGAGGCTGATCCAGCCGAGCGGCGTCCGCATCGATCGCGACGACATCGGCGCACCGGTGGCCTATTCCGCCGCCCGCTTCGCCTGGTCCTTCTCCGCGAACCAGCGCGTCACGGCGCCGTCGCCAGACGGGCGGGCCGAGGCCGGCCGGACGCGGTCCGAGAGGCCGGCCGCCTTCTTGACGAAGTCGAGCGGGCCGTCCCAGTCGAAGTTGCGGTAGACGGCGGCCAGATGCGCGAAGCGGCGGCGACTGCGCGAACAGCTGGAAGGTCAGGCGGTGCCCGGCATAGTCGCTGGAGATCAGGTCGCGCGCGAAGGCGAGCAGCTTGCGGCGGTCCTCGGCCACCCAGTCCTCGTTGATCGTGTAGAACTTCTCCAGCCACGGCTTCGTCTCGCGGCGCCTCGAAGGCGGCGACGTCCGGCGTGACGCAGATCTGCCCGCCGCACAGCTCGCGCGCGATGTGTCATCGCCTCGTAGAGCTGCGAGCAGGCGAGCACGCGCCCGGTGATACAGCAGCGACTGGTTCGGCATCATCAGGCCGGCGGGCGAGCGCTCGGCCAGCGCGATCGCGGCCGTCAGGTGCGCGTTGATGCCCTCGCGGTAGATCGGCCAGCTCGGCGAGCTTCTCCTGCACGGCCTGCTGCTTGTCGAGCCCGGTCTGGCGCACGTTGAAGAGCGCCGCGCCGATCAGCATGTCGGCGACCTTCAGGTTGCGCTGCACGAAGGCGAAGGCCGAATAGCGGTGCAGCGTCGCGCGGATGAAGGTCGCCGCGCGCGTGTGCCGGTAGAAGAGCACGTTCTCCCACGGGATCAGCACGTCGTCGAAGATGACGCAGCGTGTCGACCTCGTCGAAGCGGTTCGCCAGCGGATAGTCGCGGCGCGGCCGCCCGGCCGGCGAAGCCGGTGCGGCAGATGAACTTCAGGCCCGGCGAGCCGAGGTCGCAGATGAAGCCGACGGCGTAGTCGGAGAGCTTTGCGTCGCCCCAGTTGGCGATGGTCGGCTTGGTGAAGGCCTGGTTGGCGTAGGCGGCCGCCGTCTCGTACTTCGCGCCGCGCACGACGATGCCGGCATCGGTCTCGCCCACGACGTGCAGCAGCATGTCCGGGTCCTGATCCTGCGGCGGCTTGGAGCGGTCGCCCTTCGGATCGGTGTTGGCGGAGACATGGAACGGGTCGGCGCCGCCACCGCGTGCGGATGTGGCGCTCGGATGTTCTCGGCGAAGCGCGGGTCGATCTCGTCCAGCACGTCGGCGCCGTCCCAGAGCGACCACATCTCGCCGACCGTCTCGTCGCCGACGCGGGTGACGACGCCGCCGATGTCCTCCATCACGGTGTCGGTCGCGCGGCGCTTGTCCCACCAGTCCTCCTGCGCGTCGGGCAGCGCGTTGCCGATGGCGTTGACCTCGCCGTCCCCTCGTCACAGGTCATCACCGTCGCGGTGCGCCGCCTCGTGCGCCATGTCGTAGATGCGCGCGCGGATGTCGACCAGCGGCCGGAAGGCCGGGTGCGTCGTGACGTCCTCGACGCGCTCGCCGTTGATGTAGACCTGCGCGGCCGTCGCGGATCGACTCTCGGTACTCGTCGCCGGTGCGGATCATGGGGCCTCCCTGGCTCGCCGCCCGACAATAGGCGGGCGCCGCGCGAAAGACTAGGCTCGGGCCGCGCCGACGGCCGCCGTGATCTCCGCGATCAGCTGGTCGGGGTCCTCGCAGCCGACGCTGGCGCGGATGAAGCCCTCGGTGATGCCGAGCGCCGCGCGCCCCTCCGCCGTCAGGCCGCGGTGCGAGGACGATGCCGGGTGCGACAGCGTCGTGCCGATGTCGCCGAGCGTCGGCGCGAAGGCGATGTGCTGCGCTGCCCGCAGGAAGCGGTTCACCGTCTCGCGCCCGCCGTCGAGGCGGAAGCTGACCATGTTGCCGGTGCGCTCGCCCAGCAGGGCCGTGGCGCGGTTGTGGTCGGGGTGATCCGGCCGGCCGGGGTAGAGCACGCGCTCGACCCCGGGCGTCCCGGCCAGCGCGTCGGCCAGCCGCCCGGCGGTCGCCTCGGCCCGGTCATAGCGCAGCTCGAAGCTGTGCAGGCCGCGCTCGGCCAGCCAGCAGTCGAAGGGAGAGGGCGTCATGCCCCAGGTGACGATGGCGTCGTAGAGCGCCCGGTTCATCTCGGGCGTGCGCGCGGCGATCCAGCCGAGCGTCACGTCGGAATGGCCGGCCAGCAGCTTGGTCAGCGAGTGGATGACCACGTCCGCGCCGTGCGCGAAGGGCTGATAGGCGCGGGGCGTCGTGAACGTGTTGTCGACGGCGAGGATCAGCCCGCGCTCGGCCGCGAGGCGGGCGATGCCCTGCATGTCGGCGACGCGGAGCGTGGGGTTCGAGACCACCTCGACCAGCAGCATCCGCGTTTCCGGCCGGATGGCGCGGGCGAAGGCGGCGGCGTCCGTCGGGTCGGCAAAGCTCGCCTCGAAGCCGAGGCGCGGCAGGTCCTGGCGCAGCAGGCGCAGCGACCGGCCATAGAGCTGGTCGCCGGCGACGATGTGGTCGCCGGCGCCGAGCAGCCCGAGGAACAGCGCCCCGACCGCCCCCATGCCCGAGCCGGTGACGGTGCCCCGGCCCATTTCGGGCGCCATGCCCTCGAGCCAGTCGACCTTGTCGCCCAGCACGGTGGCGTTGGGGTGCCCCTCGCGCGCGTAGGTATAGCCCTGCGCCCGCCCCTCGTACTGGGCGTCGAGTTCGTCGGCATCGGTCGAGCGGTAGACGACCGACGGAAAAATCGGCGTACGACCGGGCGGCGAGACCGATGGCGGCACCGCCTGGCCGGCGGACGATGAGCGGTGATCCTCAAGCGGCCGGTCATCGGCTCAACTCATCACCGCGCCGCCGTCGACGTTGATCGTCTGGCCGGTGATGTAGCTGGCGTCCTCGCTGAGCAGGAAGCGGATCACGGTCGCCACCTCGTCGGCCCGGCCGAAGCGGCCGAGCGGGATATCGGCCAGCAGCGCGTCGCCGCGCGTGCGGATGATCTCGGCCGGCATGGCGGTGTCGATGATGCCGGGCGCCAGCGCGTTCACCGTCGCCTTCTGCCGGAAGCGCCGGGCCAGCGCGCGCGTCAGGCCGACCAGCCCGCCCTTGGCCGCCGAATAGGCGGCGTGGCCGACGCCGCCGCGCCGGAAGGCGAGCGACGAGATGAAGACCAGCCGCCCCGCCCTGCCCTCGGGCAGGCGCGGCTCCACCGCCGTCGCGAAGTTGTAGGCGTTCTCGAGGTTGTTGTGCATCGTCCGCTGCCAGATCTCGGGCGTGCGCCCCAGCTCCGGGTCGGGCTCGAAGGTGCCGGCGAGGTGGACGAGGCCGTGGATCGGTCCCTCGCCGCGGTCGAGCGCCGCCCCGCAGGCATCGACGGACAGCGGCGTGCCGCCGACAGCGATGGCGCCGCCGCCGATCTCCTGCGCCAGCGCGGCGACGCCGGCCTCGGCCCGGTCGATCAGGATCAGCCGGTCGCCCTGCGCGGCCAGCATCGGGCAGAGCGCCCGGCCGATGCCGCCCGCCGCACCGGTGATCGCGATCGTCCTCGTCATCCCGCCCTCCGTTTGGCGCCACCGTCGGCGATCGGGCGCTGCCTTGTCCAGCCCCGCCACGACAACCCCGACTTGTCCGGCCCGGACGGGCGCACTAGCCTTCTGCCGGATGCAAACCGCAAGGGAGTCGAGCCATGGCCGCCACCCCGCCCGCCTGCGAATTCGGCTGGAAGGCGTCGGATTTCGCCCTGCCCGGCACCGACGGCAAGACCTACACGCTCACCGACGTGAGCGGGCCGAAGGGCACGCTGATCATGTTCATCTGCAATCACTGCCCCTATGTGACGGGCGCGATCGAGCGCATCGTCCGCGATGCCGGCGCGCTGATGGAGCATGGTATCGGCGTTGCCGCGATCTGCTCGAACGACGCGCGCACCCATCCGCAGGACGGCTTCGACCGCATGGTCGAGTTCGCCGCGGCGCACGGCTTTCCCTTCCCCTATCTGCACGACGAGAGCCAGCAGGTCGCGCGGGCCTATGACGCGCAATGCACGCCGGATTTCTTCGGCTTCGACGCAGATCTGGGGCTGCAGTACCGTGGCCGGCTGGACGAGGGCGGCCGCCAGGCCAGGCCCGGTGCGCGCCGCGAGCTCTACGAGGCGATGCTGGGGGTGGCCGAGACGGGCAGCGGGCCCGAGAGCCAGACGCCGTCGATGGGCTGCTCGATCAAGTGGAAGGCGGCCTGAGGCGGTCCGCCCGGATCAGCGCGCGCATCGCCAGCACGCCGGCGGCCGGTCCTATCGCCAGCACGGCCAGCACGGCCGGCCAGCCCCAGGCCGCGGCGGCCAGCGGCGTCAGCTGGACCGTGACGGCCGTCAGAGCGAAGCCGATCGCGGTCTGCAGCGTCATCAGCGAGCCGGCGCGGTCGGGCGGCGCATAGTCGGCGACCAGCGCCGAGAACTGCGCCGAATCGGGCACGACGGCGATCCCCCAGGCGACCAGCACGACCGCCACCAGCCAGACCGGTCCGCCGAACGCCACCGCCGCCGCCAGCGCCGCGGCGCCCGACAGCATCATCGCCCCGGCGGCGACGCGCGCCTTGCCGATGCGGTCTCCCCAGCGGCCGGCGGGCACGCAGGCCAGCCCGCCGAGCGCGATGGCGAGAAAGGCGGTCAGCTTGCCCGCCTGCGGATCGTCGTTGCCGGCCGCGGCATAGGAGGTGCCGGCGATCACGCCCACCCAGGCCCAGAAGGCATAGAGCTCCCACATGTGGCCGACATAGCCGAGGATCGCCAGCCGGATGCGCCGGTCGGTCCAGGCCAGCGCCATGGCGGCGACGTCCAGGCGCGGCGCGCGGGCGTGGTAGGGTCCGAGACCCGCCGACAGCATGGCGAGCGCGCCGGCCGCCGCCAGTGCCGAGGTCGCGGCGATGGTCAGCCGCCAGTCGGCGCCGCCGGCCAGCGCGATCAGGTGCGGGCTGGCCGAGCCGATGGTCAGCGCGCCGACCAGCGAGCCGACCAGCAGCGCCCGGTCGGCCTTCGCCCAGCCGACGGCGATCTTCATGCCGACCGGGTAGACGCCGGCCAGGAAGACGCCGGTCGCGGCGCGCAGCAGGATGGCTTCCGGCCCGCCGATCGGAACGGCCAGCAGCAGGGCGTTCGCGGCGGCGGCCGACAGGCCCGAGACGGCGAAGACGCCGCGCGGATCATAGCGGTCCGCCAGCCCGAGCGCGGCATAGACCAGCGCGCCCGCCGCGAACCCGGCCTGCACGGCGGTCGAGAGCCAGGCGAGGCGCGCAGGCGCCAGCCCCGCCTCTGCGCCCATCTCGGCCAGCACCGCGGTCGACGAGAACCAGACCGAGAGCACGGCGACCTGGGCGACGATGAGGACGGCGATCGAGAACCGTTTCGGCATCGGTGCCGGCCCGCCCCGCCCTAGCGATGCCGCTTGAGGTAGATGTAGAATGCCCCCTCGCCGCCGTGCCGGCGATGCGCCTGGTAGATGCCGACGATCGACTGGCCGAGCGGCGAGGCGCGCAGCCAGCCGGGCAGCGACTGGCGCAGCACGCCCCGACCGAGGGGGGCGGCGGCGCCCCGGCCGTCCTCGTTGCCGGAGCGGCCCTTGCCGGTGATCACCAGCACGACGCGGTGGCCGCGGCAGACCGCCTCGCCGAGAAAGCGCAGGCAGGCGCGGTGCGCGCGTTCGGCCGTCATGCCGTGCAGGTCGATGCGGGCGTCGGGCGCGCGGGCGCCCTTGCGCAAACGGTCGGCCGTGCGGCGGTCGAGCCCGGCCTGTGGGCGGCCGACGGGTCCCGCCTCGGGGAAGCGGAGGCCGAGGGTGGTGGCGTCGCGCGCACGCGGCGAGCCGTGCGGGCGCAGCAGCAACGGTTCGGGGGCGGGCGGCGCCTCGCCTCCCCGGCCGGGACTTCCGTCTTCCCGCGGCGGAGGCGGATCACCGGATGCCGGGCGCCCGACCGCCGGGCGGCTCTCGGCCCTGCGGTCGGGCGCGAGCGGGCGCGCGCTGGCGGCCACACGTTCCCAGAGCTGGCGCTCGTCCGGCCCGAGCCGGCGCCTCGGCCCCTTGCCGCCCATGCGAGCGCCGGCGCGTGCGCCGTCAGTCGCCGGTGCCGGTCAGCAGCCAGTTGGGGTCGGACGAGCCCATCTCGCGGCTGAACGTCCAGCGGTCGCTCTGCCGGCGGATCTCGTTCGGGTCGCCCTCGACGACGCGGTTCTCCGGATCGCGGACGGCGGTGATCAGCTCGCCGACGAAGCGCATGGTGACGTCGGCGATCCTGGTGTCGGGGTCAAAGGCGATCTCGTCGGCCTTGGCCTCGCGCACGCCGATGAAGCGCGCCTCGACGCGCAGCCCCGCCCCCTCGCGGTCGATGATGCCCTGCTCGAAGGCCTGGAAGACGTCTGGCGCGAGCAGCGAGCGCAGCGTGTCGCGGTCGCCCTCCTCGTAGGCCATCAGGATCATCTCGTAGGCGCCGCGGGCGCCTGCGACGAACTCGTCGAGCGAGAAATCCGGCTCGATCCGCCGGATCGCGCCCAGCGCGCCCCGGCCGCTCTCGGGCGCGCCAGGCGTCGCCTCTTCATCCTCGGGCGCCGGCGCGACGTCGGGAACCGCGGTCGGCTTGCCGCCGGGACGCCGCGCCTCCTGCTGGCGGCGCAGGAACTCGGGCGGCGCCTCGTGGCCGGTGCGGGTCCCGATGATCGCCCGCAGGCGGTAGAGCACGACCGCCGCGAGCGCGAACAGCACCAGAAGTTCGATCACATCACTGCTCATAGTCGGCTGCCTTATGTCCTGGTCCGGGCTGGCCGCGCCGCCGTACCCGCGCTGGCCCCGCGCTGGCGTTGTCATCGCGTGACGTGCCCCCTTATGTAGGAGCATCGGCCTGTCGAGTCCATCGACGCGGCCGAAGCTGTTTGGCCGAGATCGAGGCATCATGCGCCTGTTCCTGATTCTCCTGGTCGTTCCGATCATCGAGATCGCCCTCTTCATCGAGATCGGCGGCCTGATCGGCACCTGGCCGACGATCGCGATCGTCGTGCTGACGGCACTGCTCGGGACGGTCATGCTGCGCCGGCAGGGGATGGCGGCGCTGCGCGGCGTGCAGAGCCGGCTGGCAGATGGCGAGAACCCAGGCCGCCTGCTGGCGGACGGCGCGATGATCCTGGTCGCCGGCGCCCTGCTGCTGACGCCGGGCTTCTTCACCGACGCCATCGGCTTCGCGCTGCTGGTGCCGGCGGTCCGGAGCTGGCTGTGGGCCAGGCTGGCGCCGCGGCTGACCGTGGTGCACGTCTCGGCGCAAGCTGCCGGCGCACGCCGGCCGCCAGGCGGTGAGCGGGGACATGTGCCGCCGGGCGGGCAGACGGTCGAGGGCGAGTACGAGGAAATCGACCCCGAGCCAGCGAGGCCCCCAATGGACCGCGACGGGCGCGCACCCTGAGGGCCGCACGCACGCCGCTGCTGCGCGCCAGTTGCGAGCCGCGCGCAAGTTGCGGCAGGCCCCGCGATCTGCTAGGGCGCGGCCGATCCGATCCGCGGAGAAGGACATCCCGATGTCAGACGAGCCTACCAACACCGGCACGGACGCGAGCGCCGGCGACAGCGGGGCAGCGAAGCCGGCTCCGACGGTGCGCATCGCGGGGCACTTCGTCCGCGACCTCTCGTTCGAGAACGTCGGCGCGATCGAGGGCACGCAGGTGCAGGGCGCGCCCGAGATCAACGTCACCGTGAACCTCGATGCCAAGGACGCCGGCGAGTCGCGCTATCAGGTGGCAATGAAGATCAACGCGACCGCGAAGATCGCCGAGAGCACGCGCTTCATCGTCGAGCTGGACTATGTCGGGTTCTTCGAGATCGCCAACGTGCCGAAAGAGCATCTGCACCCCTTCCTGTTCATCGAGTGCCCGCGCCAGATCCTGCCCTATGCGCGGCGGGTCATTTCGGACGTCACGCGCGATGGCGGCTATCCGCCGCTGATGATCGAGAACGTCGATTTCGCGGTGTTGTACCGGCGCCGGCTGGAAGAGCTGCGGGCGCAGCAGCAGAACATGCCGGCGAACTGAGGACAGGCCCGGGCGTCGAACGGGTCGGCGTCGAACAGGTCGGCGTCGAACGGGTCGGGGGCGGTCAGCGGTCGACGCCGGCCTGCGGTCTCCAGTCGTTGTCCGACCCCGAAGTCGGCCACGCCGAGGCCGCGCAGGACGTCGTGGAACACCTGCTCGACCACGGTACCGGTCGAGGCGCGCGGCGGCGCAGCCGGCGCCTGGACGATCGCAGGCGGGTCGGGCTCGACGATGTTCAGCGGCCGCGGCACCCGGCCCTCGTGCAGGCGGGTCATCACCTCGTGCCAGATGTCGGCCGGAAGTCCGCCGCCGGTGACGCCAGTCAGCGGCCGGTTGTCGTCATAGCCCATCCAGACGCCGACGACGTAGTCGGCGGTGAAGCCGATGAACCATGCGTCGCGCGCCGCCTGGGTGGTGCCGGTCTTGCCGGCCACCTCCCAACCATGCAGGCTGGCGCGCCGGCCCGTTCCCTCGTCGACGACGGCCTTCAGCATCCAGGTCAGCAGGCCCGCCGTCCGCGCCGAGATCACCGCCGCGCCCGCGCCGCCTGCCCTCTGGTCGATCGGCTGCCTGTCGCCGCGCAGCCGGACCGCCGTCGACGCCGTGCGGATCGGCCAGCCGGCCGCCATTGGCGATGGTGGCGATAGACGCCGGTCATCTCGATCAGGCGCGCCTCCGACGTGCCGAGCGCGATCGCCGGCCCCGGGGCGATCGGGCTCCCGAGCCCGAGCCGCGCCGCCAGCTCGCGCACGCGATCCCGGCCGGCATATTCCGAGACGCGCACTGCGATGGTGTTGATCGACTTGGCCAGGGCATCGCGCAAGGTCATCGGCGCCGCGAAAATCGTTCGTGTAGTTCGAGGGCGACCAGCCGTCGACCGTGATCGGCGCGTCCTGCATGACGTCGAGCGGGCCCAGCCCCGCCTCGAGCCCCGCCGCATAGACGATCGGCTTGAAGGCGCTGCCGGTCTGTCGCAGCGCCTGGGTGGCGCGGTTGAACTGCGCCGCACCCTTTTCGCGCCCGCCGACGATGGCCCGGACAGCGCCGTCAGGGGTCATCACGACAATGGCGGCCTGGGCCTCTGACCCTTCCTTCACCTTGTTATCGAAGACATCGGCCAGCGCCGTCTCGGCGATGCGCTGGATCGTCGGGTCGAACGTCGTGTCGATCACGACATCGGCCGCCTCGAGCAGGTCGAGGAAGCGGTCCTCGGTGCCCTCCTCCATCACCCAGTCGGCGAAGGCGCCGCCGGCGCGCGCCGAGGCTGCGTCGCTGAGATCGGCCGGGCTGGCGAGTGCGTCGCAGCGTCTCGGCCTCGGTCAGATAGCCCTGCTCCTCCATCAGACGGATGATGACGCTGGCGCGCCCCTGGGCCAGCGCCAGGTCGTTCGTCGGCGCATAGCGTGACGGCGCGCGCAACAACCCGGCCAGCATCGCCGACTCGGCCGGGCTGAGGACGCGCGCCGACTTGCCGAAATAGCGCTGCGCCGCCGCCTCGAAGCCATAGGTGCCGGCGCCGAGATAGACCCGGTTGAGATAGACCGAGAGGATCTCGTCCTTCGTGTACTTGAGCTCGAGCGCCAGCGCGATCGGCACCTCCTTGAGCTTGCGCTCGATGTCGCGGCCGGCGTCGAGGAATTCGAGCTTGGCGACCTGCTGCGTCAGGGTCGAGCCGCCCTGCACGACGCGGCCGGCCCTGGCATTGACGTAGAGCGCCCGCAGGATGCCGCGCGGGTCGATGCCGAAATGGTCGAAGAACCGCTTGTCCTCGGCGGCGATGATGGCGTGGACGAGGTGCGGCGACACCTCGTCGGCGCGAAGGTCGCCGCCGTACTGCTCGCCGCGCCAGGCGAAGATGTCGCCATCAACGTCGCGCATCGTCACCGAGCCGACGCCGCGGCCGTCGAACAGCTCCTCCGAGGACGGCAGGACCGAGACATAGTAGCCGGTCGCGGCCCCGACGATCAGCACCAGGATCAGCAGGGCGCGCCAGGCGAAGCCGAACAGCAGGCGACAAACTCCCCTGACCATTCGCCCGACGGCGCCCGGACCCGACTTTTGCACCTTTTTCCGGCCGGGCTTCCGACCCGGCCCGCTCTTATCGCCCAACAGGGTCTCCGCTCTGCCTGCCTGCCTCGCTTCTGCCCGCGCGTTCAGATGGCGGTTGCCGGGCATCCTACCAAGCGGCGTCCAGTTTGCCGAAGGTTTCTGCGGCTTCTTCGCATCAAAGTCGGCAGGCGCCGGAACAGGCGGCTTGGGCGTTTATTATACAATATTCTCTTGTGCGAAAAGCTCTTCCACATCATCGTCTGGAAAATCGTTCTATCCAGCGCTATCTCATATGCCGGTCAGCGCACGGGAACGAGACATGCGTCACTTTCCGCTCTTCGTCGCGATGGAGGATGCGCGCGTCGTGCTCGTCGGCGGCGGCGAGCAGGTGGCGCAGAAGGCCCGGCTGCTGGTGCGCACCGCGGCGCGGCTCGAGATCATGGCGGCCCGGCTGACGCCAGAGCTCGACGACCTGATCGGCGCCGGGCGCGCGATGCGGGTCGAGGCGGTGCTCGATCCGGGCGCGTTCGCGGGCGCCAGGCTGGTGGTCGTCGCGACCGGCTGCGCCGCGCTGGACGCGGCCGCCGCCGATCTGGCGCGGCGCGCCGGGGCGCTGGTCAACGTCGTCGACCGGCCGATGCTGAGCGACGCCATCATGCCGGCGATCGTCAACCGCGATCCGGTCGTCGTCGCCATCGGCACCGAGGGGACCGCTCCGGTGCTGGCGCGGCGCATCAAGACGCTGGTCGAGTCGGCGCTCGAGCCGGGGCTCGGGCGGTTCGCGGCGCTGGCCGGCGCGCTGCGCGGCCGGGTCGCGGCGCGGGTCGCGCCGGCCGAGCGGCGGCGCTTCTGGGAGTGGGCCTGCGACCTGCCGCGCCGGCTGCTGGCCGAGGGGCGCGACGTGGAGGCGCTGCGCGCCATCGAGGCGGCGCTGGCGGCCGGCACGGCGCCGGGCCCGGCGGCCGGCCGGATCAGCCTGGTCGAGATCGGAACCGGCGCGCCCGACCTGCTGACGCTGCGCGCCGTCGAGCGCCTGCAGGGGGCCGACATTATCCTGCACGAGCCGGACTGCCCGCAGGCGATCCTCGACCTCGCCAGGCGCGATGCCGAGCGGCTGGTGGCGGATGCCGATGCCCCCGCGGCGCGGCGTGGCCACCGCGCCGGCCATCGCGCTGGCCATCGTGCTGGGCGGCGCGCCGCGGCCGAGGCGGCAAAGGGCCGGCTGGTCGTCTGGCTGGGCGATGCGTCGGCGGCGGGCCGCATGCTGGACAGGATGGGCGCCGCGTTCGAGCGGGTTCCCGGCGTCGGCCCCTCAGCGGCTCTCGCGCTCGCCGAAGATGGCCGAGCCGATGCGGACATGCGTGGCGCCGAGCGCGATGGCGCGCTCGAAGTCGCCGCTCATGCCCATGGACAGGCCTGAGAGCCCGTTCCGCTCGGCGATCTCCCGCAGCAGCGCGAAGTGCCGCGACGGCTCGTCGTCGAGCGGCGGCAGGCACATCAGCCCGGCGATCGGCAGCCCGTACTCGTCACGGCACAGCGCGACGAAGGCGTCGGCATCGGCGGGTAGGCAGCCGGCCTTCTGCGGCTCCTCGCCCGTGTTGACCTGGACGAAGCAGGGCAGCGGCCGGCCGGTCTCGGCGAATGCCTCGGCGAGCCTGCGCGCCAGCCGGTCCCGATCGACGGAATGGATGGCGTCGAAGAGCCCCAGCGCCTGGCGCACCTTGTTGCTCTGGAGCGGGCCGACCAGGTGCAGCTCGACGCCCGGATAGCGCTCGCGCAAGGCCGGCCACTTGGCCGCGGCCTCCTGCACGCGGTTCTCGCCGAAGAGCCGGTGGCCGGCGTCGAGGACGGCCTCGACCCGGTCCAGCGGCTGGACCTTGGAGATGGCGACGAGCCGGACATCCGCGGGGTCGCGCCCGGCCTCGCGCGCGGCCGTGTCGATGCGGTCCCGGATCTCGGCCAGCCCGGTCATGCGCCGGCCGCCGCTTCGGCGGTCTCCTCGAGCATTTCCGGGTAGTGCCGCTCGAGCGCCGGCAGGAACTCGGCCCGGATGCGTGCGACCTGCGCCGGGTTCAGCGACGACCGCCAGCCGCCGGCCCGGCCCGTGGCGAAGAACTGCTTCATCGCGGGCGGGCGTTCGCGAAAGCCCTTCTCGCGCTCCTGCCTTTGCAGCGTGTCGAAGCTGGCGGCGCGGATGGCGCGGCGAAGCTGCCCATCCCGGACCGGCGTGCCCATGAAGGCGAGGAGCCCGCGGAAGGCCTGCTCGGTGTCCGCGACCATGTCCTCGTAGCGCATGACGTGGCGCCGCAGGCCCGGCGCATCGAGCCATGACGCGATGTGCTCGTCCCAGCGTCCGATGATCTCGAAGATCCGCGTCCTGCCGGCGTTGATCGCCTTGGGGTTGGCCATCCGCTCGATCGTCGTGTCGACGTCGTCGCCGAGGTGGCGCGCATAGGACAGGACGAGGTCGAAGGGGTTGCGAACGACATAGATCGCCGCGGCCGTGACCTCGGGCAGGATGAGGTCATGGCCGCTGATCCGGCGGACCTGGCAGTGCGTTTTGACGAAGTGATGGCTCGGCTTGGACGCGGCGATGGCGCGAAGCACCTTGGTCCGGGTCTCGAGCCAGTGCTGGACGTCGCGCGCCACGAATGGCCCGCCGTTCGCCCGGTCGAAGAAATCCTGCCGGACGTCGGCCGTGGTAAAGCGATGCAGGCTGTTGATGTCCGGCGCCTGGTCCGGCGGCATGAAATAATTGGCGAGGAACACCCGCGTCCAGGTGTTGCCGGACTTTGGAAAGCTCGCGAGCCAGATGATGCGCTGCAGCGGGGGCATCAGAGATAGCGCAGTCGCTTCATGACGGGGCGGTGAGCGCGGATGACGCGTTCGGCGACCGCTTCGGGCACGACGTCGCGCCACTGCCCGGTGCGGCCCTGGCGGAAAAAGCGCGCCTGAGCAGGGCCGCGCTCGGGAAACCCGCCGGCGGTCTCCATCGCGACGAGCTGCGGAAAGCTGGCGGCCTCGATCGCGCGGGCGAGCACGCCCCGGTCGACCGGCGCGCCGATATGCCGGAGGATGGCGGCGAAAGCGCGCGGCGGGTCGGCGAGCATGTCCTCGTAGCGCACGGTCAGCACACGCAGATCGCGCGCGCTGGTCCAGCTGTCGACGTGGTCGGACCAGCTGCCGAGGAACTGGGCGGCGCTCTTCGGCGTCGCCGGCACGGCGTTCTTCGCATCGCCGATCCGGCGTGCCGCCTCGGCCAGGCCGATCCCCCAGTGGTCGGCATACGAGACCAGCAGGTCGAGGGGATGCCGGACGAGGTGGATCGCCTGCCGGGTCAGCTCGGCCGGAATCAGCCGGACGCCGCCGAACCGCGCGTTCGGTGCATGCGTCTTGACGAAATTGACGGCGCCGCCGCCGGTCGCGATGCGCAAGAGATGCCGGCGGCGCGTCTCGAGATATTCCTGCAGCGTCAGTTCCTGCGGATCGCGGCCGGACAGTTCGGCATAGGCCGGCCCCGACGAGTTGCCGGTGCTGATGCGCTGGACGGCCTCGAAGCTGGCCGGCCCGTCGCCCGCCAGCAGATAGTTCGCCAGGAAGGCGCGGAGCCACGTATTGCCCGATTTCGGGTACGACGCGAGCCAGACGAGGGTGCGGCCTTCGGTCATCGGCCTCAGACGTAGCCGTGCTTCGCCATCACCCTGCCGTGGCGCTCGCGCAGGAAGGCGACGTCCTCGGGCGCGAGCGCCGACTTCCACTGATCCGACTCGCCGGTGTGGAAGAACCGCTCGAGATTGGCCGAGCGCTCGATGAAGGGCGTGACGCTTTCCTGGCGCTTCATCTCGTCGAAGGACGAAAAGCGCACGGCGCGGTCGAGGCGCTCGGCGTCGACCGGCATCCTCAGGAACGTCAGAAGGCCGGCGAACGCCGCGTGCGGATCGGCCTTCATGTCCTCGTAGCGCATCACGTGAACCGGGAAGGCACCGGTCCGCGTCCAGCCGGTCACGTGGTCCGACCAGGTGCCGAGGTACTGCTTGACGCTGGTCGCATCGGCCGAGGTGGTGTTGTCGGGGCGCGAGATCGATTGCGCCGCCTCGGCCGGGCGTCTGGCCATAATGCCGCGCATAGGAGACGGCGAGGTCCAGCGGGTTGCGCAGGATATAGACGCCGGAGCGCGTGTACCGCGGCAGGATCAGCTCGACCCCGAAGGCGCGGTCGATGGCGTTGTGCGTCTTGACGAAATTCAGGTCGGCGCCGTTGCCGGCGATGGCGCGCAAGACCTTCTCGCGCAGCCGCAGGTGACCCATGGCATCGAGCGGGTCATAGCGGCCGGCCGCCACGGCCCGATAGGCGTTCGCGACCGAGTCGCCGATGCCGATCCGATGGACCTGGTTGATCGGAATCGGCTCGAGCGCGCCGAGCAGATAATTCGCCAGAAAGATCCTTGCCCAGGTATTGCCGGACTTGGGGTACGAGGCGAGCCATACAATGTTTTTCAGCGCAGCCGGGTTCTGCGCCGCGAAGCCTGTGGCGGGTCGCCTCTGCAGTCGCTCTTTCTGCGGCATTTTTTCGGCGGCCCCATCGGCTCGGTCGGGGCCTGTATAGCAGACGGATCATCCAGGGAAAGGCTCGGCCGGACCGGCTCGCATGACGGCTTGTCGCGACCCGTGAAACAAAGCAGGGGGGCGTGAGCCCCCCTGCGAAACTGCACGTCGGTGGACGTCGAGGTCAGAAGGAGACCTTGATGCCGGTGCCGACCACCCAGCCGTCGACGTCGTCGCCGGTCGGGTTGATCGTGACAAAGCCGCCGGCGCCGTCCGACAAGGTGTCACCCACCTCCTCGTCGAATTGGACATAGGCGCCGAAGGCGTTGAGCGCGACGCCCTTGGCCAGGTCGTAGTTCACGCCGAGCAGGTACTCCTGCAGCGTCTCGTCACGTCCAAGCAGCGGATCGGAGCGGAAGCCGCTTGGGGTGGCTGCGGGCGTGGACGTCTCGTTGTCCGTGTTACGGCCGTGGAAGTAGGTGAACGAAATGCCCCAGGGTCCTGTCTCGTACGCCAGGCCGGCATCCCAGCTCTGTCCGTCCTCGACGAAGGTGTTGTTCTGCTCGGAGAACGAACCACCGACGGTGAAGCCCGCGAAGCCGAGGTTCAGGCCGGCGGACCAGACAGTCGGGTTGCCGTCGAAGACATCCTCGTCGAAGATCGTGCCGCCGCCTGGGAAGATGTCGCCGAGTCCGGTGTTATTCGCCGCGATGCCGTACCGGCCGGAGACCGCGACGTCGAAGGCGCCGAACGAGTTCACGTAGTTCGCGCCGACGTCGAAGATGTTGCTGAGATCGGGGTTCTGGACATCCAGGTTGAGCTGGGCATTGCTGTCCTGGTTCGGGTCGCGGGCGTAGGAGACACCCAGCTGGAAGCCGGCGAAGCGCGGCGTGAAGTAGGTGAAGCGCTGGGCGTCGTTGTTCCGACCGTTCTCGAGGTAGGTCGAGCCCAGCGTGCCGCGGAAGACGTCGTCGCCGACCGCCAGCGTGGCGACGTTGTCGAAGCCGACGGTGGGATCGAAGTCGAATGCGGTCTGGCCGACCACCGAGCCGGAGAAGGGCACGAAAGCCGTCAGCGAGCCGGAGTTGACGTTCAGGAAGGTCACGTCGGGCGCACCGTAGTGCATCAGGTAGCCGGCCGAGTTCTCCGAGCCGAGCAGCACGCGGCCAAACGAGCCATCGATGAAGAGAAACGCCTCGTCGATGTTGTCGCCGCCCGAGAAGCCTTCGAGCTGAACGTTGGCGCCGATCTTCAGGCCGTTGTCGAGCGTGATCGACGGCAGGAAGTGGATTTCCGAGTCCTGCTTGCTGTCGATGCCGTCATAGTCGTCGCTGATGATGCCGTCGACGTCGGGCGACGACCAGGCCGCGTACTGTTCCATGTAGCCGCCGACCTTGACGTCCCAATCGACAGCGTATGCGGAGTTGGCGAAGGCACCGACGAGCGCAACGGCGCTGGTGCCCAGGAGAATTTTCTTCATGATGTCCCTCTTAGCTCTCACACGTGTGTTGGTTCGCGCTCTCACGGACGTGCGCCCGCTGGATGCCGCCGGGCTTTACCGCCCCGCTCCCAGCGTTGTTAATCAAGCCGATTCCAGGGTCAATCGCCGGGTGATCGATCGCCGAGAGCACCCGCGCCACGGTGCAGTTTTGCAACAGCGGGTTCGCGCGCGGCGTTGCGCCGGTTCCCGCGCCGTCCTATGAAGTCGCCGGACTTCGCGGCATGGGGCGGCACGGGAGCGGACCGGATGATGTGCAGATCGAGTTGGCTGGCGCCTATCGCCTGTCTGGCCCTGCCGGCGCTGCTCCTCGCCGGGTGCGGCGGCGGGGAAAACAGCGAACCGCTGCCGCAGGGACCGCCGGGGCGCACCGCCCAGGGCAGCGTCTTCGGCGAGGGCGGCGCCTCGATCGGCAACATCGCCAGCGGCGAGGCGTTCGGGCTGGGCCCGCAGGAGCAGGGCAGCTCGCTGCCGGTCAACAAGTTCCTGTGGCAGGCGTCGCTCGACACGCTGAGCTTCCTGCCGCTGGCATCGACCGACCCGTTCACCGGCGTGATCGCGACCGACTGGGGCGCGGCGCCGAACCAGCCCGGCGAGCGCTTTAAGGTCACCGCCTACATGCTGAGCCCGGCCTTGGCGGCCAGCTCGCTGAGGGTCGCCGTCTACCGCGAGGTGCGCGACGGCAGCGGCGACTGGGTGCCGGCGGCGGTCGATCCCGAGACGCCGCGCAAGTTGGAAGACGCCATCCTGACGCGCGCCCGGCAGATCCGCATCGCCGAGATCGAGGGCGAGACGACCGGCTGAACGCCGGCCGGGTTCGGGCGCGGCCCATCGGGGCCCATCGGGGCCCATCGGGCCCGGCCGATTGAAAAGGCGGGCGCGCCGCCATATGAGGGCGGCGCGCCCGGTCGTCGGCGCACGGATCGGCCACGGGACGGCCGTCGGAATCTTCGGGAGACACGGATGGCGCGGCAGGGGGCGCGGTACGAGGCGCGCGAGATCGAGCCGAAGTGGCAGGCGGCCTGGGAGTCGGCGGGCGCGTTCCGCGCCGCGCGCGACGAAGGCCGGCCAAAGTTCTACGTGCTCGAGATGTTCCCCTACCCGTCCGGGCGCATCCACATGGGCCATGTCCGCAATTACACCATGGGCGACGTCGTCGCGCGCTACAAGCGCGCCCGCGGCTTCAACGTGCTGCACCCGATGGGCTGGGATGCCTTCGGGCTGGCCGCCGAGAATGCGGCGATGGAGCGGGGCATCCACCCGAAGTCGTGGACCTATGACAACATCGCGGCGATGCGGTCGCAGCTGAAGTCGCTCGGCTTCAGCCTCGACTGGGACCGCGAGCTCGCCACCTGCGATCCGGAGTATTCGGGCCATCAGCAGGCGCTGTTCCTCGACATGCTCGCGGCCGGCTTTGTCGCGCGGCGGAGCAGCGTCGTGAACTGGGACCCGGTCGACCTGACCGTGCTGGCCAACGAGCAGGTGATCGACGGGCGCGGCTGGCGCTCGGGCGCGCTTGTCGAGCGCCGCGAGCTGGTGCAGTGGGTGTTCCGCATCAGCCAGATGGCCGACGAGCTGCTGGAGGCGATCGACGGGCTGACGGCCTGGCCCGAGAAGGTGCGCCTGATGCAGGCGAACTGGATCGGCAGGAGCCGCGGGCTGCAGTTCGCCTTCGAGACGGTCGGCGCGCCGGCGGGCTTCGACCGGCTCGAGGTCTACACGACGCGGCCGGACACGCTGCTGGGCGCCAGCTTCGCGGCGATCTCGCCCGACCATCCGCTGGCGAGGGCGCTGGAGGCGGGCGACCCGGCGATTGCGGCGTTCAACGCCGAGTGCCGCAGGACCGGCACCTCGGAGGAGGCGCTGGAGACGGCGGAGAAGCGCGGCCTGGACACCGGGCTCCGCGTCCGGCACCCGCTCGACCCGGGCTGGGAGATACCGGTCTGGATCGCCAACTTCATCCTGATGGACTATGGCACAGGCGCGATCTTCGGCTGCCCGGCACACGACCAGCGCGACCTCGACTTCGCCCGCAAGTACGGCCTGCCGGTGATCGACGTCTACATGCCGCCGGAGGTGGGCGAGCCGGTCGGCGACGTCGCCTACGTCCCGCCGAAGACCGAGCCGGTGCGCTATGTCCGGCCGGTGGGCGGGGCGTCGGTGGGCGGGGCGTCGGCGGACGGTGTGGTGATGACCGGCGAGGTCGCCGTCGAGGCGGCGATCGAGCTGGCCGAGCGGCTGGGGATCGGTCGCGGCGTTATCAACTACAGGTTGCGCGACTGGGGGTTGAGCCGGCAGCGCTACTGGGGTTGCCCGATCCCGATCGTGCATTGCGGGACCTGCGGCGCCGTGCCGGTGCCGCGCGCGGACCTGCCCGTCCTGCTGCCCGAGGATGTGACCTTCGACCGGCCCGGCAACCCGCTCGACCGGCACGCGGCGTGGCGCGACGTGCCGTGCCCGGCCTGCGGCGCGCCGGCCCGGCGCGAGACCGACACGATGGACACCTTCGTCGACTCGTCGTGGTACTTCGCACGATTCACCGCGCCCTGCGCCGCCACGCCGACGGTCGCCGAGGACGTCGCCTACTGGATGAACGTCGACCAGTATATCGGCGGCGTCGAGCACGCGATCCTGCACCTGCTGTACTCGCGCTTCTTCTGCCGGGCGATGAGCCGGACCGGCCACCTGCCGGCCAGCGCCGAGGAGCCGTTCGACGCGCTGTTCACGCAGGGCATGGTGACGCACGAGACCTATTCGCGGCGCGATGCCGCCGGACGCCGGGTCTGGCTGACGCCGGACGAGGTCGAGCGCGACGGCGACGGCGTTCGCGAGCGGGCGACCGGGGCGCCGGTCGAGGTCGGACCCTCGGTCAAGATGTCGAAGTCGAAGCGCAACACCGTCGATCCGGAGCGCATCATCGAACAGTACGGCGCCGACACGGCGCGCTGGTTCATGCTGTCCGACAGCCCGCCCGAGCGCGACGTCGAGTGGACGGCCGCCGGCGTCGAGGGCGCATGGCGGTTCCTGCAGCGCGTCTGGCGCATGCTGGAGGAGGACGCGCCGCCCGGGGCCGCGGCACCGACGGAGCTCGGAGCCGAGGCGCTGGCGCTGCGGCGCGTCACGCACGCGGCGATCGCCGGAGTGACGGAGGGGATCGACGGATTTACCTTCAACAAGGCGGTCGCGAGGCTGCACGAGCTGGCGAACGCGCTCGGCCGGGCCGAGGGCGACGGCGCCGACATGGCCTTCGCCCGGCGCGAGGCGTTCGACACGCTGGCGCGGCTGATGGCGCCGATGGTGCCGCACTTCGCCGAGGAGGTCTGGGCGCGGCTCGGCCACCGGACCATGCTGGTCGACGAGCCCTGGCCAGAGGCCGACCCGGCATTGCTGGCCAGCGAGACGGTCCTGCTGCCGGTGCAGATCAACGGCAAGAAGCGGGGCGAGATCGAGATGCCGAAGGGCGCGGCGCGCGATGCGGTCGAGCGGGCCGCGCTGGCCGAGCCGTCCGTCGCCCGCATCCTCGAGGGGCGCCCGCCGAAGAAGGTGATCGTCGTGCCGGAGCGGATCGTCAATGTCGTCGTCTGACCGCAGGCAGGTGATCGCCGGGATCGGGCTGCTGGCGCTCGGCGGCTGCTTCCGGCCGATGCTGGCCGAGGGCGATGCCGGTCGGGCGCTCCGGCACCGGATCGCGCTGCCGCCAATCGACGGCCGCTTCGACTACTACCTGGTCCAGAGCCTGGAGGATCGGCTCGGCGAGCCGCAGGAGCCGAGCTTCGTTCTGACGGTCGTGCCCGAACTCTCCCAGCGCGGCGTTGCCGTTACGCAGGACAATGCGGTGACTCGGATCACGCTGCTGGTCCAGGCGGCCTGGTCGCTGCGGCGCAGGGGCGATGTCGAGGCGCTGATCGCCGACACCGCCATCGCGCAGTCGGGCTATAACGCGACGGACTCGCTCTTCGCGACGCGCCAGACCCGGCTGGAGATAGAGCGTCGCCTGGCGCGCGACATCGGCGAGCGGATCGCGCGGGGCATCCTCGCCCGCGCGGACGAGCTCCTCGTGTGAAGCGCGGCGCTGGCGAGACGGCAGCGTTTTGCCGCGCCCCGGACCTGGCGCTGTGCGGCGCCCTGCTGCACGGGCAGGACGAGGGCCTCGTCGCCATGCGCCGCCGCGAGCTGGTCGAGGCGGTGCTGGGGCCGGGCGCCGATCCGCTGCGGTTGACGCGGCTCGACGCGCCCGCAGTCCGCCGCGACGCGGCCGGGCTCGACACGGCGCTGCGGGCGCGCGGTTTCTTCGCCGGACGCGCGCTCGTCCTGGTCGACGGCGCGACCGAGGCGGTCGCGGACGCCGTCGGCCAGGTCCTCGAGAGCGTGACGCCGGAGGACGCCTTCCTGGTCGTCACGGCAGGCGTATTGCCGGCGCGCTCTTCGCTCCGGCGGCTGTTCGAACAGGCGCCGCATGTCGCGGCGCTGCCAGTAGCCGAGGAGGCGCTCGGGCCGCAGGAGATCGAGGCCCGGCTCGGCGCGCTCGGTCTCCGCTCCGGACTTGAGGAAGAGGCGCTGGCGCGGCTCGCGACGCTCGCGACGGCGCTGGACCGCGCCTGCTTCGACCGCCTCCTCGAGACCGTCGCCGTCTATTCGCTGGGTGCCGCCGGGCCGCTGCGGGCCGACGAGATCGCCTTCCTGGCGCCCAGCGGGCTGGACGCCGAGCTCGACGCCTTCGTCGACGCGGTGGCGGACGGCCGCCCGGAGAGCGTCGGCCCGACGCTGCGGCGGGTCGTGGCGGCCGGGGCGAGCGCCGTAAACTTGCTGCTGGGGCTGCAGCGGCATTTTAGACAACTTATGGTTGCAGACGCGGCGGGTGGCGGTCGGGCGCCCCTCTGGGGTGCACGCCGAGAGGTGGTGCGCACCCAACTGCGCCGCTGGCGGCGCGACCGGCTGGAGCTGGCCGCCCGGATGCTCTTCGAGACCGACGCCCGGATCCGGTCCGCCGAGCGGGCCCCAGCGATGGCCCTGGTCGAGCGCTGCGCGCTGCGCCTCGCGATGATGGCAGAGCGATAAGCGCGCGCCGAGGCGGCGGGGCCGCCTACTCGCTCAACTTGCGGCAGAGTCGGTCGAGCTCGTCGAGCGACCGATAGCGGATGCGGACCTCGCCGCCGCCCTCGGGCGTCAGGTGCTCGATCTGCACGCGCATGCCGATCGCGGCGGAGAGATCGCCCTCGAGAACGCGCGTGTCGGCATCCTTCTCGGGCGCCCGGCGCGGCGCCTTGGCGCGCTCGGCGGCGGGAAGCTTGCGGGCCAGCTCCTCGACCTGGCGCACGGAGAGGCCGCGGGCGACCGCCTGCTCCGCCAGCCCGACCGGATCGGTGGCCGTGATCAGCGCCCTGGCGTGCCCGGCGGTCAGCGACCCGGCGCGCACCATGTTCAGCACGGGCTCGGGCAGCGCGAGCAGCCGCATGGTGTTGGCGAGATGGCTGCGGCTCTTGCCGATGATCCGCGCCAGCTCTTCCTGCGTGTACCCGAAGGTCTCGACGAGCTGGGTGTAGCCGTGCGCCTCCTCGACCGGGTCGAGGTCGATGCGCTGGACGTTCTCGATAATGGCGAGCTCGAGGATCTTGCGGTCGTCGAGCTGGCGGACGAGGGCCGGCACCTCGTGCAGGCCAGCCTTCTGGGCGGCGCGCCAGCGACGCTCGCCGGCCACAATCTGGTAGGCGCCCGGCGTCTCGGGGTCAGGGCGCAGGATGACGGGCTGGATGATGCCATGCTCGCGGATGGAGGCGGCGAGATCCTGCAGCTCGGCGTCGCGGAAGCTCCGGCGCGGCTGGGCGGGATTGGGGCGGATCAGGTCGACCGGGACGGTCGAGGGTGCGCCAGACGTCGCGGGCGCGGTGCCGGCGATCTGCTCGGGCTCGCCGAGCAGCGCCGACAGGCCGCGGCCGAGGGGGCGGCGATCGGGCTTGCGGGTCACCGGCGGCCTCAGGCGGCGACCGAGCGACCGTCGCGACCGAGCATCTCGGCCGCGAGCGCGCGATAGGCCCGGCTGCCGGCGCAGCTCGGGTCGTAGAGCAGCGCCGGCAGCGCATGGCTGGGCGCCTCGGACAAGCGGACGTTGCGCGGGATCACCGTTTCATAGACGACGGCGCCGAGATTCTCGCGCACATCGTTGGCGACCTGCGACGAAAGCCGGTTGCGCTGATCGAACATCGTCAGGACGATCCCTTCGATCCGGAGAACCGGGTTCAGGGCGTTCTGCACGCGCCGGACGGTCGACAGAAGCTGGGAAAGCCCTTCGAGCGCAAAAAACTCGCATTGCAGCGGCACGATCACCGCGTCGGCCGCCACCATGGCGTTGACCGTCAGCAAGTTGAGCGACGGCGGGCAGTCGATCAGAATGTAGTCGTAATCGGCGCGCACGCCCGGCTGCGCCTCGATCAGCGTGCGCAGGCGGCGGGCGCGGAACGGGTCGTCGATGAGCTCGACGTCGATGCCGGAAAGCTCGACGGATGCCGGGATCAGGAACAGGTTCTCGACAGGCGTCTCGGCGACGCAGGCGGCCAGGTCGCTGTCGTCGGCGATTGCCTCGTAGCTGGTGGCCTCCCGCTCGGCGGAGCGGCTTCCGAGCCCGGTCGACGCGTTCCCCTGCGGATCGAGATCGATCAGCAGGCAGCGCAGCCCCGCCTCGGCGAGCGCGGTGCCGAGGTTTATCGCCGTGGTCGTCTTGCCGACGCCGCCCTTCTGGTTGGCGACGGCGAAGACGCGGGCGCTGTGGTCGAGGCGTTCGGCAACCTGCGTCATCGGCGTCGGCTGACCTCGGAAAGCCTGAAAATGGTGGCCTCCGGATCGGTGCGGCTCGGGACCCGGACGGTGCGAATATGCCAAGCCTGCCTGGCAAGCGTCAATTCGGAATCGGCGTGGCGGCCCTTCGGAAGGAGGAGAACCGTGCCGGGATGGCAGAAGGGCGCCGCATAGCCGAGGAGACGGTCCAGCCGTGCCACCGCCCGCGCCGAGACGACATCCTGAGCCGGCAGGGACAGCGCCTCTATGCGGCGGTGCAAAACGGCGACGTCGAGGCGCATCTGCCGGGCCGCCTCGCGCAGGAAGGCGGCCTTGCGTCCGTCGGCCTCGACGAGGCTAAAGCCGGTCCCCCTGCTCTCGGCCTTGCAGATCGCGGCGCAGACGAGGCCGGGGAAGCCGGCGCCGGAGCCGAGGTCGAGCCATGTTCGCGCGGCGGGAGACGCAAGACGGACAAGTTGCGCGCTGTCGAGGACATGGCGGTGCCAGATGCCGTCGCCCTCCTGGCGCGAAAGAAGATTAATCCGTCTATTCCAGTCGCTTAAAAGCTCCGTGTAGCGCGCCAGCGCATCGCGTGCTTCACGTGGAACACTCTCCTCGGCGGTCACGCCACGGACGGCGCGGCGGCACGGCGGGCATGGGCCAGCAACAGCCCGAGGGCCGCCGGTGTCATCCCGTCGATGCGCGCGGCTTGCGCCAGGTCGGCAGGCCGCGCCGCGGTCAATTTCGCCCGCAATTCGCCGGACAGACCCGCGATGGCCGCATACGCCATGTCAGCCGGCAGAGCGCATGACTGGTTCTGTCGCATCGCGGCGATATCGCGCGCCTGGCGCTCGGCATAGGGCGCGTAGCGGCCATCGTTCGCCAGTTGCTCAAAAATGTGGCCGTCAATATCTGCAAGATCCGGCCAGAGGTGCAGCAGATCCTCGGGCGACGCCGTCGGCATCGATAAAACCTCCAGCGCCGTGCGCGCCACGCCGTCGCGGCTCAGCCGGATACCGGCAGCCAGTGCCGCGTCCGGCGTCACGCTCAACCGGCACAGGCGCTCGCGTGCAGCGTCCACCCGTTGTACTTTGGCTTCGAAGTGCCGCCGCCGTCGGTCGCCGACGCAGCCCACCTCGATCCCCCTGCGCGTCAGACGCCGATCGGCATTGTCGACGCGCAGGTGCAGGCGGTATTCCGCGCGCGAGGTGAACATCCGGTACGGCTCGCGGACACCTTGCGTGACCAGGTCGTCAACGAGAACGCCGATGTAGCCGTCCGCACGGTCGAACCGGATCGGTGCGCGGCCCTTTGCGGCGGCGCGCAGCGTTGAGCCCGGCCACGAGGCCCTGGGCCGCAGCTTCCTCGTATCCGGTGGTGCCGTTGATCTGCCCCGCCAGGTAGAGTCCGGGGAAGGCCCTGCACGCCAGCGTTCCGTCGAGGCATTGCGGATCGACGAAGTCGTATTCGACCGCATAGCCGGGCCGCGCGATCTCTGCCGCGCCGAGGCCGCGAATGGACCGGACCATCTCGAGCTGGACCTCTGCCGGCAGCGAGGTCGAGATCCCGTTCGGATACACCAGGTCGCTTTCCAGCCCCTCCGGCTCGAGAAAGATCTGATGCGCCGGACGGTCGGGAAAGCGCGAGATCTTGTCCTCGATGGACGGGCAATAGCGCGGCCCGGGCCCCTCGATGGCGCCCGAATACACGGGCGATCGATGCAGGCTGGCCGCTACGATGTCGTGTGTACGGCTGTTCGTATGTGTGACGTGGCATGCAATCTGGCGGGCAGCCGGCCCACGGCTCAAGGTCGAGAACATCACCGGCTCTGCGTCGCCCGGTTGCTCGGGCAGGCCGTCATGGCGGATGCTGCGCGCATAAAGCCTCGGCGGCGTCCCGGTCTTCAACCGCGAAATTGGCAGGCCCGCATCACGGATACGCCGCGCCAGGCGGATCGCCGACGCGTCGCCGGCGCGTCCGCCGGACACCACCTCTTCACCACAAACGAGCTTTCCGCCCAGGAAGGTCCCGGTCGTCAGGACGACGCTGCGTGACCGGATCACCGCGCCATCCGCAAGGGCGACGCCGGTCACCCGGCCCGCAACCGTGACGAGATCGACCACCTCGCCTTCCACGATGGCGATCTGCTGCATGGCTCCCAGGGCGGCCTGCACCGCTGCCCGGTAAAGCTCGCGATCACACTGGGCGCGCGGCCCCCTGACGGCCGGACCTTTGCTGCGGTTGAGCAGGCGGAACTGAATTCCCGCCCGGTCGGCCGCGCGCCCCATCACGCCGTCAAGCGCGTCGATCTCTGCGACCAGATGGCCTTTTCCAAGACCGCCGATCGCCGGATTGCAAGACATCTCGCCGATGCGATCCCGTCGATGCGTCACCATGACCACGGAGACGCCGAGCCGGGCGGCAGCGTGCGCCGCCTCCGCGCCGGCGTGACCGCCTCCGACGACGACGATGCGCGGCTGTCGTTCAGAGTGTTTCACGTGGAACCTCTACTTGCCGAGGCAGAATGCCCCGAACACTTCCCCCAGAACGTCCTCCACGTCGATCCGGCCGACCAGCCGGTCGAGCGCTTGTGTCGCAAGCCGCAGCTCCTCCGCAATGTCCTCGACCCCCGCGCCGTCCAACCCGGCCAGACAGCGCTGCACGTGGTCGAGTGCCTCGCTGACCTCCAGACGCTGCCGGACATGCCCCAGAACACCCGGACTGCCGACCTGGTCGCCGAGCCGCTGCCTCAGCAAGTCCAACAGCGCGTCGATGTCCCGTTCGCACGAGGACGCGATCGCGACGTCGCCGTGGCCGTGGCCGAGGTCGCTTTTCGACCACACTCGGATGTCGCCCTCGCGCGCGAGCGTTGCGCCGCTTTCCGCGACGGTGTCGGCCGATGACAGGATCAGCCGAATGTCGGCCGCGGCCGCGCGTCGCCGCGCACGATCGACGCCCATGCTCTCGACCGCATCGTCCGTTTCTCGCAATCCGGCGGTATCGAGGAAAAGAACCGGCAGGCCGGCAAGATCGAAGCGCACCTCGAGCACGTCTCTCGTCGTGCCGGCGATCTCCGAGACGATCGCAGCCTCGCGCCCGGCGATCGCGTTCAGAAGCGAGGACTTGCCGACGTTCGGCGGCCCGATGATCGCGACCTCGAACCCGTTGCGCAGCCGCTCGGCCGGCCCCGACCTCGAGAGCTCGACCTCGAGCGCCGCCTCGAGTTGCTGCAGCAGAGTCCTGACCTCGGGCACGACGTCCTCCGGTACCTCTTCGTCCGCCCAGTCGATCGTGACTTCGACCAGGGCCCTGGCACGCAGAAGCACCGCGCGCCAGGACTCCGCCCGTCGCGAAACGGCGCCCGACTGGATCCGCAACGCCTGCCGGCGCTGCTCCGCGGTCTCGGCGGCGATCAGGTCGGCGAGGCCCTCCACCTCGGGCAGATCCATGCGGCCGCCCAGGAACGCGCGATGGGTAAACTCCCCCGGCTGCGCCAACCGGCACCCGGGAACGGCGGACAAGGCGACCATGATTTCAGAGATGACGGCTCGACTGCCGTGGCAATGGATCTCGGCCATGGCCTCGCCCGTATAGCTGGCGCCGACCGGAAAGACGACGACCATCGCGTTGTCGAGAACCTCGCCGCTCGCGCTCCGCAACGGCCGAAGCGCCAGCTCGCGCCATCCGGGCAGCTCACGGCCTGTCAGGCCCCGCACGGCGTCGTGCGCGGCCGGTCCCGAGATCCGCATGATCGCCACTGCTGCCCGCCCGTCGCCCGTCGCCGGGGCGAAGATCGTGTCCGGGACAAAGCCGCCCCCTACCGGATCGGCCTGCCAGACCTCACGCATTCATCGAGTCGAAGAACTCGCCATTCGTCTTGGTCTGCTTCAGCTTGCCCAGCAGGAATTCGATGGCGTCCGTCGTCCCCATCGGGTTCAGGATTCGCCGCAGCACGAACATTTTCGTCAGGTCGGTCTTGGATACCAGCAATTCTTCCTTGCGCGTTCCGGACTTGAGAATATCCATGGCGGGGAAGACGCGCTTGTCCGCCACCTTGCGGTCCAGAACGATCTCCGAGTTGCCGGTGCCCTTGAACTCCTCGAAGATGACCTCGTCCATGCGGCTGCCAGTATCGATCAGCGCCGTGGCGATGATCGTCAGCGAGCCGCCTTCCTCGATGTTGCGGGCCGCGCCGAAGAAGCGCTTGGGTCGCTGCAGCGCATTGGCGTCGACGCCGCCGGTCAACACCTTGCCCGAGCTCGGCACGACCGTGTTGTAGGCGCGCCCCAGGCGGGTGATCGAATCCAGCAGGATGACCACGTCGCGCCCGTGCTCGGTCAGCCGCTTGGCCTTCTCGATGACCATCTCCGACACGGCGACGTGCCGCGTCGCGGGCTCGTCGAAGGTGGACGAGACAACCTCGCCTTGCACCGAGCGCTGCATGTCGGTGACCTCTTCAGGCCGCTCGTCGATTAGCAGGACGATCAGATAGCACTCCGGATGGTTCCGCTCGATCGAGTGCGCGATGTTCTGCAGCAGCACCGTCTTGCCCGTGCGCGGCTGCGCGACGATCAGGCACCGCTGCCCCTTGCCGATCGGCGCGACCAGGTCGATCACCCGCGCCGATCTGTCCCTGATGGTCGGATCCTCGATCTCCATCTTGAGCCGGTCGTTCGGATAGAGCGGCGTCAGATTGTCGAAGTGCACCTTGTGGCGCGCCTTCTCCGGATCCTCGAAGTTGATCGTGTTGACCTTCAGCAGAGCGAAGTAGCGCTCGCCGTCCTTCGGCGCCCGGATCGGCCCCTCGATGGTGTCGCCGGTGCGCAGGGCGAAACGCCGGATCTGCGACGGGCTGAGATAGATGTCGTCCGGGCCCGGCAGATAATTCACATCTGGCGACCGTAGAAATCCGAACCCGTCCTGCAGCACCTCGAGCACGCCGCTGCCGATGATCTCGACGCCTTCCTCGGCCAACTCCTTGAGGATGGCGAACATCATGTCCTGCTTGCGCAGCGAGGCGGCCGCCTCGATCTCGAGCTCCTCGGCCAGCGCGAGCAGATCGGCCGGCGATTTCGCCTTGAGGTCGGAAAGCTTTTGTTCGGTCATGTGGTGGAATCCAGCGCGAGGCGCCAATGTGTCGAGGGAAGAGAGTGCCGGAGTTCCGTTAAAGGCAGGGGAAGCGCCACGAAGCCGGCACCCGACAACTCACCTATAAGTCTCCGGGTGCGGCTTTGTCAAGCCATCGCGCCGGTTCAAAACGGTTCTACCACCGCCATGACGACGATGCCAAGCATCAGCAGGGTCGGCACTTCATTGGCAATCCTGTAGTGCCGCCCGGGCCGGCTGTTCCGGTCCGCCGCGAAGTCCTTTCGCCACTGGGCGAGCGTGTGATGGAACCACGTCATGGCGAGCACCAGCACCGCCTTGACCCACACCCAGCCCTGCGACCAGTCGACGACGCCGGCCGCGAGCATCGTCAATCCGAATGCCCAGGTCGCGATCATCGCCGGGTTCATGATGACGCGGAGCAGTTTCTGCTCCATCAGCTTCAGCGTCTCGCTCAGCTCGCTGCCCGGCTGCGCCCGCTCGGCATGATAAACGAAGAGCCGGGGCAGATAGAAGATGCCCGCCATCCAGGCGATGACCGCCGCGATGTGCAGCGCCTTGATCCACAGATACGCGCCTGCCAGCCAGTCCTGCACGTCGCTCATGGCGATGCCGCGGCGCAGATGCGTCGGCGGGCTCCGAGCATCATTCGCGCCCTACGCCCGAACCGCACGGATCAACGCCTCGACATGCGCCGGATCCGCATCGGGCGTGATGCCGTGCCCCAGGTTGAAGACGTGCGGGTGCCCCTCCATCTCGGCGACGATCCGGCGCGCCTCCGCGGTCATTGCCTCGCCGCCCACGACCATCAGCATCGGGTCGAGATTGCCCTGCAGCGCCGTGCCCGGCAGCGCCTGCCGCGCCCAGCCGAGCGGCACCTGCGCATCAAGGCCCACACCGGCGACACCCGTGGCCCGTGCAAAGCCCGCATAGCGCGCGCCGGCGCCACGCGGGAACCCGATCACCGGCACGCCGGGATGCCGCGCCTGCAGTGCCCCGACGATCCGACGGACCGGCTCGATGGCGAATCGCTCGAACATCGGCGGCGTCAGCGCGCCGGCCCAGCTGTCGAACAGCATGCACCACCTCGGCGCCTGCCTCGACCTGCCCGTCGAGATAGCGGATCGTCGCCTCCGTCACCCGCTCGATCAGCGCCTCGAAGCGCGCCGGGTCGGCGAAGGCCAGCCGCCGCGCCGGCCCCTGGTCGGGCGTGCCGCGCCCCGCCACCATGTAGGTCGCGACCGTCCAGGGCGCCCCGGCAAAGCCGATCAGCGCCGTCTCGGCCGGCAGCGGCGCGGCGCAGCTCGCGCACCGTCGCGTAGACCGACGCCAGCGTCTCGTCGATCTCCTCGGCCGGACGCAGCGCGCCCGATGTCAACGCGGCCTCCCGGCCATGCCAGCCGCGGCCCCTCGCCCTCGACGAAGCTCAGCTCCAGACCGAGCGCATGCGGGACCAGCAGGATGTCGGCGAACAGGATTGCCGCGTCGAAGCCGAAGCGGCGGATCGGCTGCAGCGTCACCTCCGCCGCGAGCTCCGGCGTGTAGCAGAGATCGAGGAAGCTCCCGGCCTGCTCCCGGACCTTGCCGGTACTCGGGCAGGTAGCGGCCCGCCTGGCGCATCAGCCAGACCGGCGGCGGGCTCGCCGCCTCTCCGGCCAGGACCCGGAGCAGTGTCTTCTCGCTCGACGTCATGCCGAACGCGCTCTCCTGAATCCGATTCATTTGAATTTTTGTTCTGGTAGGTGGACCAGCGAGTTACGGGGATTACCGGAAAGCAAATTCGATGCACAGAGTTATGCAGACCGGATGCTGCCGACCGATGCCAGGTTGGTCGGGCAGGGAACGGCCGAGCGCCGGCGGCCCTGGAGAAAATCCCAAAGGTTAACAGTCATTTACGCATTCGTTTACCCGAACCCGGCCAAGCGCCGGTCATCGTCGTCGCCTGGCTGTTCGCGATCGAGCTGTCCAGGCTATCCACAGGGTGGTGGGAACCGCTGCCCCGCGGCGCCTGGTTGTGAGCAGACGGGCGTTCTGCCGCGCATTGCCGCCGCCGCCGCGAACGCTCCCCGCAAATCCCGCAACTCACAGGCGTTGCGCCCGGCCTGCATCGCCGCTCATGCTGTGCGGCATGAGCGCGTTGCCGCAGACCGGGCGAGGCACGCCGAGCGTGCACCTCATCTCCGACTTCCACCGGAGAGACGCTGAACGCCGTGGCGCGCGCCGCGCTCGCCCGTTTCTCGCGCGCCGCGCCCGATCTGCACGTCTCGGTGCTGATCAGGACCGAGGCCGACATGGCCGCCGCCATCGACGAGCTCCGGCGGTGTCCGGGCGCCGTGCTCTACACCGTCGCCGATCCGCAGCGGCGGGCGCAGCTGCTCGAGGCCTGCAGCCGGCTCGGACGTTACGGCCACCTCGGTCCTCGACCCGGTGATCGCCGCGCTGTCCGAGTTCCTCGGCGAGCCCGCGTCAGAGCGCGCCGGCCTGCAGCATCGCGTCTCGTCGGAATATTTCGCGCGCATCTCGGCGCTCGACTTTGCAACCGCGCACGATGACGGCGCCCTCGGCCACCGCCTGCTGCAGGCCGACGTGATCTTGACGGGCGTGTCGCGAACCTCGAAGACGCCGACATGCATCTATCTCGCCTATCGCGGCATCAAGGCCGCCAACGTGCCGCTGCTGCCGAAATCCGAGCCGGACAGGGCACTGCTCGCGGCGATCGATGCAGGGGTGCCGGTCATCGGCCTCACGGCCAGCCCAGCGCGGCTCGGCCAGATCCGTACGCAGCGCCTCGAGGCGATGGGTGCCGGCTTTGCGCCGGACTATGCCGATCTCGGCCGCATCCGCGTCGAGGTCGCCGACGCCCGGCTCTTCTTCGACCGGCACGAAATCCCGGTGATCGACGTCACCACGCCGCTCGATCGAGGAGACGGCGGCGGCCATCCTCGTCATCCTGCGCGGACGCGGCAGGTCACCCGACGGATGAGCGGCGGATGATCGGCGCATGAGCGTCGTGCTCGCCAGCGCCAGCCCGGTGCGCGCCGAGCTGCTGCGCCGCGCCGGCGTCGAGCTCGACGTCGATCCCGGCGCGGATCGACGAGGCGGCGGTCAAGGCGTCGCTGCTCGCCGAGGGCGCGCCGCCGCGCGACGTGGCCGACAAGCTGGCCGAGCTGAAGGCGCTGCGGGCCGGGGCACGGCACGGCACGGCGCTGGTGCTCGGCGCCGACCAGGTGCTCGTGCACGGCAGCGAGATCCTCGACAAGCCGGCAAAGCATCGCCGAGGCGCGCGCCCATCTCCTCCGGCTTCGCGGCCAGCGCCACGACCTCCTGTCGGCGGCAGTCATCGTCCTGCAGGGGACGCCGGTCTGGCGCCATGTCGGCGCGGCGCGGCTGACCATGCGCCCCTTCTCGGACGCGTTTCTGGACCACTACCTCGGGCAGCTCGGCGAGGACGCGCTGGCCAGCGTCGGCGCCTATCAGCTCGAAGGCCTCGGCGCGCAGCTCTTCGCCCGCGTCGACGGCGACTACTTCACGGTTCTCGGCCTGCCGTTGCTCGAGGTGCTGGGTTTCCTGCGCGCCCGCGGGGTGCTGGCGGAATGACCGATGCGACGAGTGATTTGCGCCCGCTGCTCGCCGGCGTCTGCGGGTTCCCGATCGCCCACAGCAAGTCGCCGCGTGCTCTTCGCGCACTGGTTCCGCGAGCACGGCATCGCCGGGCATTACGTGCCGCTCCGCGTCCAGCCCGATGCCTTCGCGGCCGTGCTCCGGGCGCTGCCCCGCGCCGGCTTCCGGGGCGTCAACGTCACCGTTCCGCACAAGCAGGCGGCGCTGGAGCTCGCCGATTCGGCCAGCCCGGCGGCCCGGGCGATCGGCGCCGCCAACACCCTGAGCTTCACGCGATGGCGGGATCGAGGCCGACAACAGCGACGCCTGGGGCTTCATCGCCAACCTGCGCGCCGGGCGCGCCGGGCTGGCGGCCCGGCGCCGGCCCCGCCGTCCTGCTCGGCGCCGGCGGCGCGGCGCGTGCCGCGGCGCATGTCCTGCTCGAGTCCGGCGTGCCGGCGCTCGCGCATCGCCAACAGGACCCGCGCCCGTGCCGAAGAGCTCGCCTGCCACTTCGGCGCCCGGATCGAGGTCGTCGACTGGTCCGACCGCGAGGCGGCGCTCGACGGCGCCGCGACGCTCGTCAACGCCACCAGCCTCGGCATGCTCGGCAAGCCGCCGCTCGAGCTCCGCCTCGACGCCGCCCCGCGCGACGGCGCTGGTCACCGATATGGTCTACAACCCGCTCGCCACGCCGCTGCTCGCCGCAGCGCGGGCGCGCGGCATGCCCGCCGTCGACGGGCTCGGCATGCTGCTGCACCAGGCCCGGCCCGGGTTCCGCGCCTGGTTCGGCCGCGACCCGCAGGTCACCGAGGCGCTGCGCGCCGCCTGCCTCGCGGGCCTGACGCCGGAATGATCGTCCTCGGCCTCACCGGATCGATCGGCATGGGCAAGTCCACCACGGCCGCGATGTTCGCCGAGGCCGGCGTCCCGGTCTGGGACGCCGACGCGGCCGTCCACCGCCTCTACGGCCCCGGCGCCGCCGGCAGCGCGGCGCTCGCGGCGCTCGTCCCCGAGGCGGTCGGCGATGCCGGCACCGACCGCGCAGAAGCTCCGCGCGGCGATTCTCGCCGACCCGGGGCTTCTCGCCCGCGTCGAGGCCGCGATCCATCCGCTGGTCGCCGCCGACCGGGCCGCCTTCCTCGATCGCGCCCGCGCCGAGGGGCGCGCGCTCGTCCTCTGCGACATCCCGCTGCTCTACGAGACCGGCGCCGAGCGCTGGCTCGACCGCGTCGCCGTCGTCACCGCGCCGGCCGAGGTCCAGCGCGCCCGCGTGCTGTCGCGCCCCGGCATGACCGAGGCATGCCTTCGCCGCAATCCTTGCAAAACAGCTCCCGGACGCGGAAAAGAGGGCTCGGGCGGACTTCGTCATCGACACCGGCCAGGGCCTCGAGCCGGTACGCCGGCAGGTCGCCCGGATCGTCGCCGACCTGACGGGCGGGCTGAGGGGCCGGGCTGAGGGAGCGGCCGATGCGTGAGATCGTGCTCGACACCGAGACGACCGGCCTCGACCCGGCCGAGGGCCACCGCATCGTCGAGATCGGCGCCGTCGAGCTGGTCAACCACATGCCCACCGGCCGCGTCTTTCACCAGTACATCAACCCGGAGCGGTCGATGCCGCGCGAGGCGCTGGCCGTGCACGGCCTCGACGACGTCTTCCTGCGCGACAAGCCGGTCTTCGCGGCGCGTCGTCGAGGCCCTCCTCGCCTTCGTCGCCGAGGCGCCGCTCGTCATCCACAATGCCGGCTTCGACATCGCCTTCCTGAATGCCGAGCTCGGCCGCCTCGGCCGCCCGGCCCTGTCGATCACCCGCGCGGTGAACACGCTCGACCTCGCCAAGCGCCGCTTTCCCGGCGCGCAGGTCTCGCTCGACGCGCTCTGCAAGCGGTTCGGCGTCGACTGCACCGCGCGCACCCTGCACGGCGCGCTGCTCGACAGCCAGCTCCTCGCCGAGGTCTATCTCGAGCTGCTCGGCGGCCGCCAGCAGGGGCTCGGGCTCGCCGTCGCCGCCGGGACGCGCTGCCGCCTCGGCCGGGCGCCTGGGTCGTGCCGGCCGCGCCCGCGCCCGCTCGCTCCCCGACTGACCGAAGCCGAGCGTGCGGCGCATGCCGCCTTCGTCGCCGAGCTCGGCGACGGCGCGCTTGTGGCACCGCCGGCCTGACGACTCTGCCCCTAGCGTCGCGTCCCCCGCCGCGGCTATCGTGAGCAGAGGATCGCCGGCCACCGAGAGGAGCGTTCATGTCCACCGAAGCACCCGTCGCCCCCGTTCGCAGGCGAGACCGATGCCGGGAAGGTCGCGACGCTCGTCTCCCGCGCCCGCGCACGCGATGGCCGACTTACGAGAACCACGACCAGGCCCGCGTCGACGAGGCGGTCACCGCGCTCGCCTGGTCGATCTACAAGCCCGAGCACGCCCGCATGCTGGCCGAGCTCGCCGTCGAGGACACCGGCCTCGGCAATGTCGAGAGCAAGGTCGATCAAGAACACGCGCAAGACCTTCGGCACGCTCCGCGACCTCTTGCGCGCCCGCACCGTCGGGCGTGATCGAAGAGGACGCGGGCAACGGCATCGTCAAGTACGGCAAGCCCGTCGGCGTGGTCGGCGCCGTCTGCCCCTCGACCAACCCGGCCGCGACGCCGGTCAACAAGGCGATGATGGCGCTGAAGGGCGGCAACGCCGTCATCATCGCGCCCTCGCCCGCCGGCTATGCGACGACCGCCAGCACCGTCGAGCTGATGCGGGCCGAGCTCGCCAAGGCCGGCCACCCCGCCGACCTCGTCCAGATCCTGCCCGCGCCCGTCACCAAGGAGATGACGCAGGCGCTGCTCGAGCAGGTCGACCTCGCCGTCGTCACCGGCAGCCAGAACAACGTGCAAGCGCGCCATGCAGTCCGGCACGGTCGCGATCGGCGTCGGCGCCGGCAACGTCCCCGTCATCATCGACGAGACGCGCCGACCTCGACGACGCGGCGCAGAAGATCACGGCGTCGAAGATCTTCGACAACGCCACCTCCTGCTCGTCCGAGAACGCCGTCATCATCCTCGACGCCGTCTACGAGGACGCCATCGCCGCGCTCGAGCGCGCCGGCGGCTGGCGCTGCTCGGCCGACGAGAAGGCGCGCGTCGCCTCGACGCTTTGGGTGAACGGCAAGCTCAACCGCCGCATCATCGCCAAGGATGCCGACGTCACGGCCGAGGTCATGGGCCTGCCCGAAGAGGCCAGGGGCCGCAAATTCTTCATGGTCGAGGAGGACGAGGTCGGCGGCAAGAACGGCTTCGCCGACGAAAAGCTGTCGCTGGTGCTCACCGTCTACCGCGCCCGCGACTTCGCCGATGCCAGGCGCATCGCCGCCGCGATCCTGGACGTCACCGGCAAGGGCCACTCGGTCGGCATCCACACCAAGGACATGGACCATGCCCGCGAGCTCGCCGCCGGCACGGACGTCGTCCGCGTCCTCGTCAACCAGGCGCACACCTTCGGCAACGGCGGCAGCTTCGACAACGCGCTGCCCTTCACGCTCTCGATGGGCTGCGGCACCTGGGCCGGCAACACCATCTCCGAGAACCTGAACTACCGCCACTTCATCAACGTCACGCACCTCGTCACCACCATCCCCGAGGACAAACCCTCCGAGGAGGACCTCTTCGGCAACCATTGGGCGAAGTACGGCCGATGAGTGCGCGCTCGCCGGCGGCGCCACCGCGTCCCCCCGTCGGGGGCAGGGCCCGGCGCGTCCGCCGGGGGACCGCATGAACTTCGAGGAGCACGCCGCGAAACCGCTGCTCGCCGAGGCCGGCATTGCCGTCCCGCCGTCGCGGATCGCGACGACGCCCGGAGCAGGCCGCGCGAGCCGCCGCCGAGCTCGGCCCCTGCGTCGTCAAGGCCCAGGTCCCGACCGGCAAGCGCGGCAAGGCCGGCGGCATCCGCCTCGCCGCCACGCCCGACGAGGCGCGCGCCGCGGCGCAGGCGATCCTCGCCCTCGAGATCGGCGGCCACCGCGGTCGAGCGGCTGCTGGTCGAGGCGCAGGTGCCGATCGCGCGCGAGCTCTACGCCGCCATCCTCTGCGATCCCGCGACGCGCGGGCCCGTGCGTCCTCTTCTCGCCGCTCGGCGGCATGGATGTCGAGGAGGCGGCCGAGCGCGATCCGTCCGCCATGCGCCGCCTGCCGGTCGATATCCGGCAGGGCTCGGCGCCCGCCAGGCGGCGACGCTGCTGGCGGGTCTCGACCTCGACGACGAGATCGCCGAGACGCTGGCCCGCCTCTACCGCGTCTTCCGCACGCCGCGACGCCGAGCTCGTCGAGATCAACCCGCTGGTGCTGACCACGGAGGGCGAGGTCGTCGCGCTCGACTGCAAGTTCGTCCTCGACGACGCCGCGCTGCCGCGCCAGCCCGAGATCGCCGACCGCGGCACGCCCGACCGGCTGACCGCGCTCGAGGCCGAGGCGGCCGAGGCCGGCCTCAAATACATCGAGCTCGGCGGCTCGGTCGGCGTGCTCGCCAACGGCGCCGGGCTGACCATGACGACGATGGACGCGATCACGCATTTCGGCGGCGCGCCCGCCAACTTCCTCGAGATCGGCGGCGAGGCCTATACCAAGTCGAAGACGGCGCTCTCGATCCTGCTGAAGAACCCGAACATCCGCTCGCTGCTCGTCAACTTCTGCGGCGCGTTCGCCCGCACCGACGTGATGGCCGAGGGCGTCGTCACCGCCTGGAAGGAGCTCAACCCCGGCATCCCCGTCTTCTTCACCATCCACGGCACCGGCGAGGACGAGGCGGTCGACCTCGTCCGGCGCGAGCTCGGGATCGAGCCCTTCGACCTGATGGACGACGCCGTCCGCGCTGCCGTGGAGGCCGCGCGATGATCCTGCGCAAGCACCACCGCATCCTGGTGCAGGGCATCACCGGCCGGCAGGGCAGCTGGTGGACCGAGCGGATGATCGCCTACGGCGCGACCGTCGCCGGCGGCGTCAACCCGAAGAAGGCGGGCACCGAGCATCTCGGCGTCCCCGTCCACGCCTCGCGCCCGCGACGCCGCCGGGCAGCTTCGACGTGGCGCTGATGTTCATCCCGCCGATGGCCGCCAAGGCGGCGGCGATCGACGCCTGCGAGGCCGGCGCCGGGCTGCTGATCTGCCTGACCGAGCACATCCCGGCGCACGACGTCATGGAGATGCACGCCGCCGCCCGCGCCTCCGGCACGCGCATCGTCGGGCCGAACACCGCCGGCCTCGTCACCCCCGGCGAGACCTTCGCCGGCATCATGCCCGCCTTCAACACCTCGGTCTTCCGGCCGGGCGAGGTCGGCGTCATCTCGCGCTCGGGCAGCCTCGGCACGCTGATCTGCCTGAACCTGACGCAGGCCGGCCTCGGCCAGTCCGTCTTCTACGGCATCGGCGGCGACCCGATGATCGGCACGACGACGCGCGAGGCGCTCGAGATGCTCGACGCCGACGAGCGGACCCGCGCCGTCGCGATCTGCGGCGAGATCGGCGGCAGCGCCGAGGAAGAGGCCGCCGAGTACGCCGCGACGATGCAAAGCCCGTCGTCGCCTTCATCGCCGGCCGCGCCTCGCCGCCCGGCAAGAAGATGGGCCATGCCGGCGCCATCGTCTCTGGCGGCAAGGGCGACTACGCCTCCAAGCGCCGGGCGCTCGAGGCCGCCGGCGTCGCCGTCGCCGACGTGCCGAGCCAGATCCCGGCGCTGCTGCGCGAGCGTCTGACCTAGGCGGGCCCGGGCGCCTCAGGCGGCCTGGTACTTGAACGAGCCCTTGGCCTGCGACCTGATCGTCTCCCGGTCTTCCTTGTGGGCCTGGTTCCGGGCACGCGCACCAGTGCACCACCGCCGGCTCCTTGATCGACTGCGAGATGGCCCGGAGAATGTGCGAAAGCCTGGCGGTCGACTTCGAGCTGTTGTCCACCTTCTGGCCCCACATCTTCAGCCCGCTCTTGATGCAGAGCACGTCGTTGTCGACGAGCTGGCCGCGGACCAGGCAGCCATGCGCGACATCGACGTCGATCAAGCCGCCGCCGTTCAGCTTCTTGACCTCTTCTTGCGGGAGGTTCTTGAACCGCTGAATATCCTTTATCTCGCCGAGCTTCCTGGTCGACGTGATGCCGCCCGGCGCCGTCAGTAGGTGTTCCTTCACCGTGCTTCCGCCCGCGTATTCCTTCAGCTCGAAATCCTGCCCGGCGCGGATCGGCTTGTACTTCGAATCGACCTTCTTCGCCATGATGTCGGCCTCCCAAGCAGAGTCGAAGTAGGTGTCTTCCTTGCGGTAAAACCTCAGCGTCAGGTTCTTGGGGACCGTGAATGACGGCGTCTTGTCCGAATAATGCATGAAGCCATGACCAATGAGGAACAGGTCCATCAGCACTTCCTCGTTCGCTTGCGGAGTCGCCCGGTAAAGGCGCGGCAACCGTGCCTGAGAAGTACTGTCAGTGCGTTAACGCAGTCGGATACAGCCGGCCACTACAGCGGGTGACTGGCATGGCCGGCGAGCGCCTGCCGGCGGCCGCGCCGGCGGCTACGGCGTCCCGCTTGCCTTCGGCGTCAGCCGCAACAGCGATCCGGCAGCGGAATCGACCAGCACCAGCAACGCGCCGTCGCGGTCCTGCGCCACGTCCCGGATGCGCCCCTCGTGCGTCAGCAGCCGTTCCTCGCCGACCACCGTGTCGCCGTCCATCTCCAGCCGGACCAGCGCGCCAGGCCGCAGCGATCCGACCAGAACGTTGCCTTGCCAGCCGGGGAACATGTCGCCGTCGTAGAAGATCATGCCGGACGGCGCGATCACCGGGTCCCAGTAATAGCGCGGCTCGACGAACCCTTTCGGCGCGTGGTGCGCCTCGCCCGAGCCGACCGGGCTGCCGTCATAGTTCTCGCCATAGCTGACCACCGGCCAGCCATAGTTCGCGCCGGCCTGCGGGTGGTTCAGCTCGTCGCCGCCCTTGGGGCCGTGCTCGATGGTCCAGAGATCGCCCGGGCTGCGAAGGGCCGCCGCCTGGATGTTGCGGTGACCGAGCGACCAGATGCTGTCGATCGTGCCCTGCTGGCCGACAAACGGGTTGTCCTCGGGGACGGAGCCGTCGACGGTCACGCGGATGACCTTGCCATAGGTCGTGTCGAGCCGCTGTGCCTTATCACGGTTCGCCCTGGTGAAATGCTCGCCGGTGGTGATCCAGACGATGTCGCCATCCGGCGCGATGCGCGATCCATAATGCTTTGCGGTTTCCGACGGCGGCTCCTGGACGAAGATGTCCGTCACGTCGCCCAGCCTTGTCATGTCCTGCGAAAGCCTGCCGCGCGCCGCCGCGGTGGCCGACATGCCGTCGCCCATCGGCTTGGCATAGGTGAAATAGACGATGCGGTCGCTGGCGAAGTCGGGCGAGATCGCCACGTCGAGCAGCCCTCCCTGTCCCTGCGCCAACACCTGCGGCACGCCGCCGATGGGCGCCGAGATCGTACCGTCGGCGGTGATGTGGCGCATGCGGCCCGGGCGCTCCGTCACCAGGTAGCCGCCGTCCGGCAGGACGGCGACGCCCCAGGGCCGCTCGAGCGGGGCGGCGATCGTCCGGACGTCCAGTTCCACGCCGCTGTTCGATGCCGGCGCGCGGGTCTGCTCGGGGAAGGCCGGCGTGAACTGCGGCACGTTGGGCGGCCCCTGCTCGACCGGCTGCGCCGCCGCGGCCGTGGCGGCGATGGCGACGGCTAGAAAGACGGGTAGAAAGACGGGGCTTGAGCGCAAAACCTTCGACTCCTCCGGGTTCCCAGGACGCAACGCCGCGCCCGAGAGGCCGTTCCGCCCCATCTCGTCCACGTGAATCCGCCCGGGCCCGGCGCGCGGATCGGCGCGAAATTTCGGGGAGCACGGCGTCGGCGGCTGCCGGCGCCAGCGTCTCGTCGACGCCGAAGAGCGTCCCAAGGCTGTCGTCACGCGTCGCGGCGGCTCGTGGACGGTCGCGGGGGTACCGATACTGCCTGCTCGCAATTTGCCTAGTCGCCGCCGGGCCGGCGCAGCAGGTCGACCGGGATCGGCAATACGATCGTCGAGGCCCGCTCGCCGGCGAAATCCGCCAGCGCGTTCAGATAGCGCAGCTGCATGGCGTTCGGCTGTCTCGGCGAGCGTCCGGCCGGCCTCGACCAGCTTCGCCGCCGCCTGCTGCTCGCCCTCGGCGTTGATGATGCGGGCGCGGCGCAGCCGCTCGGCCTCGGCCTGCTTGGCGATGGCGCGCACCATCTCGACATCGATGTCGACATGCTTGATCTCGACATTGGCGACCTTGATGCCCCAGGCGTCGGTCTGCCGGTCCAGTATCTCCTGGATGTCGGCGTTCAGCTTGTCGCGCTCGGCCAGCATCTCGTCCAGGTCGTGCTTGCCCAGAACCGAGCGCAGCGTCGTCTGCGCCAGCTGGCTGACCGCCATCCGGAAGTCGGCGACGTTGATGATCGCCCGCTGCGGATCGACGATGCGGAAATAGATGACCGCGTTGACCTTCACAGAGACGTTGTCGTGCGAGATCACGTCCTGCGGCGGCACGTCCTCGACGAACATGCGCAGATCGGTGCGCACCGCCTGCTGCACCACTGGGATGATCAGGACCAGCCCAGGCCCCGCCACCCTGGTGTAGCGGCCCGAGCGTGAAGACGACGCCGCGCTCGTACTCGCGGAATATCCAGATCGCCGAGAACAGCAGCAGCAGGATCAAAGCCACCGGCACGGCATAAACAAGCCAGTCGAAGATCATCGGCTCCATCGCTCTCTTCCTCCGGCCGCCGGCAGGTCGGCACCACGCGCCATTCCGGTCGGCCGCGCCACGGACAGGGTCAGCCCGTCGACGGCCGCGACGCGAACGCTGTCGCCGGGGACGAGGTCGGCGGGCCGACGCGCGTTCCAGCGCTCGCCCTGAACCCGGACATGGCCCGCGCCGTCCGACCAGTCCAGCACTTCCGCCCTGCCCTCCATCATCGGCGCGCTGCTGGCCGGCGCCCGCCGGTAGGCGCGCCACGAGAGGCCGAGCAGCAGCACCAGCACCGCCCCGCTGACCGCCGCCATCGCCCCGATCAGCCACCACGAGAGCTGGTACTCCGGCACGTCGGTGTCGACCAGCATGGCGCTGCCCAGCACGAAGGCGGCGAGCCCGCCGAGCCCCAGCGCACCGAAGCTCGGCGCGAACGCCTCGGCCACCATGAAGGCGATGCCCAGCACGATCAGCGCCAGCCCGGCATAGTCGAGCGGCAGCTGGTTCAGCGAATAGAGCCCGAGCGTCAGGCAGATCGCGCCGATCACGCCCGGCGCCACCATGCCGGGGCTGACGAATTCGAAGATCATGCCGTAGACGCCGATCATCATCAGCACCAGCGCGACGTTCGGGTTGGAGAGCACGCCGAGCAGCCGCGTGACCGCGCCGACCTCGACGATCTCGACCGGCGCGCCGGCGGTCTCCAGCACGCGTGCGTCGCCCCGGCACCGTCACGGTCCGCCCGTCCGCCTTGAGCAACAGCTCGTCCAGGTCCTCGGCCACCAGGTCGATCACCCCCTCGCGCAGCGCGGCATCGGCCGACAGGCTGGCGGCCTCGCGCACCGCGCGCTCGGCCCACGTCGCGTTCCGGCCGCGCATCTCGGCCAGGCTGCGGATGAAGGCGACCGCGTCGTTGGTGATCTTGGCCGACATGGCGTCGCCGCCGAGCGGCCCGCCATCGCCCGGCGCATCCTCTGCGTCTTCGCCGTCTCCGGCGTCCGTCGCCGCGGGTTTGTCGTCGGGCCGCCCGGGCCTTTCCGGCTCGGGCATGCCCGGCGCGCCGCCCAGCTGCACCGGCGTCGCGGCGCCCGATGTTCGTGGCCGGCGCCATCGCCGCGACATGCGTCGCGTAGAGGATATAGGTGCCGGCGCTGGCTGCATGGGCGCCCGGCGGCGCGACCCAGCCGATCACCGGAACCGGCGAGCCGAGGATGGCCGCGATGATCGTCCGCGTCGAGTCGGTCAGCCCGCCGGGCGTGTCGAGCCGCAGGACAAGCGCCTCGGCCCCGACCTCGGCGGCCGCCTCGACCAGCCGCTCGACATGGCGCACGGTCGCCGGGCCGATGGCTCCCTCGATCGCGCCGACCAGGATGGGGGACGCGGCGGCGGGGGACGAGGCGCCCGGCGCCGCCCCGGGGTCGGTTCCGGCCCGCTATCCTGGCCGAGCCCGGCGCCTGCCGCCGGCATCAGTGCCGCGGCAGCGAGGATCATCCGGCGAAGCCATCGACCGAGCGTCATCGCGCCTCCCTCGCAGGATGATAGGCCGCGGCAGCTGGTCAGGCAAACGATCGCGGTTTCCGGGCCGCCACGCGCCTTGCCGATCTTCCCGCCGGCGAATGTCGGGACGGATGCCGGACACGCGCACCAGACCGATGCCATACGCATGCCATACCCTGTGCCCGGCGTCTTCGGTGCGCCCTGCTCGCGGTTAACGGAACCCGCGTGATCCCGCCTTGCCCTGGCGGCGCGTCACCCCTCACCCGACCCGACGTGGCCCAGGGTGACCCTGGGTGATCCGGACGACCGCGCCGCCGCCCACGCGCTGGCGAAGAAGTCCCGCCAGCCTCGTCGAGCGCCTCATGGCTGCTAGAGCGGCTCCCGTCCGCTTTGAATCGACGAGGGGGATTCCCAGGGCGCCGGTGTTCGATCTCGCTCCAGAGGCAGGTCTGGGGCAATGAGATGGGCAAGCCACTATCCATGGATATGCGGTCGCGGGCGCTCGCGGCTGCGGGTGCCTCTCACATGCGCATTCCGGATACCGATGAGCGCACCCGGACGTGAAAGGCCCGCGCGCTTCCTATAATGCCTTGTCCGTCACCTCGTGCGTCCAGGCGCCCTCGGGCTCCTTGGTGATGACCGGATCGCTGCCGCCTTCAAGCAGTGTCTGGACCGTCCGCTGGTAATCGGCCGGGTCCAGCTCGCCTGACGAACCTTCGGTCAGCTTGGCGATCTCGCGCATCATCTGCTTCTGGTGGTGCTCGGTCTGGGCGCCGGTCGCGTCGTTCTCCAGCACGATCTCGGCGGCCTCGTCCGGGTGCTCCTCGGCCCAGCGCCAGCCCTTCATGCTGGCGCGCACGAAGCGCACCATCTTGTCGACGAAGGCGGGGTCCTGCAGGTCGTCCTGCATGACGTACAGGCCGTCCTCCAGCGTCGCGACACCCTGGTCCTCGTATTTGAAGGTGACCAGCTCGTCCGGCTTGATGCCGGCGTCGATGACCTGCAAGTACTCGTTGTAGGTCATGGTCGAGATGCAGTCGGCCTGCTTCTGCAGCAGCGGGTCGACATTGAAACCCTGCTTCAGCACGGTGACGCCCTGCTCGGAGCCGTCGGTCGGGATGCCGAGATGGCTCATCCAGCTGAGGAACGGGTATTCGTTGCCGAAGAACCAGACGCCGAGCGTGCGGCCGCGCAGATCCTCGGGCGTCTCGACGCCGGTCTCCTTCAGGCAGGTCAACATCATGCCGGACTTCTTGAAGGGCTGCCCGATGTTGACGAGCGGCAGCCCCTTCTCGCGGCTGGCCAGCGCCGAGGGCATCCAGTCGACGATCACGTCGGCGCCGCCGCCGGCGATCACCTGGGCGGGGGCGATGTCGGGGCCGCCGGGCTTGATCTCGACGTCCAGCCCCTCGTCCTCGTAGAATCCTTTTTCCTGGGCGACGTAGTATCCGGCGAACTGCGCCTGGGTGACCCATTTGAGCTGCAGCACCACCTCGTCCTCGGCGGCATGCGCTGCGCCCGCCGCCAGCACCAGCGCCGCTGCGGCGAATCCCACTCGTGACTTCATAAGCTTTCCCCCTGTCTAAGCGTCTAGGCACGCTGCGATGGATGCCAGAACGTCGCCCGCCGCTCGGCCAACGCCACGAGGCCATAGAACGCCGAACCGCTGAGCGCCGCAATGGCGATTTCCGCCCACACCACGTCGAGCGCCAGCCGGCCGACCTCGGTCGAGATGCGGAAGCCCATGCCGACGATGGGCGTGCCGAAGAACTCGGCGACGATGGCGCCGATCAGCGCCAGCGTGGTGCAGATCTTCAGCCCGTTGAAGATGGCCGGGGCGGCGGCCGGCAGCCGGAGGTCGGCGAGCGTCTGCCAGTAGCCGGCGGCCCAGGTGCGCATCAGGTCGCGCTGCAGCCGGTCGGCGGCGGCCAGGCCCTGCATGGTGTTCACCAGCATCGGGAAGAAGCACATGACGACGACGACGGCCGCCTTGGATTGCCAGTCGAAGCCGAACCACATCACCATGATCGGCGCGATGCCGACGATCGGCAGCGCCGCGGCGAGGTTGCCGATCGGCAGCAGCCCGCGCTGGAGAAAGGGCGAGCGGTCGATGGCGAGCGCCGTCAGGATGCCGGCACCGCAGCCGACGACGTAGCCCGGCAGGACCGAGCGCAGCACGGTCTGGACGAAGTCGGCCCGGAGGGTCGGCACGTTGGCGACGAGTGCCGCGCCGATATCGCTCGGCGCCGGCAGGATGACGAGCGGCACCTCGAAGCCGCGCACGATCCCCTGCCAGAGGACCAGCACCGTCAGCCCGAACAGCGCCGGGACCAGCAGCGCCGGCGCGCGGCCGGGCCGGCGGGACAGCCAGAGGTTGGTCGCCCACGCCCCGGCCCAGGCGGCCAGCGCAATGGCGATCCAGGCGCTCACGGCCTCATCATCCCCATGCGGCCGAGCACCAGGCGCTGGGCCAGGCCGATGGCGCCGACCAGCAGCCCGGCGCAGACCGCGGCGCCGACCAGCGCCGACCAGATCACCAGCACCTGCCCGTAATAGCTGCCGTTCAGCATGCGCGCGCCGAACCCGCCCTGGGCGCCGGTCGGCAGCTCGCCGATGATGGCGCCGACCAGCGCGATGGCGACCGCGACCTTCAGCGAGGTGAAGAGGTAGGGCAGCGATGCCGGCAGGCGCAGCTTCCACAGCACCTGCGCGGGCGAGGCGCCGTATGTGCGCATCAGGTCGAGCTCTATCCGGTCGGGCGCGCGCAGCCCCGTCACCATGCCGACGGCGACCGGGAAGAACGAGAGGTAGGCCGAGATCGACGCCTTGGCGAGCAGCCCCGAGATGCCGAGGTTGTAGAGCACGACGATGATCATCGGCGCGATGGCGAGGATCGGCACGGCCTGGCTGGCGATGATCCACGGCATGACGGAAAGGTCCATCGCCCGGCTGTGCACGATGGCGACGGCCAGCCCGACGCCCAGTGCCACCCCCATGGCAAAGCCGAGCAGCGTCGCCGACAGCGTGATCCAGCCGTGCCAGACGAGGCTGCGCTTGGAGGTGACGGGCTTCTCGACGGTCGTCTCCCACAGCTCGACCGCGACCTGGTGCGGCGCGGGCAGGACGGGGCGGTCCTGCGCCATGGTGCGGGGGATGATCTCGGCCCAGCCGATCGCCTCGCCGGCGCGCGCCGCCTGGTCGCGCTCCCACGCCGCGTTCAGCAGGACGGCGCCGGCATACCAGAGGGCGAGGATCACCAGCAGGACGGTCGTGACGGGCAGGATGCTGCGCATGTCAGTCGTCATAGCTGTGGCCGGCGCGCAGGCCGGCGCGGACGCGGGCGGCGACCTCCAGGAACTCGGGCGTCTCGCGGATGTCGAGCGGGCGCTCCGGCGGCAGCGGGCTCTCGATGACGTCGATGATCCGGCCGGGGCGGGGCGACATGACGACGATGCGGGTCGAGAGATAGACCGCCTCGGGGATCGAGTGGGTGACGAAGCAGACCGTCTTGCCCGTCTGCGCCCACAGCGCCAGCAGCTGCTCGTTCAGGTGGTCGCGGACGATCTCGTCGAGCGCGCCGAAGGGCTCGTCCATCAGCAGGAGGTCGGCGTCGAAGGCCAGCGCCCGGGCGATCGAGGCGCGCTGCTGCATGCCGCCCGAGAGCTGCCACGGAAAGCGGCGGGCGAAGTCCGAGAGGCCGACGAGCTCCAGCACGCGGGCGGTGCGCTCGGCCTGCTCGGCCCTGGGATACCCCATGATCTCGAGCGGCAGGCGGACGTTCTTCTCGATCGTCCGCCAGGGCAGCAGGCCAGGCGCCTGGAAGACATAGCCATAGGCCCGCGCCCGCCGCGCCTCGGCCGGCGACATGCCGTTGACGCTGATCGTGCCGCCGGTCGGCTGCTCGAGATCGGCGACGACGCGCAGGAGGGTGGTCTTGCCGCAGCCCGACGGGCCGATGAAGGAGACGAAGTCGCCAGGCGCGACAGTCAGCGTGACGTCCGAGAGCGCGTGGACCGGGCCGTCGGCGGTCTGGAACGTCAGCTCCAGCCTGAGCGCCTCGATTGCAGCTGCGACTAGCCACTAGACCGAGCCGACGTCGCAACTTCCAGACGGTCTCATCCGAATGTGAAGGTAAAAGGCTCGTTGCCGATCGCGCCCGGATGCCGGTACCACGTGAACCGGTCGATACGAAGGAAAATGGTCCGCTGTTCCCGTCGCTCGCCCAGTTGAACGTACCTCTCGCCATTCCGGCTTGTGACATAGACAAACGTGCCCGTGCAGGTGCGACCTTTGTTCGGACGCGATCGTCAGATCACCGCCGCCATCCATGTAGCCCGTTGCGCTGCCCGTGAAAATCTCGCTGCCGTTCTCTATCTGCCCTCGAACAGGTAGGAAGTCATTGAATCAGGCGCTCAAGCCAACAGCGATACCGAACAATGGAATGAGGGTAGGCATACGCATTATTGTTGTCTCCGTCATTCTTCAGCAGGTAGGGCGGGCACCCGCCTTACACCCCGCTCGGAATGTTCGTCGGGTCGCGCTTGACGCCGCGGGGCGCGGTCAGCTCCTTCCATGTGGAAAGCGCCTTGTTGACCGCCGGGAATGCCGGGCGGGGGACGAAGCGGCCGCGGCCGGGCTGGGGCTGGCAGTTCTGCCCGTGTTCCCAGATCACCTCGCCGCGGGAGAGGGTGTAGCGGGCCTGGGCGGTGACTTCGATGCCCTCGAAGACGTTGTAGTCGATGATCGACTTCTGGCTCGCGGCTGAGATGGTCTTCTTGATCCTGGGGTCCCAGACGCAGATGTCGGCGTCGGCGCCCGGCACCAGCGCGCCCTTCTGCGGGTAGACGTTCAGGATCTGGGCGATGTTGGTCGAGGTGACGGCGACGAACTCGTTCGGCGTCAGGCGGCCGGTCTCCACCCCTCGGGTCCAGAGCACCGGCATCCGGTCCTCGAGCCCGCCGGTGCCGTTGGGGATCATCGGGAAGCCCTTCAGGCCCATCTTCTTCTGCTCGGAGCTGAAGGCGGCGTGGTCCGTCGCCACCACCTGCAGCGAGCCGGCGGCCAGCCCGGCCCAGAGCGAGTCCTGGTGCGCCTTGTCGCGGAAGGGCGGCGACATCACGCGGCGGGCGGCGTGCATCCAGTCCTTGTCGAAGTACTCGGTCTCGTCGAGCGTCAGGTGCTGGATCAGCGGCTCGCCATAGACCCGCATGCCCTTCTGGCGGGCGCGGCGGATGGCCTCGTGCGCCTGCTCGCAGGAGACGTGGACGATGTAGAGCGGCACGCCGGCGGCGTCGGCGATCATGATGGCGCGGTTGGCGGCCTCGCCCTCGACTTCCGGCGGACGGCGAGAAGGCGTGGCCCTCGGGGCCGGTGACGCCCTCGTCCATGTACTTCTGCTGCAGCGCGGCGACGATGTCGCCGTTCTCGGCGTGGACCAGCGGCAGGGCGCCGAGCGCGGCGCAGCGCTGGAAGGACGCGAACATCTCGTCGTCGTCCACCATCAGCGCGCCCTTGTAGGCCATGAAGTGCTTGAAGGTGTTGACGCCGCGGCGGACCACCTCGGCCATCTCGTCGATGGATGCTCTCGGACCAGCCGGTGATCGCCATGTGGTAGGAGATGTCGGTGCAGATCTGGTCCTTCGACTTGCGGTCCCAGTCGTTGAAGGCGCTCAGCAGCGCCGTCCTCGCCCGGCAGGCACGAAGTCGACCAGCATGGTCGTGCCGCCGGTCGCCGCCGCCCAGGTGCCGGACTCGAAGGTCTCGGTGGCGGTCGTGCCCATGAAGGGCATTTCGAGATGCGTGTGCGGGTCGATGCCGCCGGGGATGACATAGGCGTCGGTGGCGTCGACTGTCTCGTCGCCCCGGAGGTTCTCGCCGATGGCGGCGATTTTCTCGCCCTCGACCAGCACGTCCGCCTTCCATGTTCTGTCGGCGGTGACGACGGTGCCGTCCTTGATGACCTTGGACATCGCTCTCCTCCCGTACCATGGCCCGGCCGACCCGGAACCGTGCCGCTGTAGTCCGCCTAGACGGCACATCACATCAGGGTCCCGGGTCAAGCCGGGCACGGCGCCCACGGCGCGGTCTATTCGACGCGCCGGATTTCCTGATAGCTGCCGAGGTCCCTTTCGTGGTCGAGGCGGTTCATGTCGACCAGCATGCCGGCATGGTCGAGCGAGTAGAGCGACTCGCGCACCAGCGCGCCGCGGCTGGCGGGGTCGCGCTCGGCGTCGCGGCGGACGGTCTCGCGCCAGATGCCGCCGAGCTCGGAGGTCTCGACGACCAGCGGCACCTCGCTTCCGTCCGGGCCGGTGCGCACCATCCGGCAGATGCCGGGCGTGGCGCGGCAGTCGTGCGGCGCGTATGTCGTGCGCACGCCGCCGCGCTCGGAGACCGTGGTGCGGCCGCGGCGGTCGACCCGTTCGGTGCCGCGCAGGACGACGTCGGTGCCGACCACCTCGGCCTGCCGGCCGTCGCGCTGGCGGACCATGCTGGCGATCAGCCGGGCCTCGGCGGCCGAGCTTTCCGGGATGCGCACGGTCTCGTCGCGCACATAGCCGCCACCGGCGTCGGGCCGCATGGTCACGACCATCTCCGACGCCTCGGAGCGGAGCGGCGTGCTGATCCGGTAGTGCGCGGTCCTTTCCGGGATGCTGCCGACGCCCTGCAGCGTGGCGGCGGTGACGCCCGGCCGGATGCCCTGGGACGACAGCTTGCGCTCGCCCGAATCGGGCAGCGGCCCGCAGGCGGCGAGCCCCAGCAGCAACGCGCCGGCCAGCCGCAACGGTCCTGCCAGGCCCCTACTCGACAATCTCGGCGGTCTCGACGACGGCATGGAACAGGACATTCGTGCCTTTCTCGGCCCAGTCGGGGGTAATTTCCTCGGCCTCGTTGTGGCTGAGGCCGTCCTTGCAGGGGCACATAACCATGGACGTCGGCGCGACGCCGTTGATCCAGCAGGCATCGTGCCCGGCGCCGGAGACGATGTCGCGGTGGCTGTAGCCCAGCCGCCTGGCCGCGTCGCGGACGGCGCCGACGCAGCCCTCGTCGAAGGCCGGCGGGTCGAACTGGCCGACGACCTCGCTGTCGAACTCCAGCCCCAAATCGGCGCAGAGCCCGGGCGCCTCGGCCATCAGCTCGGCCACCATCGAGTCGAGCGTCGCCAGCTCGTGGCTGCGGAAGTCCACCGTGAAGACGGCGCGGCCCGGGATGATGTTGCGGCTGTTCGGATAGATGTCGATGTGCCCGATGGCGCCGACGGCGTTCGGCTGGCGGTTCATGGCGATGGCGTGCACCAGCTCGGTGATCTGGGCGAGGCCGCGCCCGGCATTGCGGCGCATGGCCATCGGGGTCGAGCCCGTGTGGCTCTCCTTGCCCGTCACCCGGCACTCGATCCAGCGCAGGCCCTGGCCGTGCGTGACGACGCCGATGTCGACGCCCTCGGCCTCGAGGATCGGGCCCTGCTCGATGTGCAGCTCGAACAGCGCCTTCATCGGCCGGCCGCCGACCGGCTCGTCGCCCTTCCAGCCGATCCGTTCCAGCTCGGCCCCGAAGGTTTTTCCGGCCGCGTCCTTCTTGGCATAGGCGTCGTCGAGACCGAGCACGCCGGCGTAGACGGCCGAGGCCATCATTGCGGGGGCGAAGCGCGTCCCCTCCTCGTTCGTCCAGTTGACCACGACGATCGGATGGCGGGTCTTGATTTCCAGCCGGTTAAGCGTGCGCACGACCTCGAGACCGCCGAGCACGCCGAGCACGCCGTCATACTTACCCCCCGTCGGCTGGGTGTCGAGGTGGCTGCCGACATAGACGGGCGGCAGATCGGGCTCGGTGCCTTCGCGCCGGGCGAACATGGTGCCCATGGCGTCGACCGCCATGCTCAGCCCCTCGGCGTCGCACCATTTCTTGAACAGCCGGCGCCCCTCGGCATCGGCGTCGGTCAGCGTCTGGCGGTTGTTGCCGCCGGCGACGCCGGGGCCGATCCTGGCCATCTCCATGATGCTGTCCCAGAGGCGGGCGCCGTCAATCTTCAGGTTCTCGCCGGGGGCGGCCATGCGGGTCTCGCTGCTCAACAGAGCGCAACGCTAGCAATGCGCCGAGATCAGGCCAAGCGCAAAGGTCGGCTATGTCACCAGGGTGGCGGACCAGGTCTGCGTGGTCGGCTGTTACAAGCCAGCGTCGGCCGGCGCCGATCAGGACGATCGACCGGCAATCTGCGCCGGGCAATCAGCGGAATGCCTTCTCCAGCGCCTCGACGGTCGCCCTAGTGATGGATTGCGGCTCGACGGATGATGCCGGGCAGGCCTGCGAGAGCCGGTCGCGGACGTTGCGGATGGTGAAGACGTCGGCGGCGTCGAGGGCTGCCAGCTCGTCCCAGGTGATCGGGGTGGCGACGGTCGCGCCCTTGCGGGCGCGGATGGAATAGGGGGCGATGGCCGTCGAGCCGCGCTCGTTGCGCAGGTAGTCGACGAAGATGCGGCCCTTGCGCCTGGCCTTGGACATGGTCGCGACATAGCGGTCGGGCTGCGCGCGGGCCAGCAGCTGGGCGAATGTCGTGGGCAAAGCCCTTGAGCGTCTCCCACGAGATCGTGCGGCGGAGCGGCAGCGCGACGTGCACGCCCTTGCCGCCGGTGACGATCGGCGCCGACGCCGAGCCCGATGCCGGCCAGCAGGTCGCGGACTTCGACCGCCGCCGGCGCGCGTCGTGGCGAAGTCCAGGCCCTCGTCCGGGTCGAGATCGAAGACCAGCCGGTCGGGCCGGTCCAGCCTGTCGATATGCGCGCCCCAGATGTGGAACTCGATCGTGCCCATCTGCGCCGCCGCGACCAGCCCCGCCGGCGAGGTTGCGTAGAGGTAGGGCTCGACCGTACCGTCCTTCTCCTCGACGTCGACCTCCTTCAGCTCCTTCGGAAAGCCCTGGTTGGCGTGCTTCTGGAAGAAGCATTCGCCCGTCGATGCCGCCTGGGCAGCGCACCAGCGAGATCGGTCGGCGGCCGGCGATCTCCAGCATGCGCTCGCCGATCTCGGCGTAATAGCGGGCGACGTCCAGCTTGGTGACGCCGGCGCCGGGAAACAGCTCGCGGTCGCCACTGCTGATGCGGATGCCGGCGATCTCGGGATCGCTGCCCTTCCTGGTCGCGCGTCCATCTTTCTCGGCCTTTTCCGGCGGCGACCGTCTCCGGCGCCTTGTCCTCGCGCAGGCCGAGGAAGACGCCGTGGCGGATGTTGCCGTCGTCGGTGATCTCGGCGAAGTCCACCTCGGCGACCAGCCGCGGGCGTCACCCAGTTGGCGCCGCCGGACCTCGCGGGGGACCGTCGACGAACGGGCTCGTCTTGCGCGCCAGCGGGCGGAACTCGCCGGCCAGCTCTGGCGAGGCTGCTCTGGTCGAACCCGGCACCGACGCGGCCGCGATAGCGCAGCCTGCCGTCGACGAACTGGCCGAGCAGAAGCGAGGAGAACGGCCGCCCCTTCTTGTCGCTGGGCGACCAGCCGCCGACGACGAATTCCTGCCGCCGGGTGCACTTGACCTTCACCCAGGCACGCGTGCGGGCCGAGCGGTAGGGCGCGTCCACGCGCTTGGAGACGATGCCCTCGCCGCCCGCCTTGCAGGCGTGCTCGTAGGCCTCGCGCCCGTGCCCGACGATGTGCTGCGAGAAGCGGAGCGCGGTGCCCTCGTGCCCGTCCGAGCAGCGCGCTCGAGCCGGTCCTTGCGCTCGATCTGCGGCAGGCCGGCCAGGTCCTTGCCGTCCAGCGACAGGAGGTCGAAGGCGTAGTAGACCAGGGCCGCGCCCTCGGTCAGCGCCGCCTGCAGCGCGTTGAAGGACGAGCCCTTGGCCGCGCCGCGCGGCCATGACCTCGCCGTCGAGCAGCGCGCTGCGGCAGCGCAGCGCGTCGAAGGCGCCGGCGAGCGCGCCGAACCTGGCCGTCCAGTCGAGCCCGGAGCGGGTGTAGAACCGCTCGCCGCCACGCCCGAGCGCGACCAGGCAGCGATAGCCGTCGAACTTGGTCTCGTGCAGCCAGTCGTCGCCCTGCGGCGCCTGGTCGACCAGCGTCGCGAGCTGCGGCTTGCGGAACGCGGGTCGGGTGCCGGTGCGCTTCGGCGGCCTGCTGTCCGGGCGAGCCGGCGGCGGCTCGTCGTCTCGCCTGCTGGCCCAGATGGGGCTGGCCTCGTCCCTGGCGATCGCGTCCATGGTGCGGCCCGTCGCGACGCTGTCGGTGAACCCTTCCGTCAGCCGGTCCGGCGTCTCGGTCGCGGCATCGTCGCGCTCCTTGACCAGCAGCCAGTTCTCGCGCTTTTCGCGGCCGCGCCCGTCCGAGCGCGGCCGCATGCGGACCAGCGCCCAGCCGCCCTTCATGCGCTGGCCGTCGACGAGAAATGCAGCATGCCGGCCTTCAGCCCCTCGGCCGGGTCGTGCAGCGGCTCCCAGCTGCCCCGGTCCCACATCATCACCGTGCCGCCGCCGTACTCGCCCTGCGGGATCGTCCCCTCGAAGTCGCCATAGGAGAGCGGGTGGTCCTCGGTCCGGACCGCCAGGCGCTTCTCGGACGGATCGTCGCTCGGGCCGCGCGTCACCGCCCAGCTGAGCAGGACGCCGTCCCATTCCAGCCGGAGGTCGTAGTGCAGGCGCCGCGCCGCGTGCTTCTGGACCAGAAACGAGAGCGCCCCGCGCCGCGCCCGGCCGGCGTCGCCCCTTGGCTCGCGCGTCTTGGCGAAGTCGCGCTTGGCGTTGTAGTCGGCGAGCTTGTCGCGCGCCGCCATCAGGACGCCTTCTTGCGCGACCCGGACCTGGATCTGGACCCCGATCCGGATGCCGGTGCCGGTGCCGGTGCTCTCAGCGCGTGGCTTGGCCTTCGCGGCGCTGCCGGCCGCCGGCTTCTTGGCCGAGCCCTTGGTGGCCGTCCGCTTGCCGCCCGACTTGTCGAGGCTGGCCTTCAGCGCGGCCATCAGGTCGATGACGTTCTCGGCGCCCGGCTCGGCCGGCTCGGCCCCGGTCGAGACGCGCCTGGCGCTCCGGTTCGACAGCTTGGCGTCCAGCAGCTCCTTCAGCGCGGTCGCATAGTGGTCCTTGTAGGCCGCGGCGTCGAAGGGCGCGGTCTTGCGCTCGATCAGCTGCCGGGCCACGGACAGGAGGTCGTCATCGACCTTCTCGTCCTCGATGCCGGAGAACAGCGGGTCGGCGCTGCGGATGTCCTCGTCGTAGTGCAGCGTCTCGAGCAGCAGCCCGTCGCCGCACGGCCTTGACGGCGGCGAGGTACTCCTTGCCGCGCAGCGTCACCTGGCCGATGCCGACCTTTTCCGACTGCGCGCAACGCGTCGCGCACGACCCGGTAGGCGTCCTCTGCCAGCTCGTCCGTCGGCACGAGGTAATAGGGCTTGTCGAAGTACAGCGGCGGGATCTCGCAGGCGCCGACGAACTGCACGAGCTCGAGCGTCTTCTTCGTCTCGAGCTTGATGGCGTCGACCTCGGCCGGGTCGAGCAGCACGTATTTGTCGCTCTCGTATTCGTAGCCCTTGACGATCTCGGAGGCATCGACGGGGCCGACGCCGCGCACGGTCTTCTCGTACTTGATCGGCTTGCCGGTCGGCTCGTGGATCTGGCGGAACGAGATCTTCGCACCGCTTTCGGTCGCCGAGTGCATCTCGACCGGGATCGACACCAGAGACAGGCGCAGCTGTCCCTTCCATACCGCTCTCGAAGCCACCGGACCTCCATCCGTCGCCGCTGAACAACATGATTGAACGTCGGATCGAGCGGATTCGATCCGGCGAATTGCTCGCCTGCGGACGCAAAATCTGGATTAGACACCGGCACGTTTCGCGTTATGGTGTTGCTCGAAGCCGACGGGAGAGCGCGAGCAATGGCGAAGAAATCTCTCATGACACCTGATCCCAAGGCGCCGGACACGGTGCGCAGGCACCTGCTCACCGGCGGGGCCCTGACGGTCGCCGCGTCGGCCGCGCTGCTCGCCGGCCGCGGCCGGGCAGAGGCCGCGGAAGCGGCGCCGCCGGCCGACCCCAGGCGCCCGACCTATCAGATGACCGACCACATCGCCGCGTACTACAGGCGCGCCCGCGACTGACGGAGCGCGCGCCAGCGAGCGAGGAGCCAGCGAGGACCGAGACATGTTGAAGAGACGCAGCCCAGCCCCCGGCATCCTTCCGACGCGCGGGGTGACGGGCGCGGGGACGGACTGCGCTGGCGCCGGCGTCTCGCGGCGCGACTTCATCCGCGCCAGCGGCATCGGCGGGCTGGCGCTGGCCGGGCTTGGCTCGGCGGGGTCGGTGCAGCCGGCCGTGGCGGCCGAGGTGCCCGGCAACCCGGACGCCGCCCGCAGGAAGACTGTCTGTCCCTTCTGCTCGGTCGGCTGCTCGATCTGGGCCGAGGTCGAGAACGGCGTCTGGGTCGGCCAGGAGCCGGTCTTCGAGAGCCCGATCAACCAGGGCACGCATTGCTGCAAGGGCGCCTCGGCCCGCGAGGTGACGATCGGCGAGCGGCGCACCAAGTACCCGATGAAGAAGGTCGGCGGCCAGTGGCAGCGCATCTCGTGGGAGCAGGCGATCCAGGAGATCGGCGGCGAGCTGCTGCGCATCCGCGACGACCTATGGCCAGGACAGCGCCTACTGGCTGGGCTCGGCCAAGTTCTCGAACGAAATGGCCTATCTGTTCCGCAAGTTCGCCGCCTTCTGGGGCACCAACAACGTCGACCACCAGGCGCGCATCTGCCACTCGACCACCGTCGCCGGCGTCGCCAACACCTTCGGCTACGGCGCCATGACGAACAGCTACAACGACATCCGGCGCTCGAAGTCGATCATCATCATCGGCGGCAACCCGGCCGAGGCGCACCCCGTCTCGATGCTGCACGTGCTGAACGGCCACGAGAACGGCGCGCCGATGATCGTCGTCGACCCGCGCTTCACGCGCACCGCGGCGCATGCCGACGAGTACGTCCGCATCCGGCCGGGCACGGATGTCGGCTTCCTGTTCGGGGTTGCGCGCGTCATCCTGGCCAATGGCTGGGAGGACAAGGAGTACCTGAAGCAGCGCGTCTGGGGTTTCGACCGCATCCGCGAGGAGATCGACCACTGGACGCCGGAGGAGGTCGAGCGCGTCACGGGCATCCCGCCCGAGCAGCTCGAGCGCGTCGCGCGCACGCTGGCCGAGAACCGGCCCGGCACGCTGATCTGGTGCATGGGCCTGACGCAGTCGACGATCGGCAACAACAAGACACGCGCCGCCTCGATCCTGCAGCTTGTGCTCGGCAACATCGGCAAGGAGGGTGGCGGCGCCAACATCTTCCGCGGCCACGACAACGTGCAGGGCGCGACCGATCTTGGCGTCACGGTGGATTCGCTGCCGGCCTATTACGGGCTGGAAGAGGGCGCCTGGAAGCACTGGGCGCGCGTCTGGGGCGTGGACTACAAGTACCTGCAGGGGCGGTTCGCCTCGCAGGAGCTGATGAACGCCTCCGGCATCCCCGTCAGCCGCTGGCATGACGGCGTGCTCGAGGACGCCGCCGCGGTCCAGCAGCCGAACCCGCTGAAGGCGATGACGTTCTGGGGCCACGCCTCGAACAGCCAGACGCGCGGCCCGGCGCTGAAGGAGGCGCTGGAGACCGTCGAGCTGCTGGTCATCATCGACCCCTATCCGACGCAGACGGCGGTGATCCCCGAGCGCCAGGACGGCGTCTACCTGCTGCCGGCCGCAACGACCGCCGAGTGCGCCGGGTCGGTGACGAACTCGAACCGCTCGGTGCAGTGGCGCGAACAGGTCGTGGACCCGGTCTTCGAGTCCAAGACCGACTACGAGATCGCCTATCTGCTCGCCAACGCGCTCGGCTTCGGCGAAGAGCTCTTCAAGGGAATCGGCATCGACGACAAGGGCGTCCCGGTCGCCGAGGACCTGCTGCGCGAGATCAACCGCGGCACCTGGACGATCGGCTATACCGGCCAGTCGCCCGAGCGGCTGAAGCTGCACATGGAGCACCAGGACAAGTTCGACGGCGTGACGCTGCGCGGCATGGCCGAGCCGGTGCTGGGCGAGACCTACTGCCTGCCCTGGCCCTGCTGGGGGACGCCGGAGCTCGGCCATCCGGGCACGCATATCCTCTACGATACGTCCAAGCCGGTGGCCGAGGGTGGCCTGCCGTTCCGCGCCCGCTGGGGCGTCGAGCACGAAGGCGAGAACATGCTCGCCGAGAACAGCTTCACCCCCGGCTCGGAGATCGAGGACGGCTATCCCGAAGTCACCATGGCGATGCTGCACGCGCTCGGCTGGGCCAAGGACCTGACGGCGAAGGAGATGCTGGTCATCGTCGCCGTCGCCTCGGGCATGTTCAGGCTCGAGCTGCTCGAGGTGGACGACGGCAAGGCGAAGGAACTGGTCGCCGACATGGAGCGCGAGGCCCGCAATGGCGCGCTGCAGAAGAACCCCGGCGACGACGGCGAGAGCGCCGAGTTCGCAGGGCGAGAACTGGCAGAACCCATGGGGCGGCGCCGGCGAAGAGCCGAGCGACGACGGGAACATCCGGGCGCGCTTCCCCGACTATCCGCCCCGGGCGCTGAAGGCGATCGCCGCGCAGCTCGGGCTGGACATGAAGAAGGACGTGTCGGCCTCGGAGATGTCGCTCCGCGACAAGATCCTGCGCGTCAACTGGAAGACCGACCTTTCCGGCGGCATCCAGCGGGTCGCGATCGCGCACGGGCTGGCGCCCTATGGCAACGGCAAGGCGCGGACGTTCGTCTGGAACTTTCCGGATCCGGCGCCGGTGCATCGCGAGCCGCTCTATACGCCGCGGCGCGACCTGCTGCCCGAGTATGCGACCTACGAGGACAAGCAGTTCTTCCGCCTGCCGGTGCTGTACCAGACGATCCAGGAGCACGACTTCGCCAGCGAGTTCCCGCTGGTGCTCACCTCCGGCCGGCTGGTCGAGTACGAGGGCGGCGGCGACGAAACGCGCTCGAACCCGTGGCTGGCCGAGTTCCAGCAGCAGATGTTCATCGAGGTGAACCCGGTCGATGCCGCCGCGGCAGGCGTCGAGAACGGCGCCTTCGCCTGGGTGCGCACCTCGGAGGGCGCGGTCCGCGTTGCCGCGATGGTGACCAACCGGGTGGGGCCGGGCACCGTCTTCATGCCCTTCCACTTCGCCGGCATCTGGATGGGCCAGGACCTGTCGGACCGCTATCCGGAAGGCACCGTGCCCTTCGTCATCGGCGAGTCGACCAACACCGTCCAGACATACGGCTACGACTCGGTCACGCAGATGCAGGAGACCAAGGCGACGCTGTGCCGGATCGAGGCAGCGTGAGGAGACGACAATGGCAAGAATGAAATTCCTCTGCGACTCCGAGCGCTGCATCGAGTGCATGGCGTGCGCGTCGGTCTGCAAGAACGAGCACGAGGTCCCGTGGGGAATGCTCCGGCGGCGCGTCGTCACCATCGACGACGGCGAGCCGGGCGAGAAGTCGATCGCCGTCAGCTGCATGCACTGCACCGACGCGCCCTGCGTCGCGGTCTGCCCGGTCTCGTGCCTCTACCAGACGGACCTCGGCATCGTCCTGCACGACAAGGACACCTGCATCGGCTGCGGCTATTGCTTTTACGCCTGCCCGTTCGGCGCGCCGCAGTACCCGCGCGCGACGCTTTTCGGCACGCGCGGGGTCATGGACAAGTGCACCTACTGCGCCGGCGGGCCGGAGGAGAACGGCTCGGAGGAAGAGGTGCGCAAGTACGGCCGCAACCGGATCGCCGAGGGCAAGCTGCCGATCTGCGCCGAGGTCTGCTCGACGCGCGCGCTGCTCGCCGGTGACGGCGAGGTGATCGGCGAGATCTACCGCGAGCGCGTCGTCAAGCGCGGCTTCGGCAGCGGCGCCTGGGGCTGGTCCACCGCCTACAATCCGGAGGTCGAGGGCTGATGGCCGAGCATCACGCCGAGCATCACGGGGTAAGGGTCCGCGGCCGCGACTTCACCGGCTATCGCATCGCCGGCGCCATCGCGGCGGTGCTGTTCGCCGCGGCGCTGATCTGGCAGGTCGTGTACCTGTTCCAAGGCTACAACATCGTGGTGCCCGAAGTCGAATGGGTGGCCGGCGCCAGCCGCGGCGTCGAGCCCGATCCGGGTGGGGCGGGCGACGCATCCCGGATGATGGCCTCGGAGGTTCTGACGCAGCGCACCGCCCTGATGCGCGAGCGGCAGGTCTCGGGCCCCGCTCCCGACCAGCCGCCGCCGCCGCTGGCCGTCGGCCGCGAGGAGCATCTCAGCGCGCAGCCGATGGAGACGCGCGACGCGACCATCCCGCAGACCTGGTCGACCGTCGACGAGGCGACGCTCTCGATGATGCGCCAGCGCCAGAATCTGGTCGGCTTCACCGCGGTTCCCTATCCGAACGCCAACCTGTTCGAGCGGCAGGACGGGCGCGTCTGGCGCCGCGGCATGGCCGACTACGTCACGCATCTCGGCGCGCTGGCGATCCTCGGGACCGGCTTGCTGCTGTCGCTGGTGCTCGCGTTCCGCGGCCGCGTGCCGGTCCTGGACGGCGAGGACGGCCGGACGGTCAAGCGGTTCGCCTTCATCGAGCGTGCGACGCACTGGCTGACGGCCGGCAGTTTCGTCATGCTGGCGCTGACCGGGATCGTCATCGCCTTCGGCACCACGCTGATCGGCCCCGTCTTTGGCGAGCGGGCGCTGGGCGACCTCGGCTGGGTCTCGACCTGGGGCCACATGATGTTCGCGCCCTCCTTCTTCCTCGGCATCGTCGGCATGGCCGTGATGTGGATCCTGCGCAACCTGCCCGAGCCCAGGCTCGACATTCCGTGGCTGGTGAAGCTCGGCGGCTTTATGACGGACCGGCACGACAATCCGCCGGCGCGAAAGTTCAATGCCGGCCAGAAGGTGACGTTCTGGGTGGCGCTGACGGGCGGCCTGCTGATGGTGACCAGCGGCGTGCTCCTGATGTTCCCCTACTACCTCCTGGACCTCGACGGGCTGATCTGGGCGCTGCTGGCGCATGCGGCGGTCGGGCTGCTGCTGATCGCCTTCTTCATCGGCCATGCCTATATCGGCTCGGTCGGCATGCAGGATGCCTTCGACGCGATGTGGAGCGGCAGGGTGGACCTGAACTGGGCCAGGGAACACCACTCGCTCTGGCTGGACGAGCTGGCGCGCGAGGGGAAGCTGCCGCCCGAGTACCGTGATCCGGCGGGGCACCTGCATGGCCGGCCGGCCGCGCCGCGCCGCGTCGCGGCGCCCGGCCGCGAAAGCGAGGTCTGAGAATGGCATCCTTCCTGACCGGGCTTGCCTGCGCAGCCGTGCTGGCTGCCGGGACGCTCTGGGTGCTCGAGGCGGGCACCATCACGATGGTCGAGCGCAGCGACGATCTCTCCACCGTCGTCGAGAATATCTGGAACGCCGGACCGCAGGCACCGACGGGCCCCGCCGGCACCCAGTAGGGCGCTGGCACCCGGCGCGGCGCCGACGGCGGTCCGGCCGAGCGGCGAAAGGGCCTGGCCGCGGAGCTGGCGCTCACGGGCCGCGGCGCGCGATCTTCATCTGCCTTCTTCGGCGGCGCGGGCACGGTCGCTGTCGCCGTCCTCGCCGCCGCGATCCTCTGCCGGGCCAGGGCCCTTTGCCCCGCGCCCCGCACCCTTTCCCGAGAGCCTGCCGAACGCCCTCGTCAGCGGCGTGGCCGTGATTCCGTGCATGACGACCGAGGCGAAGACGACCAGGCTGATGATGTGCCAGATCTCGTCGCTGTGCTCGACCGCCGGCTCGTGCTGAAGTTCCATCGCATAGAAGACGGCCGCGACCCCGATCGGACCGAACCAGCCGTTGAACGCCGCCTCGCGCACAGTGCGCACAGATGACAGCAGCGGCTGGATCAACAGCCAGGCGGGCAGGCGGCGCAGGAGCAGGACCGCCACCGCGAAGGCGACCCCCGGCCAGCCGAGCGTCACCCATCCCGCCCAGGGCAGCATGGCGCCGAGGATCACGAAGATCGGGATGTCGAAGAAGCGCGCCACGGCATCCTGCATGTGTTCGTGCGACGCCTCCTGGTGCACCTTGCTGGCGCGGTTGAAGGTCAGCCCGGCCACGAACACGGCCAGAAGCGCCGCGGTGTCCAGCAGCAGGTCGATGGCCAGAACAGCGATGCTGAGCGCCACCGCGAGCGTCAGGATGGAGTTGTGCTCGGAATGCTGCTGGTGCAGCACCCAGACGAAGGCTCGGGCGGCGAGCCATCCGAGCCCGAGCCCCAGCGCGACGCCGGCGACCACCTCTCCGAGCAGCACCTCCCACAGCCAGGCGGGCACCGCCTCGGCCGCCGGCGCTTCGAGCAGATAGACCGGCAGCATGACGATCAGAACCGCCAGCCCGTCGTTCGCGCCGCTTTCGGCGGTGATGGCGCAGCGCATCCGCGCCGGGACCGCCGCTTCCGCCGACCTGCCGGTGACGATCGAGTCGGCCAGCACCGGGTCGGTCGGCGAGAGCGCCGCGCCGATCAGGACGCAATACAGCAACGGCAGCCCCAGCAGCGCCACCGCGAGCGCACTGCCCGCCAGCCACATCAGCGGCATGCCGAGCCCCAGGACCAGCAGAAGCTCGCGCCAGTTCCGCACCTCCCAGCGCGGCGGCAGGCGCAGCGCCGCCCCCATGATCGAGATGGCGAGCGTGACCCGGGCGAACTCGAGAAGGAGATCCGAGCGCTGTTCCTCCGGCACCTCGATCGCGGCAATGTTGAAGACGGCGGGGCCGGCGACGATGCCGATAATCGTTGCCAACAACGGTTCGGAGATCCAGAGACGGTTCTTCACATAGCCCGATGCGAGGCTCAGCAGGAGGACGCTCGTCGCCGCGATGGCGAGGCCCAGGTTCAGCTGCGACATGCTTCTCCGATCGCCGGCGCCGGACCGCCGGGCAAAGTTCCGTAGGTTCCGGAACCGCAGGCGGCGCCGACGGTTCCCGGAACGTGCTCCGCCACGACAATGCCGCGCCGGAGCGACCGCGTCCCGGAAGGAGAAGTGCCATGGCCAGCACGGCCCGCGAGACCCAAGCCCGGCAACCGGGCCTCGAGCACGAAATGCAGAACCGCCCCGACTATGCGCCCCGCTATCCGGGCTCGGGGCGGCTGGCGGGCAGGGTGGCGCTGATCACCGGCGGCGACTCGGGCATCGGGCGCGCCACCGCCGCGCTCTTCGCGCGTGAAGGCGCCAGGGTCGCCATCGTCTACCGCGACGAGCACGAGGACGCGAAGCAGACGCTAGGCCTTGTCGAGGGCGAGGGCTCCGAGGGGATGGCGATCGCCGGCGACGTCGGCGATCAGACGTTCTGCGACAAGGCCGTCGCCAAGGTCATCGACCGCTTCGGCCGGATCGACGTGCTGGTCAACAACGCTGGCGAGCAGCACGCCCGGGAGGATGTCGAGGACATCCCGGAGGAGCAGATCGAGCGGACGTTCCGCACCAATATCTTCGGCCAGATCTTCATGACCCAGGCGACGCTGCCGCATCTGCAGACCGGCGCGTCCATCATCGCGGTCACCTCGGTCACGGCGTTCAAGGGACAGCCGCTGCTGATCGACTATGCCTCGACCAAGGGAGCGATCCTCGCCTTCATTCGAGCGCTGTCGGGCAAGCTGGCCGAGCGCGGCATCCGCGTCAACGGCGTGGCTCCCGGGCCGATCTGGACGCCGCTGATCCCCGCCTCGTTCCCGGCCGAAAAGGTCGAAAGCTTTGGCCAGAGCGTGCCGCTCGGCCGGCCCGGCCAGCCGAACGAAGTGGCGCCCGCGCTGCTGTTCCTGGCCTGCGAGGACGCCTCGTACATCACGGGGCAGGTGATCCACCCGAACGGCGGCACCCTGGTCGGCGGCTGATGCGGCCGGGACGGCCGGGCGATCGCACGGGTATACGGGGCACTGGTAGACGGGGCTCGGGCATACTGGGGCTGCCTTGCCGACCGGCTGGACGCCTGTCCGTCAATGGACGCGTTGCGGTGCGGTCACAGCAGGCGACCGCGACCGGTCGTGGCGCCGCCAGTCCAGCCGGCGCAACGGATTCCCGGACGGGCGCTCAACCCGCCTTTCGCGGCGCCACGATGGAGAGTGGCGTCGTCTGCACCTGAACGCTCCGGAGCGCGGGCCGGTTGGCGATGGCTCCGCCACACTTGGAACAATTGATCTTCCAGTGTGGCCTGAATTCGGTCGTGAAAATTCTGTTCGCCGTACCGCACGCAGGACAGGTCTTCTCGATGGAAGCAAACAGCGCTTGCGTCATCTCACCCTCCCGACAGTGATCGTTTCTCCCCAGAGGCAGCGATCGACGATCCGAACGTGCGCCCCCGCGCGGCGATTCGCCTTAAACTAGAATAGCTCGGGCAATCGCCTGCGGCGAGAGGTTAATCGCAGCCTGGCGAGCGCCAGCTCGGACCTGCTAGACCCGCTGCATCGTCCCGCCGCGGAAGCCGGCCGGCGCCTTCCGGACAGTCTCGCGCTGGTAGAGATAGCTGCCGTCGAACCCGGCGATCGCGCTCAGTTCGTCCGGTTTGAGGATGCGGATCTGGCGACGGTCCGTCTCGATGATGCCCGAGGCGCGGAGGCGGGTGATCGTCTTGTTCACATAGACGGTCGACAGGCCCAGCGCATCGGCCAGGTCGGCCTGGGTCAGCGGCAGATGGAAGGCGTCGTCGGACACTTTTCCGACGATGGCGTGGCGCAGGTACAATTCCCAGAGCAGATGCGCCATCCGCTCGTATGCGTTGCGGCGGCCGACATTGACCAGCCATTCGCGCAGCACGGACACGTCGACCAGCATCGAGGACCAGAACGCCCGAGCCAGTTCCGGCCGCTCGGCCAGGGCCGTCTCGATGTCCCGGCGCGGCACGCTGGCGACGAGGCTGGGCGACAGCGTCGAGAGGTTGTGGTCGATGCGCGGCAGCAGGAAGACGTGGAAGTCGCAGGGATCGCCCGGCACCAGAAAGGCGAGGATCTGCCGGCGGCCGTCCGGCAGGATCTTGTAGCGGCAGGCCAGCCCGTCGAGGACGACGTGCAGTACCTGTGGCTGGTCGCCCTCGGACTGCAGCTGGCGGTCTGCCGGGATCAGCGCGGTGTTCCGCAGCATCTGCTCGACGAAGGCGGCATCGTCCTCGCTGATCTCGGCGCCGCGACGCAGCCGCAGGAGGAACGGATTCGCCATCATGCCTGTCGGCCTGGTCCGGGGGCGTCGCCATCGATCTCGACGATCGACAGGCCGCGTCCGCCGCCGCTGCCCGACGACGCCTGGCCGGAACGCTGCAGGACCCGATCGTCGTCGCACCCGGTCGCGCGGGGCCGCTGGCGCGGTCGACGCGGCAGGGGGACGCTGATCTGACAGTTCAGGCCGCGCGTCCCGAACTCCAGCGTGGTTTCGGCGTTGACCTGGAATGGCAGCGCACGCTCGAGATAGGTCAGACCGAAGCCGGTCTTGGCGGGCCGTGTCGCGGCGACAGTGCAGTCGCGCTTCTCGCGCCAGTCGATGTTGAGCGCGAGGGCTTCGGCGGATCCCTCGACCCACCACCGCACCGTCAGCATCCCGCCCTGTCCGCCGCACGGTCCGAACTTGACCGCGTTGACCGCCAGCTCGTGGATGGCGAGGCCCAGTGCCTCGGCCTGCTCGAAGGGGATCGAAACGTCCATGCCTTCGAGCGAGAGGCCGTCGTCGTCGAGGATCGTCTGGGCCAGCAGCTCGTCGCGCAGCAGAAGCTCGAAGCTTATCTCGCCATTGCGCGTGGCAGCCAGCTGTGACCGCCCGATGGCGTCGAGGCGCCCTTCGAAGTGCAGGAGAAACTGCTCCAGCGACGGCGCGCGCTCGGCCGAGCGGGTCCCGACGCTGCGGATCACCGCGAGCACGTTGCGCACGCGGTGCTCCAGGTTGGCGCGCAGCATCCGTGCCTGCGCATCCGCCATGAGACGGTCGAAGGCAAGCCCGACCACGGTCGCGAGGGCGCGGAGCTGGTCGAGCTCGCCCTGGCTGAACGGCCGATGCGGCGCCATCCAGAAGGCGCAGATCGCGTTCATCGCGGCGATGCTCGAGCACGGGACGAGCACGCCCATGCGCGCGCCTTCGGGAACGGGCAGGCCGGGCATGTCGTCCTCGGGCGCATCCGAGGTGAAGATCGCGCCGCGCTGCATGCGCTCTTCGATCTCCGGGCGGGCCACATGGACGCTGTGCGACGAGGCGCCGGTCAGCCGGGCCATCCGGTGGCTTGGGCTGACCGAGGCGTTGCGCGTCAGCAGCGCCGTGCGGTCGGTGCCGAACAGCGAGCCCATGATGGTCTGGAGCAGCCCAAGGACCTGCAACTCAGTCTGCGCGCCGGCGAATGCGGTCAGGGCCGCTACCATGGCTTCAGAGCTTTCCAACGCCGCATCCCGGCTGACAGGCGACCTCGTCCGGTCCTCTCGCGCAGCGACCAAGCGGCCCGACGGGGCGCGAGACGTCGCCCCGCCGCCGCGCTTGGTATGCAATTCCATGTGCCTCGGCATTCTCATATGTCATATCTTGCGGATCGTTCACGCGCAAACGAGTATAGAAGCGGAAACGACAGCAGATCTATCGGATGATGGGAGGCGACATCTGCGAAACAGTGCTGTCCGGGCGCCGGATCCTCATCGTCGAGGACCGGTACTTCGTGGCGGATGATCTGCGCCGGTTTTTCGCGCGTGCCGGTGCCGAAATTGTCGGCCTGGTCGCCGATGTGGAGGCGGCAAAGCGCCTTGCCGAGACCAACATCATCCATCTCGCTGTGCTGGACGTCGACCTGCGCGGCCGCGATGTCTTTGACGTCGCCGGAATCCTCGAGGCCCGCGGCGTGCCGTTCGTTTTCGTGACGGGCTATCGCAAGGCGCATCTGCCGGAAAGGTACCGTAACCGCCCGATCGTCACGAAGCCATTCTCCGAGCCCGATCTGCTCGCCAAGGTCGGCGCCGCATTGCAGGCGGAGCGACGTACCTGCTAGCGCCCCCGCTGGCACCCCCGCTGGCACTGTGGCGACCATCGCTCAGGCGGCGGAGGACTGCCTGAGCCTCTCCATCTCGCGGGCCAGCGCGGCGGGCTGCGCCGGCTTGGCGAGGACCGACACCTGCGGGTACAGCTCGGCCAAACGGCGACAGGCGTCCTCGTCGCCGGAGAAGACGAGGCACCGGCAGCCGCGGGCCTCCAGCATTGACAGCAATGCCTCGCCGTCGCGCCCGTCGGGCCCGGTGCCGAGATGAAGGTCGATCACCGCATAGTCCGGCACCGAATGCTCGATCTCGGCCAGCGCCTGGTCATGCGTGAACGCCGTCGCGCGCACGTCGAACCCCAGATCCTTCATTGTCTCCGCCAGGTCGAGCGCGATGAGCGGCGCATCCTCCACGATGATCATCTTCGGGGCGCCGCCCATCATCGCGAGGCCGCCCTGATGCTGTGCATGCGCCCTCGTGCCGTCGGTGCGCCGGACACCCGCGCCCGCACCCGCGCCCGCGACGAGAGCGAGATTGTCGTCGGAATTGGACATTCCGTGAGCATTCCTTCTGAGCCATGCATGCCGGGGTCCTTTATCGCCCGGACCATGCCGTCATCCCGAGATCCCCGCTCGGACGGAAGATACTGCGACGGACCATTCTTGGACACGATTCCACAAGGCGACCAAATCGCCAACATCGATGGGACCATAGCAGGAGTCGATTGCACGGCCATTAACTTTTGCTAACTGCGCCTTCCGGAATCGGGACATCCGCGGATCGAAAAGCGGCCCCTGCGGCCGCGATGGCGCGCTCCGGCGGAAGAGGGCCGGCCCGGGCCCGAGACGGCTCGGCAGGCCGGCCGCCATGGCCTATTCCGCCGCCTCCGGGTGCCGATGCCGCTGGTCGCGTCGGGCCAATCGCCCAGTCACCTCTTCGGGTGCGAAGTCGTCGACGGCGACCACGGCGGCGCGCGCCTCCTCGGCCTCGTCCAGCCGGGCGATCTCGTCGGTCGTCAGCGGACCGTCCCGGCGTGCCTCGTCGAGGGTTTGTCCGGCCTCGCGCAGGCGGCGGCGCAGCGGCTCGGTCGCGGTGACCAGGGCGAAGGCGCGGCCGAGCTTCAGCATCGCGTCGCTGGAGCAGCCGCCGAACAACCCCGCCGTCAGGCGTGTGCGCGTCTCGGTCGGCTCGGTGATCAGGTCGGCGCACCGCGCCGTCAGCCGGTCGTCAGGCCCGCGATGCGATCCGCCCGGCAGGGTGACGGCGCGCAGCAGCCAGGCGGCCCAGCGGACGGGCATGTTGGCCAGCACCTCGTCCAGGCTGCGCGCGACCCGGGTGAACCCGTCGGCGGCAGCGTGCTCGACCAGCGGCAGATCGGCCGCCTGCCTGCCCTCGTCCTCCCAGCGCTTCAGCGTCGCCGAGAGAAAGTAGAGCTCGCTCAGCATGTCGCCGAGCCGCGCCGACAGCATCTCGCGCCGCTTCAGCGCGCCCCCCATGGTCAGGAACGCCATGTCGGCAGTCAGAGCGAACGCCGCGGCCCAGCGCGAGATCTGGCGATAGTGGTGCCTGACGGGGCCGGCATGCGGCGCCGGGGCAAAGCGCCCGCCGGTCCAGGCGCGGCCGCAGGCGCGCAAGAGGGTGCGGGTGCTGTGCCCGACATGCGACCAGAAGACCCGGTCGAAGCGGTCGAGCGCAGCGTCGCGGTCCGGCTCCTGCAGGGCCATCATCTCGTCCAGCAGGTGCGGATGGCAGCGGATGGCGCCCTGGCCGAAGACGATCAGGTTGCGGGTCAGGATGTTCGCGCCCTCGACGGTGATGCCGATGGGCACGGCGCGGTGCAGGTTCGAGATGTAGTTGTTCGGCCCGTCGATCACCGCCTTGCCGGCGTGGACGTCCATCGCCGCGTCGAGCGCGTCGCGCATCCGATAGGTGGCGTGCGCCTTCATGATGCCCGAGATCACGGCCAGCTTCTGCCCCTGGTCGAGGCCGGCGCAGGTCAGCCAGCGGGCCGCGTCGACCGCATAGGCGCCGGCTGCGATCCTGCCGAGGCATTCCTGCACGCCGCCGAACTTCGAGACGGGCAGGCCGAACTGCTCGCGGATGCGGGCATAGGCGCCGGCGGTATGCGCCGAGAAGGCGACCGCCGCGGCGCCGAGCGACGGCAGCGAGATGCCGCGCCCGGCCGCCAGCGCGCTCATCAGCATCATCCAGCCGCGCCCGGCATAGTCCGGCCCGCCGATGATGTGGTCGAGCGGCACGAAGACGTCCTGCCCGCGGGTCGGACCGTTCTGGAACATCTGCGCGCTGGGGATGTGGCGCCGGCCGATCTCGATCCCCGGCAGATCGGTCGGGATCAGCGCGCAGGTGATGCCGCGCTCTTCCGGTCCGCCCAGCAGCCCCTCCGGGTCGCGCAGCTTGAAGGCCAGGCCCAGGACGGTCGCGACGGGCGCCAGCGTGATGTAGCGCTTCGCCCAGTTCAGGCGGATGCCCGTCACCTCTTCGCCGTTCCACTCGCCCCGGCAGACGACGCCGCTGTCGGTCATCGCGGCGGCATCGGAACCCGCCTTCTCGCTCGTCAGCGCGAAGGCCGGGATCTCGTCGCCGGCGGCGAGCCGCGGCAGCCAGTGCGCGCGCTGCGCGTCGGTGCCGAACTGCAGCAGCAGCTCGCCCGGGCCGAGCGAGTTCGGCACCATCACCGTCACAGCGGCGGTCAGCGACTTTGACGTGATCTTCCGGATGATCTCGGAATGCGCGAAGGCCGAGAATTCCAGGCCGCCATATTCCTTGGGGATGATCATGCCGAAGAATCGCTCGCGGCGGAGAAACTCCCAGGCCTCTTCGGGCAGGTCGCCGAGCTCGAAGTTGACGCGCCAGTCGTCGAGCATCTGGCAGAGCTGCTCGCACGGGCCGTCGATGAAGGCGCGCTCCTCCTCGGACAGACGCACCGGCGGCGTGGCGAGAAGCTTCGACCAGTCCGGGTTGCCGGAGAAGAGCTCGGCGTCCCACCAGACGTCGCCGGCCGCGATGGCGTCGCGCTCGGTCTCGGACAGCGACGGCAGCGCGCCGCTCGCCCAGTGGAAGATCGGCTTGGTCAGATAGTCTCGACGGAGCGAACGTGCGTCCACTGATCCCTCCCTGGCGGCGCCTACCGCCGCTTTGCTTTTCCGGCTTCCGCCACCGACTCCGACTTGTCGAAGGTGATGACGCGATAGATGTAGATCACGATGATCGCCGCCATGATCGCATAGGTCACCGGATCGATATAGTTGCCGATATCCTTCCAGCTGCTGCCCAGCCACCAGCCCAGCAATGCCAGCGCCGCCGTCCAGAGCGCCGAGCCCACCGTCGTCAGCAGAACGTAGAGCCAGATATTCATGTCGAAGAGGCCGGCCGGGATGGCCACCAGCGTCCGCACCGTCGGGACGAGGCGCCCGAAGAAGACGACCCAGCCGCCATGCTTGTCGAACCAGCTGTCCGCCTTGTCGACGTCCCGCGGCCCCAGCGTGATCCACCGCCCGTGCCGCCTGGTCCAGCTTTTCAGCCGTTCCTCGCCCAGCCAGCGCGCCACATAATACCAGAAGACGGCCCCCAGCACGGATCCGACCGTGCCGGCGGCGATGACGCCCGCGATCGAGAGCTGCCCCTGCGAGGACACATAGCCGGCCAGCGGCATGACGACCTCGGAGGGGATCGGCGGAAAAAGGTTCTCCAGGAACATCAGGATGGCCACCCCGGCATAGCCGAGGCCGGCGATCGTCGACGTGATCCAGGACTCCATTCGGTGCCTCCTCGGTAGGTACGCGACCAGGAGGCCGCATTCTGCTCGCCCTGCTCGCCCTGCACGCTATGCACGTAGGGCCGTTCGCCCGTCGCGAAAGTCACGGCCTGCCGGATAGCCGCAGGCTTGCGGAAGGGCGCGGTCTTGTGTTCCGGTACCGGGCCGCGTGGTCGGGCAACGCTTGCACGAGCGTTTGCGATCCGGACTGCGCCAACCGTCCGGGTCCCGCCGGCGGGCATCGGGCAGCGGGACGATAGGAGGAGCGCAATGGCGGAAGCCGAGACGACGCTGAAGGAGAAGACCAGCGAGCTCGAGACGGCGATCTCGGAGACCCGCGGCGAGCTCTCGCGGGTGGACAAGGCGCAGCGCACGGATGCGCACGGCGAACTGGTTGCGATCTGCAAGGAGGCGACAGAGTGGCTCGAGCAGCGCGAGCAGTCACCCGAGCCGGCTTCGGCTGAGGAAGCAGCCTCGCTGACGCAGAAGGCGGAAGCCTTCCTGCGCGATCTCCGGATGCGCCGGACCGCGATCTGAGCCGGCGATCCGGCTCGGCGACGGCACCGCTCGCGCGGCAATACTCGGCCAGCGCGCCGGTTGGCGCGCCCGTCCGCTCCCTTCGCCGGGCGCTCCGGAACCATGCGGCTACGGCCGGGTTCGCCCTAGCGGGTGGATGAATGGCCGTACCTCCGGTGACGTACCAGTGCGAACATGCCCCACCCCGCACGGTGGGGAGCGGCCCATGCAGGACATCGGGCACAGAAGGTTGACGATGGGGGCATTGGCCGAGCTGTCCCTGCCCGTGCTGCTGGCGATCTTCTTCGGCTCTGCTGCGGCGATCGGCTTTGCCGGCACGCGTCTGGCGCACGTCGCCGACGCGCTCGCCGACCGAACCGGCATGGGCGAGATCCTGGCCGGTGCCGTGTTCGTCGGCGCCAGCACCAGCCTTCCCGGCATCATCACCTCGGTGACGACGGCATGGCAGGCCCATCCGCAGATCGCCATCGGCAACGCCCTCGGCGGGCTGACGGCGCAGACCGCCTTTCTGGTCGTCGCCGACATGGCCTACCGGCGCGCCAATCTCGAGCATGCCGCGGCCAGCGTCACCGGGCTGGCTCAGGCGACCCTGCTGGTGACCATGCTGGCCGTTCCGCTGCTCGCCGCCTCGGGACCGGACATCACCATCTACCATATCCATCCGGCCTCGATCGTGCTGTTCGCCATCTACGGCGTCGGCGTCCGGCTGCTCGCCGACGTCAAGGACGTGCCGATGTGGCAACCGGTGGACACCGAGGCCACCGTTGACGAGGAAGAGCAGGCCGAGGCGATGCCGGCCGACCGGCGCTCGGACCGGAAGCTCTGGCTGGCGTTCTCGCTCTATGCCGGGGTCACGGCGGTCGCCGGCTATGCGATCGGCGAGTTCGAGCATCGGCCTGGTGCAGGCCACCGGCATCTCCGAGACCGCCTTCGGCACGCTGGTCACTGCGGTCGCGAACTCGCTGCCCGAGCTGGTGACGGCGGTTGCCGCCGTGCGCATCGGCGCCGTCAACCTGGCCGTCGGCGACATCGTCGGCGGCAACGCCTTCGAGGTGCTCTTCCTCGCCGCTGCCGACTTCGCCTATCTGGACGGCTCGATCTATGACGAGTTCACCGAGCGCAACGTCTTCACGGCAGTGACGGTGATCATGATGACGGGGGTGCTGATCCTCGGCATGCTCCACCGCGAGCGGTACGGGCTGGGCAATATCGGCTGGGAGAGCGCCACTATCCTCGGGCTCTACGCCATGTCGGCCGCGGTGCTGTTCGTCTGATGCCCGGCAGGCGACCATCTGCGGCGCGAGTTGCTACGGCGCTGGTGGCGGCGCTCGCCGCGATGCTGGCTGGCTGTTCGGGCGTGCAGTCGGCGCTGGACCCGGCCGGCGCCGAGGCGGCGGCGCTGCTCGACCTCTTCTGGCTGCTGCTGATCGGCGCCGTCATCATCTGGATCGCGCTGAACGGCACCTTCTTTCTGGTGACGAGGGTCAGGCGCGGGCCGATGTCGCGCCGCCTGGCCGAGGCGCTGATCATCGGCGGCGGCGTCGTCTTCCCGGCGGTCGGGCTGGGCGCCCTGCTGGTGCACGCGCTGCCCTACCTGGCCGATCTCAGGCCGGTCGCGGGCGAGCCGGCCGTGCGGGTCACCGGCCAGAAGTGGTGGTGGCGCGTCGACTACCTGACCGCCAGCGGCGCGGTCGCTTCGGCAAACGAGCTCCGCCTGCCGGCCGGCCGGCGAACCGAGATCGCGCTCGGCTCGGACGAGGTGATCCATTCCTTCTGGGTGCCGTCACTGGCCGGCAAGATGGACATGTTCCCCGGCCGCGAGACGCGCATCTCGCTCGAGCCGTTCCGCACCGGCGTCTTCCGCGGCCAGTGCGCCGAGTTCTGCGGCACCAACCATGCGCTGATGGCGTTCTCGGTGCTCGTGATGGAGCCGGACGAGTTCGAGGCCTGGCTGGCCAACGAGGCGGGGCCGGCCGCGCCGCCGGCCGATGATCGCGCCCGGCGCGGGCAGGCGGTGTTCCTGGCCGAGGGCTGCGGCGCCTGCCATGCCATCCGCGGCACGCCGGCCGAGGCGGCGTTCGGGCCGGACCTCACCCATGTCGGCGGCCGGGCGACGATCGCAGCGGGCGCCCTGCCGAACACGCCCGAAGCCTTTGCCACCTGGATCGCCGAGACGCATGTCGTCAAGCCCGGCGTCGCGATGCCCGAATACGATCTCCTCGACCCGCAGGCGCTTGCCGATCTTGCCCATTATCTGGACGGGCTGCTCTGATGACCGACTGGACCGCAGACGGCACTGCAGACGGCGCCGCGCCGGCCGAGGCTTCGGCCGAAAGGCAGGCCGGCCCCTACCCGCCGACCGAGGCGATGCTGTCCCGCCCGACGGACCCGGATTGGCAACGCGCGTCGGCCGGCCGCCTCAAGGCGGTCTGGAAGCAGCCCGAGGGGCTGCGCTACTGGTCGGCGGTCAACAACTCCGAGGTCGGCGCCTGGTATTCGCTGACCGCCTTCTTCTTCATGCTGTGCGCCGGCGTCCTGGCGCTGCTGATGCGCGTCCAGCTCGCCGCCCCGGACAGACGACTTATCCCGCCCGACACGCTACAACCAGTTCTTACGATGCACGGCTCGGCGATGATGTTCCTCTTTGCCGTGCCGATGTTCGAGGCGGTCTCGATCCTGATCCTGCCCGCCTTCCTCGGCGCGCGCGACATGCCGTTCCCGCGCCTCTCGGCCTTCGGTTACTGGTGCTTTCTCATCGGCGGCATCTTCGTCATGGGCTCGGTGCTGTTCGGCGTCGGGCCGGAGGCCGGCTGGTTCATGTACCCGCCGCTGGCGACCAAGACCGAGGGTCTCGGCCCCGACATCTGGCTGCTCGGCCTGTCGTTCATCGAGGTCGCCTCGATCGCCGCGGCGGTCGAGCTGATCGTCGGCGTGCTGAAATGCCGGCCGCCCGGCATGCGCATCAACCTGATGCCGCTCTATGCCTGGTACGTGCTGGTCGTCGGCGGCATGATCCTGTTCGCCTTCCCGCCGCTGATCGCCGGCGACTTCCTGTTCGAGATGGAGCGCAGCTTCGACTGGCCGTTCTTCGACCCGGAGCGGGGCGGCGACCCGATGCTGTGGCAGCACCTGTTCTGGATCTTCGGCCATCCGGAGGTCTACATCATCTTCCTGCCGTCGATCGCCATCGCGGCGATGATCGTTCCGACGGTCGGCGCGCCGGCCGATCGTCGGCTATTCCTGGATCGTGCTCTCGGCGGTCGGCACCGGGTTCATCTCGTTCGGGCTGTGGGTCCACCACATGTTCGCCACCGGGCTGCCGGCGATGTCGCTGGGCTTCTTCTCGGCGGCGTCCGAGGCGGTGGTGATCCCGACGGGCGTGCAGCTCTTCTGCTTCCTCGCCACGCTGATGGTCGGACGGGTGCAGGCGCAGCCTGCCGATGCTCTTCATCGCCGGCGCCCTGGCCATCTTCACCGCCGGCGGGCTGACCGGCGTCATGCTGGCGCTCGCGCCCTTCGACTGGCAGGTGCACGACACCTACTTCATCGTCGCCCACCTGCACTACGCCGCTCTTTGGCGGCATGATCTTCCCGGTGATGGCGGGGGTCTACTACTTCTATCCGTTCTTCAGCAAAAAGCTGCTGTCCGAGCGGCTCGGCCGCTGGTCGTTCTGGCTGATCTTCATCGGCTTCAACGTGACCTTCGCTGCCGATGCACCTGACGCGGCCTCATGGGCATGCCGCGCCGCGTCTTCACCTATCCGGGCGGCATCGGCTGGGACTGGCCCAACCTCGTCTCGACCTGCGGCGCCTTTGTCGTCGCCGCCGGCTTCGCCGTCTTCGTCTGGGACCTGCTGCGGCCCAAGGGCGAGGACGAGCGCACGCCGCGCAATCCGTGGGGCGGGGGCACGCTCGAATGGTCGCACGACGTTCCCGAGGACCCCGGCTGGGGCACCCGCTCGATCCCCTACATCACCAGCCGCTATCCGCTCTGGCAGCAGCCGAAGCTCGTCGAGCGCATCGACGCCGGCCGCTTCTACCTGCCGGACGCCGAGGAGGGGCTGCGCGAGACCCTGGTGACGACGGTGCTCGACGCCAAGCCGATCCAGTGCCTGCGTGTCGCCGGGCCGACCTGGATCACCCACCTGGCCGCGCTGGCGACGGGCGGCGCCTTCATCTTCCCGACCTTCCACATCTACCCGCCGGCGATCGTCTGCGCGGCGCTGGCCGTCGCCATCGTGATCTGGTGGCTGTGGACCAGCACGGCGCGGGTGCCGGAGAAGCCAGAGAAGGATGTCGGGCTCGGCCTGACGCTGCCGATCTATGCGTCGGGTCCGGCATCGGTCGGCTGGTGGGCGATGTGGATCACCATGCTGGCCGATGCGACCGCCTTCGCCAGCCTGATCTTCGGCTTCGCCTATCTACTGGACGTCGAGCACCGACTTCCCGCCGGCCGGCGCCGAGCACGCCGCCCTCGGCTGGCTCGGGGCCGGCGCGGCCCTGCTGGTCGGCTCGTGGGCGCTGACGCTCGCCGCCCGCGCGGTCAACCGTGCGGGGCCGCGTTGCCGCCGCGCGCGCCGCGCTGGCCGCGGCGCCGGTCCTGGCAGTCGCCGGCGGCGCGGCGCTGCTGCGGTCGGCCTGGGTCGCCGGCCTCGACCCGACGGCGCATGTCTATCCGGCGATCGTCTGGGCCATCCTGGTCTGGACGGCCGTGCATGTCGGCGCCGGCGTCATCATGCAGCTCTACTGCCTCGCCGGCAGCCTGTTCGGCAAGCTGACGCCGCGCTATGACGCCGACCTGCAGAACGTCTCGCTCTACTGGCACTTCATGGTGCTGACCGTGCTGGTCGCCGCGGCGACGATCGGCCCGGTCCCGAGGATGCTGTGATGACCGAGCGGCAGGAACACGAAGAGCTCGAGAGCTGGGCCGAGGAGCGCGACAGCCTCTGGCGCATCGCGCTCGGCCCGCTGATCTGGGTCGGCGCACTTCGTGCTCGCCTATGGCGGCGCCTCGGTGGTCTGCGCCAAGCTGGTCGGCGAGCAGGACTGGGCGATGCCGTTCCTGCGCATCAGCATCGCCGTGGTCACCCTGCTGGCGCTCGCCGGCATCGCCTGGGTCGGCTGGCGGTCATGGCGGCACTGGGACTATCTCGACGATTACGACTACGAGCACGACCGGGCGATCGAGGAGGACCGGCACGAGTTCCTCGGCCATGCCGCCTTCCTGCTGGCCGGCGTCTCGTTCATCGGCGTGATCTATGTCGCGCTGCCCGCGCTCTTCGTGGCGGAGTGCTCCTGATGCGAGCCGGGCGCCATATCGCGGCGCGCATCGGGGCGGGCGCGACTGTCCTGGGCTCGCCTGGTTCTGGCCGTCGCCGGCGCCGCTCTGGCCGTTCGCCGATCACATGGCACGGCACATGGGCTCGTCGCCGTCGCCGCCCCGCTGCTCGCGCTCGGCCTGCGCGGCGCTGGCGCTGCCGGCCGTCTCGCCGCTGCTCGCCACGCTGGTCGAGTTCGTCGTCGTCTGGGGCTGGCATCTGCCCGCGCGCGCATGCCGCCGCGCAGACCTCGGCCGCCTGGTTCGCCGCCGAGCAGGCGAGTTTTCTCGCCGCCGGGCTGGCGCTCTGGCTCGCCGTGCTGCATCCGCGGGCGCCAGCTCGCGGGGGCCGGGGGCATGCTGCTGACCTCGATGCACATGACGCTGCTCGGCGCGCTGCTGATCTCTGCGCCACGCGGCCGCTCTATCCGACGGCGATCTGCGGCGGTCCCGGTCGACCAGCAGATGGGCGGCATGATCATGCTGGGGCTCGGCACGCCGATCTACCTCGGCGCCGGGCTGCTGCTGACCGGCGCGGGCGCTGGCCGCAGCGGAGCGCACGGCGTGAGATGCGTCGTCCTGACACGCTGGTCCTGCGCCGCTCGCTCATCGGCGCTGGTCTGCGCCGCCGCGGTCGTCGGGCTCGGCCTCTACAACGTCTCGGCGGCGACGGGCCACCTGCCGGGCGTCTCATGGGTGCTGCACACGACCTACGACAACTCGGTCGAGTTGCGCGCGCCGCCGGCCGTCGCAGGTGCCGGCGCTGAACGGCGACATGGCGGCGATCGGCGCGCGGCATTTCGACAGCGCCTGCCGCCTCTGCCATGCCGCTCCGGACGAAGATCGCGACCGCGACGATGGCCGCCATGGTTCCGCGCGCCGCCGCCGATCGCAGGATGCCGTCTGGGAATGGAGTCCGCGCCACCTGTTCTGGATCGTCAGGAACGGCGTCAAGATGAGCGGCATGCCGCACTGGCCGGCCAAGCTGCGCGACGACGACGTCTGGCTGGTCGTCGCCTTCCTCGAGGCGGGCGCGGCGCATGTCGAGGGACGAATACGCGCGCGCTCGTCGACGCGCCTGGCGCCCCGGACGAGCCGGACGCGCTCTACGCCTACTGCGCGAGCTGCCACGGCCTCGACGGGGCCGGGCGGGGCAACCGCCTGATGCCGCGGCTGGACATCCTCGACAGCGGCTACATCGCCGCCTCGCTCGCTGCCTTCCGCAACGGCACCCGCCAGAGCGGCATCATGCAGCAGGCGGCGTCGCGGCTGACCGATGCCGAGATCGCCGACCTCGCCGGCCGCTTCGCCGCCGAGCCGCGCCGGGTCCGCCAGGCCCACCGGGCCGGCAGTGGCGGCAGTGTCGGCCGAGGGCACCGAGTTCCCCGAAGACCTTCTGGAGCAGGGCCGGGCGCTGGCCTCCGGCGGCAGGGACGCACGGCAGCTGCCGGCCTGCCGGGCCTGTCACGGGCCCTGGCCGTCCGAGCGCGCCCGGGCCTTCCCGAACCTCGCCGGACAGCGCGCCGCGTATATCCGGTCGCAGCTGGCGCTGTGGAAGCAGGGTCACCGCGGCGGCACGCGCCTGGCGAACCTGATGCATGTCGTCGCCGGCGAGCTCGAGGACGGGCAGATAGACGCTCTCGCCGCCTTCTACGCCGCAGGTGCGCCGGCCAGGTGACGCCCATCGCGCATGCCGGCGCCGCGGCATCCATCGAATTCACTCTTGCGTCAGAGGCTTGCTGGAACCCGCCCGACCGGCCTGTCGTTCTGGCCGGCATGACCGCCTCCAGCTATGATCGCCTGGTGTACTATCCCGACAGCCGTCCGGGGATCTCGCGCGTCCGCCGGGGTCGCGGCTTCAGCTATCTCGCCCCCGACGGCACGACCATCGCCAGTTCGGCGGAGCGCGCGCGGCTGGCGTCGCTGGCCGTCCCGCCGGCCTATCGCGAGGTCTGGATCTGCCCGAAGCCGAACGGCCACCTGCAGGCGACCGGGCTCGACGACCGCGATCGCAAGCAGTACCGCTACCATCCCCTCTGGAGCGAGCTGCGCGCCCGGCGCAAGTTCGACCAGCTCCCCGCTTTCGCCAGAACGCTGCCGCGCATCCGCCGCCGGCTGGGCCGCGATCTCGAGGCCGATCCGGGCACGCAGCGCTTTGCGCTGGCGGCGCTGGTCTCGCTGATCGACCGGATCGGCCTCCGCGTCGGCAACCGGGACTATCTGGAAGAGAACGGCAGCTATGGCGCGACGACGCTGAAGCGGCGGCACCTGCGCCTGATGCCGGACCGGATCGTGCTGAAGTACAAGGCGAAGGGCGGCGCCCGCGTCCAGCAGACGCTGAAGAACCCGCGGCTGCACCGCGTGCTGCAGGAGATCGACGACCTGCCCGGCGCCGACCTCTTCACCTGGCTCGACGAGCAGGGCCGGCCGCACCCGCTGCGCTCGGAGACGGTCAACGACTATCTGGGCGAGATCAGCGGCGAGGCGACGCACACGGCCAAGACCTTCCGCACATGGCTCGGCACGCTCTGCGCCTTCCAGACCGCCGAGGCGGCCGGAGACGGGCGGCTGACGGTGAAGGCAATGGCCGCCGCCGCCTCCGAACGGCTCGGCAACACGCCGACCATCGCGCGGAACAGCTATATCCACCCGGACATCATCGCGCTGGCCGAGCAGGAGCCGGACGAGCGACATGCGGCCTTCGCCGCGACGGCAGGCGAGCGGGTCCGCGGCCTGCGCGGCGCCGAGGCGGCGCTGTGCGCCTTCCTGGAGCGCAAGGCCTCCGCTCGGTCGGCCGTTCTGGCGCAGGCGGAACCAGAAGCCCGTCATGCCCGTTGATGGAAGGATTTTCGCTAATCGCGGTCACTGGGAGGCTTGGGCAGATGAACAGCATATTTTGGTTGATCGGCGTCATCGTCGTCATCTTGGCGGTACTGTCTCTCTTGGGGCTGAGCTGACGCAGTAGAAGTTGAGGAGGCTAGAATGGCACCGAGCGATCCCACCCATGGGACGACGGCCGGGACGCAGACCGGGACGCAGACCGGGCGATCCGGCGTGGATACGGCGCGCGACGCGGCGCGCGAAACGGGGCGTGACCTGAGAGACGATGCATCGCGCATCGCCGACAGTGCGCGTGACGGCGTGCGCGACGGCGTGGCCGGAGCGCAGGCCGAAGCGTCGCGACAGGCAAAGCGCGGCATCGAGAGGACGGCCGACGAGGTCTCGCATACCGCGCACGCGCTGGAGACGGCTGCTGGCGAGTTCGAGGACGGGTCGCTGCAGCATCAGCTTCTGAACCGGGCCGCGAGCGGTCTGTCCGATCTTTCCGGCACGCTTCGGGGCAAGAGCATCGACCAGATCGCCGGCGACCTCGCGAATTTTGGTCGGCGAAACCCGGCGGCGTTCCTCGGCGGGGCGGCACTCGTCGGATTTGCCGTCGCCCGTTTCGCGCGTGCTTCGCATTCCCATGCGGCTTACGAGGACCGGCGGTACGGTGGCTATCGTGGGGCCCGCGGCGCGTATGGCGCCACCATCGATGCCACAGCCGCAGCAGCCGCCAACGTCGCACTCGCCATACGGCACCTCCGGGGCCTCGACGGCGCCGGTCGCCGGTACGGCAGCGACGGGCACCACGACCGCCGGCTCGACACCGGGCTCGTCCACGGGCTCGTCCACGGGTTCGTCCACGGGCGTCAAGCCGACCTCTCCGGCGGCGGGCTCGACTGGCGGCGGCTCGGCATCGTCGGTCGCCGGCACCGGTTCAACGACGGGCGCGAAGCCTTCCGCCGGCAGCGCCGACCCGCTGAACAAGGGGAAGCCCAATGTCTGATACCACTCCGATGCACGACCCGGACCGGATCGCTGACCAGAATCGCTCCGCGCCCGCCCTGATCGGCGATCTGATCGGCCATGTGACCGAGCTGTTCCGCAAGGAGATGATGCTTCTGCGGGCCGAGATGAACGAGAAGGGCAACCAGGTGCTGACGGCGGTCGGGATGATCGCCGCGGCGCTGGTGCTTGCCCTGACCGCGTTGAACGTCCTGGCAGCCGCGCTCGTGGCGGCCATCGCCGAGTTCATCGACGGCGGCTGGGCGGCGCTGATCGTCGGTGTCGTCTTGGCGCTGATCGCCTGGATCATGGTCAGCAGCGGCATGAAGAATCTGAAGACAGCCAATCTGACGCCCCGCCGGACAGCGGATTCGCTGTCTAAGGACGCCACGATGGCGAAAGAGAGGGTGACATGACTGATACCAGCCATCCCCGGACCGAGACGGCGTATCATCGACCGGAACTCGCCGGAGGCTATCGAGAAGGAGGTGAACGCCGAACGCGCGTACGTCGCCGAGACGCTCGATGCGTTGCAGGACAAGATGTCCGTGGGCAACATCGTCGACGACGCGGTGCGATCGTTCTCGCGCTATGGCGGAGACGTCGCCGGAAACCTGGGCCGCCAGGTTCGCCAGAACCCGCTGCCGCTGATCCTGACGGGCATCGGGCTCGCCTGGCTGATGAGCTCCGGCCGCCCGCGTCCGCGCTATCGCGACGACGAGGATTATCTGTGGGACGTCGACGATGACGGGCTGTACGACGAGGACTTCGTCGGCACCCGGCGCTATGGCACCACGGCGAGCGTGCGTCCCTATGGCACGGCCGGCGTCGCGGGAACGTATGATGCCGACGAGCCGGGCACCATGGGGTCGATGCGGAACTCGGCAGGCGCCGCGGCGTCGAGCGTCGGCGGCGCGGCCGGCTCGGCCGCCCGCGGCACGAGCCACGCGGCAGGGTCCGCCGCCTCTGGCGTCGGCGGCGCGGCCAGTTCGGCGGCCCGCGGCGCGAGCAACGCCGCAGGATCTGCGGCATCCGGCATCAGCGGTGCTGCCGGCTCGGCCGCCCGCGGCACGAGCCACGCTGCCGGATCTGCCGCCGAGGGCGTCAGGGGCGCAGCCGGCTCGGCGGCCTCGGGCGTCGGGCGCGCAGCCGGGGCGGTCGGCTCCGGCATCGGCAACGCGGCCAGCGGTGCTGCCGATGCGGTGTCGTCGGGTGCCAGGGGCGCCTACTATGGTGCCCGCCAGACCGGCGAGTCAGTGCGGGACGGCGCCTACCGCGCCAGCCGTGGCGCCTATGATGCCGGCCGCTACTCGGTCCGGCGTCTGGACGAGATGATCCACGATCATCCTCTCGTCATGGGTGCGCTGGCGCTCGCGGCGGGTGCGGCGATCGGCGGCGCGTTGCCGCGGACGCGCGCCGAGGACGAGTACCTCGGCGAATACAGCGACCAAGCCAAGCACGCAGCGCGCGACACTGTCGAGCGCGAATCGGAGAAAGCGCGCCGGGTCGCCGGCGCCGTCACCGAGGAGGCCCGCCACATCTACGACGAAAAGGCCGACGAGGTGGACCAGCGGCTCAAGGATGCGGCGAACGAGGGCCGGTCGGCCACTGGTCGGGCGAAATCCGAGGTCACCGACGCCGCCGAGCGCCTGCGCGACGCGGCAACCTCCGAGGCCGAGAAGCAGAAGCTCGGAGATCCGAAAAAGCCCGCCTGACGCATGACTTCACGCACGGCTTCTACTGAGAGTGGGAGGGGCGCATCGCGGCCCTCCCACTTTGCTTGGCGCGACTGGAAGGCGGTGCTCCTGCGCGTCTACGACAACATCACCTACCATAACCTCTTTCTGATCGCCGCTGGCGTGGCCTTCTACGCCATGCTCGCGCTCTTCCCGGCCATTGCGGCGCTCGTGGCGCTCTATGGTGTCGTGTCCGACGCGGGCGCTATCGCCCAGCAGCTCGAGGCGGCGCGCCGCTTCCTCCCCGCCGATGCCTTCAACCTCATCGAGGGGCAGGTTGTCGAGCTGACCACGGCCGGCGAGCAGAAGCTGGGGCTGGCATCCATCGTGGCGCTGCTGTTCGCCGTGTGGAGCGCGCGCGCCGGGGTCTACGGCATGGTGACTGGCCTGAACATCGCCTACAGCGAAACCGATCAGCGCAGCCTGCTGTGGAGCTACGTGCTGACGCTGTTGCTGACGGCCGTGCTGCTGGTCGTCGTCATCGTCGCCATCCTGACGATCGTCGTGCTTCCGGCCGTCTTGCAGATGATCGAGATCGACAGCCAGTCGGCGTGGATGGCCGCTCTCGTCCGGTGGCCGATCGTGCTGTCGGCCGTGATGTTCTTCATCGGGGTTCTGTACCGCTATGGTCCCGACCGGAAGGAGGCGCGCGTCCAGTGGATCAGCTGGGGATCGGTGATCGCCACCGCCCTTTGGCTGCTTGGGTCGCTGCTCTTTTCCTACTACGTGTCGAACTTTGCGAACTACAACGTGACCTATGGCTCGCTCGGGGCGATCGTCGGCCTGCTGATGTGGTTCTTCGTCGGCGCCTTCATCGTCCTGCTCGGGGCCGAGCTGAACGCCGAGCTCGAGCATCAGACCAGGCGCGACACCACCATCGGCGCCGACAAGCCGATGGGGCAACGCGGTGCCTTCGTCGCGGACCACAGGCCGGGCGAGGCCGACGCCGACGAGCGGCGCGAGGAGGGGATCGCGAAGGTCGAAGACGACTGATACGGCCGGCCCTGTTTGCTGACCTCTGCCCAGCTTCGGGAGGTGATGGATGCGATGCCGGCGCCGAGCGCCGGCTGGGGTCAGGGCTTGCGCGGCGACGACGAATGGTCCGTAGCGACACCGAAATGGTCGCGCAAAAGCCGGACATTGCGCGTGTTCGCCTTGAAGCCGAAGTCGGCGAGGTCGCCCACAAGCGGTATGGCGCCGACGAGAACATCGACCAGAACGTTCCCGGCCATCCTGGCCTGCACATGGCCCGGCGTGCCCATGCCGCGCGCCCGCAGGATCAGGTAGACCGCCGGCACGGCCATCACGGTGTCGCCGATGCCGGGCACCAGGCCGACCAGGCCGTCGAGCCCGAACCGGTACCCGGTACCCGGTACCCGGAACCGCGAATCCATCCAGTGCGCCAGGCGCTCGAGGTTGCGCAACTCGGATTCGATGGCTGTCCGCTCGACCGTCCGCAAAGGCATCGTTCGACCCTGAAAGCTACGTCAACAAAAGAAGAGGGAACGCACGGATGCGTTCCCTCCATTGTCTGCGCCCTGACGCCGGGCACGAGCCCGGCAATCATGCGAGGCGTCGACTAGACCAGGCGATGGCGTCCGAGGAAAGCCATGCCGCCAAGCGCGCCGAACAGCATCAGGATGGAAGCAGGCAGCGGAATAGCCTGAACCGGCTCGACCTTGATGCTGAAGTCGATGTCGCCGCGGCCTCCCGGAGTTGTCGCGGTAGGATCGCCAAAGGCTATGCGGAAGATGTCCGAACTCGCCTGGCTGCAGGATCGACGTGAGCGAAAACCCTTCGGGGCCAGCACCTTCCGGGACGAACTCGGACATGCCGGCGCCCACCCAGCTCACAGTCACGCCTCCCAAGAAGTCGAGGGTGTTCTGCAGAACCGTTCCCTGCGAGATGGTAACCGCCGCGGTGCCGAGCGTCACGTTCGAAAACGTGAAATCGTACGAACCGGCGTCGTCATCATCTTCAAAGCTGGCATCGAAAAAGTAGGGAGCGCCCGACAGCTGGTTATCCGTACCGGGCGCCACGTTATTCGCGCTATCGAATGTAACCGCCGAGGCGGCTAACGGCATTGAGGCCATCGCCGCGGCGACGGCCAGATTTCGCAATCTCATCGTGTGTGGCCTCCGTGTTCCCCAATTCCCAGAGTCGACGAGTCCGCCAACTCTGGGCCACCCAACGCGCGCGCTGATGGTAAAGTTTCGCGAACGTTAGCAAAAACCTACTTCGGAAAGAAAATGCATGCAAGAGTTGCCTACACGGACCGAGATGCCCGTTCTGATCGATGGTCTCCCGCGCCCGAAATCACAACCTCCGGAACCGGGCGCCGGCTGGCGAGTTGGCGACGAGCCAATGCGGCAATCGAACTGCGGAGATCTGGATGCCTTCTGCGGCAGGATCGCACAGGGAGGCATCCACTGAGGTCGTGCAGGCGCCTCATGGCGGCTCACGATGCGGTCGGCGCCCCCCCTCCCCCCAAACCCCGGCGTCGACCGCCCCTCTCGATGGGTCGGCGGACAGGATGATGGTCAGGCCAGGATGATGGTCAGGCGCCGATCAGACCGTCGCCGCCCGCGCCGAACTGACGCGGCAAGCGCCGCGTCGATGGTCGCGGCGCGGCGCTAGCGGAACTGACCGTAATACGAGCGGCCGAGACGCTGCGCGTTCGCCGATGTCTTTCGGCCAAGCGGACGGACAGCTGCAGCCAGGACGCGCTCCGGCGGCTGGCCGCGCATGGCGGCGGCCACCGAATCCAGCGCCGACTGGGTGAAGGCCTGCTGCTTCTCGGTGAACATCCGCGTCGTCTCGCCTTCCGAGAGCGTCCAGAACCCGGCCATGCCCATCATCCGGAGCGCAACCACGGTCTGCGCCTCGGCAAGCATGCGCCAGGCGTCGAAACCTGATTTCCAGATTGCCATGGGTGAGGAATTCATCTTCCGTGCTCCTGATGATGTGCGATCCCGGCAACGCGGTCTCTGGGCACGGGTTCCTGATCGCAGCCGCAATCCCGGTTGCCGCCGACTTGCCGCCGCGCTTGCAGCCCGACTTGCTGGCCGACTTGCTGGCCGGCACGGGGAACGTGTCGCCGATCGTGGAGGTTTATCTTTGGCTGCCCGGCTTTCCCTGGGGAGGTACGAATGGAAGGCGATCTCGCGATCAATGACGATCCGGCACGGCGCTCGACAGCTCCAGGCCCGTCCGCGCCGCGTCCGGATGATGGCCGGGACGAGATCCTGATCGTCCTGAACCCGCATTCCGGCAAGAAGCGCACCGGCGACAAGGCGCGCCAATTGCGCGAAGAGGTCGAGAGCCATCCCGGACGCTTCGTCATCCGCGAGGTAGCGAAGGGCAGCGACATCGAGGCGACGGTCGGCGAGGCGGTGGCGGAGGGCTTTCGCACGATCGCCGCCGCGGGAGGGGACGGCACGATCTGCGCCGTCGCCTCGGCCCTGGTGGGCACGGGCTGCCGCATGGGCGTGCTGCCGCTCGGCACCTTCAACTATTTCGCCCGCGGCCTCGGCCTGCCCGAGACTGTGCCCGAGGCGCTGGAGGCTCTGGCCTCGACGCCGGCGCGCTGGATCGACATCGCCGAGGTGAACGGCCGCGTCTTCCTCAACAATGCGAGCCTCGGCGCCTACGCCAAGGTGCTGGAGAGCCGCGAGCGCATCTATCGCCGCTATGGCCGCAGCCGCGTGGCGGCGTACTGGTCGGTGGTGGTCGCGCTCCTGAACTTCCGCACGCGGCTGGCGACGACCGTGACGGTCGACGGCAAGGCGCACCACTTCAAGACGCCGATGATCTTCGTCGCCAACAACCCCTACCAGCTCGAGCTCTTCAATCTCGCGGGCGCCGAGCTGATCCGCGAGGGCCGGCTTGTCGCTCTGGTCGCGCCGGATGTCGGCCGCTGGGGCCTCATCGCCTTCGCCGTCAGGCTGGCGCTCGGCGAGATGGACAAGGACCGCGACTTCAAGCTGCTCGCCGGGCGGGACATACTGGTCGAGACGCGGCGGCGCGGCGCCGTTGTGGCGCGGGACGGCGAACGCGGCCGCATGCGCGGGCCGTTCCGCTTCAGACTGCGGGCCCATGCGCTCGAGATCGTCGCCCCACCGCCGCCTGCGTCGCCCGCGCCGCCGCAGACGTCCGCGGCGTCCGGTTGAGCGCGGGTCGATGGCACGGCTGATCCACATCTCGGACCTGCATTTCGGCCGCACCCGGCCCGAACTGCTGCGTCCGCTGATCGACCTGCTGAACGAGGTCGACGCCGATGTGATCGCCATCTCTGGCGACCTGACGCAACGGGCACGCAGCTCGCAGTTCCGCGCGGCACGGGCCTTCATCGACCGGCTCGAAGCGCCCGTGCTCGTCGTCCCCGGCAACCACGACGTGCCGCTCGACGACGTCTTCACACGCATGCTGTTCCCCTACCGGCGCTACCGGAAGTGGATCGACCGCGATCTCGAGCCGCATTTCGAGAACGACGAGATCACCGTGACCGGCATGAACACCGTCAACCCGTATGCCTGGCAGCGCGGCAGCGTCGGCAGCCGCGCCATCCGGCGGGTCTGCCGGGCGTTCGCCTCCGCGCAGAGGAACGGCGGAGACCGTGTGCGGATCGTCGTCGCGCACCATCCGTTCGAGCATCAGCCGACGGATTCCAAGGTGCTGATGAAGGGCGCGGAGAAGGCGGTGGACGCGCTGTCCGACTGCGGGGCCGACGTCATCCTGACGGGCCATCTGCACTCCTGGCGAGCCGAGCCCTTCGCCGAGCGCGTCGGGCGCCGCGGCGCCCTGCAGGTCCACGCCGGAACAGGTCTCTCGACCAGACTGCGCGGCGAGGAGAACGACTTCAACGTGCTGACCGTGCAGCCCGGCGAGGTTGCGGTCGACCGCCATGCGGCGGGCCACGGAGACGACACCTTCCGGCACGTCCAGCGCGCGGTCTTTCGCCCGGGACCGCAGGGCTGGAGCGCCGTCAGCGGCGACACGATGCCCGCCTGAGGCGCCTGCTGGTCCCGACGCCTCAGCTGGGTCCGGCAATCTCGAACAGGTCGACGCGGAGCGCCTGCTCCTCGGCATTCGTCCGATCCGCGTGCGGCGAGTTGTAGGTGACTATCAGCCGCTCGGCGCCGTCGATCTCCGCCGTCGCCAAGCCCTCGGCATGATCGGAGCCGCGGATGATGGGCAGATCCAGCACGCGCCCGATGGTCCCGGCAGGATAGACCGCCCGGTCAAGGCTGAACCCCTCGAGCGCGAAGACGGACTGCAGCGCCTCGAGATCGGTGGTGGCGCCGCTCAGCATGAGCAGCCGGTCGCCCTGCCAGGCCAGATCCCGGATGCCCTGGCCGTCCAGATTGACCGCATGCAGCGCGTACCGCCGGCCGTGCGCCAGCCTGCGCGGCTCGAGCCGACCGTCGCCCTTTTCCTCCAGCTCGAGCCGAACCAGCAGCGCCCAGCCGCGCAGGACGGGGCCGCGCAGGCCAAGCAGCACCTCGTCGCCCCGCGCCGCCAGCCCCTCGATATCGAGGCCGTTCTCCTTGCAGGGCAGGCCGATGAAAGGCCCGATCAGCGGATCCTTGGCCAGCATCCGGCGCAGCGGCGCCTTGTCCCGGTCGCGCTTCATCTTCAGCATGCGGGCGCGTTCGCTTCGGCTGGCCGTCCAGGCCATCGTGCCGGGCCACAGGGGCGAAGATGCCGCCGCCCCGGTCGACCAGCGGCACGCGGCCGAGAAAGCCGCGGTTGGCGTCCCAGTCGATGTCCTCCATCGCCGTCAGGTCGCCGTCCTCCGGGTCGTTGCGCTTCAGAGAGTGCGAGCCGCAGACCCAGAGGTGGCCGTCCGAGATCGCGATCCCCTCGATGTCCATCTCGCCGGCGCGGCCGTCAGGCAGCTCGAACGCGTCGCCGAGCGCAAAGCTCTCGTGCTCTGCCGCGCGCCCCGTCGCGGGATCATAGGTGACCCGTTCGACCGAGGACGTCTCGTCGCAGGTGCAGAAGATCGAGCGGCCGGCGACGGCGAGGCACGAGACGTCCTGCCAGATCGGTGACTCGACGTGGGCGATCTCGTCGGCGCTGCGAAAGGCCATGTCGATGTGGCCGCAGGGCTTGCGGTCGAGGGCCAGACCTGCCTTGGCCTCCGGCCGCGCCTGCTCGGCCGGCAGTCGGGGGATCGACCTCGACAAGGGGCGCTCCTCTCGGGTGCCGCGGCGACGCGGCAATGCCGTGATGTTGGCTGAAGGTGCGGCATTGTCCAGCATTCGCCAGACAGCCCCGTCACCGGGCGGCACGCCCGCCGCGGCAGGCGAGGCCACCCTTGCGGTTCAGCGTTCCTGCCGGCCGGCCAGCCCGTTCAGGATCGGACAGTGCGGGTCGCCGTCGCCGCGGCAGGCCTGCGCCAGCCGGTCGAGATCGGCCCGCAGCGCCGCCAGCTCGGCCATCTGCTGGTCCAGCTCGGCAATGCGCGCTGTCGCGATCTCCTTGACGGCGGCGCTTGCCCGGCCGCGATCGGCATAGAGCGCCAGCAGCTCGCGGCTTTCCTCGACGGAAAAGCCGAAGGCGCGCGCCCGGCGAACGAAGGCCAGCCGCCGGACATCCCCGTCGTCATAGTCGCGATAGCCGTTCGACAGGCGCGCCGACGGCACCACCAGCCCGACATCGGCATAGTACCGCACCGTCTTGGTCGGCAGCCCGCTGCCCCTCGCCGCCGCGCCGATGTTCATGGCCGCGCTCCAAAGCCATCATGCCGCAGGGCGGACCTAAGCGCCTCGCCCGCCGGGCTCAACCTGCAGCGAGGCGACATTGATCCGGCGCCCTCGTCGGTTTACCAACGCGGGTCGCGCCGCGAGGACGGGATGACATTATCCAGCCGTCAGCTTCCGGACCATGCCGCCAGCGGCTGCCGACCGACAGACGCATGGCGATTTGGCGCAATGGCGACATGCGTCGCCATCGGCATGAACGCCGACGATGCTGCGGTCATGCAGCCGGCGCCGAAGCAGAGCCCGAGGCGATGACGGACACCCCGGCGGCCGAGACCGCCGCCGGCACGGCGGCCGGTCCCGCGGCACCGGTACAGGCAGCGGCACCGGCGCCGAAGGTCAGCTTCGGCGTGCCCGTGCGCAACGGTGCGCCGCATATCGAGCTTTGCCTGCAGGCGCTGCTGGCCCAGACGCTGGCCGATATCGAGGTCGTCGTCTCGGACAACGCCTCGACTGATGCCACCGAGCAGATCTGCCGCAGGATCGCCGCCGTCGACGCCCGGGTGCGCTATGTCCGCCAGCCGGCGGACATCGGCATGGTCGGCAATTTCCGCTTTGTCGCCGAGGCGGCGCGCGGCGCCTATTTCGTCTGGCGGGCGCATGACGACCTGAGCCTGCCGGACTATGCCGAGAAGCTCGCCCGCCTGCTCGACGAGCATCCCGAGGCCGTCCTCGCCGTCGGGCGCGTGCACTGGGACGACCAGGTGAACGGCTTCTTCCGCAGCTACAAGCTGCCGGACACGACGGCGGAAGCGGGATGGCGGCGCGTCGCCCGGCAGTTCGTCCGGTTCACGCCGCACTGGTACTATGGCATGTACCGGCGCGCGGCGGCGATCGCGCATCTCGACTATACCGTCGATGTCGTGGGCGAGCGCACCTTCCACGCCGACATGATCGCCATGTGCCGGATGATCGCCGCCGGAGCGGTGATCACCAGTCCGGTCACGGTGTTCGTCGGCAGGCGCATTTCGCTCGGCGGGTTCGACTACCGGTCGGTCTCGCGGGCCGATCTGGTCGACGCCATGCGCAGCTACTGGCGGGCCGTCGGGAGCGGCTTTGCCGAGGCGGGGTTCAACCGGGCGGAAAGGGCTGCGCTGACGGTTGCCGCTGCCTACAACCTCAACAGGCGCCTCGTCCGGCTGAAATGGCTTTCGCGCGAGCATTATTTCCGGGGGGCATGAGATGCCGCTCTGCAGCGAAGCTGGTCGGGCGACGGCGTCGCCGCCGGGACGGAGCGGCGGATGACCAGGGTCGCCTTCGTCGGCATGACGCATCTGGGGCTCGTCTCGGCGGCCGCGGCGGCCGCGAAGGAGTTTCAGACCATCGGCGTCGATTTGGACCGGTCGCTGGTCGACCGCTTGAACAGCCGGAACCTGTCGGTGCGCGAGCCCGGCCTGCCGGAGCTGATCGAGCGCTGCCGCTCTCTCTCCTTCAGCCACGATCTCGGCGACCTGGCAGCGTGCGAGCTCGTCTACCTGGCGCCGGAGGTCCCGATCGACGCCGATGGCCGCACCGACCTGAAGAGCGTCGAGGCCCTGATCGCCGAGGTTCTTCGCCATCTTTCACCAAACGCTTTGCTGGTCTTGATGGCGCAGGTGCCGCCGGGCTTCACGCGCAGGATCGAATGGCCTGCCAGGCAGCGGTTCTACCAGGTGGAGACGCTGGTCTCCGGCCGCGCCGTCGAGCGGGCGCTCGAGCCCGAGAGCCGCGTCATCGGCTGCGCCGACCCGGCCCGGCCCCTGCCGCTGCCGCTGGCCGAGCTGCTTGACGCATTCGGCTGCCCCGTCCTGCCGATGCGCTACGAAAGCGCCGAGCTCGCCAAGATCTCGATCAACCTGTGCCTGGCCGCGTCCATCTCGGTCGCCAACACCGTGGCCGAGCTGTGCGAGGGGATCGGCGCCGATTGGGGCGAGATCGTGCCCGCCCTGCGCCTCGACCGGCGGATCGGGCCGCATGCCTACCTGGCGCCGGGGCTGGGCCTCGGCGGCGGCAACCTCGAGCGCGACCTGGCAACCGTTGTTCGCCTCGCGGCGGTGCACGGCGCCGATGCCGAGATCGCCGCCGCGCAGATGGTGAACTCGCGGCACCGTCGGAACTGGGCCGCGGACACCGTTCGCCGCCTCGGCCTCGACAAGGCCGGACAGCCGCTGGCGGTCTGGGGGCTCGCCTATCAGGAGAATACGCACTCGGTGAGAAACTCGCCCGCATTGCACACGCTGGCGCAATTCTCCGACGCGCGCTTCCAGGTGCATGACCCGGCGGTGCCCGACGGCATGGTCCCCAAGGCGCTGTCGCGCGTGCGCAGCCCGCTGCAGGCGCTGGACGGCGCCGCGGCGCTGCTGATCCTGACGCCGTGGGCGCAATACCGCGCCATCGCGCCCGCGGCCATCGCCGACCAGCTGGCCGGCAGCGACATCATCGACCCCTACCGCGTTCTCGACCGGGCCGCCGTGCGGGCGGCGGGACTGCACCACCACATGTTGGGCGTCGGCGATGGCTGAGCCGGGCGGGCCCGGCCGCACGCGAGCCGACGTCGCCGCGCCGCCCGATCCCGGAACTCGATCCTTGAAGGAGAGATCACCCGTGGACCTGACTGTCGGGCCGAAGCTGCGGCCGGCCGAAGCGGCGGCCGCGCTGATCGTCACGCCCGATGGGCGTTACCTGATGCAGCACCGCGACGAGAAGCCGGGCATCTTCTTCCCCGGCTACTGGGGCTGCTTCGGCGGCGCCGTCGAACCGGGCGAAAGCCCGGCGGACGCCCTCCGGCGCGAGCTGGTCGAGGAGCTGTCCTTCCAGGCGGACGCCGCCCGGCACTTCGCGACGCTCGGTCTCGATTTCTCCTTCGCCGGGCACGGCGTCCTGCCGCGGCACTTCTTCGAGGTCAAGATCGAGCCGGACGCAATCGGCGCCATGCGGCTGGCCGAGGGGCAGGACCTCGCGCTGATCCCCGGCACCCGGCTTCTCTCGATGCCGCTCGTCATCCACTATGACGCGACCGTCATCTGGCAACATATGAGCCGCGACCGGTTCTGACTGCCGGGGCGAGGCTCCGGCGGGGTGTCCGGGGCGCCCACAATCCTGGGATGCAAGCCACAGCGACGCCACAATCGGCGGGTAAGAATTTAACGATTGTTAACGTCACACCGACTTCAAACTGCTACGAGCGGCCCTGATGGGCGATCGATCACGTAACGACATGAGACACGGTGTTTCGCGCCCGGACGCGCCGGTTCGGCCTGCCGGCGCCGGCGCACCCGGGGCGCGCCTCGCCGAGGCCGCCAGCGAAGGCGAGGGCCAACGGCCGGAGCTCGCGGCCGAGCTGCGGTCGGCCGGCGCGGGCGCCTCTGCCAGCTCGCTCGTTCTCGCCGAGGCCAGCCACGAGCTGCGCACGCCGCTGAACGGCATCATCGGTCTGGCCGAGATATTGCGTCACAAGGCTGCCCCCGGACCGGTCGAGCCCGCCGAGGTGAGGCGGCTGGCCGGCGAAATCCACGAGAGCGGCGTCTACCTGCTGAACGTGGTCGAGGCTCTGCTGGATCTCTCGCGTCTCGAGATCACCCGGTGCGCCAAGCTGCGCCCGACCGCGATCTGCGCCGAGCTGGACGCCGCACTGCGTGCGCTTGGCCCGCTCGCCGAGCGCAGGCGGATCGCGGTCGAGAACGCCTGCGATCCGGCCGTCGAGTGGGCCGTGGACCGCCGCGTCTTCCGTCAGGTCGCCATCAATCTTGTCAGCAACGCGGTCAAGTTCTCGCCGTCCGGATCGACGGTGCGAATTGCCGCGACCCGCGACGCCGAGATGCTGGCGCTGCATGTCGGGGACCAGGGCCCGGGCGTATCGGAGGCTGATCGCGAGCGCATCCTGATGCCCTTCGACCGCGGCCCGAATGCCGAGCGGTATGGGATCGATGGCGTCGGGCTGGGGCTGACCATCGTGGCAGAGCTGCTCAAGCGGCAGGGCGGCAAGCTGGTGATCGAAAGCGCCGAGGGCGGCGGCTCGATCTTCACGGCCGTCTTCCCCGCGCCCCACCGCCCGTAGGCTCAGGACGCTTGCCGCGAGGGGACGAGCCTGGCCGCGGCCAGCTGGTCGTAATGCGGCTGGCAGGCGTCGACGATCGGCCGCAATGCGTCCGGCACCGGTCGGGCCGGGCGCGGCGGCGCGAACCCGGTCGATCGGTCGACGGCCGCGTACCAGTGCGCCGCCCAGATGCCGTCCGTCGGCCGCGGCCCCGGTGCCCAGGAGAGCATCGCCGGATCGAACGCGACCCCGAGCGCCGCGCAGAGCGCCCGGAGCATCCCGTCCGGATCGGACAACACGTCGCGCGCCTCGATGACCGGCGGCGCCGTTCCCGTCGCGTCGCGCACATGGGCGTAGATCTCGGCCTGCCGGGCAAAGCCCAGATCCTCGGCGCGCATCCCGTCCCACTGCTCGCTGAACGAGGCGGCCACCTCGCCCGGCGGCCTGATCAGGAAGGCGTGGCGCACATTCGCCATCCAGTCGCGCGGCGCGCCGTCGATCATGTGCTGGCACATGTGCTTCTGGTAGACGACCGCCGCGCCGCCGCGGCTGGCGCAGTCCTGCGCGACGGTGCGCCAGTCCATCGGATGCGCGGCGATCACCTCGTCGCGCATCGGGTGCGGCAGTCCCGTCGCGGCGAGATAGGCGGCATAGAACGGCTCGTCCATCACGACGGTGTCGGCGCGGCTGTCCCAGGCGCGCATCATCGCCGTTGAGATGTTGCGCGGGCCGGACCACATGGCGATGCGGATCGTCTCCGACACTTTGCCTCCTGCGGGCCCTGTCCCGAAGCCGGGCATGCAGCGGAAGACAATGCCCGCCGGCTGTCAAGCGGAGCGCCGATCGTCGGCGCGTCGAATGGCTCCGCTCGCCGCAGGTTGTTGAGGCAGGGGCTAGATGCTACATCCACGCTGCGAATGACTGATCTTGCAGATACATCCGCGCCTGCATCGCAGGCGCCAGAGAAGGGGCCACACAACCGGCCGTCGCGCGACCGCCGTCAGGAGCGGCTCGACCGCTGGCGCCGGCCGCTGGTCACGCACCGGGACCGTTTTCGCGCCTGGGCGAACATGGTCCTCGCGGACCATGGCTTCTTCCGCATGGTTTATCTGAATCTGCATCGAATCTCGGACCGGCGCATGGCGATCCGCGCAGCCGACGCCCTACCAGATCCGGTCGCTGGCGCGGCGGCATGGCCTTCGCACCGTCGTGTCGCTGCGCGGCGGACAAAGCTTCGGCTCGCTGCCGCTGGAGGAAGAGGCGTGTCGCGAGGCCGGGCTGAACTTCGAGACGTTCGTCATGCGCTCGCGCGCCATTCCCTCGGTGGACGAGATCCGCGAGATGAAGGCGCTGTTCGGGCGCCTGGAGTATCCGGTGCTGTTCCACTGCAAGTCCGGGGCGGACCGGGCCGGGATGATGGCGGCGCTGTTCCTCGTCCTGCACGAGGGGCGCAGCGTCGCCGAGGCGCGCCGCCAGCTCCACCTGCGCTTCGGCCATGTGCGGCAGGGCAAGACCGGCGTGCTCGGCGCCTTCTTCGATGCCTACGAGCGCGACCAGCCGGACGGCGCAATGCCGCTGGCCGAGTGGGTCGAGACGCGGTACAACCGAAAGGCGATCACCAAGGCCTTCCGGCCGCTCGGCATCGGCGTCTTCTTCACCGACAAGCTGCTGCGGCGCGAGTAGCCGCCCGGAACCGGCTCGCAACCGGCTCGCGCCGATCCCGTCCCATAACGGTGCGTGATCGGGTCCATCAGCAATTGCCGCATGGACTTGGGCCGCAACGTCCCTAGCCTCGCGCGACCGATGCGAATTTGCCGAGGCGATCCATGAACCTGAACCGCGGCCGCCCGCTGACCTCTATTCCCGGCCCCTCCGTGATCCCTGACCGGGTGCTCTCGGCGATGCACGTCGCGATGCCGAACATCTATGAAGGGGCGTTGGTCGAGACGTCCGAGACCATCTTCGCCGACCTGCCGAAGATCGCCCGCACCGGCGGGCGCGCCTTCATCGCGATAGCGAACGGCCACGGCGCCTGGGAGATGGCGCTCACCAACACGATGAAGCGCGGCGACAAGGTGCTGGTGCTCGAGTCCGGCCGCTTCGCGATCGGCTGGGGCGAGCAGGCGCGGGTGCTCGGCTGCGAGGTCGAGGTGCTGAAGGCGCCGCCGCGCAGCGCCGTCGATCCGGCCGCCGTCGAGGCGCGGCTGCGCGCCGACCGGGACCACGCGATCCGCGCGGTCCTGGTTGTGCAGATCGACACGGCGACCGGCGTCTGGAACGACATCGCGGCGATCAGGCGGGCGATCGACGCCGCCGGCCACCCGGCGCTTTTCATGGTCGACACCATCGCCTCGCTGGGCTGCGTGCCTTACGAGATGGACGATTGGGGCGTCGACGTCACCGTCGGCGGCAGCCAGAAGGGGCTGATGGTCCCGCCCGGGCTTGGGCTGGTCTGGGCCGGCGACAAGGCGATGGCCGCGCACGCCGCCGCCGACATGCGCACGCCCTACTGGGACTGGACGGCGCGCATGGCCGAGGGCGCGCACTATGTGCGCTACTGCGGCACGGCGCCGGTGCAGCACCTCTACGCCATGCGCACGGCGCTCGACATGATCTTCGACGAGGGGCTCGAGGCGATCTGGGCACGGCACCGGGTCTTTGCCGACGCGGCGCGCGCCGCGGTCGCCGCGTGGTCGGTCGAGGGCGGGCTCGAGTTCAATATCCTCGACCCGGCGCATCGATCCGACTCGATCACGTCGATCCTGACCGGCCGCGTCGACGGCGCATGGCTGCGCCGGATCTGCGAGGAGCAGGCCGGGCTGACGCTGGGGATCGGGCTCGGCGAGTTCGCCGACCGGGGTTTCCGGATCGGCCATATGGGGCACCTGAACCCGCCGATGCTGCTGGGCACGCTCGGCACGATCGAAGCCGCGCTGCACGCGATCGGCGCGCGGACCGGCGGCTCGGGCGTCGCCGCCGCGGCCGGGGTGATCGCCGAGGCGCTGGCCGGCCGCGCCGCCGCCCCTCAGGCGGCGCCGGCGCTGGCCGCCGCCGGATCGTAGAGCACGGCATCGGCGAAGTCCTGCCTCGCCGCCGCCCGGATCGAGCGGGTCGACCGGCATCAGGCGGTGCCGCACGACCAGCCGCGCCAGCGCCAGCCGGCGCGCGGAGCCGAGGCGCCGCGCCTCGTCCAGCATCGCCGCGGCGGTCGTGACGTTGTAGAGCGCGGTCGCCGCCTGGCGGGCGAGCCGCGGCTCGGGATCGCCGGCAGCCTTCTCGGCCAGGGCGAAGGCGCGGGCGGCGAGCCCCGGCAGCTCGGCGATCTCCGGTGACGGCCCGGAGAGGCCCTCGACCCACTCGCGCAGCGCCGCGAAAGCGCCCTCGCGCCGCCCGGCCCGCATGACGTCCAGCGCGACAATGTTGCTGGTGCCCTCCCAGATCGAGCCGAGATGGCTGTCGCGCAGCAGGCGGGCGTCCGGGAACTCCTCGATATAGCCGCAGCCGCCCCGCACCTCCATCGCGTCGCCGGCGACGCGCCTGGCGTCGCGGCAGGCGCGGAACTTGATCAGCGGCGTCAGGATGCGCAGCAGGGGGTAGGCGCCGTCGTCGCCGGCGTCGGAGCGGCGCAGCGCCTCGGCGGTCAGGAACATCATGCTGCGCGCCTGCTCGGCCGGAACGACGATCTTGGCCAGCTGCCGGCGCATCAGCGGCATGTCGACCAGGCGCTGACCGAAGGCGCGGCGGCGGTGCGCGACGAACAGCGCCTCGGTGGCGGCGCGGCGCATCATGCCGGCGGACCGCACGCCGTTCGACAGGCGCGAGTTGTTGATCATGTCGGCCATCTGCCGGAAGCCGTCGCCGGGCGCGCCGATCATCCAGGCGATGGCGCCCAGAAGCGAGATCTCGCCCGAGGCCATCGACTTGGTGCCGAGCTTGTCCTTCAGCCGGACGATGCGGAAGGCGTTGCGGCTGCCGTCCGGCAGGTGCCGCGGCAGCAGGAAGAGCGACACGCCCTTCAGCCCGTCCGGCGCGCCCGCCGGCCGCGCAAGCACCATGGCGAGGTCGGCGTCGGCGTTCGAGCAGAACCACTTTTCGCCGGTCAGCCGCCACGAGCCGTCCGGGCCGGGGTCCGCCCGGACCGTCGGTAGCACCGACATCCGAGCCCGCGCCCTGCTCGGTCATGAACATCGCGCCCTGCAACAGCGCGTCCATGTCCTGGGCGACGAGGCCGGGCAAATAGCGGTCGACAAGCGCCGGGTCGCCGAACTTGCGCAGCGTCCGCGTCAGGCTGTCCGTCATGCTGACGGGGCAGAGCAGCCCGAACTCGGCCTGCGCGAACAGGTAGGTGACCAGGTACTTGGCGATCGGCGGCAGGGCCTCGGCCCAGCCGAAGACGCCCGGGCGGTGCGACATGGCGGCGAGGCCGAGCTCGCCGAACGCGATGCGCTCCATCTCCGCATAGGCGGGGTGCTTCTCGATCCGGTCGAGGTCCTCGCCGGCCCGCGTGCGCGGGTGCAGCACCGGGCCGTGCCGGTCGGCGGCGGACGCCAAGCGGTCGAGCCGGTCGCCGACGAGCGCGCCGAGCCGGTCGAGCTGCGGCGCCATTACGGCGACGAGGTCTTCCGGCAGGTGCAGGCGGATCAGCGGCGTCAGGTCGGGATCGGCACGAAAGAAGTTGAGGCCGCGGCTGTCCGGCACGTCGGGGGCTGTCCCGATATCGGCGATCCTGTTCACGGCGTCCTCCCTGCGCTCTGGCCGGCCCGGCGCATCCTGCACCGGAAAGCGCGGTGCGGGAACCCGCCACGTCCGCGGAGCCGTGCGCAGTGCCGGAGATGTCGCCGAGGACACCGAATTGGCCCCGATCCCGGGCGTCCACATGTGGGCGCCACTTAAGTATCTGATGTGTCGAGATTTTTACAAGTGCGCCGATTCGGGGCAATTCGGGGCAAAGTCGGTGGACGCGTTCACGCTCGGTCGGCTGGCGCCGGATTAAGGTCAGGACCCATTTCCGCGCATGAGCAGCACACGTCGGGTATGATCCCATCCGCGACCATCGGCGGCGGCGAAGGTCGGCTCTGGCCATTCCACGTCAGAAACGTGCTAAACCTTAAGGGTTTCGCCCGCGGTTCTGTCTCTGCTGACCTTCCTGACCGGCCGCAGAAGCAGGAAGTTTGAAGACGGAAAAGATCTGATTCTGAGAGGTTAAGTATGGCTATTACATCACAAGCAGAGTTCTTTCTGAACGCTTTTTACGTGATCGACCAGCACGAAAAAGAGCTTCAGGCGCTGCGGGAACAGCGCTGGCGCGAGCAGAGAAACTCGGATGCTAGTGCGTCGGGCGAAATAGGATATCCAACTGATCTTCAAACAGGTGTTGTGGATTTTGTCCTGCTGGCATTTTCAGTGGAGCTATATCTCAAGGCAACTTACGAAGCATTAGGGCAAGAAGCTGCTAATAGGCATAACATCAGGAAGCTATTTGAAAATCTGCCGCCTGATGTACAGGACGGAGTATTTAATACCCACATGGGACGTCGTTATGGAGCGAGACTTGAAGATTACAAAGACTTGATAGGCGTGATCAGCAATGGCTTTCGAGGAATTTCGTTATTCATATGAGTACAAAACATTGACTTACCATAAGGGGTTTGCGCTGGGGATGATCGCGGCGATGAAGCAGTTCATCTCGGAGGTGCGGGCTTCTATCCCTTGAATGTCCGTTTCAGTCACCGACGCTCAAAGCAGACGCTCAGCGATCGTCCGCATTGTCCGCCCAGTACACTTTCGGCCTGTCGATTGAGGGTCCTGACCCTATTCCTCGGGCGCCGGGGCGCCGCGGAGGGTCTTCACCTGGCCGCGCTGCTTCTTGGCGGTGACGCGGCGGCGCTTGGAGGCCAGCGTCGGCCTGGTCGCGACGCGCCGCTTCGGCCGCTCGGCGGCGCGGCGGATGAGGTCGACCAGCCGTTCGAGCGCGTCCGCGCGGTTGCGCGCCTGGCTGCGGTGCGCCTGCGCCTGGATGACGATGGCGCCGTCCTCGGTCCAGCGCCGGCCGGCGAGCCGGCGGAGCCGGGCCCTGACCGGGTCGGGGAGGTTCGGCGAGCGGGCGGCCTCGAACCGGAGCACCACCGCCGTCTCGACCTTGTTGACGTTCTGCCCGCCGGGGCCGGATGCGCGGGCGAAGGTCTCGACCAGCTCCCACTCGGCGATCGAGATGGTGTCGGTGACGCGGATCATGGTGTCCGATTACACCGCCCGGCGCCGAAGTGCAGCCGAAAGCCGGCGGCGGCGCCGCCGGCCATCCCGGCTCAGGCGCGCCGGGCGCGCCGCGCCCGCAGGCCCTGCCGCTCGGCCGCCGCCTCGACGATGGCGCCGATCAGCGCCTCGAACGGCATTCCCGCCTTGGCCGCGAGGATCGGCAGGTCGGAATGCGCTGGGTGCAGCCCGGCGAGCGTATTCACCTCGAGGAACTGCGGCCGGCCGGCAGCGTCGGAACGGATATCGAGCCGGGCCGCATCGCGGCAGCCGAGCGCCCGGTAGGCGGCGAGCGCCACCGCGCCCGCCTCCCGCGCCTCGGCGTCGTCGGGGACATCAGCCAGCCGGTAGACCACCCGGTCCTCGCAGAGCTCCTTGTTAACGAAGGAGTACACCTCGGCCTCGGCATTGGCGCGGAGCAGGATCTCCAGCACGCCGATGACGTGCGCCTCGCGGCCGTTGCCGAGCACGCCCACGGTGAACTCGCGCCCCGGCAGGAACGGCTCGGCCAGCACCGGCTGGCCGAAGCGGGCGCGGAGCGACGCGCGCCGCCTGCACCAGCGCCGGGCGGTCGAGCGCACTTGGACGCCAGCTCGCAGCCCTTGCCGGTGCCCTCGGCGATCGGCTTGACGAAGACCGGGAAGGCGAGGTCGCAGCTGCGGGCGTCGGCGTCGCTGGCGATCACCGCGAAGGGCGCCGTCGGCACGCCGGCGTCGCGGACCAGCCGCTTGGCCACGGCCTTGTCCAGCCCCGCCGCCTGGGTCAGCGGGTCCGAAAAGGTGTAGGGCTGGTCGAACGCCTCGAGCAGCGCCGGGACCTGGGCCTCGCGCGAGCGGCCGGAAAGCCCCTCGGCGATGTTGAAGACCAGGTCCCAGCGATGCCCCTCGACCAGTCGCGCGGCCAGCGAGCGGACATGGCCGATGCGCTCGGGCCGGTGGCCGTTCGCCGCCAGCGCCGCCTCGATGGACTCGATGGTCTCCGGGCTGTCGAATTCGGCCAGCGCCTCCTCGGGCAGCCCGCGGCCCGCATAGTCGTCGCGCAAATCGTAGGTCAGGCCGATGCGCATGCCTGCCTCCCGCGACGGGCGCCATAGGTCTCGCCCGGATCGGGGTAGCGGTAGGTGCCACCCTCGAAGTTGCGGAGCAGCAGGTCGTCGCCGTCGCGGCCGACGACATAGTCCGGGATCAGCGGGATCTTGCCGCCGCCGCCCGGCGCGTCGATGACATAGTGCGGGACGGCATAGCCGGTGGTGTGCCCGCGCAGGCCCTCGATGATCTCGATTCCCTTCGACACGGGCGAGCGGAAATGCGCCGACCCGCTGATCGGGTCGCACTGGTAGAGATAATAGGGCCGCACGCGCCGCATCAGCAGGCCGTGGTAGAGCGTCTTCATCGTCTCGACGCTGTCGTTGATGCCCTTCAGCAGGACCGTCTGCGAGCCCAGCGGGATGCCGGCATCGGCAAGCCGCGCATAGGCCTCGGTCGCCTCTGGCGTCAGCTCGCCCGGATGCGTGACGTGCAGCGACATCCAGAGCGGATGGTGCTTCTTCAGCACGCGGATCAGCGCGCGGGTGACGCGCATCGGCACGACCGTCGGCATCTTGGTGCCGAGCCGGACGAACTCGACATGGCGGATCGCCCGAAGCCGCCCGAGCAGGTAGTCGAGCTTGTCGTCGCCGACGGTCAGCGGGTCGCCGCCCGACAGCAGCACGTCGCGGATCTCGGGGTGTGCCTCGATATAGCCGAGCGCCTGCTCCCACTGCCGGGTCGAGAACTGGTACTCGCCGCCCGCCTGGCCGACCATGCGCGAGCGCGTGCAATAGCGGCAATAGGTCGAGCAGGTGCCGGTGGTCAGGAACAGCACCCGGTCGGGATAGCGGTGCACCAGGCCGGGCGCGGCGGTGTCGTGGTCCTCGCCGAGCGGGTCGTCATCCTCGCCGGGCAGGCGGAGATACTCGTCGCCGACGGGGATGTGCGTCCGGCGCAGCGGCTCGCCGGGATCGCCGAGGCCCATCAGGCTGGCGTAATAGGGCGTGATGCCGACCGGCAGGCCGGTCTTCTGGCGCGCCAGCGCGTCGCGCTCGTCGGCCGACAGGCGGAACACCCGCTCCAACCCCGCGGCGGTGCGGATGCGTGCGCGCATCTGCCAGCGCCAGTCCGCCCAGTCGGCGGCGGTGGCGTCGGGGAAGAAGCGCTTGCGAAAGGCCCTGGAGTGCGGGCTGGCGGGGAAGTCGGCGCGGCGGGCGGGGAGGCTGGCCCGGCTGCGTGAAGGGGTGAGAAGCTCGGCGAGACGGTGTCGCTTGGGGCCGTCGGCCGAGCCGGTACCGGGAGGCTCCGTTTCGGGAACGGTGGAGATCTGTTCCATTGTCGCTCTCTTCGGTCCACCGGGCGGGTCGTCGCGCGATCATCGCCGTTGCTGGCACGCGCCCGGGGCGGGTGCGCATATGATCAGACCCTCGACCCGGCGCAAGATCCACCGGCGACATGCTGCGATTTTTTTCATCACACGTAACCTGCTGCGTTTGCGAAGGTTTCTGCAGCACTGTTACACATTTGCGACCTGAAAGCCCAGATATGCGGCATACCCGCCGAGCATGAGCCCGCCCTCCCAGCGGGTGATCCGCCATCCCGTCACCGTCACGACCAGCAGTGTCGCCGTCGCGCCGAGCATCACCCATATGTCGAGCCGGGCGATCTCGGCCGGCACGGCGATCGGCTGCACCAGCGCCGTCACGCCGAGGATGCCGAAGATGTTGAAGATGTTCGAGCCGATGACGTTGCCAAATGCGACGTCGCTCTGCCGGCGGATGGCGGCGACGACCGACGTGACGAGTTCGGGCAATGACGTGCCGATCGCGACCACGGTCAGCCCGATCACGGCGTCCGAGACGCCCATGGCGAGCGCGAGATCGATCGCGCCCATGACGAGGAACCGGGCGCCGAGCACCGTCAGCGCGACGCCGCCCAGGAACATCGGGATCGCAACGCCGAGACCTCCCCGGACCGGGGCCGTCGCATCGGCCTCGGCCGCGTGCGGACCGGCCGTTGCGCCGCGCTCGGCGAAATAGATGAAGGCGATGAAGCCGACCAGCAGCAGCACGAACAAGGCGCCGACCAGCCGGCCGATATCCCCCGAGAGGATGGCCCAGAGGCAGAGCAGCGAGGCCCCGACCAGGACCGCGCCGTCGCGTCGGAAGGCGCCGGCGCTGGCCGTGACCGGGCGCAGCACCGCCGCGGCGCCGAGGATCAGGAGGACGTTGCAGATGTTCGAGCCGACGACGTTGCCGACCGCGATGCCGGGCGCGCCGACCAGCGCCGCCTGAACCGAGGTGACGAGCTCGGGCATCGACGTGCCGAAGCCGACGAGCGTCAGCCCGATCATCAGCGGCGAGACGCCGAGGCGCCGGGCGACTGCCACCGCGCCGCGAACGAGCAGCTCGCCGCCGATCGCCAGGCCGACAAAGCCGATCAGGATCAGGAGCAGCGCCATCCGGCCCTTCCATCGGCGTTGCCATCGCGGTGGCGCGGAGATGTGCGCCAGCGTCGCGGAAGTCAACGTCGCGGGCCGGAGCGCGACAACGCGACGGGCGGGAGAAAGCCTCCCGCCCGTCCGATGCCTGCGCGCTTGGCGTCACTTCTGGATCGTGACGCTCTCGGCCTGGTGCTTGCCGCCCTTCATGTCCCAGCTGACCTTGACCGCCTCGCCCTTCTTCAGCCCCGGATCCTTGAAGCCCGCGGGGAGCTGATAGGTGATGCCGCTGTCCAGCGTCAGCGTGTGCGCCTTCATGTCGAACGACTTAACCGTGCCCGTCGCGGACTCGGCGGCGAAGGCGAAGGGCGCGGCGACGAGGGACGCGGCGACGATCGCAGGAAGAACCAGTCTACGCATGGCAGTCACTCCTTCCGTTCGTGGGTGGCGGGTCCCGTCCTTCGGGCCCCGCAGGCGTGGCCGGCGTCTGTGAGCGGCCACGCGAGGACCATCGCCCGGCGCGCTGTCGCCCTGATGGCGCCACAGTGAATTCGCGATCATCCGCCGTTCCCGCGTCGTTCGCGGCTTCTGCCCGCCCGAAGCGCAGTGTCGCGCGCAGGCCCGGGCCGTTGTCGTCGAGCTCGAGCCGTGCGTCGTGCAGGCGCGCCACGGCGGCGACGAGCGACAGGCCGAGCCCCGCGCCGGGTCGGCCGCGGCTGGCGTCCAGCCGAACGAAGCGCTCCAGCACCCGGGCGCGCGCCTCGGCGGGGATGCCGGGACCGCGGTCGGCGACGACCAGCGCGGGCCCTGGCGCGGGCGCGAGCTCCAGCGTCACCTCGCTGCCGGCCGGCGCGTGCGCGATGGCGTTCTCGACCAGGTTGGCGACTGCGTTGGCGAGCAGCTGCGGGTGGCCGGAGACGGTCGCACCCTCGCCGCTGCTGCACCAGCCGCAGCGACTTTTCGGCGGCGCTCGGCGTGTAGAGGTCGACCATGTCGGCGGCAAGCCGGCCCAGGTCGACCGCCTCGAACTGGTCGCGCCCCATGCCGGCTTCGGCCCGGGCGATCTCGAGCAGCGCCGTCAGGGCGCGCAGCACGCCGTCGGCCTCGGCGATCGCCCGGCCGATGCGCTCGTGCCGCGACGGCTTGTCCAGCTCCTCCTCGAGGCTCGACTCGAGGTGCGCGCGCAGCCGCGTCAGCGGGCTCCGCAGGTCGTGCGCGACCGCGTCCGTGACCATGCGCAGATCGTCGACCAGTCCCTGGATGCGGTCGAGCATCCGGTTCAGCGTGCCGGCCAGCCGGTCGAACTCGTCGCCCCCGCCGCGCACCGGCACGCGGCGCGCCATGTCGCCCTGGACGATCTCGTCGGCCGTCTCGACCACGTCGGCAACCCGCCGGCCGACGAACCGCGAGAGCAGCCAGCCGCTTGCCAGCGCCAGCAGCCCGGCGGCGGCCAGCGCCCAGCCGAGCGCACCGAGCAGGGTCCGGCGGAACTTGCGCTGCGCCTCGCTGTCGTGGCCGACCAGCAGCCGCTCGCCCGTGGGCAGCGTGATCGCCGCGACCGACAGCGTCGTGACCCGCTCGCGGTCGTTCCGGTAGAGGTCGAGCTCGACCCAGCCGCTCTGCGGCGGGACCACCGGCGGCCAGCCGGCCAGGTTGCCGGCGATCCGGTTGCCCTGGTGGTCGGCGAGCAGGTAGACCGTGTCCCGCCGCCCGCGATCGGCCAGCCGGCGGTTTATGGCCCGTGTCAGACCGAGCACGCCGCCGTCGCGATAGTCGTCGCCCAACCCGCGCAGGTCGGCGGCGACGACCTCGCGCACCCCTGCCTCGATCACGTCGCGGGTCGAGTAGTAGACGAAGGCCAGCACCATCGCCGTCGAGAGCGCCACGAGCACGAGGTGCGCGGCCAGCAGGCGGCTGGTGGCGTTGCGCAACCACACCGGACGCAGCCACACCGGACGCAGCCACACCGGGACGCAGCGAAAGCGGACGGGGCCAAAACGGACGCCACACCCCGCGGTCAGCCCTCGGCCGAGAGCATGTAGCCGGCGCCACGGACGGTGCGGATCAGCGCCGGCTCGCCATCGGCGTCGACCTTCTTGCGCAGCCGGCTGATGTGGACGTCGATGACGTTGGTCTGCGGGTCGAAGTGATAGCCCCAGAGCCCTTCCAGCAGCATTGTGCGGGTGACCACCCGGCCCTTGCGGCGCATCAGGAACTCCAGCATCTGGAACTCGCGGTTCTGCAGCTCGATGCTGCGGGCGCCGCGGTGCGCCGTGCGGGTCAAGAGGTCGAGCTCGAGCGCGCCGCAGACCAGCCGCGTCTCCTCCTTCTGCGCCTCGTGCGGGCGGCGCAGCAGCGTCTCGATGCGGGCGAGCAGCTCGTCGAAGGAGAACGGCTTGACCAGATAGTCGTCGGCGCCGGCGCGCAGGCCGCGCACGCGTTCGTCGACCGCGCTCATCGCCGTCAGCATCAGCACCGGGACGGCGATGCCGGCGGCGCGCACGGCCCTGAGCACCGCCAGCCCGTCCATGCCGGGCAGCATCCGGTCGAGGACGATCAGCTCGACCCCGCCCCCGGTGGCAAGGAAAAGTCCGTCGCGCCCGTCAGCCGCCGTCTCGACCGAAAAGCCGCTCTCCTCCAGCCCGCGCTGCAGATAGCCGGCGGTCTCGACGTCGTCCTCGATGATCAGGATCCGGCGCCCCATGCCAGAGATCCCTCCTCTGTCCGTCACGTCCCCGCCATATGGCGATGGGCGGCCCGGACCAGCAATGCGCGAACGCCCGGAAAAGCAAGGGGCCGGCAAGCTTGCGCTCCCGGCCCCGCTGCTTGTCCCTGCGCCGGCAGCGCCGCTGCCGGCCGCGCTCACGCGTCGACCTTCACGCTCATGAAGATCTGGCTGCCACGCCGGTTGACCAGCAGCAGCGCCGTCTCCTTGTCGGAATGGCCGAGCGCCGCGTCGAGCTCCTTGGCGCTGGTCACGTCGGTGTTGCCGACGCGCACGATGACGTCGCCGACCCGCAGCCCCGCCTCGGCTGCCGCACCGCCGGACTTCAGCGAGGTGACGACCGCGCCGGTGACCGAGTTGGCGACGCCGAGCGACTCGCGCGCCTCGGGCGACAGCGCGGCGACGGTTGCGCCCAGCTTCTCCGAGGCCGCCTCGTCGTGGCCGGACGGCGCCGTCGCGCCGGCCGAGGCCAGCTGCTCGGCCGGCAGCTCGCCGACCTTGACCTCGACGGTCTTCCGGTCGCCGTCGCGCACGATGCCGATCTCGACCGTCGAGCCGGCATTGGTGGCGGCCACCAGCTTGGGCAGGTCCCGGCTGCTGCCGACGGGCTCGCCGCCGAAGGTCAGGATCACGTCGCCGGTCTCGAGCTGGCCCTTGGCCGGCGCGTCGGCGACGACGCTGGCGACCAGCGCACCCTGCGCCTCGTCGAGGCCGAGCGCGGCAGCGATGTCAGGCGTCACGGACTGGATCGAGACGCCGAGCCAGCCGCGGCTGACGCTGCCCTTGTCGCGCAACTGGGCGACCACCTCCTTGACGATGTTCGACGGAATGGCGAAGCCGACGCCGACATTGCCGCCCGAGGGCGAGTAGATCGCCGAGTTCACGCCGATGACGTTGCCGTCGATGTCGAAGAGCGGCCCGCCCGAATTGCCCCGGTTGATCGCCGCATCCGTCTGGATGAAGTCGACATAGGGCCCGGCGTTGATATCGCGGCCGACCGCCGAGACGATGCCGCGCGTGACCGTGCCGCCCAGGCCGAACGGGTTGCCGACGGCCACCACGTCCTCGCCGACGCGGATCTTGTCCGAGTCGCCGAGCGTCAGGTGGGGCAGCGGCTCGTTGGCATCGATCTTCAGAAGGGCGAGATCGCTCTGCGGGTCGCTGCCGATGATCTTGGCGGCGTGGTCGACCTGGTCGGCGAAGCGGACCTTCACCTCGGTCGCGCCGTCGACGACGTGATGGTTGGTGATGATGTAGCCGTCGGCGTCGAAGACGAACCCGGATCCCAGCGCCTGGCGCGGGGCCTCGTCGCGATGCCCCGGCATGCCGGGCATGCCTTCGGGTCCGAAGTGCTTGAAGAACTCCTCGAAGGGCGATCCCTCGGGGATGCCGAAGGGCTGGCCCTCGCCGTCCTCCGCCTCGGCGCTGACGGCCTGCGTGGTGTAGACCGTGACGACGGCCGGGCTGACCCGCTCGACGAGGTCGGCGACCTGGCTGCCGGCCGCGGCAGCGACAGAGGACCAGACGATCGCGCCGATGGCGAGCCCGCCGGCGCCGGCCCGGCGCAATCCGCCCGGACCTGAGAGAATATTCGACATGAACATTGCTTGATAGGCTCCTGACTCGTGCCCGGCTGACCCGGACGCGGCATCAATATGGACCCGGCGCCTGAGCCAGGCCTTGTCCGCCAATTAAGGAAATTTCATCTGGCAGCGACGCGGCGTCCCGATCCGGAACAGCTGGTGCCGAGAGCCGCCGGCGCTGCTCGACAGCGTCGGTGCGGAACCGCGTGCAGACCGGCGCGTACATCGCGTCGGCCACGGTGAGGGGGCCGAACGAGAACGTGCCGAGCACCGCGAACGCCCGAGGATCGCACCGTTCACCCTCGTCGCTGGCGACACTACATCCGTGATGAGTCCCGGATGCGCTTACCTTCGTTCGTCATTCGTGGGAAACATCGGCAGGCTGTACGAGAGGAGTGGGCGAGAGATGGCAGACGGGACCAATTCGCACCCGTCCCGCGGTGGCCGCGACCATGACGCGCTGATCATCGGGGCCGGGTTTTCCGGCATGTACCAGTTGCATTGCCTGCGCGACCGGCTGGGCCTGTCGGCGCTGGTGCTCGAGGCGGGCGACGGCGTCGGCGGCACCTGGTACTGGAACCGCTATCCGGGCGCGCGCTGCGATTCCGAGAGCCACTCCTACTGCTATTACTTCTCCAAGGCGCTGCTGGACGGCTGGGAGTGGTCCGAGCGCTATCCCGAGCAGCCCGAGATCATGCGCTACCTGAACTACTGCGCGGACGCGCTCGACCTGAAGCGCGACATCCGCTTCGGCGCCCGCGTGCGCCGGGCCCGGTACGACGAGACCGAGAACCGCTGGCACGTCGAGACCGAGTCCGGCGAGCACTATTCCGCCACCTGGCTGATCACCGCCGTCGGCTGCCTGTCATCGGCGAACGTGCCGAAGATCCCGGGCCTGGGCGATTTCCGGGGCGAGTGGTACCACACCGGCCAGTGGCCGCACGAAGGCGTCGATTTCTCCGGCAAGCGGGTCGGCCAGATCGGCACCGGCTCGACCGGCATCCAGGCGGCGCCGGTGATCGCCGCGGCAGGCAAAGCACCTGACCGTCTTCCAGCGCACGCCGAACTACAGCGTGCCGGCCCGCAACGCGCCGCTGAGCGAGGATCGCAAGCGCTCTTTCCGCGAGAACCAGGACGAGATCCGCGCGACCATGCACTCGACGCCGAACGGCCACCCGTTCAGGATTTCCGAGCGCAAGGTCTTCGACCTGTCGCCGGAAGAGCGCATGGCCGTCTACGAGCGGTCGTGGGAGACCGGCGGCCTGCAGTTCCGCGCCGCGTTCCAGGACCTGCTGGTCAACAAGGCGGCGAACGACACGGCGGCCGCGTTCCTGAAGGACAAGATCCGCGACGATCGTCAAGGACCGCGAGACGGCCGACAAGCTGGCGGCGATCGACCACCCCTACGCGGCCAAGCGCCCGCCGATCGACACCGACTATTTCGAGACCTTCAACCGCGACAACGTCGCCCTGGTCGACGTGCGGGCCGACCCCATCGAGCGCATCACGCCGACCGGGCTGAAGTTGCAGAGCGGCGCGACGCACGAGCTGGACATCATCGTCTTCGCCACCGGCTTCGACGCGATGACCGGGCCGCTGCTGGCGCTCGACATCCGCGGGCGCGACGGGCTGTCGCTGCGCGAGGCCTGGGCAGAGGGGCCGAAGACCTATCTCGGCCTGGCCGGTGCCGGGCTTCCCCAACCTGTTCACCGTCACAGGGCCGGGCAGCCCCTCGGTGCTCTGCAACATGCCGGTGGCGATCGAGCAGCATGTCGAGTGGATCACCGACTGCATCGGCGCGATGCGCAGGCAGGAGCGTGGATCGGGTCGAGGCGGACGCCGACGCGGCAGCACGCTGGGTGGCGCATGTCAACGACGCGGCGAACGCCACGCTTCTGCCGCAGGCCGGGCATTCCTGGTATCTCGGCGCGAACATCCCCGGCAAGCCGCGCGTCTTCATGCCCTATGCCGGCGGCATGAAGCGGTACCGCGACATCTGCGCCGACATCGCCGCGCAGGGCTATCCGGGCTTCGGCATATCGCGGGGTGCGGAGATCAGCGGCGCCGAGCTCTCCAACGGCTTTCGCAGCTCGGCCGCCGGGCCCGGCGTCTGAGCCGCCGCACGGGCCCGGCCGCTCGGGCCGGCGCCCGGCAGGACGCCGGCGCAACGACGGTCTGGCCCGCGCCGACTCAGCCAGTGCTCGCGTTGCTCAGCGCGTTCGGGCTGCCGAGGCGCCCTCCATCGATCCGGTGCTCGGCACCCGTGATGCTGCCGGCCAGGTCCGAGCTGAGGAACAGCACGAGGCTCGCGATCTCTTCGGGCGTGGCATAGCGGCCGATCGGGATGACGGATTTGTAGCGTTCCCGCATGCTGTTGCTCCCTTCCGGGCTGAACTGCTTCTCCAGCGAGGCGATCATCCGGGTGTCCACGGGTCCGGGGCAGACGGCGTTCACGCGGATGCCGTTGCGGCCGTACTCGCTGGCGGCGGTCCTGGTCAGCCCGATGACGCCATGCTTGGAGGCGACGTAGGCGGCGAGGCCGGGCGAGCCCGCCAGACCCGCGGTGGATGCCGTGTTCACGATCGAGCCGCCGCCCTGCTGAAGCATCACCGGGATCACGTGCCGCAGGCCGAGGAAGACGCCCTTCAGGTTCACGGCGATGACGGCGTCGAAGACGGCCTCGTCGTACTCTCCCGTCAGCGCGACCCTGCCCTCGATCCCCGCATTGTTGAAGAAGCAGTCGATGCTGCCGAAGGCGTCCTGCGCCGAGCGGACATAGCGCTGGACGTCGGCCGACTGCGTGACGTCGGCCTCGACGAAGACCGCTTCGCCGCCCGCCGCCCGCGCCATGCCGGCGGTTTCCTCGCCGGCCCCTGCCTCGCGGTCGACGACGACGACGCGGGCACCTCGCTGGGCGAACATCACCGAAACGGCGCGGCCGATCCCGGCGGCGCCCCCGGTGACGAGCGCGACCTTTCCCTCGAAGTCCATGGACGGTCCTCCCCTGCTATGGGCCGGGTCGACCCCCGGCGCATCCGGATAGCGAATTCCGGCATCCCCTCCCAGCGCGCCGGGCCGGCGACGCGCAAGACATCACGGATGCGGAGCGCGGGGCACCTGCGGATCCGGCAGGGCGGTATCGACGCCGCTGGTGTTGCGGATCACCCGCCGCCTTGCCGGGCGGGCATGTCGACCGCCTTGCCGGCGGCAGTCCGCCAGGCATCGCGCAGCGTGGCCGCGACAAAGGCCATCACGCCGGAGGTCGCGCCGACGACCCTGCCCATCGTCAGGATGCCGTGCGCCTGGTCGCCGAGATGCAGCGCGCTGACCCCGACGCCCTCGCGCTCGAGGCGGTGGGCATACGCGCGGGCCTCGTCGCAGAGCGGATCATGGCCGCAAGTCAACACCAGCGCGGGCGGCGTCCCGGCAAGGCTGGCCGCACGGGCCGGGGACGCGCGCCAGTCGCTGCGGTCCGCGGCGTCCGGGGCGTAGTGGTCGATGAAATAGCGCATCGACGCCGCGGTCAGCGGCATCGCCTCGGTGATCCTCTCATAGCTCTCGCCGGTCATGGCGAGATCGACCGCAGGGTAGAGCAGCGCCTGGAACATGCTGGCTGGCGCCGTGCCGTCGCGCCCCATCAGCGCCAGGACAGCGGCGAGGTTCCCGCCCGCGCTGTCGCCTGCCAGTGCGATCTGCGCGGCGTCGATATGCAGCGCCTGTGCGTTCTCCGCGACCCAGCGCAGCCCGGCGGCGCAATCGTCGACGGCGGCGGGAAAGCGGTGCTCCGGCGCCAGGCGATAGTCGACGGCGATGACGCAGGCCCCGGCCTCGTTGGCGAGGCGGCGGCATACCCAGTCATGCGAGTTGAGGTCGCCCATGATCCAGCCGCCGCCATGCATGTAGAAGACGCAAGCCAGCAGCTCGCCCGCCGAGGTGCCCATGCCCCGATAGAGACGCAGAGCTATGTCGCCGGCGTCGCCGGGCGCCGTCAGGTCGCGGGTCTCCGCAACATCGTCCGGCGCCGGCTGCAGCACGGCGCGGCCCGCCGCATAGGCGCTGCGCGCCTCCTCGGGCGAGAGGGCTTCGTAGGGCGGGCGACCGGACTCGCGGATGAGCGCCAGCAGGGCTTGGATATCGGGGTGGACGGCCGGCATCTGCATCCTCTCGACCAGGGTGAATTCATGATGTTGCGGTCCCGCCGCGCGATGAGATCGGCCCTCGCCATGGCCCGAGCCGATGGCGGCGGCAGGGCAGCGGACCAGCCTCAGATCAGCTCGTCCGTCCGGTCGTCGGTCTCGCCGAACCGCTTGAGGACGGCGGGGCGCGTCCCCTCATAGGCCTTGGCGAGGCCGGCCGCCACCTTGCGGTTCTCGCGCTCGAAGAGGCAGTTGCCGTTCAGGTCCGAGGCGACGATGAACGGCCCCATGTTCTCGGCCTCGATCGCCCACATCGCCTGGGCGAGGCCCAATTCGCGGCGCCAGTGCAGCGCCTTGACGCCCTTGATGCCGCGGCCCAGCAGCGCGCCGGTGCCATAGCCGACGGTGGTGAGATAGATCGCGCCGTTCGGCACGAAGTGATCGCGGTAGTCCTGCTGGCTCATGCCGCCCTTGCCGATGATCGAGCTTCGCGCCCGAGATCCGCAGCCACTCGCCGATCCACTGGGAGAAGCGGAACGAGGCGGTCGCCGTGACGGCGCCCATGTTGAACGAGCCGTCGTCGCGCTGGGTCGCCGCAGGCGAGCAGTGGAAGTTCGCCGCGCTCTCGGCCGGCAGGTCCATGGGAAGCGGCTCGCCCTCGTCGATGACGCGCTTGTAGACGCCCTCGCGCGCCGTGTAGACCACGCCGTCCAGGTAGACGATGTCGCCGAGCGCCAGCGCCGCCAGATCCTCGGGCGCGGGCGTCGTGCTCAGGCGGTGCGTTCGAGGCTTCTCTCCGGCTCCCATTCCACCGTCTCCCGTCGCTGATAGTCGGTGAACCACATCGGGTCCGTGCGGTACTCGACGCGGCCGTCGGGGTGGATGCGCGCGACGGCGCGGCGCGAGGACAGGCAGAAGGCGTGCACGCTCATCGGCATGCCGCCGGTGTGGCAGTAGCCGACCTCGATGTGGCAGTCGACCACCATGGACTTGCCCACGAAGCCCATGGCGCCCATGCCGATCGAGTTGCCGAGCTCCTTGAACTCCTCCTCCAGCGCCGCGATCTTCGGATCGGGATTGCGGTCAGCCGACGGTGCGCAGGCAGGCCGCCTGCTTGCCGAGCACCATGCAGGTGTCCTTGGATCCGCCGAGCCCGATGCCGATGATCGCCGGCTGGCAGGCCAGCCCGCGCTTGCCGAAGGCGACCAGGCTGTCGAGATAGAAGCGCTTGATGCCCTCGATGCCGTCGGCCGGGAACAGCATGCGGTAGTCGGTGCCGAACAGCCCGCCCTTGTGCACGGTGATCAGGTCGATCCAGTCGCCGTCGGGCTCGAAGGCGTACTCGATCTCCGGCGCGTTGATGCCGACGTTGTTGTCGTGGTCGGTGCGCCAGAGCGGGTGCACGCGGTTGGGGCGCAGCGGCACGCCGTTGGTGGCGTTGGCGGTGGCGCGGCGCAGCGCCGCCTCCAGCGCCACCGGGCCGCCCTCGATCAGCGCCTCGTTGCCCATCTTGACGTACCAGCGCGGGCAGCCGGTGTCGCCGCACATGGCGCGCCGGTCCTCCTTGGCCGCCTCGTAGTTCTCGCAGCATGGCCTGCAGGACGAAGGACGAAAGGTCGCCGTCCTCGTCGGCGGCGGCCCGCTTCAGGCCGTCGAGATAGTCGTCCGGGATCTCGATGGCGGCCTTGTCCATCAGCGTCTCGGCGGTGGACTGGATGAGCTCTATCGGGATCATTCGGCGGCCTCCACGCTGTCCTTCAGGATCGTCTCGCCCGGGCTGACGATGGTGAACTCGGACCGGCTCGCGCGTCACCGTCGGCGTTTGCCGTCCTCCTGCCGCGCAACGGTGAAGTAGGAGGCGTCGAGGTCGCCGACCTCCGGGAAATCCTCGCGGAAATGCGCGCCGCGCGAGTTCTCGCGGGCCAGCGCCGCGCGGGCGATCACCTCGGATGTCTCGACCAGGCTCTGCAGGTTCAGCCAGTCGTGCCAGGTCAGGTTGAAGGCGAGCCGCGCCGGCGATGCCGGTCCGGTCCAGCTCGGCCCGGATGGCGGCGATCGCGGTCCAACCCGCGGCGCAGACCCGTCGGCCGTGCGCATGACGCCGACATCCTCCCACATCGCGTCCATCAGCGCCGCGCGCAGTTCGTGGACGTCGCCGGCTGGCCGGTCGAGCGGCGCCCGTGCCCTGGCGATCTCGGCCTCGAGCACCGCCGGATCCGGGTCGCGCAGCGGTCCGCGCGCCCGGCGGCCGTGACGTCGCCCGCCATGACGTCGCCGGCGATGCCGCCATAGACGGTCGAGTTCGCGACGCCGTTGCCGCCCAGCCGGTTGGCCCCGTGCGCGCCGCCGGCATCCTCGCCGGCGACATAGAGGCCCGGCATCTCCGTGCGCGTGTCCGCGTCGACGACGACGCCGCCCATGAAATAGTGCGCCGTCGGCACCACCTCGACCAGGCCGCCGGCCAGATCGAAGCCGCAATCGGCGCAGCGCTCGCACCATGCCGTGAACTTGTCGGCGACGAGTCTCGGGCCCGAGATGGCTCATCGAGATGTAGACGCCGCCGTTCGGCGAGGTGTTGCCCCGCGCGCATCTCGTCGTAGATGGCGCGCGAGACGATGTCGCGCGTCGCCCGCTCGCCCTTCGGGTCGAGGTCCAGCATGAAGCGGTGCCCGGCGCCGTTCAGCAGGTGGCCGCCGGCGCCGCGCAGACCTTCCTCCAGCACGGTGCCGGTCATGCGGGTGCCCTCGCCGGCCAGCAGGCCGGTCGGGTGGAACTGCACCATCTCCATGTCGCGCAGCGGCAGGCCGGCGCGCAGCGCCATGGCGAGCCCGTCCATCGACTTGTCGCCGGACGGCGTGTGGTAGCGGTACATCGTCGGCCCGCCGCCGGTCGCCATCAGCACGGCCTTGCGCCCGCACGAAGCGGAACGCGCCGCGTGCGGATGTCGATGAACAGCACGCCGGCGAGGCCCGATCCGTCGCGCGCCGGGATCAGGCCGACCGCCCGGTGCTCCTCCAGCCGCTCGATCGGGCCGGGCCAGCACCTGCTCCATCAGCCGGTTGATGATCTCGATGCCGGTCAGGTCGCCCTTGTGCACGGTGCGGTCGAAGGTCTGGCCGGCGAACGCCTTCTGGTGCAGCGTGCCGTCCGGGTTGCGGTCGAAGAAGCAGCCGATCTCGTTCTCGAGCTCGCGCACCCGCGTCGACGGCCGTCTGGCACCAGCCGCCAGGCGATCTCCTGGTGCGGCAGCCACTTGCCGCCCTCGATCGTGTCCATGAAGTGGCGCTCGACCGAGTCGCCCGGCGCGCAGCGCGACGTTGTAGCCGCCCTGCACCATGCGGGTGCAGCCGCATTTGCCGAGCAGCCCCTTCACGGCGATCGTGATGTCGCGTCCGGCGCCGCCTGCTGGGCGTGCAGGGCGGCGAACAGGCCGGCGCCGCCGGTGCCGATGATCAGGATGTCGGTGTCGTGCCGCTCGGCCATCGCTCAGACCGCGCTCAGCAGGAAGGTTGCCGGAGACCAGGAACGCCAGCGCCGCCGCGGCCGCGGCATAGACCTTCTGGCCGCGACGACCAAGGCAGGAATTCGAGCGCGAGCAGGCGAAGGCCGCCGAAGATGTGCACGGCCAGCAGGAACACGAGGCCGAACTCGGCGATCTTCACGGCGGACGGAGTCGGTCCAGCGCAGCAACCCGTCCAGCGCGGCGTCGCCGCCCAGCGCCGTCGCCAGCACCAGGAAGTGCGCCGGCAGGAACAGCGCCAGCAACAAGCCCGGAGACGCGGTGCAGCAGAAAGGCGAGCCAGAGCGGATGACGCCGGTGCGGGCGGACCCTCACGCGCACGGTCACGGCATAGACGGCGCGTGCCCCCGTCGCCAGCAGCGCCAGGAACACCGCCGCCGTGCCCCAGCCGAGCGCCGGGCCGCGCAGCCCCAGCGTCTCGGCCGCGATGACGCGCAGGCCGATGGCGGCATGGACGGACACGGCGAGACGAAGAGGCCGTAATAGGCGCCCCAGAGGACGCTGCCTTGCGTCCGCCCCAGGATCTCGGCCGCCGTAAGCCCGCCCTGCACGGCATAGATGATCACGGCCAGGTGCCCCAGCACCAGCGGCGCCATCACCAGCGCCGAGAGCCGCTGCGCCAGATAGAGCCTCAGATCCAGCACCGGCTCACCTCCGCAGCCGGAAGACCGCCTTCACCGTCTCGCGCTTCAGCCCGGCGATCGATGCGGTGGGATTCAGCTGCGTTCGGGCAATAGACTCGCGCAGTTGCCCGTCGAATGGCAGTTGTGGCAGCCGCCGGCCAGCGAGACCGCGGCAATTCGCGCCGCGTGCCGCGCCGTCGCGCTGGTCGTTGACCAGCGTCCAGGCCCGGTTCAGCGCGGCCGGTCCGAGATAGTCCGGATTGTCAGCGACCACGTCGCAGGCGGCATAGCAGACGCCGCAGTTGATGCACTCGATCCCGGCATTGGCCTCGATGCGCATCGGGCTGCCCGGGCCGATCCGCTCGATCTCGTCCTCGCGCGTCCTGGTCGGGTGGAACACGCCCTCGGCCGCGGACCCACTTGTCGAAGAACGCGCGTCATGTCGGTCGACGAGGTCGCGGATCACCGGCAGGTTGCGCAGCGGCGCGATTTCGAGGCCGCCGTCGTCCAGCACCTTGCGCACATGGGTCCGGCAGGTCCAGCGCGGCTCGGCCGTTCACCATCATGGCGCAGGACCCGCACATGCCGACGCGGCAGGCGAAGCGATAGGCCAGCGTCGGATCGGCGTTGCGCTGGATCCAGGTCACGACGTCGAGCACCGTCTGGCTCTCCTGCACGGGGACGTCAAAGCTCTGGAACCGGCCCTCCGTCATATCGGAGCGCCAGACCGAAACCCTCATCACCTGGTCGCCTGCCGGCACGGACACGCTTCCCGCCTTCTGCCGCCGCTCGCACCGCCCGAACATAGCCATCCCGAGGCTTCGCGGAAAACCCAATTTGTGGCGGCCGGCGCGCCGGGTCTTCGCAAATGGCCGGAGACATGCCCCACCGGTTGCCCCGTCGGTTCCGCTGGACTCCAAGTCTTTGACGTTGGCGGCGGCGCGCCGGGCGGCTAGGAGAGGTGCGCGTGCCCGGTGCGGGCGCCCAACCCGGGGGGAGATCGCCATGGCTGACCGGTTCCGCTTTCGTCAGGGCCTCGCCGTCCGGACCCGTGCCATGCTGGCGGGAATCCTGGCCACCGGTTTCCTGGTCGGCTGCGGATCGCCCGCCGCGCTTGCTCCGGCTCCGACTTCGGAGACGTCCATCGCCGGCGCCGACGGCAAGCTGGTGTTCGGCTACAGGACAGATGCGCCGCCGTTTTCCTTCGAGGTGCCGGGCGACGTGACGGCGTTCTCCGGTTTCACGGCGGAGTTGTGCAACCTGGTCGCCCGCGAGCTTGCGACCGAGCCGGAGACTGCCGGCCTGCCGCGCAGCGTCGTCAAGGTCTCGGCGGAGGATCGTTTCGAGCGGCTCGAGCGCGGCGAGATCGACGTGCTCTGCGGCGCGGCGTCGATCACTGACGACCGCCGCCAGCGGGTTGCGTTCTCCATACCCGTGCTGGCGACCGGGGTTGCCGTCGCCCTGGCCGGCGACCCTCCGGATGGCCTCGCGGCTCTGCTGTCGGCGCCGGACCTCGGGCAGGCCCTCGTCGCCCTGATGACAGCCAATGGGGGGCGGGTCGGGTTCCGCCGGGGCACGACGACGGACGACTGGCTGGCGAAGAGCCCCCTCGCCTCGGCCGACGGCGTGACGCTGGTCGATTTCTCCGACCACCGCTCGGGCGTCCGGGCGCTGGCCTCCGGCGATATCGACGTCTATGTCGGCGACCTCGCGATCCTGCGCGGCCTGCAGCGCAACGAGCTTCCGACGATGCGGATCTCCGGGCAGACCATCCAGTCCGAGACCATCGCGCTGGCGATGCCGCTCGGCGCCGAGGAATTGCGAGTGCTCGTCGATCGGATGTTGAGCCGGCTTTACAGGTCGGAAGCGATCGTGCCGATCTTCGAGCGCCATTTCGGTCCGATGACGGATGTCGACCGTGCCTTCTATCGCCGGGCGGCGCAGGACAGGTGATACTCCGGGTTCATCGGACCGCCGGTCCGAGGGCGGCTCGGACGCCGCCGCCGCGACTTCCGGCTAGCTGCGCATGATCTGCAGCGCCGCCGGCGTGATGATCACGGCAAACAGGACGGGCAGGAAGAACAGGATCATCGGCACCGTCAGCTTCGGCGGCAGCGCGGCCGCCTTCTTCTCGGCGGCGGCCATGCGAAAGGCGCGGCTCTCCTGCGCGAGAACGCGCATCGAATGGCCGAGCGAGGTCCCGTACCGCTCGGACTGGATGAGGCAGCTCGTCACCGCCTGCACGGCGTCGATGTTCACCCGTCTTGCCCAGGTTCTCGTAGGCCTGCCGGCGCTCCTTCAGATAGTTCAGCTCGGCATTGGTCAGGCTCATCTCCTTGGCCAGCTCGATCGAGTCGCTGGCCATCTCCTCGGCGACCTTGCGGAAGGCGTGCTCGATCGACATGCCGGTCTCGACGCAGATCAGCATCAGGTCGACGGCGTCGGGCCAGGCGCGGCCGATCTCGGTCTTGCGCCGATCGATCCTGTTCTTCAGCAGGATTGCGGGCAGGAACCAGCCGAGGACGGCTCCACCAGCGACGACTCCCGCCCTGACCAGCAGCGACTGGTTCGGCCAGACCACCAGAACGAACAGGATCGAGACCCCGAGCAGAACCATCGGACTGATGATGCGGAAGGCGAGGTACTTCACGGCCGCGGCGCGTCCGCGATAGCCTGCCTGCTGCAGCATGTTCACCATGTTGCCGTCGTTCAGCCGGTCCGAAACTCGGAACGCGTCAACCAGACGGGCCAGCAGGGCAGACTGCCGGGCGCGCAGGCCGGCTGGCGGCGCAGCGGACGGATCGGGCGCCTGGGACCGGCGCACGACCCCGCTCGCCGGTGCCGCGAGTTGCTCGCGCAACCGGTGCGCCGCCGTGTTCTGGGAGAAATACGGCCAGGCGAAGGACAGAACCAGGCCGAACATCGCCGCCGCCGACAGGGCGGCAGCGATCTGGCGCTGGTGCGAGAGGATGAGGTCGAGATCCATGGTCAATGATCGAACTGAATCATGTTGCGCATCACCACGACACCGGCGGCCATCCACAGGGCGCAGCCGCCGAGGACCAGGTTGCCGATGAAATCGCTGAACAGCAATCCGATGTAGTCCGGGCTCGTCAGGCTGAGGATTCCGGCGACGGCCACCGGCATGGCGGCGATGATCGCGCCGGAGGCCTTGGCCTCGGAGCTGAAGGCCTTGATCTTCTGCTTCATCATCTTGCGCTCGCGCAGCACCCGGCTGAGATTGCCGAGCGCGTCGGAAAGATTGCCGCCGAGATCGCTCTGGATACTCAGCACCACGGCGAAGAAGTTCGCCTCCATCATCGGCACGCGTTGCGTGAAGCGGACGAGCGCATGCGGCAGCGTCAGACCGACGGACATGTCCTCGACGATGCGCCTGAACTCGCTTCTCACCGGCTCCTGGCCCTCGGAGGCGATCGCCTTGATGCAGTCGCCGAGCGGCAGCCCGGTCTTGACGCCGCGCGTGACGACGTCGATGGCGTTCGGGAACTCTTCGAGGAATTTCTTCGCCCGCCGCGCGCGCTGGGATTTGACATAGAAATTCAGCGCGATCAGCCCGGCGAGCGGGCCGGCCGGAACGGCCACGACGAGCGGGGCGCCGATCCCGAGGAAGATCGCGAGCGTTGCGACGCATGCGGCGCCGCCCGCCCGGACGTAGAAGCTCGTGACGGTCCATTGCAGGTCCGCCTGGTTCAGGCGCATCGGCAACGTCAGCTTGGCGCGTTGCTTCGAGCGCTCGCGCCGCGCCATCTCGCTCAGCGCCTTTTCGATCGACTGCTTGCGCCGGTGCTCGCTGCCGATGTTGCCGGCGCCGGCGATGCGCGGCTCGATGCCGCCGGCAAGCTCCAGCCGCTGGCGGAGCGCGATCCGGTCCGAAAGGAACGCTTGAGACGCCACCCACAGCATGCCGAGCATGCTGCACATGACCGAGCACGAACACCACGACCGGCACCGTCTCGGCGGAGAGCGATCCGGCGAGCCTTTCCAGCATTGCGCTCATCTTCCCTGAGCCCCCTCGAGCGCGGCAGCGAGCGCCCTGTCCTCGCGGTAGTACCTGGCCCGGTCCCACATCTTCGGCTTGGTGATGCCGGTTGCGCGGTGCTTGCCGACGATGCGGCCCTGCGCGTCCTCGCCGTCGATCTGGTAGACGAAAAGGTCCTGCAGGATCGCCACGTCGCCTTCCATGCCGATGACCTCGGTGATGTGTGTGATCCGGCGCGAACCGTCGCGCAGGCGCGCCGCCTGGACGATGACGTCGATCGAGCTGACGATCATCTGTCGGATGGTCATCGCCGGCAGCGAGAAGCCGCCCATGGTGATCATCGCCTCCATGCGGCTCAGCGCCTCGCGCGGGCTGTTGGCGTGCAGCGTGCCCATCGAGCCGTCATGGCCGGTGTTCATCGCCTGCAGCAAATCGAAGGCCTCTGGACCGCGGACCTCGCCGACGATGATGCGCTCGGGCCGCATGCGCAGGCAGTTCTTGACGAGCTGGCGCATGCTGATCTCGCCATTGCCCTCGATGTTCGGCGGCCGGGTCTCGAGGCGGACGACATGCGGCTGCTGCAGCTGCAGCTCGGCCGAGTCCTCGCAGGTGATGATCCGCTCTTCGTGGTCGATGTGATTCGACAGGCAGTTGAGCAGGGTGGTCTTTCCCGATCCGGTGCCGCCCGAGACCAGCACGTTGCAGCGGACGCGGCCGATGATGCGCAGCAGCTCGGCGCCCTCCCGCGTGATCGAGCCGTATTCGACAAGCTTGTCGAGGGTGAGCTTGTCGCGCTTGAACTTTCGGATTGTCAGCGAGCAGCCATCGATCGCCAGCGGCGGCGCGATGACGTTGACGCGGCTGCCGTCCAGCAGGCGCGCGTCGCAGATCGGGCTCGAACTCGTCGACGCGGCGCCCGACCTGCCCGACGATCTTCTGGCAGACGTTGAGAAGCTGCTTGCTTTCGCGGAAGCGGATGTTCGTCCGCTCGATCTTTCCGCCGACCTCGATGAAGATGTACTCGGTGCCGTTGACCATGATGTCGGCGATGTCGTCGCGAGACAGCAATGGCTCGAGCGGCCCGTAGCCGAGCAGGTCGTCGCAGACCTGGCGCAGCATGCGGTCCTGCTCGACCATCGGAAGGGTGATCCGGCGGAGCGCCATGATCTCCTTCACGATGTCCTGCACCTCCTGGCGCGCTCGCTCGGGCGACATTCTGGAGAGCAGCGTGATGTCGATCGTCTCGATCAGCGCGTCGTAGATCTCTTCCTGCGTCCGGTAGAACGCCGTGACCTTGTCCTCCGAGCTCGGGTCGAGCTCGTCCGGCTCGGCGCGCGGGCGACGCTGACGCACCGACGCCGCTTCCGGCCCCGCGGGCTCGGTCGCATCTGGCGCGGCATCCTGCATGGCGGCGGAAAGCAGAGCCGCTGTCGTCGAGGGCGTGGAGGGGGAGGCGGACGTCGAAATGGCGGCGCGCCCGGCGCTCGGGGGCGGTGCGGCCCGCGGCGGCAGGCCGGGCGCGTCTTCACTCTTGCGTCTACCAAACATGCGGCCGGACGGTAAGCACGAGACGCTAAAGGATGTTGAATCGGCGGAATTCTTCGTGCCTGCGCCGTTAATCATTCGCCAACCGCTGTTGTTTACCATCGGTGAACGCTTGGCGGCGGGCTCTGGCCGGCCGCGACTTCGCAAGGAAGAGGCCGGCGTGTCCATGGCTCTCGCTTTACATTGGCGACGTGCGGTTATCACCGGCGCCGGTCTGCTCGCTCTCGGCGCATGCGAGGCGACCACTGTCGCTGACGCGCCCGAGGAAACCGCCCCGATCGTCGACAGATCGCCGCGCGTCGCCGGCGAGATCGCGCGGGGGCGCCAGGCGCTGGCCGCCGGCGACTATCCGACCGCCCAGGCGGCCTTCACGGCGGCGTTGCGGGGCAGCCCGAACGATCCAGATCCCGCCATCGGCCTTGCAGAGACCTACCTGGCGGTCGGCGACCTCGAGACGGCGGGGCGGCTCTTCGACATCGTCGCTGGCGCAGAGGCCGATGCCGGCGATCCGCGTCTGCTGCAGGGCCGTGGCCTCGTCGCGCTCGGGCAGGGGCGAACGGACGAGGCCATGGGCCTTCTCGAGCAGGCCGTCGATCGCGATCCGTCACTGTGGCGCGCCTGGGCGGCGCTGGGTCGCGCCCATGGCCGGCAAGGCAACTCGCGCCGGTCGCGCGCCGCGTTCGACCGCGCCGAGGACGCCGCGCCGTCGCCCGCCGTCGTGATGAACGACATGGGCATGCTGAACCTCGAGCAGAACGATCCGGCCGCGGCGCTGGAAGCCTTCCAGCGCGCGCTGGCGGTCGATCCCGGCAATGCGATCGCCAGCGCCAACGCGCGGATCGCGCGCGCCATGCTCGGCGACTATGACGCCGCCATCTCCGGCGCGCGGCCCGGGGAGCTTCCGGACGTTCTGAACAACGTCGGCTACATCGCGGTCGTCAACGGCGACTTCGACACGGCCGACCGTCTGCTCCGCCGCGCCGTCGAGGTCAGCCCGGCCTATCACGAGGCGGCCATCGCGAATCTCGACCTCCTCGCGCAGGCCAGGAAGGGAGTGCCGGTCCTCGCGCTTGCCGGACCCGGCGGAGCGGCTTCGCGCAGCACCGCTGGCGCAGAGCTCTCTTCCACCACCGCCCTGCCGGGCGAGATCGGGACGGCAGCGCCGACGCCGGACGGGATCGGCGGGATCGCCGGGCCTGTGTCGGCAGAGCCTGCAGCGGGCGATGCGACCCCGCCTCGGGTCGAGCGAGCGTCCGTCCCGGCGCAGCAGTCGCGCGCGACCGAGGGCGTGATGGCGCATGGCTTCCGCTGGGATGCAAAGCCGATCGGCGCAGCCGCGCCCAGGGCGCGCAGGAGCAATCCGGCGCAGTCCGGCGATGCGCCGGAAGCATCGGACCCGCGCGGCTCTGCCTGGCCGGCGATCGCCGTTCCGCCGCCCGAACCCGCCGTCGCGACGCCAGAGCCGGAAGCCGACCAGGCGGCGAGCGGAGCGCAGCGCCCGGAGGCGGACCGCCGAACGGCATCGACCGGACCGAAGGATGCCGCGCCGGCGGCGGCGCGGCAGGCCAGCGAGCCGGGCTTGCCGGAATAGACCGGCGCACGGTCGCGGCTCGGGCCGGCGCGCCGGACATGTCCGGACATGTCCGGGCGCGCCTTTCACGCTTTATTTCCGATGCTTGAGTAACGTCCACCTTGCGGCTTGAGCGGAAACTTTCGGTCCGCTTCCGGCCGCATCGGTGGGCATCGACCGGGCTGGCTGCGCCGGGGAATGCCCTAAACCGCAACCCGCGCGAAGACGCGGTTCGCCCGGCGGTCGGCCGGTGCGCCGACCCCCGGGGATAGAAAGGGGGCAGACAATGACAGCCAGGAGAGCAGGGGCTATGGCGGCCGGGGGTGTCTGGAGCACCCTCGGAGTAGTACGCGACCGTTGGGTTCTTTTCGTTTTCGCCGCAAGCGCGCTGTTCTGGACGCGCGATGTCTATGACCGGTTCGTCGATCTGCCGGCTCGGGTTGCCGAGCTCGGCACGGAACTCGACGAATTGCGGACGGACAGCGCGCGTTCGGATGCCGGCCGGACCGGCCAGAACGTCGATCGCTCTTCAGCGCTGGCCTTTCCGGGCCGGCGTCACGCGATCGAGGATGGCCGGCCGGGCGATCTTGTCACCGTCGTCCTCGCGCCCGTCGTGCGGGTCCGCGAGGAGTGCCGGAACAGCGACTTCGCGGCGTTCATGATCGACGCTCACGGCCGTTGGTACTCGGTCGAGACGGATCTGGCCCGGGTACCGCAGATCGAGGACTCACAGGAGCTTGCGTTCGGTGTGAAGATCCATCCGAGGATGGATGTGGGGCGGGCGCAGTTCCTGGTCGAGGTGACCCAAGACTGCGGTACGCACAGTCAGGTCGACAGCTCGCCCCGGCTGCACTTCCGGGTTCAGCCGCGCTAGGCTGACTCGGCCCTGCGACCTACGGACCGGGGCACGCTGCCCCGGTCCTCCTTTGCCTCGCGGCTGGATTCGTTGGCGCCGCGTCGTGGCCCGAATCCCGATTCAGCGCGTCGACGGGCCGATTCGGGCTTGTGCCGAGCCGCTTCGGGTGCTTAGCTCGCACCTGCGAGAGTGGCCGCAAGGAAAACTTTATGAATTCAGCCACGCCCGGCGATGCATTCGTAGCGTTCGAGCGAGTGCAGAAAAGCTATGATGGCGACTCGCTCGTCGTGAAGGACCTGAACCTTACGATCGGCAAGGGAGAGTTCCTGACGATGCTCGGCCCGTCCGGCTCGGGCAAGACGACCTGCCTGATGATGCTGGCCGGCTTCGAGACCGCGACGCATGGCGAGATCAAGCTCGACGGCCGGCCGATCAACAACATGCCGCCGCACAAGCGCGGCATCGGCATGGTCTTCCAGAACTATGCGCTGTTCCCGCACATGACTGTGGCCGAGAACCTCGCCTTTCCGCTGCAGGTCCGCAGGATGGGCCGCGCCGAAATCGACGCCAAGGTCAAGCGCGCGCTCGACATGGTGCAGATGCCGGCGAGTTCGCCGGCCGCCGGCCGGCCCAGCTCTCGGGCGGCCAGCAGCAGCGCGTCGCGCTGGCCCGCGCGCTGGTGTTCGAGCCCGAGCTCGTGCTGATGGACGAGCCGCTCGGCGCGCTCGACAAGCAGCTGCGCGAGCACATGCAGTTCGAGATCAAGCACATCCACGATCGCCTGGGCGTCACGGTGGTCTACGTGACGCACGACCAGTCCGAGGCGCTGACGATGTCGGACCGCATCGCGGTCTTCAACGACGGCGTCATCCAGCAGCTCGCCGCGCCGGCGACGCTCTACGAGAAGCCGGAGAACGCCTTCGTCGCCCAGTTCATCGGCGAGAACAACCGCTTCCGCGGCAAGGTCGAGGCCATCGAGGGCGAGATCGCCACGGTGCGAATCGGCCGGCGGCAAGACGGTGCATGCGCTGGCCGTCAACTGCGATGGCGTCGGCCACCCGACCATGCTGTCGATCCGGCCCGAGCGGGTTCTGGTCAACGGCGGGGCGGAGGGCCGGCGTTGCCGACGAGCTGACCGGCCGCGTACTGGAGCTGATCTATCTCGGCGACCACATCCGCTGTCGCATGGACGTCGCGGGCAACGACGACTTCATCGTCAAGGTGCCGAACACGCATGCCCATGCCGCGCTGCGAGTGGGCGAGGAGACGCCGATCGGCTGGGTCACCGAGGACTGCCGCGCGCTCGACGCGCGCTGAGCTCGGCCGCCGGGGCGCAGGGTCCGGGCTCTCGTCGAGATGCCAGGACGGAACAAGAGGCCGGAACATCCGGCGAAGTATCAGGGAGAAAGACATGCTGATACGCCTAGCCGCAACGCTTGGGACGGCGCTCGCCGCCGTCCTGCTGGCCGGTCTGCCGGCCCAGGCGCAGGACGAGGTGCAATGCCCCGAGGGCAATCACGAGCTGGTCATCGTCTCCTGGGGCGGCGCCTACGAGGCGAGCCAGGAGAAGGCCTACCACGAGCCCTACATGCGAGGCCTGCCCGAATGTGACCATCGTCCAGGACGATAGCCTCGAACGAGGCCGTCGCCAAGCTGCGCGCCATGGACGAGGCCGGCAACGTCACCTGGGACGTCGTCGACGTTGTCGCCGCCGACGCGATCCGCCTCTGCGACGAAGGCCTGGCCGATGGAGATCGACCATGACGAGTTGCTGGCGCCGGCGCCCGACGGCACGCTCGGCGACCGAGGACTTCGGCGACCTGATCGTCTCCGACTGCTTCATCCCGCAGATCGTCTACTCGACGACTTTCGGCTACCGCACCGACGTGGCCGAGTGGGACGGCAAGGAGCCCGAAGGACATCTGCGCGTGTTCGACCTCGAGAACTTCCCGGGCAAGCGCAGCCTCGAGAAGCGCCCGATCAACAACGTCGAGTGGGCGCTGCTCTGCGACGGCGTCGCCAGGAGGACAGATCTACGACGTGCTCGAGACCGACGAAGGCGTCGAGCGCGCGCTCGCCAAGCTCGACACCATCAAGGACCAGGTGATCTGGTGGTCGGCCGGCGCCGAGACGCCGCAGCTGCTCGCCGACGGCGAGGTCGTGATGGGCTCGACCTACAACGGCCGCCTGTTCTCGCGTGATCGAGGAGCAGAACCAGCCCGTCGCGATGCTCTGGGACGCGCAGGTCTTCGACCTCGACGGCTGGATCATCCCGGCCGGCCTCGCCGAAGAGCGCACTGACCGCGCGATCAAGTCACTTCATCAGCTTCGCCACCGACACGCAGCGTCTGGCCGACCAGGCCAAGTACATCTCCTACGGCCCGGCGCGCGCAGTCGTCGGCAGCCGCTGGTCGGCAAGCATGCCGAGCTCGGCATCGACATGGCGCCGCACATGCCGACCGATCCCGGAGAACGCGAAGAACACCTTCCTCTACAACTACGAGTGGTGGGCGGACTATCGCGACGACCTGGACGCCAAGTTCCAGGCCTGGCTGGCGCAGTAAGCCGGACGGCTAACGGGCGGGGCCGCGCGGTCCCGCCGACCGCGACCGACGCGGGGAGGACGCGATGAGCAGCACGGCGCGACGTCACCGACGCCACCACGGCGCAGCGCGCGCCGACCCCGGACGACGCGCTGCGCATGGCCGACAGCGCCGACGCACGGGCCGTGCTGGCCGCCGACGGCACGCCGCTCAAGCGCATCGCTGCGCCCGGGCGCTCCGGCGCGCAGAAGATGCGCGCGCTGCTGCTGATCGCGCCGCTGCTGCTCTTCATCCTGATCACCTTCATCGCGCCCGATCGCCGACATGCTGTTCCGCTCGGTCGAGAACTCGATCGTCCCGGACACGCTGCCGCGGACGGTCGAGGCGCTGGAGGACTGGGATCCCGACTCCGGCGAGCTGCCGGGCGAGCCGGTCTTCGCCGCGCTGGCCGAGGATCTGAAGATCGCCGTAGAGAGCGAAGATGCACACGCGGCTCGGCTCGCGGCTGAACTACGAAGCTTCCGGCATGTCGTCGCTGTTCCGCAAGACCGGCCGGCGACGTCGGCAAGATGGAGGAAGGCGACTACAAGGAACAGTTCATCGATATCGACAAGGACTGGGGCGATCTCGAGACCTGGCGGACGATCTAAGCTGTTCTCGGGCGCCTACACCGCCGGCTATTTCCTGAACGCCGTCGACATGCAGCCGACCGTCGACGGGCCGGAGTGGAAGCCGGAGTTCGAGCAGATCTACCTGCAGCTGTTCTGGCGGACGCTTGATCCTGTCGGTCACGATCACCCTGTCCTGCCTGCTGCTCGGCTATCCGGTCGCCTTCCTGCTGGCGAACCTGCCGCTGCGGACTGTCGAACCTGCTGATGATCCTGGTGCTGCTGCCGTTCTGGACGTCGCTGCTGGTGCGCACCTCGGCCTGGAAGGTGCTGCTGCAGCAGCAGGGCGTGATCAACGACATCCTGGTCGGCCGTCGGCATCATCGACGATCAGCGACCGGCTGCAGATGATGATCAACAACCAGACCGGCACGATCATCGCGATGACGCACATCCTGCTGCCGTTCATGATCCTGCCGCTCTACTCGGTGATGAAGACGATCCCGCCGATCCTATGTGCGCGCCGCCAAATCGCTGGGCGCGACCGACTGGACGGCGTTCTGGCGGGTCTATTTCCCGCAGTCGGTCCCGGGCATCGGCGCCGGCGCGATCCTCGTCTTCATCCTGGCGATCGGCTACTACATCACGCCGGAACTGGTCGGCGGCACCTCGGGCATCTTCATCTCGAACCGGATCGCCTACCACATCTCGTCGAGCGCTGAACTGGGGCCTCGCGGCCGCGCTCGGCTCGATCCTGCTGCGGCGTCGTGCTGGTGCTCTACTGGGTCTACGACCGCATCGTCGGCATCGACAACGTGAAGCTGGGCTGAGGAGGAGGATCGATGGCCGCACTTCCGCCCTATGCCACCACCGGCCAGCGCGTCTGGTACTACGGCTTCCGCGTGATCTGCGGCGCTGATCTTCTTCTTCCTGATCTTCGCCGATCCTGATCATCATCCCGCTCAGCTTCAACGCCGCAGAACTTCTTCACCTTCACGCCGGAGATGCTGGCGTTCGACCCCGACGGCTACTCGCTGAAGCACTACGAGGACTTCTTCACCAACACCGACTGGCAGATCGCGCTGTGGAACTCGTTCATCATCGCGCCGGCTGGCGACGCTGCTCGCGACGTCGGCGTCGGCACGCTGGCGGCCATCGGTCTCAGCCAGCCGCACGTGCCCTTCCGCGGCGCGATCATGGCGATGCTGATCTCGCCGATGATCGTGCCGCTGATCATCTCGGCGGCGGGCATGTACTTCTTCTACTCGCCGCATCGGGCTGCAGGGCACCTATCTCGGCGTCGTGCTGGCGCATGCGGCGCTCGGCACGCCCTTCGTCATCATCACGTGACGGCGACGCTGGTCGGCTTCGACCGGTCGCTGATCGCGGGCGGCGCCGAACCTCGGCGCCGACCCGGTGCACGACCTTCTTCAAGGTGCAGATGCCGCTGATCCTGCCGGGCGTGATCTCGGGCGCGCTCTTCGCCTTCATCACCTCGTTCGACGAGGTCGTCGTCGTGCTGTTCGTCGGCTCGGCCAGCCAGAAGACGCTGCCGTGGCAGATGTTCACCGGCCTGCGCGAGCAGATCTCCCCGACGATCCTGGCGGTGGCGACGATCCTGGTGACGCTCTCGATCGTGCTGCTGGCGACGCTCGAGCTGCTGCGCCGCCGGTCCGAGCGGCTGCGGGGCATGTCTCCGCAGTGATCGCGCGCCTTGCAGGCAGGGCGGGCGGCGTCGCCATCGCCGCCCTCGCGGCCGTTCCGGCCCTTGCCTGCCCGCCCGAGAGCGAGCGGCTGCTGTTCCACAGCTGCCACGGTCCCGCCGCGGTCGAGTTGCTGCTATTGCCGGAAGAGGCCGACGCCCTGGCCGCGCCGCCCGCGGGCGAGAGCCTGGTCGTGACCGGCGGCTATACCGGGACGGACACGCGGCCGGGCGGGCACCCGAACCCGGTCGGCCTGTTCGTCGACAACGGCCGGGTCGTCAGCCCGAACCTCGCGCGGATGGACGGCATCCTGGTGATCGACGCCGCCGGGCAGCCGCAGGTCCACCAGAGCATCGAGGTGCCGCAGCGCGACGGCGTCGCCGACCTGACCGATGCGGACCAGCGGCTCGATTTCGCCGACTGGGCCGCCGAACAGGGTCTTTCGGTGCTGCAGAGCCACCTGCTGATCGTCAACGGCCGGCTCGACGTCCTCCCGCAGCTCGACGCGCCCAAGGCGCGGCGCCGGATGCTCTTCACGGACCGGCACGGCTGGGGCCTCTATCAGACGACCGACGCCGTCACCCTCTTCGACGCGGGGTTCGAGCTGCAGCAGCGCTATCATCCGACCATGGCGCTCAACCTCGACATGGGCAGCTTCGACTACTGCATGGCGACCGACGCCGGCGCCCCGACGAGCTGCGGCGTCGTCGATGTCGGGCCAGACGGCCAAGCTCTCGAACGTCCTCCGCTTTGTCCGGCAACGTTGATTGCCCTGGCGGCACAAGGGCGAGCTATAGGCGCGCATGGCCTACGTGAAATGGACCCTGCTCGGGCTGCTGATCCTGCTGGTGGCGGCGTTCTTCCACTACACGCTGCCCCAGCACGACACCGTCCGGATCGTCGACACCGACGTGGTGCGGATGGACACCGGCGGGACGGACGCGCAGGGCAATGCGCTGACGCGCGACGTCCGCTTCGTCTATGCCATCTTTCCCGATGGCGACGAGATGGAGTACCGCAACGAGGACACCGACTGGGGATTCCCGTTCTACTTCAAGTTCGACAGCGCGCGCCTGGCGAACCAGGCGGCGAACCTGAAATCGACCGCGGCGAACCCTACCTGGGTCATCGTCCGGCACTATGGCTGGCGCATCCCCTGGCTCTCGATGTTCCCGAACGCGCTGTCGATCTGGCCGGCCGAGGGACCCGACGACCAGGTCTTCCCGTGGTTCAGCGTCATCTTCCTGACGCTCCTCGTCGTCGGCATCCTGGTGCTGTGGCGCATGGTGCTCATCTGGCTGCGCCCCGGTCGCGACCCCGTGGTCGCCGAGATGGACCGCCGAAGCGACCGGGGCCGATCATGGTGGCGCCGGCGCCCGCGCTGACGCAGCCTCGGCGGGCCCGCCAGACGCCTCAGGGGCACTGCCTCAGCTGTCCCCGATAGCGCGCCGCCTGGCCCGCCACCTTGGCGGCGACATCGGTCAGCCACGGCTTGGCGCGATAGCTGCCGTTGCGGTGCCCGGTGTGCCCCTCGTGATAGGCCAGGTACTGGTTGAAGGCGTCGTGCATGCCGATGCCGTTGTCCAGGAACGACTTCGCCATGTACCAGCCGACGAAATCGGTCGCGTCCCACCAGTTCGTCCGGTCGGCGCGCATGTTGCCGGTATCGCGCCGGTACCACTCCCACGTGCCGTCGATCGCCTGGGCAAAGCCATAGGCCGACGAGATGTGCCCGGTCGCCACGCCCATGAAGACCTTCTGCGGCGGCCGCACGCTGGCACGGAAGCTCGAACTCGCGCCAGATGATCGCCATCTGCACGGGCACCGGCGCGCCCCATTTCAGGGCCGAGGCGTAGACCGCCTCTCGCCAGGCAGGCCGCTGGTCGAAGATGGCGCATATGTCGTCCTGGCGCGTCGGCGGCCGGTCCTCCGCCACGCGGCCGCTGTCGCCCGAGCACGACATCAACAGAACAACCGCCGCCGACGCGGCGAGTCCACGCACTGTCCGGAGGTTCACTGCTCTGCCTCTCGTTTTGCAGACAGTCTAGCAAAGAACAACGCCGCCGAGAAGTCAGTAGACGAGGATGGCGAGCGCCGCCGGCACGCTGGCGATCGACATGACGGTCGAGACGACGACCAGCCCGGCGACGGATTGCGGGTCGGCGCCATGGCGCTGGGCGATCATGTAGGCCGTCACGGCGGCGGGCATGGTGAACTGCAGGATCAGCACCGACCGCGGCATGCCTTCGAGCCCGAAGGCGGCGGCGACCAGCACGGCGGCGATCGCGCAGACCGCCAGCTTGGCGAGGCCGAGCCCGGCGGCCCGCGCGACGTCGCCCGCCTTCAGCAGCGAGATCGAGATGCCGAGCGTGATCAGCATCAGCGGTATGGCGATCTGCCCGAGCAGCTTCAGGCCGTTCATCAGCCCGTCCGGCACCGCCCAGCCCTGCCAGGCGAAGACCGCGCCCAGCGCCGACGCCCAGACCATCGGCTGGCGCAGCGCCTCGGTCGGCGGGCCGCCGGCGACCGACCAGATGCCGAGCGAGAAGTTCAGCGCCGCCGTGACGGCGAAGCAGACCATCCCCAGCGCCAGCCCCGGCGTGCCGAAGGCGAAGAAGCAGATGCCGAGCCCCATATTGCCTGTATTGGCGAAGACCATCGCCGAGAGATAGGTGCGGACCGGGAGGCCGCCGGCGCGCAGGAAGACCCAGAAGACCGCGAAGAGGAGGAGCTGGCCGACCATCGTCGCCAGCGCCATGTGCCCGAAGGCGGCCGGGTCGATCTCGGCCGTCGCCAGCGTCGAGAAGATCAGGCAGGGCGTCGCCAGGTTGGCAGCGAGCCGCGTGACGAAGGGCAACTCGAACGGAACGCCGAGCCGCGCCCAGCCATAGCCGACCGCGGCCAGCAGGAAGACGGGCGCAGTGATCTGAAGGATCTCAAGCATTTCGACGCATTGGATCGATGTGCCGGCGCGGCTATATGGACATGTCGACCCTCGCGGCGTACTAGGCTGACGCTCGAGACGAGAGAGGAGAGAGCGTGCTGCGGACGTCCGCGAAGTTCAAGATCGGCCAGATCGTGAAGCACCGGATCCATCCGTTCCGGGGCGTGATCTACGATGTCGATCCGGAGTTCGCCAACACCGAGGAATGGTGGCAGTCGATCCCCGAGGAAATGCGGCCGCGCAAGGACCAGCCCTTCTACCATCTCTTCGCCGAGAACGACACGACCTATTATGTCGCTTACGTGTCCGAGCAGAACCTGCTGCCCGATGACAGCGGCATGCCGGTCGATCACCCGGATATCGGCGACTATTTCGCCGAGTACGACGGCGACCGCTACGTCTTCGATCGCTCGCAGTGCCATTGAGGCGCGGCGCCGCCGCACGCTGCTGGACGGGTCGCCCGGGCTGCGCCTCGACCAGGCGGAGGCGGGCGCAATCGGCGCCCAGTGCGGGGTCAGTGCGGGGTTGCGAGCGTGATCGCGGCGGTGCCATCTTCGCGCCATGAGCCTCGATCCATCGGGTGATCCGACCGCAATAGTCGAGCCCGGCGCCATCGACGTGGCGCCGGCGGCCCTCGGCCTCGATCATCAGCTTCGACCGACGCGAACTGTCGCTGATCCTCGGCGTCTACGGCAGGATGCTGACCTCGGGGATGGCGCGCGATTACGCCATCGACCATCTCGGCGACCGGGCCGTCTTCTCGATCTTCCGCCGCACCAGCGAGACGCCGCTCTACCGGATCGAGAAGCGACCCGAAGGACGCCGGTCGCCAGGGCGCATGGTCGGTCGTCAGCCAGGGCGGCGGCATCCTCAAGCGCGGCCGCGACCCCGCCCAGGTTCTCCGCCTCTTCGATCGCAAGCTGATACGCGCCGTCGACTGACCGTCGTCCGTTCCCGGGCCGGCACCGGGCGGACGTGCTCGTGAAGGAAGCGCTTCGCCAATCCTGCCATAGCGGGTAACATCCGCGCGAGGGAGGCTAGGCACCAGGATGAAGGTCCGTTTCTGGGGGACGCGCGGCTCCGTTCCCAGGCCAGGGCCCCGGTTCTTGCGCTATGGCGGCAACACGCCCTGCGTCGAGTTCCGGTCGGCGGCCGAAACGACGGTGGTCGTCGACTGCGGGACCGGCGCGGTCGATCTGGGCGCGGCGCTCTGCCGGGACGGACGTGCCGGGCGCGGCGCGCTTGTCATCAGCCATACGCACTGGGACCACATCCAGGGGCTGCCGTTCTTCCGCCCGCTCTTCATGCCGGGCGCCGAATGGGACATCTATGCGCCGCGTGGCCTCAGCAGATCGCTCCAGGAGACCCTCTCCGGCCAGATGCAGCACGCCTATTTTCCGATCACGCTCGAGGCGCTGGCCGCGACGATCCGTTACCACGAGCTCGTCGAGGGCGCGTTCGCCTATGACGACATCGGCATCTCGACGCATTATCTGGACCACCCGGCGCTGACGCTTGGCTACAGGCTCGAGGCCGACGGCGCGAGCGTCGTCTACGCATGCGACCACGAGCCGGTCGGGCGTCACGCCGCGCCGCGCCAGCGCGAGCTTCGCGGCAGCGAGCGCGGCCATGTCGCGTTCCTGCGGGATGCGGACCTCGTCATCCATGACGCGCAGTACACCGCCGCCGAGTACCCGGCGAAGGTCGGCTGGGGCCACAGCACGCCCGACTATGCCGTCGACGTCTGCAGTCGCCGCCGGCGCGCGGCGACTGGTGCTGACGCATCACGATTCCGGGCGCAGCGACGACGAGGTCGACGCGATCGCCGAGGCCGCGCGCGAGCGCGTGCTGTCCAGCGGCGGGACCCTGGAGGTCGGCGCGGCCGCCGAGGGAGATGTGATCGAGCTGGGGTCGGGCGCGGGCGCGGCACCGGGCGCCGAGGCTCCGGCCCGCTCGGCGCCGACCGCGGCGCGGCCCGCGACCCAGCCCGTCGAGACGGCGCTGGCGGACCGCCAGGTCGTGGTCTGCGGCCTGCGCGGCCAGGCCGAAAGCGTGGTGTGCGCCGCCGCGACTGCCGAGACGCTGCCGCTGCGCCGGCAGCCCGGCTTCGGCAGGGCAGTGCTGGAGGAACTGGCGGACAACTCGTCGACCGTCGTGATCGACGCCGCGCTGGCCGCCGAGCACGCCGATGCGATCCTGCTTGCCCAGCGTGGCGCGGCGGCGGCGGTGGGAGGGCCGGCGACCCTTGTCGTGGTCACCAGCGGCGCCGGAAGCGAGGTCGGCGACACGCTCGACCACATCGTGGCCGAGCGGCTCGTCTGGCCGTTCACCGAGCACTATGCGCGGGCGCGGATACGCGCGGCCGTGCTGCGGGCCGGATGCCGGTGGCAGGTGGCGCGTCTTCCGGCGGACGAGGCCGAGCGACTCGACGAGCTGCGCGGGCTCGCCATCCTCGACACGCCGCGCGAGGAGCGGTTCGACCGGATCGTGCGTATCGCTGCCCGCGCCATGCGCGCGCCGGCGGCGCTGATCACGCTGATCGACGCGGAGCGGCAGTGGTTCAAGTCGTGCGTCGGACTCGACGGCGACGAGACGTCGCGCGAGGTCGCCTTCTGCGCGCACGCGATCCTTCAGCCGGAGCCGCTGGTCGTGACCGACACGTTCGGCGATGCGCGGTTCGCCGACAATCCGATGGTGACGGACGGCCCCCGCATCCGGTTCTATGCCGGTTGTCAGATCAGGTCGCCGGGCGGCCAGCCGCTCGGCACGCTGTGCGTCGTCGACTGGCAGCCGCGCGAGGTGGCTTGCGGCGAGATCGAGATGCTGCGCGAGCTTGCCGGCCTCGTCGAAGAAGAGCTGGCGGGCGGCCGCCGGGCGCCTCCCTGATGGCGTGATCCCCGGTCCGGGCCTCGGTTCGCTCAGTCCGGCGGGGGGACGGCCCGGAATGATTCGGGACGGTGCCCTCCCGCTGGTGCCTTTCGCGGACGGATGCTACGATGGCGTCTGAATAGTCGAGGTGGAGCTGGAGATGGCGATGCGTCGATGGCTGGTTCTCATCCTGGTTCTGGCGATGTGCGGCCCGGTTCACGCGCAGGACGCAGGCGCCGACACGGACAGCGAGGCGGCGTTGGGCCAACACCTCGCAACCCTTCTGAGAGCGGGGAGGAGCGTGATCTCGGCGCATCAGGATCTGATCAACGATCCGTCGATCGGCGACAAGGGCGTCGACGGTGACAGCGTCATCGCCGAGGCGACCGCGATCTATGTCGAGCGGACAGGCAGGCAGCCCCTGTCCGACGACACGCCAGAGCGGGAACGGCGCCTCACCGAGGCGCTGATCGCCGCGATGCGCGAGGTGGTCGACGAGCACGAGGCCGAGATCGACACGCCGGGCATCGGCTTCAAGGCGTTCATCCCGGCGGTCTACGGCCGGCTTGTCGCCGAGCGCTTTGCCCAGAAGATGGGCAGAGAGGCGCTGCTGAAGCTCACGGCACCGGAAGATATCGTGCGCAATCGCAAGGCGCTGCCGGACGCCTGGGAGAGCGAGGTGCTCGAGACCCAGTTCGCGCGCCCCGACTGGCATAAGGGCGAAGCCTTCACCGAACAGGTCGAGGTCGGCGGCCGACCGGCCTTCCGGATGTTGATGCCGGAGTACTACTCCGCCTCGTGCCTCAGCTGCCACGGCGAACCCGCGGGAGAGGTCGACGTCACGGGCTATCCCAAGGAAGGTCAGGCGGAAGGCGATTTGGCGGGCGCGATCAGCATCACCCTCTTCGAATGAGTCCGCAATGCGGCCGTCGGCGGTTGGCGCCGGTGGCCGGAAATCCTCCGGCGCAGCCGGATCCCGGTCCGGGTCATCTCGCTCTCGGCGCTGCTGCTCGCAGCGCTCATCGTCAGCCTTGCCTTCATGGCCTTCGACATTCTGGCGACGCAGCGCCGCGTGGACCGGGCCAGCAGCCTCTTCCATCGTCTGGAGGTCGCGGCGGCGGCGCAGCACCACTTCGACGAAGTGCGCTATTGGATGACCGATCTGTCGGTTAGCCTGCTGACGCTGTCCGAGCGGCGCGCCAGAGCGGCGCGGGCCGAGCTCGATGGCGATCTCGATCGCATCGGCGCCTTCGCGCCAGAGGCGGCGGCGAGCATTCGGGACCAGGCGGCTGCCTATTTCGATCGTGCGCTCCAGGCGGCGGACGCCTACACCGATGACGCCCGCGTGATCGGCAACAGCCACCTCGCCGCGGCCCGGACGCACAGCGATGCGGTGGGCGCGGCGCTGTCGGCGCTGATTGGCCAGCTGGAGCGCGAGACCGAGGAAGCGCGCGAGCTGGCGGGCAGCGCCGCCCGCGCGGCGGTGCTGCGCGCCGCGATCGCCGTCGTGCTGATCGTGCTCAGCGGTGCCTTGCTCACGCTGCTGGTGCTGCGCTCGATCCTGCAGCCACTCGGCAGGATCGACCGGGCAATGGCCGGGCTCGGCGCAGGCCGCCTCGAGGTCGACCTGCCGCCGGAAGGCGATGACGAACTGGGCCGCATGGCGCGGACGCTGCGGCTCTTCCGCGACAGCCAGATCGAGCAACGGCGGCTGGAGGCGGCCGCCGAGCGCCAGCGGCAGACGATCAGGACGGCCATCGAGACGATCCCGGACGGCTTTGCCCTCTATGATCCGGACGACCGGCTGGTGCTGGTCAACGAGCGATACCTCGAGATCTTCCCCGAGATCGCCGATCTCGTCGTGCCGGGAACGCCCTTCGTCGACATCCTCCGCGCCCAGGCACAGCGCGGCGCCGCCGACACGCGCGGGCTCGGCCTCGAGCGCTGGCTGGCCGAGCGGCTCGAGAACCACCGCAATCCCGGCGGCATCAGCGAGCAGCGCCGCGCCGCCGGTGCCGCGATCCGCATTTCGAAGCGCAAGACCCCTGACGGCGGCACCGTCGCCGTCTACAGCGACATCTCCGACCTGATCCGGCGCCAGGAGGAGCTCGAACAGGCGCGCAGCGGCGCCGAGGCTGCGAACGAGGCCAAGAGCCGGTTCCTGGCCTCGATGAGCCACGAGCTCAGGACCCCGCTGAACGCCATCATCGGCTACAGCGAGATGCTGATCGAGGATGCCGCCGACCTCGGCCAGGATCACGTCGTCACCGACCTGCAGAAGATCATGGCCGCGGGCCGCCATCTGCTCTCGCTGATCAACGACGTGCTCGATCTCTCGAAGATCGAGGCGGGCAAGATGGAGATCTATGTCGAGCGGTTCGACCTGCCGGCGCTGCTGGCGGACGTCGAGACGACGGTGCAGCCGCTGATCGCAAAGAACGCCAACCGGCTGAGGCTGGACGTCGAGGTCGAGCCGGCCGAAGTCGAGACCGACAAGACCAAGCTGCGGCAGAACCTGTTCAACCTGCTTTCGAATGCCGCCAAGTTCACCGAGAACGGCGAGATCGTGCTGACCGTCAGGCGCCCGGCGGAGGATGGCGGAGACTGGATCGACTTTGCCGTCGCGGACACCGGCATCGGCATGACCGACGCGCAGCAGGGAAAGCTGTTCCAGGCGTTCTCGCAGGCCGACAGCTCGACGACGCGCAATTATGGCGGAACCGGTCTCGGCCTGGCGATCACCCAGGCCTTCGTGCAGATGCTGGGCGGAACGATCGCCGTCGAGAGCGCCGAGGGTCGCGGATCGACCTTCCGTTTCCGCATTCCCGCCGTCTCGGCGCACGAGACGCGGCAGCACGCCGACGAGGTGGCAGCGACGGAGGGCGCTCGCGGCACGGTCCTCGTCATCGACGACGACCCCAGCGCCCGCAAGATGCTGGCTGACGCCATCCGCAAGGACGGCTTCTCGGTGCACGAGGCGAACGGCGGCGCGGCCGGGCTGTTGATCGCGCGCGAGAAACGGCCGGACGCGATCGTGCTCGACGTCATCATGCCCGAGCAGGACGGCTGGGCCGTGCTGCAGGACATCAAGTCGGACGAGCGCCTCTGCGAGATCCCGGTGATCCTCGCGACGGTCGTGCCCGACCGCGAGATGGGCCTCGCCTTCGGCGCCGTCGAGCACCTGACCAAGCCCGTCGACCCGGCAAAGCTGCTGCGGACGCTGGCCAGCGTCGCCAATGGCAGCGGCGGCGGCACCGGCCGCGAGGTTCTGGTCGTCGACGACGACCCGTCGACACGCAATCTGTGCCGCCGTATCCTGACCCGCGAAGGGTGGGTGGTGCGCGAGGCGGCGGATGGCGAGCGCGGGCTCGAGCAATTGCGGGCGCGGCGTCCGACGCTCATGCTGCTGGACCTGATGATGCCGGGCATGGACGGCTTCGCGCTGCTGGAGAAGTTGCAGACCATGCCGGAGATGTCGGAGCTGCCGGTGATCGTCATCACGTCCAAGGACCTGACGCGCGACGAGATCGCCTGGCTCCAGAGTCGGACATCGGAGGTGGTGCGCAAGGGGTTGAGGGGCAGGACGGATCTGGTGGACGCCGTGAAACGGCATGTCGAACAGAGAACGGTGGCCTGAGGAGACGGTCATGTCGACGATCCTGATCGTCGAGGACAACGAGATGAACCGCGACATGCTCTCGCGCCGCCTGCAGCGTCGCGGCTACGAGATTATCATCGCGATGGACGGCGAGTCGGGCGTCGCGGCCGCGACCGAGCATCGGCCGGACCTTGTGCTGATGGATATGAGCCTGCCCGTGATCGACGGCTGGGAGGCGACGCGGCGAATCAAGGCGGACCCCGCCACGGCGGCCATCCCGGTCATCGCGCTGACGGCGCACGCCATGGCCGGCGATCGCGAGAAGGCGATGGCGGCGGGCTGCGACGACTATGACACCAAGCCGATCGAGCTGCCGTCGCTGATCGAGAAGATTGCCCGCCTGATCGGCGGCTGACCGCCTTGTCCGGACCGGAGTCGATCGGCGGACGTGCCTATGCCGCGAGGATCGCCCAGCGGTTGACGGGGCCGGCGCAGGCCCTGCTCGGCTACCAGGAGCTGATCGTCGAGCAGGTGCGCGAGACCGGTCCGGCCGCGGCGCTCGAGGATCTGGAGCGGGTGCTGGTCGCCGCGCGCGATCTGGACGCCCAGGTCGCGGCGCTGCTCGACGGTCGGGACGCCGCGCTGGCCGGCGACGCCGCCGAGGCAAAGCTGCGCCACGACCTGCGCACGCCCCTGAACGCCATCCTCGGCTATTCCGAGATGGTGGCCGAGGATTTCGTCTCCGAGTTGCCGCCGCGGCTGGCCGAAGAGATCGAGACCGTGCAGGGCCAGGCCCGCCTGCTGCTCGAGCAGATCGACGCCATCGTCGAGCACGCGCGCCACGACCAGCAGGACCACGAAGGGGACGCCGCCGACCTGACGATCGCGACCGAGCTCGCCCGCACCGTCGGCGCGCAGGCCAGGCGCCCGGACGGCGAGACCGGCCGGATCCTGGTGGTCGACGACCAGAAGACGAACCGCGACCTCCTGGCGCGCCGCCTGCGCCGCGACGGCCACAGCGTCACCCAGGCCGCGTCGGCGCAGGCGGCGCTGGACATCCTGGGCCGCTCGGACTTCGACCTCCTGCTGGTCGACATCCTGATGCCGGGGATGAACGGCATCGAGCTGCTGCGGCGGATCAAGTCGGACGCAAAGCTGCACGACGTCCCCGTCCTGATGGTCTCGGGCCTGAAGGAGGAGGCCGCGGTGCTGAAGTGCATCGCGGAGGGCGCCGAGGACTATCTGCCGAAGCCGGTCGACACGGTCCTGCTGCGGGCGCGCATCCAGGCCTGCCTCGAGCGCCGTCGGTGGCGCGAGCGCGAGCGCCGCTACGTCCAGCAGATCCAGACCGAGAAGGACCGCGCGAACGGCTTCCTGACGGCGATCCTGCCGACGCCGATCGTCGAGCGGCTGAACACCGGCGAGACGATGATCGCCGACCGGTTCGACTCGGCCACCATCATCTTCGCCGATATCGTGAACTTCTCGCCGCTGGCGGCGCGGACGGCGCCGACGGTGCTGCTGAAGCGGCTGGGCAGGCTGTTCTCGCGTTTTGACGAGCTTGCCGAGGCGCACGGGGTCGAGAAGATCAAGACCATCGGCGACGCCTACATGGCCGCCGCCGGGATCCCGGAGCCGCGCGCCGACCACGCCTGCCTCGCGGTCGCCTTCGCGCGCGCCGTCATGACCGAGCTGCGGCCCGGGCGCGATACGGACGAGGCCGTGCAGCTGCGCATCGGCATTCACAGCGGCTCGCTCGTCGCAGGCCTCATCGGCCGCAAGCGTTTCATCTACGATGTCTGGGGCCACACCGTGAACGTGGCGAGCCGCCTCGAGGCGTCGAGCGTCCCCGGCAGGATCCACATATCGCAGAACACGCTCGAGGCGCTGGGCGACACCGTGGCGGTCGATCCGCGCGGCACCATCGCGCTGAAAGGCGTCGGCAACCTGGCGACCTATCTGGTGCGCGACTGACGCCCGCGCCGGCGGGCGCGGTGCTACTCGTCCTGCGAGAACACCAGCGCGCTGTACGATCCGATGTCGATCTCGGCCGACCAGCCCAGGCCGTCGCACTCGCCCTCGACCGCCTCGACATCCCGGCTCTCGAAGCCGGCGAAATCGTCGCTATAGCCCTGCCAGTCGCTGTTCAGCCGCAGCCGCCACAGCCCGGCGCGCGGAAAGCCGATCCGATAGCCTTCCCGCGGCCGGTGCGCGAGATTGGCCACCACGACCACGTCGTCGCCAGGGCCGCCGGCATCGAAGCGGTGGAACGCGACCAGCTTGTCCGCCTCGTGGACGCGGAAGATCCTGACGCCCGATGCCGTCAGGCCGCGCGTCGTTCCCGCCCGGTTCAGGCGCAGCCCGATCAGGTCGCGATAGAGCCGGACGATGCCGCGGAACTCCTCGCTCTGGTCCCAGTCGATCGGCACCGTGTCCCGGAACCACTCGCCCTCGAGGAATTCCTGCCCCTGGAACAGCATCGGGATGCCCGGCGCCGTCAGCACCAGCGCCGCGCCGAGCGTCGAGCGCTTTTGCGCCGCCCAGTGCGAAGGATCGCCCGGCGCGATCTCGTGCACGACGCGCGCCTTGCCGTTCGCCACCTCGTCATGGCTCTCGGTGTAGACGACCCGCTGGAACGGATCGCCGTTGTAGTGATGGCCGAGCGCATGGGCGACGGTCGCCATGTGCCGGGCCCCGTCGTCCGGCGCCACCAGGACCTCGCGGATCGGATGCACGAACTGCGAGTCCCACTGCGCGCCGAAGCCGGCGCCGCCCTGCTCGACCGCTCCGGTCATCTCGGCCTTGTTGCGGAGGTCCTCGGCGATGGTGATGTGCCCCGGAAACCGCTCGCGGATCTCGCTGTTGATCCACTGCATCAGCGTCCACCCGTCGTGCAGCGCGTCGTCCGGATCGCCCTCGTCGCCGCTGACACTGCGGATGTAGAGGCTCATGTCGAAGCGCAGCCCGTCCAGACGGTATTCCTCGAGCCAGTAGAGCGCGTTGTCCCGGATGAACTGCCGGACCTCGGCGCGGCCATAGTCCGGGCGCGTGTCGCCCCAGGGCGTGTCGCTCCGCCAGTCGTTGTAGAAGTAGATCCCGCCCTTGCCGTCGGCGCTCCAGCCGTCGAATTGCCAGAGGTCGAGGTCGCTCGGCCCGAAATGGTTGTAGACGACGTCGAGGATCACGGCGATGCCGCGCCGATGCGCCTCGAGCACGAAGTCGCGCAGCCCCTCCGGGCCGCCATAGACGCCCTCGACGGCGAAGATGTGCGCCGGGTTGTAGCCCCACGAGATATCGCCGGCGAACTCCATCGCGGGCATCAGCTGGACGGCGGTCACGCCGAGCCGCCTCAGATGGTCGAGCCTGCCAACCGCGTCGGCGAAGGTGCCAGGCTGGTCCCCGTCCGAGCGGTTGAAGGTGCCGACATGCATCTCGTAGATGACCAGCTCGTTCCAGGGCGGCGGCGAGAACTCGACCGCGTGCCAGTCCGCGGACGGTGCCACGACGATCCCGTTGCCGACGGAACTCGTGACGGCGCGCGCATACGGGTCGATGCGCGACAGCAGCGTTCCGCCGGCGCTGATCAGGAACCGGTACTCGTCGCCGGGGGCGGCGTCCGGGACATCGGCATACCAGTACCCGCCCTCCTCGGCGGCCAGCGCCGTCGCGTCCTCGGACCACGCGTTGAACGAGCCGGTCACGAAGACCGCCTCCGCGTTGGGCGCCCAGACGCGGAACGCGACCCCGCCATCGTGGACGACAGCACCCATGCCAGGGCGCACGACGGTCTTCAGCATGTGATCCTCCCGCCGCGCCGGCGACGAACGGTGTGATCGATGGCGATGGGCGAGGGGCGGCGCGGTCGACCGTCATCAACAAGGTTGAAGCGGTTTCGTTCCGCCTCGCATCGTGCCGCCACGCATCGCGCCGCCATGCAAGGTTTGACATAACCGGGATTCTGGTTATATTGGGCGCATGACCGGCAATTCATCCATCGCCCGCTCCCTCGCCGCGCTTGGGCACGAGACGCGCCTCTCGGTCTACCGATTGCTGGTGCGGGCGGGGCGCGAGGGGCTGAACGTCGGAGAGATCGGGGCGCATCTCGACATGCCGGCGTCGACGCTCGCGCACCACCTGCGGGCGCTGGTCGAGGCGGGGCTCGTCGAGCAGGAGCGCAAGGGCCGCGAGATCGTCAACCGCGCCGACTACGACGCCATGCAGCGCACCGTCTCGTTTCTGACGTCCGAGTGCTGCGCCGGCGTGAAGCACCGCGAGGACGCCGCCTGATGCGCTTTCACGCGCCCGAAACAACCAATCGTCTAAGGATGTGGCCATGACGGACATCGTGCTCGGCGCCCGCGACAGGGTTCTGCAGATCGGCGCCGGCCTCTGGGCCAGGGAGCAGGTGTGGCTGGTCTCGGCCGCGATCCTTCTGGGTCTGATCGTCCTTGCGCCGCGCAGGGGGTGGAGAGCATCGCCTTCGTCGCGCGGAACCTCGTCGACGTCGCTCCCTTCCTGATCCTCTCGATCGGGCTCGCGGCCTATGCGGGCGCGACCGGGGCCGATGGGCTGATCGCGCGGGCCTTCACCGGCTCGCCCGCCATGATGATCCTGCTCGCCGCGCTCGCTGGCGGGCTCTCGCCCTTCTGCTCCTGCGGCGTGATCCCGCTGATCGCCGCACTGCTCGGCATGGGCGTGCCGCTCTCGGCCGTGATGGCCTTCTGGCTCGCCTCCCCGGTCATGGACCCCTCCATGTTCGTCCTGACGGCGGGTGTCATGGGTGCCGAGTTCGCCGTCGCCAAGACGCTCGCCGCGGTCGGCCTCGGCCTCTTCGGCGGCTTTGCCGTGCGTGCGCTGGCAGGTGCCGGCCGCCTGTCCGACCCGCTGCGCGAGGGCGTCGGCAACGGCGGCTGCGGCGGCTCGAAGGTGCGGACGCCGCAACGAGGTCGCCTGGCGCTTCTGGGACGATCCCGCCCGGGTGACGAAGTTCTGGCGCGAGGGGACGAAGACGACGCTCTTCCTCGCCAAGTGGCTGGTGCTTGCGTTCCTGCTCGAGAGCCTGATGCTCGCCTTCGTGTCCCGGCCGAGCTCGTCACGCAGGCGCTCGGCGGCACCGGTCTGCTGCCGATCGCCACGGCGACGCTGGTCGGCGTGCCCGCCTATCTCAACGGATACGCCGCCCTGCCGCTGGTCGGCGGGCTCGTCGAGCAGGGCATGGCGCCCGGCGCCGGTCTCGCCTTTCTGGTCGCCGGCGGCGTCACCTCGCTGCCGGCCGCGATCGCCGTGTGGGCGCTGGTGAAGCGCCCGGTCTTCGCGCTCTACCTCGCATTGTCGCTGACCGGCTCGTTCGCCGCCGGCGTCCTGTTCCAGATGTGGGCCGTGCTCTGATGCCGCAGCGCCGCGACGAGACCGGCCGTGCCGGCCATCACGTCAGAGCGCCGGCCATCCGGATCCAGAAGACGAGCACGGACGCCACGCCGAGGATTGCGACGACGACAAGCAGCGAATTGGCGACAAAGAGCGCACCCACTGCCGCCACCTTCTTCATCGTCTCTTCCCTTCCTGTGGGCGGGACAGAGTCCCCGCCCATGGCGCCTATGGCGTCTTTTGCTGCCAGACCCTTGAGCGCCGCATGCGGGCGCCGCTGCCGCGCCGCGATCAGCGTCCCGAGCGGCATTTTCCTGGCCCTGCAGCTTCTCGGCTATCCAGAGCAGCGCGCCGTAGACGTCGTTCCGACGTCGGCATCGCCCGTGCCACTGATCGCATCGCGATGGCGATCTATCACCGCCACGTCAAGGTCATCGGCCGCAAGGCGGCGTCGAACGCGCTGGCGTCCGCCGCCCACCGCTCGGCCTGGCTGCTGCGGGACGATCGGCTCGAGCGCAGCCACGACTTCACGAAGAAATGCGGCGTCGTTCATTCCGAAGTGACGCTGCCGGACTATGCGCCCGCGGCACCCGTTCGGCTGCTCGTCAGCCGCGGCATGGAACCGGGCGCATCGGTGAAGCGATGTGGTCTGGAGCCGTCGGAGTTGGGCGACGGAGACGCGTCGGCGCGACACCGCCCGGGCAGAGGGAATGCGCATTGGGCAAGCAGCAGAACGGCTGATGCGAATCATGCTTTTTTCCGCGACGCCGCGCTCGGACCGCGGCGGCGTCCAGAACGTTCTCGCGGCGCTCGAGACCGCCCTCGTCGCCGAGGGTGTCAGTACGCTTCGGCTCGGTCCTGACGAGGAGACCTCTGCCCTCAACCTCCGGTTTGTTGCCGAAGCCGGCGCCGATGCTGAAGGACGGCCGCGATTTACCGCACTGCCGGGCGCAGGTGCGGCGGTGGTTCGCCTGGCGACGATCATTGCCCGCTTCCGCCCGAGCGTCGTCAACGCGCACTTCGCGACCGGAGCCGTTCTCTACTTCTTGATGCTCCGACCGTTCTTTCGCTTCAGGCTGGTCCTGTCGACGCATGGCAGCGACGTCCTTCGGCCTCCGCCCAGCCTGCGACGCCATCTGCCGCGCTTCCTGCGCTCGGCGGACGCGGTGACGGTGGTATCGCAGCCCGCGCTCGCTGCCGTGCGGGCGATCGCGCCAGACGCGGTAAAGCGGCTTGTCCTCGTCCCCAACGGGATCGATGCCCGGTACTGGACGCCCGCCGGTACTCCGTCGCCGAACCGAATCGTGGCTGTCGGGCGGCTCTGCGAAGTCAAGGGGTTCGATATCCTGATCGAGGCACTCTCCGGGCTTGCCGAGGCGCAGCTGACGATCCTCGGCGAGGGGCCGGCACGAGCCGCTCTTGAAGCGCTGGCGACGCGCCTCGGCGTCGCAGACCGGCTGCGGATGCCGGGGCACCTCGACCGGCAGGCGCTGCGCGACACGCTGCGCCGCGCCGCGGTCTTCGCGATGCCGTCGCGGAGCGAGGGCCTGCCGCTCGCGCTGCTGGAGGCGATGGCGTGCGGCCTGCCGGCGGTCGCGGCGCGCGTCGGCGGCGTGCCGTCGGTCGTGACGCCGGAAAGCGGCGTCCTCGTGGCGCCGGACGATCCGGTGGCGCTCCGCGCCGCCCTCGCCGAAGCGCTCGCCGGCACGGGGCCCGCCAGTCGCGAGGGCGCGCGCCGGCGCGCCGAGGCCTTCGCCGAGCACGCGACGCTCGACGCATACATCCAGCTCTTCCGAAGGCTGTCGGGGGAGCCCGAGCATGAGCAATGAGCCAGGTCGCGGCGACGTCTTCGACCTCGCGCGGCTGCGGCGCGGCGTCACGGAGCGGCTTGCCGTCTGGGGCAGCGATGCCGCGCAGATGCTGGTCGAGCGCGGCGCCTCGCCTGTCCTCTTCCGGCGCCGCCTCGCGCCGCGCCGCGATGCCGTCGCCGAGGCCGAGCGCCAGGGCGGACGCCGGATCCTCCATTCCCGGGCGATCGCGAGGAATTCCGCTGCCGCGAAATGCCGGTTCGCGAGACGAGCTCCCGGACGATCGGGGCTGGTGGGGCTTTTCGTTCCGGGACGTACCGGAGCGGGTCAGCGGCGCGACGAGCGTGCTGAGCTTCGCGGGCGTCCACCTCGTGTCAGCCTGCAGGCCGGGCGGGCGCCCGGACTACTTTCCGGCGCTGCTGGATTCCGCCGGGCGCAGCCTCGAGCTTTCCCAGATCCGCTATCGACCGCTCCATGCCGCCGCGGCACGCCGTCCGCCGCGCGCCCTGGGGACCGGTGTCTGGATCGCCGAGCGCGTCTATCACAACCACTCGCACTGGCTGACGGCGCATCTGCCCAAGATCCTGCTGCTCCGCGGCCTCGGCCTGATCGATCAACTCGCACTGCCGGCCGAGCGTCCGCCGCTGGTCGATGCGAGCCTGCGCCTGCTGGGGGTCGAGCCTGATCGGTGCGTGCAGGTCGCGACGGGCGAGCGGGTCGTGTTCGAGCACCTGACCGTCCTCGAGACCGACCGCTTCCGGCCGGAACTCTTGCGGCCGGTCCGGGAAGCGCTCGCGAAGATCGGGCCGAGCCGCCGGCGCGTCTTCATCAGCCGCCGCCGCGCGCGCGGGCGGCGGCTGATCGAGGAGGCAGCGCTCGCGCCGATGCTGCGTGCGCATGGCTTCGAGCTGGTCGAGATGGAAGCCCTCAATCTGGATGCCCAGCTGCGGCTCATGGGCGAAACCGCCGTCCTCGTCGGGCCGCATGGCGCCGGCCTCACGAACATGATGTTCTGCGCGCCCGGAACGCAGATCGTCGAGATCGCCGATCCAAGCTACCCGAACCCGAACTTCTATGCGCTCGCCGCGGCGATGGGCCATGATTACTGGCGCGTCCCGGCGCGCGGCGACGGCGCGGCGCACCCGCTCGATCAGGATCTGAGCGTCGAGCCCGAGACGCTGCGCGCCGTCCTCGAGGCGCTGCCCTGATGACCGCCCCGATCTCGGTCGTGATCCCGTCCTTCAACGCGCGAGCCTATCTCGCCCAGGCGATCCGCTCGGCGCTGGCGCAGACGCGCCCGCCGGCGGAGGTGATCGTCGTCGATGACGGCTCGCAGGATGACAGCGCCCGGATCGCGCAGGGCTTCGGCGCGCCGGTCCGGCTGGTCGCCGGGCCGCATGCCGGGGCAGCGGCGGCGCGCCTGCAGGGGGTGGAGGCGGCGCGGGGCGACCGGCTGCTCTTCCTCGACGCGGACGACATTCTGACGCCGGAGACGCTGGCCGGGCTGGCCGGGGCGCTCGACGACCACGATGCCGGCCTAGCGCTCTGCCCTTGGGATCGCTACGAGCTGGACGGCGCGGCATGGCTGTCCCGCCCGCCGTCGAACGCCCTTCCGCCGCCGTTCAGCGACCCGCTTTCGGCATGGCTTTGCGGCGCGTGGTCGCCGCCCTGCGCGGTTCTCTGGTCGCGCGAGGGTTACCGGCGGAGCGGCGGCTGGACCCCCGGCCTGACGATGAACCAAGATGGCGACCTGATCATGCGGGCGCTCGCCCGTGGCGTGCGGTGCGCCGAGGCCGCGCGCGGGCTCGCCCTCTACCGGCGCCTGCCCGGAGAGGCGGTGTCGCTCAGCGGGCGCCGCGACACCGCCGAGGGCCTGGCCGCGCGCATCGGCGTGCTCGAGCGCCTGGTCGACGATCTGCAGGTCTCCGGCGGGGTCGCCGGGCGCCGCGCGCCCCTCGTCGCCGCGGCCCGGGCGATCAGAGCGCGCCCCGAGGCAGGGCGGGCGGTCGAGGCGCGGTGCGAGGCCGTCATCCGCCGTGCCGGCGGCGCGCGGCCGACCGACCGCGCCACGGCCCATGCCGGGGCCTCGGCCGCGCGGGCGCTCGCGGGCGCCCGCGACCGTCTGCGTGCCCGTCGGCTTGTCGGCCCGGGCACCGCTCGACGCAACAGCGAGGCGGCGCCTCCGCCGGACCGGGCCCCGGTGCGGCGCGCTGTCGCGGGTGACCCGGTCGTCAGTGTCGTCATCCCCACGCACGACCGCGCCGCGCTCGTCCGCCGCGCGGTCGAGAGCGTCCGGGCGCAGACCTATGCTGCCCTCGATATCATCGTCGTCGATGACGCGTCGCGCGACGACACCGTCGCGCGACTGGGCGATCTTGGCGAGCCGCGCCTCCGCATCATCGTCCAGCCGCGCAATCGCGGCGTCGCGGCGTCGCGCAATCGCGGGATTGCGGAGGCGCGGGGGCGCTTCGTCGCCTTCCTCGATTCCGACGACCTCTGGAGGCCGGAAAAGATCAGGGCGCAGGTCGAGGCGCTGGCCGGTGCGCCCGCCTATGTCGGCTTCTGTCATGTCGGCTCCGAGACGGTGGCGCCCGACGGGCTGGTCCGCGCGGCCGCTCCCGAGATGCAGGGCGACGTCTTTGAGGCGCTGCTTCTGCGCAACATCGCGCATGGCGGAGGCTCGACGACCATGTTCCGGCGCGAGGCGCTGGAAGCTGTCGGCGGCTTTGACGAGACATTGCCGGCGGTCGAGGACTGGGACCTTTTCCAGCGCGTCGCACGGCTCTATCACCTGGTCGCGGTCGACCCGGTGCTCGCGCGCATCCACGAGGACGCCCCCGGCCCGCGCCGCTCGCTGCGCTTCCGCGCCAACATGACGGCGCGAGAGACGCTGTTCCGGCGGAACCGGCACGCCCTGCGCCGCGCCGGGGTCGAGCACCTCTATCTGCTGGAGAGCGCCAGGCGCGAACTGAGCGCGCCCGAGGGAGACGCTGCGGCGGGAAGGCGGCTCGTCCTTCGGGCGCTCGGCGCCGCGCCGGCATCGTTCGCCACATGGCCGTGGGTCGGGTACATGCTGGCGCCGGCGAGCCTCCGCGCGGGCCTGCGACGCATCGACCCACGTCGCGAACGGCTGATGCGCGCAGGGGGTCCAGAGAGATGTGAGACACGGTTGTTGAACGGAGGGAGGGGTTCCCCGACGCTCTGAAGTGCAAAGATCGGGTAGAAGGAGAACCCATGCAGGTTTTCGGCCTGCCGGGCCAGGCGGTCGGGGTCGCCGGAACTGAACGACCGCGTCGAACGCGCGCAGGCGACCTGGCGCGACGAGTTCCATGCCGTCTACAATCCGCCCCGCCAACTCGACCGCCTCAACCCGCTGATCGACGCCTTCGCACGCCGCTGCAACACCTTCCGCCCGCAAGATGCCCTTGGCCAGCGCGGCCCGCGCCAGTAACTGCGACTGGCTGAGCGTCGGCGAACCCGCTCCGTCTCGGATGCTGCGCCCGGGCACTTTCGGCACCGGCACCGCATCAGCAGAAGGAACCAAGCTGCACGCGCACCCGTTCTGGGCGAGGGGGCCGGCAAAGGTGCGCGCGCGCGCGCCGCATCCGGTCCCAGTCAGGCGAGGCGGATGCTCGACGTTTACCGAAGGATCGTCGACCTGCTGAACGCGCGCGAGCGGCGCGTCTTCGTCGCTTTGATCTGCATGACCGTCGCCATGGGCGTGCTCGACATGCTCGGCATCGCTTCGGTGCTGCCGTTCCTCGCGGTGCTTGCCGACCCGTCAGTCGTCGAGCGCAGCGCGTTGCTGGACGGCCTGCGCGTGGTGATCGGCGCCGACAAGCCGATGGATCTGCTGATGGCGCTTGCGGGGGTCATCTTCGTCGCGGTCCTGGTCGGTGTCTGCGCGCGCGCGGCGACGTTCTATGCTCTGACACGCTTCACGAAAATGAGGGTGCCCAGCCTCGGAGCGCGCCTGCTCGAAAGGCATCTCGCGCAGCCCTATGACTGGTTCCTCAACCGCAACACGGCCGATCTGGGCACATCGCTCCTGGCGGAGGTCGCCGTCGTCGTCGAGGGTCCGGTGGACGCCGCGATGCGGCTGGTGGCGCATGGCGCCATCGCCGTCTCGATCGCCGGGCTTCTGATTTATATGGAGCCGGCGGGGGCGCTTGTCGCGGCGGCCGTGGCCTGCCTCTGCTACGGGGCGGTCCTGATCCTCGCGCATCACCGGCTGGCGCGCCTCGGCATCCGGCGCGCGGCGGCCAATCGCCAGCGCTTCCAGATCGCGCAGGAGGCGTTTGGCGGCATCAAGGAGGTCAAGGTTCTCGGCCTCGAGAGCGCTTATCTGCGGCGCTTCAGGGAGCCCGCCCGGCGGATGGCGGATGCGCAAGCACGCGCGGAGATTTTCTCCGAGCTGCCGCGGCACGCGCTCGAGGGCATAGCGATCGGCGGCATGCTTGCCTTCGTGCTGTGGCTGCTGGCGGCGCGCGGCGGAGATTTGGAGGCAGTGCTGCCCGTCCTGGGAGCCTATGCCTTCGCAGGGGCCCGGCTGTTCCCCGAGCTTCAGCAGGTGTTCCGCTCGCTGACCCGCATCCGGTTCGGCCGGTCGGCGCTCGAGGAGCTTCATGCGGAGCTTCGCTCGGCACCGAGCGCGGCTCTGCCCGAGGGCGTGCCGGCAACTCCGCTGGGGCTCACCGACAAGCTCGTTCTGCGTGATGTGGTCTACAGCTATCCCGAGGCGGCGCGGCCCTCGCTGGGAGGGCTGTCGCTGGAGGTGGAGGCGAACACGACCGTCGGCATCGTCGGCGCGACTGGTGCCGGAAAGACCACCGTTGTCGACGTCATTCTGGGGCTGCTGACGCCGCAGTCAGGCGAAATGGCGGTTGACGGGGTCCGTGTCGACGGCTCGAACGTGCGGCGCTGGCGCCGATCGATTGGCTATGTGCCGCAAAGCATCTATCTCACTGACGACACCCTCGCCGCCAACATCGCCTTCGGGGTCGAACCCGCCGAGGTTGACGACGACGCCGTCGAACGGGCAGCCCGCATCGCCAGCCTTGACGACGTTGCGGCGCGCCTTCCGGAAGGCTTCCGCACGCTGGTCGGCGAGCGCGGCGCGCGGCTGTCCGGGGGACAGCGACAGCGCGTCGGGATCGCGCGCGCCCTCTACCGCGACCCGGACATCCTGATCTTCGACGAGGCGACGAGCGCGCTCGACGCGGCAACCGAAAGGGCCGTGATGGAGGCGGTCGAACGCCTCGGCCGGCGCAAGACGATCATCCTGATCGCCCATCGTCTCTCCACCGTCCGCCGCTGCGACAAGATCCTGATGATGGAGGACGGACGGGTCGTCGGCGCTGGCACCTATGACGAGCTTGTCGGACAGAGCCCGGCCTTCCGCCGCATCCACGAGGCCGCCTCGTGAGTGCCGCGGCACCGATCGTCTCGGTCATCGTACCGACCTTCAACCGGCCGGAGATGGTGACGAAGGCAGTCGCCTCGGCGCTGCGGCAGAGCGTGCGCGACATCGAGGTGATCGTCATCGTCGACGGCCTCGACCGTGGCACGGTCGAAGCGCTCGGCGCCATCGAGGATCCGCGCCTCCGGGCTCTCGTGCCAGACAGATCGCTCGGCAATGCCGACGCCCGCAACTTTGGCATCAGGGCCGCACGAGCAGCATGGATCGCGCTTCTCGACGACGACGACCTCTGGTTCCCGGACAAGCTCGCGCTGCAGATCGAGGCGGCCGGCCGGGCCCGCGGGTCGCCCATCGTGTCGTGCCGCTTCGTCGCGCGTGCCGACGATGCCGAGTTCATCTGGCCGCGCCGGCTTCCGAGCGTTGGCCAGCCGATCGGCGACTATCTCTTTCGCCGGCGGTTTCCGACGACCGGCGATGGCGTCGTCCAGACCTCGACGATCCTCGCGCGGGCCGAGCTGTTCGGGCGCTGCCCGTTCGATGCGCGATACCGTCGCTTCGTCGATCAGGACTGGCTGCTTCGGGCCGCGAGCCTGGAGGGAGTAGAGCTCGTCTTCGCCGCCGGCGAGCATCCGCAATCGGTGTGGTGCATCGACGACCGGCCGCGCGTCACCACGGAGCCCGACTGGCGCGAGGACATCGACTGGGTTCGCGCGCACCGGGACCTGCTGTCGCCCGAGGCCTATGCCGCCTTCGTCCTGACGCTGCCGAGCCTGCGCGCCGCGCGCAGCGGCGACCTCTCGGCCTGTCACCTCCTGCTGCGCGAGGCTTTCAGCAACGGCAGCCCGCATTGGGCGGAGCTGGTCTTCCACGGCGGCAACTTCCTCCTGCCGAGCCGGGCGCGGAGCTGGCTCGCGCAGGCGACGCGGCCTTTCGCGCAGCGACGGGCATTCGGCACCGGCAGACGCGCAGAGCCGGGAGCCGGAGATGCGGACGTGACGGTGCGGACATGACGGCACGGCCCGAGATCTCGGTCATCGTCCCGACTTACAACCGGCCGAAGGAACTCGGGCGGGCGCTGGGCGCGCTCGCCCGCCAAAAGCATGCCTCGTTCGAGGTAATCGTCGTCGACGATGGCGGGCGCGCGCCGGTCGACATGCTCTGCGCCGGCTTCGCGCCGCGCCTCCGGGTCGCACTGATCCGACAGGAGAACGCCGGCCCGGCTGCGGCACGGAATCGCGGCGCCTCGGAGGCCCGGGGCGCGATCCTGGCCTTCACGGACGACGACTGCGCGCCTCGCGACGACTGGATCGCGAACCTGGCGGCGGCTGTCGAGCAGAGCAAGCGGCCGCTCCTCGTTGGCGGACGCACGCTGAACGCGCTGACCGGCAATCTTTTCTCCGCCGCGAGCCAGGACGTCGTCGATTTCCTGACGCTGGCATCCGATGGCGGCCTGCCCTTCGTGGCAAGCAACAACATCGCCGTCCGCCGGGCGGCCTTCGTCGAGCTCGGCGGCTTCGACGCCTCGTTCCCGTCGGCGGCGGGCGAGGACCGCGCCTTCTGCCGCGACTGGGCCCGTCGAGGCTGGGCAATCGTCCACGCTCCGGACGCCGTCGTCGAGCACCATCACAGGCTGGGCCCCGTCGGCTATTTCAAGCAGCACAAGGCCTATGGTCGTGGCGCGCGCCGCTTCCACGGGGACCAGCTTGCCGAAAGGTTCAGGCCCTTCCGCAGGGTCGGCTTCTACGCGCGCCTGGTCAGCCATCCCTTGCGGCAGAGGGCGGGCTGGCGGGGCGGCGCGCGCGCGTGCCTGGTGGCGGTGGCGCAGGTCGCGACGGTCGCAGGATATCTGCTCGAGGCGCGTCGCCTGCGGAACGAGGCGGCGGATGGGCCGGGCCCGCTCTCGCTGCGCCCCGGCATCGAGCCATGAGACGAGCCGATCGCCCATCGCGGCGATGGAGCGAGCGGCTCGTGCGGCAACTGGCAAAGACGTGCGAAGGTCGGTCGGGACGACGCTCGATACGTTCCTCGACCGCGGAGAGATCGAGCGGGCGCAGTTTCTGAAAGTCGACACCGAGGGCCACGATCTCGAGGTCCTCCGCGGCGCCGAGCGCACCCTCCGGGGGGGGGCCGCGTCGACGTCATCCAGATCGAGGCCGGCTTTGATGCTCCGGGAGCGAACCAGCCCTCTCTCGAGGGGATCCGGGCCCACCTCGTCGAGCGTGGCTACTACCTCTGGACGATCCACAACCAGTGCCGCGGACCGGCGCTCGCGCGCCTGACCGGCCGGCCGAGCCCGCCGATCCTTACATACTGCGACGCCATCTTCGTCCATGAACGCGCCGAGACGAGGCACCGGGCTTCCCACGACCGACAATCGAGCGGACCGGTCTCGGTATCCGAGCCGGTACCCTTCGGTCGCGATCAGGGCTGATACAGCGCCCCGTGACCCAACTCTCGCGGGGGATTCCCAATCGAGCGCCGTCGTAATTCACCATGGAGAACAGGGGAGGTTCTTCATGGCGGCTGCGATTGGGCTGAGCATCGACTACACGGCGGATGACCTGCGGCGGTTGGCGAAGGCGAGCCGGGACGCGAAGCAGACGCGGCGCCTGCTGGCGCTGGCAGCGATCTACGACGGTGGAAGCCGGACGGACGCCGCGCGGATCGGCGGGGTCGGGCTGCAGGTCGTGCGCGACTGGGTGCTGCGGTTCAACGCCTCGGGACCGACGGGGCTGGTCGACCGCAAGGCGCCCGGCAAGGCGGCGCTGCTGACGGGCGAGCATCGCTCGGCGCTGGCGCAGGCGGTGGAGGCCGGCCCCGTGCCCTGGCGCGACGGGGTTGTGCGCTGGCGGCTGGTCGATCTGGCGGGCTGGCTGCGGGACGAGTTCGGGATCACGGCGAGCCGGCAGACGCTCGGGCGCGAGCTCCGGCGGATGGGCTACCGCAACCTCTCGGCGCGCCCGCAGGCGTACGGTCAGGACCCGGAGGCGATAGAGGCGTTTAAAAAAGCTTCCCGGCCGCTGTCGCGGAGATCCGCGACCGCGACGCCCACGGCAGGCGCATCGAGGTCTGGTTCCAGGACGAGGCGAGGGTCGGACAGAAGAACCTGATCACCCGCCGCTGGGCGCGCCGCGGCACGCGACCCCGGGCGCCGCACGACCAGCGAACAAAGTCGGCCTACATTTTCGGCGCGATCTGTCCGAGGCTCGGCAAGGGCGCGGCCCTCGTCATGCCCTTCGCCGACACCGAAGCGATGCAGGCGCACCTCGCCGAGATCAGCGACGCCGTGGCGCCCGACGCCCACGCCGTGCTCGTCCTCGACCAGGCGGGCTGGCACGTCTCCGGCCGGCTCGCCGTTCCTCACAACATCTTGCTCCTACCATTGCCGCCGAGATCGGAGGCGGCATGCGAGCGGACGAGACAGCGCGGACAGCGGCGTGATGACGAGACGCCGCAAGGCAACAATACGAGACCACGCCCGTATCCCGAGCGCGACCCGGCCGAGCAGGCCACGCGGCTGATCGAGGGCTCGCCGTCGCATCCGGTCGGGATCGACCACTTTTTGTTCCGGGGCTGACGCGACTGAACCCGGCCCTTCCGCGCGCTGGTGGCGGGCGGCGGCACCGGCGACGGGCTGGTCATGCTGGCGCAGAAGCTGGCCGATACCGGCTAAACGGCCGAGACCACCTATCTCGATCTCTCGGAGGCGACCCGCGCAACGCGCTTTAGCGAAGTGAGCTCATTCGTCCAGGATTGTTTGGTGGTGGAGCCGAGGGGGATCGAACCCCTGACCTTCGCATTGCGAACGCGACGCTCTCCCAGCTGAGCTACGGCCCCGACGCCGGTGACAGCTATGGCCGGCGGCGCGTGCTGTCAAGAAGATCGCGGGCGCCCGTCACCCGCCGCGGCCCCCCCCCGCTTTGGCCGCCTTGCGCCGACCGCGGCGGGACGCTAGGTACGCCACGCCCCGCCGTCACGCGAGAACGCCCGCATGTACGCCCTTATCTGGCTGGTCAACGCGCTCCTGTCGATCGCCTGGTGGATCGTGATCATCCAGGTGATCATGAGCTGGCTGATCAACTTCAACGTCATCAACCTGTACCAGCCGCTGGTGCGGACGGTCTGGGACGGGCTGACGCGGCTGACCGAGCCCGTCTACCGGCCGATCCGTAATGTCCTGCCCAGCATGGGCGGGCTCGACCTCTCGCCGCTGATCGTGCTGCTGGGCATCACCTTCCTGCAGATCCTGTTCAATCGCGACATTGCGCCGGCCCTCATCTACTGATCGGCGGCCGCGCGGCATGGCCGGCGACCGGTTGAGGCTGCGGGTCCGGCTGATCCCGCGGGGCGGCCGGGACCGGATCGACGGCTTTGCGCCGGGCGCCGACGGCGAGCGGGTGCTGAAGGTCCGCGTGACCGCGCCGCCGGTCGACGGCGCCGCCAACGCGGCGCTGGTTCGGTTGCTGGCCAAGGCGCTCGGCGTCGCCAAATCGGCGGTGACGATCATCGCGGGCGAGACCTCGGCGCGAAGACGGTCGAGATCGCCGGCGATCCAGCCGAGACCGCCGCCCGGCTGGAGGCGGTACCGGCCGGCGGGCGTCGGCCACGTTAGCCTGCCGCCGTCCTAGTGCAGAAACGGCAAGAGGAGCGGCAGCAGCGTCGCCGTCGCGATGCCGCTAAGCGCCATCCCCAGCGCTGCTGCCCATCGTCGCAGGCGCGCGCCAGGCGATCCGCCAGGCAACCTCAGGCCGCGACCTTGGTGCGGCAGTAGCACGAGGCGCGCACCGGAACCTCGCAGCGTGCCAGCGCCAGGTCGAGGCGCTGCCTGATGATCGGCCGCTCCACCGTCTCGCCGCGCCGCGTCAGGCACTCGTGCAGGCCGTGCAGCGCCCAGACATTGTCGGGATGCTGGCAGGCGCGGGCGAGCTTGCCGTCGAAGCCGAGATCCGAGCGATAGACCGCCTCGGCCTCGTCGACCCGCCCCTGCTCCAGCAGCAGCGCGCCCAGCGCGTGGCGCGTCGGCTGCATCCAGCCCCAGGGCTCGTCATAGGGCAGGGTGTCGTCGAGCTCGACCGATCGGCGCAGATGCGCGAACGCCTGGTCGACATTGCCCTTGCGGTACTCCAGCTCGCCCAGCGCCATCTCCTCGGCGATTGCCAGCAGGTCGACGACGGTGTTGTTGTGGACGCGCCGGGTCTCGGGCACCCGCGCGCGGGCCGCCCGGAACGCCTCGAGCGCCGCCTCGGCCTCGGCCGTCCGGCCGAGATTCGAGAGCGCCACCACCCGCGCATAAAGCATCATCGCCGTCGTCGCGCAGTAGAGCCCCTGATCCTCCGGCAGCGCTTGGTCGACGATCTCCTGCCATCGGCCGAAGCGCACGAGGACGTGCTGCTTCATCGGCAGATAGCCTTCGAGGAAATCCGCCATCGGCGGCGAGGGGATGCGCAGCACCTCCTCGGAAGTCGTGTCGATCAGCTCCTGCGCCGCCGCCAGCGCGGCCGACTCCTGGCCAGAGAACATCGCGCCGTAGATGGCGAAGTGGTGGTCGTGCGTCCGGTACATCGTGTAGACGTTCATCGCGCCGGCCCGCGCCAGGTACTTCCGGTCAGCCTCGATCGCCTTTTGGTTGTATACGACGCACGTCCCGGTACTCGCCGCACAGCACGTCGAGATGCGTCGGCATGTGGATCAGGTGCCCGGCATCCGGCATCATGTCGCGCAGCCGGTCGCCGGCCCGCAGTGCCCTCTGCGGGAAGGGCGACATCTCCATCAGGTGCACGTAGAGGTGGAGAAGCCCCGGATGGTCCCAGCTCGCCGGCAGGTCGCGCATGGCGCCTTCCAGCAGGGCCACCGCCTCGTCCGTCCTGGCGCCCTCGCGCGCCCGGCCGGTCGCCAGGTCCCACATCTGCCAGGGCGTCTCGTTCATCATCGCCTCGGCAAAGACCGTGACGACCTCGAGGTCCGCCGGATGCGCCCGCCAGACCTCGCGCATCGCGTCGGTGTAGGCGGCGTTCCACTGCATCATGACGTCGTCGTCGGCCGGCTCGCGCTGCGGATAGCGTGCCGGCAGCGCCTCGATCAGCGCCCGCTCGACGGCGGTCAGCCCGTCCAGCCGCGCCAGCGCCTCCTGCATGGCGTCATAGGACATGGCCAGCGCCTGGGCGCGGCCTGCCGGATCGTACAGGTGCCAGGGCAGGTTGTAGTTCGGCCCGGCCGCGTAAGCCGTGCCCCACCAGGCCATGGCGCAGCCCGGATCGGCCTCGAGCGGCCTTGCGGAAGCACTCGATCGCCTCGCCGTGATTGTAGGCATAGGTCCAGTTGAGGCCGCGGTCGAACCAGGTCTGCGCCTCGGGAACCCGCGTCGAGATGGTGCGCCCATAGGCGCCGAGATCATAGTAGCACGCCGTCTCCAGCATCGTCCTTCCCCCCATGGCTGCCCGTCGGCTGCCCGTCGCGGCGAACCGCCCGGCGACGGCGTCGCCAAGTTAACATTGCAGGGCGATTCCCCAAACCCCGGCTGTGCTATGGCGTGACCGGCAAGATTGACACCGGGGCGCACGCGCGTATCCTTTGCGCCAAGGGGTCGTCGCGATCGCCCCGTGAGGCGCCAGCCGAAGGATCGCGTCCTTCCGTTACGACTAGGGGAGGGCGCAATGGCGTCACCGACAGAAATCACCGTCCCGCAGCTCGCACGTCTCGTCGGCACGCCCGAGGCGCCGACGATGTCGCACGAGGATCACGCCTCCGAGGTCGAGGCCGTCGCCGAGCGCTTCGCCGCGACGGCGTTCGACGTCGAGGGCGTGTTCTGGAGCCATCGCGGCGAGAGCTGCACCTTCGACACCATGCTCGCCGAGTTCGGCCTCGGCGCGCCGCCGCCGCTGCGGCTGGCCGGAATCGTTCGCGGCGCCGACACGGCGCGGCCCGAGCTCGCGCCGCAGGTGGCGGGCCTGCTGGCCGTCTCGCTCGGGCCGTCGCGCATGTTCCGCGACGACCTGGCCCTGCTCGAGGCGGGGATGTCCGTCTACGACGCGCTCTACCGCGGGGCGCGCGATGCGGCGGACGAGACGCACAACTGGCCCGCCGCGGCCGGCCGGGTCTCGGGCCGGGGCGCCGCATGAACGACAGCCCGGCCGCTCCGCCAGCCCAGCCCCCGCCGACGCTCGCGAACGCGGCGTCCGTCTGGGGCAGGATCGGGCTCCTGTCCTTCGGCGGCCCGGCGGCGCAGATCGCGCTGATGCAGGACGAGGTGGTGACGCGGCGGGCCTGGGTGCCGGCCGCCAGCTTCGACCGCGGCCTCGCCTTCGCCATGATGCTGCCGGGTCCCGAGGCGCAGCAGCTCGCGACCTGGCTCGGCTGGCGGCTGCACGGGGTGCGCGGCGGGCTGATCGCCGGCGCCGCCTTCGTGCTGCCTGGGGCGGCGCTGATGATCCTGCTCGCCTGGGTCGCCGCGGCGCATGGCGAGGTGCCCGTCGTCGCCGCCCTTTTCGCCGGCGTTCAGCCGGTCGTGATCGCGCTCGTGCTGGCGGCGATGTGGAAGATCGCCAGGCGGGCGCTGAAGGGACCGCTCGCCTGGGCGTTGGCCGTCGCGGCGTTCATCGCCCTCGCCGTCTTCGGCGTGCCCTTCCCGGTCGTCGTGGCGCTGGCGGCCCTCGCCGGGCTGGCGCTGCCGGCCGAGGACAGCGCGCCCGTCCCGCCCGGTCCGCCGATCCGGCGGCACGCCGCCCTGACGCTGGCGGCGCTCGTGCTGCTCGTCGGCTCGGTCTATCTGGTCAACCGGGCCTTCTTCGGAACGGTTCCGCACGACAGCGTGGCCGCGCTGTTCACGACGGCGGCCTTCGTCACCTTCGGCGGCGCCTATGCCGTGCTGCCCTTCGTGGCCGACCAGGCGGTGGCGCTCGGCTGGCTGACCCCGGCCGAGATGCTGAACGGCCTCGCCATCGCCGAGGCGACGCCGGGGCCGCTGATCCTGGTCAACACCTATGCCGGGTTCTTCGCGGGCTGGTCGGGGGGCGGCAGCTGGGCGGCGGGCGGCAGCGCCGGCCTCGGCGTGCATGCGGCAGCCCTGGCGACATTCTACACCTTCGCGCCCTCGACGGCGCTGATGCTGGCGTTCGCCCCCGCGGTCGAGCGGCTGCACACGATCGCGCTGGCGCGCCGCATGCTGGCCGGGGTCTCGGCCGCCGTGGTCGGCGTCATTGCCAACCTGGCCGTCTACCTCGGCCAGGCGGCATTCCTGCCGCACGGCCTGATGGTGATCATGTGGCCGAAGATTGCGCTCTTCGCGGTGGCCCTGGTGCTGGTCTTCGGCCTGCGCGTCGGCATGCTGCCGCTGGTCGGCTTCGGCATCGCCGCCGGTCTGGCGCTGCACGCGGCCGGTCTGCTCTGAAGCCGTTCGGGGAACTCAGACAGCGGGCACCGAGCGGGGCTTCAGCGTCTCGGGGTCGATGATGGAGTTGTCGGCGACCAGCACGAAGGCCGGCTCGTCGCGGCGCAACCAGAAGTCGCGCTCGCGCACGGTCATCGCCCAGCCTTCCTCGGCGGCCCTCAGCCGCACGCCGTCGGCAAGACTGATGCCGCGGTCGAGCGCCATCCGCGCGATCCGCCCGACGCAGCGCCAGGCGCTGCGCGGATCGCCCGGCCGGGGCGCCAGCTCCAGCTCGCGCCCGATGAAGGGCCGCATGCCATAGGTGACCATGCCGGTCGCCTGCGCCGCGTCATACCCCCTGGGCACGACCGTGGAAAAGCTGACCCAGGCGCCGAGCGGCATCTTGCCGGTGAGGAGCTCGTCGGCGCGGTCCGCGAACGTGTCGGGCGCCGAGAGCGCCCATCCCTGACTCCAGAACACCGCCGCCACCGGCGCCAGCCCCGCCGTTGCGGCAGCGACGAAGTGGACCACCGCTGCATAGGCCTCCGATCCCTCGAGTCCGGGCAGGTCGCCGCCGCAGGAGATGTCGAGATAAGCCACGTGGCCGCGGACGGCCGGCTCGGGATCCCAGGCCCGGACGGGCCGCATCGGCGGGACCAGCCGCTCGGCCGGGATCCGCTCCGTCGCCGGCCCGAGCACGACCTCGGCGCCGTCGACCCGCACCGCCGAGCGTTCCGGCACCGCCTCGACCTCGCCGATCATCGGAAAACGCTCGCCGACCGCGGCGGCGACCGCCCGGATGTCCGGCATCCATGCACGCTCCAGCAGGAGCGTCGCGGTGAACTGAACCATGCGCTCTCCCTCAACGACCGGACCCACCGACGCCGCCAACGGCATGGCCCGCCATGCCGCACTCCGTCAAGGGAAGGCAGCGACAGCGCCAGCCGGCGACAGCATCCGTGTCCCGGCATTCCGGTCCACCGAGCCCGCGCGTCGGGGCAGGTTCAATTCAGGCCGAGATTGCGAGCGGCGGTGCCGGCCATCCTGACGTCCCGGCCGCCCGGAGCGGCGGCGCGCCGGCAGCCAGGGGCGCCGCCCTCACCGCCGGTCGCGCAGGGCCAGCAGGCGGAGGCGCAGCGCGTTCAGCTTGATGAAGCCCTGCGCGTCCTTCTGGTCGTAGGCGCCGGCGTCGTCCTCGAAGGTGACGTGCGCCTCGGAATAGAGCGACTTCGGCGAGCCCGCGGCCGATCACCGTTGCCGACCCCTTGTAGAGCTTGACCCGCACCCAGCCATTGACATGGCGCCTGCGATCGGTCGATCAGCGCCTGCAGCATCTCGCGCTCGGGGCTGAACCAGTAGCCGTTGTAGACCAGCTCGGCATAGCGCGGCATCAGCTCGTCCTTCAGGTGCGCCGCGCCCCGGTCGAGCGTGATCGACTCGATGCCGCGATGCGCCGCCTGCCAGATCGTGCCGCCCGGCGTCTCGTAGATGCCGCGCGACTTCATGCCGACATAGCGCCCCTCGACCAGGTCGAGCCGCCCGACCCCGTGCCGCCCGCCGATCTCGTTCAGCCGCGTCAGCAGCGCCGCCGGCGACAGCGGCTCGCCGTCGACGCTGACCGGGTCGCCGCCCTCGAAGCCGATCTCGATCACCTCCGGCCGGTCCGGCGCGTCCTCCGGTGCCACGGTCCGCTGGTAGACGAAGTCCGGCGCCGGCTCGGCCGGGTCCTCCAGCACCTTGCCCTCGCTCGAGGTGTGCAGCAGGTTCGCGTCGACCGAGAACGGCGCCTCGCCGCGCTTGTCCTTGGGGATCGGCACCTGGTGCTGCTCGGCCCATTCGATCAGCCGCGTGCGGCTGGTCAGGTCCCATTCGCGCCAGGGCGCGACGACCCGGATGCCCGGCTCCAGCGCATAGGCGGCCAGCTCGAAGCGCACCTGGTCGTTGCCCTTGCCGGTCGCGCCGTGCGCGATCGCGTCGGCCTCCTCGGTCCGCGGCGATCTCGACCAGCCGCTTGGCGATCAGCGGCCGGGCGATCGACGTGCCGAGCAGGTACTGCCCCTCGTAGAGCGCATTCGCGCGGAACATCGGCATGACGAAGTCGCGCACGAACTCCTCGCGCAGGTCCTCGATGTAGATGGCCCGCGCGCCCGCATCTCGGCCTTGCGCCGCGCCGGCTCCAGCTCCTCGCCCTGGCCGAGATCGGCGGTGAAGGTCACCACCTCGCAGCCCATCTCGACCTGCAGCCATTTCAGGATGATCGAGGTGTCGAGCCCGCCGGAATAGGCCAGCACGACGCGTTTCGGCCCCGAGATTCCCCCTCCCATTCGCCTCTCCCGTCAACGTCTCGGAACGGCGCGGCTTCTATCCGGGCCACGCGCAGGCGACAAGCCCGCCCGGCGATGAACGTCGCGTGCCACCCGGCTCGCGACCCGCCAGAAACGATAAAAAATCGCGTCCCGCCCATGGCGGGCGGCCCGCGTTCCGGCCGGGCGTCGCCTCGGCGGCGCCGACTCACGCGACATTTCTGCGGCAGGCGGTCGCAGCCAAGCCTTGGCTAGCGCGAGCGGACCCTGCGTCAAGCGTTGAACGAGGCCGGCGCGGCCTAGCTTCCGTCCATCGCCAAGCTGCGATAGCTCACTGAAATCAACCGGAGTCCATCCATGAGAAAGATTGCCGCCGCCTGCCTCGGCGCCGCCGCGCTCGCGCTCAGCGCACCGCTCGCCAGCGCCGAGATGAAGGGCAAGGACATTGTCGACACCGCCGCCGGCGCCGAGGGCTTCATGACACTGGTCGCGGCCGTCCAGGCCGCCGGACTGGTCGAGACGCTGAAGGGCGAAGGGCCGTTCACCGTCTTCGCGCCGACCGACGCCGCCTTCGCCGCGCTGCCCGAGGGAACGGTTGAGGCCCTGCTGAAGCCGGAGAACAAGGACCAGCTCGTTTCGATCCTGACCTACCACGTCGTTCCCGGAAAGGTCATGTCGTCCGACCTGGCCGGCAAGGAGACGATGGCCGAGACCGTCGAGGGCGACACCGTCGACATCGACGCGACCGGCAGCGCCGTGATGGTCGACGATGCCACCGTCACGACGGCCGACATCGAGGCGTCGAACGGCGTCATCCACGTCATCGACAAGGTGATCATGCCGCAGGGCTGACGCGACAGGAGGGCCGGGACCGTCCCCGGCCCTCCCAATATCCGGCTTGTGCCTCCGGCAGCGTCGTGCGCTGCCTGACCACGCCCAGCGCACGGCCCGATCCGATCGAGCGAATGCCCGGCAGCCTGGCAAAGGTGCTCGCCGGGGAACCCCTCATAGCTCTCAAGCCCGTCGCAGGCGACGCGCAGCAGATAGTCCCGCGTGCCGGTCATCAGGTAGCATTCCATCGCCCGCTGCACGGTGCGCTCGAAGGCGGCCAGCGCCTCGTCGCGTTGGATCTCCAGGCTGATCTGAGACGAAGACGTTGACCGGCAGGCCACAGCGCTCCCCGGGCGACAACCGCCGCATCGCAGGTCGCGCGCGCCGTCGCAACCGGCTGCCTGCGCCCCCGCTATACTGCGCCGACCGAATCACGCCGAACCGAGATGCTGGACAAGTTCGACCGCTATCCGCTGACCTTCGGGCCGACGCCCGTCGAGCGCCTGCCCCGCATGAGCGAGGCGCTCGGCGGCGGCGTCGAGATCTGGGCCAAGCGCGAGGACTGCAATTCCGGTCTCGCCCTTGGCGGCAACAAGCTGCGCAAGCTGGAATACATCGTGCCGGACGCCCTCGCCTCGAACGCCGACACGCTGGTCTCGATCGGCGGGGTGCAGTCGAACCACACCCGCCAGGTCGCCGCCGTCGCCGCCAAGCTGGGCCTGAAATGCCGGCTGGTGCAGGAGAGCTGGGTGCCGCACGAGGACGCCGTCTATGACCGCGTCGGCAACATCCTGCTGACCCGCCTGATGGGCGCCGACAGCCGGATCACCGATGACGGCTTCGACATCGGCATCCGGGCGAGCTGGGAGGCGGCGATCGACGAGGTCCGCGCCGCCGGCGGCAAGCCGTACGCCATCCCCGCCGGCGCATCCGTCCACAAGCTGGGCGGGCTCGGCTATGTCGGCTTCGCCGAAGAGCTGCGCGCGCAGGAGGCCGAGCTCGGCTTCCGCTTCGACTGGATCGTCACCTGCACCGTGACCGGCTCGACCCAGGCCGGCATGATCGTCGGCTTCAAACCCGACGGCCGCGCCCAGCGCGTCATCGGCATCGACGGCTCGGGCACGATCGAGCGGACCCGTGCGCAGGTGACGCAGATCGCCCGCGACACGGCCGCGCTGATCGGGCTCGGGCAGCAGATCACGGACGAGGACGTGCACATCAACCCGGACTATGCCTATCCGGCCTATGGCGTCCCGTCGCGCGAGACCTCCGACGCCATACGCTTCGCCGCCCGCACCGAGGCGATGATCACGGATCCGGTCTACGAGGGCAAGTCGATGCAGGGCATGATCGACCTGGTGCGCCGCGGCTTCTTTCCAGGGGGCAGCCGCGTCCTCTACGTTCATCTCGGCGGAACGCCGGCGCTGAACGGCTATGCCTACACCTATCGGAACGGATGAAGATGACCGAGCTCGCGCACCTCAAGGCCGTCGAGCGCCAGCTGCTCTGGCTCGCCTGCTGGATGATCCACAACGCCAACCACCTCCGCCCCAAGGACGAGGTCAAGGTCGGCGGCCACCAGGCGTCGTGTGCCTCGATGGTCTCGATCATGACGGCGCTCTACTTCCACGCGCTCAGGCCGCAGGACCGCGTGGCGGTCAAGCCGCACGCCTCGCCGGTGTTCCACGCCATGCAGTACCTGATGGGCAACGAGCCGCTTGAAAAGCTGCAGCGCTTCCGCGGGCTCGGCGGCGCGCAGTCCTATCCAAGCCGCACCAAGGACACCGACGACGTCGACTTCTCGACCGGCTCGGTCGGCCTCGGCGTCGCCATCACCGCCTTCGCCTCGCTGGTGCAGGACTATCTGGCCGCCAAGGAATGGTCGGCAGCGGCCGCTGGGCCGCATGGTCGCGCTGGTCGGCGATGCCGAACTCGACGAGGGCAACATCTACGAGTGCCTGCAGGAGGGCTGGAAGCACGACCTGCGCAATTGCTGGTGGGTCATCGACTACAACCGCCAGTCGCTCGACGGCGTCGTCCGCGAGGGGCTCTGGCAGCGGATCGAGGCGATCTTCGGCGCCTTCGGCTGGCGCGTCGTCCGGCTCAAGTACGGCGCGCTGCAGCGCGCCGCCTTCGCCGAGCCGGGCGGCGCCGCGTTGCGCGACTGGATCGACCACTGCCCGAACCAGCTATACTCCGCGCTGACCTACCAGGGCGGCGCCGCCTGGCGCAAGCGGCTGATGGACGAGATCGGCGACCAGGGACCGGTGACGGCGCTGCTCGACCGCCGCACGGACGACGAGCTGGCCGAGCTGATGACAAACCTCGGCGGCCATTGCGTCGAGACGATGGCCGAGGCCTTCGACGCCGCCGCAAATGCTCGCGACCACGACCGGCCGACCTGCTTCCTCGCCTATACGATCAAGGGCTGGGGCACGCCGCTCGCCGGCCACAAGGACAACCATTCCGGCCTGATGACCACAGACCAGATGGCGACGTTCCAGCAGCGCATGGGCGTGGCCGAAGGTGACGAGTGGGAGCCGTTCGCCGCCCTCGACGACGCCGAGGAGCTGAAGCGCTTTCTCGCCGAGGTGCCGTTCTTTGCCCAGGGCACGCGCCGGCACGAGGCGCCCCGCCTCGCCATCCCGCGATCCCGTCATGCTCAAGGATGCCGAGATCTCCACCCAGGCCGCCTTCGGCAAGGTGCTGGACGAGCTCGCCCGGGGCAAGTCGCCGCTCGCCGAGCGCATCCTGACCACCTCGCCCGACGTGACCGTTTCGACGAACCTCGGCGCCTTCGTCAACCGGCGCGGCCTCTTCGCCCGCGCCGAGCAGGCCGACACCTTCCGCGACGAGCGCGTGCCCTCGACGCAGAAGTGGCGCTTCTCGCCCGGGGGCCAGCATATCGAGCTCGGCATCGCCGAGATGAACCTGTTCCTGCTGCTCGGCGCCGCCGGCCTCAGCCACTCGCTGTTCGGCGAGCGGCTGATCCCGGTCGGCACGGTCTACGACCCGTTCATCGCCCGCGGGCTCGATGCGCTGAACTATGCGTGCTACCAGGACGCGCGCTTCCTGCTGGTCGGCACGCCGTCGGGCGTGACGCTGGCGCCGGAAGGCGGCGCGCACCAGTCGATCGGCACGCCGCTGATCGGCATGGCGCAGGACGGTCTGGCCAGCTTCGAGCCGGCCTATGCCGACGAGCTGGCGATCGTCATGGAATGGGCCTTCGACTATCTGCAGCGCGAGGGCGAGGCCGACCCGCACGGGCATTCGGACGAGCACAGCTGGCTGCGCGACGAGACCGGTGGCTCGGTCTATCTGCGCCTCTCGACCAGGCCGCTGACACAGCCGGCGCGCGAGCCCGACGCGGCCTTCCGCCGCGGCGTCATCGACGGCGCCTACTGGTGGCGCCGCCCCGGGCCGAACGCCGAGGTGGTGATCGCCTACCAGGGCTGCTGCGCGCCCGAGGCGATCGCCGCCGCCGGGCTGATCGGCAACGACCGGCGCGACATCGGCCTGCTGGCGGTCACCTCGGCCGACCGGCTCAACGCCGGCTGGACGGCGGCGCAGCGGGCGCGGCGCCGCGGCGTGCGCACCGCGCAGGGCCATGTCGAGCGCCTGCTGGCCGAGCTGCCGCCGCACTGCATGCTGATCACCGTGATCGATGGCCACCCGGCGACGCTCGGCTGGCTCGGCGCCGTGCACGGCCACCGCACCGTGCCCCTCGGCGTCGAGCACTTCGGCCAGACCGGAACGGTGGGCGACCTCTACCACCACTTCGGCATCGACGCCGGCACCATCGCAGAGGCCGCCGAATCCCTCACCCCCGGCCGCCGCCTGGCCAACGCCCCGGCGCTGGGCTGAGGCCACGGACCGGGCGACATCGCCACCAGCCCCGGCGGGTTTCCGATGCGTGATTCAGGGACTGGAATCCGCCGTCGCTGCGCCCTAGCGTGCCGCCATGACCGACGAGGAACACGCGCTCCGCCAGGCCATCATCGAGCAGTGCCTCTGGATGAATGCCAGCGGGCTGAACCAGGGCACGTCGGGCAATATTTCCGCGCGTAGTCAGGGCGATATGCTGATCACGCCGTCCTCTGTGCCCTATGACGACCTGACGCCAGAGATGATCTGCGCGGTGCCGCTGGACGATCCCGAGGACTGGCGGGGACCGCGCAAGCCGTCATCGGAATGGCGCTTTCACCGCGACATCCTGGCCGCCCGGCCGGACGTGCAGGCCATCGTCCACACACACGCGATCCATTGCACCGCCCTGGCGATCTGCCGCCGCGACATCCCGGCCGCGCACTACATGATCGCCGCTTTCGGCGGCCCGACGGTGCGCTGCTCGGACTTTGCGATCTTCGGCACGCAGGAGCTCTCCGACGCCGCGCTGCGGGCGCTGGAAGGGCGGAACGCCTGCATCCTGGCGAATCACGGCGCCATCGCCTGCGGGCCGAACCTCGACCGCGCCATGTGGCTGGCCTCCGAGCTCGAGACGCTTGCCAGGCAGTACATCCTGGCGCTGCAGATCGGCGACCCCGTCATCCTCGACGATGCGGCGATCGCCGAGACCGCGGCGAGATTCGCCGGCTACGGAAGGCGTTAGCCGGACGAGGGCTCGTCCCGGCGACGGCTCACGCCGCGCCGCGCGACGGCTCGCCGGCCACGTCCGTCTCCGGGCGCGCGGCGTTCATCCGGCCGTGCACGAAGGCCAGCTTGGCCCGGATCGGCGGCGTCAGCACGAAGGGATAGATGTCGGCCAGTCCCATCGAGCGGTTCACGTGGTTGAGCGCGATGCCGAGCTCGGCGCCGGCGGTGATAAGCCGGTCCGTGTCCTGCTCGGCATAGGGGTCGTAATCCGCGCTCGGCGTCGCGTCCGAATGCAAGCCGGCGGCGACGAAGCTGTCGACGATGTCCGTATGGTGCAGCAGGTGGGCAAAGCATTCCGCCCAGTCCTCGTGCGGATGCGCCGACGAGTAGGCCGAGATATGGGTCTGCTGCCAGCCCGCCGGCGCGCCGTCGTCGTAGTGCCGCTTGAGCGCCGCGGCATAGTCCGCCCGTTCGTCCCCGAAGGTGGCGCGGAAGGCATCGAGAAAATCGGGCCGCTCGGCCAGGCGCTCGAAGAAGAAGTGGCCGAGTTCGTGCCGGAAGTGGCCGATCATCGTGCGCAGCGGCTCGCCGAGCTGGATGCGCCGCCGCACGCTCTCGGCCGGATCCGCCTCCATCACGTTGATCGTCACGACGCCGTCGGCGTGCCCCATGGTGACGGCCGTCTCGCCCTCGGAGGTCTGCTCGGAGAGCAGCCGGAACACCGGGCGGCGCCCGTCATCCCCTTCGGTGAACCATCCCCAGCGCGTCAGGTTCGCCAGCACCCAGCGCTTGGCCAGCTCGGCCTCGGCCCAGAGCGCCATGTTCTGGGGCGTCGTCGTGTCCGGTATCACCTCGCTCATGGCGCAGGCCCGGCACAGTCCGTCGTCCTCGGCGATCCAGTTGCAATTTATCCGCGCCCGGTTCCCGCATGGCACGAAATCCCTGACGAAGGCGGCGCGGCCAGGGTCGTAGCCGACTTCGGTGCCGCACGCGCAGGCAAGGTTCTCGAAGAACAGGGTTTCGCTGCAGTCGGGACAGGTGAAGATGCGCATGACTGTTCCTGATCGAATGGGGGGCGATCGCGGCCGGGTGAAATCCCGGGATCGCCCACAAACGCGGTGCCGGAGGATTCGTTGCCGGGCGGCCTTGTGCGCCCGCGGCGATCCGGGAAATATCGGGGCGGCCGCACGAATCGGCGGCTGCGGCAGGGGAAGTCATGACGTTCGAGTACAAGTGCGTAGGCGCCCCGGAGCGGCCGAAGCGGCTGCGCGGCATAAGGTCCCGGTCCGAACGGGTGGCCTTGGCCATGCAGGAGATCATCAGCGCCGAGGCCGTGGACGGGTGGGAGTACCTGCGCACCGACCTCGTGCCGGTCGAGGAGAAGGCCGGCTTCTTCAGCCGGACGCACGAGGTGCACCGCGCCGTGCTGATCTTCCGCCGCGCGAGCGAGGCCGACTTTGCGGCGCGCCCGGCGCTGGCGCACGGGCGGGATGTCGCCGCCCGTGACCATCCGGAGGTGCAGCTGCAGCCCGACTCCCCCGACCCGCGGGAGGGCCGCGACGCGCGCATCGCGCTTTCGGCGGAACGCGGCGCGCCGCCGCCGCGAACGCCCCGCACGCCTTCGGGCCTCGGCTGAGCGTCAGTCCCTGCCCGGCGCCGGTCCCGGCGCACCCTCTGGCGCGCGCAGCTCCATGGCGAGGGCGTGAACCGTCGAAGCGAGCTCGTCCGCCAGGCAACGATTGACGGCACGCTGGCGCTCGATCCGCGACCTGCCCGCCATCGCTTCGGCAACCATGTGGATCCTGAAATGGGTCTCGCCGCCCTCGCGCCAGCCGGCATGGCCGCGGTGCTGCTCGCTCTCATCGACCACCTCGAGAACCTCCGGCGCGAAGGCGTCGCGCAGCTTCGATTCGATCCGCCTCTGCATCGACATCGTCAACCCCATCTCTATTGTTGTCGATTAACGCACTTGGGCTAGGATCGTCTGATCAGCCGTTGCGTTTACCGCACCACCGCTTCTGGACCGCCTGCATGCCGCGTTCGCCGCTCGACTATGACATCTCGGTCACCGCCGACAAGCGGCGGCGGGCCCGGTTGCGCAGCATGACCGGGGCGGTGGAGACGTCGACGCGGGGCTGCGAGTGGCCGGGCTGCACGTCCCGGGGTACCTATCGGGCGCCATCCTCGCCAGAGCGGATGCACGAGTTCCGCTGGTACTGCCTCGACCACGTCCGCGAGTACAACCGCGCCTGGAACTACTTCGACGGCTGGAGCGAGAACGACCTGGAGGAGCAGGCGCGCGCCGACCGCACCTGGGAACGCCCGACCTGGGGCTTTCGCGACGGCATGCGCATGCGGCCGCAGGCCTGGCCGCATGCCGAGGGCAAGGCCTGGGCGCGCTGGGGCTTCTCCGATCCGCTGGAGGTGCTGGGAGAGGCGGCCACGCGCAATCCGGGCGAGCCGGAGGTCAGGACGCGCCGCTTCCGACGGCTGACGCGGGACGAGCAGCGGGCCATGGACACGCTGGGCCTGCCGCATGCGGTCGAGCACCGCTCCGAGGTGCGCACGCGCTATCGCCAGCTGGTCAAGGATCTGCACCCGGACCTGAACAACGGCGCCCGCACGGACGAGGCCCGGCTCGCCCGCGTCATCCGGGCCTGGGACATCCTGAAGCAGAGCCGCAGCTTCCGGGGGTGAGCCCTCCGGCGGCGCGGCCGGCGAGCGCGTCGTCCAGGACCCCGCGCACGACGTCCATGTCCGGCTCGCGGCAGGCGAACGCCTCGCCGATGCCACGCGCCAGGATGAAGGTCATGCGGCCCTGCCGCACCTTCTTGTCCTGGCGCATCAGATCGATCAGCCCGTCCGCGCCGGGCAGCGGGCCGGGGATGTCGGCCAGGTCCTTCTTCATGCCCATGGCGTCGAGGTGGGCGCGGACGCGGCTCGGCGCCTCCTGCGCGCAGAGGCCGGCGCGGCCGGAGACCTCGAATGCCAGCGCGCAGCCGATGGCGACCGCCTCGCCGTGCAGCAGCCGGTCGGAATAGCCGGTGGCGGCCTCGAGCGCGTGCGCGAAGGTGTGGCCGAGGTTCAGCAGCGCCCGGTCGCCGTGCTCGGTCTCGTCGCGGGCGACGATCGCCGCCTTCATCTCGCAGGAACGGCGCACGGCATGGGCGCGCGCGCCTGCGTCGCCGGCCGCCAGCGCCGGCCCATGCGCCTCCAGCCAGGAGAAGAACGCCTCGTCGCCGAGCAGCCCGTACTTCGCCACCTCGCCATAGCCGGCGAGCAGGTCGCGCGGCCGAAGCGTGCCGAGCACGTCCGTATCCGCGAGCACCAGGCGCGGCTGGTGGAATGCGCCGATCAGGTTCTTGCCCTGGGCTGCGTTCACGCCGGTCTTGCCGCCCACCGAGCTGTCGACCTGCGCCAGCAGCGTCGTCGGCAGCTGGACGAAGCCGACGCCGCGGCGCAGGATCGCCGCCGCAAAGCCCGCGAGGTCGCCGATGACGCCGCCGCCGAAGGCGAGGATCAGGTCGTCGCGCTCGACCTTCAGCTCCAGCAGGCGCTCGAGCAGGCCGGAAAGCGGCCCGATGCGCTTGGTCGCTTCGCCCGGTGGCAGGACGATGGCCTCGCTGGCGATGCCGGCCCGGAGCAGTCCCTGCTGCAGGGCCGGCAGGTGCAGCGCAGCGACCGTCTCGTCGGTGACGATGGCCGCGAAGAGCCGCGGCAGCAGCGGTCGGATCAGCTCTCCCGCGCTGCGCCAGAAGGCCGCCGCCGATCAGGATCTCGTAACTGCGCGCCCCCAGATCGACCGTGACGCGATCGGTCGGCGACGTCATGGCTGGCCCGGCACGGAACGCAACGGCGCGTCGGCGGCGTCCGGCGCCTCCGCGGTGGCGAAGGCGCGGCCGTCCGCCAGCAGCGCGTCGAGGATGCGGCCGGCCATCTGGTCGTGGCTCTGCTCGGCGAGGCTGTCGATCGTCAGGTCCGCCTCGGCATAGACGGGATAGCGCGTGTCGATCAGCCGGCCGAGAATGGCGCGCGGGTTGCCCCGGTTCAGCAGCGGCCGGTGCGTACGCCCGGCGGTGCGGTGCAGCAGCACATCGAGCGCCGCGCGCAGCCAGACGCTGACCGCGCGGGCGCCGACCAGCGCCCGGGTCTCGCTGTCCATGAAGGCGCCGCCGCCGGTCGCGATCACCGCCGGCGCGCCGGACAGCAGCCGCGCCAGAACCCGCCGCTCGCCGCTGCGGAAATGCGCCTCGCCATAGCGCTCGAAGATCTCCGGGACGGTCAGGTTCGCTGCCCGCTCGATCTCGTCGTCCGAGTCGAAGAACCGCGTGCCCAGCAGATGCGCCAGGCGCATGCCGACCGACGTCTTGCCGGCGCCCATCAGCCCGACCAGCACCACCGGGCGCCCCAGCGCGGGCATCGTCGGTCGCGTGGCTGCGTCGGTCCGGACCCTGGTCATTCTCCCCCGCGTTGCGTTCCGTCCGGCGATTAGGGTATCGTCGCGCACGCAGAACGACAGGCCGCGCTCGCCGGGCGTCCGGGGCTTTTAAACCAGCGCCGCGTCCGAGGAAAGAGAGGCCACGAGGCAGGGAAGGCAGGGCCGATGGGCCGCGCTGTGAAATATCTGTTCCGCATCGCCATCCTGGCGGTGCTGGGGCTGGTCGCCTATGCGATGCTGGCCGATCTGCCGGCACCGCAACGCCAGGTCGAGCAAGATCTGCCGATGCCGGCGCCCGCCGGGCAATGACGGCTGCGCGGGTCGCAGCGGTGGACCGGCACCGCATCGAGACCTTCCTCGAGGCGCTGGCCGCCGAGCGCGGTGCCGCCGCGAACACCGCAGGCCGCCTATGCGCGCGACCTCGAGGACTTTGCCGCGTGGCTGTGCGCGCGCGGCGCGCGGCTGGGCAACGCCGACCGAGGCGCCGTCGAGGCCTATCTCGAGGCGCTGGCGGCGCGCGGGCTCGCCGCCGCCACCCGGGCGCGGCGGCTTTCGGCGGTCCGGCAGTTCTATCGCTTCGCCTTCTCCGAGGGCTGGCGGACCGATGACCCGGGCGCCGGCATCGCCGGCCCGGCAAAGGCCCGGAAGCTGCCCAAGACCCTGACCGTCGCCGACATCGACCGGCTGCTCGCGGGCGTCTGCCCGGACGGGCGTCCGCCGGACCGCATCGCCCGGCTGGCCTGCATCGTCGAGCTGCTGTACGCGACCGGCCTGCGCGTCAGCGAACTCGTCGAGCTGCCATGGCGGGCGGTGCAGGGCGACCCCCGCATGATCCTGGTCAGGGGCAAGGGGGGACGCGAGCGCATGGTGCCGCTTTCCGGGCCAGCCCGCGCGGCGCTGGAGGAGTGGTGCCGGCACCGCAACGCCGCCGAGGCCGAAGCGGGGCCGAGGCCGGATCGGCGGCCCGGCGGGCATCGTCTTTCCTATTTCCGTCACGCGGACGGGCAGGTCATCTGACACGGGTCGCCGTCTTCCAGATGCTGAAGGAGCTGGCGGTCCAGGCCGGCATCGACCCGAGGCGCCTGTCGCCGCACACCATGCGCCACGCCTTCGCCACGCACCTGTTGGCCAACGGCGCCGATCTGCGCTCGATCCAGGCGCTGCTCGGCCATGCCGACATCTCGACGACCGAGATCTACACGCATGTGCTGGACGAGCGGCTGAAGGCGCTGGTGCTGGAAAAGCACCCGCTGGCCGAGGGCCGCTAGCCCGAGATCTCGCCTACCCGCCGGATCAGCCAGGGATCGGCATAGCCGAGCTCGTAGGCGCGCAGGAAATCGGCGTTCGCCGCCTCGCGCGCGCCGCGATCGTCATGGTACTTGCCCCGCGCGAACCAGGCGCCGCCGGATTCCGGGTCGAGCTCGATCGCCCTGTCGAAATCGCGCCTCGGCCTGCGGGTCGCCGAGCGCCGCGCGCGCCATGCCGCGGTTCATCCAGGCGGCGGCATCCTCCGGACTGTTGCTCAGAACCTCCGAGAAATCCTGCTCGGCCTCGGCGATGGCGCCGGTGTTCAGATTGGCCACGCCGAGGTTGAACCGGGGCGCGACCCAATCGGGCCGGAGGCGGATCGCGTTCGAGAAGTCGCCGATCGCCCGCTGCGGCTGCCCGTGGCGCAACAGCAGGACGCCGCGGCCCAGATAGGCGTCGGCCGCGCCGCCGTCCAGCCGGATCGCCTGCGTGTAGTCCGCCGCCGCGTCGTTCGGCCGCTGCAGCCGCTCGTAGGCACGCGCGCGGTTGACATAGGCCGCGACCATCTGCGGCGCCGTCGCGATCGCCGCCGTGTAGGCCGCGACGGCTTCGCTGTAGTTGCCGAGCTCGAAATAGCCGACCCCGAGATTGGCGTTCACCTGCGCCGCGGCCAGCGGCTCGAGCTTGCCCGTGTCCAGCGCCTTCCTGCAGAAGTGAATGATGTCGCGCGGTGCGGCCCTCCGGGCCGCCGCAGATCTCGACGACGTTGCCGAGCGGCGCGGACGCGGGGGCCGCGGACAAACCCGCCGAGACGGCAACCGCCGCAGCCCCGCCGATCAACTGCGTCGCATCCGCCTCGCTCCTTCTCGCGCTCGGTGATACATAGCCCGGCACGCGCCGCGATAGAAGCGTGGACGTCTTTCGCCGGCTCCCCAGGCGCGGCGTGCGGGCGGGGTCGGCGTGTGTGGAGGCCCGGGTTCATGCGATGTCCTTTGGGTTCCTTCGCCCGCGGCTACGCTGGCGGCTCCCTGACGGCTGCGCTCACGGCTGCCCTGCGGCGGCGCTTGCCTTATCGGGCGGCCGGCAGGGCGGAGGCAACGGCCCGGTCCGTCCCGGAGCTCGCGCTGGCGCTCGGCCCCGACGGAGCGCTGACAGCGACGGGCATGCTGCCGCAAGGCCTCTCGCCCGAGGCCCTGACGGCGGCGCTGCCCGGCATCGACATCGCCGGCATCGACCGGACCGGGGACCACCACCATGCGGGAACTCGGTCCCGCGCTGGATGCGCTCTCCATCGTGCTGCCGCGCTTTTCGGAGCGCCGACGTCCGGCTCGGCGACCGGCGGCCTGGCGATCGAGGGCCGGCTGAGGAGCGGCCTCAGCGCCGCCGGGGTCGAGGCCGCGCTCCGCGCTGCGCTCGGCACCGGCTGGCGCCTTGACCTCCGGCTGACCGAAACCGCGCCCGAGGCCGGCCTCGTGATCGCGCGAACGGGCGAGGGCCTCGCCGTCAGCGGGCTGCTGCCGGACGGACTGAGCCGCCCGAGGCACTGAACTGCTCGGCAGGCGGCCAGGATTTCGGCCTTGCGGGGGCGGCAACCGGCCGCGCGGGCGACTGGTCGACCGCCTTGAGCGGCCTGGGCGGGACGCTCGATCTCTTCGCCTCGACGACGGTCCGGGTGGCGGAGGGCGAGGTGGCGATCGAGGCGTTCTGCGCCCGGGCTATCCGCGCGACGCGGTGGCCGAGCGGCTGGGCGCCAGCCTGCCGGCCGGCTGGAGCGCCGGCTCGACGCCGAGGAGACGCCGCCCAGCGAGGGCGACCGGCGGATCAGTCTCGAGATGGGCAGCCGAGAGCTTCCGGCGCGGCTACTGGCTGCCCGATGTCGCTTTCCCGGTCTCGCCCGAGCGCTGCCGGACCGAGGCCGATGCGTACTGGGCGGCGAGGGCCCGCCCTTCGTCGAGGGCGAGGCGCAGCTCGCCGACATCGGCCTGCCGCTGTTGAACCGGCTCGCGGCCATCGCGGTCCGCTGCCTCAACAGCTCGTCGCTCCGGCTCGAGGTCGCCGGGCACACGAATTCGGTCGGCAACGACGCCAGGAACAAGGCGCTGAGCCAGGCCCGCGCCGACGCCGATACGGCAGGCGCTGCTCGACCGTGGCGTCCGCGCCGAGCGGTGACGGCGATAGGCTATGGCGAAAGCCGCCCGGTGGCGACGAACAACACGCCCGAAGGGCGCGAGCAGAACCGCAGGATCGTCCTGGAATGGTCCGGCTCCGATAGCTGATACGGCCGGCCCATGGAGATGACCCCGCGGCTGCGGCAGGCGCGGCGCCCTTGCCGGACAACGCGTCTGCCGAACCGGCGCGCCGCCTCAGGCGGCGAGAGCGGGCCGACCGTTCGCGGCCTCCTCGAGATCGAAGGCGCGATGCGTCGGCGGCAGAACGAACGTGGCCGGCGCCAGCTTCTCCTCCGTCACAACCGCGAGCTCCGGCGCCGCCGGCCGTGCCGCCACCGACGCGTCGAGCGTGAAGATGCGCTTCAGCAGCCCGAAGACGACGCTCCACGTCGAGGCGGCCACCTCGATCGTGTCCAGGCTGCTGGTGAAGATCTTCCGGATCAGGAGGTCGCGCTCGATCGACTCGGGCAGGTGGAAGACGACGCCCGCCATTTGTCCTTGCCGGCGCGCCACCTTGCCGCGCACCACTCCGACATTCCGGATGACCAGGCTGACCGTCTCGCCGACCGCCAGCGAGCTGCCCTCCGGGACGCTCAGCCCCGCGCCCGATATGGAGAGGTCGATGACGGGCGCGTCGAAGGTCGGCCCGCCTTCGCGCAGCACCAGCATGGTCTCGCTGGCCGCAAAGCGCTCCTCGCCGCGCCGCACGCTCGCCTGCAGGCAAAGCATCGCCACCAGCATCAGCAGCACGCAGTTCACCGTGCCCCAGAATGCCACGAGCGGGATCAGGGCGCCCGGCTGAACGATCCGGAAGTCCGCCATCGCATTGACCACGATGCCGAAGAAGGTCAGCGCGAGAAGGCTGGTGGCCGCGATGAAGATGCCGCGCTCCCAACCGGGGCCGGCCGCGTCCCCGCCCTTCGGCGTGACCTTGAAGAGATGGCCATGCGGGCGCAGGAACGTCTGGAGAACCGTCGGCAGCAGCTTGAAGCTCTGGAACATGCCCAGCACATTCGCCGCGATGGGGAAATAGCGACCGGGCGCAAAGGCGACGAGGCCGCCGATCGACGCCAGCACCATCGGGAAGAGGTAGAAGAGGGCGGCCTCGACCGTGACGTGCGTCAGCGGCGTCAGGCCGAACAGCAGGAACAGCAGCGGCGCCGTCAGCGAGGTGACGAGCATCAGGCTCTGCGACAGCCAGTGCGTCGGCAGGAACATCAGCTGGTGGATTAATCGCAGCCCGGGCTTCAGCGGGCCGGAGTCGAGGTACATGATCTGGATTCCGCCGCGCGCCCAGCGTTGCCGCTGAACGAAGAAGGCGCTGACGCTCTCCGGCGCCAGGCCATAGGCCAGCCGCTCGTTGACATAGCGCGTGACGAAGCCCTTGCGCAGCAGGTTGAGCGTGAGGAGCATGTCCTCGGTGATCGAGTTCGCAGGACAGCTCGCCGCCGACGAGGTCGAGGGCGCTCCGCCTGGTGATCGAGTTCGAGCCGCAGCAGAAGGCGGCATCCCAGGCATCGCGGCTGGGCATGATCGCCTCGAAGAAGAAGCGCTGATCGTCCGGCAGCACCTTTCGCGCGCCCAGGTTCACCTGCATCGGGTCGTTGTTGTAGAAGGTGTGCGGGACCTGCACGATCCCGATCTTCGGATCCTCGAAGAACCCCATCGTGCGCATCAGGAAGTTGCGCTGCGGGATGAAATCCGCGTCCAGGATCATGACGAAGTCGCCGTCGGTCCTGGCGAGCGCATGGTTGATGTTGCCCGCCTTCGCGCCCTTGTTGTCGGGCCGCGTGATATAGCCAACGCCCTTGCGCAGGCAGTAGTCGTGCAGCCAGCGGCGGCGGCCGTCGTCCAGCACCCAGACGCGAAAGTTGGGATAGTCGAGCGCCAGCGCGCCGATGATGGTCTTCTCGACCACCGAATGGGGCTCGTTGTAGGTCGTGATGAAGACATCGACGCTCGGCGCTTCGCCAGGCGGCAGAGCGCGCATCCGCCGCTCGTGCCGATCCGCCTCGGCGCCGCGGTCGGTCGTCTTGAAGAAGATCAGATAAAGGATGGCCGCGTCGAACAGCGCAAACACCTCGACCGCAAAGCAGAACATCACCCAGCCGCCGGAGAGCGGCCCCATCCCGTCGATGTCCAGCGTCGTCGTCACGCGCCAGGCCAGATAGCGGGCGACGACGATGGCAACAAAGGCGACCATGGCGCAGCGCGCCCACTGCCGATCCATGGGCAGGATGGTCTTCGGCAGGAGAAGAACGCCGACGACGATGATCAGTGGCGCCAGCACATGGTGCAGCGGCAGGAGTTCGGGCGTCACTTCGCGGGCTCGCCGGTCAGGTCGTCGGCGAAGGCGCTGCCGACGAAGGCGAAGAGGCTCGGAAGGCCGCGGTCGAAACGGACCTCGGCCTGGCGGCCGATGTCGCACTGCCGGCCGCTGTCCTCGCCGAACGCGTCACCGGAGAGCTGGACGTCGACCGAGATCTGCCGCTCGGTGGGCGCGGTCGGCTGCGCCGCATAAAGGCGCTGGTCGGTGATCGCTGCCGAGCCGCGCATGCGCTCGACGGTTCCGGTGACCCACTCGTCCTGTCCTAGCAGCCGGATCCGGGCGACCTGACCGCGCTCGATGCTGCCGGCCTGCCGCTCGGGCAAGTCGACCGAGACAAAGCGCCGGTTGCAATCGGCGAGATCGATGATCGACTGGCCCTCCACGACGGTGGAGCCGGGGCTGGCCGAGATCGCCCAGACGAGATGCTCCTTCGGCAGCGTGAATTCGTAGCGGCTGGTGTCGATGACCCGCTCCCGCTCCTTGGCGATCTCGCCCTCGAGCTGATGGACGCGGGCGGTTTCGCTGAGAAGCTCGGCCTCGACTTCCTGCCGGCGCAGCATCAGCCGGTCGCGCTGCTGCTGCGAATACGGCGTGTCGTTGCCGCCGTCGCGCAGATAGACACCGTTCTCGGCGGCCTTCGCTTCGGCCCTGAGGCGATCGAGCCGCGCCGAGGCAGCGTCGCATTTCGCCGATGCCGCGCTGTGCGCGCTCTCCGCCGTCTCCAGTGTCCGCGTGGCCGAGACGCCCCGCTCCTGCAGTTGTCGGCGAAGCTTCAGGTCGCGCGCCAGCTCGGCCCGCTCGATGGTGCAGGCCAGCACATCGGCCTCGGCCTCGGCGATCTCCGCGGCCATCTCGGACAGGATCGCCGCCTGGTGCTGCCCGGCGCGCTCGAGGAGCCGGCTATCAGCCGCCTCGATCTCGGTCAGATGCTGCTTCGCCAGGTCGATCTGGGCTATGGCGACCGCGAACTGCTGCTCGAAGACCCCGAGCTGGCGTCGGTCCGCCACCTGAGCCTCGATCAGGGTGATGGGCCGATCCTCTGCGATGAACGCGCCCTTGCCGGGCAGCTTGGCGCTCAGCCGGCCGCGGATCGGCGCCGTCACGCGAACGATCTCGGCGTTGACATAGGCCGAAGACGCGACGCGATTGGTCAGGTAGGGCATAAACTCCCAGGCGCCGAAGCCGATCAGTCCGCATGCGAGTGCAACGCGCGCAGACCGGCTGCGCGTCAGTCCTTCTAGTGACATCTCGAAACCCTTTTGGGTGGATGGGCAATGCGGGCCTGATAGGCTCAGAGATGAAAAGAACGCTTAATTGCAGGCGCCTACGTGAATTGCGCGTCGGCTGCGGCCCGGCAGGGTGGCGGGCGGATCACGGTTGCCGGGTCATCACATGACCGGTTCGCACCTCGGAGCCGCGCCGGTCGCGGTGGACCGGGCCCCGGCCGGTCGCAGGAGGCGACGGCATGCTCCTGCAGCACTGCCCCGGAGCGGCGGATCCCGATCGATCCGATCGCCTTCGTGCCGAGCGCCGGTGGCCGCCAATGTCCCGCCCTCAGGAAAAGTACGCAATTCCAAGCGCTTACGGACCGTCCACGCGTGGACGGTCGCGCGGTGCCGATGCTGCCCGCTCGGAATCCACTCTAGCAGAGGTCGCGGCGGATGCTCTCGTTCCAGTGCCGGTCGAGCACCAGCGTGTCGCCTTCCCAGGCGCGCAGGCGCGCCGTGATGCGGAAATCGGTCGCCGTCGCGGCGAGCTCCGTCTCGGTCAGCGAGCGGATCCGCCAGTCGTCGCGCGAAAGCGCCATCTCCCAAACCGTCGTGCCGGCGACGCTGGCGAGATCGTCGTTCGTGACGCTGTAGCGCTCGACGGCCTTCTTGGTCACCGTGGTGTCCGCCCGGACGAGCCGATAGGTGCCGGCGCCGTCCGTCACCTCGAGCGCCTTCTCGCCGGAGGCCAGGTCGTCGAGCGTGCGCCAGCCCGCATTGGCGGCCTCGATGCGATCGACCGCGATGGGGGCGGCCGATTTGGGGGGCGGGAACGGGCAGACCGCAATCTCCTCGGCCGGATCGCGAACGGGTAGCTCCAGCACGCTTCGCCCCGGGAAGATGGTCAGGGTCGCGGGCTCCGGCGCCGGCCAGATCAGCGGGAAATAGGTCGACGAGAGGCCGAGCCGGATGCGGTGGCCCGCCCTGAACGTTTGGGCGACCGGCTTGAACGGGACCCTGACGCGATAGCGCTGTCCGGGGACGAGCGGCTCCGGCGCCTCGTGGCCATCGCGATGGGTCAGGTTCAGCACGCCATAGCTGACACGGGTCGCGGCGCCGTCTGGCGCTACGTCGATCAGGCGCGCCGCCACCTGCGCCACCGGGCGGTCGGCGCCGACGTCCAGCTCGAGCACCGCGTCGCCGGCGATCTCCAGCGCCGCGTCCAGGGGCGGTGTGTCGAAAACAAGGCCGGCGCCGTCGTCGATGCGCTGGTCGACCGGCTGGTCGCCCGGCGTCGCGTAGGAGCACCACTTGCCGGCAGCGGCGCCCGAAAAGATCGGCGAGCGCAGCGCGAGGGGCTCGTCCGCGCCTCCTGCCTGTCCGCGCCGAAGCCGCCCGCCAGCGTCGAGCCCGAAGGGGGTCCGCCGCACATTGGGCGACGGCCAGGACGGCTCGCCGACCCAGCGCCCCTCGCGCCGCTCGTAGCCGCCGCGGGGCGGGGCGTGGTCCTGCATGAAGAGCCTGAGCGCCGGTTCATCCATGATCCCGGTCTCGCGGCCCTTCAGCCAGTGGTCCCACCAGCGGAGCGTCTCCTGCAGGAAGCCGATGGCGGGGCCGGGCACGCCCAGATGGGGGTACTTGTGCGCCCAGGGGCCGATCAGCCCGAGGCGGGGGCCGGGCAGGTTCTCGACCAGCCGGAAGACCGCCCGGCAATAGCCGTCTGCCCAGCCGCCGACGGCAAAGACGGGGACCTGGATCCTCGCATAGTCCTCGCAGACCGAGCCGTGCCGCCAGAACGCGTCGCGGCGCTGGTGCTGCAGCCAGTTCTTCAGCCAGAGGCCGCTGTGCTCCAGCCGCGCCAGCCATAGCTCGCGCCAGTCCGGGCGATTCCTCGGGTCGGGCGGCAGCGTGTTCCGGGCGAACATCTGGCCGGCCCAGGAGAGATGGTCCAGCAGCAGGCAGCCGCCCATGTAGTGGATGTCGTCGGCATAGCGGTCGTCCGTCGAGCAGACGGTGACGACGGCCCTCAGCGCCGGCGGCCGCAGGGCGGCGATCTGCAGACCATTGAAGCCGCCCCACGAGATGCCGATCATGCCGACGCCGCCGTCGCACCAGGGCTGGTTGGCGATCCACGCGATGGCGTCGCAGCCGTCCGCCAGCTCCTGGGGCAGGTACTCGTCCAGCATCAACCCCTCGCTGTCGCCGGCGCCGCGCAGGTCGAGCCTGACATAGGCGTAGCCGTGGCCGGCCAGGTAGTGGCCGGTCCGGTGGTCCTCCGGCGCGCAGAGATCGGCCTTGCGGTAGGGGATGTATTCCAGAATCGCCGGCACCGGCGCCGTCTCGGCGTCCTCCGGCAGCCAGATCCGCGCGCCGAGGCGGCAGCCATCCGGCATCGGCACGTCGACATGCTCGATCTCGCGCACGGCGCGCGGCAGGTTCGTGACGATCTTCATGCAGGGGCTCCGGTGCGGATGCGCCGCCTATTCCACGATGTCGGCGAACTCGAAGTTCAGGCCCTTGATGACGCGCTCGTAGTTCCAGAGCAGCGAGGACTGCTTGTTGGCGCCCATCCAGATGCAGGCGATCGCATAGCTGTAGGCGTCCTGCTCGGGCAGTTCCGAGAGGCGCATTCCCTCGCGCACCTGCGGCGATATGGTGGTTCCCGGCACCTTTTCGGCAGCGGCGGCGATCTCGTCGGACGTCGGGACCACCGCCACGGTCGCGTCGCCGAAGAAAACGCGGTAGAAGAATTCGGCGGCGACGCCATAGCCGCCTTCGCGCACCGGCATCTGCGGCCGCCGGCCGAGGCCGAGGTCGACCGTGACCTGCTGGTGGCTGATGCCGTCGACCTTCTCGAACAGGTCGCAGTGCGACTGGGCGATGCGGGTGTTGATCTCGAGCAGCCAGATGCGGTCCTGCACCTCGTCCCAGAAGTACTCGACGTTGAAGGCCGAGTTGTCATAGCCGATGTGGGCCATCACCGTCTTGGTGATCTCGCCCATCTTGCGCTGGATGCGCTCGGGCAGCTTGGACGGATACATGTAGTAGAAGAAGCTCAGCACCTGCGGGTAGCGGATCGAGTCGACGACGCCATAGGGCACGACCTCGCCGTCGTGGACGTAGCCCTCCAGCGTGCACTGGCGCCCGCCGATGACCTGCTCGGCCATGCAATAGCCGCCCTGGATGGCGCGGACCTCGTCCGGCAGGACGGCGCGGTCGAGGATGTACTGGAACGGCTCGCCATAGGCGCCGATCTCGGCGCGGAAGCGCTCGATCGCGTAGTCGAAATCCTCCGGGTTGTCGATGCGGAAGCCGAGCCGCGAGCCCGACGACTTGATCGGCTTGACGAAGAACGGGAAGGCCAGGCCGGCCTCGCCGATCTTGCGCAACGCGCCGTCCTCGAAGGGATCGAAGGCAGTGAAGGCCGGGATGTGGTCGGGGATCGCCTCGCGCTGGACCGATGCGGCTCCAGAACTTGTGCTCGCACTTCAGCAGGCTCTCGAGCGACGTCGACCGCGTGCCGTACTTCCTGCAGAGCAGCGGCAGCATGGTCGAGACCGGGAAGTCGGCATAGCCGACGATGGCGTCGACCGTGCCGCCCTGCTCGACGAACTCGTCGAGCTGGCGCTCGGCGATCTCGAGCATCGCCGCGATGTTGAAGTCCTCGGTCTCGTAGATCATGGCCGGATCGAGCAGGCCGTGGAACTCGATCTCGTCGGCACCGCGCAGGCGGCCGAGACGGTCGCGGTTCATGTCGGTCAGGCCGACGACGAATACGTTCTTCTTCATCGTTTCCTCCCCGGCGTTCTGCCGGCGTGTCGGGATCAGCCGGCGATCGGGGCGGGGCTGCGGAAGCTCCGGCCCTTCAGGCGCTGGATGGTGCCGTCGATGTCGTCGACCAGCAGCACCAGCAGGTCGCCCTCGGACGCGACGTCCATCGCCCGGCCGACGGCGTCCTCTTCCTGCATCACGACCTCGACCCGGCACCGCCGGGTGCCGGCGCCCTCGGCACCGCGGCGCAGGAGGTCGGCCGCGCCGCCGGGCGCCCGGCCGCGCGGGTCGTTCTCGCAGACGAACAGCACGTCGTGCATCTTGGCGAGCTGCGCGCCCAGCGCCATCAGGTCCTCGTCGCGCCGGTTGCCGGGGGCGCTCGCCACCGCGATTCGGCGCTTGCCCGACAGGCCGGCGACCAGCGGCTCGAGCGCGACCAGCGCCGGAACGTTGTGGCCGTAGTCGATCAGGCAGCGGATGCCGTCGGCCTCGATCAGGTTGGTGCGGCCCGGCGACTGGCCCGGCGTCGGGTGGAACGTCTGGAGCCCCATCGAGATGTCGCCGAGGGTGAGCCCGAGCGCATGGGCCGCCGCGGCCGCCGCCATGGCGTTCTGCACGTTGAAGGGCGCATGGCCCTCGAAGGCGATCGGCACGTCGTTGACCTCGACCACCTCGGCCGCGACCTGGCCCTGGCGCATGACGATCTTGCCGTCGCGCACGGTGAAGAGGATGCCGTGATCGGCGACGTGCTGCTCGAGTTCCGGCGTGTCGCCGGTCATGCTGAAATAGATGATCTTGCCGCGCGACCAGTAGGTGCCGCGGTCCATGACGCGCGGGTCGTCGGCGTTCAGCACGCAGGTGCCGTCAGGCTTCACGGCGTCGACGACAACCGTCTTGCAGCGGGCCAGCTCGTCCAGCGTGTGGATGTCGCGCTCGCCGAGATGGTCGCTGGCGATGTTCAGCAGCACGCCGACATCGCACTCGTCGAAGCCGAGGCCGCGGCGCATGATGCCGCCGCGCGCGACCTCGAGCACGGCGTGGTCGACCGTCGGCTCCTTCAGCACGGTCTCGGCCGCCAGTGGCCCGGAATAGTCGCCGCGCATGATGACGTGGTTGTCGATCTCGATCGTGCCCGTGCAGGCCATGCCGACCTGGCGGCCGGCATAGCGCAGAAGGTGCGAGAGCAGCCTGGTCGTCGTCGTCTTGCCGTTCGTCCCGGTGATCGCCGTGATCGGGATGCGGCCGTTGCCGCCCTCTGGGAACAGCATGTCCACCACCGCCTCGCCCACGGCGCGCGGCCTGCCGTGCGTCGGCGACATGTGCATGCGAAAGCCCGGCCCGGCGTTGACCTCGACGACGCCGGCTGACTGTTCCTCCAGCGGCTTGGTCAGCGTCTCGGCCAGCAGGTCGATGCCGATGATGTCGAGCCCCATCAGGCGCCCGATGCGCTCGGCGGCATAGCGCACCTCGGGGTGGACATCGTCGGTCAGGTCCGTCGCCGTGCCGCCGGTCGAGATGTTTGCGGTGGATTTCAGCACGACCATTTCGCCGGACGGGATGACGCTGTCGAAGGTCAGGCCCGCCTGCTCGACCAGGCGTTCGGTCTGCGGGTCGATCTTGATCTGGGTCAGCAGGTTCTCGTGGCCGACGCCACGGCGGGGGTCCTCGTTCTCCCTGTCGATCAGCTGGCCAAGGGTCGACGCGCCATCGCCGACGACATGCGCCGGGCGGCGGCGCGCCGCGGCGACGAGCTTCCCGTCGATGACCAGCAGGCGGTGGTCCTCGCCCTTGATGTAGGTCTCGACCACGACCGTCTCGTGGCGATTGAAGGCCGCGTCATAGCCTTCGCGCAGCTCGGTCCGGTTGGTGATGTTGGTGGTGACGCCGCGACCGTGGTTGCCGACGAGCGGCTTGGTGACGACCGGATAGCCCAGCGCTTCCGCCGCCGCCTGCGCCTCCTCGAAGTTGTAGCAGATGCGGCCCTGCGGCACCGGGATGCCGGCATCGCCGAGGATCTGCTTGGTCCAGTCCTTGTCGTCGGCGATGCCGTGGCCGATGATCCCGGTCTTCCAGGTGACCGTCGCCTGGAAGCGCTGCTGCCTGGCGCCGTGGCCGAGCTGGATATAGCTCGTGCCCTCCGTCAGGCGGTAATAGGGGATCCCGCGGTGCTTGGCGGCGTCGACGATCGAGCCCGTTGACGGCCCCAGCATGTTCTCGTCGCGCACCTCCTTCAGCCGGGCGATGACGGCGTCGAGGTCGGCGTCCTCGCCGTCGAAGAGCTTCTCGACGATGCCCACCGCCTCGCGGCCGGCGGCCAGGCCGCAGGCCTCGTCGCGATAGCGGAAGACGACGCTGTAGACGCCCTTGTCGTAGGTATCGACCGTCTTGCCATAGCCAACCGAAAAGCCGATCATGTTCTGCAGTTCGATGGCGACGTGCTCGACCACGTGCCCGGCATAGGTTCCCGCCTCGACGCGCTGCAGGAAGCCGCCGCGCGTGCCGACGGAGCAGCGGTGCTCGTAGATGCCGGGAAACAGAGCCTGGAGCTTTTCGGTCAGCCCCGGCACCTGGTCGCTCGGCCGGTTCTCGAGCTCGCCTATATCCAGGCGCATGTAGATCGTCAGGTATCGGCTATAGTAATTCGGCCCGCGAAGCGCTCGCAGCTCCAGAATCTGCACAATTCACCCCTTCCAGGTATTTAGCCAGGTCGGTCGGACGGAGAAATCGCCGATCTTGTAGATCGTATCCGAAGCCACTTGTCAGGGCGTGCATCACGACGTGCGCGACGGCGACTGGCTCTCCATCACTCAGCTCGGCAACATTAGAAGAGTTGAGTTCGGCGCAGTCAACCACGATCACGTGGCCGCTGCCGATCGCCTCGAGGACGCGGGCATCATGGGCGATGACGGCGGCATCCTCGCCGATGCCGATGCCGATGTATTCGGGGTTGGTCGCCCCCGCCTCCATCAGCCGGGTGAAGCGGCCGCGCTCGAGGAAATGGCTGTCGATGACGACGCCGCTGAGGAAGCCCAGGCCCGCGCTCATCTTCACGGCGCCTTTGCGCAGCGCGTCGGTCGCCGCGCCGTTGTAGATCATCGTCGACGACATCGCCGCCGCCCCAGCGCTGGTTCCGGCGATCAGGGCGCCCCGCCCGCTGGCGGCCCGCATCGCGGCGAGCAGCGGCGAGCCGCCGAGGACATTGGTCAGGCGCAGCTGGTCCCCGCCCGACATGAACACCACACCGCAACGCTCGATGGTCGCCACATGCTCGGGCTGGCGGGCATCCGCACGGTCGCGCACCTTGAGATGGTGCACGGTCGTCGCTCCCAGCTGCTCGAACGCCTCGCGATACATCAGGAAAACCTCGTCCGGAATGCCGCTGGCGGTGGTGATGACGCCGATCTCGCGGTCGCCCTCCGGCGCCAGGGCGAGCACGCGGGTCAGGATCGCCGAGCGGGACGTCTTGTCTTCGGCTCCGCCGATGGCGACGATCATCCCGGAACGCGGCTCGGATGCTGAATTCATCGATCATCGATCGCCGTCGGAACGGCGCCCCTCGGCAAATTTCGAGCCGTCATCGTCGGCGTCGTCATCAGCAGGCGCGCGAAGTCCTGCCCGAAGGTTAAGACGCTTCGACGCATCCGCGGTAGATCCCGCTCCGACCGGTCTTCTAGGGACGTCTGGACTGCCAGTCCATGGCTCGGGCGATCGGCGGCGCTGCCGTCCGGCATGTCGGGGCCGCCGCGGATGGGACGAGGGTTCGTCAGACCACCATCACGGGAATCTCGGACAGGCCGGTCACCTTGTGCGAAACGCTGCCGAGCAGATAGCCCTCGACCGAGCCCAGGCCCCGGCTGCCGAGCACGATCAGGTCGACGTCGTGCTCGTCGGCGAAGCCGACGATGCCGCGCGCGACCGGGCCGTTCTTGACGAAGGCGCGGAGCTCCTTGTGCGCCCAGCTTGCGCGCCTCGGCCTTGGCGTACTCGGCGACCTCCTTGGCGTGCTCGCGCAGGACGTCGTCCATGTTCTCCGGCTCGTCCGGACGCACCATCGAGAGCGACGCCTCGAGCAGGCTGTGATGGCGGTAGACCGTCAGGATCAGCAGCTCGGCGTCGCACAGCTTCTGCCAGCTGGACACGGCCTTCTCCAGCGCGCCCAGCGCGCCCTTCGAGCCGTCGTACGGGGACCAGGATCCGTCTGAACATCGGTCCTCCCCTCATTTGGCGAATGCGAGATCGCGCAGGAACAGCGCGATCTGCGGGAAGAAGATCAGCGCGACCGCGACGCGCCAGCAGCATGACGATGAACGGCGGCGTGCCGCGGATCACCTCCATATAGGGCCGCTTGAAGACCGCGATCGCCGTGAAGATGTCGCAGCCGAATGGCGGCGTGGCCGAGCCGATCGCGACCTGCAGCGTGATGATCGTGCCGACCAGCACCGGGTCGAGCCCGACGGACTTCGACCACCGGCGCGAAGATCGGCACCAGCACCAGGATCACCACGATCGGGTCGACGAACATGCAGCCGATGAAGAAGGCGATCGAGATGACGAACAGCACGCCGATCGGCCCCATCTCGTCGATGCCGATGCGCGCCGAGGATCTGCTGCGGGATCTGCGCGAACGAGATCACCCAGGAGAACGCCGCGCCGGCCGCCGACGAGGATGAAGACCACGGCGGTGATCAGGCCGGTCGACTTGGCCGTGTCGTAGACGCCGCGTCAGTCGAGACTCGCGGAAGACGACCACCTCGAGGATCAGCGCGTAGAGCACGCAGGCCGCCGCCGCCTCGGTCGGCGAGAAGATGCCGCCATAGATGCCGCCGATGATGATGACCGGAAAGCCGAGCGGCCAGAGCGCGCGCTGGATCGCGCGCATGCGCTCGCCCCAGCTGGCCTTCGGCTCGGTCGGCACGTTGTTGCGGACCGCGTAGATCATCGAATAGATCGAGAACAGCACCAGGATCAGCAGGCCCGGCCCGATGCCGGCGATGAAGAGCTCGGCGATCGAGGTGTTGGAGACGACGCCGTAGATGATCATGCCGATCGACGGCGGGATCAGGAAGGCGATGTCCGAGGAGTTGACGATCAGCGCCAGGATGAAGCTGTCCTTGTAGCCGGCCTTGAGCATCCGCGGGCGCAGCGGCGAGCCGACGGCGACCACGGTCGCCTGGGTCGAGCCCGAGACGGCGCCGAACATGGTGCAGGCCGCCGCCGTCGAGACGGCGAGCCCGCCCTTCATATGGCCGACGAAGGCCATCACCATGTCGATCAGCCGGTCGGCCGACTGGCCGCGGGTCATGATGTCGGCGGCGAAGATGAACATCGGCACGGCGATCAGCGAGGCGGGCCGGATGCCGGCCATGATCTGCTGCACCATCGTCTCCATCTGGCCGAAGCCGCCGAACAGCGAGAAGAAGCCGACGAAGGCGCCGACGATCAGCGGGATCATCATCGGAAAGCCGAGCAGCAGCAGCACGATCATGATCGAGAAGATGGTGATCGCCATGGCTCAGACCTCGCATCTCGTCGTCGTCGTAGCCCTCGAGCACGCGGTCGAGAGATAGATGTCCTTCTCGATGATGTTCTTGATCGCCGTCAGCAGGTACTGCACGCCGGTCATGAAGAAGCCGACGGGCGCCCAGACGATAGATCCACCAGACCGGGATCTGCAGCGCCGGCAGCACGCGCCCGCGGCCGGCCTGAGTCAGGATGTAGGCGAAGGAGTACCAGCAGAGGCCGAACATGAAGACCGCGGTGACCAGCGCGATGACGATCATCAGCGCCTTGCGCGTCCTGCGGCGGCAGCGCGTCGTAGATCGCCGACATGCGGATGTGCCGGCCGTGCCGCGCGGCATAGCTGATCCCGGCGAAGGTGATCAGGATGATCAGGATGCGGTTCAGCTCTTCGGAGAAGAAGATGCTGCTCTGGAAGACGAAGCGGCCGACGACGTTGGCGACCGTGTTGAGCGCCATCAGCAGCACGCCGGCCGCCAGCAGCACCGCCTCGACGCGGCGATCAGCAGCGTCGATCGTGCCGAGCACGCCGGGCAGCGCCGAGTGGTAGTCCTCCGTGCTCCGGCTGGTCGGCGGCCGAGGTCTGCGTCTGGTCGGCGACTGCGCTCGTTCGGGTTCGTCACGCGCGCTGCTCCTGCTGGCGACAGGCGAGACCGGGCGGCGTCCGCCGCCCGGGCCGCCGGTCAGGATCGATTCAGCCCGAGGTCGCCGACCGCGCCTGCTCGAGATCCGCCTTCATCTGGTCGAGGATCTCCTTGCCGCTGTCGCCGGTCATCTCGATGAAGGCTTCCTCGACCTGGGTCGCGGCCTCCATGAAGGGCTGGCGCTCCTCCTCGGTCAGCGATGTTGATCTCCATGTCGGGCTTGGCCTCCTTGATCTTGGCCAGAGCTTCCTCCTGCAGGCCCTTCTGGTAGTCGACGATGTAGTCGAAGGCCGCGTCGGTGGCGTTCTGGATCACCTGCTGGTCCTCTTCGGACAGGCCGTCATAGAAGTCCTTGTTGGCCATCACCGCGGTGGTGAAGTTGTTGTGGCCGATGCAGGTGATGACGTCGGTCACCTCGTACATCTTCGTCGAATCGAGGAAGAAGCCGGGGTTTTCCTGGCCCTGGATGATGCCGGTCTGCAGCGCGCCGTAGACCTCGCCCCAGGGCAGCGGCGTCGGCGTCGCGCCGAAGGCCTTGTAGCTTTCGACCAGCAGCGGGTTGGTCATCACCCGGAACTTGACCTCGTTCAGGTCCGCGGGGCTTTCCACCGGCTCCTGCGTGGTCATGCAGACCTCGCCCTCGGGGAACATGGTCAGCAGCTCGAGCCCCTGCTGGGCGTAGAGCTCGGGGAACATCTCGTTGATCGCCTTGGAGTTGCGGAAGAACTCGACCAGCGTGTCCTGTTCCTGCGGCAGCAGGTAGGGCACGAAGAACACCTGCGCCTCGGGGATCAGCGCGCCGGTGAAGCCGGGCGACTGGTCGACGAACTGCAGGATGCCGGCCTGCGCCTGCTCCATGATGTCTGGCGCTCTCGCCCAGCGTGCCGAACGGGAAGAGCTGGACCGTGTGGTCGGTGTTCGCCTCGACCTCTTCCTTGAACTTCTGGGCGAAGACGTTCTGGACGTCCTGCGCCGCCGCTTCCTCGATGGCATAGCGCCAGGTGTCGGCACTGGCACCCGCGGTCGTGCCGAGCGCGATGGCAGCCGCGGCGAGTCCCGTGAGAATCCTGGATCTGCGGTCTGTCATTCGTCATTCCTTCCTGTCGGTTACGTTTCACGCGCATGGCGGGGCGAGCGCGGTCGAGCCGGCTTCGCCCTGGATGCGGCGACAGATGCTGCAGCCGATCTGGCGGAAGATGCCATCCTCGGCGCCCCCGCAAGGTCACCCAGGGTCAGCGGACATGACCCGCCTGCATTGCTGCCAGGACCGGCATCATTCATTGCAGTCATTGTCCGCCGACCCTCGGACGCCGCGTTAACCGAGTTCAACCCACTGTGGATTGACGCCCCTCAGTGTCCCAGCGCTTGCGAAGCGCCGCGATTGACAATCGGCAGTCTATGTCAGAGCAAGCTGCCATGGCCGAGCCGCTGCTTGACGACCGCGACATCCAAAATCTGCCTGTTCCAAGCGCGCGGGCCGGAATTCGAAGACCAAGCTGGCGTGGCGCGTGACCTGTCGGCGAAGCGCTGCCGGGAGCGGCTTAATCGGTTGTACGACCGCCGGCCCGATCCGCGGCTACCGCGCCGGCATCGCGCTGTCGCGCCGCGGCCCGCATGGGGGCGTCTTCGCGCCGGTCGAGCTTGAACCCGGCCCGACCCCGGCCCGACCCCGGCCTGCACCGGGAAGCGAGAAAGGAAATCCGATGCTCACCAACGACCAGCTCTCCGCCTGGGACCGCGACAGCTTCCTGCATCCCTCGACCCACCTCGCGCAGCACGCCCGCGGCGAGGCGCCCGGCCGGGTCGTCGTCGGCGGCAAGGGGGTCTACATCGAGGACCGCGACGGCAAGCGCCTGCTCGACGCCTTCGCCGGCCTCTACTGCGTCAACGTCGGATACGGCCGCACCGAGATCGCCGATGCCATCGCGGCGCAGGCCCGCGAGCTCGCCTATTACCACGCCTATGTCGGTCACGGCACCGAGGCCTCCATCACGCTGGCGAAGATGGTCATGGACCGGGCGCCGGCGGGCATGTCCAAAGTCTATTTCGGCCTCTCAGGCTCGGACGCGAACGAGACCAACGTCAAGCTGGTCTGGTACTACAACAACATCCTCGGCCGGCCGGAGAAGAAGAAGATCGTCTCGCGCTGGCGCGGCTATCACGGTTCGGGCCTGGTGACGGGTTCGCTGACCGGCCTGAAGCTCTTCCACGACAAGTTCGACCTGCCGCTCGAGCGGATCCTGCACACCGAGGCGCCGTACTACTTCCGCCGCCCGGAACTCGCGATGTCCGAGGCCGAGTTCACCGCCCATTGCGCGGCCGAGCTCGAGGCGCTGATCGAGCGCGAGGGCGCCGACACCATCGCGGCCTTCATCGGCGAGCCCGCGCTCGGCACCGGCGGCCTGGTGCCGCCACCCGAGGGGTACTGGCAGGCGATCCAGCCCATCCTGAAGAAGCACGACATTCTGCTGATCGCCGACGAGGTCGTCACGGGCTTCGGCCGCCTCGGCTCGATGTTCGGCTCGGTGCACTACGGGATCGAGCCCGACTTCATGACCATCGCCAAGGGCCTGACCTCGGCCTACGCTCCGCTCTCGGGCTCGATCGTCTCCGAACGCGTCTGGAAGGTGCTGGAGCGCGGTACAGACGAGAATGGCCCCATCGGCCACGGCTGGACCTACTCGGCCCACCCGCTCGGCGCCGCAGCCGGCATCGCCAATCTGGAACTGGTCGACAGCCTCGGCCTCGTCGCCAATGCCGGCGAGACCGGCGCATATCTTCAGCGGGGCGCTGGCGGACGCGCTGGCGCGGCACCCGAACGTCGGCGACGTGCGCGGCGAGGGGCTACTCTGCGCCGTCGAGTTCGTCGAGGACCGCGACACCCGCCGCTTCTTCGATCCGTCGGCCAGGGTCGGTGCCCGGGTCGCGCAGGCTCTGCTGGGAAGGGGCGTGATCGCCAGGGCGATGCCGCAGGGCGACATCGTCGGCTTCGCCCCGCCCCTCTGCCTCACGCGCGAAGAGGCGGACGCGATCGTGGCGGCGATGGCCGCCGCCGTGCGGGACACTCTCGGATGAGCCGGGGTGCGGGGTCGGGATCAGCCGACCCCGAGCGCCGATGCTGGCCCTCTCTGGAGTCCGCCTCAGGGTCGGGGGCTGCGAGAAGAGCCGACTGGTGGAGCCAAGGGGAGTCGAACCCCTGACCTCTTGAATGCCATTCAAGCGCTCTCCCAACTGAGCTATGGCCCCATCCTGCTCGGCGGCTCGGAACCTAGGCGGTGGGTTCCGCGGAATCAAGTTGTTTCGCGGGCGCTCGGCGGGCGCTCGGCGGCCGTTCAGTCATCCTTGTTCTTTACCGGAACGTCGTCGAACTCATCGATCTCCTCGTCGCCGTCCTGGTCGTCCTCGTCTTCGTCGTCGTCCTCATCGTCGATGTCGTTGTCGATGATCGAGGTCTCCTTGAAGGCGACGCCTTCCCCCTCTGTCTCCTCCTCGGCCAGAGCCGGTCCGGCCGGCTCCTCGTCCTCGTCCTCGTCATCGGCGAGGAGCGGGTCGTCCTCTGCTTCTTCCTCGTCGGAATCTTCGACCAGATCCTCCTCATCGACCAGCGGGTCTTCCTTCACGGCGGCAGCGACCGGCACCCGTCGCTCGCGCGTTGCAGAAACCTTGCCGCGATCGTCCACGTTGAAGGTGGCGCCGCATTCCGGACACTGGATGGGCTCGCGCTGCAGATCGTAGAAGCGCGTATCGCAATTCGGACAGGTTCTTTTCACGCCCCATTCGGTCTTGGGCATACTGGTTTCCTCGGTTCGGGGATTTTCGGATTCGGGCGCGCATGGCACATCAGGCGCAGCGTTGTCAAAGGGTGGCGGCGTCCAGGAGGCGTGCAGGCGGGCTTCGCCCTGTGCGTGGCAGATGCATCGCCTACGGAATTATCTTGCGCATTCGGCAACGCTTGCTTGCCGTCCCGCATACGCGAAATTAAGGTTGGACGCCAATCTTGCGGCCGGGTCGGATGAGGACACAACTTGCTGTATCATGCATATGAGATGACGCACGCGGCAATTGGTCCGATGCGGACGATGGCCCGGGTGAGTAACCGTGTTCTGACAAGCCCGTTCAATCCCTTCGCGACCAGCTATCCCGCGCGCGCGACGGCCGCCGCCTGCGAGATGTTCGTCGACGCGACGCGGCGTTACGGGAAACCGGATTTCGGGATTAGCGAAACCGAGGTGATGGGCGAGCGGGTGCCCGTTGCCGAGGAGGTGGTGCTCGGCCGGCCGTTCTGCAACCTGGTGCGGTTCCGGCGCATTTCGCCGATCGTGGCGGCGCGCAGCGACCCGAAGGTGCTGATCGTCGCCCCGATGTCCGGCCACTTCGCCACGCTGCTGCGCGGCACCGTCGAGGCGATGCTGCCCGAGCACGACGTCTACGTCACCGACTGGATCGACGCGCGCGAGGTTTCGCTGGCGCAGGGCAAGTTCGGCCTCGACGACTATGTCGATTACGTGATCGACTTCTGCCATCATATGGCCGAGGGGGGCGAGCGTCCGGCCATCATGGCAGTCTGCCAGCCAGGCGTGCCGGTTCTGGTCGCGGCGTCGCTGATGGCCGAGGAAAAGGACCCGCTCCGGCCCTCCTCGATCATCCTGATGGGCAGCCCGATCGACACCCGCATCAACCAGACCGAGCCGAACCGGCTGGCGCAGTCCCGCCCGCTCAGCTGGTTCGAGAAGAACGTCATCGTCACTGTGCCTTGGCCGAACCAGGGGTTCCTGCGCCGCGTCTATCCGGGATTTCTCCAGCTCTCGGGCTTCATGTCGATGAACCTCGACCGCCATATCGACGCGCATTTCGACCACTTCCAGCATCTGGTCGAAGGCGACGGAGACTCTGTCGCCGGCCACCGGGCGTTCTATGACGAGTACCTGTCAGTGATGGACCTGACGGCCGAGTTCTATCTCGAAACTGTCGAAGTCGTCTTCCAGGAGCACATGATCCCGACACAACGCTACCGGCATCGCGGCGAGCTGGTGCGGCCGCAGGCGATCCGCGACATCGGGCTGATGACCATCGAGGGCGAGAAGGACGACATCACCGGGCGCGGCCAGACCAAGGCGGCGCAGGACCTCTGCACCGGGCTGTCCGAGCAGCACAAGTTCCACTACGTCCAGCCGCGCGTCGGGCATTACGGCGTCTTCAACGGCACGCGGTTCCGCAATCATATCCAGCCGAAAATGCGTGATTTCATCCGGGCCGAGCGGAGCATGGTGGCCGGGTGAGCGGCGGCGCCCAGCGCGGCAGTCCGCCGTGATTTGCGCCGTGTCTCGCACGGTGACCTGCATCGAGCTAGACGACCCGCCCTGTCTCGTGCGCGTGGTCCGCAGCGCGCGGGCCCGTCGTTTCACGCTCAGGCTCGAGGCCTGCGGGGCCGGTGCCGTGCTGACGGTGCCGCCCGACGTTCCCGCCGCCGCGAGCCGGGGGTTTCTCGCCCGCCATGCCGGCTGGCTGCGCCAGGCGCTGGCCAGCCAGCCGCTCGCCACGGTCGTCGCTCCGGGGATCGAGTTGCCGGTCGGCGGCGTGCCGGTCCGCGTGGTTGCGCTTGCCGGGCCGCGGCGGCCGCCCTCGCTGCAGGCAGGGGTGCTGGTCCTGCAGGGTGCCGGTGCCGAGGGGCAGCGGATTGCCGCCTGGCTGAAGCTGCGGGCGCGCGACGCGCTTCTCCCGGCGGCGCGTGGCTATGCGCGCCGGCTGGGGCGCGAGATCTCCGAGATCTCGCTCCGCGACACGCGCTCTCGCTGGGGGTCGTGCTCGTCGCGCGGGGCGCTCAGTTTTTCGTGGCGGCTGGCGATGGCACCGCCTGCCGTGCTCGACTATGTCGCGGCGCACGAGGCGGCGCATCTGGTCGAGATGAACCATTCTTCGCGCTATTGGGCGCTGCTGGAGGGCCTCCTTCCGGACCATAAGCGGCACCGCGCCTGGCTGAAGCGGGAAGGACGGCGGCTGCACGCCTTCCGTTTTTCGGCCGACTGAAGCGCCGCGGACCGGCGCGTCTGAAGGTCAGACGGCGATTCGCTCCGCCTCGGCGGCGCATTCCCGATGCTGCGGGCAGCAAAGCAAGTGGTCGTTGACGATGCCGCACGCCTGCGCAAAGGCGTAGACGATTGTCGGGCCGCAGAACTTGAAGCCGGCTGCCTTAAGCGCCTTCGACAGCTCGCGGCTCTCCGGTGTCTCGGTCGGTACGTCGGTCCGGCAGCGCCAGCCGTTCTGACGCGGCCGAGAGCCCCAGAACTGCCAGACGAAACGGGCGAAACCCTCTCGCTCCTCGATGTCGATCCAGGCTCGGGCATTGCCGATCGTCGCCTGGATCTTCGACCGTGAGCGAACGATGCCGGGATCGGCAAGCAGCCTCGCGACATCCGCCTCGCCATAGCGGGCGATCGTCTCCGGCTCGAAGCCCTGGAAGGCGGTGCGGAACGCCTCGCGCTTGCGCAGAATGGTGATCCAGGCCAGCCCGGCCTGAAAGCCGTCGAGCACCAGCTTCTCGAACAGAGCTCGGCCATCGCCTTCCGGCCTGCCCCATTCCCGGTCGTGGTAATCGATGTAGAGGGGGTCGATCCCGCACCAGTCGCAACGGGCGCTCTCGGTCAAGCTGTCCGTTCCCCCGAAACCGTCGCGCCGCACTTCCACGAAGATCGCCCCGGTCGAAGGCACGGAAAGGCCGCTTGGTAGCCGGCAGAGGGGCGGAGACGGTCGCTCCGCCCCTTTGCGGATCAGTTGTTGACGCTCTCCACGGGCGCGCTCGGCATGCCGAAGCTCGGCATAGCCGCCGGCTCGGCCTCGGCCTGGAACGTTTCCTGGCCAGGGGTGCCGCCGCGAAGCCGCAGGGCGGCCGCGTGCAGCAGTGCGGGCCGGTCCTTCATGCCGGGCGCGACGACGCGTTCGGCGCCACCTTCCATCGCCCGAACCGAGTCGTCGTACCAGTCGGCGGCGCGGTCGAGCCGCTTCGGCACACCGAAGCCATGCGCCAGGTGGTGCCCGAGCACCTCGCCATAGGACGCCTCGCCGAGCCCGACGAGAACCAGCGCCGAGGCCAGTGCCACGTCCGCCCCGTCGGTGCGGTAGCCGATGCTGAGGCAGATGCGGGCGTTCGCCGCGAGCTGCGCCGGGTTCATGCCGGTCTTGATGACGTAGGCCTGGAGAGCGTCCGTCGTCTCGGCCGGCGACTGCGCGACCAGCCCGGCCACATAGTCGCGCATGGTCGGCGCGAAGGCGGTGCACTGGGCCTGCATGTCGGCGAGGCTGACGCCCTGGACCGTCGCCGAGAGCCGCTCGCCCGCGTCCATCACATATGCGCGGGCGAGGCAGAACTGCTCGCCGAGCGCCACGCTGGTGTCGACCATGGAGGCAGCCGTCACCATGCCGCCATTGGTCGAGGTGGCGAGATTCGTCTTGTTGCAGAAGCTCGCCATCGAGGCTTCCACCGGCCCGCCGACGAAGCTCGGCATCATCGCCGGCTTGGCTTCCTCGGGCTCTGGTGCGACCTCAGCCGCCACCGCGACCGCGGCTTGCTGGACCGCGGGCGGCGCCTCGGGCGCCTGCGGTTGCGCGTTCACCTCGGTGTTGATCACGGCGCCGGCAGACTGGTTCTGCATGTATACCTTGAGAAGGCCGCGCGAGCCGCCTCCCTGAGCGGCGATGAGTTCGGTCGTCCGACTGCCTCCGGAAAGGGCGCGCGAATGAGAGCTGACGAGCAACGAGCGCTCGAAATCGGAGAGATGCCCGCTGATCGGGAACCCCATGAACGCCTGGTAATCGCTGATCGCCGTGCGCGTGCGCCGTCCGCTGAGGCCATCCGGCGAGCCGGCGTTGAACCCGAAGTAGTTCAGCGCGACCTGCACGGAGCGGGTCTGCTCGCGCTCGTATGGATCGACGCGGGGAGCGGCCGGTCTGCGCACCTCGCGTTCCTTGATGATCACCCTTTCCTGAACCTGGGGCGCAGGCGCGGCAGGTTGGGCCCCGCGACTGATGGCGCCGCCGATGATCCCGCCGACCACGCCGCCGATCAATGCTTCGCCGCCCCTGCATCCATAGTATCCGCACCACGCCGCAGCCGGCTCCGGCTGCAGAAGCGTGAAACACGCACAAGCCGCCGCCGCGAACGTGCCGATCCGCGCTTGCCTAAGTCCGAGGTTCATGGCCACCCTCCTGGAATTGAATCACTCCAACAGAAATTTAACATCAGAATCATTCATAATGGAACTTTAGATTTTCCGGTGCCGAAGATTTGCGGTGGGACCGCGCGCTCATCCTTAAGTGGTGCATGAGTTGACGCGCACATCGAGCGGCGGCTGACACCACCGGTCCTGCGCCCGCTAACCGGATGTTAGACGAACAATAGAAAATTCAGTCAGCGCCGGTCAGGCGACAGAAAGGTTCCGTCGATGAAGCGTCGAGAATGGAAGGCGGACGCGGGTGCCGCATGCAACGTTGGCGCGCATGCGCTGCTGGCGCTCGGGATCGACAACCTCGTGGCCCTGGAGGAAGTGTTCGGCGAGGCGATCGGCGCGGAGATACTGGCCGAGGTGGAACGTCGGCTGCGCGCCGTCGTGGCGCTTTTCGGGTCGGTGGCGTCGAGGCCGGACCGGCGGCTTCTCGTCCGACTGCCCGGAGCCGACGCGGCGCATGTCGGGGCGATGTTCGAAGCGCTGCAGGCAGCCGCGGCTGCCGATGCGATCGAGACCGGGCAGGGGCCGGTCGCCGTCACGCTCTCCGGCGGCTTCGCCCTCGTCGCGGCGGCCGATGCCGCCTGCGAGGCGTCGGCATCCGCCGCGCTGCAGGCGCTGCATCTTGCAATGAAGCGGGGTGTCGCCAGCCTCGAGCGCGCCCGCGACGATCGCGCCGGGGCGCTGCATCCCACGCGCCCGGTGCAGGCGGTGCAGGCGGTGCAGGCGGTGCGCGCGGCGATCGGCTGCGGCGACGGCCGGCTCGCCATCGCCTTCCAGCCGGTCGTCCGGGCCAGCGGCACGCTGTCGATCAGCTTCCACGAATGCCTGGTCCGGCTGCAGCAGCCCGAAGGAGACCTGCTCCCGGCGGCTGCGTTCATGCCCGAGATCGAGCGTCTCGGCCTGGCTCCGCTGGTCGACCGGCAGGTCCTCGGAATGACGTTCGACGCGCTCGCGCGGCATCCGAACGCGCGGTTGTCGATCAACGTGTTCCCGCAGACCATCCATGACCGGCAATGGATGACGCTGTTCGAGAAGGCCGCCGCGCGCCACCCCGTGCTGGCCGAGCGGCTGATCATCGAGATGACCGAAAGCTGCTCGATGCTCGATCCGGCGCGCACGCGCGCGTTCATGGACCGGCTGCGCGGCTACGGCGTCTCCTTCGCCATCGACGATTTCGGCGCGAAGCAAGCCTCGCTGCACTACCTGCGCGATTTCCGCTTCGACATTCTGAAGGTCGATGCACGCCTGGTCCGCGACATCGAGCCCCGGTCGGACCACGCCTTCTTTGTCGAGACCCTGGTCAGCATTGCGCGGCGCTTCGACATGATGACGGTGGCGGAGACGGTACAGGGCCATGCCGAGGCGCGCTGTTTGGCCGAACTCGGGATCGAGCACTTCCAGGGGTTCTATTTCGGCAGTCCCAGCCTGATGCTTCGGCCGACGCTCAGCCCGATGCCGAGCGTCGCCGCACAGGCCTGAGCAATCCCGCCGCCCCCGGCGGCGGTCACACCTTGCTGCGGCTCAGCCGCTCCAGCTGCTCCTGCATCTCGCTCAGCTGCTTCTGCAGCGACTCGAGGTCGTCGCCAAGCTCCCTTTCCTCGGGCACGGGGCGGGGCGGCGCGACGGCGGCGGGCCCGCCCTGCTGGGCAAACGGCGCGAACATCCGCAGCGACCGCTCGAACAGCTCCATGTTCGATCGGGTGATCTGCTGAAACTTTTCCAGCGCCTGCGTCCCGCCGAAGGCTCGCCGCAGTTGTTCCTGGTTCCGGTTGAAGATTCCATCGCCGCGTCGAGGTAGCTCGGCACCATGCCGCCCAACGGGTCGCCGTACAGGCGGATCAGCTCGCGCAGGAAATTGGTTGGCAGCATGTTCTGCTCGCCCGCCTCTTCCTCGACGATTATCTGCGTCAGCACAGAGCGCGTAATGTCTTCGCCGGTCTTGGCGTCGAAGACGACGAAGTCCTCGCCGGCGCGGACCATCTTCGCCAGATCCTCGAGTGTGACGTAGCTGCTCTTCGCGGTGTTGTAGAGCCGCCGGTTGGCGTACTTCTTGATAACGACCTTCGGACCTTTGCCTTCCGTCACGGCCGAACTCCCTTGAGGCAACAGGGCGCGACTGTCGCACCCCCGCCAGACGCGTGCAACCGCTTTGTTGCGGTTGCGAAATTGGTGATGGCCGCGACCGGACGCGACGGCATAGGAAACCGGGAAGAGTTGGATTGAGTCCGCGCCGGCACCATGCGAGAAGCCGCGAGGAGAAGAATTCTCGGCAGAGAGGAACATGCCATGACGAATGTTGTCATCGCCTCGGCCGCGCGCACGGCAGTCGGCAGCTTCAACGGCTCGTTCGCCAGCACGCCGGCGCACGAGCTCGGCGCCGCAGCGATCCGCGCCGTGCTCGAGCGCGCCGACGTCGATGCGGCGGACGTGTCCGAGACCATCCTCGGCCAGGTGCTGACGGCCGGGCAGGGACAGAACCCCGCGCGCCAGGCGCACATCGCCGCCGGCCTGCCGGTCGAGTTCGGCTGCCTGGAGCATCAACCAGGTCTGCGGCTCGGGCCTGCGGGCGGTCGCCATCGGCGCGCAGCACATCCAGCTCGGCGATGCCTCGGTCATCGTCGCCGGCGGGCAGGAGAGCATGTCGATGGCGCCGCATGCGGCGCATCTGCGCCAGGGCCAGAAGATGGGCGACCTGAAGTTTGTCGACACCATGATCAAGGACGGGCTGTGGGACGCCTTCAACGGCTATCACATGGGAACGACCGCCGAGAACGTCGCCAAGAAGTGGCAGCTGACCCGCGAGGAGCAGGACGCCTTCGCGATCGCCAGCCAGAACAAGGCCGAGGCGGCGCAGAATGCCGGCCGCTTCCAGGACGAGATCGTGCCGTTCACGATCAAGGGCCGCAAGGGCGACACCGTGGTCGAGAAGGACGAGTACATCCGCTTCGGCGCCTCGATCGCCGACGCCGCCAAGCTGCGCCCGGCCTTCGACAAGGAGGGGACGGTGACCGCCGGCAATGCCTCCGGCATCAATGACGGCGCCGCCGTCACGGTGCTGATGTCCGCCGAGGAGGCCGAGCGCCGGGGCATCACGCCGCTCGCCCGAATCGTCTCCTACGCGACGGCCGGCGTCGATCCGTCGATCATGGGCACGGGTCCCATCCCGGCCAGCCGCCGCGCGCTGGAGAAGGCCGGCTGGAAGGTCGACGACCTTGACCTGGTCGAGGCCAACGAGGCCTTCGCCGCCCAGGCCTGCGCCGTGAACAAGGACATGGGCTGGAACCCGGACATCGTGAACGTCAACGGCGGCGCCATCGCCATCGGCCACCCGATCGGCGCGAGCGGTGCGCGCGTGCTGACGACGCTGCTTTACGAAATGAAGCGGCGCGACGCGAAGAAGGGGCTCGCCACCCTCTGCATCGGCGGCGGCATGGGCGTCGCGATGTGTGTCGAACGCCCCTGATAGCGGTGCCGCCGGCTCGTGCGCCGGGAGGGAACGGGCTCGCTTTCGAGCAGCTTGTCTTCTCGGGCGGCGGCACGCGCTGCTTCTGGCATGGCGGGTTCATGGAGGTCGTCGGGCCTGCCATCGATCCCGGTCCGGAGCGTGTGGTCGGCGTCTCGGGCGGCGCCCTGTCGGCAGCCGCCATGATCGCGGACCGCGAGCGCGAGCTGCTGGACGTGATGACCGATGCCTTCGAGAGGATCGACAGCAACGTCGAGCTGGAGAAGATTGGCTCGGAAGGGTCGATGACGCCGCATCAGCGGGTCTATTGCGAGGTGGTGACCAGGGTTGTCGACGACGAGGTTGCCCGCCGCCGCATCGTCGAGGGGCCGGCGTTCCATGTCCAGATCGGCCATCCGCCGTTCGCCCGGCATCCGCGCGCCTCGACCATCCCGCTCTTCTCGATCTACGAGGCCGAGAAGGCGATCCGCTCGACGCCGCACCTGCGCTGGTGCCAGCAGGCCGGGCTGCGTGCCGAGCTGGTCGACGCGCGGCAGGCAGCGCGCGATGGCCGGCTGGTCGAGCTGATCTGCGCCGCTGCGGTCATCCCGCCCGTTTTCAGAATCGCCATCTGGGATGGCCAGCAGGTGATCGACAGCGGCATGGCGGACAAGGCGCCAATGCCGCCGAACAGCCGCGGACGCACGCTCGTCCTGCTGACTCGCGAGTTTCGCAACACGCCTCGGATTCCGGACCGCCTCTACATCGCGCCGTCTCGCGAGACGCCGGCCGACAAGATCGACTTCACCGATCCGGGCAAGCTGCGCGAGACATGGGAACTGGGCCGGCGCGACGGCGTAGCATTCCTAGAGCGGCACGGCACGAGAACCGAAGAAGTCCACTGAGACGAAAACGTCCACCAAGAAGCGGGAGGAAGAAACATGGCACGGGTTGCACTGGTCACCGGAGGCTCGCGCGGCATCGGCGCGGCGATCTCCAGGGCGCTGAAGTCCGCGGGCTGCACGGTCGCGGCCAACTACGCCGGCAACGACGAGGCGGCGGCCAAGTTCAAGGACGAAACCGGCATCCCGGTCTACAAATGGTCGGTCGCCGACTATGAAGCCTGCAAGGAGGGGATCGGCAAGGTCGAGGCCGAGCACGGGCCCGTCGAGATCCTTGTCAACAATGCCGGCATCACCCGCGACGCGCCGTTCCACCGCATGACGCCAGAGCAGTGGCGCGAGGTGATCGACACCAACCTGACGGGCACCTTCAACATGACGCACGTGGTCTGGCCCGGCATGCGCGAGCGCAAGTTCGGCCGCATCGTCACGCTCAGCTCGATCAACGGCCAGAAGGGGCAATTCGCCCAAGCGAACTATTCGGCGTCCAAGGCGGGCGACATCGGCTTCACCCGCGCTCTGGCGCAGGAGGGCGCGCGTGCCGGCATCACCGTCAATGTCGTCGCGCCGGGCTATATCGGCACCGACATGGTGATGGCGGTGCCGGAAAAGGTGCGCGAGGGCATCATCGCCCAGATCCCGGTCGGCCGGCTGGGCGAGCCGGACGAGATCGCCCGCTGCGTCGCCTTCCTGGCGTCCGACGAGGCCGGCTTCATCACCGGGTCGACGATCTCGGCGAACGGCGGCCAGTTCTTCAGCTGAGTCCGAGCCGAGCCGGCCGGGCGCTCCGGCGCCCAGCCGAGCAAGTTGGGGCTGCGCCGGTCGAGCGGAGGAGACCATGACCGACCTCAAGCGTATGCGCGACATCGTGTGCCTCGGCGAACCGCTCTTCGAGTTCGTCCGCACCGAGCATGCCGAGCTCGGCCCATACTACCGGCCGGGCTTTGGCGGCGACACGTCGAACGCGGCGATCGCGGCGGCGCGTCAGGGCGCGCGGGTCGGCTACCTGACGGCGCTGGGGCAGGACCCGTTCGGCGAGGCCGTGTTGTCGCTGTGGGCCGAGGAGGGCGTCGACGCCACCGAGGTGCGGCACCGGCCGGACGCGCCGACGGGCATCTACTTCGTCGACCCGCACCCCTCCGGCCGGCGCTTCAGCTATTACCGCAAGGGCTCGGCCGCGAGCCTCGTATCGAGCCGGCGATCTGCCGCACGGCTATATCGCCGGCGCCCGCGCGCTGCACCTCTCGGCCATCACCCAGGCGATCAGCCCGACGATGCGCGACGCCTCGTTCGCGGCGATCCTGGCGGCGCGCGCCGCCGGCACGCTCGTCTCCTACGACACGAACCTGCGGCTGGCGCTCTGGCCGATCGAGCAGGCGCGCGCGACGATTGCCGCCGCGCTGGCCCTGTCGGACATCGTCTTTCCCAGCGAGGACGAGGCTCTGTCGATCTGGGGGCTTGGCGACGCGGATGCCGTGCTGGACCACCTGCTGGCGTTCGGCGCGGGGATCGTCGCGTTGAAACGCGGCGATCGCGGCGCGGTGGTCGCGACGCCGAACATGCGGGCCGAGATCCCGCCGGCGCCGTGCATGCCCGTCGAACTCGACCGGCGCGGGCGACGCCTTCGCCGGCGGCTTCCTCGCCCGATATCTCGAGACCGGCGACCCCTTCGAGGCGGGACGCTATGCCGCGAGGGTCGCGGCAGGCACCGTTTCGGGCTATGGCGCCGTCGCGCCGATCCCGCGCCGGGCCGAGCTCCTGTCGGGCGACTCGCCGGTCGCGCCGGCCAATGCGGCGGCGTCGGTCGGGCAGGCGGCGAGATAGCCCGCGGCGGAGCGTCGCGCCGCCCTGCATCGACCGGGCAGCGCCGCGCCGAGATGCAGATGCAGGCCCGCCGGGCCGCGTCCCCGCCTCAGATGCAGTCGGCGTACAGACGTTCCGCCGCCTCGCGCGTCAGCTCGACCGGGTTGCCCGCGGCGGTCGGGTCGACGATCGCCATCTCGGACATCTGGGCGATGCGGTCGGTGCCGACGCCCATCCGGCCCAGCCGGTCGGGGATGCCGAGCTCGGCGCGCAGCGCCATGATCCAGTCGTAGAAGCCGTCGAAGCCGTCGAGGCCCAGATAGGCGGCGGCGCGGTCGAGGCGCTGCTCCACCGCCGGCCGGTTGAAGCGCAGCACGGCGGGCATCACAGTGGCGTTCGTCGTGCCGTGATGCGTGCCGTATAGCGCGCCGACCGGGTGCGACAGCGCGTGGATGGCGCCGAGCCCCTTCTGGAAGGCGACCGCGCCCATCGCGGCGGCGCTCATCATCTGGCCGCGGGCATCGAGGTCATGGCCCTCGCGATAGGCGCGGGGCAGGTACTGCCTGACCAGCCGCATGCCTTCCAGCGCGATGCCATCGCCCATCGGATGGTAGCCGGGCGCGCAATACGCCTCGAGGCAGTGGGCGAGCGCATCCATGCCGGTGCCAGCGGTGATGGCGGGCGGCAGGCCGACGGTCAGCTCCGGGTCCATGATGACGACGCTGGGCAGGACCTTCGGGTGGAAGATCACCTTCTTGGTGTGCGTGCCCGTGCCCGCACGCGTGTCGGTGATGACACTGGCGCGCCCCACCTCCGAGCCGGTGCCGGCCGTGGTCGGGACGGCGACGTTCGGGAAGATGGCGGCGGCGTCGGCGAGGGTCCACCGGTCCCCGACGTCCTCGAAGTCCCAGATCGGCCGCGTCTGGCCGGCCGCGAAGGCGACCATCTTGCCGAGGTCGAGGCCCGAGCCGCCGCCGAAGGCGACGACGCCGTCATGCCCGCCGGCGCGGAAGACCTCGGTCGCGGCAGCGAGGTTCGCGTCCGTCGGGTTCGGGTCGACCTCTGCAAAGACCGCCCGTCCGAGCCCGCTCGCGTCCAGGATGTCCCGCGCCCGCGCGGTGATCGGCAGATCGGCAAGCCCCCGGTCCGTGACCAGCAGCGGGCGGGCGACGCCCGCGGCCCGGCAGGCCTCCGGCAGCTCGGCGATGCGCCCCGGTCCGAAGCGGATGGCGGTGGGATAGGACCAGTTCGCGGTCGGGGTCATGCGTGTTTCTCTTCTCAGGCGCGCTCGAAGCCGCGCGCGAGGTCCCAGTCGGTGACCCGCCGGTCGGCCTCGAGCTGCTCCCAGCGGCCGGCATGCACATAGTGGTCGATCACCTCGTCGCCCATCGCGGCGCGCAGCATGGCCGAGCCGTCGAGCGCCGCGACGGCGTCGCGCAGCGTCCTGGGGATCTCGCGGCCATGGCCGCCATAGGCGTCGCCGCTGAAGGCGGGCTCGAGCTCCATCTCGCCCTCGATGCCGGCAATGCCGGCGGCGAGCAGGGCGGCAAAGGCGAGGTACGGGTTGAGGTCGGCGCCGCCGACGCGGCACTCGACGCGCACCCCCTTGGTGCCCTCGCCGACGACACGGTAGCCGGCGGTGCGGTTGTCGACCGACCAGACGGCCTTGGTGGGCGCGAAGGTGCCTGCCATGAAGCGCTTGTACGAGTTCACGTAAGGCGCCAGGAACCAGGTGATCTCGGCGGCGTGGGCGAGCAGGCCGGCCACGTAGTGCCGCATGACGGGCGACATGCCGTGCTCGCCGTCCGGGTCGCGGAACGCCGGGGCGCCGTCGCGGCCGACCAGCGACTGGTGGACGTGGCACGAGCTGCCGGCGTGGTCATAGGACCATTTGGCCATGAAGGTGACGGCGCGGCCCCGGCCCCAGGCGATCTCCTTGACGGCGTTCTTGGTGATGACGTGCCGGTCGGCCATGGTCAGCGCGTCGGCATAGGTGACGTTCACCTCGGCCTGCCCGGCATCGGCCTCGCCCTTGGTGTTCTCGACGGGGATGTCGGCGCCGGCCAGGCCGAGGCGCACGGCGCGCATCACGTCCTCCTCCTTGGTGGTCTGGAAGACGTGGTAGTCCTCGTTGTAGGCGCTGATCGGCTGGAGGCCGCGATAGCCGGCCGCCGCCGCCGCCTCGAAGCTGTCGCGGAACAGGAAGAACTCGAGCTCCGAGGCCATCATCGGCAGGTAGCCCATCGCCTCGAGCCGGGCGATCTGGCGCTTCAGCACGGCGCGCGGGCTCATCGGCACGGGGGCGTGGGTGCGGTGGTCCTCGACGTCGGCCAGCACCAGCGCCGTGCCGGGCAGCCAGGGCACGCGGCGCAGCGTGCCGAGGTCGGGCCGCATGGTATAGTCGCCATAGCCGGCCGCCCAGTTGGCGGATTTGTAGCCGGGCACCGGCGTCATCTCCATGTCGACCGCCAGCAGGTAGTTGCAGCTGTGCGTCTCCTCCCAGGCGGCCGCGAGGAAGTGCTCGGCATGGAAGCGCTTGCCCATCAGCCGCCCCTGCATGTCGGTCTGGGCAACGACCACGGTGTCGATCTCGCCCGCGGCGACCGCCTCGCGCAGCTCGTCGAAGCTCAGCTTGCCTGCCATCATCCCCCCATGTGTCGGCCCTCCCAGGCGGGAGGGCCGAGGGCCTTCTACCGCCGCCTCAGTTGTAGCGGTAGGGCCGGCCGGCCTTGACCATGGTCTCGTTGTACTGCTTGAGGATTCCGACGACCTTGGCCTTGGTCTCGGATTCCGCCGCGATCTCGTCCCAGAAGGTGCGCGCCGCCGCCTCGACCTGGTCCCATTCCTCGTCCGGGATGGTCGTCAGCTTCATCTTGTCGCCGGTCGACGCGCAGCTTGGCCTCGCCGCCCCAGTACCAGTGCTGGCGGTAATAGTGCGAGCTGTCGAAGATGACGCGCATCATCTGCTGCAGGTGCGGCGGCACCTCGTTCCAGCGGTCCATGTTGGCGAAGAAGTGGCCGATCCAGGCGCCCGAGATGTTGTTGGTCAGGAAGTAGTTGCAGACGTTGGCCCAGCCGACCGTGTAGTCCTCGGTGATGCCGGACCAGGCGATGCCGTCGAGCTCGCCGGTCTGGACGGCGACCTCGATGTCCTCCCAGGGCAGCACCACCGGCACGACGCCGAACTGCGCCAGGAACCGGCCGGCGGTCGGGAAGGTGAAGACCCGCCTGCCCTGCATGTCGGCCAGGCTGTTGATCGGCTCTTTCGTGGCGAAGTTGCAGGGGTCCCACGACCCGGCCGAGATGTGCTTGACGCCGACCTTGGCGTACTCGGCCTCCCAGATCTCGTTCAGCCCGTACTGGTGGAACAGCACCGGCACGTCGAGCGAATAGCGGCAGGCGAACGGGAAATAGCCGCCGAAGACCGTCACCTCGGTCGGCGAGGCCATCGAGTCGTCGTCCGACTGCACGGCGTCGATCGTGCCGCTCTGCATGGCGCGGAACAGCTCGCCCGTCGGCACCAGCTGGTCGGCGGTGTAGAGCTCGATCTCCATCTGGCCGTCGGCGACCTGGTTGAAAGCGTCGATCGCCGGCTTCACCACGTGCTCGGCCAGCGCCGGGCCGGCATAGGTCTGCAGCCGCCACTTGATCGGCGACGACTGCGCCCGCACGGCTGGCGCGGCCAGCGCCGCGGCGCCGGCGACACCGGCGGTGCTCAGGAACTTGCGTCTGGTGGTCATGGTCTCCCTCCTCTTTCTCCGCCTGCCGGCCCCGGTTACCGGCCATAGACCTGTTCCGGCAGCCACAGCGCAATCTGCGGGAATGCCATGACGAGCGCCAGCGCCAGCATCATCACGCCGACGAAGGGCATGATCGAGCGGTAGATGTCCATCAGGCTGATCTCGGGCGGCGCCATGGCGCGCATCAGGAAGAGGTTATAGCCGAAGGGCGGCGTCATGTAGGCGATCTGGCAGGTGATCGTGTAGAGCACGCCGTACCAGATCAGGTCGAACCCCAGCGCGCCCACCAGCGGCACGTAGAGCGGCGCGACGATCACCAGCATCGCGGTGTCGTCGAGGAAGGTGCCCATCAGCAGATAGCTCAGCTGCATCAGGATCAGGATCTCCCAGGGGCCCAGGCCCAGACGGTCGACGAAGAACCCCTCGATGGCGCGCACCGCGCCGAGCCCGTCGAAGACGGCGCCGAAGGCCAGCGCGGCGAGGATGATCCACATGAACATGCAAGTGATGCCGAGCGTGTTGCGGACCGAGTTCTCGAAGACCTGCGCGTCATGCGGCCGCGCAGCACGGCCGCCAGCGATGCGCCGCCAGCGCGCCGACCGCCGAGCTCTCGACCAGCGAGGTCCAGCCGTTGACGAACGGCACCATCATCACCGCGAAGATCACCAGCGGCAGGAGCGCCGGCGCCCAGCAGCCGCAGCTTCTCGGCGCATCGGCACGTCGCGCTCCTCCGGCGGCAGCGGCGGGCCGAGGCGCGGCTGGAGCCGGCAGCGGACCACGATGTAGAGGACGAACAGCCCCGCCATCATCAGCCCCGGCACGACGCCCGCCAGCCAAAGCTGGCCGACCGGCTGGCGCGCGATCATGGCGTAGAGCACCAGCACGACCGAGGGCGGCATCAGGATGCCGAGGCTGGCGCCGGCCTGGATGACGCCCGTCACCATGAGCTTGTCATAGTTGCGGCGCAGCAGCTCGGGCAGGGCGATGGTGGCGCCGATCGCCATGCCGGCGACGCTCAGGCCGTTCATGGCGGAGATCAGCACCATCAGCCCGATCGTGCCGATGGCCAGCCCGCCCGGCAGCGGCCCCATCCAGACGTGGAACATGCGGTAGAGGTCGTCGGCCAGGCGGCTTTCGCTCAGCACATAGCCCATGAAGATGAACATCGGCAGCGTCAGCAGCGGATACCACTTCATCAGCTTGATCGCCGCCGAGAACGGGATTTCGCCGCCGCCCGTGCCCCAGAGCGCCAGCGCCGAGGCCGCCGCGACGAAGCCGATGGCGGCGAAGACGCGCTGCCCGGTCATCAGCATCAGCATCATCGAGGCGAACATCGGCGAGGGCGATCATCTCGTAGCTCATCGGCAGCTCCTCGCCCCGGATGCGCGCGATGTCCTTCAGGAACAGCGCCGTCGCCTGCAGCATCATCAGAAAGATGGCGACGCACATGCAGATCTTGATCGGCGCCATGGGCGGGCGCCAGGCGGTCCGGCTGCGCTCGCCGTACTCCAGCGCATAGGCCGTGCTCTGCCAGCCGCCATAGAGCAGGACGCAGAGATAGAAGAGCAGCGCCAGCACGGTGAAGGCGTCGACCCAGGCGCGGGTGCGGTCCGACCAGCCGCCGTAGAAAAGGTCCATGCGGACGTTCGAGCCGAGCTGGAGCGAATAGGGTCCGCCCAGCATGAAATAGGCGACCATCAGGAACTGCGCCGTCTCGAGCGTCCAGAGCGAGGGCACCAGCGCGACCTTGGAGACGGAGGACCAGAGCAGCACCGCCATCATGACGAAGAGCAGGTACATGGTGGCGCGGCCGATGCGCCGGTTGACCGCCTCGACGATCCGGACATAGGCGCGGAGCGCCGGGTGCATCAGGCGGCCACGCCCCGGCAGGGGGTGCGGGGCGACGGGGCGCCGCGTCTGGCCGGAACCCCTCCGGCCGAAAGGTGCTGATCGCCCCCGGACATGACGCCCGAGACTGTCCGAGCCGCAGGGGCGCGTCAATATGCGGTGCGCGGTGCGAGAGGTGTGGCCGAGGTGCCGTTGCGCCGGCCGGCGGCCGTCAGCGTCGCCGAAGCGCCACCAGCGCCTGTGCCAGAGGTCGACCCGCCGCCGCCCGCGGATCAGCGCCGCCGAGATCGACGGCCGCATGGCGGGGATGTCGACCGCCAGCAGCAGCAGCCCGGCCGGCAGCATCCAGAAGCCGAGGACGGGCAGGAAGCCCAGCATGCCGCCCGGGATCAGCACCAGCGCCAGCGGAATGCGCACGAGGCGATAGCGGCGCTGGCGCAGCGCCCGCACGATGCCCTTGCCGACCGGCAGCAGGCGCTCGATCGCCTCGAACTGCCGGCGCAGCCGGTGCTCGTGCTTCTTCGCGTCCATCGTGCCGTCCGGCATGCGACGCCACTCACTCCTTAGACCGCGACCGGCCTCGCCGGCCCGATCTGCCGCCATTCTCTTTCGGCCGGATTAGCGCTGAAGCGAGGCGCCGGTTTCAGCGGCGCACGGCCCGGCCGCCTTGAGGGCTCGCGCCGCTGCCGCGCTCCACGGACCCGACCGATGTATGTGGCGGGACGCGACGCTCGGCAAGCCGGGCCGTCGCGTTCACGCATGGCGTCAGGCGACGGCGCGGGCGAGGGCGCAGCGCGACCAGAGGCGGCCGAGGGCGGTGGCGAGGTGGTCGATGTCGGCCTCGCGTGTGCAGCGGCCCCGGCGTGATGCGCAGCCGCTCGGTGCCCTTCGGCACGGTCGGGTAGTTGATCGGCTGGATGTAGATGCCGTCCTCGTCCAGCAGGATGTCGCTCGAGCATCTTGCACTTGACCGGGTCGCCGACCATCACCGGCACGATGTGGCTGGGGTTCGCCTTGTGCGGGATGCCGAGCGCGTCGAGCCGGGCGCGCAGCCGCGCCACGGCGCGCTTCTGCGCCGCGCGCTCCATGCCGCTGGCCTTCAGGTGCCGCACCGCCGCCAGCGCGCCCGCCGCCACCGCCGGCGGCAGCGCCGTCGTGAAGATGAAGCCGCTGGCGAAGCTGCGCACGAAGTCGCACATCGCCGCCGACCCGGCGATGTAGCCGCCCATGCGTGCCGAAGGCCTTGGCCAGCGTCCCCTCGATGACGGTGATCCGGTCCATCAGCCCCTCGCGCTCGGCGATGCCGCCGCCGCGCGGCCCGTACATGCCGACGGCGTGCACCTCGTCGAGATAGGTCATGGCGCCGTGCGCGCTCGGCCACCTCGACGATCTCGGCCAGGGGCGCGATGTCGCCGTCCATCGAGTAGACCGATTCGAAGGCGACCAGCTTCGGCCGCCCCGGCGTCTCGGCTCGACCCGGCCAGCTGCCGGTCGAGGTCGTCGACGTCGTTGTGCCGCCAGATGCGCTTTTCCGCCCGGCTGTGCCGGATGCCCTCGATCATGCTGGCATGGTTCAGCGCGTCCGACAGGATGACGCAGCCCGGCAGCCGGGCGCCGAGCGTCCCCAGCGCCGCGAAGTTCGAGACGTATCCGCTGGTGAACAGCAGCGCCGCCTCCTTGCCGTGCAGCTCGGCCAGTTCCGCCTCCAGCAGCACGTGGTGGTGGTTCGTGCCCGAGATGTTGCGCGTGCCGCCGGCGCCGGCGCCGCAGGCCTCGATCGCCTCGACCATGGCGGCGCGCACGCGCCGGGTGCTGGCCCATGCCGAGATAGTCGTTCGAGCACCAGACGGTGACCTCGCGCGGGCCGCCCGGGCAGTGGTGCACGCGCCCGCGGATATGCCCCGGCCCGGCGTTCCAGATCGGCGAAGACCCGGTAGTTCCCCTCGCGCCCGCAGATCCGCCAGCCGCCCGCCGGAAAAAGCCCTCGTAGTCCATCGCGTCCATCCTCTCGCCGTCGGGACGATAATAAGTCCGTCGCGTCCGCGATGTCGCCCGAGACACGGCCGCGCACCGGAAGTTTACCTGCCCATTCTCAGGCGCCGAGCGCCGGATGCCCCTCTACACCGCGTAGACATCGCCCGAGTTCGCCGCGTCGGGCAGCGTCTCCAGCACCCGCCGCATGCCCTCGGCATCCATCCAGCCGGCCTCGAAGCGGTGGCTTTCGCCGAGCGACAGCCGGAATCGCCGATAGCCGAGCGCCACCGCCCGGTCGAGCGCCGCCAGCCCCGGCCGCTTGCGCTGCGGCGACCACCTCGAATGACAGCGCCGGGGGCGCGTTCGCCGGCGACAGCCCGGCCAGCGCCGCCGCCTCGTGCCCCTCGACGTCGATCTTGGCGAAATCCGGCCGGCCATGCGCGGCGACCAGCCGATCGAGCGTGGTCACGCGCACGCGTGCGCCTGTCCCAGCGCTGGCCCTGCCAGCCACGGCGCGCCGGCGGTGGCGGCGACGAAATCGGCCGAAAGTGTCGAGACGGTGGGATTGCGGCTGTTGACGCTGAACAGGGCTTCGCCCGGCGCCGCGCCGACCGCCTCGGGCACCAGCACCACCTGCGGGTCGCGGCCATGCAGCAGCCGCAGCACGCGCACTGCCGCCGTCCCCGGCTCGACCGCCACCACCCGGGCGCCGAGCGCGCGAAAGGCACGGATCCGGTCGCCGACATGCGCGCCGACATCGAAGACCAGCCCGCCCGCGGGCAGAAGGGGTCGGTAGAGCCCGACGAGACCGCGATGGTGACCGGGCCGGAGCCGGTAGACCGCGACCGAGCGGAGGATGCCGCCGAGGCCGGCCAGATCCATCCGGGTTCCTATTCGACCCCGCAGCTTGGCGCGCACCAGCTCCTGCACCGCCTGCGGGTTGGCCTTGCCGCCGGTCGCCTTCATCACCTGGCCGACGAACCAGCCGGCGATGCTGGGCTTGGCCCTGCGCCTGCTCGACCTTGTCGGGGTTGGCGGCGATCACCTCGTCGACCGCCGCCTCGATGGCGCCGGTGTCGGTGACCTGGCGCATGCCGCGGGCCTCGACGATCTCCGCCGGGTCGCCGCCTTCGGTCTAGACGATCTCGAACAGGTCCTTGGCGATCTTGCCGCTAGATCTCGCCCTTGCCGATCAGGTCGATGATGCCGCCGAGCTGGGCCGGCCGAGACCGGGCTGTCGGCGACAGCCCGCGCCCCTCCTTGTTCAGCCGGCCGAAGAGCTCGTTGATGACCCAGTTCGCCGCCTGCTTGCCGTCGCGCCCCTTGGCCACCGCCTCGAAAAAGTCGGCGTGCTCGCGATCGGCGGTCAGCACGCCGGCGTCGTACTCGGTCACGCCGTAGTCGGCGACGAAGCGCGCCTTCTTCTCGTCCGGCAGCTCGGGCAGGCCGGCGCGCGATCCGGTCGACCCAGCGCCTGCTCCAGCTCCAGCGGCAGGAGGTCGGGGTCGGGGAAATAGCGGTAGTCGTGCGCCTCCTCCTTCGAGCGCATCGACCGCGTCTCGCCCTTGGTTCGGGTCGTAGAGCCGCGTCTCCTGGTCGATCGTGCCGCCGTCCTCGAGGATGGCGATCTGGCGGCGCGCCTCGTAGCTCGATCGCGTGCCTGGATGAAGCGCATCGAGTTCATGTTCTTGATCTCGCAGCGCGTGCCGAGCTCGGTCCGAGCCCTTCGGCCGGACGCGAGACGTTGACGTCGGCGCGCAGCGATCCCTCCTGCATGTTGCCGTCGCAGGTGCCGAGATAGCGCATGATCTGGCGCAGCTTGCGGACGTACTCCGCCGCCTCCTCCGGGCCGCGGATGTCGGGGCGCGAGACGATCTCCATCAGCGCGACGCCGGTGCGGTTGAGGTCGACGAAGGACAGCGCCGGGTCCATGTCGTGGATCGACTTGCCGGCGTCCTGCTCGAGATGGATGCGCTCGATCCGCACCCGCCGCGCGACGCCCGGGCTCCATGTCGACCAGCACCTCGCCCTCGCCGACCATCGGGTGCTTGAACTGGCTGATCTGGTAGCCCTGCGGCAGGTCCGGGATAGAAATAGTTCTTGCGGTCGAAGACCGAGCGCAGGTTGATCTGCGCCTTCAGCCCCAGCCCGGTGCGCACCGCCTGCTCGACGCAGAATTCGTTGATGACCGGCAGCATGCCCGGCATCGCCGCGTCGACCAGGCCGACATTGGTGTTCGGCTCGGCGCCGAAGGCGGTCGAGGCGCCGGAGAACAGCTTGGCCTTCGAGCGCGACCTGGGCGTGGACCTCCATGCCGATCACGATCTCCCAGTCGCCGCTGGCGCCGGGATCCGTCTTCGGCTCGGGTTCGCGGTAGTCGAGCTCGGTCGTGGCTGTCATGCGCGGCTCCTCCAGGGCGCTCCTCGGGCGCGGGTGCGCGGCCCGCTTCTAGCATGCCGCCATCCGCTGGCAATGGCGCCGGTAACGGCTATGCCTCCCGCTGGCCCTCCTGCAGGGGTGCGGGGACCATCCACAGCCGGTGGAAGGCGTTCGGCGGCCGCGGGCCGCGCCCGATGGCATAGCCGCCGGCGTTGGCGATGGCGGCCGTGACGAAGAGCTTGGCGTACTGCACCGCCTGCACGGCCGCGTCGCCGCGCGCGATGTTGGCGGCGATCGCGGCCGCGAAGGTGGCCGACAGCCCCTCCATGCCGGCTCCGGTCGAGCCGCTCTGCGCCCAACTCGGCCGGGCCCATCTCGCGCGACACGAGGATGTCGGTCGAGCGATCGGCACCGCCGTGGCCGCCGCTGACGACCGCGTGGGCGCAGCCGAGGGCGACCAGCGCCTCGCCCTGTCGCAGCATCTCGCCGCGCGTGGTTGCCAGCCCCGTCCCGGTCAGCAGCGCCGCCTCGGCCATGTTCGGCGTCGCGACGGTCGCCAGCGGCAGCAAGCGGGTGCGCACGGCCTCGACCACCTCGTCATCGGCGGGGATACCCTCGCGGCCGGCGAGGCACGGGTCGGCCACGATCGGGGCGGCGCAGCACTCGGCCAGCGCCCGGGCCACGGCCTCGACCAGCGCTGCGGTGCCCAGCACACCGGTCTTGACCGCGGCGATGTCGAGCTCGGCAAAGGCGCGGCGGACCTCGCCGGCGACCATCGCGGGCGCGAGGCTCGCGCCGGCCGGGCCGGCGATGGCCGTCGGCACGGTCGCGCCATGGACGCGCAGTGCCGCGAAGGCGCGCAGGTCCGCGGCGATGCCGCCTGCGCCCTGCGGGTCCACGGCCCCGATCGTCAGCACCACCGGAATCATGGCCTCTCCGCGCACGATTTGCGCCCCCGGTCCGCGCCCCGGCCCCCCGGGAATGGCTCGCCGGCGCGCGCAAGTCAAACCGGCTTGCGCGTGCCGATCAGCTCCCTGTATTCCGGCCGCGGAGGCCCCTTAGCTCAACCGGATAGAGCGGCGGACTTCTAATCCGCAGGTTGCAGGTTCGAGTCCTGCAGGGGTCGCCACTCTCGTTGTTGCAACGCAGCTACATCCGGGGGGCTCACCCTCACTCTCCTCTACATCTGCCTTTCTGGAGCCGACGCGTCCGAAGCGACGAACTTGTCGCCTTCTCGTGGGACCGGGGATGCAAAGCGTCGCGGCCCGGGCGGGACATGAGGCCGGTTAACGAACCCGGCGCGGGCCAGTCGCTGACCGAGGACTACGCCGAGACGCGCGCGAAGTGGGAGCCGCTCTACGAGGTCACCCAGATCAAGGGCGACGGCGAGGCGCATCCCTTCCTCTCGCCCGAACGACGAGTTCGCCGACTTCGGGACCTGGGACAAGGGCAACCTCGACCTCAGTGCCCAAGACGACGGACATGCTCCAGTACGAGTACGCGCGCGAGGCGCTCAAGAGCGGGCTGCAAGCTCGAGGCGGAGCTCGGGCACCAACCCGTACAAGTTCGGCATGATCGGCTCCACCGACAGCCATACCGCGCTCTCGACGGCCGAGGAGGACAACTTCTTCGGCAAGCATTCGGGCGTCGAGCCCGAGCCCGAGCCGCTGGGAGCATGTCGTCGGCGATTCGGCCCGGCTGACGATCCTCGGCTGGGAGATGGCGGCCTCGGGCTACGCCGCGGTGTGGGCGACGGAGAACACGCGCGAGGCGATCTTCGACGCGATGGAGCGCAAGGAGGTCTACGCCACCACCGGCCCGCGCATGACCGTGCGCTTCTTCGGCGGCTGGGACTTTCGACCGAGGCTGACGCCCGCACGCCGCTGCCGGCCGTTGCCGGCTACGGCAAGGGCGTGCCGATGGGCGGCGACCTGCCGGCGGCGCCCGAGGGCGCAGAGCGCCCACCTTCATGGTCGCGGCGCTGAAGGACCCCGATCGGCGCGCAACCTCGACCGGATCCAGATCGTCAAGGGCTGGGTCGACGCCGAGCGGCAAGACCGCAGGAGAAGATCTACGACGTCGCCTGGTCCGGCGACCGCACAGCCCGGCGCCGGACGGCAAGCTGCCGCCGGTCGGCAACACGGTCGACGTCGCCGAGCGCGAGCTGGACCAACACGATCGGCGCGCCGGAGCTGGTCACCGTCTGGACCGACCCGGACTTCGACCCGGCCGAGCGCGCCTTCTACTACGCGCGCGTGATCGAGATCCCGACGCCGCGCTGGACGGCCTACGACGCCGTGCGCTTCGGGGTCGACGATGCCCGACGAGGTGCCGATGACCACGCAGGAGCGCGCCTACACCTCGCCGATCTGGTACACGCCGGCAGGATGACAGGCGCGGTTTCCGGCGGAGCCGCAGCGGCGAGGCGCGGGAAGGATGAAGCGTCTCAATCGCCTGCTGCGCGAACCCTTCGTTCACTTCCTGGCGCTCGGGCTGTGCTCTTTCTCGCCTACGGTGCGGTCTCGGAGAAGCGAGGCGCCGAGGCGGACACGATCGACGTCTCGGCCGAGCGCGTCGAGCGGTTGCGGGATGAGTTCCGCGCGGTCTGGCCAAGGTTTCTACGACGCGATCGCGGACGCCACCGGCGAGGAATGGCCGGCGCCGGTCAGGTCGGGATTCGGCCAGCATATCGTGATGGTGAACGGCACGAGGCCGGCGCGCGTACTCGATCACTGCCGGATGAGCGTCCCCGCGCCGTGCTCGGTGAAGAGCTCGAGCAGGACGGCGTGCGGGGCGCGCCCGTCGAGGATGACGGCGCCGCCGCAGCCCAGCCGAACGGCGGCGAGCGCCGTCTCGACCTTGGGGATCATGCCGCCGCCGATCGTCCCGTCGGCGATCAGCCGCTCGACATCCGCTCCCGAGAGGTCGGTGAGGACATCGCCCGCCTGGTTCTTGACGCCGGCGACGTCGGTCAGCAGAAGCAGGCGCTCGGCCCGCATCGCGCCGGCCACGGCGCCAGCCGCCGTGTCGGCATTGACGTTGTAGGTCTCTTCGGCGGTCCGCCCGGCGCCGACGGGCGCCACCACCGGGATGAAGTCGCTGTCGATGAACGTCCGGAGGAACTCCGGGGTTGATCTCGATGGGCTCCCCGACGAAGCCGAGGTCCAGCACCTGCTCGATGTTGCTCTCCGGGTCGCGCTTGCGCCTCAGCGCCTTCTCGCAGACCATCAGCCGCGCATCCTTGCCGGACAGGCCGACCGCCCTGCCGCCCTGCGCGTTGATCGCCGCCACGATGCGCTTGTTGATGCCGCCCGCCAGCACCATCTCGACAACCTCGACCGCCTCGGCCGTGGTGACGCGCAGCCCGTCGCGGAACTCGGTCTTGACGCCCAGCCGGTCGAGCATCTGGTTGATCTGCGGCCCGCCGCCATGCACCACGACGGGATGGACGCCGCACTGCTTCATCAGCACGATGTCGCGCGCGAAGGCCTCCATGCTGGCGGCGTCGCCCATGGCGTGGCCGCCGAACTTCACGACGATCGTCGTGCCGTCATAGCGCTGGAGATAGGGCAGCGCCTCGCTCAGCGTGCGCGCCGTGGCGACCCAGTCGCGCTTCATGGCCTTCGACGTCTCCATCACCGCCCCTTTTCCGGCACGTCCTAGCCGCTGCGGGCGCGACGGGCCACCCCCTCGAGCAGCAGGAGCAGGCCGAGCAGCGCCATCAGCATCAGGCAGATGCCCGTCATCGCGGCGAGCGGCAGGACGAAGCCGCCGGAAGCGTCCGACAGCGCGCCGACCGAGAGCGGTCCGAGAACGCCGCCGATCTCGGCGACGGTGAAGAACATGCCCCCGGCCATGCCGGCCCGCGCCGGCGGCACGCCGGGCGCCTCCATCAGCAGCAGGATGGCGACCGTCATCATCGTCGAGCGCGCGATTCCCTGGAGCATCAGCCCGATCGCCAGCCCGGCGCCCGGTGCGAGCTGCAGGAGCAGCGTGGCCGCCGCCGCCGCCAGGAACAGCGCGCCCAGGATGGCGGTCCGCCGCGCAGGGACGGCGAGGCGCGGAATGACCAGCGCGCCGCCTACGCCGACCACCGTCGGGATCGCCGCCCACACCCCCGCCGCCGCGGGCGACATGCCTTTCGAGCGGAGGATTTCCGGCAGCCAGTTCGAAAGCCCGTGGTTCAGGAAGAAGATGCCGACCGACATCAGCAGGACGATCTGCACGACGCGCAGCCGCACGATCGCCAGCAGCGCCGCCAGGCTCTCGCCCTTGGACATGCCTCCCGCCCCGAGCCCCGCGCCGTCGCGCCGCCGCGCCTCGGGATGCCGCGACAGCGTCCACCAGAGCCCGCCGGCGCCCAGCACCAGGCCGCCCCAGATCCACAGCACCCAGCGCCAGTCGCCACCCGTCAGCGGCATGAGCACGCCGTTCGTCGCCGAGAGCGCGACGATCCCGCCGATGTTGACGCCGGTGATGTAGATGCCCATGGCCATGCCGCGGTCCGGCCCCTGGAACCAGAGCGCGATCAGCTTCGGCGCGCCGATCGAGATGATCGGGCCGCCGAGACCGAAGAGCGCGACGGCGAGGAACAGGTCCGTCTCGTCCCCGGCGGCGCCGCGCAGGAACATCGACACCGCCATGACGCCGGCCGACAGCGTCAGGCCGAGCGCCACGCCGATCCGGTCGAGCAGCGCGCCGAGCGGCAGCGCGGCCGCGATATAGACGAGCTGCCACGCCCCCAGCACCGCGCCCATCGCCGTGTAGCTGGTACCGAGATCGCGGGCGATCGGGGCGACCAGCGGGCCCGTAGAGGCGATGCAGACGCCGAACGAGAAATACATCAGCCAGACGCCGCCCAGCACCACCCAGCGATAGCGGTCGGGCGGTGGTGGCGCATGCTGCATGGAAACTCGGCGGGTGCGGCGGTTTGCGGCTTGAGCAGGAAACCTCTTGCGTGGTCTGCTGCTGCCACGCGGTCAAGCATGGTCGCGCCGCGGTGCATCACCCATGCGATAGGCTTTTCCCGGTAGCGAGTTCCCAGTAGCCATGCCATTGTGCCCGCCAGCCCTGCCCGGAATGACCGTGGATGAGATCGACACGCCGGCGCTGCTGGTCGATCTAGACGCCTTCGAGCGGAACCTCGAATTCGATGGCCGGGGCGTTGCCGCCGGGCATCCGGCTGCGCCCGCACGCCAAGACGCACAAGAGCCCGGTCATCGCCTGCCTGCAGATCGCGCGGGGCGCCGTCGGCGTCTGCTGCCAGAAGGTCAGCGAGGCCGAGATCATGGTCGAGGGCGGCGTCGGCGACGTGCTCGTCACCAACGAAATCTGGGGCGGCGCCAAGCTCGACCGGCTGGCGGCGCTGGCGACCCGGGCGCGGCTCGGCGTCGCGGTCGACCATCCGGCCAGCATCCGCGACCTCGCCTCGGCGGCGGCGTGGTTCGGCGCGCGGCTGGACGTCTATGTCGAGATCGACGTCGGCGCCGGCCGGTGCGGCATCGCGCCGGGGGCGCCGGCGATGCACCTGGCCGAGGCGATCGGCGGGGCAGAGGGGCTGCGCTTTGCCGGGCTGCAGGCCTATCAGGGCGCGGCCCAGCACGTCCGCGGCCATGGCGAGCGGCGGGTGCTGATCGCCAAGGCGGCCGATCAGGTGCGCACGACGCTCGACCTGCTGCGGCAGGCGGGAATCGACTGCCCGGTGGTGACCGGCGCGGGAACCGGCACCTTCGAGCTCGAAGCCGAGAGCGGCGTCTACACCGAGCTGCAGGCGGGATCCGTATTGCTTCATGGACGCAGACTACGCCCGCAACCTCGATTCAGACGGCACCGAGGCCGGCCGCTTCGAGCAGGCGCTTTTCCTGCTGGCCACCGTCATGCACCGGCGCGGCGCGACGCATGCGGTGGTCGACGCCGGCACCAAGGCGTTCAACTTCGACGACGGGCCGCCGGTCTGCCGCGACGACGCCATCCTCTATGCCGGCAAGTCCGACGAGCACGGCGTGCTGCTGGTGCCAGAGGGCGCGGTCGCGCCGGGCGACCGGCTGCTCTTCATCCCGTCGCACTGCGACCCGACGGTCGCGCTGCACGACTGGTATGTCTGCGTCCGCGGCCTGTCGGGACCCGCATCGGACCGCGAGCCCCGCGTCGAGGCGGTCTGGCCCGTCGCCGCGCGCGGCGCGCTGTTCTGATGAAAGACCGGCCCGGCGGGCGGCCTGATCTTGCCCTCCTGAATTTGCTGCCCTGATCTCGCTGCCCTGTGCGTCGCCTTGCCTCTGGACCATCCGCGCGTCAAAAGCTAAAGCCCGGATCGAGGGTGGAACGAGTACCGGAGGGCGAGGTGGCTCAAGCAGAGGATGCCGGCAGCCATGAGGGCGGGCACGAGGCCGATACTCGGCGCGACTTTCTCTACATCGCGACGGCGGCGACGGGCGCCGTGGTCGCCGGCGCGGCCGTCTGGCCGTTGATCGACCAGATGAACCCGTCGAAGGACGTGCTGGCGCTCGCCTCGATCGAGGTGCCGGTCGACGGCGTCGAGGAGGGGACGCAGATCACCGTCAAGTGGCGCGGCAAGCCCGTCTTCATCCGCCGCCGGACGGCCGAAGACATCGAGGAGGCGCGCAGCACCGACCTCGGCGAGCTGAAGGATCCGATAGCGCGCAACGACAACCTGCCCGGCGACGCGCCGGCGACCGACGAGAACCGGGCGCTCGACGAGACCGGCGAGTGGCTCGTCCAGATCGGTGTCTGCACCCATCTCGGCTGCGTGCCGATCGGCAACGCCGGCGATTTCGGCGGCTGGTTTTGCCCCTGCCACGGATCGCACTATGATACGGCTGGTCGGATACGACACGGCCCGGCGCCGCAGAACCTGCACATCCCGCTGGCCGAGTTCGTCTCCGATTCCGTGATCAAGCTGGGCTGAGAGCATGGCTGGAATACCGCACGAAGACTACAAGGCGAAGACCGGCATCGAGCGCTGGGTCGAACAGCGTCTGCCGATCGGCGGCCTGATCTACAACACGCTGATGATCCCGACGCCGAAGAACCTCAACTGGATGTGGATCTGGGGCATCGTGTTGACGGTCTGCCTGATGCTGCAGAT
>CAVUWP010000024.1:0-14839 GCA_963745085.1 uncultured Alphaproteobacteria bacterium | reverse complement strand
TCTCGGAGCCCTTGAAGACGCGGTAGGTGTCGACCCAATCGACGGAGAAGCCGACCGGCTCGTCGGACGCGCGCGGGCGCGACGCCTGATCGAAGGTCGCCGGCTGGCCCCAGCGGGCGCCGGCTTGCGCGTCCGGGTCGACCAGCGGCTCGACAGGCGTGCGCTCGACGGTCTGCGACTCGACCGCCACGACGAAGCGGCGGCGGATGGCGTGCGCGAGCCTCATACCTCCTCCTCCTCGTCCGGCGACGGATGCAGGTCGAAGGACAGATCGAAGTACGTGGTCCGCGTCGGCGTCAGGCCGCTCGGGCTCGATTTCGGCGGGTGCTCGGTGTAGTGGAAGACCATCCGGCGCAGGCGGTCGATCTCGATCCAGACGTTCTCGTCGGCGGGCAACCCACCCGTGTCCGCGTCGGCGTCAGGCCGCTCGGGCTCGATTTCGGCGGGTACTCGGTGTAGTGGAAGACCATCCGGCGCAGGCGGTCGATCTCGACCCAGACGTTCTCGTCGGCGGGCGACTGCACCCGGACCCTCTGCGACGCCACGAGCAGATCAGCGGCGATGATCCGCATGTACTCGGCCGGGCTGCCGGACGGCGTCCGGTTGGTGATGCTCTGCTCGTCCGCGCTCTGCTTCGCCGCCTCGTTCGACTAGGAGAACGCCGAGGGGCGGCCCCAGCGCGCGCCGCTGTCCGGATCGGTCTCGGCGAGCGGGACCGCGCGGGTGCGCGGCTGCGGCGTCGCGGTGACCGGCGTGTAGAGCCGCGCGAGGTCGGACCACCTCATCGCGTCCAGGGCCCCGGCAGCGGCGCGGTCGGCGAGTACGCGCCGGGCGAGAACGCCTCGGTCGGATAGCTCGGCCACTCGCCCTCGACGCCGCTGTCGACCACCTCGGCGTCCGGCAGCGGCGACGGGATGGTCAGCAGGACGATAGGTGTGGATCGTCCGCTCCTCGTAGCCGTAGCCGCGCGGATCCTCGACATAGCCGATCCCGCCGCCGACGTACTTCTGCGTGCTCGATCCGACCGGGATCAGCATCTGCCGCGTCACGGTCGCCTCCATGGTCTGGCTCGGATCCTCGCTCGGAAGGCACCTCCACGACGTCGTAGGCCCGCCAGACCGGCGAGAGGTTCCAGAGCTTGATGCGCGACGGGCTCGAGGACCGCTCGACCGTGTTGAAGCCGCCGCGCGCCTCGTTCTCGGCCTCCGCGTCGGTCTGGTCGAAGCCGTACTCCGCGGCCTTGCCCCAGCGGGCGCCGCACTCGGGCAGCGCTGACCTCCGGCCGGCGCGGCGCGCGCGCCCGCTCATGCGACTCGATGAGGACGATCACAGCGTCAGCGTGCGCGGGACAGCGAGGGGCGAGACGGCGATGTCGTAGCTGGTCTCGAAGGGCCCGCCGACGAGCGGCATCGAGCTCGAGCACGACCTCGGTGTAGGCGGCGTTCAGCGCCTCGATCGCGGCCGGGATGTCCTCGAAGCGGCCGTTCAGCACCGCCTCCTGCGCGCTCTCGCCGTTCAGCACCGAGAGCGACTCGATCACGTGCCGCGGCGCGGAGGTCCATGAGGTCGAGCCCGTCGTCATCGATCGCGACGCCGCTCAGGTCGGGATAGGTGACCTCGCCGGCGATCGCCTCGTAGGTCTGGCCGGTCCGCTGCTGGTAGCCGTCGTCCACGTAGCCGTCCTCGACGTAGGTCGGCGTGCCGGCGGTCGCGGTCTGGGTCGCGCCGTTGCCGATGGTGCAGCCGATGGTGACGTCGCAGAGCCGCGAGCCGTCGCCGCTGGCGCGGAGCGTGTAGGCGATCACCTTGCCGGACGCGGAGCCGCCCGGAAGCCGGCTGTCGGTGATGGTCGCGTTCTTCCGGCAGGAGAGGCCGGCGCCGGTCGCGAACGGGACGGTGCACTCGATCTCGACGGCGCGGGCGCGCGCCAGGAGGCGGGAGCGCGCCAGCGCGATCAGGTAGTCGAGCGACTGCCGGCCGCGGTCGGTGTTGAGGTACGAGGACCGCGCGCAGATCTGCCGAGCGGCACCGCGCCGTCGATCGTCTCGCTGACCCTGCGCGAGCGCGAGCGAGAGGATGATCTCCTCGTCCTCGCCGGCATCGGTGAAGACGCGCTGGACGTCGCCGGCAAGCTCGAAGGAGACGCGCTCGAACCGCTGGCGCGAGACCGCGTAGTCGAGCGTGAAGGCGGGCGGAACTCCCAGGCGTAGAAGCGCGCCGTGACGGGCGGCGTCAGGAACGCCTCGGAGGCGCGTCGCGCGCCGGTCAGGGCGCCGGCGCCCGTCAGGTCGACGCGGAGCCCGGCAGGGAGGACGCGCGCCGTCGGCGCGGTGATGCGGGCATCCTTGTAGCGCGCGTCCTTCCAGACGCCATCGGCGCGGGTGAGCGTGACCTCGCCGACGCGCCAGCCGCCCCGCAGATCGGCGCCTGGCTCAGGCCAGTCCGCCTCGAGCCCCTGGCCGGTGTAGGAGGAGACGACGCCGGCCGGCGAGCCCGCCGCGGCGAAGGCGGCGAGAAGCTCGGCCGTGATGTCGATCGAGCCCTCGGCGATCTGGTCCCAGGAGATCTCGGCGTCGACCTTCACGCTGCGGACCGGCGGCGCCCCGTAGCGGACGGAGAGCGACGCGTAGTCGTGGTCCGCGATCGCGAGCGTCCCGTCCTCGCCCGAGATGATGTCCGAGACCGTCACGGCATGCGTGACGCGGTCGATGTGCCAGAGCTGCGTGCGCGCCTCGAGGACGGTGTCGGGGTCGTCCATGCGCTCGTCGAGGATCCAGACCGGATCCCAATAGGGCCGGACGCGGAGCGTGTCGGCGAGCGCGCGCTTCGCCGCGTCGTAGCCGGTCGGGCGCGCGACGAAGTTCAGCCGGACGATCTCGGCGTGCAGGTCCTCCGGCACGGCGACGAGCCGGCCGAAGAACAGCGGCGTGCCGTCCTCCGAGAGCCACATCCAGAGGTCCGCGCCTTCGGCGAGGAACTGCCGGCGCGGGTTGCGGATGTCGATCGCGAGCGTCGCGAAATCGCCCTCGGTGTGCTCGAGCGTGAAGGCGAAGACCTCCTCGTCCTCGACCTGGTGCTCGACCCCGAAGGTGGTCTCGGCGGGCCCGGCCCAGGCGAAGTGGAAGGTCATGCCTCCTCCAGCGTCAGCGTCCAGGCGACCGCGGCGCCCCACTCGTCCCGGTCGATCTCGAAGGAGAGCACGCGCATGGTCAGCCGCGGGCGGTAGAAGACGAAGCCGCCGTCCGTCCGGCTGGCGACGACCGGTGCGCGCGGGCGTGCCGCCGATCGGCGTGGACGAGCTCGGCCACGCAATCGACGGTGACCAGCTGGCCCGGGCCAGATCCCGTCGAGCGCGGGCGGCGCCTGGTCGGCGCAGCGGATGGTGCTCGCGTACTTCCGGAAGGCCGAGGCCGAGACGTCGACCAGCGTGCCGTTGACGGTCCGCATCAGCTGCGCGGCGGCGCCGATCGGCTCGAGCGTCTGGGTCACGCCACGGATCGAGGCGGCCGGCAGGCCGATGCCGGCGATGACGAGATCAGCCATGCGCGGCTCCCGTCTAGGCTGCGAGGTCGTAGTAGCCGGCCGGCTTCGCGTACGTGAAATCCGCCTCGTTGCCGATCAGCGTGGCCTTGTCGCCCTGGTCGCGCAGGCCGATCGCGGCGTAGTAGTTGGCCGCCGCGAGCGTGGCGTGGTCGGTCGCCTGCCAGAGCCCGTTGAGGCCGAACTGCACCTTGTTCGTGTTCGGATCGTAGGCGACCATCACGATGTCGCCGGCACCGTAGGTCGGCAGGCCCGACGCGAGAACGGTGTTGCTCTTGCGGACTTCGCCGTTCTCGCGATAGCCGACGCTGTCCGGGCGCTGCGCGAAATCGATCGACTGGTAGAAGGCACGCTGAGCCTCTACCACGATGCCGATGTAGCCGCTGTTCGCGCCGGCTCCGCGCGCATCGATCACCACCTCGAAATAGCGCGGCAGCGTCGTCCCGAGCGTCTTGTTGCTGACGACGAAGCCGGGGTCGTTGTCGCCGCCGGAGACGTTCTCGGCCGACGATGCGCCGTTCGTCACCTGCCATCCGGCGGCGATCCGGCTCATGTCGATGTACCAGTCGCCATCGACGCCGCTGCTGGTCGCTTCTGTCAGATCGAACGCGCGCATCTCCTCCGACGTCCAGTCGATGTTGTCGCGTCGCCGTGTGGACGGTCGTCCAGGTCAGGCCCCAATCGTTCGAGTAGTCGAAGGTGAAGTCCCTGGGAGCCGTGGCCCGATTGGTATCGGAGCGGACGCCGGCCTCGACTGGCGTGATGTTCGAGGGGAACATGTAGCCGAGCCACATGCCGCCGGTCGACATGCTGGTGACGGCGGCAGTGGCGTCGAGGACGCCGTCAAAGGCATTGCCGACGTTCCAGTTCGCATCCGCAGCGGTCCGCCCCGCTGCCTTTCCGCCAGTCGTCGGACACGCGCTCGCGCCCCCGGCCGACAGCCTGAACTCGACCGCCGTGATCTCGAGGTTGAGGTTGCCGTTGTTCGCGGTGATCCGGCAGCGCCAGAAGGGCGACGTGCCCGGCCGGGATCACGTTGCGGTTCGCCGCGTTCAGAACCTTCGTCTCGTCGTCGGACCAGCCAAGACCGAGCCAGTGAGCCCACTCGGTCCAGGTCGTCCCGTCGTTGGAATATTGCAGCAGACACGACGAGCGGGAATTGCTGGTAGACGGTGACCGCCAGTTCGACAACTTCTGACCGCAGAAGCTAAACTGGTACTGCAAGCCACTCGTCGAAACCGCCAGTGCCGCTCCATACCGTGGACGGGTTGTCGTCAAAGGCGTTCGCAGCCGTGCCGACGCTGCCCGAAGAGGCTGTCGCGTGCCGCCTGAGCACTGATCCGCGCCACCGACGGAGCCCCGCATCTCGACCTCTTTGATCTGCAGCGAGAGGTTGTTGACGTTGTTCGGGAACCGCAGACGCCAGTAGGTCGCCGAGACGGGGGTCAGCGGACCGGCGCCGGCCGCCCGCCGCCCGACGTCGCGACGCGCCGATCAAGCCACTATGAAAGCTCATGTCGTGATGTCCCCGAAGAGGGTCGCTTCGGTGGCCGAGATGAACTTGACGCCGCATACGGCGTACTGGCCCGGCGCTCTTCAGCGCGGCGCCGCGCGCGTTCAGCGTCATGCCGGCGCCGGCCGACGAAGGTGATCTGGCCGGCGCCGCCTTGGCTGAAGGTGATCTCGTCGCCCGCGGCGTTGACGTTCGCGTCGATCGTGATGGTGACCGCGCTGGCGTTGGTGGTGCGCTTCCACTTGGTCGCGTCGGCGGCGACCTGGGTGTAGGTCGTGCCGGCGATCGTCTCGATGGCTGCGCCGCCGCCTGTCGCAGCGATCGTCAGTGTCCCGGCGCCATCGTCGTAGGTCACCGTGACATTCGACCCGGCGACCACCATCGCGCCGACCGCGTCCTGCACCGCCTCGGCGAAGTCGCTGATCTCACCGGAGGGATGGTCGTGCGCGGCCGGCGTGAAGCTCGCCGGCTTGCTCGCCAGGTCCGACCAGCCGACCGCGGCGTTGACGAAGGCGCTGCCGTCGTAGCGGAGGAACTGGCCGCTCGCGGGCGTGCTGATCGTGACGTCCGAGAGATCGCCGAGCGTGACCGAGCCGATGCCCGGGATCGTCACGGTCACCGTGCCGTCGCCGTCGTCCGCGACCGAGACGCCCGCCCCGGCGAAGTTGACGTCGGTGGGGGTCGCGACGACCTGGACGCCTTCCTCCGAGATCGCGCTCGCGCCCGCGATGGTGATGGTGACGGTCGCGTCGCCGTCGTCGGCCACAGCGACGCCGGCACCGGCGAAGTTCAGGTCGGTCGGGCTGGCGTGGATCACGGTGCCCGCGTCCGAGACGCTCGGCTCGCCGATCGGCAGCAGGTACCGGTAGAGCGGATTGCCCTCGCCGTCCTCGGCCAGCGCGTCGAAGCTGCTGGCGTCCGAGGTGTGATCCTCGAGGACGAGGTAGAGCCCGACGTCCTCGACCGCCACGAGGTCCAGCTCGCTGTAGACGGTGCTGACCGTCCAGTCGCCGCGGTAGCGGATCATCGCGGTCGGCAGCGTGAAGGGCCCGAGCGCCGTGCCGTCCTCGAGCCAGACCGTCATCTGCGATCCGGTGACGGTCACATTGGCGATGCCGTTCGCCGCCTCGCCGCGCGGCCGCCTCGACGGCCTGCAGCCGCCCCTCGATCTCCCAGTTGTTCTCGTCGATCTCGACGGGCAGCAGATTGCTGCCCTTGCCCGCGCCCCAGCGGGCGAGATCCTGCGTCCGGTAGAGCATCAGCCTCCCTCGAACCACGCCGGCCGCCGGCCGGCTTTCTTCGTTTCCTCGGCGGTCGCGAACCGGATCAGCCGCTCGGCCGTCTCGCGCGGCGCCATCAGCCCGCGGAACACCTCGCGCCGATCGACAGGTTCAGCGTCGCGTAGCTGCCCCGCCCGCGCCGCCGCTCTGCGCCGGCATCGGCAGCACGAGCCCGCCGCCGGCGAAGGCCGGGACGAGCGTCCGCGGCATCGTCATCTGGTTCAGCCGCTCGAAGACGCTGCGCGCCGTAGTGCTGCACGGCGCGCGCGCCGGATGACGAACTCGCCGGTGCTGAGGCGCGCGAGGATGCTGTCGCTGGTGCCGGTGCCCGGCCCGCGGACGCGGCCGCCGCCGGCGAAGCCAGGCGTACCGGACCCCGAGCCACCGCCGCCGCCCGAGAAGACGCTCTGCATGAGCGCCTTGATCGCTTCGAGCTTCTCGGCCGCCCAATCGAGCACGCTCTCGATCTTGTCGGCGATCCAGTCGAAGGCCGAGCCGAACCAGTTCTGGATGGCGTCCGTCGCCGACTGCGCGGCGTCCTGCACCGCGTCGAGCGCGCCGGAGATGGTCGAGACGATGGCGTCCCAATGCTGCGCCACCGACGGCGACGAGGACGCCGAAGGCGACGCCGAGCGCGACCGGCCAGGTCAGCATGGCGCCGACGAGCGCGAGGATGCCGCGCATCGCGACCATGACGATGTTCCAGCCGCCGGCGAGCGAGACGAGGACGCCGGTGAAGCGGGCGACGAGGCCCATGATGCCGGCGAAGCCCGTCGCAAGCCCGCCGAGCCCCTGCACCATCAGCCCGATGCCGGTCAGGATCGGGCCGATCACGGCGACCACGCCGGCCAGCACGACGATCGTCGTCCTGCGTGCTTTCCGGCAGCGCCTGGAAGGCGAGCGCCAGGTCCTTGATGACCGCGGCCAGCTGCGTGAGGTAGGGCACGATGATCGCGCCCACCTGCTCCATGGCGTCGCCGAGCGCGTTCATCGCCACCGTCCACTGGCCGGTCGGCGTCTTCGCCATCGCCTCGGCGATGCCGCCGAACTGGGTCTCCAGCTCCTTGAGGATGATGCCCTTGGGCGCCGGCGACGTCGCCCATCTCGACCATCTGCTTGATGTTCGCCTTCTGGACGTCGGTGAACTGGATGCCGGCGCGGCTGAGCGCGGTGATGCCCTGGCGCGGGTCGTTCAGCGCCTTGCCGACCTGCAGCGCCGCGCTCTGCAGGTCCATGCCGAGCGCCGTCGCGACGTTCAGGATCGCCTTCGTCGCCTGCTCGAACCGCTGCCCGCGGATGTTCGTGAAGGTCAGCAGCACCGCCTGCATCGAGAGCACGGCCTCGTCGCCGAAGGTCGTGATGCCCTGCAGCTCGCTCGCCATCTTCTGCAGGCCGGCAGAGGTCTGCCCCGAGACGCCGCCGGTCGAGGCGAGCGCGGCCTCGACCTTCTGGATGGCGTCGACCTGCTCGTTCCAGGCGGTGACCGACTGCTTTGCCGCCAGGACGAGCGGCGCGGTCAGCCCGAGCGAGACCCCGGCGCCGAAGTTCCGGATCTTCGAGCCGACCTTGTCGAACTCCTGCCCGAGCTCGCGGACGCGCTTGCGCGCGCGGTCCATGTTGCGGGCGAACTCGGCGCCGGGGCCGCGCAGCTTCTCGGCGGCGGCCTGGATGTCCCGAAACGCCTTCTCGCCCCACTCGCCGAGGGCGGCCAGCTGCTTGCGGATCTCCTCCGAGCCGGTGAGCGCGATGCGCTGCGAGATGGTCCTGGTTGCCATCAGTCGTCCGCCTTCAGGTGCTTGGCGTAGAGCTCGGCCAGCCGCGCCGCCTCGCGCCGCACGATGGCCAGGATGCCGAACCGCTTGCGCAGCCGGACGGTGGAGATGCCGACGAACATCGGCACCGAGCGGACGACGCGGTTCTTGCCGCCGCCGGCCGCGCCCTTCCGGGCCGCGGCGAGCGTCACCTTGCCGAGCCCCTTCTTCGCCCGGCCGCGGCTCAGCCCGAGCTTGGCGACGAGGAGCGGCGGCTTGCCGGCGCGGCGGACGAACTGCAGCGGCCCGGGATAGCGCCGGGGCGTCATGCGGAAGCGGCCGATCTTGTCGGGCGCATGGGAGAGCGGCAGCCAGAGCAGCGGCTGCCCGTGGATGGTCGCGCCTTCCTCGTGCACCCAGGCGTAGGGGATGCGGTGGTAGACATGCGCCGCGGCGTTGATCGAGACCTCGCCGCCGCGCGGGTAGCGGTCGACCCTGAGCGCGTTCTGCCATTTGCGGCTGAAGCCGGCGGCGGCGATGTCGGCCCGCGCCGCCACCTTGATCCGCTCGCCGGCCTCGCCGACCGCCGCCGTCGCCGCCCGCGCGATCGGCTCCTCGGCGGCCATGAAGGCGCGCAGGAACGCGCGCGGCTCGCGGTCGACCCTGACCTTCAGCCGTCCCTTCATTCGGAGAGATCCCTGATCGCCTTCCGCAGATCGCGCGGCTTCATGTGCAGAGCCGCGTGCTGGATGGAGAGCGCCGCTGCCGCGTCAGCCCTGGCGCGCTGGCCGGCGAGCGCGAGGAAGCCCGCGAGCTGCCGGGGCGTGTAGGTCCAGACGACGGCCGGCGGGTGCCCCGAGGCGATCAGCCGCTCGATCGCTTCCGCGATGTCGTGGCCGGGACCGTGCCGCCGCTGCCGGGCGTCGAGCACGGCCCCGAGCGCCAGCAGCTTCTCGACGAAAGGGCCGACCCCCTTCGGGAGCGTCACCCGCAGAATGGCGGAGAGAAGATCGGCCTGCTCGTCGATGCCGAGCCGGCCGGCGGCCGCCTCCGCGGCTTCGTCGCCCGGGCTGCCCGTGCCGGCGGCGATGATCGCGGCGACGAGCTCGCCGCCGACGCGCCATCATCTCCTCCATGCCGACATCCCGGCCGGCGAAGAGCTTGCGGAGATCCGGGAACCGCGCGAGCAGCTGGGCCACGCCCGCGGCCGAGACGCCGGAGACCTCGATCTCCTGGCCGCGCACGGTCACCCGCTCGGTGGCGGGCGCGATGTCGACGAGGCTGACCATCAGGCGGGCTCCTTGATCGTGACCGTCCCGAACGAGCCGGCGCTCGTCAGCACCTCGCCCGCGAGCTCGAGCGTGCCCCACTCGTCGCCGATCAGGCTGATCGCCGAGGACGGGATGAAGGAGACGAGCGGCAGCTTGATCGTGACCTGCGGGCCGACGCTGTTGGCGCCGACAAAGCGGATCTGGCCGCGGATCTCGTCCTCGGCCAGGAGATCGAACTCCATGTCGCCCGAGCCGTTGTCGGCCGGCGTGTCGCCCATCAGCTGCAGGGCCAGGTTCTCGACCGACCACTCCTCCATGACGATGCGGAGCTGCGCCGACTTCTCCAGCACGACCGAGCGGTCCTTCGAGCGGACGCCCGCTTGCGAGCTGTAGTGGTCGAGCTTCTCGAGCGAGGGCGTGAACTCGAACTCCGGCACGTTGCCGAGCTCGCGCTCGGCGCCGCCATCCGGCGTCCAGTACACCTTCCCCTTGCCGATGTAGTAGTTGTTGATGTTCGGGGCGGCGGGCATCAGTCCTCCATCTCCATGGGTCTCAGCACGTATCGGATGGCGAAGGAGAGGCTCATCTCCCCCTCCAGGCTCCGCCCGGCGGCCAGCGCCGTCGCGCAGCCGGCGTAGCGGACGAAGCCGTTCGGGCCGGCGAGGCCGAGCAGCGTCGCGTCGGTCAGCACGCGGCGGATGATGCGCCGGCGGAAGGTGTTGAGCTCGGCGCCGATCTCGGCGGCCGGCTTGCCCGCCAGCACGAAGAGCTCGGGCGTCATGACGACGAGCTGCGGCGCGGCCGCCGGGCGGCCGCGCGCGCTCGTCCTCCTCGGCCGCCTCGTCGGCGTCGAGCACGACGATCGCCGGCCGCGCGGTCTCGGACAGCGCGACCCGGTTCCGGCCGGCCAGCACGACGCCCGGCACCTCGGCCGCGATCGCGACGAGGCGCGCCAGGATCTCCTCGCGGACATCAGGCATCGGCGTCCTCGACGAGGTGCATCAGGATCTCGCCCGAGGCCTCGCCGTCCGGTCCCGGCCGCGGTGAATGCGCGTCGATGCGCCAGGTCCGGCCGCCGAAGACCAGCGTGCCGCCGTCGAGCTCGGCGGGCGCGATCCCGGCCTCGTCGAGCTCGCGCCTGCGGACGAACGCGCCCGGGCGGAGCGTGCCGAGCTCGAACTCCTCCGATGCGTCGGTGCTCGTCGTCCGCTCGATGATGGTGACGGTGATCGGGGCAGCGTCGGGACGGTTCGGCGTCAGCGTCGCCGGGGTGCCGAAGGTGACATAGATCGGATCGTAGAGGATGGCTCGGATAATCCATGCATCACCGGAGGAGGCGGGCGGTTGACCTGCGGGATCAAGTTTCCGCGGCCAGATTGCCCTTGGTTGCCAGTCGGGTTCGCGCAGCGTAGCGATAGTGGCTGGCGTTCACGGGGGAGAGCGAATGCCCAAAGCCAACGACCAGGACGCAACCGGGTCCGGTCGGCCATCCGGGGGCGATGCACTGGATGGCCGACGGTATGCCGAGGCGATCCTCAGGACGATGCGACAGCCGCTGATCGTGCTGCTCGGCGATCTGAGTATCGAGACGGCCAACGGCGCTTTCTACCGGACCTTCGAGGTCGAGCCCGGCGAAACAGAGGGTCGTCCGCTCTACGAACTCGGCGACGGCCAGTGGGAAATTCCGAAACTTCGGGATTTGCTCGAGCGAATTCTGCCGGAGAGCGGCGAGGTCGAGGACTTCAGGGTCGAGCACGATTTCGAGCGGATCGGCCGCCGCATCATGCTCCTGAACGCATATCGAATGCGGGGCGACGGAGAAGCCGACCGATCCTGCTCGCCATCGACGACATCACCGAGCGGGAGCATACGCGCTGGCTGCTCGAGGGCGAGAAGGAGTACTCCGAGAAGATCGTTGATTCCTCGCGCGACGCTCTGCTGATCCTGGACTGGGACCTGCGCGTGAAGACCGCCAACGAGACATTCTACAAAACCTTCAGGGTCGATCCGGCGAGACCGATGGCAGGATGGTCTGGGAACTCGGCAACGGCCAGTGGAACATCCCGAGGCTCCGCGAGCTTCTTGAAGACGTCCTGCCGGCGAACGAGGCATTCAACGACTACGTGGTCGAGCATGATTTCGAGGACATCGGCCACCGCGTGATGGTGCTGAACGCCCGCCGCGTCGATCACATGAAGCTGATCCTGCTCGCCATCGAGGACCAGACCGAGGCGCACCAGGCCGCCGCGGCGCTAGCCGAAAGCGAGGCAAAGTTCCGCGTGCTGGTCGAAAGCGCGGCCGAGGCGGTTTGGGTAACCGATGAGCGCGGCGTCGTTATCGAGGACTCGCTGAGCTGGCGCGAGTTCACCGGTCAGACGCGCGAGGATGGCTTGGCGGAGGCTCGCTCAAGGCGGTTCACCCTGAGGAGCGTGAGAGCGCCGAGCAACGCTGGCGCGAGAGTGTGTCGGCGGGCAGGCCCGCTCGATGCCGAGGTCCGCGTCCGCCGCGCCGATGACGGTTGGTGCTGGGCCCGAGTTCGAGCGGCGCCGGTACGCGACGGAGAGGGCCGGATCTTGAGGTGGGTCGGCATGATCTCCGATATCAGCCGGCGCAAGCAGGCCGAGGATGAGCGCGAGCTCCTCCTTGGTGAGCTGAACCACCGGGTAAAAAACCTCTTCGCCGTCATCCGATCGCTCGCGGTGCAGGGCGGCGGCAGCGCGGAGGTCGACGAGTACAAGAAGGCTTTCGTGGATCGCCTGGACGCGCTCGTCAGAGCTCACACGCTGGCGCTCGAGACCCGCTGGAGGAGCATCGGGCTGGCGGCGCTCGCCGCGCGAACGCTCGAACCTTACGATGGGAACGGGTCCGATGCGATCGAGATCGATGGCGAGCCGGTGCAGCTGGAAGCGCGCCATGCATTATCACTCAGCCTGTGTCTGCACGAGCTCGCCACGAACTCGGTCAAGTACGGCGCTCTCTCAACTCCAGAAGGTCGGGTGAGGCTGACCTGGCGCATTGTCGATGCCGATGCCGATGCCGGCCGGCAGGCGGCTCTCACATGGGAGGAGCGTGGTGGCCGGAGCGTCCGGCCGCCAGAGCGGCGCGGCTTTGGAACCCGACTGATCGAGCGGGTGTTCGCTCATGAGTTGCTAGGAGAAGCGGCGCTCGACTTCCGGCCGCAGGGACTGCGTATCGACGCTTGGTTTCCGCTCTCCTGATCGCTTCCGGCGTGCAATGAGATGTGATGCGTGGAGCTTGATGTCACCAGGGCCGAGTTCGACCTGCGCGTTCTCGTTGTCGAGGACCAGTTGCTTATTGCCATGGAGATCGAGAGCATGCTGTCCGAGCTCGGCTGCACCGTCATTGGACCGGCGTCGACGGTCGCGCGGGCGCTTGCGTTGGTCCAGCGTCAGCCGCTGGACTTCGCGATCCTCGACGTGAACCTCGGCCGCGAGCGGTCGACGCCCGTCGCCGAGGCACTCCGGGCCGATGGCGTACCCTTTGCACTTGCGACCGGGTACGGCAGCGAGCAGTTGCCGGAAGAGGTCTTCCAGGGTGCGCCGCATCTCGGGAAACCTCTTGACTTCCGTCTGCTTGCGGATGCTCTTTCCGTCCTGCCCGCCAGACCGGATGCATCCTGCAGACCGGACGCATCGTAGCGCCGGCCAGCCGACGAATCCTGCCCCCGAGCTTCACGACGCGACTGCGGCGTGTGACGAGCTGCAAACCGGCTCAGTTGCTCGAGTGGATGCGCACGGCCAGCCGCGGCCGCTTGTTGACCGGCAGGATCGAGGCCTCGGTCTTCACCTCGATGGCGCTGCCGTCCGGCCGCGAGATCTGCCGGGCGTAGATCGGCAGGCCGACCGTGTTGACGGTCTCGATCAGGTTCGCCGGCGCGCCGTGCGTGACGAAGGTGTCGAGCGTGCCGAGCGGGAAGGCGATGCCCTCGCCGGCCGGGATCAGCGTCTCGGTGGCGCCCGTCGAGAGCGTGACGGTGGCGTTGTACTCCTCGAAGACGATGCCGGCGAAGGGAAAGCGCCGGCGCGTGTCCTCGCGGAGCGGCTGGGCGCCGGTGGACGAGAAGTACTTGTAGGCCTCCTCGACCTTGGCATGCCCGATCAGCTTGTCGAAGAACTCCGGGGCTGACGAGCGCGAGCACGCCCGTCATGGTCTCGCCCTTCAGCTCCGTCTCGACGTGCCGGAGGACGTCGCGGACCTTGGCCTGGACCTGCGTCCCGGCCGTGCCGAGGACGAAGTCGACGGCGAGCTGGGCGAGGCCGAACTCGCTGAAGTAGTCGTAGAGCGTCGTGCCGGCGCCGTCCTTCACGATGCCGCGGAGCGCGTTCACCTCCATGTACTCGCGGGTCTGGGCGTGCTTGACGCGCATGCGCGTGAGCTTGCGCTCCATCACGGTCGCGAGCGGGTCGGCGGCATCGGCGACGCCGAAGCCGCGCACGCCCTGGATGTCCTGCGGCGTGATCACGTCGTCATGCGGGATCCAGGGCACGGTGAAGGAGCGCATCGAGCGCGTGTCGCGGTTGGCGACGGTGGCGGGCCCGCCGAGCGGCACGGTCGGCAGCAGGTTCAGCACGCCCTCGGCCTGCTCGATGATGACCGAGCGCTGGGTCACGCCCTCGAAGCGGAAGAGGCCCATCTGGCCGAGCCGGGTGTAGACGTTCGGCAGGATGTTGATGGCCTCGGTCATCTCGGCGAGCGAATAGCCGCCCGCGTCGAACGGGTTCATCACGACCATCGGGTCGGTCTCCTATGGAATGGGGGAAGCGGGCCGGAGCCCGGGAATGGCGGCCGCCCGAATCGGGCGGCGCGGGATCAGGCGGTGTCGCGCGGGACGATGCCGGCGGCGACGAGCTGGGCGTGCTTGGCGGTGATCTCGGCCGCCTGGTCGACGGAGGCGTCGAAGACCAGCGCCGCCTTCGAGACGATCGCCGGGCCGCGCGCGACGACGAGGCCGATGGCATCCGCCGCGGTCGCGTCGACCGCCTCGATCAGCACGGCGACGGCGGTCTCGGCGCCCTCGTCGCCGACGACCTCGGCGGCGGGCGAGAGCCGGTACTTGCCCGAGGCGGTGATCTGGCCGAGCACGGCGCCGAGCGCATAGTCCGTGCCGGACTTCAGCGTCACGGTCTCGCGGGTGTAGTTGCCGTTGAGCTCGAACTTCAGGAGGTCGCCGAGCGTCGGCGACTGGGTGAGGACGGGCATGGGTCAGCTCCTCAGCTGCGGGCGGCGGCGGCGCGCTCGCGGGCGCGCTTGACGATCGGGCTTGCCGCAGGCGCCGCGGCGGTCGGCTGCGGCGCGGCCGAGACGACGGCGCTCGCCTCGGCGCGGGTGGCGAGCGCATCGAGCACCGAGCGGCGGAGCGCCTCCGGGGCGACGCCGCGCTTCATGGCGTCGGCGGCATCGACGGTGATCGCCGAGCCGGGCCGCCTGTGCCGCGACGGCGGCGATCTCGGCGTACTCGGCGCG
>CAVUWP010000023.1:0-114587 GCA_963745085.1 uncultured Alphaproteobacteria bacterium | reverse complement strand
CCCGGCCGGTTGCGCGCCCTCGCCCCCCTGTCCGCCCGACGCGCGTGCGCGGCTCGAGGCGACGCCCTCGACGGCGGCGGTCAGGCGGCGCTCGATCTGGGCGATCTTGGTGGTCGAACGGATCTTGAGGCCGAACAGGTCCTTGACGTAGAAGACGTCCACGGCCTGCTCGCCGTAGGTGGCGATGATCGCCGAGACGATGTTCACGTTGCACGAGGCCAGCGCCCGGGTCAGCTCGTACAGCAGGCCCAGGCGGTCGCGGGTGTTGACCTCGATGACGGTGTAGAGGTCGGAGGCGTCGTTGTCGAAGACCGTGCCCGTCGGCACGGCGAAGTGGCTCTCTCGCCGCTTCGGCCTGTCGCGCGTCCCGCAGCGCCACGCGGGCGACGAGCTCGCCCCTCAGCGTCTGCTCGATGATCGGCGCAGCTCGGTCAGGCGCTCGGTCTCGAAGGTGGCCCTCGCCGTCCTGGATCCAGAACACCGACGGACGCCATGCCGTCGGTGGTGGTGTAGGTGCGCGCGTCGACCACGTCGGCGCCGGCCAGCGCGAAGGCGCCGGCCATGCGCGAGAAGAGGCCGGGGTGGTCGGCCATGTAGAGGCAGGCCTTGGTGGCGTCGCGGCTCTCGTCCGGCAGGAAGCGGGTCGCCATCGGGCTGCCAGCGGCATCGCGGGCGATCTCGGCGAAGATGACTGCGTCGCCGTGTCGAGGCCCAGCCAGTAGTGCGCGTAATGGCGGCCGAGCTCGGCCCGGCGGGCCTCCTCGGGCCAGTCGGCCAGCGCGCCGGCGAGAGCGCCACGGGCGGCGTCGATCCGGTGCGTGCGGCTCTGCTCGCTGCCGCCGGTCAGCACGTCGCGGGTGTCCCAGTAGAGGTTGCGCAGGAGCTGCGCCTTCCAGTTGTTCCAGACCCCCGGGCCGACGCCGCGGATGTCGCAGACGGTCAGCACCAGCAGCATGCGCAGGCGCTGCGGACTCTGCACCAGCTTGGCGAAATCGAGGACGGTGCGCGGGTCGGAGATGTCGCGCTTCTGGGCGACGTCGGACATCAGCAGGTGGTGGCGCACCAGCCAGGTCACCGTCTCGCATCTCGGCCCCGCTCAGCCCGAGCCGCGGGCAGAACCGCTGGGCGATCCCGGCGCCGACCTCCGAATGGTCGCGCGGCTCGCCCTTGCCGATGTCGTGCAGCAGCAGCGCCACGTAGAGCACGCGCCGGTTGAGCTCGCTCTTCAGGATCTCGGTGGCGACCGGGTGCTCCTCCGAGGCCTCGAGCCGCTCGATCTCGTTGAGCACGCCGATCGTCCGGATGATGTGCTCGTCGACCGTGTAGTGGTGGTACATGTTGAACTGCATCATCGCGACGATGCGGCCGAATTCGGGCATGAAGCGGCCGAGCACCTCGGTCTCGTTCATCAGCCGCAGCACCCATTCGGCGTGGCGCCGGTCGCAGAGAAGCTCGAGGAACAGCGCGTTCGCCTCCGGATCGGCGCGGAAGCCGTCGTCGATCAGGTCGAGGCTCTGCGTGATCAGCCGCATGGCCGCCGGGTGGATGCGGGCATCGGTGCGCGCCGCCTCGCGGAACAGGCGCAGGATGTTCATCGGATCATCGCGAAAGACCATCTCGTCGCGCACCGTCAGCCGGCCGGCCTGCACGGCGAAGGGCTCGGCCGCGCCGGCTCCGCCGCTGCGAAAGCTCAGCGCCTGCAGCAGCATCGAGAGCGCCGGCAGCGACTTCGCGTGCTGCGCCTCGAGCCCGGCCGAGAAGATGCGGGTCAGGTCGCCGACCGCCTTGGCGTGCCGGAAATAGTCGCTGCATGAAGTGCTCGACCGCCCATCCGCCCGTCATGGTCGGTATAGCCGCAGGCGGCCGGCGATCTCGACCTGGCGGTCGAAGGTCAGCTGCTCCTGCGCGCGGCCGGCCAGGTCGTGCAGGTGGCAGCGCACCGCCCAGATGAACTTCGCGGCCTCGGCGAAGCGGCGGACCTCGTCCTCCTGGAAGACGCCCATGCCGACCAGGTCCCAGGCCGAGCGCGTGCGGTAGAGATAGCGCGAGATCCAGTGCAGCGTCTGCAGGTCGCGCAGGCCTCCCTTGCTCTCCTTGACGTTCGGCTCGAGCAGATAGCGCGAGCCGCCGTGCCGCCGGTGCCGGGCGTCGCGCTCGGCCATCTTGGCCTCGACGAACTCCGGGCCGGTGCGCAGGAAGAGCTCGTGCCACAGCCGCTTGTCGAGCGTAGTCGAACGGCGCCCGGTCGCCGCAGATGAAGCGCATCTCGAGCAGAGAGGTGCGGATCGTCAGATCGCCGCGGGCGAGGCGCAGGCAGTCGCTCGATCGAGCGCACCGACTGGCCGACCTTGAGCCTGCAGGTCCCAGAGCAGGTAGAGCACGCTCTCGATGACGCTCTCGGTCCAGGCGGTGCGCTTGTAGGGCGTCAGGAACAGCAGGTCGACATCCGAGAACGGCGCCATCTCGCCCCGGCCATAGCCGCCGACCGCGGCGACGGCCAGTCGCTCGGCGCGGGTGCGCACCGGCGCCGGGTGCAGGTGCACGGTCGCGACGTGCGCGGCGCCGGCGACGACGACGTCGGTGACATGGGCGAGCGACCGCGCCGTCCGCAGCCCGCCGGCGGGGCGCTCCGCGAAGGCCGCGTGCACCCGGCGGCGGCCCTCGTCCAGCGTTTCGGCCAGCAGCGCCAGCGCGTCGGCCCGCAGCGTCTCGGCGTCCGGCGCACTCGCGGCGATCGCGTCGAGCGCCGCGCGCACCGCCTCGACAGTCGGCGAGCCGCTCCGGCACGTCGACGCAGATGGGCGAGGCCGGCGAAGGTTCGTGGGGGCGCCTCCGGCGCCGGCGGCCGGTGCCCGACGAGCGTCAGGTGCCTGCTCCGAAGCCGACCGGCGCCGGATCGACGACCCGGAAGACGCCGGCCCGACCTCGAGGATCGCCATGCCGCGCTCGCCGAGCCCGTCGGGCAGGAAGCGGATCGGGCCGACGGCGCCACGGAAGCCCTGCGGCCGGGTGATCGCGGCGCGGCTGAACGGGTCCGGCGAGCCGGTCCGCCGCGCCTCGGCCAGCAGCTGCGCCGGCGATCTGCACGGCGTCATAGCCGAGCACGGCCAGCTGCGGCGGCACCGTGCCATAGCGCTGGCGATAGCGCTCGACGAAGGCCGCGCAGCGCGGTCGGATCGGCCGAGGCGAACCAGCCGCCCGGCGAGCTCCGGCGTCTCGAGCGTCGCAGCGCGTGTCCCACTCGCCGAGCCCGAGGAACTTGCTGTCCGGCGCCGCCGAGCCCCTCGCTGCCGAGCAGCGCGGCGACGTATTGCAGACCCTGGCCGCTCGTCGGCGAGCAGCAGCCCGCGCGCGCCGGTCTGCCGCACGCGCGCGGCGAACTCGCTGGCGGCCGGCGGGATGCCCTCGTTGCGTGCGCGGGTACGAGGTGCGGACGACGATCGCCGGCGCCGGCGCGCCGTCTCGGCGCCGCGCAGCGCCAGCCGGCCGTAGTCGGTCTCGGGATAGAGCATGCCGATCGGCTCGTAACCCTGCGCCCGGGCATAGCCGTGATCGCGCCGCGCCGCCATCTCCGGCAGGAAGCCCGAGAGGAAGACCGGGCCGCCGGCGATGCGTGCTGTCGGTCGAGAACGAGATGACGTTGAGGCCGCTGCCGGCGGCGGTGCTGGCGACCGCCCGCGTGCTTTCGGCGAAGAGCGGGCCGAGCAGCAGCTCGGCGCCCTCGGCGACCGCCTGGCGGGCCGCGGCGGCGGCCCGGCCGGGCTCGCCGCCGGTGTCGTAGACCCGCAGCTCGAGCAGCGGGTCGTTCAGGTCGGCCACGGCCAGCCGGGCGGCGTTCTCCAGCGCCTGGCCGAGCTGCGCGGCGCCGGGGTTCGGCGAGCTCGACGGCGTCAGCAGCGCCACCATGACGGGCCGGTGCGTCTCGACCTCGCCGGCGCCGGCTGGCCGGCTGGCGTCCGCGCCGTCGCGCGCGCTAGTGGTCGGGGCGCAGGAGGCGACGGCGACGATGCCGGCCAAGAGGGCGGACAGGACGGTCAGTCGGGATAGGCACAGCATGGCATCCTCTCGATCAGCGCGCACGACCCGTCTCGCCTCGCCCGTCCGATCTCCCGGCAGGCCGCGATGGACGGGGCGGACGGTATGAGCGGCGTGGCGAAGTAAACGCGGCGGCTGCCGGGCGGCATTCCGCGGGCCGGCGGCGCGGTGTAGCGCCGCGCCGCCACTGGCGCCCGGACTCTACCTCGTCGCGACGCCGGTCGGCAACGCCGCGCGACATCACGCTGCGCGCGCTGGACGTGCTCGGCAGGGCCGAGGCGCTGGCCTGCGAGGACACGCGGCGGACCCGCGCGCTGATGGAGATGCACGGCCTGTCGCTCGGCGGCCGGCCCATGGTCGCCTATCACGACCGCAACGGCGCGGCCAGGCGGCCGCAGATCCTCGGCTGGCTGGGCGACGGGCATCAGCGTCGCCTATGCGTCGGACGCCGGGACGCCGCTGATCGCCGATCCCGGCTACCGGCTGGTCGAGGCCGCGCGGCGGCCGGGCACGCTGTCCATGCGGTGCCGGGAGCGTCGGCGCTGCTCGCGGCGCTGTCGGTCGCCGGTCTGCCGACCGACCGGTTCCTGTTCCTCGGCTTCCTGCCGCCGCGGTCCTCGGCGCGGCAGACGCGGCGCTGCACGAGGTCGCGCGCGTGCGGGCGACGCTGGTCGCCTTCGAAGTCGCCGCGCCGGCTGGCGGCGACGCTCGCCGACATGGCGGCGGTGCTCGGCGAAGACCGGCCCGCGGCGGTGGCGCGCGAGCTGACCAAGCGCTTCGAGGAGGTGCGGCGGGACCGCTCGGCGCCCTCGCCACCGGTTATGCCGGCGAGGCGCCGCGGGGCGAGATCGTCGTCCTGGTCGGTCCGCCGGAGGCGGGAGAGGCGCAGGCCGGGGCGGGGCGCTCGACGAAGCGCTTGCCGAGGCGCTGGCGACATCGTCGCTGAAGGAGGCGGTGCGCACGGTCGCCGAGCGCCTGGGGCTGCCGCGGCGGACGGTCTATGCCAGGGCCCTGGACATCCAGGGCTCCGAATCCAAGTCATTCGGGGCGTGAGGCGAGGATGCGGTCGAGGTAGTCGGGGTCCCATCCCGCGAGCTTCCTGCGGGATTTGAGGGATCGTTTGTCGGTGGCGGTGCGGACGAGGTTGAGCGCGAAGTGGCGGACGGTGGCCATGTTTCGGGCGCCGTGGCCCCTGCGCAGGCGGGACTGGTCGTCGGCGAAGGTGACGTCGAGCACCCAGTGCAGGCGGTTCTCGATCGCCCAGTGTTCGCGCACGGCGAGGGCGGCGTCCGCGGCGGCCAGGGACCGGGAGGAGACGAAGTAGCGGGTCTCGGAGCGGGTGGCGCCCGCGGTCTCGACCCGGGTCTCGGCGCGGATGAGGCAGGCGGTGCCTGGCAGGCGCAGCTCGCCCGGGAAGCGGCGGGTGCCGTCGAGCCAGTCGATGTCGCGCAGGACGCTCATGCGGCGCTCCTCGATGCGGCCGTGGCCCTTGTCGAGGTCGGTGTGGGTGTCGGGGCGGTCGCCGGCTTCGGCAAAGGCGGCCTCGACCTCGGCGCGCAGGCTGGGCTGGTTGGCCTTGACGGCGAGCAGCCAGTCGGCGCCCTGCGCGGCGATGGCGCGGGCGACCTCGGCGTTGGTGGCGATGGCATCGATGGAGACGAGCGCACCCCTCAGCCCGCCCTCGGCGCCGAGCCGCTCCAGGAGCGGTGGGATGGCGGCGAGCTCGCTCGCCTTGTCGGGCACCGCCTCCTGCGCCAGCACCAGCCGCGCTGTGGTGGCGAAGGCCGAGACAAGATGCAGCGGCGCGGCCCCCCTGCTGCGGTCGTGGCTGCGGCGCGAGGTCTTGCCGTCGATCGCGACGAGAGAGGCTCTCTCCGGCCAGCTCTCCCGCACCCAGCCGGCGAAGGCGGCGGCGAAGAACGCCGGGTCGATGCGGTTCATCAGGATGGTCAGCCAGCGCTCGCCGGGGACGCCGTGCGCGTAGGGCAGGTGCCGGCGGAGGAAGCCGAGATGCGCCGCGCCCCAGGCGGCGATGTCCTCGTAGTCGTCGCAGTCGGCGATGGTGCCGCAGACGACGAGGAGCAGCACCTCCGGCAGCGGATGCAGGATCCGCCGCACGTCGCGCGGGTCTTCGACCGCCGCAAAATGCTCGAGCAGAGCCGCCAGGCGCGACTTCCGGGGCAGGGTCTCGACAGAAGGGATCATGAGCGGCTCCGATTCAGGGCCGCCGCATCGATTCAGAGAAACCGCTCCCTGTCATCCGTCATATGAGTTCGGAGCCCTGCGAGATGGCGCCGGGCGTTGACCGCGGCCGGGGCGGCGTGTAGAACATTATGCGAACAGGGGGCGTCGCATGTTTCACGGCCGCATCGATCCATGCCGGGCAATGCCGCTGCCAGCGCCGATTGGCGCGGCACCCGGTCCGGCCGCCGCGCGGCGACACCGTGGACGGACGGGCTGGCAAAGCGGCTCGGCGGCCGAGGACGCCGTCGCACGGCACTATGCGGCCCTCGGGGCGACCGTGCGGCACCGCCGGCTGCGCCTGCCTGAAGGCGAGCTGGACCTCGTCGTCGAGCAGGACGGCCAGACCGTCTTCGTCGAGGTAAAGCGCTGCCGACCGGGCGCCGAGCCGCCGGTGACGCATCGTCAATGGCAACGCTTGGCGAACGCGGCACTTCACTATATCCTGCATATCCAGAACGAGACGGGCGTCCAGCCGGTCTGCCGCTTCGATCTGGCGCTTGCCGGGCCGGACGGTAAGCTCCGGATCATCGAGAACGCCCGCAGTTTCGACGAGCACTGAGGCATTCGGGCGGAGAAAGATATGATCCGGAATGGGTTTTGGGTCGCGCTGGCGCTGGCTGCGCCGGCGCTGGCGTCGTGTGGGCCCGTGGTGCTGGGCACCACGGGCGTCGTGCTGACGCGATCTGTCATGCAGGAGCGCACGACCAGGGACGCGTTGCGCGACACCGACATCGCGCTGAGCCTGAACAACAAGCTGCTCGGCCACTCGGCCGGGCTGTTCGCCGACGTCTCGATCGACGTCACCGAGGGCCGGGTCCTGCTGACCGGCAGCGTGCCGACCCGCGACGACAAGGTCGCTGCCACCCGGATGGCCTGGGCCACGGGGGGCGTGAATTCGGTGGAGGACGACCTGACCGTCCAGGAGGACTCCGGCACGGTCGCCTATCTCGAGGACGCCTGGATCTCGAACCGGCTGCGCGTCGCGCTGCTCGGCGACGCGCAGATCAGCTCGGTCAACTACAATGTCGAGACCGTCGACAAGACCGTGCACCTGTCGGGGCTCGCCCGGTCGCGCGGCGAGCTCGGCAAGGTCATCGCGCATGCCAGCGCCGTGCCGGGGGTTACCAGGGTGGTCAGCCATGTGCTGACGATCGACGATCCGCGCCGCCAGGCAGCGCCTGCGAGGGTGGCCGCGGCGAGCTGATCGGCGTAAAGACCGACCGTCTCGGCCGACCCGTCCGGAGGACGCATGCTGACCGCCGCCATCCAGATGGACCCGATCGGGTCCGTCAACATCCGCGCCGACAGCACCTTCCGGCTGGCGCTCGAGGCCCAGGCGCGCGGGCACAGGCTGTTCTACTATCAGGTGCCCGACCTCGTCTGGCGGGACGGGCGCCTGCTCGCCTCCGGGCACGACCTCGAGGTGCGGGCGGTCGAGGGAGATCATGCCAGCGTCGGCGAGCGGCGCACGGTCGACCTGGGCGAGATGGACGTGGTGCTGCTGCGCCAGGACCCGCCCTTCGACATGACCTACATCACCAACACGCATCTGCTCGAGATCATCCATCCGAAGACGCTGGTGGTGAACGATCCCTTCTGGGTGCGGAACTGCCCGGAGAAGATCCTGGTGCTGGAGTTCCGCGACCTGATGCCGCCGACCATGGTGGCGCGGTCGCTGCAGGCGATCCGGGACTTCCGCGCCGAGCATGGCGACATCATCGTCAAGCCGTTGTACGGCAATGGCGGCGCCGGCGTCTTCCGGCTGCCCGAGGCGGACTCGAACCTGGCGGCGCTGCACGAACTGTTCACCCAGATCAGCCGCGAGCCGATGATGGTGCAGAAGTTCGTCCCCGACGTCGCCAAGGGCGACAAGCGCATCATCCTGGTCGACGGCGAGCCGGTCGGCGCCATCAACCGCGTGCCGCTGGCCGGCGAGACCCGCTCGAACATGCATGTCGGCGGCCGCGCCGAAAAGGCCGGGATGACCGAGCGCGACCACGAGATCTGCGCCCGCCTCGGCCCGGTCCTGCGCGAGCGCGGCCTGATCTTCACCGGCATCGACGTGATCGGCCGCAGCCTGACCGAGATCAACGTCACCTCGCCGACGGGCATCCAGGAGCTCGAGCGCTTCGACGGCGTCAACGCCGCGGCGCTGATCTGGGAGGCGATCGAGCGCCGCTGCGGGAGCTGAGCCCATGGCGCTGAGGCTCAGGCTCAGGCTCTTCAATCTGTGGCTGCGCCTTACCGTGAAGCAGCCGCTCAAGCGGCTGCGCGACCCGCTGGTCATGCGCCGGCGCCTCGAGCGCGACGCGGCCCGGTTCTTCGTCGCTCCCGACGGGGCGAACTTCACGGACGAGGTGATCCGCGCGCCCGGCGAAGACGGCTGCGCCGGCCCGGTCCAGGTGACCTGGGCCAGCCGCAACCGGCCGGACCGGCGCAAGGTCATCCTCTATCTGCACGGCGGCGCCTTCATCGCCGGGTCGGCGCGCACGCACCGCCATCTCGGCGCGGCGCTGCGCCGGCGCCGCCGGCGTCAGGGCGGTTCTGCCGGACTATCGCCTGGCGCCCGAGAACCCGTTTCCGGCGGCGCTCGACGACGCGCTGGCCGTCTACCGCCATTTGCTCGACGCCGGCTATGCGGCGGGCGAGATCGCGCTGGCCGGCGATTTGGCTGGCGGCGGGCTGGTCTTCGCGCTGCTGCTGCGCGCGCTCGGCGAGGGGCTGCCGCGGCCGGCCTGCGCCGTCGGCTTCTCGCCCTGGGTCGACCTGACGGGGCGCCAGTCGAGCCTTCGGCGCAACGCGGCGCGCGACGTCATGCTGCCTCCCGGCCGGGCCGCCGAGGTCGCGCGGCTCTATCTGGGCGAGCACGATCCCGCCGACCCGCTCGCCTCGCCGCTGTTCGGCGCCTGGCGCGACCCGCCGCCGGCGCTGATCATGGCGAGCCGCAGCGAGATCCTCGTCGACGAGGCCATCGGGCTGGCCGAGGCGCTGCGCCAGGCCGGCGGCGATGTCCGGCTCGAGCTGTGGCGCGGGCTGCCGCATGCCTGGCCGATCTTCGTCGGCCTGCTCGGCGAAGCCACCGACGCCGTCGAAAGCGCCGGCGCCTTCATCGCCCGGCATGTCGGCGCAGCGCAGAACCCGCAGTGATCGGCCGCTGTCCGGACGCCTTGCCGGCGGCCCGACCGGGCCATCACGGGGCCATCACCGGGGCCGTCACAGGGGCCGTCACAGGGGCCGTCAACAGCGCCGTCAGTCAGGTCGGCGCGCCGCCTTTTCGGCGACACCCGAGACGCCTTCGCGGCGCGCGAGCTCGGCCAGCACGTCGTCGAGCGCGACGCCGCTCGCCGTCAGCATGACCAGCAGGTGGTAGAGGACGTCGGCGCTCTCGCCGACCAGCGCCGCGCGGTCGCCGCGGGCGGCCTCGATGACCGCCTCCACGGCCTCCTCGCCGAACTTCTGCGGCGCATTTCGCCGGCCCCTTCGCCAGCAGCCGCGCGGTGTGCGATCCGGCCGGGTCGGCGCCGCGCCGGGAGGCGATCGTCGCCGCGAGCCGCTGCAGAACGCCCGCGGATCTGTCGAGCCGTGGGGCCGCCGGCGCTCATGGCCGCACCGCGATGCCGGCCCGCGCCATGTGCGCCTTGGCTTCGGCGATCGAATGCTCGCCGAAGTGGAAGATGGACGCCGCCAGCACGGCAGAGGCGTGCCCTCGACGACGCCCTCGACCAGGTGGTCCAGCCTGCCGACGCCGCCCGAGGCGATGACCGGGATGCCGACCGCATCGGCGATCGCCCGCGTCAGGCCGATGTCGAAGCCGGCGCGCGTGCCGTCGCGGTCCATCGAGGTCAGCAGGATCTCGCCCGCGCCCTGCGCCTGCATCGCCCGGGCGAAGGCGACCGCGTCGATGCCGGTCGGCTGCCGCCCGCCATGCGTGAAGATCTCGTAGCGCCGGCCCGGCCGGCGCCGTCGCCTTCGCGTCGATGGCGACGACGATGCACTGGGCGCCGAACTTGGCCGAGGCGGCGGCGACGAAGTCCGGGTCGCGCACGGCGGCCGTGTTGATCGAGACCTTGTCGGCGCCGGCGAGCAGCAGTTGGCGGATGTCGTCGAGCGCCCGCACGCCGCCGCCGACGGTCAGCGGCATGAAGCACTGCTCGGCGGTTCGCCGGACGACGTCGAGCAGCGTGCCGCGGTTCTCGTGGCTGGCCGTGATGTCGAGAAAGCAGAGCTCGTCCGCCCCGGCGGCGTCATAGGCGCGGGCCTGCTCGACAGGATCGCCGGCGTCGATCAGGTCGACGAAGTTGACGCCCTTGACGGCGCGCCCGTCCTTGACGTCGAGGCAGGGGATGATGCGGGTCTTCAGCATGGGGTCCCTTGGGCTGCAGCGGCGCCTTGCATAGCCTGACAGGTCGCGCCGGGCCAGTCGACGCGTGCCGCCGGCGATGCCGCCCCGATGGCCTCGTCAGGCCAGGCGACGGGCGGCGCGACGACTCCTCCGCCCTGCCCGTTTGCGCTAGAGCGGAGGCGAGCAAGGGAAGAAGGAAGCAGCCATGCGTCTCGCCGTGCCCCTCACCGCCGCCGTACTGGCCACCGCGCCTGCCGCCGGAGCGGCGCTTGCCGACGGCTTCCTGGAGAAGTCGAGCCCGTACACCGTCGCCGAGACCGTCGAGCGGCTGGAGAATGCCATCGACGAAGGCGGCGCGAAGGTCGTCGCCAAGGTCGATCACGCCGCCGCGGCCAAAGGGGCGGATATGGAGCTCCGCCCGACGACGCTGATCATCTTCGGCAATCCGAAGATGGGAACGCCGCTGATGCGGCAGGCCCAGTCGATGGCGCTGGACCTGCCGCTGCGCATCGCGGTCTACGAGGATGCCGAGGGCAAGACCGTGCTGGTCTACCAGGATCTGGCAAGTCTCGCCCAGCAGCACGGCATCCCGGACGGAGTGGAGCAGGTCGAGGCCGCCGCCCGGGCGCTCGAGGCGCTGACCGACAAGGCGGTCCGCGAGTCGAGTCACGCCGCCGCCCGATCCAGCAGCCGCAGAGCCTCGGCAGGGTCGATCCGCCCGTCATAGAGGGCGCGGCCGGATATGACGCCGTCGAGAGGCGCGCCGCAGTCGCGCAGCGCGCGCAAATCGTCCGGGGACGAGACGCCGCCCGAGGCGATCACCGGGATGGCAACGGCGCGGGCGAGCGCGGCGGTCGCCTCGACATTCGGGCCGCCCATGGCGCCGTCGCGGTCGATGTCGGTGTAGACGACCGCCGCCACGCCGGCATCCTCGATCCGCCGGGCGAGGTCGAGCGCCGCCAGCTCGGTCGTCTCGGCCCAGCCGGCGACAGCCACGCGCCCGCCGCGCGCGTCGATGCCGACGGCGACCCGGCCGGGGAAGGCGCGGGCGGCGTCGCGCACCAGCCCGGGATCGCGCACCGCAGCCGTGCCGAGGATCACGCGCGCGACGCCGCGCGACAGCCACGCCTCGACCGACGCCATGTCGCGGACGCCGCCGCCCAGCTGGACCGGGATGGCGATCGCCGCCAGGATCGCCTCGACCGCGGCGCCGTTCACCGCCCGCCCGGCGAACGCTCCGTCCAGATCGACGAGGTGCAGCCACCGGCAGCCGGCGGCCGCGAAGGCGCGGGCCTGCGCCGCCGGGTCGTCGTTGAAGACGGTCGCTGCGCCCATGTCGCCGCGCAGCAGGCGGACGCACTGGCCGTCCTTCAGGTCGATGGCGGGGTAGAGGATCATCGGGAGGGCTGCATAGCGCCGCCCGTCGCCATGTGCAAACCGAGGCAAGACCGGCGGGATTGTGATTTGCGCGTGACCGCGCCGCCGCAGCATGATCCGTGCGACGTGCCGCGGGAACGAGGGGCGGGGACGAGGAGGGTCGGATGAGAGGGGTAGCCGTTCTGGCGCTTGCCGGCGCTGCACTGACGTCGATGTTGCCGGCGGCCGCAGCCGAGGGCGAGCGCGTGCAGGTCAAGGGCGAGATGATCGACACCTGGTGCTATTTCTCGGGCGTGATGGGCGCGCCCGAGGCCGTCGTCGGCACGGCGCATCATACCTGCGCCATCTGGTGCGCTGCCGGCGGCATCCCGGTCGGCATCCGGGCCGGGGACGGCACGGTCTACATGGTCGTGAAATGGCAGGGGGACCCGCAGGTGACCGGCGACACCATGCTGAGCGTGCAGAGCCACGAGGTCGTCGCCGACGGCATGCTGCACCGGCGCGACGGCATCAACTACCTGCTGGTCGAGCAGGTCGTCGACAACGGCATCACCGATCTCAGCCACGAGGAGTTCGGCGTCACGCCGGACTTCGCCATCCCGCCGGAGGCGAGGGAATGAGGGGCGTCGTCGCGCGAGGGCTGGCGGCGGGACTGGCGGCGGGACTGGCGGCCGCGCTGCTCGCCGGGCCGGCCTGGGCCGAGGGCGAGTTCGCCGAGGGCAGCCAGGTCACCGGCTGGGAGAACCTGCAGGGCCGCGAGCCGGCGCGCTTCCGGGCCAGGGTCGTCGACGTGGTCTGCGCGCTGACCGGCGACTGCCCCGAGGATTGCGGCGGCGGCGCCCGCCAGATGGCGCTGCTGCGCGAGGCGGACGGCAGGCTGATCCTGGCCGCCAAGAACGCCGAGCCGCTGTTTACCGGGGCCACCGAGGACCTCGCCCCCTATTGCGGCCAGACGGTGACGGTCGACGGGCTGCTGATCGGCAACCCGGAGCTGACCGACACCAAGGTCTACCAGGTGTTCCTGATCCAGCGAGAGGGAACCGACGCCATGGCCCGGGCCGAGCGCTGGTCGCGCATCTGGAAGCGCGAGCACAAGGACGCGGCGAAGAAGGAAGGCCCGTGGTTCCGGCACGACCCCGCGGTGCGCTCGGCGATCGAGGCGAATGGCTGGCTTGGCCTGGGCGAGGCGGCCGACCGGCAGTTCATCGACGAGTGGTACTGATGCGCCTCCGGCTGGCGGGGGTCACGGCGCTCGCGCTTCTGGCGCTGGCCGCGGCGCATGACGGCGTCGTCGCCCCGGCGCCGGCCGGCGCGACAGCGGACGCCGCGGCACCTGCCACGCCCTTTCCGGCGGACATCCGCGCCCGGTTCCGGCTGACCGACCAGACCGGCCGCGAGGTGACGCAAGCGGATTTCGCCGGCCGGCCGATGGCGATCTTCTTCGGCTATGCCGGCTGCGAGGCGATCTGCTCGGTGGCCCTGCCACGGCTCGGCCAGGCGCTCGACCTGCTGGCCGAGCGCCTGGGCGACCGGGCCGCGACGCTGGCGCCGATCCTGATCACCGTCGACCCGGCGCGCGACACGCCCGAGGCGATCGGCCCGGCGCTGGCCAGGTGGCATCCGCGGCTGATCGGGCTGACCGGCACGGAGGCGGCGCTGGCCGACGCCCGCGCCGCCTTCCAGGTCGAGGCGAAGAAGGTCTTCGACGGCCCGGAGGGTCCGGTCTTCGCGCATGGCAGCTTCATCTATCTGGTGGGGCCGGACGGCCGCGTGCTGACCCTGTTGCCGCCGATCCTCGAGCCGGAGCGGATGGCGGACGTGATCGCCGGCTATCTCTGACCCCTCTCAGGCCGCCCCGCTCTGGTGCGACGCTCTGGTGCCACGCTCTGGTGCACGGGCACGGCGCAGCGTAGCATCGGACGGCCCAGGGGGCCGGCACGTGCCGGCGGGCAAAGGATGACGATGCGGATCTCGCGCGTCCGGGACATGCTGCTGACGCTCGCGCTGCTGCTCGGCTGCGCCCTGCCGGCGGTCGCGCAGCCCACCGCGCCCTCAACCGTGCAGTCAACCCCGCCGTCAACCGCGCGGCCCGCCGCGCGGCTTAACGCGCAGCCCGCCGGGCAGCCCCTCCGCTGGCCTTCGGCGCAGTCGGACGGGTCGGACGCCCGGCCACCGGCCCTGCCGGCGCCGCCACGCGAGCTGACGCCCGAGGCGGTCGACGCGATGCTCTCGCGCCTGACCGACAGCGACGTCCGGGCGCTGCTGCGCGACGAGCTCGTCCGGCGCGCCGAGGCCGACGCCATGCCGGCGCCGCGCGGAATGGACAGCTGGGCCGCCGTCGAGGCGCGGCTCTCCGAGATGGCCGCCACCATCGAGGAGCGTGTCGCGCGCTGGGCGACGGCGCTCGCCCACCTGGACGAGCGCCGGGAAAACGTGGCCGGGGCGCTGGCGCAGGCCGAGCGCGGCGTCGGCGGCATGATCCTGGGGGCGCTGGTCCTGGTCGCCGCAGGCGTCGCGGCGGCCGGCGCGGTCGGCCGGGCGACGCGGTCGTGGCGGCGCTGGCTGGCGACGGAACCCGGGGCCGGCTACTGGGACCGCGTCGTCCGCAGCTTTGCGCTGCTCGCCATCGAGCTGATGCCGATCGTCGCCTTCGTCGCCGCGACGCGGCTGGCCGCGCCGCCGCTGCTGGGGCTGCTCGGGCCGCTCGAGGCGCAGGTCTGGATCTATCATGCCGGCGTCTCGTGGGCCTGGGCCTTCATCGTCGTCTCGCGCCGGGCGCTGGCACCGGACGCATCGGCGATCCGGATCGCGCCGCTCGACGACACGATGGCCGTGCGGCTCCACCGCCTGCTGCGCCGGGCGACGCTGATCGGCGCCGCCGGCTGGCTGATCGCCGGTCTGCTGCTGACCCTGGGGCTGGGCTTTCCGCCGGCGCTGGTCACCGTCGCGGTCTCGGGCACCGCCGTCGCGGCGCTGCTGGCGCTCGACCTGGTCCGCAACGCAGGCGAGATCCGCGCCGCGACGGGGGCCTTCGTCGGCCGCGACCACGAGGCCGGCGGGCTGGCGCGCATGCTGGCCACCGGCGCGCCGGCGATCCTCGGCACCTACCTGCTGGTCGCCTGGGCCTATTGGCTGGCGCATTGGCTGGAGACCGGCCAGCACAGGCTGGGCGGGCCGATCGGCACGATGATCGTCTATTTCCTGATGCCGATCCTGGACCGGCTGGGCATCGAGATCGTCCGGTCGATGGTACGCGCCCAGTCGACGACGGCAGAACGCATCCGCATCAGCCTGCGCGGCATCTGGCGCGTCCTCACGGGCATGCTGGCCGTCTACGTCATTGCCAGGCTGTGGGGCGTCGACCTCTGGATGCTCGCCAAGGGCGAGAACGCGCCGGTCTGGGCCGGCGCGGTCTTCGACATCGCCATCACGCTGCTGGTCGGGCACCTGCTGTGGCGGCTGATCAGGGCGGCGCTGCACACCGAGGCGCATGTCGCCGGCGGTGGCGAGGACGTCGACCCGTCCGAGCATCCCGGCGGCATCGCGCCTCGACACGCTGACCCCGCTGTTCCGCAACGTGCTGCTCGGCTTCCTCGGCGTCGTCGTCGCCATGATCGTGCTGTCGTCGCTCGGCCTCGACATCGGCCCGCTGATCGCCTCGGCCGGAATCGTCGGCATCGCCGTCGGCTTCGGCGCGCAGACCCTGGTGCGCGACGTCTTCTCGGGCATCTTCTTCCTGGTCGACGACGCCTTCCGGGTCGGCGAGTACATCGAGCTCGGCCCGGACACGCGCGGCGAGGTCGAGGCGATCTCGATCCGCTCGCTGCAGCTGCGCCACCATCGCGGCGCGGTCATCACCATCCCCTTCGGCGAGCTGAAGCAGATCACCAACCACAACCGCGACTGGGTAATCTACAAGATGCAGTTCAGGATGGAGCCGGACACCGACCCGGAGGCCTTCCGCAGGCTAGTCAAGAAGATCGGCATGGAGTTCCTGGAGCATCCCGAGCACGGGCCCAAGTTCCTCGAGCCGCTGAAGAGCCAGGGCGTCTACTTCGTCGACGACGACTCGGCGCCGGTGATGCGGGTCAAGTTCAAGTGCCGGCCGCGGGCGCAGTTCGTGCTGCGCCGCGAGATCTACCACCGGCTCCGCACCGCCTTCGCCGAGAACGGCATGAAGCTCGCGCGCCGCAAGGTCGAGGTGGTCGGCTCGGACGCGGCGGCGGGCGCGGCCGGAGAAGCGGCGGGCCTGCCGCACTCTGCGGCCGCGGCGGAATAGGCCGGCTTCCGCCGCGGCCGGGACCGGCGCATACTCGACGCAGAAGAGCCGGAGGAGGATGGCATGCGGGTGACGTGGCTGGCGCTGGCGGCGGTGCTTTGTGCATCATCCGCCCAGGCGGCGGACGTTTTCGGGACCTGGCAGACCGAGAAGACCGACGATGGCCGCTATCTCCAGGTCGAGGTGTCTCCCTGCCAGGCCGATCCCGCCATGATCTGCGGCACCATCGTCGGCGCCTTCGGCGGCGCGAGGGAGGACGGCGTCGGCAAGCCGATCATCTGGGACATGGTGCCGGAGGGCCCCGGCGCCTGGGACGACGGCAAGATCTGGAAGCCCGACGAGGACAAGGTCTACGATTCCGAGATGGAGCTGCAGGGGGACACGCTCGTCGTCTCGGGCTGCGTCCTCGGCGGCATGATCTGCAAGTCGCAGCGCTGGCCGCGGGTGAAGTGAGCCCGGGCACCCGAACCCGGGCACCCGAACCCGGGCACCCGGCGCCTCAGGGTCGCCAGCGCAGGAAGTTGGCGATCAGGCGCAGGCCGGTCGCCTGGCTCTTCTCCGGGTGGAACTGCGTGCCGGCGACGTTGCCGCGGGCCACGACGGCCGTGACCGGCTCGCCATAGTCGGCATGCGCCAGGCGGTCCGCGGGGTCGCGCGGGCGCAGATGGTACGAGTGCACGAAATAGGCATGATCGCCGGTGGCGATGCCGGCGAGCAGCGGGTGCGGCGTGTCGATCACCAGCTCGTTCCAGCCCATATGCGGCACCTTCAGCGCCGGGTCTTCCGGGCACAGGCGCACGACCTCGCCGCCGATCCAGTCGAAGCCCGGCGTCTCTGCGTGCTCGAGCCCCCGCGTCGCCATCAGCTGCATGCCGACGCAGATGCCGAGAAAGGGACAGCCATCGCCGATCCGCGCGTCGATGGCGTCGAAGAGCTCCGGGATCGCCATCACCCCGGCCCGGCAATCGGCGAAGGCGCCGACGCCCGGCAGCACGATGCGCTCGGCCCGGGCGACCGCGTCGGCATCCGCCGTGACGATGACGCGGCCGCCGCCCGTCTCGTCCGCCATGCGCTGAAAGGCCTTCTCGGCCGAGCGCAGGTTGCCCGAGCCATAGTCGACGATCGCCGTCGTCATTCCGGGGTCATCGGCGGCGTCATGCCGCCTGCCCGCAGAGGTACAGCTCCTCGGCGCCCGCCTCGCTCCGCGCCTCGACCGCCGCGACCTCGCGCCAGCGGCGCAGGCGCAGCTCGGCCCGGATCACCGACCCGCCCTCGAAGGAGCAGATCGCGCCGAAACCGTAGAGCACCGGCGTGACCGCGAACGGCGCGACGAACCCCAGGACGACCAGCAGCGCCACGAGCCCCAGCGACGTGATCCACAGCCGCTCCCAGATCAGCCAGGCGGGCAGGAACAGCAGCGCCAGGAACGAGAAGCCGTCGCCGACGACGCGCAGGCCCTGCGCGCCCTTGCGGTGGACGGTGTAGAGATGCGTCTCCATCAGAGCGCCCCCTTGGTCGAGGGCACGGCGTCGGCCCGGCGCGGGTCGGGCTCGATCGCCTCGCGCAAGCTGCGCGCCACCGCCTTGAAGGCCGCCTCGGCGATGTGGTGCGAATTGACCCCGTCCAGCCGCTCGACATGCAGCGTCATGCGCGCGTTCATGGCGAAGGCGGTGAAGAACTCGCGCACCAGCTCGACGTCGAAGGCGCCGATCGCCGGCGCCCTGAAGTCGACCTTCCAGACCAGGAACGGCCGGCCCGAGAGGTCGAGCGCCGCGCGCACCAGCGTGTCGTCCATCGGCAGCAGGCAGGAACCATAGCGGCGGATGCCGCGCTTGGTCCCCAGCGCCTCGTCCAGCGCCTGGCCGAGCACGATGCCGACATCCTCGACCGTGTGGTGGTCGTCGATGTGCCGGTCGCCCTCCGCCCGCACGGTCAGGTCGACGAGCGCGTGGCGCGCCAGCTGGTCCAGCATGTGATCGAAGAAACCGACGCCGGTCCGGTTCTCGTAGCGCCCGGTCCCGTCGAGGGTCAGCGTCACCGCCACCTCGGTCTCGGCCGTCTTGCGTGTCCTGTTCGCCTGTCGCATCCGGCGTCCCGTCACCGCGCCCCGAGCGGGCGCGCGCCTCACCTAGCAATTCGCGCGGGCTATGGCTATGTGGCGCGCCATGGAAAGAGATGCTTCAAGCGGCGGCTCGGGCTGGCACGGCACGACCATCGTCGCCGTCAAGAAAAACGGCAAGGTGGCGGTCGCCGGCGACGGCCAGGTCTCGCTCGACAAGACGGCCATCAAGTCGAACGCGCGCAAGGTGCGCCGCATCTCGCCCGGCGGGCACGACGTGGTCTGCGGCTTTGCCGGCGCCACGGCCGACGCCTTCACGCTGCTCGAGCGGCTGGAGAGCAAGCTGGAGAAGAGCCCCGGCAACCTGATGCGCGCCTGCGTCGAGCTGGCCAAGGACTGGCGGACCGACCGTTACCTGCGCAACCTGCAGGCCATGCTGATCGTCACCGACGGCGCCGAGCTGCTGGTCGTGACCGGCAACGGCGACGTGCTGGAGCCGGAGGGCGGCATCGCCGCGATCGGCTCGGGCGGCAACTTCGCGCTGGCCGCGGCCCGCGCGCTGGCCGATCACGAGCCGGACGCCGAGGCGCTCGCCCGCAAGGCGCTGGAGATCGCCGCCACCATCTGCGTCTACACCAACGGCAACGCCACCGTCGAAGTGATCGGCGCGTGACGCTCAGCCGGCCGCCGGCCGCCCCGTGAGACGGCGGATGCTTTCATCCCCCCATGTCAGGACCATGGCGGCCAGCCCGCACAGCGCCGCCGCCGCGGAGATGTAGAAGGGCAGGCGGATGTCGATGCTCATCAGCCCGCCGCCGATCAGCGACATGACGCCGCCGGCCAGGCAGAACACGGCGGTCGTCACGCCCATGACCCAGCCCTGGTCCGCCTCGCCGACGCTGCCGGAGAATATCCCCAGGATCGTCGGATAGGTGAATCCGAACATGAAGTAGAACAGGAACAGCGGCACGAAGCACAGCGCCGCGACCGGCGACAGCGCGAAGGCCAGCGTGCAGACGAAGATCGTCATCAGGCAGGCGCGCATGATCAGCCGCTTGTCGAAGCTTGCCTGCACCGGCTTGACGAGAAAGCCGCTGGAGATCGCTACGGCGAGACCGATCACCAGCATCGCCGCACTGGTGCCGATCACCCCGTAGTCGAAGGCGCTGGTCAGGTAGTTGTCGATGAAGATGTAGAAGGTGACGTTGGCGATCATGAAGAAGATGTAGACGGGCATCAGCCGCATGACGACCGGATGCTCGGCTACCCGCCACAGGCTCTCGGTGATGTCGCGCGGCCGGAAGACGAAGCGCTCGCGCTGCTGGCGGATGTCACGGAAGAACAGCAGGACCAGCACGATCGCGACGATCACCAGCGCCAGCGCCCCGTAGAACGGCGCCTTCAGGCTGGCGACGCCGCCGAGCAACTGCTTGTCCGAGAAGACGGCGCCGATGATCGGGCCGCCGACGAGCCCGAAGCTGACGCCCGTCAGGACATAGCCCATGTTCCGGTCGCGGTCGGCGTCGTCGACGCTGGCGTCGACCATCGCCGCCTGCGCGATCGGCTGGTTGCCGGCGGTGAAGCCGGTGACCGCGCGACCGAGGATGAGCAGCCAGAGCGAGTTCGCGAAGAGCGCGACGATGGTGATGACATAGCCCGACAGGGCGCCGGCCAGGCAGATCAGCAGCGCGTTCTTCCGGCCGATTGAGTCCGACAGCTTGGAGATGTAGATCACGCCCAAGAACCACGAGAGAAAGAAGATCCCGATGACGAGGCCGAAGTCGAAGTGACGGACCGAGGCGGACGCATCCCGCGGCAGCAGGCCCGACGTCGGCTCCATGATCAGCGCGTTGATGATCGGAAAGACCAGCCCCTGGCCGATGAGATCGACAAAGACGACGAACATCAGAGTGATCTTTGCCATCGTGGACATGTCGCGCTCCCCTTGCGGCATCCCGCGGCAGGGTAGCCGATCGGTGCGGAAATGCCTAGCAGCGGCGCCCCGCAGCCGGCATACGCGGTGCGTATCCGGATCGTGGCGGGCGGTCCGGCCGGCGCTTGCGCTTTGCCGATCCGCGCATACCTGACCAGCCCGAGGGCCGCCTCGCCCAGGGCCCGCACGAGAGGACCGGGACGTGACCGACCTGACCCCCCGCGAGATCGTCTCCGAGCTCGACCGTTTCATCATCGGCCAGAAGGACGCCAAGCGCGCCGTCGCCGTGGCGCTGCGCAACCGCTGGCGGCGCCAGCAGCTCGACGCCGCCATGCAGGCCGAGGTCTATCCGAAGAACATCCTGATGATCGGCCCGACCGGCGTCGGCAAGACCGAGATCAGCCGCCGGCTGGCCAGGCTGGCCAACGCGCCCTTCATCAAGGTTGAGGCGACCAAGTTCACCGAGGTCGGCTATGTCGGCCGCGACGTCGAGCAGATCGTCCGCGACCTGGTCGAGAGCGCCATCTCCATGATCCGCGAGCAGAAGCGGAGCGAGCTGCGCACCCAGGCGCACGACGCGGCCGAGGACCGGGTGATCGACGCGCTGGTCAAGGGCGACAGCTCCGAGGCGACGCGGCGCTTCTTCCGCCAGAAGCTGCGCGCCAACGAGCTCGACGACACGGAGATCGAGCTCGAGGTTACCGACACGTCGAACCCGATGCCCTTCCTCGACATACCGGGCGGCGGCGGCCAGATCGGCATGGCGAACCTGGGCGACCTGTTCGGCAAGGCGTTCAAGGGCCGCAAGAAGACGGTGAAGACAAGCGTCCGCGAAAGCTATCGCCTGCTGATCGACGAGGAGGCCGACAAGCTGATCGACGGCGAGGCGATCACGCGCGAGGCCATCCACTCGGTCGAGCAGAACGGCATCGTCTTCCTCGACGAGATCGACAAGGTGTGCGCCCGCGCCGAGACGCGCGGCGCCGATGTCAGCCGCGAGGGCGTGCAGCGCGACCTGCTGCCGCTGATCGAGGGCACCACCGTCACGACCAAGCACGGCGCGGTGAACACCGACCACGTCCTCTTCATCGCGTCGGGCGCCTTCCACATCGCCAAGCCCAGCGATCTTCTGCCCGAGCTGCAGGGCCGGCTGCCGATCCGGGTCGAGCTGCGCGCCCTGACCGAGGAGGATTTCCGCCGCATCCTGACCGAGACCGACAACGCGCTGACCCTCCAGTACGCCGCGCTGTTGGGCACCGAGGGCGTCGAGGTGTCGTTCTCGGACGACGGCGTCGCGGCGCTTGCCCGGGTGGCCGCGGAGGTCAACGCCAGCGTCGAGAACATCGGCGCCCGCCGCCTGCAGACGGTGCTGGAGCGCGTCTTCGAGGAGCTGAGCTTCACCGCGCCCGACCGCGGCGGCGAGACGGTGGTGGTCGACGACGCCATGGTGGAAAAGCACCTCGGCGACCTCGCCCGCTCGGCGGATCTGAGCCGCTACGTCCTTTAGGGCGGGCGGTTCGTCCGCCCTGTGCGAAGGGGATCATGGCGCGACTCTTCATCGACGCCGACGCCTGCCCGGTCCGCGCCGAGGCTTGCCGTGTGGCCGAGCGACACGGGCTGCCGGTGTTCGTGGTCTCGAACGGCGGCATCCGGCCGGATCCGAGCCCGCTGGTCGAGACGGTGATCGTGCCCGAGGGGGCGGACGCGGCCGACAAGTGGATCGCCGACCGGATCGGCGCGGGCGACATCTGCGTCACGGCGGACGTGCCGCTGGCGGCGCGCGTGATCGAGGCGGGCGGGCTGGCCATCCGGCACAATGGCGAGGCATTCACGCAGGCGAACATCGGGCAAGCGCTGGCAATGCGCGACCTGATGGCGGACCTTCGCGCCGCCAACCCGCTCGGGGCCGGCGGCGGCGCCAAGCCCTTCGGCAAGGCCGACCGCTCGCGCTTTCTCGATGCGCTCGAGCGGCAGGTGCGGCTGGCGATGCGCGAGGGCCGGACCTAGAACGTCTGGTCATAGGCGCCGACGGCCGGCTCCTCGCGGATGATGGCGTCGATGGCGGCAAAGATGGCGCGCAGCTCGTCCTCGGACCGGGTGCTCTCGCAGACCACGACCAGGTTCGGCGTGTTGGACGATGGGCGCACCAGCGCCCAGGCGCCGCCCTCCAGCACGACGCGGGCGCCGTTCACCGTCACCACCTCGCGGATCGCAAGCGGCCCGAGCCGCGCGCCCTCCCGCGCCATCTCGACCAGCCGCCCGGTCAGGCGCCCGCGCGACGGCATATTTCTCCTCGTCCGGGCAGGCCGGCGACATGGTCGGCGTCGACCAGGTGCGCGGCAGCGACCGCTTCAGGTCGGACATCGACCGCCCCGGATGGCGGTCCAGCATCCGGCAGATCTCCACCGCGACCAGCAGCCCGTCGTCATAGCCGCGCCCGATCGGCGGCGCGAGAAAGTGGTGGCCGGACTTCTCGAAGCCGGCCAGCGCGCCCGTCTCGCGCACCCGCCGCTTCATGTGGCTGTGGCCGGTCTTCCAGTACTCGACCGTCGCGCCGCCAGCGACCAGTTCCGGGTCGCTGAGCGAAAAGCCCGGTCGACTTCACATCGGCGACGAAGCGGGCGCCGGGGTGCAGGCCGATCCAGTCGCGCGCCAGCAGCACGCCGACCTTGTCGGCGAAGATCTCCTCGCCCTCGTCGTCCACCACGCCGCAGCGGTCGCCGTCGCCGTCGAAGCCGAGCGCCAGGTCGGCCCTCGCCTCGCGCACCGCGCGGGCCATGTCGTGCAGCATCTCCATCGCCTCGGGGTTCGGGTTGTAGGCCGGGAAGGTGTAGTCGAGCCCGGTGTGCAGCGGCACGACCTCGGCCCCGATCCGCGCCAGCACCTCGGGCGCGAAGGCGCCGGCGGTGCCGTTGCCGGTGGCGCAGACCACCCTCAGCGGCCGCGACAGCCGGAACTCGCCGACCAGGTCGCCGATATAGCGCCCGCGCACGCCGTCGGCGCGGACGTAGCCGCCGCCCGGCCGCGCGACGCCCCTGCCCGCCGAGCACGATGTCGCGCAACCGCGCCATCTCGGCCGGCCCGTGCGTCAGCGGGCGCTGCATGCCGATCTTGACGCCCGTCCAGCCGTTCGGGTTGTGGCTGGCGGTGACCATGGCGACGCGCCTGCGTGTCCAGGTCGAACTGGGCGAAATAGGCCATCGGGCTGAGGCGCGACGCCGATGTCGTGCACCTCGGCGCCGCCGGCCAGCAGCCCGAGCACCAGCGCCTGCTTGATGGCCGGCGAATAGCTGCGGTAGTCGTTGCCGACGGCGATCGTTCGGCGGCCAGCCCGCCGGCCTCGTGCAGCTGGGTGGCGAGGCCGAGGCCGATCGCCTGCATGCCCGACAGGTTGATCTGCTCCGGATAGCGCCAGCGGGCGTCGTATTCGCGAAAGCCCGTCGGCCTGATCATCGGCAGCTCGAGGCTGGCGAGCGTGTTGACCTCGACCCCGGTCAGCGGCTTCGGCTGCGCCATGACGCTCTCCCCATGCAATCGGCGGACCCGATACCGCAGATCGCGCCCGCGTCTGCAATGCCGCGTCGGCAGTGCTGCGGCAGCGGCTTCAATTCGGCGCGGCCGCGCCTACATGCCCTCGCATGCTCGAACGACTGATCAATGCGCTGACCGGGACGGAAGACACGTGGCGAGGACCCCGTCGAGGCGGGCCGGGTCGCCATCGCCGCGGTGCTGGTCGAGGCGGCGCGCTCCGACGGCAGCTATCTGGGCCGCGAGCAGGCGATGATCGACCGTGTACTTGGCCAGCGCTTCGGCCTGACTGCCGCGCGGGGCGGCGGCGCTGCGCGCCCGCGGCGAGGAGGCGCAGGACGAGGCTGTCGACCTGGTCCGGTTCACGCGCGCCATCAAGGATGCCGTGCCGCACGAGGACCGGGTCGCGGTGATCGAGGCCGTCTGGCGCGTCATCTATGCGGATGGCGAGCTCGACGACGAGGAGAGCTCGCTGGTCCGTCGGCTGTGCGGTCTGCTCTACGTGCCCGACCAGGACGCCGGGCTGGCGCGTCAGCGCGTCACCGACCAGCCGCGCGAGCCGCAGGTCGACTGAGCCGTCCGAGAGCCCTCTCAGAACCCCTCCTTCAGGAACGAGAAGACCAGGAAGGCGGCCAGCAGGACCGTCATCCAGAGCGCCATCGAGCCGGAAGGCTTGGTGCGCGCCAGCGAGCCGGTCGGCCCGTGGTGCCGAACAAGCTCTCGCACGACCCGGCCCGATGCACCGGAGATGGCGTCGGCCAGCGCCGGCCATGCCAGGGTTGCGCCTGCGGCGAACCGGCGTGCCAGAACGCGCCCGGCGCGGCGCCAGAACCAGTCGGTGTCCAGCGTGATGGTGCGGGTGCGCTGAAGCCAGGGCAGCAGCAGGAAGAAGGCGAGCCCCGAGAACAGCAGCAGCTGGAGCATGAAGACGACGTGGTGCACCGTGTACGGCTGGTACTCGGTCCGGAATGGCAGGATGGCGTAGAGCGGCGCGTACCAGACGCCGAGCCCGATGCACATCACCGACATCAGGATCATCGCCGCCTGCATGTTCCAGGGCGGATCGGGCGGCCTGAGGCCGCTGTCCTTCTGGAAGAAGACGAACCAGGGGAACTTGATGCCGGCGTGCAGGAAGACGCCCGCCGAGGCGGCGGCCAGCCCCATCCAGACCCAGAAGAGGTGCTCCTCGCCTGCGCCAGAGGTGATCATCGACTTGGCCGTGAAGCCCGAGGTCAGCGGGAAGGACGAGATGGCGAGCGCGCCGACGATGCCGCAGACGCAGCTTACCGGCATGGTGCGGAAGAGGCCGCCGAGGTCGGTGCAGAGCGATCGGCCGGTCATGTAGAGCACGCGCCGGCCGCATCAGCAGCAGCGCCTTGTAGATGATGTGGACGAAGGCATGCGCCGCGGCGCCGTTCAGCGCCAGCGTCGGTGCCGATGCCGATCGGCGCAGACCATGAAGCCGACCTGGTTGAAGATCGAGTAGGCGAGGATCCGCCGCATGTCGTTTTCCAGGATCGCGTAGACGATGCCGTAGAAGACCATGTAGAGGCCGACCCAGATCAGGATCTCCTCGCCCGGAAAGCCGCGGATCAGCGTGTAGACGGCGGTCTTGGTGGTGAAGGCGCTGAGAGAAGACCGTGCCCGACCACGAGGCGCGCGGATAGGCGTCGGGCAGCCAGGCCGAGAGCGGCGGCGCGCCGGCGTTGATCAGGAAGGCGGCGAGGATCAGCCAGTGCGCCCAGCCATCGGCGTGCATCGCCTCGAAGGCCGTCGACCCGGTCTGCGCCACATGCCCGGCGATGCCGGTCATCAGCAGCACGCCGCCGAGGAAGTGAATGATGGCATAGCGCAGGCCGGCCGCCGAGGCGCCGGCGCCGCCCATCCAGATCACGATGGTCGAGCCGATCGCCATCACCTCCCAGAAGGCGAAGACGGTCAGCAGGTCGCCGGCGAAGGCGACCCCCATCGCGCTGCCGGCATAGACGAAGGCGGCGGCGAGCTCGACGGCGTTCTTCTGGTTCAGCGCGAAGAGGCCGCCGGCGAAGGCCATGAAGGCGAAGACCGTGGCGAAGAGCCGCCCCAGCGCATCGACCCGCAGCGGCACCAGCTCCATGCCCAGCCAGGTGCCGCCGGCGAGCGCGCCGTCGGGCAGCAGCCAGACCCAGGCGAGGGCGGCCAGCGGCGCCGCGAGGATCACCGCCCGGCGGAGCGCGGCCCGGCAGAAACGGCAGCAGCAGGCCGGCGAAGACCAGCCACGAGGCCGGGGCTGAGCAGCAGATCAGTCATCGTAGTAGGTCGTCCCGCCGCTTGAGGATCTTGCCGAGCGCCTTGGAGAAGAAGACCAGCACGACGCAGGAGCCGAAGCCGTACCACGAGCCGAAGCCGAAGCTGCCCTCGAGCTCGAAATGGCCGTGCTTGTGGATCACCAGGTCGAGCAGCGTCAGCAGCGCCAGCACGACGACGGACACGATCCAGAGGTTGCGGATCGTCGATTTGCGCACCAGCCAGTTTTCCGGCTCCTGCGCCGGCCTCTCGGGAACCGGCACGCCGGACGGCGGCATCTCGTTCATTGCGGCGGCTCCATCATGATGGACCGGGCGAGATCGAACACCGGGCCGGGAAAGAAGAACAGCGTCAGCGTCCCGAGCGCCGTCAGCGTCAGCGCCAGCACCACCGGCAGCGGCCCCTCGCCATGTGCCGGGTGGTGGTGGTCGGCAGCCGGGGCCGGGCGCCAGAACGCCCGCCAGACGATCGGCAGGAAATAGGCGGCGTTCAGCCCGGTCGAGACGACGATGACGCCGAGCGCCACCCAGTTCTCGGCGCTGGTCGCGCCGGTCAGCATGAACCATTTCGAGACGAAGCCGGCCGTCGGCGGGACGCCGATCATGCTGAGCGAACCGATCGCGAAGGCGCCCATCGTCCAGGGCATGCGCCGCCCGATGCCGTCGAGCTGGCTGATCTCGGTCAGGTGCGCCGAGGTGTAGATCGAGCCGGCGGCGAAGAAGAGCGTGATCTTCGACACGGCATGCGCGGCGATGTGCAGCGCCGCGCCGATGACCGAGATCGGCGTCAGGATCGCGGCGGCCAGCACGACATAGGAAAGCTGGCTGACCGTGGAGTAGGCCAGCCGCTTCTTCAGATTGTCCTGCATCAGCGCGACGATCGACGCCGTGATGACCGTGAAGCCGGCGACATAGGTCAGCCAGGCGCCGGCGCCCGAGCCGGCCAGATAGTCGACGCCGAAGACGTAGACGATGACCTTGACGACGGTGAAGACGCCGGCCTTGACGACGGCGACGGCGTGCAGCAGCGCCGAGACCGGCGTCGGCGCCACCATGGCGGCCGGCAGCCAGAAGTGCACCGGCATCACCGCCGCCTTGCCGATGCCGAAGATGTAGAGCGCCAGCAGGGCGGCGAGCGCCCCGGTCGAGAGGCCGGCCCCGGCGAGGATGCCGCCCGGCGCGAAGTCCGAGGTGCCCGCCACGACCCAGGTCCAGATGATCGCCGGCAGCAGCAGCGCCATCGAGGTCGAGATCAGCAGCAGGAGGTAGACCCGGCCCTTGAGGCGCGCCTCCTCGTTGCCCTTGTGCGTGACCAGCGGATAGGTCGAGATCGTCAGGATCTCGTAGAACAGGAACAGCGTGAACAGGTTGCCGGCGAAGGCGATGCCGACTGCCGAGCCGATGGCGATCGCGAAGGCGACGTAATAGGGCGTCTGGCGCGGCTCGTGGTTCCCGCGCATGTAGCCGATCGAGTAGATCGAGTTGACGATCCACAGCGTCGAGGCGATGCAGGCGAACAGCATCCCCAGCGGCTCGATGCGCATGGCGAGGTCGATGCCGGCGAAGGTCTCGAGCAGCACCGCCTCGGGCCGCGCGCCCGCCAGCACCATCGGCAGGAGCTCGACGACGACCGCCCAGAAGAGTGCGCCGGCGGTCGACCATCGTCACGCTCTCGCGCAGGTTCGGGACCGCGCCCGTCAGCGCGATGCCGATGGCGCCGAGCACCGGGATGCCGAGCGCCAGCCGGATGAGGAGCTCACCCTCCATGCGGCACCTCGGCATCGGGCACTCCGCCCTCGGGGACTCCCGCATCGGGGATTTCCGCGCCGGGCACTCCAGTGTCGGGCATTCCAGTGTGGGGCATTCCAGTGTCGGGCATTCCACTGCCGGGCATGCCGCCCCCGGGCGTTCCGTCGCCGGGGATTCCCACGTCAGGCATTTCCAAATGCGAGAAGCCCGCCAGAAGCTCGCGCGCCGCCTCTGACGCGACCCCGACCGTGATCTCGGTCTGCACGCCGAAATAGATGACGGCGGCGGCCAGCACCCAGGTGACCGCCAGCATCTCGGGCGCCGGCCGGCGCACCACCGGGGCGATCGGCTCGCGGAACCAGGCGACCTCGACGATGCGCCCGACATAGACCACGGCCAGCACCGACGAGACGACGATGACGGCGACCAGCCACCACTGGCCGGCCTCGACGGCGCCTTCGATCAGGTACCATTTCGACACGAACCCGGCCGTGCCGGGCACGCCGATCAGCCCCATCCCGGCGATGACGAACGCGGCCATGGTCAGCGGCATCCTTCGCCCGATCCCCGCCATGTTGTCGATCCGCGTCACCCCGGTGGAGTAGTAGACGCAGCCGATCGCCAGGAACAGGCAGCACTTGATGATGGCGTGATTGAAGAGGTGGCTGATGCCGCCGGTCAGCCCCGCCTCGGAGACCAGCGAGATCCCGAGCAGCATGTAGCCGACCTGCGCGATCGAGGAATAGGCCAGCATTCGCTTGACGTTGACCTGGTAGATGGCGCCGATCGAGCAGGCGATCATCGCCAACGCCGCCAGCACCATCAGCAGCGCGGCGGCCGGCGTCATCGTCAGGATGAAGGCGACGCCGAAGACCGAGAACAGATAGCGCAGCAGCAGGTAGACGGCGACCTTGGTGGCGGTCGCCGCGATGAACGCGGTCGCGACGGTCGGCGCATAGGCATAGGCGTTCGGCAGCCAGAGATGCAGCGGGAACATCGCGAGCTTCAGCCCGATGCCGATGACGATGAACGCCAGGCCGGCGACCAGCGGCCGCATCTGGTCCACCTCGCCCAGCCGGGCGGCGATGTCGACGAGGTTCAGCGTGCCGGTCATGGTGAAGATCAGGCCGACGCCGATGATGTAGAAGGTCGCGCCTACCGTTCCGATGACCAGGTACTGGAAGGCGGCGACCAGCGCCCGGCGCTCCTGCCCCAGCGCGATCAGCGTGTACATGGCGAGCGAAGAGATCTCCATGAACACGAAGACGTTGAAGGCGTCGCCGGTAATCGCCATGCCGAGCAGGCCGGTCATGCACATCAGGTACATGGCATAGAACCAGCCCTGCCGCTCGGGCGCGATCTCGTCGGCGACCGAGCGCGGTGCGTAGACCGCGACCAGCGCGCCGATGCTGGACACCAGAACCAGCAGGAAGGCGTTCGGCGCGTCGATGCGGTACTCGATCCCGATCGGCGGCTCGAAGCCGCCGAGCGCGTAGGAGATCGCGCCGTATTGCTGGACCTGCCAGAGCAGGCTGAAGGCGATCACCGGCATGGCGAGCGAGCAGGCGACGGTGATCAGCCAGCAGAGATGCCGCTGGCGCACGACGGCGCAGAGCACGGCCGACAGCAGCGGCACGACGACCTGCAGCGCCGGCAGGTGTTCGACCGGCGCGAAGCCGCCCGCGCTCATCCGGGAACGCTCATCGGGCGCCGCCCGGTCGGCAGGCGCGCCTCACGTATGGTCCTCGCGCCCGATGATCGCCACGATCTCGTCTTCCTCGATCGTGCGGTATGCCTCGTGGATGCGCACGACGATCGCGAGCCCCAGCGCCAGCGTCGCAACGCCGACGACGATCGCCGTCAGGATCAGCACGTGCGGCAGCGGGTTCGAGTAGAGTTCGAACCCGGGCTCGATGATCGGCGGCGTCGCGCCGATGACCTTGCCGGGCGTGAGGTACAGCAGATAGACCGACGTCTGGAAGATGCCGAGCCCGACCAGCGTCTTGATCATGTTCGAGCGCGCGGCGACGATGTAGATCCCCGCGACCATCAGGAAGATCGTCACCCAATAGTTGTAGTGCGCCGCGAATGCGGTGAAGAGTTCGACTGCGTCGTTCATGCTGGGCTCATTCCGGCCGGCCCCGGCTTGCAAAGTTGTAGAAGATGGTCAGCATGGTGCCCGAGACGGTGACCAGCACGCCGATCTCGATCAGGAAGACGCCCCAGTGCTGGCCGTGCTCGGCCTGCTCATGGCTCGCCGGCCAGTGCAGGAGGGCGTCATAGTCGAGATAGTTCGCCCCCATGACCAGCGACCAGACGCCGACGCCGGCATAGATCAGCACCCCCGTCGGCACCATTGTCTCGGCCACCCAGCGCGGCACCGCGCGCTCGGCCGCCGCGGTGCCGAAGATGATGGCGTAGAGGATCACGGCGGCCGCGACGATCACCCCCGCCTGGAAGCCGCCGCCCGGGCCATAGTCGCCATGCCACTGCACGTAGACGCCGAACATCAGGATGAACGGCAGGCCAAGCTTGGTGGCGATGCGCAGGATGACGTCGAGGTTCACCGCGGGCCCTCCGTGCGCCAGCGCCGCAGCAGCAGCAGGACGCCGATGCCGGCGCAGAAGATCACCGTCGTCTCGCCCAGCGTGTCGAAGCCGCGATAGCTGGCCAGCACGGCGGTGACGACGTTGGGGATGCCGGTGTCGTGCATGTTGTGCTCGAGGTAGGCGGCGCCGACGCCAGTATTGACCGGCTGGCCGAGCGTGCCGAAGGCGGGCAGGCCGAACGAGCCGTAGATCAGCATCGCGCCCGTGCCGACGGCGACGATCAGCGGGATGACCACCGAGCCCCGCGGCGGCGCCTCCTCGACCTTGGTCAGGTAGAGCGCGCCCAGCACGAGCACGGTCGAGATCCCGGCGCCGACCGAGGCTTCGGTCATCGCCACGTCGACGGCGTCGAGGACGATCATGACGCTGGCCATCAGAAAGGAGTAGGCGCTCGACAGCACGACCACGGCGAACAGATTGCGCACGCGGACGATGCCGACGGTGATCAGCGCCAGCAGCGTCAGCAGCACCATGTTGATCAGGAGCTCCATCACCGGTCCTCCCGCTCCTCGGCTTCGCTGGCCTCGCTGCGCTCGTCGGGCGGCACGGGCAAAGGCATGCTGTGCTCGACCTGCTCCGAGACCAGCGGTTGCGCCAGCCGGACGCCGAGATCGGGGTAGATGCTGGCGCAGTCGGTCTGCCGCAGCACGCCATCGCTGCCGGCCAGCAGCGGCCGCTCGCCATCGTGCAGCGCCGCGCGCGCCAGCGCGTGCGTCGCGACGGCGCTGGCCGTCATCGAGACGAGGACGATGATGGCGATTCGCACCATGACCGACCAATCGTCGGCCTGCAGCAGCATGCCGAGCCCGAGCAGCCCGACGCCGAGCGTGTCGATCAGCGAGGTGGCGTGCATACGCGTGAAGACGTCGGGCATGCGGTGCAGCCCGACCGCGCCGACGATGACGAAGAACCCGCCGGCGACGAGCGCGATCCAGGCCAGGATGTCGAGGACCAGGCTCATCCGGGACGCATCCGCGGGCTCATCCCTTGCCCTCGAGGTCGGCGGCCGTCCGGTGGTCGTAGCCGAGCGCGCCGTAGCGGAAGAACTTCAGCACCGCCAGCGTGCCGATGACGTTCAGCAGCGCGTAGGTGATGCCGATGTCCAGGAACTCGGGCCGCCCGGTGAGGAAGCCGAAGAGCGCGAGCAGCAGCACCGCCAGCGTGCCGATCGTGTTGGCGGCGAGCAGCCTGTCGAACGCCGTCGGGCCCAGCAGCGCCCGCGCGACCGCCAGCGCCAGCCCGATCAGCACGGCGATGATGGCGACGGCGAACATCAGGCCCTCGCCGCCTCGAACCACGCGACCTTGCGGTTCATCTCGTCGTCCGCGAACCCCTCGGCGCCGGACCGCTCGATCGCGTGCACCCAGAGCGCGCGGCCGCGCTCGGTCGCCTCGACGGTCAGCGTCCCCGGCGTCAGGGTGATCGAGTTGCCATAGGTCGTCAGCCCAACCGCAGTCTTCTGCAGCGCCTCTACCCGCACCAGCGTCGGCGTGATCGGCAGCTTCGGGTCGAGGATCAGCCGGGTCACGCGCAGGCCCGACTTCAGGATCTGCAGCGCCAGCCAGGGCCAGTAGAGCACCCCGCGCGCGATCAGCCCGACCGGAAAGCCCTCGGCATCGGTGATGCCCTTGGCCCAGCAGAACGCGACGACCGCGATGCTGAGAAGAAAGCCCGAGACGACGAACCAGGGAGCGTAGTGGCCGGACAGCGCCAGCCAGTAGAGGTAGAGTGCGACAACGATCAGGATGAGCCGCATATCCCCCCCGCGACGGCGCCGACAATCCTTTTCGCCGGCCGGTTCGCGCGTGACGGAGCAGCCGGTCGGGATTTCGTAGCAGCCCGGTCCGGGCAGGTAAAGCTTTGTTGACCACCGACGGGCGAGCCGTCCAAAGCCCGCTCGCCCGCCACTGATTCAGCCGCACCTTAGGCACGCGGCGGGCCTGCGCCGGCTATGCCTGCGCCGGTCCGGTTGCCTTCCGCCGGGGGCTGCGCCATCTTCCCGCCGATGACGATGGCGCTCCAGCATCTGACCGAGCGAATCTCGGGCTGCCGGCTCTGCGCCGACCGCTTCGCCGGGACGGCGACCGCGCATGCGCCGCGCCCGGTGCTGTATCCCTCGGCGACGGCGCGGCTGCTGATCGCCAGCCAGGCGCCCGGGGCGCGCGTCCAAGCGTCGGGCGTGCCGTTCGACGACGCCTCGGGCGACCGGCTGCGCGACTGGCTGGGGCTCGACCGGGCGCGCTTCTACGACCGGTCGCGCGTCGCCATCGTGCCGATGGCCTTCTGCTTTCCCGGCTATGACGCGAAGGGCGCCGACCTGCCGCCGCCGAAGACCTGCGCCGAGACCTGGCGGGCCGAGGTGCTGACGGCGATGCCGCAGATCGAGCTGACGCTGCTGGTCGGGCAGTACGCGCAGAAATGGCATCTCGGCGCGGCGCGCGCGGCCGAGGCTGACCGAGACGGTGCTGGCCTGGCGCGACCATCTGCCGGCGGTGCTGCCTCTGCCCCACCCGTCCTGGCGAAACACCGCCTGGCTGAAGCGAAACCCCTGGTTCGAGGACGAGGTCCTGCCGTGGCTGCGCGCGGAAGTCCGGCGCCTCGCCGGCTGAGCCTCGCCGCGGCGGCGCTGCTCGTCGCCGCGGCGCTGCTCAACACCGTCGCCGGCTGCGCCGCCGTCGGCGGACCGCTGCCGCGCGACGGCATCGTCCGCGCCGTCGCGCCGGGCGCAACGGTCGAGCCCGCCACCGACAGCCTTCGCGCGGCCGACGGCAGCGCGATGCCCGTGACGATCTGGGGCCCGCCGGCGCCGAGGGCCGTCATCCTTGCCATCCACGGCTATGGCGACCATGGCAGCAGCACCTTCGCCGGCGCCGCGGCGGCCTGGGCGGCGCGCGGCATCGCCACGCTGGCCGTCGACCAGCGCGGCTTCGGCCGCAATCCCGTCGCACGGCTTCTGGCCCGGCGCCGACGGGCTGATCGCCGACGCCGTCGCCGTGTCGCGGCAGGTGCGGGCGCGCTACCCCTGCGCGCCGCTGATCGTCGTCGGCCACTCGATGGGCGGCGGCGTCGTGCTGGCGGCGGCCGCGCAGGGCATGCAGGCCGACGCGATCGTCCTGGCGGCGCCGGCGATCTGGGGCGGGCAGTTTCTCAGCCCGATCTACCGGATGGCCGCCTGGACCGCGGCCATGGTGGCGCCCGAGCACCGCTTCACCGGCGAGGGCATCGTCAAGATCCAGGCGACCGACAATATCGAGGCGCTGCGCCAGATGCGGGACGACCCGCTCTACATCGGCCGGCCCTCGGCGCGCGAGCTGCTGGGCCTGGTCCGGATCACCGACCGGGCCGAGGCCGCGGCCGGGCTGGTGGACCGCCCGGCGCTGATGCTGGTCGGCGGCAAGGACCAGATCGTGCCGAACGACCGGGTCGCGAAGGTCTTCGCCATGCTGCGCGGTCCGAAGCGGACGATCGCCTACCCCGAGGGCTGGCACCTGCTGTTCCGCGACCTGCAGGCAGCGACCGTCTGGCGCGACGTCGCCGACTGGACGCTGGCGCAGGCGCCGCCTTACTGCGGCGATGGCGGCCCGCCGCCGGCCGCGGTTCACGCCGCCCTTCCTCCCACCCAAGCGGATCGCGCCGCGGCCGCTCCAATCCCCGCCGGCTAGGAGAATCGTCCATGCTGCACCCAGAGGACCGCGTCGTGATGATCTCCGGCGCCAATCGTGGCATCGGGCTGGCCACCGCGACGCTGCTGGCGGCACGCGGCTATCGCCTCAGCCTCGGCGCCCGTGATCCCGGCTCCGTCGACGCCTCGCGCTTCGACGGCGCGCTGACGGCCGCGTGGCACGCCGAGGACGCCGCCAGCTCGCGCGAGTGGGTCGCGGCGACCCTCAAGCGGTTCGGCCGCATCGACGGCGTCGTCATGAACGCCGGGCTGGCGCTCGAGGTCGGGCTGACGGAGGAGGACGAGACCGCCTACGACCGGATGTGGGAGGTGAACTTCAAGGGCCCGCTGCGCCTCGCCCGCGCCGCCATGCCGGCCCTGCGCGAGTTCGGCAACGGCCGGGTCGTCAACATCGTCTCGCTGGCCGGCAAGCGGCTGCTCGGTCCCGCCATGCTCGGCTATTCGGCATCGAAGTTCGCCGCGCTGGCGCTGACGCACGCGATCCGCCGCGAGGGCTGGGCGGACGGCGTCAGGGCGACCGCCATCTGCCCCGGCATGGTCGACACACGCATGGTCGCGGACCGCGACGTGACGGCGGGCGAATTCAAGATCGAGCCCGAGGCGATCGCCGAGACCGTCGCCTACGCGCTGGCGCTGCCGGACAACGCCTCGGTGGCCGAGATCCTGGTCAACAGCCGGCTCGAGCCCAGCTTCTGAGCCGTCAGGCGGCGGCGCGCTTCTCGCGCACCGCGCGCAGCCAGGCCAGGCTCCAGCGCACGATATCCGGCCCGGAGACGGGCGCCCCGAGGCCCGCCACGCCGGCATCGGCGGTCTCGCGCGGGATGCGGTCGCCGCCGATCCGTTCGACCAGCGCCCGCATGAACGCCTCGTCGAACTCGGGGTGCGACTGGATCGAGATCGCCTCGGGCAGCTCCGCATCGCCATAGGCCAGCATGGCGTAGGCACAGAAGGGCGACGAGGCGAGACGGATCGCGTCCGCCGGGATGGCCGTCACCTGGTCCTGGTGCAGCACGTGGACGGCGATCCGGTCGGGCGCATCGGCCATCCAGCCGGGACGCGCCGCGAGCACGTACTCGTCGACGCCGACGGCCCAGCCCCCCGGCCACTTCTCGGCGCGGCCGCCGAACGCCTCCGCCATGATCTGGTGGCCGAAGCAGACGCCGATGATCGGCACGCCCTCGGCGCGGGCGCGGCGGAGAAAGGCCTTGAGCGGCTCGATCCAGGACAACCCGTCATAGACGCCATGCCGCGAGCCGGTGATCAGCCAGGCGTCGCACTCGCCCGGGGCGGCGGGCAGCTCGCCCTCGACAACGGCATAGCCGCGCGCCTCGATGCGGGGGTCGGCGGCGCGGTAGAGCCGGGCGAACATGTCGGGGTACTCGCCGAACCGGTCGACCAGCGCCTCGTTGACCTTGCCCGCCTGCAGGATGCCGAGGCGCATCGCCCCCTCCGTCGTCCGCTCTCGGGCGCAGGATATAGCGTGTCCGCCGCGCGGCGGAAGAGCCCCCGTCAGGGATCGACCACCGTCATTCCGACCCGATGGCGCTCGAGCGATTTGATCTCCTCGCGCATCCAGGCGAGGAAGGCGCAGACCTTGGGGTGCGTCTCTGCACCCAGCGGGCAGACCAGACGGTATTGCGCACCGACCCGCAGCGCCGTGCGAAAGGGCGCCACCAGCCGCCCGGAGCAGAGATAGCGCTCGACCAGCGTGATCCGGCCGAGCGCCACGCCGCCCTCCTCCAGCGCCACGTCGATGGCATGGTCTGCATTGGTGAACCGCGCGCCATGCGTCCAGTCGCCCTGCATGCCCGTGACGCGGCCCCAGGCCTGCCAGTCCGGCGCGGGATCGAGAAAACCGATGCTCTCGTCGTGCAGCAGCTGCAAGCCGGCGAGTGAGCCTGTCCCCGAACCTGCCGCGGCGATCCGCGCGGCAAGCGTCGGCGTGCAGACCGGCGTCGCCCAGTCGTCGGTCAGCACCTCGCTGTGCAGCCCGTCATCCGACCCGGTGCCGAAGCGGATCGCGGCATCGACCCCGTCGCGGTCGAAATCCATGATGCGCAGAGTGGCGACGAAGCGCAGCTCGATCTCCGGGTGCGCCTCGGCAAATCGGAAGAAGCGCGGCGCCAGCCATTTCGCCGTGAAGGCCGGACCCGCGGTGATCGACAGCCCCGGATCGTCGCCCAGCCGGGCCACGGCCCGCATGGCCTGGCGCAGCTGGTCGAAGCCCTCGGCGACGCCCGGCCGCAGCGCGCGGCCGGCCTCGGTCAGCTCGACGGCCCGGTTCAGTCGGCGGAAGACCGGCAGGCTCAGATGCTCCTCCAGCTGCTTGATCTGGTAGCTGAGCGCCGCCGGGGTGACGAAAAGCTCTTCGGCGGCCTTGCTGAAGCTCATGTGCCGGGCCGCGGCCTCGAAGGCGCGCAGCGCGGTCAGCGGCGGCAGGCGCTCTGCCATGATCGGTTAAGCCCTGTTGAATCGAATGGCCAGAAAGACTCGTTTGCCCCGCCGAACCTAGCGGCACATATATGGCGACATCAAGCCATTAGCTGGCTTGTCGGTTCAAAGGAGCTAGGTCATGAACAGCAAGCTTTTTGATGCACCTCAGATCAATTCAGCGACCATCGACCATTATCTCGCCAGGGGCCGGCAGGAGCGCGCCCGCGCCTTCTCCGAGATGATCCGGGGCATCTTCTCGTCGCCCGCCGGCCGCGGCGCCGACGTCCACGCGCTGCCGCCGCGCGAACGCACCCCGGCAAAGGCACGCGTCCAGGCCCGGACCCCGTCCGCCGGTCGCGCCCGCGCCGCCTGAGCCGGCCGAGCCGCGGCCCCGGCCCCGCCGCCGGGGCGCGGCGACGTGACCGGGGCGGCTTCATCCGGAAGCCGCCCGCCCACCCCTGAATTCATCCTTCTGATCACCGCCGGCTCTTCGCCCTTGTGGCTGGCGGCGCGGCCCCGGCCGTGATCATCTGCCTTCGACAGGCGGATCCCGCCGGGACCGCCGGGCAGGCAAACGGGGGCAAGTCGGATGAACGGTGCAGAGAGCCTGGTGCGCACCCTGCTGGGCGCGCGCGTCGACGTGTGCTTCAGCAATCCCGGCACGTCAGAGATGCACTTCGTCGCCGCGCTTGATCAGGTGCCCGGCATGCGCTGCGTGCTGGCGCTGTTCGAGGGCGTCGCGACCGGGGCCGCCGACGGCTACTGGCGCATGGCCGGCCGGCCCGCCTCGACGCTGCTGCATCTGGGGCCGGGGCTGGCGAACGGCCTTGCCAATCTCCATAACGCCAAGAAGGCCGGGTCCGGCATCGTCAACATCGTCGGCGAGCACGCGACCGGGCACATCGCGCTCGACGCGCCCCTGACCGCCGACATCGCCGGCATCGCCCGTCCCGTTTCGCAATGGGTGCACACCTGTGCCCGGGCCGAGGATGTCGGCGCCGACGGGGCAAAGGCGGTGGCGGCGGCGATGACGGCGCCGGGGCAGGTGGCGACGCTGATTCTGCCCGGCGACACCGCCTGGAACGAGGGTGGCCGCGTCGCCGACCCCTTGCCGGCGCCGCCGCCCGCCCCGATCGACGCCGATGCCGTCGAAGCCGCCGCAAAGATGCTGGGCGGCCCCGACACGCTGATGCTGCTGGGCGGCGCGGCGCTGACCGCGGACTGCCTGGCGCTGGCCGGGAAGATCGCCGCGAAGACGGGCTGCGGCCTGCTGACCGAGTGGTCGAACGCCCGGCTGGAACGCGGCGCCGGCCGGGTTTCGGTGAACCGCATCCCCTATCCCGTCGACCAGGCGCTGGAGCTGCTCGCGCCCTACCGGCGGATCGTGCTGGTGGCGGCGCGCGAGCCGGTCGCCTTCTTCGCCTATCCGGACAAGCCCGGGCGGATGACGCGCGCCGACGCACGGTTTGTCGAACTCGCCGGCGCCGATGCCGACATCCACGGCGCGCTCGACGGCCTCTGCGGCGCGCTGGGGGCAGGCGGCGAGGCGCCGCTCGGGGTCGCGCCCGCCGGCCGGCCTGGAATTCCGGACGGCCCGGCCACGCCCGAAAGCATCGCCTGCGTGCTGGGCCAGCTGATTCCGGAGAACGCCATCATCGTCGACGAATCCGTCACGACGGGCCGGGCGTTCTTCGGCCAGACCGCCGGGGCGCCCCCGCACGACTGGCTGAACAACCGCGGCGGCTCGATCGGCTATGGAATGCCTGTCGCCGTAGGCGCGGCGATCGCCTGCCCGGACCGCAAGGTCATTGCGCTCGAGGGCGACGGCAGCGCGATGTACACGCTGCAATCGCTGTGGACCATGGCGCGCGAGGGGCTGGACGTCACGGTGCTGATCTTCGCCAACCGCAGCTACCGCATCCTGCACGGCGAGCTGAGCAATGTCGGCGTCGCCAATCCGGGCCCGCGCGCGGTGGACATGCTGACGCTGGACCGGCCCGAGCTCGGCTGGGTTGACATGGCCCGCGGCATGGGCGTCGAGGGCTGCCGGGTCGAGGACACGGCCGGACTGGCCGACGCACTTCGCGACGGCCTCGCCATTGAGGGGCCGTATCTGATCGAGATCATGATGTAGGTCCGCAGCGGGCGCGGGTGGGGCTCCGGTATTGGGTTGGACCTGCTCCGACCGGTGTGCTAGGCGCCGCCGATGGCGGGCGGAACCGAGCGCGAGATCGCGATCATCCTCGATCGGGCGGGGGCCGAAGCGTGGCTCGCCGCCGGTCACGCGGCCGAGCGCTGCCTCTGCTTCGCGCCGGACGCCGCACTGATCCTGTGCCGCGCCGGCCGCGACGTCGTCGAGCTGGAGGACGTCGTCCCGGCGTTTACGCACGCCAGGAACACGTTGCGCGCCGAGCGCATCCTTGCCGGTGTTCGCGGCAGGCTGCGCGCCTCCGACCTCGACCCGCACGAGGCCGAGGCGCTGCGCATCTTCCTGTTCTATGTCCTCTGCCCCCTCCTGCTGGCGGAAAGGGCACTGAAGGCGTTTCCCGGTGCCTCGTTCGTCGTCCTGGCAGGCGGCCTGGCAGGCGGCCTGGCAGGTGGCCCGGCAGGCGGCCCGGCAGGCAGCCTGGCATGCGGCGCGATCCGGCGCTGCGCGACGGTGGTGGCGGCGCTGGAGGCGCTCGGGGACGAGCTGCACCCGCCGGTCGCGCGGTTCACGGCGCGCGAGTATTCGCCGGCGCACGGCCGTATGGCGCTGCTGCTGAACCGGCTGGTCGCGTCGCTCTACCGGTCGAGCGTCACCGTCTGCCATCTCGATCTCGCCAACCCGGTGCCGCGCCGCGTCTCGGGGCTGATCGCCGCCGAGCGGCCGGGGGTGCAGGTGCTGCACTGCCACCCGCCGGGGCGAAGGATGTCCGAGTCGCTCCGCCTGTCGGTAAAATCCGTCCTGAACGCCCTCGTGCCAAGCCGCCGGAGCCGCGGCGTGCGCGTGTTCCGTCCCTCGACGATCCCGATGCCGGACCCGGTGGACCCCGACACGCTGCCCGTTCTCTGGCCGGACGACCCCGTCCTCGACCGCCTGCTGCGGCGTGCCGCCGCCCGCGAGTTGCCCAAGATCCGGCGCGAGGTGAACGCCGGGAGGGCGCTGGCGAGCCGGCTGCGCGCGGACCTGGTCATCCTCGACAACCTCGTCTTCCCGGCGACCATCGCCGCCGCCGCCGGCATGGCGCGGGCGGGCGCGCGGGTGCTGCTCGTCAACCACGGCTCGCATACACGGCCCGACGACCGTCTCTCGGCGCTCGCCCAGCGGTTGTGGGCAGGCAGGGCCGCGTCAACGACCCGATTGTGACCGACCTCATCGCCAAGAACCCGGCCACGGCGCGGCTGGCCGAGGAGATCGACGCGAACCGCCCGAAGATCCTGCCCTTTCCGGTCTTCAAGCGCTTTGCCCGCGTCGGGGCCGCGGCTGGGAGCGGGGACGACATCTTCCGCATCGTGCTCGCCGGCAACTACATGGACGCGCGCGACCACGTGCCGTGGCAGACCGAGACGTCCGGCGAGTACTACCGCGGCATCGTCGAGTTCGCCGAGGCGGTGGCGCGAACCCCCGGCGCCGAGCTGCTGATCAAGCTGAAGACGCACAAGCATGGCCTGCCCGTCGAGGCGCTGAAGGCGCTGGTGGCCCAGCCCCGGTTCGGCGGGCGCGTCCGCGTCGATACCAGCTCCTCTCTCGGCGCGCTGTTCGAGCGGATGGACCTGATGGTCTCGAACACCTCGAGCACGGTCGAGGAGGCGCTGACCTGCCGGGTGCCGGTCTTCCTGAACACCTGGCGCCGGCGGTACTTCCATTTTCCGGCGCGGCTGGCGCCCCCGACCGCGCAGGATCGCGCCGCGGTCTATGGCACCCGCTCGGCCGACGCCGTCGCGCCGATGCTGTCCGCCATCATGGCGGCCCACCGCACGCCATTGACCGACGAAGAGGTCAGGGGCCTGATCTGGCTGGACGAGGACATGATCGGCCCTGCCGAGCTGACCCGCCGCCTGATCGGTCCCGCCGGCCATTCCGCCGACCCCTCCTCCGACCGGCCCCGCGCGTCATCCCGTGAATGCCGGACCGGCCGGCGTCCATCCGAACGGCAACTGACGGAACACCCCCATGCATGAAAGCGTCATCCGCGTTTGCATCGGCTATGATCGCCGGATCCCGGTCGCCTTCAGCACGCTGGCGCACTCGATCACGCAACACAGCTCGGCGCCCGTGGCGATCCTGCCGCTCAATCTCAGGAACCTGAAGCAGCACTTCTGGCGCGAGACCGATCCGAACCAGTCGACCGAGTTCTCGTTCTCGCGCTTCCTGACGCCGTTTCTCTGCGGGTTTCAGGGCTGGTCGCTGTTCATGGACAACGACGTCGTCTTCCGCGACGACATTGCCAGGCTGTGGGCGCTGCGCGACGACCGCTATGCCGTGATGTGCGTCAAGCACGACCACAACCCGACCGGAGAGACCAAGTTCCTGGGCGAAAAGCAGACGCGCTATCAGAAGAAGAACTGGTCCAGCGTCATGCTGTTCAACAATGCCAGGTGCACGGCGCTGACGCCAGACTACGTGAACTCGGCGACGGGCCTGCAGCTGCACCAGTTCAAGTGGCTGGAGGGCGACCATCTGATCGGCGAGCTGCCGGCAAGCTGGAATTACCTGGCGGGCTACACGCAGGGCGTGGAGGCGCCGCAGGCCATCCACTACACCGATGGCGGGCCGTTCTATCCGGACTATGAGACAACCGAGCATGCGGACGTCTGGTTCGAGGCGTTCGAGGCGGCCAACCACTCGGCTGCGGCCGATCTCGAGACGCTTCTCGCCATGACCCGGCGCGCCGGAGCGAAGGTGCAGGCCTAGCCGCGAGGCGCCGGGCCGGAGCCCGCCATGCGCAATCCGCTCGCCCGCCTGCTGCGGCGCCGCCGCCGGCCCGCGCCGCCGCCGCTGGTCCACGTCATCGCGCCGCACTTCGTCTGGAACCGGCAGCCCTTCTTCGTCGAGGCCCAGCGCAAGTACGGCGAGGTGCCGGGCATCCCGGACATCCGCCTCTTCTTCCTGCAATCCTGCCTGCGCAGTCTCGAGGACGTGCCGGGCGACGTCGCCGAATGCGGCGTGCGCCACGGCAAGTCGGCGCTGCACATGCTGGAGGCAACGGAGAGGCCGCGGCGGTTCTGTCTGTTCGACAGCTTCGAGGGGCTGTCCGACCCGCTGCCCGGCAAGGACATCCTCGAGACCGCCTATGCCGATGGCGGGCCGAACCGGCGCTTCTACAACGACGACCTTTCCGGCCTCTACCAGCGCTTCGCGCCGTTCGGCAACGTCGAGATTCTGCAGGGTTGGATCCCGCAGCGCTTCGATGCCGTCGCCGACCGGACGTTCTGCCTCGTGCACATCGACGTCGACCTCTACGAGCCGACGCGCGACAGCCTGGCCTTCTTCTATCCCCGGCTGGCGCAGCACGGCATGATCATCTGCGACGACTATGGGTCCGGCGCCTATCCGGGCGCCCGGCTGGCGCTGGACGAGTACTTCGCCGAGCGGCCCGAGACCCCGATCGAGCTGCCGCAGGGCCAGGCCTTCATCGTCAAGCGCTGAGCGATCTCGCGCGCGCCGGTCAGGCCGGAACACGGCCCCAGATCTCGACATCGCCCCGGCGGCCGCGCAGCGGTTCGGTGGCGATCGGCCGGAAGCCCTCGGTCACGGTCCCGGCGCCGCCTGCCGCGTCCAGCACGGCGCGTGTCGCGACGAAGGGGATGCCATGCGCCTTGGCGATCTCCTGCAGCCGCGCCGTGACGTTGACGGCGTCGCCGGAGACGCTGACCTTCGCCTGCCGCCGCCCGCCCAGCACGCCGATGGCCACCGGTCCCCAATGCACCGACACGCGCAGGCCGATCGGGCCGTGCAGGAAGGAACTGCGGACGGTGCCGCGCCCGGCCAGCAGCGCCTCGCCGCAGGCCAGCGCGTCGGCGGCGTCGTCGGCCCCGGCCTCGGGCAGGCCGAAGACCAGCAGAGCGCCGTCGCCCTGAAAGTCGACGATGACGCCGTGGTGGCGCTCGGCCGCCTGCTCGAAGAAGCCGTGCAGCGCGCGCAGGAACTCGGCGATCTCGGCCGGCCGCTCGGTCTCGACCATGCCGCTGTAGCCGGCGACGTCGACGAAGAGCAGGCCGATGTTCTGCTCGCGCCCGTCGAAGCCGGGCCGCGCCTGCTCGGACAGCAGCCGGACGAGCGACGGGGCGACATAGTGCGCCAGGTTCTCGCGGCCCCGGCTCTCGGCGGTCAGGCGCGACCAGCCGCCGACCGCGGTCGCCACCGCCAACCCGCCCAGCACCGAGATGCCGTCGAGCCAGAGCCCGGCCCCGGCGAACGCCAGCTGCAGCGCCGCCAGCGCCGCCAGCCAGCAGGCGATGCCGGCCACGACGGCGAGCGGCATCCGGCGGATGCGGAAGGCGGCGAGCGTCGCGAGAGCCGCGGCCAGGCCCAGCGCCGCGGTCATCGCGAAGGTGCCGCGATCGGCCCTGATCGCGCGGTCCTCGACGATGTTGGCGGCCGCCGTGGCCAGGATCTCCACACCGGCGACGGCCGATCCGAAGGGGGTGGCGAAGGCGTCGCGCAGGCTCGGCGCCGTGCTGCCGACGAAGACCATCCGGCCGGCCAGGGCCTCGGCCCCGACCGTGCCGTCCAGTACCTGCAGCAGGCCGACGGTCGCGAGGGTGCCCGCCCCGCCGTAGTGGTCGATGACCAGACGCCCCCGCTCGTCCGGCACGACCGTGCGCCCGCCGATCCGGTACGGACCGCCCACCCAGTGCAGCAGGTCGCCCCGCCCGGCATCCAGCCCGAAGCGGGCCGCCGCCAGGGCCATCGAGGGCAGGAGCCGCCCGTCGCCGACCGGCACCGACAGGGGGATCGCCCGCGCCGCCCCGCCATCGTCTGGCGCGACGTTGACGTGGGCCAGAGCCGCTGTTCCCGCCAGGCGCGGGTTCGGCATGACCAGCCGAACAGGCGCTTCGGGCCCGGACGGCCTGCCGATCACCACCGGAAGGGCGCTTCGCGTCAGGGCCGAACTCCTGCTCGGCGCTCAGCCTCGCCGGGCCGGAGGGCGAGCCGGTCGTGCCGACGGCCAGCAGCACCGGCCGGGCATCGCGGATTGCCGCGGCGAGGCCCGCGTCCGCGCCCGTCGGGTCAACGAACAGGATGTCGAGCGCGATCACCCGCGGTCCCGCGGCGGCGATCCCGCCCAGCGCCTCGGCCAGCGCCGCGCGCAGCGGCTGGAAGGCGCCGATCCTGTCGAGCGCCGCTTCGTCGACCGCGACGATAACGACGCTCTCGGGCGGCGGCAGCGGTCCGCGCAACCGAAAGCGCAGGTCGAGCAGCGCGCCCTCGAGTTTGGCGCTGACGGGCTCGACGCCCGACCAGCGCCAGAGGACCAGCCCGATGACCAGGACAGCGACGAGGACCGTGCCCCCCCGGCGCAGCGCCCGCGCGCCTAGTCCCACCCGAGCCCGAGGGTACTGATCGACTGCTCGATTCGCGGCGGCCCCCACGTGCCGGCCGGCTTGACGACGGTCTCGCTGGTCAGCGTGATGCCCTCGCCCGGGCGCAGCACGACGGCGACCTCGCGGTTCGACACGGTGACGCGGCCGGCGCGCACGAAGACGGCGGTCGTCCCCGGCCCCGCATCGTGCTCGACCAGCCAGGCAGTCGAGCGGACGGCGGCGATCGCCGCGGGCGTCTGCACCGCCACCGGCCCCTCGGGACGGTCGGGCGTCACGACGCCGAGGATGCCGGCGAGCAGCGACATCAGCACGCCCGGCTCGGCATCCGGGCGCACCAGGTCGGAAAGGTCGGCCAGGCTCTCGGGGCCGATGGTCACGACGAAGCCGTCAGTGCAGGTCACCTCGAGCCGCGTCGCCGGCCCCGTCTCGATCCTGCTCGCCCCCTCCGGCAGGCCACCGGTCGAGATCTCCTGCCACGACCCGCTTTGCTCGGCCCGCGCACCGGCGCCCTCCAGCGCCGTCACCGCGCAGTCGCGCACCGCCTGTGCCGCCGCAGGCCCTGCCCCCAGCCCGACGCAGACCATCGCCGCCAGCATCCGAAATTTCATAACAGCCCCCAGACGTCCGGGGCGCCGCAGCGGCCGTTCCCCGCCCGACGCCGCGCCGCGATGGTCCCATGCCGCCGCCCTCGGGGCAAGCTGTCCGGGAGCGGCCTTGTGCGCCGTCTTGATGTTCGCATATTGTTCCTGATCGAATCGTCGATCAGCCATCGGAGAGCAGCGTGGCGGTCCCGTCCGACACCATCCCGCAGGAACGACGCCGCGGCCGCGGCGCGGGCACGAACCCGGCCAATCGCCACGACAGGCTGCACGCGGAGGCCGCGGAGGATGGCTGGGACATCGCCGAGGATCTGCCGCCGGTCCGGACCGAGATCACGGTTGACCGCAGCCGCAGCATCATTGCCCGGAACAGCTCGCCGGACATACCCTTCGACCGCTCGATCAACCCCTATCGCGGCTGCGAGCACGGCTGCATCTATTGCTATGCCCGCCCCAGCCACGCCCAGCTCGGCCTGTCGCCGGGGCTGGACTTCGAGACGCGGTTGGTCGTCAAGCCGCGCGCCGCCGAGCTGCTGGCCGAGGCGCTGGCCAGGCCCGCGTACCGCGTCGCGCCGATCGCCATCGGCACGAACACAGATCCCTATCAGCCGATCGAGAAGACGCATCGGATCATGGCCCGGGTGCTCGAGGTCCTGTGGGAACACAGGCACCCGGTGACGGTCACGACCAAGGGCGTGCTGGTGATGCGTGACGCGGACATCCTCGGCCGGCTGGGCCGGGCCGGGCTGGCGCTGGCCACGGTGTCGCTGACGACACTCGACAACCGGCTCAGCCGCGCGATGGAGCCGCGCGCCGCCTCGCCCGACCGGCGGCTCGGGATGGTGCGGGCGCTGACGGCCGCGGGCGTGCCGACGGGCGTCAACATCGCACCGATCATCCCGGCGCTGAACGACCACGAGATCGAGCGCCTGATGGATGCCGCCGCGGCGGCCGGGGCGCGCTTCGCCAGCTATACGACGCTGCGCCTGCCGCTCGAGGTCAGCCCGCTGTTCCGCGACTGGCTGGCGCGCGAGTACCCCGACCGGGCGGCCCGCGTCATGGGCATCGTGCGCGAGATGCATGGCGGGCGCGACTACGACCCGCAATGGGGCAGCCGGATGCGCGCCGGCGGCGTCCAGGGAACGCTGATCCGGCGGCGGTTCCAGCTGGCCCGCAAGCGCGCCGGCCTCGACTGCCCGGCGCCGGCGTTGCGCCTGGACCTCTTCCGGCCGCCGCCCCGGCCCGGCGACCAGCTGAGCCTCGGAATCTGAGACATTGGGGCGGACGCGTCCCGCGTCAAAGGCGCGCGGTCGGCGATCCGCGACCAGGGCTCGCGTCCCTTTGCCGTTGGCGCGAACCGAGAGCGGATCGGCCCGCCGGGAGCGATGCCGTCAGCCGGGCGCCGCGCCGGCCTCGCCGCCTGCCTCGCCAAAAACCCGGGCGAGAATCCCGGCGGCGCGCTGCTGGTGGCGGACGAGCGCCGTCTCGACGGCGGCGAAGTCCGCCGCGCCCACGGCGCGGGCCAAGGCGCGGCGGAGCTCGGCGCCAATGGCGTGGGGGTCGACCGAGCCGGCCAACGCAACGCGCTCGACCTGCTGCAGCCGCAGCAGGAAGACCAGGGCGTCGAGCAGGTCGCGCGCCTCGTCGGCGCCGATCCACCCCGCCTCGGCCAGCTTCGGCAGGGCGGCGCGCGCCGTCCGGCACCGCGCCGGCCCGTGCAGCAGCGTGCCGGTCTGGGCCAGGAACTCGATCTCCATCAGCGATCCCGCCGCGTGCTTCAGCGACCACGGGTTCGCGCGGTCGCCGGCCGTCGCTCCGGCGATCCGCTCGCGCATGGCGGCCGCCTCCGCCATCACCTCAGGCGTTCCCCGTCGTGCGGACAGGGCACGCTCGACGATGGCGTCGATCGAGTCGGCCAGCGCCTCGGGCCCGGCGATGACGCGGCCGCGCAGCAGCGCCAGGTGCTCCCAGACCCAGGCCTGCCCGGTCTGGTACGCCTCGAAGGACGAGAGCGAGACCGCGACCGGTCCCTGCCGGCCCGACGGACGCAGCCGCATGTCGACCTCGTAGAGCGCGCCCTCGGCCGTCGGCGCGGTCAGCGCCGCGACCAGGGCCTGCGTCAGCCGGGGGAAGTAGGCGCTGGGCGCCAGCGGCTTGCGTCCGGCGGACGCCTCCTCGCCGGCCGCGTCGTAGACGGTGATCACGTCGAGGTCCGAACGCGCCGTCATCTCGCCCGAGCCGAGCTTGCCCATGGCCAGCACGGCCATGCCCCGGCCGGGTGGCGGTCCGTGCCGGCGCGCGAACTCGTCGATGACATGCGGGTAGAGGCCGGCGACATAAGTCTCGGCGATCGCGGTGAACGCCGCCCCCGCCTCCTGCTCGTCGGCGATGGCGCGCAGCACGTGCACGCCGGCGCGGAACCACTGCTCGCGCGCCCAACGCCGCGAGCAGTCGAGCACCCGCTCGTAGCCGTCCTCGGCGGCCAGCTGCGCCGCCAGGTCGTCCGCCATCGTCGCCCCGTCCGGCATCGGCTCCCAGAAATCTCGGTCGAGCAGCGCGTCCAGCGTCTGCGGGTGCCGCCCGAGATAGCTGGCGAGCCGCGGCGCGGCGGCGCAGATCTCGACGATCAGCTCCAGCAGCTGCGGGTTGGCGGCGAACAGCGAGAAGAGCTGCACGCCGGCCGGCAGCCCGGACAGGAAGCGGTCGAAATGCACCAGCGCCTGGTCGGGCGAGGCGGCGCCGGCCAGCCGTTCGACGATCTGCGGCTCGAGCTGGCGGAACAGACCACGCGCCCGCTCGCCGCGGGTCGCCGCGATCTGGCCGGCATGCCAGCGGCCCATCTGGCGCGCCGCGTCCGCCGGGCGCTCGAAGCCGCGTTCGGCCAGCTTGCCCTCGTCGAGCAGCGTCTCGGCCCGGGCCGGCGCATGCGGGGTGCCGGGCGCGAAGAACTCCTCGCAGGTGGCGTGCACGCGGGCCAGCAGCTTGGACAGCCGGTGCTCGAAAGCGTCGCGGTCCGCCTCGCCCGACAGCATGGCGAGCCGCGTCCGCGCCTCGGCGGACCTGGGCACGGCATGCGTCTGCGTATCCTCCATCATCTGCAGGCGGTGCTCGACCGCGCGCAGAGCGCGATAGTCCTCGGCCAGCACGTCGCGCTCGCCCGGCTCGATCCACCCGCCCGCGGCCAGCGCGTCCAGCGCGCCGAGCGTCGTCGGCACCCGCAGCGTCGGGCTCGCGCCCGCCGACGATCAGCTGCCGGGTCTGGGCGAAGAACTCGATCTCGCGGATGCCGCCGGGACCGAGCTTGAGGTCGTAGCCCGGCAGTTCGCCGACCGTGAAGCGCGCCTTCTGCGCCCGGATCCTGCGCAGCATCTCGTGCGCGTCCTCGATGGCGGCAAAGTCGAGGTGACGCCGCCAGATGAAGGGCGACAGCGCCGCCAGATAGGCTTCGCCCGCCGCCTCGTCGACCAGCGGCCGCGCCTTGATGTGCGCCGCGCGCTCCCAGGTGCGGCCGACGGATTCGTAGTAGCGTTCGGCCGCGTCGACGGCCATGCAGACGGGCGTCGTCGACGGCGAGGGGCGCAGGCGCAGGTCCGTGCGAAAGACATAGCCGTCCTCGGTGTTCTCCGAGATCAGCTTCACCAGCTGCTTTGTGACATGGATATAGCGCGCCCGCGCCTCCAGCACCTCGTCGCGGCCAAAGCGCCCGTCGTCGAACAGCGCGATCAGGTCGATGTCCGAGGAAAAGTTCAGCTCGCCGGCGCCCATCTTGCCCATGGCGAGCAGGACGTAGCCGGCGCCGGTCTCCAGCGCCGCCTCGTCCAGCCCGGGCAGGCGGCCGGCGCGCAGCTCGGCCGCCAGCAGCCAGTGCGCCGCCGCGGTCACTGCGGCGTCGGCCAGCCGGGTCAGCGCGCCCGTCACCTCGTGCAGCCGCCAGACGCCGCCGAGATCGGCCAGCGCGATCAGCAGCGCCGCACGCGCCTTGGCGCGGCGGAGCGCCCGCAGCACGGTCGCCTGCGCGCTCGTCCTCGCCGCGTCACGTCGCGTTTTCTCGAGAAGGGCGCGCAGGGCCACCTCGGGCGGGCGGTCGAGGTTCCGGGCCAGCCACGCCGCATGTCGCGCCGTCAGCCGAGCCAGATAGGGGCTCGATCCGGCTGCGCCCGGATCAGCTCGCCGACAGCACCCCGTCCGAGCGCCGGGTCGGCGTCCGCCAGCACGGCGGCGGCGCGCTCGCGGTCGAACGGGATGGGCGTCGCGGTGATCCGGTCGGCGAGCGCGCGCATGCGTCGACCATCGGCACCCGGCGCCGGGGTGTCAACGCCCGGCTCGTGCCCGACCTCGGCACGGCGCTCAGCGGCCCTCGAAGCGCGCGGCGCGCTTTTCCAGGAAGGCCATAACCCCCTCCATAAAGTCGCGGGTCGCGCCCGCCCTGGCCTGCAGCTCGGCCTCGAGGTCCAGCTGCGCCTGCAGCGCGTTGCCGGGGCTTGAGCGGAGCGCCTGCTTGATCAGCCGGTAGGCCGCGGTCGGGCCGTTGGCCAGCCGCAGCGCCAGCTCGGCCGCGCGGCTTTCCAGCGCGTCGTCCTCGACCACCTCCCAGATCAGCCCCCAATCGGCTGCCGTCTCGGCCGGGATCGGCTCGGCCAGCAGGCACATGCCCATGGCGCGCGCCTGGCCGACCAGGCGCGGCAGCCAGTAGGTGCCGCCGGCATCGGGGATCAGCCCGATTCGCGCGAAGGCCTGCAGAAAGCTCGCCGAGCGCGCCGCAACGACGATGTCGGCGCCGAGCGCCAGGTTGGCGCCTGCCCCGGCCGCCGCGCCGTTGACGGCGCAGATCGTCGGCACCGGGCAGTCGTAGATCAGCTTCAGCAGCGGCTCGTACTCGTCGCGCAGGATCTGGTCGAGGTCGAGGTCGGCAAGGCTCCTGACGTCGCCGAGGTCCTGCCCGGCGCAGAACCCCGGCCCGTTGCCGGTCAGAACGACCGCCCGTGCCTCACCGGGGGCGCGCGACAGCGCGTCGATCAGCTCGCGCCGCATCGCTGTGCTCAGCGCGTTCATCTTGTCGGGGCGGTTCAGCCGGATCGTCGCAACGTCCTCGGCGACGCCGTAGTCGATGGTCTGATACGCCATGCCGCGCTCCCCGGTCCGTGCCGGCGCAGCCTAGCCGATCGGCGGGCGAAGGAAAGACGGACCGCGCGGCATGCGTCGCGCACCGCCGTCGGCCGGTCAGCCGGTGGCGCGCGCGGGCGCCGCCTCGCGGGTGCGCGCGCGACAGCGGTGCCAAGCCATTGTCGAGGCGCAACGATCTTGCGCAAGATCATGTCGGCGAACAGGCCAGCGAAGCTGGCTGCAGCCGGCAGCCGGAATATCCGGGCGGCTGAAGTGCAGCGGGGACGTGAACGCATTGGGGTTCCTGCTCGTTCGGCATCCGCACCCTTCATCAGACAGGCGAGCATGAGCAAACGTCAGCAGGACCGAACGACCCCGAGCGATGGCAAGCCGCGCCTTTCGCACCGCGATGAACATGTGGTGGACAAGCGCCGGGGGCTTTCCGCCGTCGCGGTCTACGCGGTGGTGGCCGCAGAGGGCGTCGAGGAGCTGCGCCGCCCTGCCATGTCCCTCTGGTGGTCCGGGAACGCCGCGGGCCTGTGCCTGTCGACATCCATTCTCGCCGAGGGGATCCTGCACGCGACCTTCGCCGACCACCCGAACCGCGTGCCGATCGAGAACCTCGGCTACACGGTCGGCTTCATCCTCGTCATACTGGGCCGACTGCAGCTGTTCACGGAAAACACGCTGACGGCGATACTGCCGCTTCTCTCGACGCCGTCGTTTCGGATGCTGGGCGCGACATGCCGGCTCTGGGCCATCGTGTTCACCGCTAATCTGGTCGGGACGTTCGTGACCGCGCTGATGACGATCTACCTCGAGACGGCGCGGCCCGAGCACATCGCCGCCATGCTCGATGTCGCCCGGCACTATGCCGACAACACGCCGCAGGAGGCGCTGATCTACGGCATCCCCGCCGGCTTCTTCATAGCCGTGCTGGTCTGGATCCTGCCGTCGTCGAGGGGCTTCGAGCTGACGGCGATCCTGATCGTCACGTACCTGATCGCCATCGGCGGGTTCACGCACGTCGTGGCGGGATCCACGGAAGCGTTCATGCTGATGCTGGGAGGCGAGATCGGAGCGGTGAAGGCGATCGTCCATCTGATCATCCCGACGCTGATCGGCAACGTCCTGGGAGGAACGGGCCTGTTTGCGCTGCTGGCCTACGGTCAGGTCAGGGAAGAGATGTGACGGGCGGGCCTTGCCACGGCACGCGGCAGACGCGGCTCTGCGATCAGGTGCCGCCGCCTGCCCAAGCCGCAAACAGCCGCGCCGCCTCGTCCGCCGAGTAATAGCCGAGGCGGACATCCTCCTGCACGGCCGCCGGATCGCGCCGGGCGGGATCGCCATAGCCGCCGCCGCCCGGCGTGCCGACGCGCACGCTGTCGCCGGCCTGCATCGGCGATGTCCTGCTCCTTCGACAGGTGCAGCGGCACATGGCGCTCGCCGCCGCGCATGACCGTCGACCGTGTTCGGCGCGCCGTCCGCGCCGCCCAGCACGCCCGGCGGGCCGAAGCGGCCATGGTCCATGACGAAGCTCGCCCGCGCCTCGCCACGGCGCAGCTCGATCTCGTAGTCGAGCGCCGAAGCCGCCCCGATGCAGCCCGGCCCCGCCCGAGCCCTCGCGCAGCGCCCAGCGCCGGTAGAGCACCGGGAACTGCTGCTCCATCATCTCGACCGGCGGCGCCTTGGAGATGCCGATGGTCGAGCAGCCGTTGGTCAGCCCGTCATGGTCCCGGCCTTGCCGCCATAGCCGCCGCCCGAGAGCTGGTACATCACGTAATCGCCGGCCCCGTGCCGCCGGATCGAAGCCGCCGAGCGCGAAATTGCCCGACGTGCCGGCCGGCGCCGCCGTCACCTGCTCGCGGCATCGCCCCGGCCAGCGCCAGGAACACCGCCTCGGCGATGCGCTGGCTGACCTCGGCGGCGCAGCCCGAGACCGGGCGCGGATAGTGCGCGTCGAGAAACGTGCCCTCCGGCCGCGCGACGTGCAGCGGCTCGAAGGCGCCGGCGCTCAGCGGCACCTCGGGGAAGATGTGGCGGATCGCCAGGATAGACGGCGCTTAGCGGTCGTCGCGAACACCGAATTCATCGGCCCCTCGCAGGGCGGCGAGGACCGCGAGAAGTCGAAATGCAGGTCCGTCGCCGGCCTTCGTGACGGCCAGGCTGATCTCCAGCGGCTCGTTCACCACCCCGTCGCGAGTCGACGATCGGCCGTGCCTTGGTATTCGCCATCTGGAATGGTGGCGATGCAGGCGCGCATCTGCGCGGCGGCGCGGCGGCGAAGCTCGGCGATCGCCGCCTCGATCGTCGCGTCGCCATAGCGGTCGAGCAGGTCGGCCAGCCGCGCCTCGCCGACCAGCAGCGCCGCCGCCTGCGCCTTGACGTCGCCGATGCGCTGGTCGGCGACGCGGATGTTCGACGCATGATCTGCCAGATCTCGCGCATCCAGCTCGCCGCGCCGGAACAGCTTCACCGGCGGCAGCCGCAGCCCCTCCTGCTCGACGGCGGTGGCCGAGGCGGAGAAGCCGCCGGGCACCATGCCGCCAATATCCGGCCAGTGCCCAGTGTTCGACAGCCAGCAGAAGATGCGCCCGCCCCGGAAGACCGGCATGGCGAAGCGCACGTCCATCAGGTGGGTGCCGCCGAGATAGGGATCGTTGACGATGTAGATGTCGCCGGGCTCAGGCGCCTCCGTGACCCCGTCGCGGATGCGCTGGATGATCGTCCGCGTCGAGGCCTGCATGACGCCGACGAAGACCGGCAGCCCGTCGATGCCCTGCGCGATCAGTGCGCCGTCCTCGGCGGAATAGATGCCGTCGGCGCGGTCGTTCGCCTCGGCGATGATCTGGCTGAAGGCGGCGCGGCTGAAGCAGAGGTCCATCTCGGCGCAGACCTGGCCGAGTCCCGCCTGGATCACGGTCAGCGTGATCGGGTCGAGATCCGCGTGCGGGCCCGGATGCGGGTGCGTCGCGCCCGATTGCGTTGCGTCGGGGCTCATACCGCGGCTCCCATCACTGCCGGCTCGCGCCGCTCGACCACGGCGCCCAGCGTCACCAGCAGGTTCCCGTCGCGGTCCTGCGCCGCCCGGTCGCCCGGCTCGATCACCGTCGTCGCGTCCAGCTGCTCGACGATCGCCGGGCCTGCCAGCTCGGCGCCGGCGGGCAGGCGGTCGCGCCAGTAGACAGGCGTCTCGTGCCAGTCCTGGCCGAACCACACCCGGCGGCGGCCCGTCGCGGCCTCGGCCAGCGTGGCGCGCCGCTGGCGGGCGTCGATCAGGGCCGAGAGGTCCATCTCGGGCCGCCGGCCGATGACCGAGCAGTTGAGGTTCACCAGGTTCGCCCGGATATCGCGCAGCTCGACATGGAAGCGGTCGCGATAGACCCGCTCGAAGGCCGCCTCCATCGCCCCGCGCGATGGCCGTCCGTCCGGCAGCGGCACGCGCAGCTGGTGCGTCTGGCCGATGAACTGCATGTCGGCGCTGAACAGCACCTCGACCGCGTCGACGGCGACGCTCTCCTCGGCGACCAGCCGCCGGCCCTCGGCCTCCTGCTCGGCGAGGATGCGGTGCACGGCGTCCAGCTCCGCCGCGTCCAGCGGCCGGTTGACCGTGTTGACGAAGTCATGGCGCAGGTCGGCGACGACGCAGCCGAGCGCGTTGGTGATGCCCGGCCGGGCCGGGATCAGCACGCGCGGGATGCCGAGCTCGCGCGCCAGCGCCGTGGCGTGCAGCGGCCCGGCGCCGCCGAAGGCAAAGAGCGCAAAGTCGCGCGGATCGGCGCCGAGCGAGATCGACACCATGCGCACCGCGCCGGCCATCCGCGTGTTGGCGACGCGCAGCACCGCCGCCGCCGCATCCTCTGCCGACAGGCCGAGCGGACGGCCCAGCCGCTCGGCAAAGACCTGCCGGACGCGCTCCATCGGCACCGGGCTCTCCACCGACAGCAGCCCGGCCGGGTTCAGCCGGCCGAGCAGCAGGTTGGCGTCCGAGATCGTCGGCTCGGCGCCGCCGCGGCCGTAGCAGACCGGCCCCGGATCGGCGCCCGCGCTTTCGGGGCCGACCTGCAGCAGGCCGGCGGCGTCGACCCTGGCGATCGAGCCGCCACCCGCGCCGACGGTGCGCACGTCGACCATCGGAACGTGGATCGGCATGGCGTATTCCAGCTCGATCTCGTTCGAGACGGCCGGCACCGCGCCGCGGATCAGCGCGACATCCGTCGAGGTGCCGCCCATGTCATAGGTGATGAGGTTGGGCGCGCCGGCCCGCCGCCCGGTATAGGCGGCGGCGATAACGCCCGAGGCGGGGCCCGACATCACCGTCTTGGCCGCCTCGCGCGCGACGTGCCGCGCCGAGACCATGCCGCCATTGCCGTTCATCACCAGCACGTCGCGGCGGTAGCCGCGTTCCGCCAGTCGCTCGGCCAGACGCGCGACATAGCGCTGCAACAGCGGCTGCACCGAGGCGTTGACCGCGGCCGTGACGCCGCGCTCGAACTCGCGGCTTTCCGACAACAGCGCGTGCCCGGCGGTGATATGCTCGTTTGGCCACAACCCGGCCGCGATCTCGGCGGCGCGGCGTTCGTGGCCTGGGTTGGCATAGGCATGCAGGAAATGGATCACCAGGCTCTCGCAGCCCGCGTCCAGCAGCCGGCGCACCGCCGCCCGCACGGCGTCCTCGTCCAGCGGCACCAGCACCTGGCCCGCCGCATCCATCCGCTCCGGCACCTCGAGGCGCAGGTCGCGCGGGATCACCGGGCGGAAGCTGCCGGTCATGCCATAGGGTTGCGGCCGCGTCCGGCGCCCCAGCTCCAGCACATCGCGGAAACCCATCGTCGTGATCAGCCCGGTGCGCGCCAGCCGCCGCTCGAGCACGGCGTTCGTCGTCGTCGTCGTGCCATGCACGATCAGCCCGATGCCGGCCGGATCGGCGCCGGCGGCGTCCAGCGCCGCGAGAAACCCCTCGGCCTGGTTCAGCGGCGTCGTCGGCACCTTGGCCAGCCGCACGGCGCCCGCGTCCTGGTCGATCAGCACGAGGTCGGTGAAGGTGCCGCCGACATCGATGCCGGCGATCCCGGCCATGCTGCCCTTCGCCATGCCGCCCTCTCCGCCGTGCTGCGCCAAATTTACCGCTTGAGTTCTCTTTGCACGCAAACGATATCAGCGCGCATGTGAAATCCGATCCCGGCTGCCGAGCCGGGGCAAGGAAGGCTGCGAGATGACGACGCCCGCCGTCAAGACCGAGACCGCCACGCCCGGCCGTGAGACGGGGGCCGGGTTTCCCATTCCGGCCGGCGTGTTCGCCGAGACCGTGACCCATGTGAAGCATTACACGGACAGGCTTTTCGCCTTCCGGACGACTCGGCCGGCGGCGTTCCGCTTCCGCTCGGGCGAGTTCGTCATGATCGGCCTGCCGAATGCCGAGAAGCCGGTGTTCCGCGCCTATTCGATCGCTTCGCCGTCCTGGGACGAGGAGCTCGAGTTCTTCTCGATCAAGGTGCCTGGCGGGCCGCTGACCGAGCATCTGCAGAAAATCCGCGCGGGCGACACGGTGCTGATGCGCAAGAAGCCGACCGGCACGCTGGTCAACGACGCGCTGCTGCCCGGCGAGCGGCTGTGGATGTTCTCGACGGGCACCGGCATTGCGCCCTTTGCGTCGCTGATCCGCGATCCCGAGACCTACGAGAAGTTCGGCCAGGTGATCCTCTGCCACACATGCAGGCTGACGGCCGAGCTGGCCTATGGCTTCGAGACCGTCGCGTCGACGCGCGAGGACCCGCTGGTCGGCGAGGAGGCCTCGGCGCGCCTGACGCACTATGCGACGACGACGCGCCAGGACAGCCCGCGCATGGGGCGGATCACGGATCTCGCCACTTCCGGCAAGCTCTTTGCCGATCTCGGCCTGCCGCCGCTGGACCCGGCCGTCGACCGGGCGATGATCTGCGGCTCGATGGACTTCCTCAAGGACACCAAGGCGATGCTCGAGGCCGCGGGCCTGACCGAGGGCGCCAACAACCGCCCGGCGGAGTTCGTCGTCGAGCGCGCCTTCGTCGGCTGAGGCTCGTCGGACCGTCCGCCCGCCGGTTGCCCCGGCGCTGCGGGCGTGGCGTCGTCTCCGACGGCTAGGATGCGCATGATGCGAAGGCTGCCGGTCGGCCTGGCCCTGGCCGTCATCGCTCTGCCCGGGGTGGCCGCGGCGCATGCCGCCGAGCGCGCGCTGATCATGCTGCTGCCGACCGGCTACTATCTCGTCGGCGGCGCCGCGGCGGTCGCCGTCTCGTTCCTCGTCCTGGCACTGGCCCCGGCGCGCAGCCTCGCCGGCTTTCCTCGCCGGCTGCACCTGCCGATGCCGCTGCCGCCGCTGGCGGGCGTGGTGCGGTGGCTGGCCTTCGCGGCATTCGTCGCGCTGCTCGCGACCGGATTTCTCGGGCCGCGCGACCCGCTCGGCAACCTGCTGGTACTGACGGTCTGGACGCTCTGGTGGGTGGGCTTCACCCTGCTGACGGCCGTGGTCGGCGATCTCTGGCCGCTGCTGAACCCCTGGTCGGCGCCGGTCGGGCTGGCGCGCCGGCTGCTCGGCCCGCCACCGCTGCGACCGCCGCAGCGACCCGGATACTGGCCGGCGCTGGTCGGCCTCTTCGCCTTCGTCTGGTTCGAGATCGTCGATATCGCGCCCTCCGACCCCGAGCGCCTGGCGCGCGCCGCCGCCCTCTACTGGCTGGCGCATTTCGCCGCGATGCTGCTCTTTGGCGAGCGCCGCTGGCGGGCGCGGGGCGAGACATTCTCGGTGCTCTTCCGGCTGGTCGGCCGCGTCGCGCCGCTGCGCTGGACGAGGCGCGGCCCGACGGTCGGCTGGCCGGGCGGGCGGCTGGCCCATGCGCCGGCCCTGCCGCTCTCGGGCTGGCTCTTCGTCACCTCGCTGATCGCCAGCGTCAGCTTCGACGGGCTCTCCGCCAGCTTTGCCTGGCTGGGCGCCATCGGCGTCAACCCGCTCGAGTTCCCCGGCCGCAGCGCCGTCATCGCCGAGAACACGCTCGGCCTCGTCGCCGCCTGGGCGGCGCTGGCCGCGGCATATGCCGGCGCGGTCGCCATCGGCCGTCGTCTGGCGGGCGGCCGCGCGGGTCTGCCGAAGACGCTCGGGCGGATCGGGCTCTCGCTCGTGCCGATCGCGCTCGCCTATCACGTCGCGCACTACCTGACGGCACTGCTGGTCAACGCCCAGTTCGCCGCCGCCGCCATCGCCGGGCCGCTCCAACTCGGTCAGGTCCACGTCACGACCTCGTTCCTCAACGACCTCCCCTCGGTCGAGGCGATCTGGCGCGTGCAGACCGCCGCGATCGTCGGCGGCCACGTTCTGGCGGTGATCGTCGCCCACGTCGTGGCGCTGGAGCTCTGGCGCGACCCGCGCCGCGCCGCCATCGGCCAGTTGCCGCTGGCCGCGTTGATGGTCGGCCTGACGCTGCTCGGCCTCTGGCTCCTCTCGACCCCGATAGGCGCCTGACGCACGGCCGCATGCGATCACCTCCGGCCCCGCGCCCGCGTGTCCGGTCAGGTTCATTTCGGCAGGAGTTTATCGGGCAGTGGGGCGCGGCTCGACCGCGCTCTCGCCGCTCTAGGCGGCGACTTGCAGCGCTGCCGCAGGTCCACCGCCCGTGTCGACGACCCGCCGTCCGAGCCACTGGACAAAACGCCCGGCCGCGCACAACCTTTCTCCGGGGCCGACAGGGGAGGGAAGCATGATCAGCCGCCGCAGCGCGCTCAAGGGACTGGCAGCAGGGACCGCGGCCGCGACCGGCTGGGTGCCCTATATCCAAGCGCAATCGTCCCAGCCGATCCGCATCGGCTTCCAGGTGCACCGCACCGGCATCGGCGCCGCGTATGGCCGCTGGTACGACCGCACGACCGAGGCGGCGGTCAGGCTGATCAACGAGGCCGGCGGCATCAACGGCCGGCCGGTCGAGATCATCGCCGAGGACGACGGCACCGACCCCAAGCGCGGCGCCGAGGTGGTCGAGAAGTTCGCCACGCAGCACGAGTGCGACATCGGCTATGGCACGCTCTTCTCCCATGTCGTGATCGCCTCCGCCCCGCGGGCGGGCGAGCTCAAACTCCCCTATTTCGTCGTCTCCGAGGGCACGCATGTGCCCAGCGGCATGCTGAACCGCTGGACCCTCCAGCCCGGCATCACCGACGTGCAGAGCCAGGTGATCTCGATGGCGCCCTACATCGCCGGCACCCTCGGCAAGAAGGTGGCGATGTTCTTCCCGGACTATGCCTTCGGCTACAACCACCGCGACAATCTGCCGGCGGCCATGCAGGCGCAGGGCGGCGGGGTGACCACCCAGATCGCCATCCCGCCGACCGAGACCAGCTTCTTCAAGTACTTCCCGAAGATCCCCGCCGACACCGAGGTGATCTACCACGTCATGGTCGGCCCGGCCGTGCTGACCTTCGTCAAGGAGATGGGGGACTTCTACGGCTCGGGCGCCCGGCCCGAGATCTTCGGCTTCATCGACAGCCTCGAGGCGGTGGCGATCGACAGCCCCGGCCTCGATTTCCTCGAGGGCACCTATTTCTGGGAGGGCATGCCGCGCTATGCGCCGCCCGACCAGCCGGCAGAGGCCGCCTTCTATCGCGAGCAGGTCGGCGTCGACGATACCGGCGCCACCGTCGGCGACGCCAAAGACGTCTCGACGTTCAGCCACATGTTCGGCTGCTGGGAGACGCTCTACGTCATCAAGGCCGGCATGGAGGCGGCCGGCTACCAGGGCCCCGAGCAGCGCCAGGCCCTGATCGAGGCCGTCGAGGCGATGACCGACATGCCGCTCAGCCGCGAGCACCCGCAGGGGCCGAAGCGCTTCAACGGCAAACTGCACCAGGTCTTCGGCCAGCAGCACATCAGCCGCGTCGAGCAGGGCCGCCTGAACGTCGTGCACACCACCACGATCGACGACGGGCTCTACGAGAGCGAGACGAACTACCTCGAGCGCGCATTCTGAGGCGGGCGCGCCGGCGCCCTGCTCCATCACGGAGGCCGGGTACGTGACGACAGGCCCGCCCAGCACAATCACCGACGAGACCGGCCGCGCACTCCGCGCCGCGCGCGAGCGCGAGACGGCCCTGCGCGAGATCTTACGGGTCATCAGCAGTTCGCGCGACGACGAGAAGCCGGTATTGGAAACGATCGCCGCGACGGCGCAGCGGCTCTGCGAGGCCGACAACGCGGTGATCTGGCAGCTGCGTGGCGACCGCTTCGAGCTTGGCGCGCGCGTCTCGACCGATGCCGAGCTGAACCGGTTCATGGCCCAGCATCCTATTCCGATGAGCCGGCGATCCGCGGCGGGGCGCGCCATCGAAACCTCGACCACCGTTCATCTGCACGACCTGTTGGCGGATCCCGACACCCGCGAGCTGCCGATCGTCAAGCGGACCGGGTCGCGCACCTTGCTCGCTGTGCCGCTTCTGTCGCTTTCTCGGGGACCGATCGGCGTGATGACGCTCACGCGCCTTGTCGTCGACCCGTTTGCGCCCGAGCAGATCGCGCTGGTCGAGACCTTCGCCGCGCAGGCCGTCATCGCCATCGAGAACGTCCGCCAGTTCCGCGAGCTGCAGACACGGCTGGCCCGCGAGGCGGCGACCCGCGAGATCCTGCAGGTCATCAGCCGCTCGCGCGACGACGAGACGCCGGTCTTCGACGTGATCCTGCAAAGCGCCTCGCGGCTCTGCAGGGCGCCGCTCGCCTTCCTGCCCATGGCGAACGAGGCACGCACGCATGTCCGGGTGCCCGCCTTCCTCGGCGTGCGCCCGGAGTTCGCCGATGCCTTGCGCGAGTTCGACGAGCCGATGGAGGGCTCGGACCTCGTCGCCGTGCGCGTGGTCGCGGAAGGGCGCATCATCCGCAGCGACGACCTGATCAACGATCCCGCCTTTCCCGCCACGGGGCGCTGGCGCAAGGAGCTGACCGAGACCGAAGGCGCGCGCTCGGTCCCTGCTCGTGCCCCTCTTGCAGGGTTCGGTCGCGATCGGCGCCATCATGCTCTACCGCCGCGAGATCGATCCGTTCGACGACGACGACATCGCGCTGGTCGAGACCTTCGCCGCGCAGGCGGTCATCGCCATCGAGAACGTCCGGCAGTTCCGCGCGCTGCAGGACCGCACCGAGGAAGTCCGCGCCCAGGCCGACGAGCTCCGGTCGCTGAACGCCGATCTCGAGAACCGCGTCGCGACCCAGGTCGACCAGCTTGAACGCCTCGGCCGACTGCGCCGCTTCCTCTCGCCGCAGGTCGCCGACGCGGTCGTCTCCTCCGGCGATGAAAAGCTGCTCGACAGCCACCGGGCGCTGATCGCGACGCTGTTCTGCGACCTGCGCGGCTTCACCGCCTTCTGCGAGAGCGCCGAGCCCGAGGAGGCGATAGAGGTACTCCAGCAGTATCACGAGGCGATGGGCGAGCTGATCCGCCAGCACGCGGCCGGCGTCGACCAGCGCGCCGGCGACGGCATCATGGTGATCTTCAACGACCCGCTGCGCTGCGACGACCCGGCGGGAAGCCACGGTCGGAATCGTCGGCTCCGAGGGACGCTACGACTACACGGCCAGCGGCACGGCGGTGAACCTCGCCGCACGGCTCTGCGACCGGGCCGCTGACGGCGAGATCCTGCTGAGCCCCCGAGCCTTCGCCGCGGTCGAGGACCGCATCGCCGCGGAACCGGCGGGTGAGCTGACGCTCAAGGGCTTCTCGGCGCCGGTCGACGTCTTCCGCGTCGCAGCCGCCTGACCGGGCTGATCCCACCGGCCGGCACGGCCCGCTGGCGGGGCCTCGTCTTGGCGCATTGCCGAGGCTTGCGGCAGGGCGAGGGGCGCGCCAAGGTGCCGGGCGCCGAACTGTCACGGGGACCCGCCGCGTGGATTTCGCTTCCTGGCTGCCGCACCCGGCGCTGGTCTGGGCCGGCCTGCTCGAGGGCACGGTGCTGGCCGCCGTGCTGGCGCTGACGGCGCTGGGGCTCAGCCTGGTCTTCGGCATCATGCGGGTCGTCAACGTCGCGCATGGCGAGTTCTTCATGCTGGGCGCCGTGCTCGCCTGGTTCTGCGCCGACCTGACGGCGGCGCTCGTCGGAGGGCCGCCATGGGCGGGGTTCCTGGTTGCGCTGGTCGTCGCGCCGGCGGTGGTCGGCGCCATAGCGGCGGCGGTCGACTGGCTGGTGCTGCGCCGCCTGAACCACGACCCGGAGGCGACGATCGTCGCCACCATCGGTCTGCTCTACATCCTGCAGCAGGCGGCGCTCAGCCTCTATGGCCCGGAGGCGCGGCCGGTCCAGGCGCCGATCGCCTGGCGCGTCCAGCTGCCCTGGTTCGGCTATGACGGCTACAAGTTCGTCGTCGTCGGCGCCGCCGCCCTGCTGATCGCCGGCGTCTGGCTGCTGCTGACGCGCAGCCGCATCGGCCTGGTCATGCGCGCCACCCAGTCAGACGCCGAGACGGCGACCGCCTTTGGCATCCCGGTCGACCGCGTCTATGCCGGCGTCTTCGCGCTCGGCGCAGGCCTGGCGGCGCTCGGCGCCGTGCTGATCGTGCCGATCCGGCAGGCGCACTACCTGATGGGCGGCGAGCCGCTGCTGCTCAGCTTCATCGTCGTCATCATCGGCGGGCTCGGCTCGCTCGTCGGCACCGTCGTCGCGGCGCTGCTGATCGGGCTGGCGGACGGCATCGTCTCGACGCTGGTCGACCCGACGCTCGCCAAGATCCTGGCGACGCTGCTGGTCGCCGCCGTGCTGGTGTTCCGGCCGCAGGGTCTTTTCGGGACGCGCCCGGCGTGACGGTCACGGGCCGCGACCTCTTGCTGCACGGCGCGGTGCTGGTCGGCCTTCTTCTCCTCGCCTTCCTTCTGCCGGCCTATCACCACGGCAACGTCGCCCGCATCCTGGTGCTGGCGACCTTCGCCACCGGCTACAACATCGCCTTCGGTTATGCGGGGCTGCTCAGCCTGGGCCACGCGATGTTCTTCGCCGCCGGCATCTATGGCGCGGGGCTGGGCGTCGAGCTGATGGGCTGGGGCGCCGGCCTCGGCCTGCTCGCCGGCACGGGCGCCGGCGCCCTGCTGGCGGCGGCGACAGGCCTGCCGGCGCTGCGCACCACGGGGGTCGCCTTCCTGATCGTGACGCTGATGTTCGCGCAGGCCGGGCATCTGGCCGTGCTCTATTTCGGCACGATCACCGGCGGTGACGAAGGGTTCGTGCTGCCGGAGGCCGGGCGTACCGTCGCCGGCCTGCCGCTGAGCGACCCGGATGCGCGCTACGCCGCCGCGCTCCTGCTCTTCGCCGTAGCGCTCGGCGGGCAGCTCTGGCTGGTCCGCTCGGGACCCGGCCGCGTCATGGTGGCGATCCGCGAGAACGAGGAGCGGGCGCGGATGCTGGGCTATGACCCCTTTCGCACCCGCCTGCTGGCGCTGACGCTGTCCGGGCTCTACGCGGGGGCGGCCGGCGCCGCCTATGCGCTGCTCTTCGGCTATGCCGGGGCGACCTTCGCCTCGATCCAGTACTCGATCCTTCCGCTGCTCTGGGTGCTTCTGGGCGGCGCCGGCACGACGCTCGGGCCGCTGGTCGGCACGGCGCTGATGTTCTACCTCGTCGACCTCGCCTCGGGCGTCACGGACGCCTACCTGCTGGTGGTCGGCGCGGCGCTGGTGGCGCTGGTGCTGTTCGCGCCGGCCGGCATCCTCGGCGCGCTGCGCAGGCGCGCGCTGCCTTGGCTGCCGTGAGGGGCCGTCGTGACGGTGCCGAGGTGAGCCTGATCGCCACGCGCGGGCTGACCCGCGACTTCGGCGGGCTGCGCGCCGTCGACGGCATCGACTTCGACCTGCCCGAGGGCCAGATCCGCGCCGTCATCGGACCGAACGGCGCCGGCAAGACGACCTTCGTCGGCCTGCTCTGCGGGCGCATCCGGCCGAGCGCCGGGCGGGTGCTCTGGCAGGGCCGCGACGTCACGGCGCTGCCGGCGCACCGGCGGGTGCGGCTCGGCATCGCCTACACCTTCCAGATCACCTCGATCTTCGGCAAGCTGACGCTGGCCGAGAACGTCGCGCTGGCCGTGCAGCGGCGCGGCTCGGCCGATCCCGCGGCCGAAACGCTGGCCGCGCTCGACAGGGTCGGGCTCGCCCGCCGCGCCGGCGAGAAGGCCGGCGAGCAGAGCTATGGCCACCAGCGGCTGCTCGAGATCGCCATGGGGCTGGCGCTGCGGCCACGCCTGCTGATCCTCGACGAGCCGACGCAGGGGCTGGCGGCCAGCGAGATCGACGGCTTCGTCGGCCTGGTCCGCGAGGTCGCGACGGGGCCGGCCAAGGCCACCGTGCTGCTGATCGAGCATAATATGGACGTGGTGATGGCGCTGGCCGAGCGGATCACGGTGCTGGAATTCGGCGCCGTCCTCGCCGAGGGCACGCCCGCCGAGATCCGCGCCAGCCGCGCGGTGCAGGCCGCGTATCTGGGCGCCTGATGGCGCGGAAAGCCACGCCGCGGGCCGCGCCTGGACGGCCCTGCCGGGGGCAGCGCCCCGGTCTACGCCCCGTTGTTGAGACAGGTTCATTTCGGCAAGAGCTTATCGAGCAGTGGGGCGCAGCTCGACTGCGTCTCCGCCGCTCAAAGCGGCGCCCTCCCGCCCTCTCCGCCCTCGGCGGCCCGCGACGGTGACCCCGGTCCTCGACATCCGCGATCTCGACGCCGGCTATGGCAGCGTGCACGTGCTGCGCGGCGCCTGCCTCGCCCTCCGGCCGGGCGAGGTTCACTGCCTGGTCGGCCGGAACGGCGCGGGCAAGACGACGCTGCTGAAGGCCGTCATGGGCCTCGTCCGCCCCACCGCCGGCCGGGTGCTGCTCGACGGGCAGGACCTCACCCGCCTGGCCGCCCATCGCGTTCCTCGGCGCGGCGTCGGCTATGTCCCGCAGGGCCGCCGGCTGTTTGCCGAGCTGACGGTCGCCGAGAACCTCGAGATCGGCCTGATGGCGCGCAAGCGAGGCAAACCGGTGCGCGACCGCATGCTGGCGCTGTTCCCCGTCCTCGGCCAGCGCCTCGGCCAGCGCGCCGGCACGCTCTCGGGCGGCGAGCAGCAGATGCTGGCGATGGCCCGCGCCCTCTGCCTCGAGCCGCGCGTCCTGCTGCTCGACGAGCCCACCGAGGGTCTGCAGCCCTCGATGGTCGCACGTATCCGCGAGGTGGTGGAGGGTCTGCGTGGCACCGGCGTCGCGACGCTGCTCGTCGAGCAGCGGGTCGAGGCGGTGCACGCCGTCGCCGACCGCGTCAGCTTCATCGAGAACGGGAGCATGCGCGAGACGATCTCGGCCGCCGAGCTCGACACCCACTCGGCGCTCTTCCACCGCTATGTCGGCGTCGGCACCTGACGCGCCGCCCGGCTACTCGGCCGCGGCCCGCGGCTCGGCGTCGTGATAGCCGTCCACCGTCCAGCCATGCTCGTCATAGTCAGACATGCACTGGTCGGCGAAGTCGGTCATGCGCGCGAGCTGTCCGCTGCCCTGCGCCTGGAAGACGGCCTGGAAGCGGACCATCTCGTTCGAGCCCGCGTAGTTGCGCTCGTAGAGCTCGTGCCGGCCGCCGAACTCCGACCCGACCGCGTCCCACAGCAGCTTCATGATCTTGATGCGCTCGCGGTAGTCGATGCCGTTCGAGCCGCGCACGTACTGCTTCAGGTACCGGTCGATCTCGGGGTTCGCAAAGTCCCTGGCCGAGCTCGGCAGGTAGATCAGACCCGAGGCCACAACCTGCTCGACGATCTCCTTCACGCGGGGCCAGGCCTCGGTCGCCAGCATCCGGTAGGCGCTCGACGTGGCGCCGTTCGGCAGCACCGTATCGCCGACCCAGGGCTGCGGGTTGCCCGCCATGCCGTCGCTGAGCGCCCAGAACGTGTTGCGCCAGTTGATGACCTCGCCGAGCTGCACCTGCACGCCGCGGAAGGTGTTCGTGCCGCTGGCGACCAGCGCCCGGTTCAGCAGCCCCGCCATGAAGTCCAGCTTCACGGCCAGCCGCGTGCAGCCCTGGAAGGTGAAGCCGTTGAAGAAGCCGGACTTCGGGTAGAACGCCTTCAGCATCTCCAGATCGCGGTAGACGAGCACGTTCTCCCACGGGACCAGCACGTCATCGAAAACGATGATGGCATCGTTCTCGTCGAAGCGGGAGCTCAGCGGATAGTCGAACGGCGTCGCCGTCTCGGCCGCCACCTGCTCGTAGCTGGCTCGGCAGAACAGCTTGACCCCCGGCGCGTCCATCGGCGCGATGAACATGATGGCGAAATCCTCGCTGTCGATCTCGCCGGACATGTTCTGCGCCAGGAAATTGTAGTGCGTCAGGGCCGAGTTCGTCGCGACCACCTTCGCGCCGCGCACGACCGGCCCGGCATCGGTCTCGCGCACCACGTGCAGGTAGACGTCGCGCACCTCGGACGAGGGCTTGTCGCGGTCGATCGGCGGATTGACGATCGCGTGGTTCAGGTAGAACACCGCCTCCTGGCAGCGCCGGTGCCAGGCGCGCGCATTGTCGGCAAACGGCCCGTAGAACGCAGCATTGGCGCCGAGCGTGTTCATCAGCGAGGCCTTGTAGTCCGGCGTTCGCCCCATCCAGCCATAGCTCATCCGCGCCCACTCGGCGATGGCGTCGCGCTGGCCGAAGAGATCGGCCGAGGAATGCGCCGGGCGGAAGAACTTCATCGTGTAGCCGCCGGAGCCGGTATCGGTCGGACAGGTCAGGACATCGCGCCGGGACGGGTCGTGCAGCGCGTCGTAGAGCCGGGCGATCGAGCGGGCCGCGTTGCGGAAGGCGGGATGGGCCGTGACGTCATGGACCCGCTCGCCATAGATGTAGACCGCGCGGTCATCGCGCAGCGACTCGAGGTACTCCGCCCCGGTGAACGGCCGCGCGCCGTCCGCGCGGATCGCCGCATAGTCCATCGGGTATCTCCCTGACCGTCGTCCGCCCGAAGCCGCATCCTATCAGGTGCGGCAGGATTGTCACGGCGGCCCGATCCCGGCACAGCCGCGACCAGCGGGCGCGGCGGCCGTTCTGCCGCGGTGCACTATGTTGCAGCGCATGAGCATCGAGCGGATCGGCAACCATCCCCAGCGCCTGGCGCTGACGAACGAGCTGCACGCCCGGCCCTTCCAGCCGATGCAGGCACCGGGGCGCTGCCTGCACCTGGCGCTGAAGCCGCCGCAGGGCGCGGCCGAGCGCGACACGCGGGCGGACCGCGACCATCTGGTTGCGCTTCTCGACCGGCACGGCGCCGCGCATCCGGGGCCGAACGCCAGCCATCACACGACAGAATTGGGCCGCGTCCGGTTGAAATGGGAGCAGCATACCGAGTTCGTCTCCTACACCCTCTACGAGGACGCGCCGGCCGATACGCTGTTCGCGCCGACGCTGATGCAGCACCTGCCGGACGACTGGCTGGCCGGGATGCCGGGCAAGGTCCTCGCGGCGATCCAGCTCGAGCTGCTGCAGGCGCCCGATCCCGAGGCGGCGATCGGGCTGTTCCGCCAGCGGCTGGTGCGCGAGTTCCATACCGAGAGCACCGCAGCCGGTTGGGTGCTGGACGGAAAGGCGCTCGTCATGGGCGACTTCCGCATCCACGAAGGCGGGTTCTCGCGCTTCGCCTTCGTGCTGGCGGGCGAGGTCGGGTCGCGGCGCATCGGCCGGGTCTGCCAGCGGCTGCTGGAGATCGAGGTCTACCGCACGCTCGCCATGCTGGCGCTGCCGATCGCGCGCCGAACGGCGACCCGGCTGAACGAGATCGAGCGCGCTCTGGCCGAGCTGATCGCCGAGGTCGCCTCGGACGAGCAGAAGGCGCAGGAGAGCGCGATCCTGGCGTCGCTGACGCAGCTCTCGGCCGAGATCGAGAAGCTGGCCGCCGAATTCGGCTTTCCGCTTCGGCGCCGGGCGGGCCTATGACGCGATCGTCCGCGAGCGCATCGAGATGCTGGGCGAGGAGCGGGTCGCCGGTCGCCAGCAGTTCCGCGAGTTCATGCTGCGCCGCTTCGACCCGGCCATGCGCACCGTGCAGGCGGCCGAGCGGCGCCTCGGCGAGCTGGCCGTGCGCGCCTCGCGCGTGGCCGAGCTGCTGCGCACCCGGGTGAACGTGGCGCTCGAGGCGCAGAACCAGCGGCTGCTCGCCTCGATGGACGCCCGCGCCGCAATGCAGCTGCGCCTGCAACAGACCGTCGAGGGACTGTCCGTGGTGGCGATCAGTTATTATGCGGTCGGGCTGGCTGTCTACGTGCTGGGGCCCGTCGCCCACGCGGCGGGGGTCGAAAAGGAGATCGTGACCGCGTTGGTGGCGATCCCCGTCATCGCCGCCGTCTGGTGGTTCGTCCACCGCATCCGCCGGCGCATCGACGACGGCCGCTGACGCGACCTGAGCTCACCGCCTCAGATCAGCCCGTCGGCGAGGAACCCGGCCAGCAGCAGCAGCCCCGCCGTGCGGTTCGACCGGAAGAGGACGAGGCACTGCGCCGGGTCGTCGATGTCGAGCGTCCTGATCTGCCAGGCCAGATGCGCGCCGAATGCGGCGACGCCGAGCACGCCCGGCCAGCCGCCATGCGCCGTCATCACGGCCAGGCCGGCGAGGAATGCCGCCGCGCCGGTGAACATCCACAGGATCGGCTTGGTCTCGTCCTCGAAGAGCAGCGCCGTCGACTTGACGCCGATCAGCGCGTCATCCTCGCGGTCCTGATGCGCGTAGATCGTGTCGTAGTGCAGCGTCCACATGATGCCCGCGAGGTAGAGCAGCACCGGCGCGACCGCGATAGTCCCGCTCTTGGCGACCCACAGCAGCAGCGCGCCGAAGTTGAAGGCGAGGCCGAGGAACGCCTGCGGCCACCAGGTGAACCGCTTGGCGAAGGGATAGATGGCGACCAGCGCCAGCGACGCCACGCCCCACCAGATCGCCGGGAAGCCGAAGCTGAGCAGGATCAGGAAGGCCAGCAGCGACTGCGCGATCGCCCAGCCCAGGGCGCCCGTGGGGGTCACCTGCCCGGAGGGCAGGGGGCGCGAGCGCGTGCGCGCGACGGCGGCATCGATGTCGCGGTCGGCGAGGTCGTTCCAGGTGCAGCCCGCCCCGCGCATCAGGAAGGCGCCGATGGTGCAGCCGACGATCAACCAGATGTCGAACCAGGCCCAGCCCCGGGCGACGGCGGCGAGCGCGATCGTCCACCAGCACGGGATCAGCAGCAGCCATGTGCCGATCGGCCGGTCGGCGCGGCTGAGCCGCAGCCACGGCCGCAGCTCGGGCGGGCACCAGCGGTCTACCCAGTTCTGCTCCGTCGCGTCGCGCACCCTTCCATCGGGTCGGAGGGCGCTGCTATCAGAGGCGTGCATCATGGACGGACTATGCAACAGGCCGACGCGAAAATCAGGCTCTATGTCACTGCCGACCTTGGGCTCGGCCAAGAGGTCGCACCCGAGCGCGAGCAGGCGCATTACCTCTTCGGAGTGATGCGGCGCGCGCCGGGCGACGTGGTTCGGCTCTTCAACGGGCGCGACGGCGAATGGCTGGCCGAGATCGCCGCCGCCGACCGGCGGGGCGGGCTGCTGCGCTGCGTCGAGCAGACGATGGCGCAGAGCGCGCCGCCCGATCTCTGGCTGCTGTTCGCGCCGATCAAGAAGGCGCGCACCGACTTCATCGCCGAGAAGGCCTGCGAGATGGGGTGTCGCCGGCTGGTGCCGGTGTTCACGGCGCACACCAACGCCGAGCGCGTCAACACCGAGCGCCTCCGCGCCCACGCCGTCGAGGCGGCCGAGCAGTGCGGGCTGCTCTCGGTGCCAGAGGTGGCCGAGCCGGTGACACTGGCGGCCCTGCTCGACGGTTGGCCCGCCGACCGGCAGATCCTGTTCTGCGACGAGACCGGGCCGCGCCCGCCGGCGGCCGAGGTGCTGCGCCGCGCCGATCCCGGCCACTGGGCGGTCCTGACAGGGCCGGAGGGCGGCTTCTCGCCCGACGAGACGCTGATGCTCTACAAGAACCCGCTGGCGCACGCCGTCTCGCTCGGGCCGCGCATCCTGCGCGCCGACACGGCGGTGGTGGCGGCGCTGACGCTGTGGCAGGCCGTGCTCGGGGACTGGCGGTGAGCTTCGTCCGGCCCGAGGCCGCCGCGGCGCTGCGCCGCTATGGCGAGCCGGCGGTCTACGCGGCGGTGGCGGCGCTCTGCCTCTGGAAGGGCGTGACGCTGCTGGCAGGCGGCGGCTGGATCGGGCTGGCGCCGCTGGCCATCGGCGGGCTCGCCGCCTTCGCCGTGCTCGGTACCGCCGAGCGGGCGCTGGTCGCGCGCCGCAGCGCCAGCGCCGGCCCCGGCGTCGTCACCGTGCAGGAGGGGCGGATCAGCTATTTCGGCCCGCATGGCGGCGCCAGCGTGGCCGTCGACGCGCTGGTCCGGGTCGACATCGTCGCCGCCGATGTCCCGGCAGGCGGCAGCTTCGCGGAGGAGGCCGGCCGGAACACGTACTGGGAGCTGACCGACGAGGCCGGCGAGCGGCTCGCCGTGCCGGCCAGCGCGGCGAACGCCGAAGCGCTGCTCGACGTGCTGGGCGGCCTGCCCGGCTTCAACAACATGGCCGTGGTGCTGGCGATGCAGGCCGAGAGCCCCAGCCGCTCGCCGATCTGGCGACGGACGGTCCGGCTGCTCGGCTGAGTCAGGCGCCGGGGGCGGGTCGCCCGACCCCGGCGAAGCGGTGGACCAGCAGGAAGATCGCCCAGCCGCCGAGCGCGAAGGCGACAACCAGCCCAGCGCCGATGCCGGCCATGGCGACGGCACCGAAGAGAGCGCCGGCCAGCGCCCCGGCCACGGCACCGGCCAGCCCCCAGGCGAGCATGCCGCGCCGGGCGAGCGCCCAGAGGAGCGCCATGCCGGCGAGCCCGAAGGTGAAGGTGGAAACGAAGAGCAGCAAGGCGATGGCCCCGGCCGAGCGAAGGGTCTCGTGCAGGACGGCCTGGCCGGTCGCCTCGGTCATGCCCATGACCAGCACCGTCGGGATGGCGAGCAGCGCCGCCAGCAGCCCCGGCGCCGCGACCAGCGCCACGGCCAGTCGCAGCAGGGGCACCCGGTCCCGGGCCGGCCAGAGCGCGCGGGCGGCGAAAAGCGGCATGGGCGCTGCTTAGCGGAGCGCCGGGGCGGCATCAATCCGCCGGGAGCTTCGGCCGACCGCGATATCGCCGCAGAAGGCTCGCCCGGGCGGCGCAAAGCGCCTATGTTGCAGAGCGCGCGCCGAGAAGCCTGGCCACGAAGCATGGGAGCAGCCCGATGAACAAAGAGACCGCCATCCCCGGTGCAAAGTCCGAGGCGAAATCGAAGTTCCAGTGGGACGATCCGTTCCTGCTCGAGGCGCAGCTCTCGGACGAGGAGCGGATGATCCGCGACACCGCGCACGCCTATGTGCAGGAAAAGCTGATGCCGCGCGTGCTGGAGGCCTTCGCCAGCGAGACGACCGACCGCGCGATCTTCGACGAGATGGGCGAGCTCGGCCTGCTGGGCGTGACCATCCCGGAGGAGTACGGCGGGGTCGGTGCGAACTATGTCTCCTATGGCCTCGTGGCGCGCGAGGTCGAGCGCTGCGATTCGGGCTATCGCTCGATGATGTCGGTGCAGTCGTCGCTGGTCATGTTCCCGATCCACGCCTACGGCTCAGAGGAGCAGCGCAAGAAGTACCTGCCAAAGCTCGCCAGCGGCGAGTTCGTCGGCTGCTTCGGACTGACCGAGCCGGATGCGGGGTCCGACCCCGGCGGCATGAAGACGCGCGCCCGCAAGGTCGACGGCGGCTATGTGCTCGACGGGTCCAAGATGTGGATCTCGAACAGCCCGATCGCCGACGTCTTCGTCGTCTGGGCCAAGTCCGAGGCGCATGACAACGCGATCCGCGGCTTCGTGCTGGAGAAGGGCATGAAGGGGCTGAGCGCGCCCAAGATCGAGAAGAAGATGAGCTTGCGCGCCTCGATCACCGGCGAGATCGTCATGGACGGCGTCGAGGTCGGCGAGGACGCGCTGTTGCCGAACGTCGAGGGGCTGCGTGGGCCGTTCGGCTGCCTCAACCGCGCGCGCTACGGCATCTCGTGGGGCTCGATGGGCGCGGCCGAGTTCTGCTGGCACCAGGCGCGCCAGTACGGGCTCGACCGCAAGCAGTTCGGCCGGCCGCTGGCGCAGACGCAGCTTTTCCAGAAAAAGCTCGCCGACATGCAGACCGAGATCGCGCTGGGCCTGCAGGGATCGCTGCGGGTCGGGCGCCTGATGGACGAGGGGGTCGAGGCGCCCGAGATGATCTCGCTCGTCAAGCGCAACAACTGCGGCAAGGCGCTGGACATCGCGCGTGACGGCGCGCGACATGCACGGCGGCAACGGCATCAGCCTGGAGTTCCAGGTGATCCGGCACCTCGTGAACCTCGAGACGGTGAACACCTACGAGGGCACGCACGACATCCACGCGCTGATCCTGGGCCGGGCGCAGACCGGGCTGCAGGCGTTCTTCTGAGGACGCCACGAAGATCGCGTGAATCTCGCGGCACTGATCGCGGCACTGGCGCTCGCCGCACCCATCTTCGCGAAGGAGGCCGCCGCGCAGGACGGCGCCATGCCCGGTCCGCGGGCGACGCTGACCGTCAGCGGCACCGGCCAGGTCTCGGCGGCGCCGGACATGGCGACGTTGCGGGTCGGCGTCGAGACGCAGGACGAGACGGCGGCGGCGGCGCTGTCCGCCAACAGCCAGGCGGCGCAGAAGGTGATCGACAGGCTGAAGACCCAGGGCGTCGCCGACAAGGACATCCAGACGGCGAACTTCTCGGTCTATCCCGTCTACGAGGATACGAACCGGGTCGAGCCCCGGCCCGGCGGGCCGAAGGTGGTCGGCTATCGCGTGACCAATCAGGTGGTCGCCCGGATCCGCAAGCTGGACGACCTCGGCGCCCTGCTTGACGCCACAGTGTCCGAGGGCGCGAACCGGATCGACAGCCTGGAGTTCGGGCTGGAGGACGACGCCGCGGCGGCGGACGAGGCCCGCAGGCGCGCCGTCGAGGACGCCAGGCACAAGGCGGAGACCTATGCCGGGGCGGCCGGCGTCAGCCTCGACGCGATCCAGTCCATTGCCGAGAGCGGCGGCGGCCAGGTGCCGATGCGCGATGTCGCCTTCCGGGCCCAGGCCGCGCCGATGGCCGTGCCCGTCGCGCCGGGCGAGCAGACCGTGGCCGTGACGGTGCAGATCGTCTGGGAGATCGCGCCTGGACGATAGCGCCGCACGCCGCCCGTCACCCGTAGAGCGCCGCCGCCGCCCGGATCCGGCCACAGTCGATGCCGCGCCGGTTCAGCAGCGGCGCATCGGCGTAGTGGGCGTGCAGCGGGTGCTCTCGGTCGAGGACGCCAGCGCGCGCCAGCAGCGCCGTCATCGCCGCCTGAGCGCCGCGCCCGGCACCGTCGTCGACCTTCAGCGCAATCCCCAGGCCGGGCCGCGGCAGGATCGCGACCAGCACGCCCTCGGCGCCGCTCTTGACCGCGGCGTCGCCGTTCAGCGCCAGCATCATGCGCGTGCTGTACGCGGCCCTCGCCGGCGACGAGCACCGGATGCGCGATCATCGCATCGCGCAGCCGCGCCGCCGCGGTGGCGCGGGCGCCGGAGAACGCCTCGCTGGCCCGCGCATAGCCTGCCATCGCGGTCGCGAGCCCCTGCAGCGTGACGGCGAAGTTCGGCGCCGAGCAGCCGTCGACGGCGTAGCCGCGTCACCTCTTCGCGCGCCGACATCGGCCGTCGCGGCGCGGATCGCCTGCTGCACCGGGTGCTCCGGGTTCGACGTACTCCGGCCCGCCGCGCAGGTGCCGGCACAGCGTCAGCATGCCGGAATGCTTGCCCGAGCAGTTGTTGTGGATCTGGCCGGGCGCGCCGGTGCCCGGCCACGAGCGAGTGCCGCGCCGCCTCGTCGTCCGGCACCTGCGGGCCGCAGCGCAGGTCGCGCTTCGCCGAGGCCGATCTCGGACAGCCAGCGCGTCGCCAGCTCGGTGTGAACCTGCGCGCCGCTGTGCGAGGCGCAGGCCAGCGCCAGGTGCCGGCTCGCTCAGCCCGGCCGCATCCGCCGCGCCGCTCTCGACCAGCGGCAGCGCCTGGATCATCTTGCAGGACGAGCGCGGCAGGATCACGCGGTCCGGGTCGCCCCAGGCGGCGACCACCTCGCCGTCCGCGCGACAGATGACCGCCGCGCCGCGGTGGACGCATTCGAGCACGTCGCCGCGCCAGATTTCTGCCAGCACCGGGTTCGCTTCCCCGCCTGCGCCATCCCTTCAGTCATCGACCAGCTCCGCGGAAAATGCTTCGCCCAGGCTGCCTGCGCAGCCGCACGAACGACGAGCCGCAGCCGCGACTTGACGGTGCCGAGCGGCATCTGCAGCCGCTCGGCGATCTCGGCATGGCTGAGGCCGGCGAAGAAAGCCAGCCTGAGCACCTCGACGCTGCTCCGCGCGGCAGCTCTGCGACCGCGGCCCGCAGCCGGGCGTCGCGCTCGGCGTCGGCGACGTGGCGTTCGGCCGAGCCCGGCGGGCTCGGGCCTGAACAGCGGGTCCTCCGGGTCCGGCTCTGGCCGGCTCTGGCGGCGGTGCATGTCGATGCGGCGGTTGCGCGCGATCGTGTAGATCCAGGTCGCGGCACCAGCCTTCGCCGGATCGAAGCGCGCCGCCTTTCGCCAGACAGTGACCATCACCTCCTGCGCCACCTCCTCGGCCGTGTCCGGCGGCGTGCCGGCACGCATGAGGAACGCCTTGATGCGGCCCGCATAGCGGCGAAAGAGCTCGGCGAAGGCGGCACGGTCGGCGGCCCCGGCGATGGCTGCAAGCAACGCCTCGTCGGTCGCATCGCCGTTTCCGCTGCGTCCTGCCTGGGAAGTCACGACGGATACCACGCCTCGCGCATTCGCTCTTCCGGGCTGCGGCTCCTGGGACGGGCGGCGCCGGGCCGAATTGCCGCCGCGGACTGGAAATCGCGGCGCGAGTCAACAGTATGGTGCAGCCGGGCGCCTGGACAACACTTGTCAGGCGGTCGCGAGGCGGCGCATAAGCCGCGGCGAGGTTGGTGAGGGCGAGCAATGACAAGGATTTCGCGCAGGATTGCGGCCGGGCTCGTGGCCGCGCTCATGGCAGTGCCGGCGTTCGGCCAGACGCGGGTGGACGCAAAGAAGGACTGGTCGATCTTCGAGGCCGGCGAGGGCGGATCCCGGGTCTGCTGGATCGTCAGCCAGCCGAAATCGACCTCGGCGACTCGCGGCGGCCAGACGGTGCAGGTCAACCGCGGGGACATTTTCCTGATGGTGGCGATTCGTCCCGGTGACAACGTCAAGAACGAGGTCTCGTTCCTGTCCGGCTATCCGTTCAAGGAGGGCTCGAACGTCACCGTGACCGTCGGCTCGAACAACTACACGCTCTTCACCAATGGCGAGAACGCCTGGACGCAGTCGGGCACCGAGGACGACAGGATCACCTCCGCCTTCCGCGCCGGCGCCGACGCCCGGGTCGTTGGCGAGTCGTCCCGCGGCACCACCACGCGCGACGTCTTTTCGCTGAGCGGCTTCACCGCCGCGCTGCAGTCGGCGCGCCAGCGCTGCTCCTGAGCATCGGCACCGCGCCGGCGTGCGCGACGGTGCCCCGCCAGTGGTAGATGCTGTCGATGCCGCTTCCTATATTGGCCGAGGCGGCGAGGCGCGCCGTGATCAGCCGCTCGGCGATTTGCGTCGCGGTGGCGCGGTCGGGGCAGTCGATGCCGATCTGAAGCAGCTTCATGCGGTCTCCGATGGCGGCGCGGCATGCGGCATGATAAAGGCTTCGCCTGCCGGAGGGGAGAGATGACCGAGCCAGGGCCCATCGCCAGTCGAGCACTGTCAGCAGCGCCCACCCGGCCCGCCGTGCTGGCCGAGGTCGCAGCGCTGCCCCGGCCGGCGGTGACGACTTCGGGGCGCCCGACGCTGATCGGGCTGACGCGAGATGGCCTCGGGCAGGCGCTGGCCGGGATCGGCGTGCCGGAGGGCCAGCGCAAGATGCGCGCCGCCCAGCTCTGGCAGTGGATGTACGGGCGCGGCGTCGCCGATTTCGCCTCGATGACGAATCTCGCCAAGGGGTTTCGCGCCGATATGGACGCCGCCTTCGACATCGCGCGGCCGCAGGTGGTGACGCGGCAGGTCTCGGAGGACGGCACGCGCAAATACCTGCTGCGCATCGCCGGAGAGAACGGCGGGCACGAGGTCGAGGCGGTCTACATCCCCGAGGAGGACAGCGGCACGCTGTGCCTCTCGAGCCAGGTCGGCTGCACGCTGACCTGTCCGTTCTGCCACACCGGCACGCAGAAGCTGGTGCGCAACCTGACGGCGGCCGAGATCGTCGGCCAGATCCTCGTCTGCCGCGACGACCTCGGCGAGTGGCCGAAGGCGGGGGAGCGTCCGTCCGAAAGGCGCCTGCTGTCGAACATCGTGCTGATGGGCATGGGCGAGCCGCTCTACAATTTCGAGGCGGTGCGCGACGCCATGCTGGTCGCAATGGACAGCGAGGGCCTGTCGCTCAGCCGGCGGCGCATCACGCTCTCGACCTCGGGCGTCGTGCCGCAGATCGGCCGCTGGGGCGATGAGGCGGCGACCATGCTGGCGATCAGCCTGCACGCGACGACCGACGAGCTGCGCGACGTTCTGGTGCCGATCAACCGCAAATGGCCGCTCGAGGCACTGCTGGCCGCCTGCCGCGCCTATCCGCGGCTGTCGAACGCCGAGCGGATCACCTTCGAATACGTCATGCTGAAGGGCGTCGACGACTCGGACGCCGACGCCAGGCGGCTGGTCAGGCTGATCGCCGGCATCCCGGCGAAGATCAACCTGATCCCGTTCAACGGCTGGCCGGGCGCCGTCTACGAGCGCTCGGACTGGGACCGCATCGAGGCCTTCGCCGAGATCGTCAACCGGGCGGGCTATGCCTCGCCGGTGCGCACGCCGCGCGGGCAGGACATCCTCGCCGCCTGCGGCCAGCTGAAGTCCGCCACCGAGCGCGCCCGCACGCCGCGCGCCGCCATCGCCACCGAGATTGGGGCCGAGACCGGGGCGGCCTGAGCGCCGGGACGCACCGCACAGCCAGCCGAGAATTTCGCGATGCTGCCCGAAGACATCGGCGTCACGCCGGACCTCCAGCCGATCGACGTCAACCTCCGCCTGTTGATCTCGCTGGGCATCCTCGCCGCCGGCATGGTGCTCCGCTACCTGGCGCTCCGCGCGATCCGCGGCGGCGACGGCGTCCTCTCGGACGCTCGGCGCTGGTGGATGGTGACGGTCAGGAACGTCCTGAACGCGGCGGTCGTGCTCGCCCTGTTTATCGTCTGGGCGCCGGAGGTCGAGGAGTTCGCGCTCTCGATCACCGCCTTCGTCGTGGCGCTGGTCATCGCCACGAAGGAGCTGATCCTCTGCGTGTCGGGCGCGACGTGGCGGCGCACGTCCCGGGCGTTCGACATCGGCGACTGGGTCGAGATCGGCGGGCACTCGGGCGAGGTGATCGACGAGACGCTGTTCGTCACCCAGCTGCAGGAGATCGAGCGGCGCGAATACCGCTACACCGGCCGCACCATTGCCGTGCCGAACGCGCTGCTGCTGACGCAGCCGGTGATCAACCACAACTTCCGCAAGCGGTTCCTGGAGCACGAGTTCACCCTGCACGTCCCGGCCGACGCGCCGGCGCTGGCGATCCGGGACGCGATCACCAAGGCGCTGACGGCGGAGTCCGCGGGCTTCGAGACGGTGGCGCGCCGCTATGCCGCCGTCATCGAAAAGCGCGCCGGGGTAAAGCTGCCGGATGTCGCGCCGACCGTGCGGATCGAGACGAACATCTACGGGATCGTTGCCTTCCGCTGCGCGCTGTTCTGCCCGCGCGACAAGGCGGCCGAGCTCGAGCAGGTCGCCGCGCACGCCATGCTGGACACCCGGGCCCGGCTGCCCGTCACTCGGACGGAAGCCGCCGAGTAGGGGCTACTCCGCCGGTGCCGGTGCCGGTGCCGGTGCCGGGCCGAGCTCGCGCTCAAGCGCCTTCTCCACGGCACCGCGTGGCGCCGTGAACCGCGCCATCAGGTCGTAGAGGACGGGCGTTACGACCAGCATCAGCGCAGCCGACAGCGACAGACCGGCGACGATCACGGTGCCGATGGCGATCCGGCTCTCGGCGCCCGCGCCCGACGCCAGCACCAGCGGCAGGGCGCCCAGCACGGTCGAGATCACCGTCATGACGATGGGGCGCAGGCGCAGCACCGATGCCTCGACCACTGCGTCGCGGACCGAATGGCCCTCGTCGCGCAGCTGGTTGGCGAACTCGACGATCAGGATGCCGTTCTTCGCCATCAGCCCGATCAGCAGGATCACGCCGATCTGGCTGTAGACGTTCAGCGACAGGCCGCCGAGCCACATGGCGTAGACCGCCCCGGCAATCCCGGTCGGCACCGTCAGCATGATGACGAGCGGGTGGACAAAGCTCTCGAACTGCGCCGCCAGAACCAGAAAGACGATCAGCAGCGCCAGCGCGAAGACCAGCCCGGCGCCGGCCGACGTGTCCTTGAACGTCCGGCTCTGCCCGTCATAGCCGATCTTGGCCTCGGCCGGCAGCCGCTCGGCCGCCGCCTGCTCGAGATAGCCGAGCGCCGAGCCGAGGTCATAGCCGGGCGCCAGCGCCGCCGAGAGCTGGATCGACGGCAGCCGGTCGAAGCGGCGCAGCGACGGCGCCGCCGCGTTCTCGTCGAGCGTCACCAGCGCGCCCAGCGGCACCAGCGTCTGCCCGTCGGCGGCGCGCACGAAGATGTTGGCGACGTCCGACGGGGTGCGGCGGTCGCCGGCCTCGGCCTGGACAAGGACCGGGTACTCGCGCCCGCCGCTGACGAAGGTCGTGACCTCGCGCGAGGCCAGCATGGTCTGCAGCGTCGCGGCGATGGTCTCGACGGTGATGCCGAGATCGTCGGCGCGGCTCCGGTCTATCGCCACGTCCAGCTGCGGCAGGTTCTGCTCGAAGTCGAGCTCGGGGTTGACCAGCCCCTCGTTCTCCTCGGCGGCAGCCAGCATCTCGGCGGCCCAGCCTTTCACCGCCTCGAAGTCCGGCCCACCGATGACAATGCGCACGGGCGTCGAGTTGCCGCGCAGGCCCAGCCCGGCCGGCGTCACCGGATAGCCGCGCGCGACGGTGACCTCGTCCATCCGGGGCGCGACCTCGCGGACGATGTCCTGGGCGCTGCGCGTGCGCTCGTCCCAGGGCGCGAGGCGAAAGACGACGAACGAGCGGTAGGCGCGCCCGCCGCTGCCGCTGAAGGTGAAGATCGAGCGGATCTCGCCCGAGTCGAGCAGCGGCCGGACGATCCGCTCGACCTGGCGCGCCGCCATGTCGGTGTGCTCGAGCGTGCTGCCCTGCGGCGAGGTCAGCGGCACGAAGGCGACGCCCCGGTCCTCGGCCGGCGTCAGCTCGCGCGGCAGCTCGCCGTAGAGCGGCACCGCGCCGGCGGTGATCGCCGCGGCCAGCGCAATGACGACGAGCGGCATGCGGACGGCCCGGAGCAGCACGGCGCGATAGAGGCGGAGCCCCCGGCCAACACGCGCCGGCGCGCCGGCGGCGTGGGCGCGCGAGGGCCGCAGCACCTTCGAGGCCAGCGCCGGGCAGGCGGTCAGGGCGACAAAGGTCGAGATGGCGACGGCCGAGGCCATCACCCAGCCGAACTCGACGAACAGCCGCCCGACCTGCCCCGGCAGGAACGAGAGCGGAACGAAGACCGCGATCAGCGTCATCGAGGTCGCGAGCACGGCGAACGTCACCTGCCGCGTCCCGCGGAAGCTGGCGGCCAGCGGGCTTTCGCCCTGCTCGATCCGGCGCTGGATGTTCTCGAGCACGACGATGGCGTCGTCGACGACCAGCCCGATGGCGAGCAGCAGCGCCAGCAGCGTCAGCGTGTTGATCGAGAAGCCGAAGGCGCCGACCAGCAGGAAGCAGCCGACCAGCGCGACGGGAATCGTGATCGCCGGGACCAGCGTCGCCCGGAAGCTGCGCAGGAACAGCAGGATCACGAAAACCACGAGCGACAGCGAGATGAAGAGCGCCTTGACAACCTCGCGGATCGAGGCGCCGACGAAGAGCGCGTCGTCCGAGCTGACCGAGATCTCCATGCCCTCGGGCAGGGTCGGCGCGATCCGGCCGATCTCGGCGCGCACGGCGTTCGAGATCGCCACCGTGTTCGCCTGGCTCTGCCGCAGGATGGCCAGCCCGACCGCGTCCTGGCCGTTGTTGCGGACGATGGTCGTGTCGTCGGCGACGCCCGGGGCCACGCGCGCCACGTCGCCGAGCAGCACCGGATAGCCGGCCACCCGGTCGAGCACGATGTCGCGAAAGTCCTCGACGCTGGCCAGCCGGCTGTTCAGCCGGACGCTCAGCTGGCGCTCGACCGACTTCACGTCGCCCGCCGGCAGTTCGAGATTGTTGCGCCGGACCGCCGCCTCGATGTCCGCGACCGTCAGGTTGCGCGCGGCCAGGGCGCGCCTGTCGATCCAGATGCGCAGCGCGAACGGCCGCTCGCCATAGACGTCGACGGTCGCTACGCCGTCGATGGTCGCCAGCCGGTCGACGACATAGCGGTCGAGATAGTCGGTGATCTCGGCCGTCGTCAGCCTGTCCGAGGTCGCGGCGAGCCGCATCACCGGGTCGCCATTGGCATCGCTCTTGACGATCTGCGGCTCGTCGGCCTCGTCGGGCAGCTCGTCGCGCACGCGCCCGACGGCGTCGCGCACATCGTTGGCCGCCTCGTCTATGTCGCGCCCGGTGACGAACTCGACCGTTGTCTGGCTGCGCCCCTGCCGGCTTTCCGAGGTGATGCTGCGGATGCCGCTGATCGAGGCGACCGCGCCCTCGACCTGCTCGGTGATGTCGGTGTCGACGACCTCGGGCGCCGCGCCGGTATAGAACGTCGTCACGGTGACGACCGAGGTGTCGACGTCCGGCAGCTCGCGGACCGGCAAATCCTGCAGCGCCGCAAAGCCGAAGACAACGATCAGCAGATTGGCGACGGCCGCGAGGACCGGCCGGCGAACCGAGATGTCCGACAGCGTCACGTGCCGTCGCCGCTCGGCGGCGCAGCCGCGGTCGCCGGCTCGTTCAGCACGTTGACGGCGCTGCCGTCGCGCAGGCGCTGGGTGCCGCGGGTCACCACCATCTCGCCCTCGGCGATGCCGCCCTCGATGGCGATCCGGCCGTCCTGGCGCTGGCCGGTGGTGACCGCCCGGCGCTTTGCCAGCCCGTCCTCGACGACATAGACATAAGTCTCGGCGGCCTGGGCGATCACCGCCTCCTCGGGCACCGTGACGGCCTCGGCCTCGGACAGGACCAGCGTCAGGAACATGAACATGCCGGCCGGCAGCGCGCCCTCCGGGTTCGGGATCACGGCGCGGACGCGGAAGGCGCGGCTGACCTGGTCGACGCGCGTGTCGATGGCGCTGACCTGGCCGGTAAAGCTGCGGTCGGGAAAGGCGGCGCTGCGGGCCGAGACCGGCTGGCCGGCACCGATCTCGGCGAACAGCGTCTCGGGCAGCGAGAACTCGATCTCGACCTCCGAGAGGTCGTCGATCGTGGTGATGACCTGGCCCTCCTCGACCCGGGCGCCCGGATCGACGTCGGTCAGCCCGACGACGCCGGCGAAGGGCGCGCGGATGACGCGGTCGGCCAGCCGGCGCCGAGCCCGGTCGAGCGCCGCCTCGGCGGCGGCGGCCTGGGCGATGATCTGGTCGAGCTGCGCCTTGGCGACGGCGTTGCTGCGCTGGAGGGTCCGGTTGCGCTCGACGGCCTGGCGCCGCTCGGCCAGCACCGCCTCGGCCTCGGCCAGGTCCGCGCGCTCGATGTCGGCGTCGATCTCGACCAGGACGTCGCCCGCCGCCACCTGCTCGCCCGGCCGGAAGTCGACCGCGACGACGCGCCCCGGCGCGAGCGGCACGATCTCGACCGACCGGCGCGCGCGCGTGGTGCCGACCGCCTCGACGGCGCGCGCAAGCCGGCGCCGCTCGGCCGCCGCCGTCTCGACCGAGACCAGGCGCGGCCCGCGATCACCCGCGTCGGCCGCCGCCTGTGGCGCGAGGTAGGTGCGATAGGCCTGGTAACCTCCGAAGCCGAGGCCGGCGAGAACAGCAATGACGAGGAGCTGTCTCCAGACAGGCACTGCACGCACTCCCCGACCGGCACGGGCGGGTACCGCCGCGGGCCGATCGTTCCCAGACCAGGGCGTGCTGCCCGTGGCTTTTTCCCGGATATATTTAGATCGTGGACCGGATTGCGTCCAGATGCCAGCACGACCGTCCCGGACCCATGCCGTACCTTTGCAATACGCGTGTGCAACACGCGTGCCGGCAGCGGGCTTGCCGAACGCCGGTCCCACGGACATCCTGTGTTGCCCTGCCCCGAGGTGTCCATGCCGCTGCAGAACCGCGTCACCCCCTTCGGCGAGATCGTGGCCCAGCCGTGGCGCGGCCGGCTGATGGGCAATCGCGGCTGTCTCCACGACGCCGAGGGCGAGGCCGGGGGCGGGGTCGGGGGCCGGATCGGCACGCGCCGCTGGCGCACGCAGGCGTGGATCGCCTGCCTGACCGATTTCCGCGGCCGCCAGCGCCAGCCCATGCCGCCCGGCCGCTGGACGGCGCTGTTCTTCTGGGACGAGGCGGCGGCACTGGCCGCGGGGCACCGGCCCTGCGGCGAGTGCCGGCGGGCCGACTATCGCCGCTTCATGGCGGCCTGGGCTGCGGCCGGCCTGCCAGGCGGCCCCGGCGGCGGCGGAAATTCCGGGCCCCGCATCGTCGACCGGCACCTGCACCGCCACCGCGTCACCCGACGGCGCCAGCAGGTCCGCTTCGAGGCCGCCGCCTCCGACCTGCCGGACGGCACCTTCGTCCAGCTGCCGACAGCGCCAGGCCAGCCGATGCTGCTTTGGCAGGAGCGGCTTTGGCACCTTTCGCCGACCGGCGGCGGCTACTTGGCCGCCGGTTCTCCGCCGGAGCGGGTGACGGTGCTGACCCCGCGGCCGATCGTCGAGACGCTGGCCGCCGGCTACGAGCCGATGATCGGAGCGCTGCCCACCGGATGAGCGAGGCGCGCCGACGCTCTGGCCGCGGCCCGGCTGGCGCGACCGCGCGCGTCAGCCTGCCGGTGGCGCCTTGGGCAGGTTGTCGAACTGGGCCATGCCGAGCGCATGATAGCCGCCGTCGACGAACAGGACCTCGCCCGTCGTCGATGCGCCGAGGTCCGACAGCAGATAGACGGCGGCGCCGCCGACATGCTCGAGCGCCGCGTTGCGCCGAAGCGGCGCGTTCTCCTCGGTGGTCTTGTAGACCCGCCGGGCGCCGCCGACGGCACTGCCGGCCAGCGTCCGCATCGGCCCGGGCGAGATCGCATTGACGCGCACGCCCTGCGGGCCGAGGTCGTTGGCAAGATAGCGCACCGAAGCTTCCAGCGCGGCCTTGGCGACGCCCATGACGTTGTAGTTCGGCATCACCCGCTGCGCGCCAAGATAGGTCATCGTGACCAGCGATCCGCCGTCCGGCATCAGGTCGGCCGCCCGACGCGCAACATCGGTGAACGAGTAGCAGGAGATCTCCATCGTCCGCAGGAAGTTCGCCCGGCTGGTGTCGGCATAGCGGCCCGTCAGCTCGGTCCTGTCCGAATAGGCGATGGCATGGACCACGAAATCCAGCCTGCCCCAGGCATCGCCCAGCGCCCCGAAGGCCGCGTCGAGGCTCGCCGGATCGACGACGTCGGCGTTCAGCACGTGCTCGGCGTCCAGCGAGCGGGCGAGCGGCACGACGCGGCGGGCGAAGGACTCTCCCTGGTAGGTGAAGGCCAGCTCGGCGCCCTGGGCGCTGAGGGCACGGGCGCAGCCCCAGGCGATCGAATGGTCGTTGGCCACCCCCATGATCAGGCCGCGCTTGCCCTGCATCAGCGTCCCGGTCGCCGTGTCGCGCCTGACCGCGGTCTCTTCCATCTGGCTCACCCGAGATAGCGGCTGATCGCGAGGGTGGCGTTCGTGCCCCCGAAGCCGAAGCTGTTCGACAGGATCGTGTCCAGCTTGGCATCGTCGACGCGCCCGGTGACGATCTCGGACGGCTTCAGCGCCGGGTCGAGCTCGTCCACGTTCGCCGAGGCGGCGATGAAGTCGCCCTCCAGCATCAGGATCGCGTAGATCGCCTCCTGCACGCCGGTGGCGCCGAGCGAATGCCCGGTCAGCGACTTGGTCGAGCTGATCGGCGGCACGCCCTCGGGAAAGACGCGCCGGCACGCCTCGACCTCGGCGATGTCGCCGACCGGGGTCGAGGTGCCGTGCGCGTTGATGTAGCTGACGCTGCGCCCTTCCAGGGTCGCCACCGCCTGGCGCATCGAGCGCTCGCCGCCCTCGCCGGACGGCGCCACCATGTCGTAGCCGTCCGAGGTCGCGCCATAGCCGGTGACCTCGGCATAGATCTTCGCGCCCCGCGCCTTGGCCCGCTCGAGCTCCTCCAGCACCACGACGCCGCCGCCGCCGCCGATGACAAAGCCGTCGCGCTTGGCGTCGAAGGCGCGGCTCGCCTTCTCGGGCGTGTCGTTGAAGTGCGAGGACATCGCTCCCATCGCATCGAAGAGGCAGGACAGCGTCCAGTCCAGCTCCTCGCCGCCGCCGGCGAAGACGATGTCCTGCTTGCCCCACTGGATCTGCTCGTAGCCGTTGCCGATGCAATGCGCCGAGGTCGAGCAGGCCGAGGTGATGGAGTAGTTCAAGCCCTTGATCTTGAAGGGCGTGGCAAGGCAGGCGCTGTTCGTCGACGACATGCCGCGCGTCACCATGAATGGCCCCATCTTCTTCGGACTGCCGGTCTCGATCACCTTCATCTGCGCGGCGAAGAGGTTCTTGGTCGACGGCCCGCCCGAGCCCATGATCAGCCCGGTGCGCTCGTTCGACACCTCGTCGGGCTCCAGCCCGCTGTCGGCCACCGCCTGGCTCATGGCGATGAAGTTGTAGGCGGCGCCGTCGCCCATGAAGCGCAGCGTGCGCTTGTCGATCTTGTCGGCGACGTCGATCTGCGGCTTGCCGTGCACCCGGCAGCGAAAGCCGTGCTCGGCATAGTCGGGCGCGAAGACGATCCCCGACCTGCCCTCGCGCAGGCTCGCGGTCACCTCCTGGGCGCTGTTGCCGATGGACGAGACGATGCCCATTCCGGTGATGACGACACGGCGCATGGAATCTCCTGATCGCGATCAGCGGTTCTCGGGACGATGTCGAACGGTGTCAAACGGGCACCGGGTCGACGAAAAGCCCGACCCGCATGTCCTTGATCGTGTAGATGACCTGCCCGTCGAGCTCGAGCACCCCGTCGGCGATCGCCATCTTCAGCTTGCGGTCGATGACACGCTTCAGATTGACGGTATAGCGGATCAGCCGCGCCGCCGGCGTGACCATGCCCTGGAACTTCACCTCGCCGACCCCGAGCGCGCGGCCGCGGCCCGGCAGGCCCATCCAGCCGAGGAAGAAACCGGTCAGCTGCCAGAGCGCGTCCAGGCCCAGGCAGCCCGGCATCACCGGATCGCCCGGAAAATGGCATTTGAAGAACCAGTGGTCCGGCTTGACCTCGAATTCGGCGACGACCTGGCCACGCCCATGCTCGCCGCCCTCGCTGGTGATCGAGGTGATCCGGTCGACCATCAGCATCGGCGGCGCCGGCAGCTGGGCGTTGCCGGGCCCGAAGAGCTCGCCACGCGCGCATTTCAGCAGCGCGTCGAGATCGTACTGGTTCGGTCGGTCGACCATGTCGGCACCTGCTCTAGCACCCGCTCGACGGACAGACAACAGCGTCCGCCCCGCCCCGGGCCGCCCCGGATGGGCATTTGCACGCAGATAATGTTGCGGTATACGAGGAGAAGTGGCTGTGAACGGGAAAAGCGGGCTTCTGTCGTGATACGGGACGAAACGCCCAGGAAGATGCCGGTCGCGCGCGATCGCCTGCCGGCGGCGGCCTGCTGGCTGGCAGGCGCCGGGCTGCGCCCGACGCGGCAGCGGCTCGCCTTGGCCGGGCTCCTGGTCGGCGACGGGCGCGATCGGCATGTCACGGCGGAAAGCCTCTTCGAGGCGGCGGGCGCGGCCGGCGTATCGGTGTCTCTCGCGACGGTCTACAACACGCTGCGCAGCTTCACCGAGGCCGGGCTGATGGTCGAGATCACGGTCGACGGCACGCGCAGCTATTTCGACACACGCACGGACGACCACGCCCACTTCTTCTGTGAGGATACGGGCGACCTGACCGACGCGCCGCAGGACGCGGTCGCCTTCTCGCGCCTGCCCGACCCGCCGGCCGAGTCGGAGATCTCGCGCATCGACGTGGTGATCCGGGTGCGCCGGATCTGAGGCGCGGTGCGCCGTCTAACACCTTGTCAGACGTTCTCGGCGGCTAGGTGCTCCGACATCTCGAAGGGCACGCCGGGCTGATCCTTGGCCGAGCGGATCACCAGCGACGTTTTGACGTTCGAGACGTTCGGCAGCGCCGTCAGCTCGTCGGTCAGGAAGCTCTGGAACGCCAGCAGGTTCGGCGCCACGCATTTCAGCAGGAAGTCGATCTCGCCGTTCAGCATGTGGCATTCGCGAACGAGCGGCCAGTCGCGGCAGCGCGCCTCGAAGTCCTCCAGCTCGGCGCCCGCCTGGCGGCGCAGGCTGACCATCGCGAACACGGTCACCTCGTAGCCGAGGGCGCTGGCGTTCAGCCGGGCGTGGTAGGCCTCGATGAACCCGCTCTGCTCCAACACGCGGACCCGGCGCAGGCACGGCGGCGCCGAGATGCCGACGCGGCGCGAAAGCTCGACGTTGGTCATGCGGCCGTCGGCCTGCAGCTCGGCAAGAATCTTGCGGTCGATGAGGTCGAGCTTGCCTGCCATGGTGCCCCGGAGACAGCGGCGTCGCGATCGCGGCCTCCGCTGCGCTGACGGCGCAGGCGGGGCCGCGGATTTGTACTTTTCGCCACCGGCGAAAGCAACGATATTGCGGGGCCAGCCGCCGGAGCGCGAGACGTGCAGACTGTGCCGACCCTCTGGGTGCTGAGCGATGGTCGGGCCGGCAACGAGGCGCAGGCCATGGGCCTGGCCGAGGCGCTGGCGCGGCGCCGGCCGATGGCGATCGCGCTGAAGCGGGCGGTGCCAGGCCACTGGGCTGCGATGCTCCCGCCGGCGCTCTCCTGGCGCCTGGGCGCCCGCGCCGACGGGTGGCCGTTCAGCGGGCTGGCCGAGGGGGCCGAGGCGCTGGTCCCGCCATGGCCGGACGCGGTGATCGGCGCCGGCCGGCGGGTGGCCCCGGTCGCGGCGGCATTGCGGCGGCTGCATGGCATCACGGCCGTGCAGATCCTCGACCCGCAGATGCCGGCGCGCGCCTTCGACGCGGTCGTTGTGCCGGAGCACGACGCGCTGACCGGCCCGAGCGTCCTGCGGAGCGTCGGCGCGGTGAACCGCCTGACGCCCGGTGCCATCGCCAAGGCTGCGGCGTGCCAAGCGGACGCCTTCTCTGCGCTGCCCCGACCGCGCGTCGCCGTGCTGCTCGGCGGGCCGAGCCGCTCGGCCCGGTTCGGCAGGTCCGACAAGACCAACCTCGTGGTCGCCTTGCTGGCCGTCGCGCAGACGCATGCGCTGTTGGTCACGGGGTCGCGCCGCACGCCGCCCGGCCTGACGGAGCGGATCCGCGAGGCGGTGGGCCCCAGCGCCTTCGTCTGGGACGGGACGGGCGCGAACCCGTATCCCGGGTTGCTCGGCCATGCCGACGCGGTGCTGGTGACCGAGGACTCGGTCAACATGGCGTCCGAAGCCGCGTCGACGGGCCTGCCGGTGCACGTCTTTCCGCTGGGCCGCGTGGCGCGAAAGATCGCCCGCTTCCACGACTGCCTCGAGCGGCGCGGCGCCAGCCGCCGCTTCGCCGGCGCCATCGGCGACTGGCGCTATCCGCCGCTGGCCGAGGCCGACCGGATCGCCGACGACCTGATGCGCCGGGGCGTCATCGAAGCGTGTGGCTAGGGCGGGCGGGATTGCCCACCCGGTCATATGCAGACGACGTCGAGCGGCGGGAAGCCGTTAAAGCCGACCGAGGCATAGCTCGACGTGTAGGCGCCGGCGGCGCGGATGCGGACCCGGTCGCCGGCCTTCAGCGCCAGCGGCAGCTGCACCGGGCGCTTCTCGTAGAGCACGTCGGCCGAGTCGCAGCTCGGGCCCGCCAGGATGCACGGCCCCGTCGGGCAGCCGTCGGCGTCGGTCTCGAACTGATAGCGGATCGCCTCGTCCATGGTCTCGGCGAGCCCCGAGAACTTGCCGACGTCGAGATAGACCCAGCGGGCGATGTCCGTTGGCCGCTTGCGCGCCACCAGCAGCACCTCGGCGGCGATGACGCCCGCCTCGGCCACCAGGCCACGACCGGGCTCGGCCATGACATAGGCCGGGCCGCCGAACAGGTCGCGCACCATCCCCATGACCTCGGCGCCATAGGCGCCGGCCTCCTGCACCGGGTCGCCATAGAACGCCGGAAAGCCGCCGCCAAGGTTCAGCACCTGCAGGTCGATGCCGGCCGCCCGCGCGGCGTGCCAGACCCCGGCCGCCTGCTCCAGCTGGCGGCGCCACATCGCCGCCGCCCGCGTCTGGCTGCCGACGTGGAACGAGATGCCGACCGGGCGCAGGCCAAGGCGGCGCGCCTGCTGCATGAGCGGAAGAGCCGCCTCGGCCGGGCAGCCGAACTTGCGCGTCAGCGGCCAGTCGGCCTCTGAGTGCTCGGCCAGCAGCCGGATGAAGACGCGCGCGCCCGGCGCGTGCACGGCGATCTTCTCCAGCTCCTCGCCGGCGTCCGCGGCAAAGAGGTCGATGCCGATCCGCTGCGCCATGGCGATGTCGCCCGGCCGCTTCACCGTGTTGCCGAACGAGATGTCGGAAGGCGCCGCGCCGGCAGCGAGGCAGAGCTCGATCTCGGCCCGCGAGGCGGCGTCGAAGCGCGCGCCGCAGGCGGCGAGGCGCCGGACGACCGCCGGCTCCGGGTTGGCCTTGACGGCATAGTGGATGCGCGCACCCCGCAGCGCGGCAGCCAGCGTGCGATAGCTCTGCTCGACCCGGTCAAGATCCATGACCAGCGTCGGGCGCTCGACGGCATTCGCGTCGAGCCAGGCGTCGGCGCGCGGGCGGCGTGCAGAGTCGATGCGGCGAGGCGCCTGCGCGCCCACGGAAGTAGGAGACATTGTCGTTCCCCATTCAGTCCCGGATTGTCGCCCGGACGGACCAGACAAGGACGCGACCCGTCGCTACTTGACCGTTGGCCAGAGGCGCGTGCGTTGGCGTCGGCGCGGCATATGGCGCGAATCCCCCCGATGCGCAATGCCGAGTGCGTTAACGCGCACAGGTTTTCCGGCCATGTTGCCCGCGCAAGAACCGGGTGGGGCGGCGCCCGCGGATCGCCTAGGATCGGATCATGCACGGAGGTGATCCCATGAACGCCCACATGAACGTCCCGATGACCGAGCCCGCGAGCGCAGATGCAGCGCAGGACCGGTTCAACTACGACCTGATGGCGGCGGCGCTGCGCTATATTGACGAGCGTACCGACAGCCAGCCTTCGCTCGACGAGGTGGCCGCCGCGATCGGCCTTTCCCCCGCGCATTTCCAGCGGGTGTTTAGCCGCTGGGTCGGGGTCTCGCCCAAGCGCTATCTGCAGTACCTGACGCTCGACCACGCCAAGCGGCTGCTGAAGGAGCGCTTCACGGTGCTGGACGCCACCTACGAGGCCGGGCTCAGCTCGCCCGGCCGGCTGCACGACCTGTTCGTGCGCTGGGAGGGGATGACCCCAGGCGACTATTCGCGCGACGGCGCGGGCCTGACGATCCGCTGGGGGTGGTTTCCGACGCCCTTCGGCGAGGCGCTCGCCATGGGCACCGGGCGCGGCCTCTGCGGGCTGGCCTTCGCCGCCGAATACGGCCGCGAGGCCGCTATGGCCGACCTGGCGGGACGCTGGCCGGCGGCCGCGTTCGTCGAGGACGCGGACGCGCTGCGCCCCTGGATCGACGCCGCGTTCGGCGCCAACAACGCCGGGCCAGGTGGCGGTACGGGCAAGGTGCCGATCGCGCCGATCGGCGCGCCCTTCCAGATCAAGGTGTGGGAGGCGCTGCTTGCCATCCCGTCCGGCCATGTCACCACCTATTCCGAGATCGCGCGGCGCATCGGCAACCCGCGCGCCGTGCGCGCCGTCGGCACCGCGGTCGGGCGCAACCCGATCAGCTGGCTGATCCCCTGTCACCGGGCGCTGCGCCGCGACGGCCAGCTCGGCGGCTATCACTGGGGCCTGCCCGTCAAGCGCGCCATGCTGGCCTGGGAGTCGGCGCGGCTCGACGCGTAGCGAAAGGCCGGCGGGCGGGCCGCCCGCCGGTCGCGCCTTGACCGGGCGGGACACCCTCCCTAGGAAATGCCGCGCACGCATCTCCGGGGACCGACAATGGCTCACACACCGCGCGTCTTCTCCGGCGTCCAGCCGACGGGACAACTGACGCTCGGCAACTATCTCGGCGCGTTGAAGCGCTTCGTCGAGCTGCAGGGCAGCGGCATGGAGACGATCTACTGCGTCGTCGACCTGCACGCGATCACGCAGTGGCAGGATCCGGCGGCGCTTCGCGACGCGACGCGCTCGGTGACGGCGGCCTTCCTCGCCTGCGGCCTGGACCCGAGGCGCTCGATCCTCTTCAACCAGAGCGCGGTGGCGGCGCATGCCGAACTCGGCTGGGTGTTCTCCTGCGTCGTCCGCCTCGGCTGGCTGAACCGGATGACCCAGTTCAAGGAGAAGGCCGGCAAGGATCGCGAGAACGCCAGCGGCGGGCTCTACATGTACCCGGCGCTGATGGCGGCCGACATCCTGGTCTACAAGGCGACGCACGTCCCCGTCGGCGAGGACCAGAAGCAGCACCTGGAACTGTGCCGCGACATCGCCGCCAAGTTCAACAACGACTTCGCTTGCCCGGACTTCTTCCCGCTGACCGAGCCGCTGATCGGCGGGCCGGCGCCCCGCGTCATGAGCCTGCGCGACGGCACGAAGAAGATGTCCAAGTCCGACCCCTCGGACATGAGCCGCATCAACCTGACCGACGACGCGGACGCCATCGCGTCCAAGATCCGCAAGGCCCGCACCGACGCCGAGCCGCTGCCCGAGAAGATGGCGGACCTCGAGGGCAGGCCCGAGGCGCGCAACCTCGTCGGCATCTATGCGGCGCTGGCCGACACGGACGGCGAGGCGGTGATCGCCGAATACGCCGGCCGCGGCTTTGCCGAGTTCAAGCCGGCGCTGGCCGACCTCGCCGTCGCCCGGCTCTCGCCCGATCAATGCCGAGATGCGCCGGCTGATGGCCGATCCCGGCGAGATCGACCGCATCCTCGGCGACGGTGCCGAGCGGGCGGCGGCGATCGCCGGGCCGATCCTGGCCGAGACCTACGAGCGGGTGGGATTTCTCCGCTGGCGGTCGCAACGCGGCAAACAGCCTGCACCGCCTGCGAGCGCAATGGACCGGGTGTAGGCCGGTCCGGCCGGTTGACGGTCATGCGGGCATGTCCCGGCGTGGTCCCGCCGTGGTTGCACGCGCGCGGCGATCCTGCCATCTTCAGCGGCAGCGGCAGCCGAGGCGGCCGCTGACGGGGTGGGTATGCGCAAGTTCCTCGTGGTCGTGGACGAAACGCCGGAGTGCATGAACGCCATGCGCTTTGCCGCTCGCCGTGCGCAGAAGACCGGCGGCGGCGTGGTCATGCTGTATGTCATCGCGCCCGACGACTTCCAGCACTGGATGGGCGTGGCCGAGCTGATGCGGCAGGAGGCGCGCGACGCCGCCGAGGACCGGCTGGGCGAGCTCGCGACCGAGCTGCAGGCGCTGTGCGGCGTCACGCCAGAGCTCTCGATTCGCGAGGGCAACCGGTCCGACGAGGTGCTGGCGCTGATCCAGGACGATCCCGAGATCGGCGTGCTGGTGCTGGGCGCCGGCGAGGGCGACACCCCCGGCCCGCTCGTCAGCCAGCTCGTCGCCAAGCTGGGCGGGCGGATGCCTATTCCCGTCACCGTCGTTCCGGGTGCGATGACCCTGGAGCGGATCGACGCCGTCTGCTGACCGAGCCCGGCGTCGCCCAACCCGTGCTTCAGGCGGTCGCGCGGCCGGCCCGGGCCGCGAACGGCGCAAGCAGGCTCGGTCCGCGCCATGCCATGCCGGAGGGCACCGGCGCTTCGCCGCGCGCCGGGTCGCCGGCGAGCTGGTGACGCTGGAGAAGGCGCCACGGCCGCCCCTCGCCCGGATCGCCGACGATCGCAAGGTCGTCGATGCGCTGCCGCCGCGCCAGGACCGGAGCGAGGCTCGTCCGGAGCTCGGCGACGACCTCATAGGCCCGGCCGAGGTCCATCCGGTCGGTCAGCGGCAGGTGAAAGCGGTCGAGCGACGGCGCCGGGCAGCCGGGCTCCGACGCCTCGTCCGCAGGCGATGCGCCGTCCGTCTGCGATGCCGCATAGGGCAACGGCAGGGCGAACCGGCGGACGGCATCGGCCACCGCGCCGGCCAGCCGCGCCACGGCGCCATCCGGCACCGCCAGCACAACGCGGCCGTCGAAGACGGTCAGCTCCAGCGCCGGCAGCCGGACCGCCTCGGTGCGCTCGGCCAGCTCGGCCAGCGCGTCCTCGAGCGCCCAGCGGCTGCACCCCGGCGCCAGCCGGAATGCCGACCTGAGGCTCGCGTGCAGCCCGCGGCGGCCAAGCGACCCGGGCGCGTGCCCGAGGGCCGCGGCAGCACGCGCGCCGTCGGCCGAGACGATGCCGCTGTCGGCGCACCACCCCGTCCACGCCGCGCCGAACCGCGCAAGCCCCGTCCCCGGGCGTGGCACCCACCAGATTGCGTATGCATCGTAGTCCATAGCGCCCTCCGCCGTCGATTCTGGCCCGAGATTGAGGCGAATCAACGGCCGGCGGCTGTGACGCTTGTTTCATTCCGCCGCTTCTGCGTAGGCCTCCATTGGCGGGCAGGTGCAGATCAGGTGCCGGTCGCCATACGCGTTGTCGACGCGGTTGACCGGCGGCCAGTACTTGTCGACTCGGAAGGCGCCGGGCGGAAAGCAGGCCTGCTCGCGGCTGTAGGGCCGGTCCCACTCGCCGACCAGGTCCTCGACCGTGTGCGGCGCGCGCTTCAGCGGGTTGTTCTCGCGGTCGATGTCGCCGCGCTCGATGGCGCGCGCCTCCTCGCGGATCGCCAGCATGGCGTCGCAGAAGCGGTCGAGTTCGGCCTTCGTCTCGCAACTCGGTCGGCTCGATCATCAGCGTGCCGGCGACCGGCCAGCTCATGGTCGGCGCGTGGAAGCCGCAATCGACCAGCCGCTTGGCGACGTCGTCGACGGTGACGCCGGACGCCTTCGTCAGCGGCCGGATGTCGATGATGCACTCGTGCGCGACGCGCTCGTTCGCGCCCTTGTAGAGCACGTCATAGGCGCCCTTCAGCCGGGCCGCGATGTAGTTGGCGTTCAGGATCGCCACTCGCGTCGCCTGCGTCAGCCCCTCGCCACCCATGGCGAGGCAATAGGCCCAGCTTATCGGCAGGATCCCCGCGGAACCGTAGGGCGCTGCCGAAACCGCTCCATCCCCGCCGGTCGCCGGGTGCCCCGGCAGATGCGGGATCAGATGCGCCCTGACGCCGATCGGGCCCATGCCCGGACCGCCGCCGCCATGCGGGATGCAGAACGTCTTGTGCAGGTTCAGGTGGCTGACATCGCTGCCGAAGTCGCCTGGCCGGGCGAGGCCGACCAGCGCGTTCAGGTTGGCGCCGTCCATATAGACCTGGCCGCCGTGCTCGTGCGTGATCCGGCAGAGCTCGGTGATCGTCTCCTCGAAGACGCCATGCGTCGACGGGTAGGTCACCATCACCGCCGCCAGCCGTTCCGCGTTCTGCTCGGCCTTGGCGCGGAAGTCGGCCATGTCGATGTTGCCGTGGTCGTCGGTCCTGACCACCACCACCTTCATGCCCGCCATCTGCGCCGAGGCGGGGTTGGTGCCGTGCGCCGAGGACGGGATCAGGCAGACGTCGCGGTGGCCCTCGCCGCGGCTCCGATGCCAGGCGCGGATCACCATCAGCCCGGCATACTCGCCCTGCGCGCCCGAGTTCGGCTGCATCGAGATCGCGTCATAGCCGGTGATGGCGCACAGCTTGTCCGACAGGTCGCGGACCAGCTCGGCATAGCCTTCCGCCTGGTCGGCCGGCGCGAAGGGGTGCAGCTCGGCGAATTCCGGCCAGGTGATCGGCAGCATCTCGACGGTGGCGTTCAGTTTCATCGTGCACGACCCGAGCGGGATCATCGAGCGGTCGAGCGCCAGATCCCGGTCGGCCAGCCGCCGCATATAGCGCGTCATCTCGGATTCGGCCCGGTTCATGTGGAAGACGGGGTGGTCGAGATAGCCGCTCTCGCGGAGCAGCCTGGTCGGCAGCCGGTATTCCGGGTGCTTCTCCGGATATTTCAGCTCGAATCCGCCGAAGGCGCGCCAGACCGCCTCGACGATCTCGGGCCGGGTGCGCTCGTCCACCGTGATGCCGATGCGGTGCTCGCCCACCTTGCGGAAGTTCAGGCCCTGGTCGCGGGCGTTCTTCAGGATCAGGCCCTGATAGGGGCCGACCTCGACCGTCACGGTGTCGAAAAATACCTTCGGCGCGCAGGGGAAGCCGAGCTGTTCGAGGCCCTTCGACCATGCCGGCGGCCTTGCGGTGCACCCGCTCGGCGATGGCGCGCAGGCCCCGCGGCCCGTGGAAGACGGCGTACATGCCGGCGATCACCGCCAGCAGCACCTGCGCCGTGCAGATGTTGCTGGTCGCCTTTTCGCGCCGGATGTGCTGCTCGCGCGTCTGCAGCGCCAGGCGATAGGCCCGGTTGCCGCGCGCGTCGACCGAGACGCCGACGAGGCGGCCCGGCATCGCCCGCTTGTGCGCGTCCCGCGTCGCCATGTAGGCGGCGTGCGGTCCGCCATAGCCCATCGGCACGCCGAAGCGCTGCATCGAGCCGATGACGATGTCGGCGCCCATCTCGCCCGGCGGCTTCAGCAGGCAGAGCGCCAGCGGGTCGGCCGAGACGATGCCGAGCGCGCCCTGCTCGTGCAGCGCGGCGATCGATCTTCGTGAAGTCCATGATGTATCCGTGCGTGCCCGGATACTGGAAGATCGCGCCGAAGACGGTGCTCGGGTCGAGGTCGACGGGATCGCCGACGACGATCTCGATCCCCAGCGGCTCGGCCCGGGTCCGCATGACGGCGAGGCTCTGCGGATGGCATTCCTGGTCGACGAAGAAGGCGCGCGCCTTCGACTTGGCCTGGCGCTGGGCCATGGTCATCGCCTCGGCCGCCGCCGTCGCCTCGTCCAGCAGCGACGAGTTGGCGATGTCCATAGCCGTCAGGTCGGTCACCAGCGTCTGGAAGTTCAGCATCGCCTCGAGCCGGCCCTGGCTGATCTCGGGCTGGTAGGGCGTATAGGCCGTGTACCAGGCCGGGTTCTCGAGGATGTTGCGCTGGATCGCCGGCGGCGGATGGTGCCGTGATAGCCCTGCCCGATCAGGCTGGTCAGCACGCGGTTGCGTGTCCGCCGTCTCGCGCACCCGGTCGAGCGTGCCGCGCTCGCTCAGCGGCGGCCCCCAGTCCAGCGGCGCCTTCTGCCGGATGCCGGCAGGCACCGTCTCGGTGATCAGCGCGTCGAGAGTGTCGGCGCCCACCGCCTCCAGCATCTCCGCCATCTCGGCCGGCGAGGGGCCGATATGGCGGCGGTTGGCGAAGTCGTAGGGCTCGTAGATCGTCGCCGGTGAATTTCGCTGGCGCGTTCCGTCAGTCTCAGCTCACCATCTCCTTGTAGGCCGCCTCGTCCATCAGCGGGTCGGCGTCGGACGGGGTCTTCAGCGTCATCTTGAAGAACCAGCCGGCGCCCTGCGGGTCCTCGTTGACCTTGGCGGGTTCGTCGACGATCGCCTGGTTCACCTCGGCGATCGTGCCGTCCAGCGGCATGAAGACATCGGACGCGGCCTTGACCGAACTCGACCACCGCGGCGGCGTCGCCCTTGGCGAACTCGGCGCCCGGCTCGGGCAGCTCGACGAAGACGATGTCGCCCAGCTGCTCGGTCGCGTACTTGGTGATCCCGACCGTGGCCGTGTCGCCCTCGATCTGCAGCCACTCGTGGTCGTCGGTGAATTTCAGCATGGGTCCTCCCTGGACGATGGCGTCGTCGTCATCGCTTGTAGCCCGGCGCGACGAAGGGCATCTCGGCCACCGTCACGGCCAGGCGCTTGCCGCGCACCTCGGCGAACAGGCGCGTGCCCGGCGTCGGCATTGGCGGCCGGGACGTAGCCCATCGCCACGGGGCCGTCGATCGTCGGGCCGAAGACGCCCGAGGTGACCCGGCCGACCGCCTCGTCCTCGCTGTCGAGGTGGAGCGTCGCGCCGGCCCTTACCGGCGCCCGGCCCTCGGCGCGCAGGCCGACGCGGCGGCGCGGCGCGCCATCGGCCAGTTGCGCGAGGATGATCTCGTCGCCCGGAAAGCCGCCCTCGCGCGCCCCGCCCCGCCGGCGCGTCTTCTGGATGGCCCAGGTCAGCGCCGCCTCGACGGGCGTCGTCGTCTCGTCGATGTCGTTGCCATAGAGGCAGAGCCCGGCCTCCAGCCTCAGCGAATCGCGCGCGCCGAGGCCGATCGGCAGGACGCCCTCCTGCGCCAGCAGCGCCTCGGCGAATGGCTCGGCCCGGACGGCCGGCACCGAGATCTCAAAGCCGTCCTCGCCGGTATAGCCACTGCGCGAGACCAGGCAGGGAATGCCCTGCAGCGAGACCTCGCGCACGTCCATGAAGCGCATCCCCGCGACCTCCGGCGCCAGCGCCGCCAGCGCCGCCTCGGCGCCCGGCCCCTGCAGCGCCAGCAACGCCCGGTCGTCCAGTCGCTCGACCAGGCAGATCCTCGGAAAGCGCGACGTCCATGTGCGCCGTGTCCTCGTCCTTGCGCGAGGCATTGACCACCAGGAACAGGTGGTCGCCCCGGTTTGCGACCATCAGGTCGTCGAGGATGCCGCCGGCATCGTTCGTGAAGAGGGCATAGCGTTGGCGCCCCTCGGCCAGCCCCAGCAGGTCGACCGGCACCAGGCGCTCGAGCGCGCGGGCGGCGTCGGCGATGTCGCCCGAGCGCGGCCGCAGCGCGACCTGCCCCATATGGCTGACGTCGAACAGGCCCGCCGCCGCCCGGCAGTGCAGGTGCTCCTTCAGGACGCCCGTCGGGTACTGCACCGGCATGGAGTAGCCGGCGAACGGCACCATGCGCCCGCCGAGGCGCGCGTGCAGCGCGTCGAGCGGCGTCGTCTTCAGCGTGTCTGCCATGCCCTCCGGTTACCGGCGCCCCGGCGCGCTGGCAAGCCGGGAACGCCCGCCAATGCGCCTGCCCCGGCCCGGCGCCGCCTCCGTCGCCTCAGGCGGCGTCCGCCGTGGCCGGCCCCTGCCTGCGCTCGCGCGCCGCCTGGACGACGATCTGGACCGACGAGCTCAGGAAGAGCGCCGCCATCGCGCCGGCGACGATCACGTCGGGCCAGCGCGACGCGGTCGCCCAGACGCCGACCGCCGCGGCCATGACGGCCACGTTGCCGATCGCATCGTTGCGCGAGCAGAGCCAGACCGACCGCACATTGGCGTCGCCGTCCTTGTAGGGCAGCAGCAGCGCCACGCTCGCCAGGTTCGTCAGCAGCGCCAGAAAGCCGATCGCCCCCATGAACCCGGCGGCCGGCACGCCGACGACCAGGGCGTGCCAGATCGTCGCGCCGAAGACCCACAGGCCCATCAGCGCCAGGCTGGCCCCCTTGGCGAGCGCCGCCGCCGAGCGAAGCGCGATCGACCGCCCGATGACCGCCAGCGAGATGCCGTAGGTCAGCGCATCGCCCAGGAAATCGAGCGCGTCCGCCTGCAAAGCCGTGGAGCCGGCCATCTGCCCGCCGGCCATCTCGACCACGAACATCGTCGCGTTCAGCACGATGACGGCCCAGAGGCGGCGCCGGTACTCGACCGACATCCCGTCGAAGGCCGCGCCGGATCCGCAGCAGGCACTCATCCAACCGACTTAGCTGCCGGTCCGCCGCGATTCAACCACGCCAACCGGGATCAGGTGAACAGCATCCACAGGCCCATCGCCACCATCATCAGGTTCTCGGTCAGCGACAGGAAACCCAGCGGCACGTTGCTGCCGCCGCCGACGCAGGCGCATTTCAGCTCGCGCCTGTCGATGTAGACGGCCTTGAAGACCGAAACGGCGCCGACCGTGCCGATGAACAGCGCCACCGGGATGGCGATCCACAAAGCCGCGTGCGCGATCATCAGAACGCCGGCCAGCGCCTCGCCGAACGGGTAGAGGTAGGCAGTAGCGCACCCAGCGCTGCGCCAGCAGGTCATAGCCGAGGAACATGTTCGAGAAGCTCTCGAGGTCCTGCAGCTTCAGGATCGCCAGGATGCTCATGCTGATCGCGATGAACCACTCGACCATGCGGATCGTGAAAAGCTCGCCCAGCGCCGCCCAGCTGGTCGCCAGCGCCATCAGGAAGGCGACCGCGAACACCGCCAGCACCGGCTGATAGCTGGTCCCCTCCTTGCTCGCCGGCGCCTTGCCGAGATGCTCGCGCAGGTCGTCATAGCCGCCGATGCGCTCGCCGCCGATGAAGGTCTGCGGCGTCGTGTCGACGCCATGCGCGCGCTTGAACGCCTCGGTCTCGTCGCGCGTCGTCAGGTGGTGGTCGTCGACGGCATAGCCTTGGCGCTCGAGCAGGTCCTTCGATTTCAGGCCGAACGGGCAGATGTGGTCCGCCATCACCATCCGGTGCAGCTTTGCGGTCTCGGTGTCGTCGAGTGCCATGGGCTCTGCTCCACACAAGTCGTTTGAACCGAAACCGGGGAGATGCGCCTCCGTTCCGCTCTGGTCCGGCTGCGCTCGACGCCGGGGATGACGCCGGGGATGACGCCGGGGACGCCATGGCCTAACGTCGGCCCGGGCAGCCGGTCGAGGCGACATGCGGGTTCTGGAAAGCGCGCTCTACGCGGAAAACCTGGAGGAGACGGCGGCGTTCTACGGCGATGTTCTGGGCCTCGACCGCATCGCGGCGGCCGAGGGGCGGCACGTCTTCTTTCGCGCCGGCGACGGGGTGGTGCTGATCTTCCGTCCTTCCGCCACGCGCGAGCCGCCGGCGCCCGGCGCCAGGGTGCCGGTGCCGCCGCACGGGGCCACCGGCGAGGGGCACCTCTGCTTTGCGGCGTCCGCCGACGAGATCGAGCGCTGGTGCGCGCGGCTGGGCCGGGCCGGTGTCGCCATCGAGGCGGATTTCGAATGGCCGCAGGGCGGGCGCTCGATCTATTTCCGCGACCCGGCCGGCAATTCCGTCGAGATGGCCGAGCCGCGCATCTGGGGCCTCGATCCCGAGGGGTGAAAATTCTTCCCGAGCCGCCGACGGCTGGTCTAGGAGGAGAAACACGGCAGAAAGAGGAGCGCGGATGGAGCGGGTCGAGCGCGAGGGGTTGCAGGTCGCGGCCGCTTTGGCGGAGTTCCTGGAGAAGCAGGCGCTGCCCGGCACGGGCATCGAGACGGCGGCGTTCTGGCGCGGCCTGAGCGGGCTGATCCACGAGTTCGGGCCCCGGAACCGGGTGCTGCTGGAATACCGCGCCGAGCTGCAGCGCCGGATCGACGCCTGGCACCGCGAGCACCCGGGAAAGCCGGACCCCGCCGCCTATCGCGCCTTTCTGGAGGAGATCGGCTACGTGCTGCCCGAGGGGCCGGACTTTCGCGTCGAGACGGCGCGGGTGGACCCGGAGATCGCCAGCGTGGCGGGCCCCCAGCTCGTCGTGCCGATCACCAATGCGCGCTACGCGCTGAATGCCGCGAACGCGCGCTGGGGATCGCTCTACGACGCGCTCTACGGCACCGATGCGCTCGGCGACTTGCCGGCGGGCGGCGGCTTCGACCCGGCGCGCGGCGAGCGGGTGATCGCCTGGGCCAAGGCGTTTCTCGACGAGGCGGCGCCGCTGGTTCGCGGCAGCCACGCCGAGGTCGCGCGCTATGTCGTCGCGCATGGCCGGCTGGTGCCGACGCTGGGCGACGGGCGCGAGACCGAGCTGCGCCATCCGAAGCAGTTCGCCGGCTATCGCGGCGAGGCCGTGGACCCCTCGGCCATTCTGCTGGCGAACCACCAGCTGCACATCGAGATCGCCATAGACCGCGGGCACCGGATCGGCGCGACCGACCCGGCCGGCGTCGCCGACGTGGTTCTCGAGGCCGCGGTGACAACCATCATGGACCTCGAGGACTCGATCGCCGCGGTCGATGCCGGGGACAAGGTGCTGGCCTATGCCAACTGGCTGGGCCTGATGCAGGGCGACCTGACCGAGCAGGTGGCGAAGGGCGGCGAGACCTTTACCCGCCGCCTGGCGCCGGATCGCGAATACACCGGGCCGGACGGCCGCCCGGTGGTGCTCAAGGGCCGCTCGCTGATGCTGCTGCGCAATGTCGGGCACCTGATGACCAACCCGGCGATCCTCGACCGCGACGGCGGCGAGGCCTTCGAGGGCCTGATGGACGCGATGATCGGCACGGCGATCGCGCTGCACGATCTGCAGAAGACGCAAGGGCCGCGCAACTCGACCCAGGGCTCGGTCTACGTCGTCAAGCCCAAGATGCACGGCCCCGAGGAGGTGGCGTTCACCGACGAGATCTTCGGCCGCGTCGAGCAGGTGCTGGGGCTTGCGCCGCACACCGTCAAGATCGGCATCATGGACGAGGAGCGCCGGACGACCGTCAACCTGAAGGAGTGCATCCGGGCGGCGCGGGCGCGAGTCTGCTTCATCAACACCGGCTTCCTCGATCGCACCGGCGACGAGATCCACACCTCGATGGAAGCCGGCCCGATGACCCGCAAGGCGGCGATGAAGGACACCGCCTGGATCAGGGCCTACGAGGACTGGAACGTCGATGTCGGGCTGGCCTGCGGACTGGCCGGGCGGGCGCAGATCGGCAAGGGCATGTGGGCGATGCCCGAGCTGATGGCGGACATGCTGGAGGAGAAGGTCGGCCACCCGCGGGCCGGCGCAAATTGCGCCTGGGTGCCGAGCCCGACGGCGGCGACGCTGCACGCGACGCACTATCACCGCGTCGACGTGCTGGCCCGCCAGGCAGAGCTGATCAAGGGCGGGCGGCGCGCCGGGCTGGACGACCTCCTCGAGATCCCGCTGGCCCGGCAGAACTGGTCGCCGGACGAGATCCGCGACGAGGTCCGCAACAACGCGCAGGGCATCCTCGGCTATGTCGTTCGCTGGGTCGACCAGGGCGTCGGCTGCTCGAAGGTGCCCGATATCCACGACGTGGCGCTGATGGAGGACCGCGCGACCTGCCGGATCAGCTCGCAGCACATTGCCAACTGGCTGCGCCACGGCGTCGTCTCGGAGGACGAGGTCATGGCGGCGATGCGCGAGATGGCCGAGGTCGTCGACCGGCAGAACGCCGGTGACGGCGGCTACCGGCCGATGGCGCCGGGCTTCGACGGCCAGGCGTTCCGCGCGGCCTGCGAGCTTGTCCTCGAGGGCGTCGAGCAGCCGAGCGGCTATACCGAGCCGATCCTGCACCGGCGGCGGGCGGCCCGCAAGAAGGAGGTCTGATGGCCGAGCTGAAGCTGAACAAGGCGCGCGGAATCGTCCGCGGCGCGCTGAAGCATGCGCGAGCGAACGGGCTGCAGCCGGTCGCCGTCGCGGTGCTGGACGCCGGCGGCCACCTCAAGGCGTTCGAGCGCGAGGACGGCGCGTCGATCTATCGCTTCCAGGTGGCGCACGGCAAGGCGCATGGCGCCGTCGGCATGGGGCTGGGTTCGCGGGCGCTGCACGCCCGGGCCGAGGCGCAGGCCTATTTCGTCGCCGCGGTCGCCGCGCTGCAGGGCACGGCCGTCGTCCCTGTGCCGGGCGGCGTCCTGGTGCGCGACGGGCGCGGCCGGCTGCTCGGCGCGGTCGGCATCTCGGGCGACCAGTCCGAGGCGGACGAGGCGGCGGCGATCGCCGGCATCGAGGCGGCGGGTCTGGTGGCCGATCCCGGCTGAGCCGCGCGGTCCGGATGCGGCCGGTCAGGCCGCCTCGGACATCCTCTCGACCTCGGCCGCCGCCTGCTTGGCGCGCACCCGTTCGCGCCAGAAGGCGAAGACGCCGGCGCCGATCACCACCGCGCCGCCGGCGATCGTCCAGGGCGAGATGATCTCGCCGAAGACGATCACCCCCATCATCGACGAGAAGACGTTCTGCAGATAGGCGAACGGCTGGATCGCCGACGCCTCCGCCGCCTCGAACGCCTTGATCAGCAGGAAGTGACCACCCATGCCGGTGGCGCAGAGCGTCGCCATCATCGCGATCTCGACCGGCGTCATAGCCGACCAGAACCACGGGCCGATCAGCGTCATGACGACCGCGCCGAAGATGCCCGTATAGTAGAAGCTGGTCATCGCCGCATCGGTCCGCGCGACGCGGCGCGTGGCGAGGCCGTAGGCCGCGAACATCACCATGCCGAGGATAGCGATGCCCATGCCGAAGGTCAGCGGCTGGGACCCAGGGCGGATGATCAACATCATGCCGAGCAGCCCGATCCCGATCGCCGTCCAGCGCCGCCAGCCGACATGCTCGCCCAGCAGCGGCCCGGACAGCGCGACGACCAGCAGCGGCACGAATGCGAAGATCGCGTGCGTCGACGCCAGCCCGATCAGGTGGAAGGCCAGGATGGCGACGCAGATCTCCAGCGCCAGCGTCACGCCGCGGGCGATCTGCAGCACCGGCTGGCCGCTCTGCAGCCCCTTGGCAAAGCCGGTCCGCCAGAGCAGGAACAGGCAGACGGCGCCGAAGATCCAGTACCGCCACATGGTGACGAAGATCGGCGAGTGGTTGGCCACGAGCGCCTTCGACAGCCCGTCCTGCAGGGCGAAGACGATGGTCGAGGCGACCATGAAGGCGACGCCGCGCAGGGTATTTTGATCGGTGACCGGCATGGACGGGGCTCATGCCGCGCGCGCCCTGCGTGGGCAAGTGCTGCGTTTGCAAGGCCGCTTGCCGCTGGCCCGGCGTGCAGCCGGCGGCCCCTGCCCGAGCCGCCCGTCCGGCCCGCGGTTGACCCTCTCGCGCGGCGCGCGATATGCAGCCGATGCAGCGCAGTGGAGCCGGTGACCCAGCATGAGCGATTCTGACCGCGAGGCGATGGAAGTGGACGTGGTCATCGTCGGGGCCGGACCGGCGGGCCTGAGCGCGGCCATCCGCCTGAAACAGCTGGACGCCGACCTGAACGTCGTCGTGCTGGAGAAGGGCTCCGAGGTCGGCGCGCACATCCTGTCGGGCGCCGTCGTCGACCCGTCCGGGCTGAACGCGCTGATCCCCGACTGGCGCGACAAGGGCGCGCCGCTGAACACGCCCGTGAAGGAGGATCAGTTCCTGTGGCTGGGCGAGGGCGGTTCCGTCCGCCTGCCGAACTTCATGATGCCGCGGCTGATGAACAACCACGGCAACTACATCGTCTCGCTCGGCAATGTCTGCCGCTGGCTGGCCGAGCAGGCCGAGGCGCTGGGCGTCGAGGTCTACCCCGGCATGTCCTGCTCCGAACTCGTCTACGGCGAGGACGACCAGGTGGCCGGCGTCGTCGCCGGCGAGTTCGGCCGCAACAAGGACGGCGAGCCCGGCGAGAACTACGAGCCCGGCATGATTGTCTCCGGCAAGTACGTGCTGCTGGGCGAGGGCGTGCGCGGCTCGCTCTCGAAGCAGGTGATCGCCAAATACGGCTTGGCGGACGGCGCCGAGCCGCAGAAATACGGCCTCGGCATGAAGGAGCTGTGGGAGGTCAAGCCGGAAAAGCACCGCCAGGGCCTGGTCATGCACACGCTCGGCTGGCCGCTCGGCAACCAGGCCGGCGGCGGGTCCTTCGTCTACCACCTCGAGAACAACCAGGTGGCGATCGGCTTCGTCGTCCACCTGAACTACGCCAACCCGTACCTGAACCCCTACAGAGAGTTCCAGCGCTTCAAGCACCACCCGAAGATCGCCGAGATGCTGGAGGGCGGCGAGCGCGTCGCCTATGGCGCGCGGGCGATCAGCGAGGGCGGCTGGCAGTCGCTGCCGAAGCTCGCCTTTCCGGGTGGGGTACTGCTCGGCTGCGCCGCCGGCATGGTCAACGTGCCGCGCATCAAGGGCACCCACAACGCGATCCATTCAGGCATGCACGCTGCCGAGGCGGCGCATGCGGCGATCGGCGCCGGGCGCGGCGGCGACGCGCTGGCCGAGTACGACGAGGCAGTGCGCCGCGGCCCGATCATGCGCGACCTGAAGCCGGTGCGGAACGTCAAGCCGATCTGGTCGAAGTACGGCCTCGTCGGCGGCCTGGTGCTCGGCGGCCTCGACATGTGGGGCGGCAGCATCGGCATGAACCCGTTCGGCACGATGAAGCACGGCAAGACCGATGCCGAGGCGACCGGCAAGGCCGCCGACCACAAGGAGATCGACTACCCGAAGCCGGACGGCGTGCTCAGCTTCGACCGGCTGACCAACGTCGCCTTCTCGTTTACCAATCACGAGGAGAGCCAGCCCTGCCACCTGCGGCTCAAGGACCCGAAGATCCCGATCGAGCACAACTTGCCGGTCTATGCCGAGCCGTCCGAGCGTTATTGCCCGGCCGGCGTCTACGAGGTGGTGCGCGACGATGACGGCTCGAACCCGCGCTTCCAGATCAACTTCCAGAACTGCGTGCACTGCAAGACCTGCGACATCAAGGACCCGCCGCAGAACATCGTCTGGACCGTGCCGCAGGGCGGCGACGGTCCGAACTATCCCAACATGTGAGCCGCGAGTCCGAGATCGTGGGGCTGGCCGCGGAGGTCACGGGGCGTCCGCGCGCCGGGATCGACCGCGACGACCTGCTCGGCTCGGACGGGTTTGATGGCAAGGCGGCGAGCCGGTTCGTGCAGACCTATGCGGTGCGCTTCCGCGTCGACATCCGCGGCTATCGCTGGTGGTTCCATCATCGCGACCATGGCGTATTTGCCATGCCGCTGGTGGCATTGGACCACGCGGGCCGCGAGATCCACATCCCGCTGACCGCCGAGATGCTGGCGGGCTTCGCCGAGCGCGGCCGCTGGGACATCGACTACCCGCCGCATCGCCTCGGCCTGCGCTCGGCCTGGTGGGCGGTCCTGGTCTTCGGCATCATGGGCCTCGGGCTCGCCTACGCCCTCTGGCGCTGAGCGGGGATTCCGGCGCGATCGCCGCGAAGCCGGTGGTTCTCGCCCCGGTACACCGCTAGTGTCGGACAGAAGCGACGAGCGACGCCATGACCGATCGACCCGAGGACGAAACGCGCGACCTGCCGCACGACCGGATCTTCGTCTCGAACTATGTCCGGGAGATGGAGGTCGGCGCCTACGCGGAAGAGCGCGGCACGACCCAGCGCGTGCGCTTCGACATCGCGCTCGAGGTGGCGCGCGGCGCCGCGCCGCTCGAGGACCGCGCGGCCGGCGTCGTCAGCTATGACGATCTGGTCGAGGCCATCGAGGCGGTCGCCACGGGCCCCCGCGCCGACCTCGTCGAGACGCTGGCCGAGCGGCTGGCCGAGCTCTGCCTCGTCGACCCGCGGGCGCGCCGCGTGCACCTCCGGATCGAGAAGCTCGACCGCCTGGCCGGCGGCGCCGGGCTCGGCGTCGAGATCGTCCGCGAGCGCGGCCGCGGCTCGGCCGAGCGAGCCTGGCGGCAAGCGCCGGAGATCCGGGGACCGGAGATCCGTTGAGCCCGGTCTTGATCGGGCGCCGCACGGCTGGCATCACGTCGTCATGCCGCCTGACTGCGCGATCGAGGACGACTACGAGGGCACCGGCGGCCCCGTCTGCGGCATAGACGAGGCCGGGCGCGGCCCCTGGGCCGGGCCGGTCGTCGCGGCCGCCGTCGTCCTCGACCGCGCCGCCATTCCGGACGGCATCGACGATTCGAAGAAGCTGACGCCGGGCGTCCGCGCGACGCTCTTCGACGCAGTCATGGCCACGGCCAGGGTCGGCATCGGCATCGGCACGGTCGAGGAGATCGACCGCATCAACATCCTGCGCGCCAACGACCTCGCCATGGCGCGCGCGCTGGCGGCGCTGGGCCGCGCGCCGGCGATCGCGCTGGTGGACGGCAAATGGGTGCCGAAGACGATCGGCATTCCGGTCCGCACCGTCATCGGCGGCGATGCCCTGTCGCTGTCGATCGCCGCCGCCTCGATCATCGCCAAGGTCACGCGCGACCGGATGATGGCGCGCCTGCACGACCGGTGCCCAGGCTATGGCTGGCTGACCAATGTCGGCTATGGCACGCCCGAGCACCGGACGGCGCTGTCGCGGCTCGGCGTCACACCGCATCATCGGCGGAGCTGGCGCCCGATCCACAATATCTTGCTTGGCCTCGACGCCGAGTGTGCCTGTGAGGAAACAGCCCTAAACCGCTGAATTAAAGGCAATTGACGGTTGGCTGCTTTTGCGTACTGTCGCCCCGCACATGAGGGACAGCACTTGAGGGGGTGCATGGCCGAGCCTTTGCCGGAGCGCATCATCGAGGGGACTGCGTCCGGGCGATGCGCCAGCTGCCGGCGGGTTCGGTCGACCTCGTCTTCGCCGACCCGCCCTATTTCCTGCGCCTGAAGCGCGAGCTGCACCGGCCGAACAACACCCGCGTCGACGGCGTCGACGACGACTGGGACCGCTATGACAGCGTCGCGGCCTACGACGCCTTCACCCGCGCCTGGCTGGGCGAAGCGCGGCGGGTGTTGAAGCCGGACGGCGCCATCTGGGTGATCGGCACCTATCACAACATCTTCCGGCTGGGCACGGCGCTGCAGGATCTGGGGTTCTGGATCCTGAACGACGTCGTCTGGCGCAAGACCAACCCGATGCCGAACTTTCGCGGCAAGCGGCTGACGAACGCGCACGAGACGCTGATCTGGGCGGCCCCCTCCGAAGCGACGCGCCCGGTCTTCAACTATGACGCGCTGAAGGAGCTGAACGAGGGGTTGCAGATGCGCTCGGACTGGCTGCTGCCGATCTGCGCCGGGGCCGAGCGGCTGAAGGGGGTGGACGGTGCCAAGGCACACCCGACGCAAAAGCCCGAGGCGCTGCTGCACCGCGTCCTGGTCGGCACGACCAGGCCGGGCGACCTGGTGCTCGACCCGTTCCTCGGCTCGGGGACGACTGGCGCCGTCGCCAAGCGGCTCGGCCGCCGCTTCATCGGCATCGAGCGCGACCCGGCCTATGTCGCGCTGGCCCGCGACCGAATTGACCGCGTCCGCCCCTACGAGCCGCAGGCGCTGGCCGTCACTCGCGGGCGCAGGGCCGAGCCGCGCATCCCCTTCGGCGAGCTGGTCGAGCGGCGGCTTCTGGAGCCGGGCGAGGTCCTCGAATCCTTCAACGGCCGGCACCACGCCAAGGTGCGCGCCGACGGGACGCTGGCGATCGCCAAAATGACGGGCTCGATCCACCAGGTGGGTGCGGCGCTGGAAGGCGCGCCCTCCTGCAATGGCTGGACCTACTGGTGCTTCCGCCGCGACGGGCGCCCGGTGCCGATCGACGTGTTGCGCCAGCAGCTGCGCGCCGAACTCCGCGACTGACGCTTGGGGGTGGGCGCACCGCCCACCCCGTCACGCCAAGGCGGGACGCCCGGCGATCGGCCCGCCGTCAGGCCGGGACGGCCGCCGCGCTCGGCTCGCTGCCGACCGAGCCGTCCTCGTAGTCGCTCCAGTCCGCGATGTCCGGGTAGAACGTCCGCCGCCAGCGATCGACGCGCGGGTTCATCACGCGGAACCAGATGGGCGGGTTCGTCGCCAGGGCGATCATGACGGGATAGCTGAACGGCAGCTGCGGCGCCCGGTCGTCCGGGTGATGCTGCAGCAGCGGAAAGCGCCGGTCCGGCCGCCAGTGGTGGTCGGAATGGCGCTGCAGGTTGATCAGCATCCAGTTCGTGACCGCGGCGGATGCGTTCCAGGAATGGTGCGGCCGCACGCGCTCGAACTTGCCCCCGCCCAGATGCCGCCGCGTCAGCCCGTAGTGCTCGACATAGTTCACCGCCTCGAGCTGGTAGATCGCCATCAGGCTCTGCACGGCGAAGAGCACCAGCCCGAACGGCCCGGCCAGCGCCCAGGCGAGCCCGAGGAACGCGGCCAGCCCGAGGCCGTAGCGCCAGAACGGGTTCGTGCGATGCCAGACCGGGCGGTCCCGCCGCGCCAGCCGGCCGCCCTCGATCGCCCAGGCCGAGCGCAGCCCCAGCAGGACGGCCCGGACGAAAAAGGAATAGAAGTCCTGCCCCTTGCGCGCGGTGACCGGGTCGCTCGGCGTCGCCACGGTGATGTGGTGGCCGCGGACGTGCTCGGTCGCAAAGTGGCCATAGCCGACCGAGACGAGCAGCAGCTCGCCGGCCAACCGCTCCCAGCGATTGCGCTGGTGCACCATCTCGTGCGCGAAGGTGATGCCGATGCCGCCCGTGCCGAGGCCGAGGCCGGCAAAGACGCCTACCGCCTCCCATGGCCCCAGATGGCCGGGCAGCGACGCCTGCCAGAGGCAGACGACGATCAGCGCCATCTGCACCGGCACCCAGGCCCAGGTCACCAGCTTGTGCCAGAACAGCAGCGCGTCGGCGGTCGCCGGGTCCATGTTGGCGGTGTCGGCGCCCGCCAGCCGGTCGAGCAGCGAGACGATCACCCAGCCCCAGAGGAACGGGCCGGCGATCCACCAGCCGCCGAGGAACGCCGCCAGCAGGATCAGCGGCGCCATGACGAAGGCGAGGGCGAAGGGCAAGGCTTTGGTCGGCATTGACGGGTCTCCTGGGCTGCGCCCGAACGACAGGGCGCAGTCATCCCGGCGACAGTTCGGCTCGAGATGCGGAGTCGCGCAAGGTATCGGTGACCAAGGTTACCGATCCGTTACTCGCCTCCAGTTCGACATCCCGCTGCGGCCGACGTCCCCAGTGCCAGCCTGACGGCCTTGGCGAAGACCGTCGGCATCGCCGCCGCGGCCGCCTCCGCGGCAACGAACCCCTGGCCGCCGGGCCGCGGCAGCCGCAGCAGCCTGACCTCGAGCCGCAGCATGAAATGCGTGAAGACGTGGCGCACCTCGCCGACCACCGCCCAGTCGCCAGGCAGCGGCGGCGCCCCGTCCGGGCGCTGTCGCGCATCGTCGTCCACCGCGGCCCGCCGGCCAGCTTCTGCGACCGGCGCCCATGCGCTGCTCGGCACCGCCAGCATGCCGCCGAGCAGCCCCCGATCCGCCCGACGCTCGGTCAGTGTCCGGCCGGACGGGTCGAGCGCCACCCAGGCGATGCCGTGGCGGACGGGCTTCGCCCGCTTCGGCGCGCGCCTGGGCAGGGTCGCGGCGATCCCCAGCGCGTGGCCCCGGCAGGCGGCGCGCCAGGGGCAGGCGAGGCAGGCCGGCCGCGCCGGCGTGCAGACCGTCGCGCCCAGATCCATCACCGCCTGCGCGTAGTCGCCGGACCGGTCGCGGGGCGAGAGCTCGGCGGCACGCGCGCGCAACGCCGGCTTGACCCCGGGCAGCGGCGTCGCCTCGGCGAACAGCCGCGCCATCACCCGCTCGACATTGCCGTCGACGACCACGGCCGGCGCATCGAACGCGATCGCCGCGATCGCCGCCGCCGTGTAGGGGCCGATGCCGGGCAGCGCCAGCAGCTCGGCCTCAGTCTCCGGAAACCGGCCGCCACGATCGCTGACGGCCGCGGCGCAGGCATGCAGGTTCCGGGCGCGCGCATAGTAGCCGAGCCCCGCCCAGGCGCCCAGCACCTCGGCGCGCGGCGCGGCGGCCAGCGCGTGGACGTCCGGCCAGCGCGCCGTGAAGCGCAGGAAGTGTCCGGTCGCCGCCGCAACCGTCGTCTGCTGGAGCATCACCTCGCTCAGCCAGACGCGGTACGGGTCGGGCCGCACCCCCGCGGCGCGCGCCGTCGGCGGCACGCGCCAGGGCAGCGCCCGGGCATGCCGGTCGTACCAGGCGAGCAGCGCGCCGGCGTCGGCTCGCGCGGTTGTTATCGCCACTGGCACTGCCTATCCTGCAAAGACACGTTCAAGCTTCGGGCGAGGGCGGCGCGGACGCCGCGGAGAAGGCCATGGCGCAAGAGGGCAAGGACGGCAAGACCCGGCGGCGCGGCGGCGGCTTTCGGCGCGCCGGCGACCAGACCCGGCCGGTGCTGGACCAGGTCGCCGGCCGGCACGGCTTCGCGCAGGCCGACGTGCTGCTGCGCTGGGCCGAGATCGTCGGCGAGGCGCTGGCGCCGACCTGCCGGCCCGTCCGGGTCAGCTATCGCGGCGAGCGCGGTCGCAACTCCGGTCCCGGCCACGGCCTCGGCGCGACGCTGGTCGTCCGCACCGACGGCGCCCGCGCGCCCGAGGTCGACCACCTCGCCCCCCGGATCATCGAGCGGGTCAACCAGTTCTACGGCTATCGCGCCGTCTCGCGCATCCGCATCACGCAGACCGGCGTCGCCCCCGCCCCCCGCCCGGTCGCCGGCGCGGGCTTTGCCGAAGGGCAGGCCGCGTTCGCGGCAGCGGTCGAATCGACCGAGGAGGACACGGCACGGGCGGCGGCCCTGACGCAAGGCGTCGAGGATGCCGGGCTGCGCGCAGCGCTGACCCGCCTCGGCGCCAACGTCCTGGCGCGGCGCCGCACCCGGGCCCCCGAATGACAGCAGATCTGCAGAGGATTCTTCCATGACCGCCAGCCTCGATCGCCGCGGCGCGCTTGCCGGACTTGCCGCGATGGCGCTCGCCGCCCTGCTTGCCCTCCCCGCGTGGAGCCAGAGCTCGACCGGGTCCGATGCTTCCGCCGGCGCGGCCCAGCCGTCGCCGACGCAGGAGCAACAGCCGGCCGCAGCGGCCGGCCAGCCGGCCCAGCCCGGCGCGGCCGCCGGCAAGCCCGCGCCCGAGGCCAACGCCGACTATGCGCTCGGCGACATCGCGCTCGGCGACCCGGATGCGCCGCTGACGGTCTACGAGTACGCCTCGTTCACCTGCCCGCACTGCGCCAATTTCCACACCGAGACGTTCCCCGAGTTCAAGGAGAAGTACATCGACACGGGCAAGGTCCGCTTCATCCTGCGCGAGGTCTATTTCGACCAGTACGGCCTCTGGGCGTCGATGGTGGCGCGCTGCGGTGGCGAGCAAGGGTTCTACCCGCTGGCCGATGCCTTCCTCGACACCCAGTCGGCCTGGACCCGGGCGCCGGACATCGGCCATGCCATCCAGCAGGTCGGCCGCCGGGCCGGGCTGCCGGCCGAGCGGCTGCAGCAATGCCTGTCGGACCGCGAGTTCGCCAAGCAGCTGCTCGACACCTATCAGGACAACCGCGAGGCCGACGAGGTCCAGTCGACGCCGACCTTCGTGATCAATGGCGAGAAACACAGCGGCGAGATGAACTTCGAGGACTTTTCGGCCCTTCTGGATGCCGCCCTCTGATCCCGGCGCGCGCAAGTTCGTTAACCAGATGTGGGGGGCTTGGCAGCCTGTCGCGCCAGATGCGGTTGCAGCCTGCTTGACATAGGTCGGGCAGCGCTGTCTCATGCAAGAAAAGGCATGAGGCAGGAACAGTGCAGTTCACCCGGCTCCGCCTGAACGGGTTCAAGTCCTTCGTCGACCCGACGGACCTCGTCATCTCGGCCGGGCTGACCGGCGTGGTCGGCCCGAACGGCTGCGGCAAGTCGAACCTGCTCGAGGCGCTGCGCTGGATCATGGGCGAGAACCGCCCGACCCAGATGCGCGGCGAGGGCATGGACGACGTCATCTTCGCCGGCTCGGAATCGCGGCCGGCGCGCAACGCGGCGGCGGTCGAGCTCGTCATCGACAACTCGGACCGGCTGGCGCCCGCCGCCTTCAACAAGGACGACCGGCTCGAGGTCAGCCGCCGCATCACGCGCGAGATCGGCTCGGCCTATCGCCTCAACGGCCGCGAGGTGCGGGCGCGCGACGTGCAGATGCTGTTCGCCGACGCCTCGAGCGGCGCGCATTCGCCGGCGCTGGTGCGCCAGGGACAGATCGCCGAGCTGATCAGCGCCAAGCCCAAGGCGCGCCGCCGCGTGCTGGAGGAGGCGGCCGGCATCTCGGGCCTCTACCAGCGGCGCCACGAGGCCGAGCTGAAGCTGCGCGCGACCGAGGCGAACCTGGCCCGCATCGACGACCTGCTGGGCGAGCTGTCGCAGCGGCTGGCCTCGCTCGAGCGGCAGGCCGGGCAGGCGCGCCGCTACCGGGCGATCGCCGAGGGCCTGCGCCGGGCCGAGGCCGTGGCGCTCTGGCTGCGCTGGCGGGCCGCCGAGGACGAGCGCGTCGCCGCCGAGACCGAGGCGACGGCGGCGCTGCGGGCGGTCGCCGCGGCCGAGGCCGCCGTGCGCGCCGCCACCCGCGCGCGCGAGCAGGCCGCCGCGGCGCTGCCGCCGAGGCGCGAGGAAGAGGCGGTCGCGGCCGCCATCCACCAGCGGCTGGCCGTCGAGCGCGAGCGGCTGGACGAGCAGGAGAAGCGCGCGCGTGCCGAGATCGAGTCGCTGGCGGCGCGGACACGCCAGCTCGCCGCCGACCTCGAGCGCGAGGAGACGCTGGGGCGCGACGCCCACGCCACGCTCGACCGGCTCGCCGCCGACGAGGCGCGGCTGACCGCGGCGATGCAGGGGCAGGACGAGGCGCAGGCCGCGGCCGCCGAGGCGGCGCGCGTCGCGGCCGACCGGCTGACGGCCGAGGAGCAGGCGCTGGACAAGCTGACCGGCGATGCGGCCCGGCTGGCGGCGCAGGCGGGCGCGGCCGAGCGGCGGCTGAACGAGACGCGCGACGCCCGCGACCGGCTGGATGCCGCCATCGCCGCGGCGGAACAGGCGCAGGCCGGGTTCGCCGAGCAGATCGTGGCGGCCGAGGCCGGCCTCGCCAGCCGGCGCGGGGCGGCCGAGGCGGCGGGCGCCGCGTCGGACGCGGCCGAACAGGCGCTGGCCGAGGCTGCGGCCGGACAGGCCGGGGCGCGCGAGGCCGAGGCCGCGGCGCGATCGGCGCTGGCCGAGGCCGAGGGCGAGACGGCAGCGCTGTCGGCCGAGGCGCGAGGGGCTGGAAAAGCTGCTCGCCCGCGACGCCGGCGCCGGCAGCCGGCTGGTCGACCGGGTCGAGGTCACGACGGGCTTGAGGCGGCGCTCGGCGCCGCGCTTGGCGACGACCTCTCGCGCCGACGAGGCGGCGGACGGCTCGGGCTGGACCGCGCTCGATCCCTACGACAGCGCCGCCGGCGCTGCCGGCGGGCGCGCGTCCGCTGGCGCCGAGATCGCACAAGGCCCGGCGCTGCTCGACCGGCGCTTGTCGCAGACGGGCATCGTCGACGCCGCGGCCGGCGACGCGCTGCAGGTCGCGCTGGACCCGGCCAGCGGCTGGTCAGCGCCGAGGGCGACCTCTGGCGCTGGGACGGGCTGCGCCTGCGCGCCGGCGAGGCGCCGAACGCCGCGGCGCTGCGCCTGGTTCAGCGCAACCGGCTGGCCGGTCTGCAGGCCTCACCGGAGACGACGGGCGCTGCGCGCGACGAGCGCGCGGCGGCGCATGCCGCGGCGCGCGCGGCGCTGGACGCGGCCGGCGCGCGCGAGGCGGCGGCGCGGCGCGCCCGGCGCGAGGCCGAGACGGCGCAGGCCGAGGCGGGCCGGGCGCTCGGCCAGGCCGAGCGCGGCGCCGACGATGCTGCGCTCGCGACGGGACAGCCAGGCCGAGACGCTGGCCGCGCGCCGGGCCGAGCGCGACGCCGCCGCCGACGCAGCCGGCGAGGCCGAGGCGCAGCTGGCCGCCCTGCCCGATCCCGGCGCGGCGCGCCAGGCGGTCGACCGCAAGCGGCCGAGGTCGATGCGGCGCGGCAGCGCGATGCTCGCGGCGCGCGGCCGGGCCGACGACCTGCGCCGCGCCGCGGCCGGCCGCGAGCGCCGGCTCGGCCGAGATCCGCCGCGAGGCCGCCCTCTGGCGCGACCGGCGCGACGGCGCCGGCACGCGCATCGCCGACCTCGAACGCCGCGTCGACGAGGCGCGCCTCCGCCAGGCGGCGATCGCCGACCAGCCGGCCGCACTGGCCGAGCGCCGCCGCCGCCTCGTCGCCGACACTGGAGGCGGCCGAGGCGCGCCGCAGGGCCGCCGCCGATGCGCTGGCGCAGGCCGAGACGGCGCTCCGCGAGGCCGAGACGCGCCGAGCGCGAGGCCGAGCGGCATGCCTCTGCCCGGCGCGAGGAGCGCGCGCGCCTGGATGCCGTGCTCGGAAGGGCTCGCCACGTCGCGCCGAGGCGGCGGCCGACGAGATCCGCGACCGAGCTCGACACCGACGCCGGACGGCGCTGCGCGCGCGGCTCGACGGCGACCTTCCGCCGACTGCCCGAGGCCGAGGCCGAGGTGGCGAAGCTGCGCCGACAGCGGGACGCGCTCGGCCCGGTCAACCTGCGCGCCGATGAGGACGCCGACGCGGTGCGCGGCGAACGCGACGCCATCGCCGCCGAGAAGGCCGACCTCGACGCCGCCGTCGCCAAGCTGCGCCGCGGCATCCACGAGCTGAACCGCGAGGGCCGCCAGCGCCTGACCGGCCGCCTTCGACGACGGTGAACGCCCAGTTCGCGGGGCTTTTCCGGCACCTGTTCGGCGGCGGCGAGGCGCGGCTCGTCATGGTCGAGTCGGACGATCCGCTCGATGCCGGCCTGGAGATCCTCTGCCAGCCGCCGGGCAAGAAGCTGGCGACGCTGTCGCTGCTTCGGGCGGCGAGCAGACGCTGACCGCGCTCAGCCTGATCTTCGCGGTGTTCCTGGCCAATCCGGCGCCGATCTGCGTGCTGGACGAGGTCGACGCGCCGCTCGACGACTCCGAACGTCACGCGCTTCTGCGACCTGCTCGACGAGATGCGCCGGCGCACCGAGACGCGCTTCCTGATCATCACGCACCACGCGATCACGATGAGCCGCATGGACCGGCTGTTCGGCGTGACGATGGTCGAGCGGGGCGTCAGCCAGCTCGTCTCGGTCGATCTGAGCCGCGCCGCCGAGATGGTCGACGCGTGAACGCGCCGGCCCCCGGGGCCGCCAAGCGCTGGTCGGAGTGGCAAGATTCGAACTTGCGGCCCCTGCCTCCCGAAGGCAGTGCTCTACCAGGCTGAGCTACACTCCGCCGCCAGCGCCGCCCGATATAGAGACGCGGGCCCGACGGAGCAAGCGGGTTATCGGACTTGCGGCGCATCGGGGGCGGCCCTAATGACACGGCGCCAGCGCTTGGGACGTAGCTCAACCGGTAGAGCAACGGTTTTTGGTACCGCAGGTTGGAGGTTCGAGTCCTCCCGTCCCAGCCATGTTTCGAAAAAATCCAGCAAATCAAGGGCAGATGCCGCCCTTGTGCGTCACCCGCGAAGCTACATGCCCCCTGTGTCGCACATCGTGTCGCACAGACTGTCGCACATTGCCTCCAGCCGGCAGCCCGCGCGGCCGCCTCGTCGCGCCCCGCGCGCCGGGCGCCACGCTCCCCTGCAGCGCCCTATCTCTGGCGCCGCGGCGGCGTCTTCCAGTTCCGCCGGCGGCTGCCGAAACGGCTGGTGGATCTCGGCGCGCCCGAATTTCTGTCCCTCTCGCTGCGAACAAACCTCCTGCCCGAGGCGATGAAGCGGGCCGCCGCGCTGATCGCCGCGATGGAGCGGGCCGAGATCGAGATCATGTCGCAGTGCGCGGTGCAGGGT